>NZ_CAJZAR010000040.1 GCF_914484835.1 Paraburkholderia tropica
TGGCGTTTGGGCGTGTGAATACAGAAAGCAAAAACAAAAAAGCCGCCCACCAAGGCGGCTTTTTGCTTTACACGCTGACACCTCACCTCATCGCTCACTTCTGCGCGATAAATTTCGTCGCTAACTGCACCCAGTACGACGATCCGACCGGCAGCAACTGGTCGTTGAAGTCATAACTCGCGTTGTGCAGCATGCACGGGCCGGCGCCATGTCCAGACTCGCGATGGCCGCCGTCGCCGTTGCCGAGAAACGCGTAGCAGCCCGGCTTTTCCAGCAGCATGAACGAGAAGTCCTCGGCGCCCATGGTCGGTTCCACGTTCGCGTCGACGCGGTCCGCGCCCACCACCTCGCGCATCACGTCGGCGGCGAATTGCGTTTCCGCGCTGCTGTTCACTGTCGGCGGATAGTTGCGATGGAACGTGATATCGACCGAGCACTCGTACGCATCGGCTGTGCTTTCGGCGATCTTGCGCAGCCGCGACTCGATCAGATCGAGCGTTTCCGTCGTGAACGTGCGCACCGTGCCGGCGATCCACGCCGTATTCGGCACCACGTTCACGGCATCGCCGGCATGAATCTGCGTGATCGACAGCACGGCGGTATCGAGCGGCTTCTTGTTGCGCGTGATGACGCTTTGCAGGCCGTTGGCGATCTGCACCGCGGTGAACACCGGATCGCGTCCGTTGTGCGGCAGGGCGGCGTGCGAGCCTACGCCTTTGATTTCGATGCGAAATTCGTTGCTCGATGCCATGATCGGTCCTTCGGTCACGCCGAAGAAACCAGCAGGCATACCGGGCCAGTTATGAATGCCGAACACGGCATCGACGGGAAAGCGCGTGAAAAGACCATCGTCGATCATCGCTTTCGCGCCCGCGCCGCCTTCTTCGGCAGGCTGAAAAATAAAGACGATAGTGCCGTCGAATTCGCCGTGCTGGGCGAAATATTGAGCGGCGCCGAGCAGCATCGCCGTATGTCCGTCATGGCCGCACGCGTGCATCTTGCCGTCGTTGCGCGAGCGATGATCGAAGGTGTTGAGCTCCTGAATCGGCAACGCGTCCATATCGGCGCGCAGGCCGATCGCGCGTGTGCCGTTGCCGCGCTTGAGCACGCCGACCACGCCCGTTTTGCCCAAACCCCGATGCACGTCGATGCCCCATTCGGCCAGTTTCGACGCCACGAGATCGGCGGTCTGGCTTTCTTCGTAGCGCAATTCAGGATGGGCGTGGATCGTTCGTCGTAGGCCCTGGATTTCGCCTTGGGCGGCCTGGATTTCCGGGATCAGTTTCATGGCGGGTAGTGCTCGAAAAGTGGGCGCCCGGCACCAGGGCCGGGTCTAGACGAACCATTCTACGCCGAAGCGTTTTTTTCGCGTTTCCGTACCCGGCGCGCCGCAGTTGGACGCGCCGCGCATAATAAAATCGCAGTCTCGACACCTCGTTGCACCCACGGAATTTTTCATGAACGCCCGAGCCGAATTTGCCCGCGCAGTCTGTCCCCACGACTGTCCCGACACCTGCGCGATGCGCGTAACCGTCGAGAACGGCAAGGCGATCAAGGTGAGCGGCGATCCCGATCACGCGCCGACGCAAGGCGTGCTGTGCACGAAGGTCACGCGCTATGCCGAGCGCGTGCACCATCCGAAGCGTCTGACGCAGCCGATGAAGCGTGTCGGCGCCAAGGGCGAGGGGCGTTTCGAGCCGATCAGCTGGGACGAGGCGAGCGCCATCGCGGCGGCGCGCCTCGGCGAGATCGCGCAGCGTGCGCCCGAGGCCATCCTGCCGTACAGCTACGCAGGAACGATGGGGCTCGTGCAAGGCGACAGCATCGCGCAACGCTTCTTTCACAAGCTCGGCGCATCGCGGCTCGATCGCGCGATTTGCGCGGCGGCGGGCGCGGCGGGCCTGCGCTACACGTACGGTTCGAGCCTCGGCATGCTCACCGAGCATTTTGCCGAAAGCGAAGTCATCCTGATCTGGGGCGCGAATCCGATCGCGTCGAATCTGCATTTCTGGACCCGCGCGCAGGAAGCGAAGCGCAACGGCGCGAAGCTGATCGCGATCGATCCGTACCGCTCGCTCACCGCCGAAAAGTGCCATCAGCACATCGCGCTGAAGCCCGGCACCGATGGCGCGCTCGCGCTCGGCATGATGCACGTGCTGATCACCGAAGACCGCCTCGATCACGACTACATCGCCGCGCACACGCATGGCTACGAGCAACTGAAGGCGCGCGCGCTGGCCTATACGCCCGCGCGCGTCGCGCAGATTTGCGGCATCGAGGAACAGACGATTGTCGATCTCGCGCGTCTCTATGCATCGACGCGCAAGGTGGCGATCCGCATGAACTACGGCCTGCAACGGGTGCGCGGCGGCGGCAATGCGGTGCGCGCGATCGCTTGTCTGCCCGCGCTCACCGGTGCGTGGCGCGAGCGCGCGGGCGGCGTGCTGCTGTCGTCGTCGGGTTGGGCGCCGGTCGATGCGAACGCGCTCCAGCGTCCCGACCTGATCCCTGGTTGGCCGAAGCATCAGCCGCGCATCGTCAACATGAACCAGATCGGCGACGCGCTCACGCACCCGGGCGACGCCGCATTCGGTCCGAAGATCGAAGCGGTGGTCGTCTATAACTCGAATCCGGTCGCTGTTGCGCCGGACTCCGCGAAGGTCGCGGCCGGTTTCGCGCGCGAGGATCTGTTCACGATCGTGCTCGAACAGTTCCAGACCGATACCGCGGATTACGCCGATCTGCTGCTGCCCGCGACCACGCAGCTCGAACACCTCGACGTCCACAAGTCCTACGGCCACACGCACGTGATGGCGAATCTGCCCGCGATTGCGCCGGTGGGCGACGCCCGCCCGAACACGGAAATCTTCCGCTCGATCGCGCGCGCGATGGGCCTGACCGAGCCCGCGCTGTTCGAGAGCGACGAAGAGGTGGCGTCGCGCGCCTTCGACTGGCGCGATCCGGCCTTCGACGGCGCGACCTGGGACACGCTCAAGCAGAACGCGTGGATCAAGCTCGATATCGCCGACGCGCCGTTCGCGAACGGCGGTTTCCGCACGCCCACGGGCAAATGCGAGTTCTATAGCGAGGCGCTCGCGCAAGCCGGCCTCGATCCGCTGCCTGACTATCTGCCGCCGCACGAATCGGCCGACGGCGCGCCGGAACTCGCGGCGCGTTATCCGTTGGCGATGATCTCGCCGCCCGCGCGCAACTTCCTCAACAGCACGTTCGTGAACGTCGAAAGTCTGCGCGCGACCGAAGGCGAACCGCACGTCGATCTCAATCCCGCCGACGCCGGTCTGCGCAATATCGCCGATGGCGATCAGATCCGCGTCTTCAACGATCGCGGTTCGATGCAGGCGCGCGCACGCGTGTCCGAACGCGCGCGCGAAGGTCTCGTGGTTGGTCTGTCGATCTGGTGGAAGAAGCTCGCGCCCGACGGCCGCAACGCCAACGAGGTGACGAGCCAGGCGCTCACCGACCTCGGCAATTCGGCGACGTTCTACGACTGCCTCGTCGAAGTCGAACGCGCGTAAACCCTGGCCGGCAGGGTTCGAGTGCACTTTCTAACTCGCTGATTCCCGTAAGAAAAACACGGTCTCCGTGCTACGATCCATTTTTTAGCACGACCATTCGAAAATATAGAGGAGGAGACGCCGCATGGAAAAGGTCTGGCTGAAATCGTACCCGCCGGGCGTGCCCGCCGAGATCGACGCGAGCCAATACGCGTCCATCACGGCGCTGCTCGCGGAGAGTTTCAACGCGAACCGTGCGAAGCCCGCGTTCGCCTGCATGGGCAAGGCCATCACCTACGGGCAGCTCGACGAGCTGTCGAAGCGGCTCGCCGCCTGGTTCCAGTCGCGCGGCATCGCGCCCGGCGCGCGCATCGCCATCATGATGCCCAACGTGCTGCAGTATCCGGTCGCGCTCGCCGCGATCCTGCGCGCGGGCTACGTGGTCGTGAACGTCAATCCGCTCTACACGCCGCGCGAACTCGAGCATCAGCTCAAGGACAGCGGCGCCGAAGCAATCATCATCCTCGAGAACTTCGCCAACACGCTCCAGGCCGTGATCGCGCAAACGCGCGTGAAGCACGTCGTGGTGGCGTCGATGGGCGATCTGCTCGGCGCGGCGAAGGGCTTCATCGTCAACTTCGTCGTGCGCAACGTGAAGAAGATGGTGCCCGAGTGGAGCCTGCCGGGCCACGTGCCGTTCAACGCCGCGCTCGCGGCCGGCGCGCGTCAGACCTTCAAGCCCGTCGAGCAGAAGCCCGACGACATCGCGTTCCTCCAGTACACGGGCGGCACGACCGGTGTGTCGAAGGGCGCGACGCTGCTGCATCGCAACCTCATCGCCAACGTGCTGCAATCGGCCGCGTGGACCGAGCCCGCGCTCTCGCGCCTGCCCGCGGGCGCGCAGCCGGTGACGGTCGCGGCGCTGCCGCTTTATCACGTGTTCGCGCTGACCGTCTGCGGTCTGCTGACGATGCGCACGGGCGGCCTCGCGATCCTGATTCCGAATCCGCGCGACATCGCGGGCATGATCAAGGAACTGCACGGCTACGCGATCACGACGTTCCCGGCGGTCAACACGCTCTATAACGCGATCCTCAATCATCCCGATTTCGACAAGCTCGACTTCTCGCATCTGCTGGTCGCGAACGGCGGCGGCATGGCCGTGCAGGAAGCGGTGGCGAAGCGCTGGTACGAGCGCACGCAGACGCCGATCGTCGAAGGTTATGGGTTGTCCGAAACATCGCCGAGCGTGACCTGCAATCCGACCACGGCCACCGAGTACACGGGCACGATCGGGCTGCCGCTGCCGTCCACGGAAATCTCGATTCGCGACGACGACGGCAACGAACTGCCGATCGGCGAGGCGGGCGAGATCTGCATTCGCGGGCCGCAGGTGATGGCGGGCTACTGGCAGCGTCCCGAAGAAACCGCGAAGGTCATGACGGCCGACGGCTTCTTCAAGTCGGGCGACGTCGGCGTGATGAACACGCGCGGCTATATCAAGCTTGTCGACCGCAAGAAGGACATGATTCTGGTCTCGGGCTTCAACGTCTATCCGAACGAAGTCGAGGACGTGGTCGCGAAGCTGCCGGGCGTGTTCGAAGTGGCGGCCGTGGGCGTGCCCGATCAGCACTCGGGCGAGGCGGTGAAGCTCTATATCGTGAAGAAGGACCCGGCACTCACCGACAAGGAGGTGTTCGATTACTGCAAGACGCAGCTCACGGGCTACAAGCGTCCGAAGCTGATCGAGTTCCGCACCGATCTGCCGAAGAGTAACGTCGGCAAGATCCTGCGCCGCGAACTGCGGGACGCGCGCGTGTAATTCGTCGAGACTTTGTCGTGACAAAGGCCTGCCCGAAACGGCGGGCCTTTTTCTTTTGGCTCGCGCGCCAAAAGAAAAAAGGCGCCCGGAGGCGCCTTCGAGACTACTACGGCTTTTCCTCTTAGAACTTGTGACGGATACCGACGCGGGCCGTGAACTGGTTCTGGTTCGACGAACCCGTCAGGCCGTTGATGTTGGCCGTCGCGTCGACGGTCTGACCTGCGTAGTTCAGCGTCTCGCCCAGCGCGTGCTGGTACACGCCGATCAGGTAGACGTCGGTGCGCTTCGACAGGAAGTAGTCGACGCCGACCGCGCCCTGATGATACTGGGCACGCGATGCGCCGTTGATCGACGCGCCGCGCGTGTAGTCGTACGCTGCGCCCACCAGCAGAGCCGGCGTGAGCTGGTACTTGAAGTTCGCTTCGACGTTGTTGAACGTCGCCGACTGGCCGCGGTACGCGTTGATGGCCGCGTTGGTGTACGACGAGCCGAGGTTCGCGAAGCGGATGTTCGAATACGTCAGGCCGAAGGTGGCCGCGCCGAACGTGTACGCACCGCCCGCACCGACGACCTGGTACGTGTTGGCCGAAGCGAAGCCCGAGTAGACCGCCGAGGTCACGGCGTAGCCCGACGCCGCGGCGCCGGTGTTCGCGGCGATCGTGCCGCCGTTGTTGAACAGGCCGCCCGAAGCTGCCGGCGTGCGTGCGTTCAAATAGCCGACGCCGAGGGACAGCGGGCCGTTGTTGTAGCCGGCGCCCAGCGACCAGATCTGGTTGTGCGTGAAGTCGCCCGCCGTACCGCCGAAGCTGTACGTGCCGCCGAAGGTCAGACCCGAGTAGTTCGTGCTGGTGAACTTGATCGTGTTGTTGGTGCGGTACGCGTTGTTGAAGTTGTCGATGTCGCCCGGGTGAGCGGCGATGTAGCCGCCCCACTGGTCGCCCGCTTCGAGCGGACCGACATAGTCGACGACGGAGTCGTACTGACGGCCCAGCGTGACCGTGCCGAACTGCGAGTTGCTCAGGCCGACGTAGGCTTGACGGCCGAACATCAGGCCACCTTGACCGAGCTTGCCGTTGTTCACGTCGAAACCGTTTTCGAGCACGAAGACCGCCTTCAGGCCGCCGCCGAGATCTTCAGCGCCGCGCAGGCCGAAACGGCTGCCTTGCAACACGCCGCTCGAGAGGTTGTACAGGTGCTTGCCACCCGAGTTCGTGTTGAGGTTGAAACCTTCGTCGATGATGCCGTACAGCGTGACGCTGCTCTGTGCGTGAGCAACACCCGCGAACGCGCCCAGCGCAGCCAGCGCGAGAAGCGACTTCTTCATTGAATGATCTCCAGTATTTATGAATCTTTTATGCGTCTTTTTACAAGGCCGATTCTTATGTAGTGCGATTTGTCTTGCTGGGGCCTTGCTGTCTAACTTCGCGAGAAGTTGGGGCTAATGTAACAAAAGGGATATGGGTGACAAAGGAAAAGCCGGGACGCTTCTAAGTACCTGTTTCGTTTACACAACATGGCTTAGAATATGCGCCGGGTATCGGCGCAGCCCCCGATTGACGGCGCTGCGCGAGTTCCTGTAGGGCTTTATAACGGCCGGTCGGTCGGCTTATGCGAGAGGCGTTTTTTGGGCGTTTCGCGCCATGTCGCCGATCAACTGGTTCGTGTTTTCGTGCATTCTGTGGCGCGCAAGGAGGAAGGTTGGATGACGCTTGACGAGTTGATTACCGAATTCGATCGTGGCCTGCGCTCGATTACTGGCGTGTCGCGCATGTCGCGGCCGATTCCCCAGCCTTCGGCCGCGTCCCTCGCTGCCGCAAACTCCGGCACGGCCGCGCAAGACGTCGCGCACGCAGCCGGCGACGAATCCGAAGTCGCCGGCGTGCCGGTCGTCCCCGTCGCGCCGACCGAACTCACGGCCGCCGAGCGCTCGCATGCCGCGGGCCTCATGCGCGTGAACCACGTCGGCGAGGTGTGCGCGCAGGCGCTCTATCAGGCGCAGAAGATCGCCACGCGCTCGCCGTCGCTGAAGGCCGCCTTCGACCACGCCGCGCAGGAAGAGGAAGATCACCTCGCCTGGACCGCGCGCCGCCTCGAAGCGCTCGATTCGCGTCCGAGCCTGCTCAATCCGCTCTGGTATGCGGGCGCGCTCGCGATCGGTTTTGCGGCGGGCCGTCTGGGCGACAAGATCAGCCTCGGCTTCATGGCCGAAACCGAGCGCCAGGTCGAGCATCACCTGGACAGCCACCTCGACGCCTTGCCGCCCGCCGATCTCGAATCGCGTGCCATCGTCGAGCAGATGCGCATCGACGAAATCGCGCACGCCCGCTCGGCCACCGACCTCGGCGGCATCGAACTGCCGTTGCCGATGCGCTCGCTGATGCGCGCCGCATCGAAAGTCATGACGCGCACGGCCTACTATATCTAGTCTTTTTGCGCGGGCGGGTGGGAGACACCGGTCCGCGCGATTTCCGCCCCTTTAGCGCTTTACGCCCTCGGCTTTAATTCCCGCCAACTCCCCGCACCACCTGGATTTTCACCGCGTATTTCACGTATCACCTTCACAACCTGCGTTAGCTCATTCATTCATAACGGTTTTTGGCTTTGCGCCTGACTTGAACAAGTACCGCTAAGTCCTTGTTCTAGCGGATAAATTTCGTCAAAAAACGCGCCAGCCACCTTGACCCTCGTGGGGCCTTCCTCTAAAGTGGGAGACAGTGTGAGAAAGTGTATTTTTGTGTGATTCCAGATACGTATTCGGGTAAATTTCCTGAGATTTAGACGGGCGGCGATCGGCGCCGCGCGAGGGGGAGCAAATTGTTCCAGGGGGCGTCGGCGCTGACACTCGATGCGAAAGGACGGATGTCGATTCCGTCTCGCTATCGGGACGCGCTGCAACAACAGGCAGAAGGCCGGGTGACGATCACCAAGCACCCGGACGGCTGCCTGTTGCTATTTCCGCGCCCCGAATGGGAAGTCTTCCGCGCCAAAGTCGCCGGATTGCCGATGGACGCTCACTGGTGGCGTCGTATTTTTCTCGGTAATGCGTCCGACGTCGACCTCGACAGCGCGGGCCGCGTGCTCGTCTCTCCCGAATTACGTCTCGCAGCAGGTATGGAAAAGGAAGTCATGCTGCTTGGCATGGGTAGTCATTTTGAGTTGTGGGATGCGCAAACCTACGCCGCCAAGGAACAGGCGGCCATGGCCCAAGGCATGCCCGACGCCTTGAAGAATTTCACGTTCTGATCGCGGTTTAAAACGCTATGGCATCTGCGATGGGACAAGGATTGCAGCATCGCACGGTGCTGCTCGATGAAGCGGTCGATGCGCTCGTGACGCGCGCGGACGGCGTCTATGTGGACGGCACGTTCGGTCGCGGCGGGCACAGTCGCGCGGTTCTCGGCCGGCTTTCCGAAGCCGGGCGCCTGATCGCGTTCGACAAAGACCCGCTGGCGATCGCCACTGCCGAACAGGTGGGCGACGCGCGGTTCTCGATCGTGCACGAGAGTTTTGCTTCACTGCGCGACGCGATGGCGGAGCGCGGGGTAGGGCGTGTGTCGGGGATTTTGCTGGACCTGGGCGTGTCGTCGCCGCAAATCGACGACCCGGAGCGCGGTTTCAGTTTCCGCGCCAATGGCCCGCTCGACATGCGGATGGACCCGACGCGCGGCGAGTCTGCCGCTGACTGGCTCGCGCGGGCCACGTTGCAGGAACTGACGGAGGTGATTCGAGATTATGGGGAAGAACGGTTTGCTTTTCAGATTGCAAAGGCGCTTGTTGCTCGCCGGGCAGAGTCCGACCGTCTCGGGCCTCTCGACAGCACGGGCGAGCTTGCCCAAATCGTGGCTAACGCCGTCAAAACCCGTGAGAAGGGTAAGGACCCGGCAACCCGCACCTTTCAAGCTATACGGATTCACGTCAATCAAGAGCTTGCGGAGCTGCAGGTCGTTCTAGAAGCAGCGCTGTCGTTGCTGGAGCAGGGAGGGCGGCTCGTGGTCATCAGCTTCCATTCGCTGGAAGACCGAATCGTGAAGCGGTTCATGCAGGCGCACGCCACCGCGCCCGCGATCGATCGCCGCTTGCCGATCCGCGCCGTCGACCTGCCCAGCCCGCCGTTGAAGCTGCTCGGCCGCGTGTTCGCGAGCGACGAGGAAGTCGCCGCGAACCCGCGTTCCCGCTCGGCCGTGATGCGCATCGCGGAGCGCGTCACGCCATGAACCGCCTGAACATCTTCCTGCTGATCGTCGTCACGGGTTGCGCGTTGTCGGTCGTCAACGCCACCAATCAGCAGCGTCAGATCTTCATTCAGTTGCAACGCGCGCAGTCGCAGGAGCGTCAGCTCCAGCAGGACTACGCACAACTTCAGTATCAGCAGAGCGCGCTGTCCAGAACGTCGCGCGTCGAACAGATCGCTACCGATTCGCTCAAGATGCAGCCCGTGACGACCGGACGCACGCAATACCTGACGCTCGCACCGGGCGCGGCCACCGCTGTGGACGCGCCCGTGCCGACGTCCGCGCCGGCGCAGGGTGCGGCTGCGGCCGCCAACCGCCGCGGAGGCGCGCGATGAAAAAGGGCAACAGCCGCAAGAGCGTCGCCTTCACCGCGAATCCCATTCTCTCCGTGCGCCTGCCGATGTGGCGCTCGAAGCTCGTCGTCTTCATGCTGTTCATGGCGTTCGTCGCGCTCGCCGCGCGCGCGTTCTGGATCCAGGGTCCGGGCAACGCCTTCTATCAGAAGCAGGGCGAAAGCCGCTATCAGCGCACCATCGAACTGCCCGCCACGCGCGGCAAGATTCTCGACCGCAATGGCCTCGTGCTCGCCACGAGCCTGCCCGTGCGCGCGATCTGGGCGATTCCCGAAGCCGTGCCCGACGACCTCGGCGCCGACAAGCTCGCCCAGCTCGGCAAGCTGCTCGGCATGACGCAGCAGGAACTGCGCAAGAAGCTCTCGGAAGACAAGACCTTCGTCTACGTGAAGCGTCAGGTGCCGCTCGACGTCGCGCAGCAGGTCACGGCGCTCGACATCCCCGGCATCTATCAGCGCAACGAATACAAACGTTTCTACCCGGAAGGCGACGTCACGGCCCACTTGATCGGCTTCACCAATGTGGAAGACGAAGGGCAGGAAGGCGTCGAGCTTAGCGATCAGAAAATTCTTGCCGGCATGCCCGGCATTCGTCACGTCATCAAGGACCGCATGGGCCATATCGTCGAAGACGTCGACGAAACGGTCGTGCCCCACGATGGCACGGACGTCGAACTGTCGATCGACAGCAAGATCCAGTTCATCGCCTATTCGAACCTGAAGGCGGCGGTGGAGAAGTTCAAGGCCAAGGCCGGCGCGGCGATGGTGGTGGACGTGCGCACGGGCGAAGTGCTCGCGCTCGTCAATTACCCCACGTACAACCCGAACGACCGCTCGCACCTCACGGGCGAGCAGCTGCGCAACCGCATTCTCACCGACGTGTTCGAGCCGGGCTCGATCATGAAGCCGTTCACGGTGTCGCTGGCCCTCGATTTGCACCGCGTCTCGCCGACTACACTGGTGGATACGGGCGCGGGCCACTTCACGCTCGACGGCGCGACCATCACGGACGACGCCGGTTTCGGCGTTTTGACGGTGGGCGGCGTGATCCAGAAGTCGTCGAACATCGGCGCGACCAAGATCGCGATGACGCTGCGGCCCGAAGAAATGTGGAACATGTACACCAGCATCGGTCTCGGGCAAGCGCCGAAGGTCGGGTTCCCCGGCGCGGCGCCTGGCCGCCTGCGTCCGTGGAAAAGCTGGCGCCGCATCGAGCAGGCGACCATGTCCTACGGCTATGGTCTGTCGGTGTCGCTGTTCCAGCTCGCGCGCGCCTACACGGCCATCGCGCACGACGGCCAGATCCTGCCCGTGACGATCTTCCGCCATCCGGGCGACGATCAGCCCGTGGTCGGCACCCAGGTGTTCGCGCCCACCACCGCGCGCGAAGTGCGCACGATGCTCGAAAGCGTCGTGTCGAAAGACGGCACCTCGCCGGACGCAGCGGTGCCCGGCTATCGCGTGGGCGGCAAGTCCGGCACGGCGTACAAGCACGGCCCGCACGGCTACGACCACTCGAAGTACCGCGCGTCGTTCGTCGGCATGGCGCCGATGCCGAATCCGCGCATCGTGGTGGCGGTCACGGTCGACGAGCCGACGGCGGGCAGCCACTTCGGCGGCGCGGTGTCGGGTCCGGTGTTCTCGGGCATCGTCGGCGACACCTTGCGCTCGCTCAACGTCCCGCCGGATATGCCGGTCAAGCAGCTCGTGGTCTCGGATGATAGCGCCTCCGCGCCGGCCGCCTCGAACGCGCCCGCCGGTCCCACGAAGCGCGTCGCGAGTGCGGCGCCTGCCATGAAAACCCCTGTCGGCGCGCATCACATGACTGTCGCCGACAACGCGAAAAACCGTCCCGGAGTCGTCCGATGAGCGCCACGCGCAATCAGCATCCCGCGCACCGGCAGATCGCGGACGCGCTCGCCTGGCTGCGTGCGCGCGTCGCGCCCGCTGCCAATCTGCACGCCGACACGCGTTCGCTCCAGCCGGGCGACGTGTTCCTCGCCTACGCCGTCGAAGGCGCGGACAACCGCTCGCACGTCGAAAACGCGCTCGCGCGCGGCGCGGCGGCGGTCGTCTATCAGCCGGAAGGCTATGCCGGCGCGTTCGATTTTTCGCAGGCGCCGAACGCGCTCGCCGTGCCGCAGCTCGACGCGCTCGCGGGCGAGATCGCGAGCGGCTGGTACGGCGATCCGAGCGACGCCATGCTCGTGGTCGGCGTGACCGGCACCAACGGCAAGACCTCGTGCAGCCAGTGGATCGCTTCGGCGCTCACGGCCATCGGCCAGAAGTGCGCGATCGTCGGCACGCTCGGCAGCGGCTTCGTCGGCCAGCTCGTGCATACCGGTTTCACGACGCCCGACGCGCCGCAATTGCAGCGCTCGCTCGCGCAACTGCAACAGTCGGGTGCGAAGGCCGTCGCGATGGAAGTGTCGTCGCACGCGCTGCATCAGGGCCGCGTGAACGGCACGTCGTTCGACGTCGCCGTGTTCACGAATCTCACGCAGGATCATCTCGATTATCACCACACCTTCGAGGCGTACGAAGCCGCGAAGGCGCGTCTGTTCGCGTGGCCGGGTCTGCGCGCGGCCGTCATCAACGCCGACGACGCGGCGGGCCGCCGCCTGATCGCCGCCACGCGCGGCGCGGCGCGCACGATCGCGTACGGCGTGGAAACGCCCGCCGCCGATGCGCCGGTCGCCGACGCCTGGCTGCGCGCCACGAACGTGCGCGCGACCGCCACGGGCACCGCGTTCCATCTGGAAACGTCCGACTGGGGCGAGGCCAACGTCGAAGTGCAGACGCTCGGTCTCTTCAACGTCAGCAATCTGCTCGGCGTGCTCGGCGCGCTGCTGGCGGCGAACGTGCCGCTCATCGCGGCGCTCAACGAAATCACGAAGCTGCAGCCGGTGAACGGCCGCATGGAACGCCTCGGCGGACGCACCGATCACGACGAACCGCTCGTGGTGATCGACTACGCGCACACGCCCGACGCGCTCGAAAAAACGCTCGACGCGCTGCGCCCGATCGCAGCGGCGCGCGGCGGCCAGCTCGTCTGCATGTTCGGCTGCGGCGGCGACCGCGACGCCACCAAGCGTCCGCTGATGGGCGCGATCGCCGAGCGTCTCGCCGATCAGGTGGTGGTGACGAGCGACAACCCGCGCAGCGAATCGCCCACGGCGATCATCGACCAGATCGTCGGCGGCATGCGCGAGGCCGCGAAGGCGCGCCGCATCGAGGACCGCGCGAGCGCGATCCTGCAAGCGGTGCGCGGCGCGGCGAAGGAAGACGTCATCGTGCTGGCCGGCAAGGGGCACGAGGCAACTCAGGAAATCATGGGCAAGAAGCGCGCGTTCTCCGACCAGGACCACGCGCGCCTTGCGCTCGCAGCCCGTCCGACTTCCGATCGGCATGGGCGCGGAGGTGGTGAATGACAATGCTTTCCCTGCGCGAAGCGGCAGCGCTGATTCCCGGCGCGAGTGTGCTCGGCGACGAGAACGCCACGTTTGCGCGCATCTCGACCGACAGCCGCACGACCGGTCCCGGCGACCTTTTCGTGGCGCTCAAGGGCGACCGCTTCGACGCGCACGACTTCCTGCCCGAAGTGGCGGGCCGTCACGTGAGCGCGGCGCTCGTCTCGCGCAGCCCCGGCGACTGGCGCATTCCGGCGCTGCGCGTGGACGACACGCGCACGGCGCTGGGCGCGCTCGCGCTCGGCTGGCGTCGTCGCTTCACGCTGCCGCTCGTCGCGGTCACGGGCAGCAACGGCAAGACCACGGTCAAGGAAATGATCGCGTCGATCTTCGCGGCGGCGGTTGGCGCCGAGGCGCGTCTGGCGACCGCGGGCAATCTGAACAACGACATTGGCGTGCCGCTCACGCTGCTGCGCCTGAACGCCTCGCACAAGCTGGCGGTGGTCGAGCTGGGCATGAATCATCCGGGTGAAACCGAGCTGCTCGCGAAGTTCGCGGAGCCGACCGTCGCCGTGGTGAACAACGCGCAGCGCGAGCACCAGGAATTCATGGCGACGGTGGAAGCCGTCGCGCTCGAACACGCGAGCGTGATTCACGCGCTCAAGCCCGAAGGCACGGCCGTGTTTCCCGCCGACGACGCTTACGCAGGCATCTGGCGCGTGGCGGCTACGGGCTCGAAGATTCTCGATTTCGCACTGCATACCGATGAACGCGCGGTCGATGCCGCGGTCACAGGCAAGCTGGTGAGCGCGTCGCGTCTCGCTATCGCCACGCCCGACGGTCATCTCGAAGTCGAATTGCAGGTGCTCGGCGCGCACAACGCGCACAACGCGCTCGCGGCCACAGCGGCGGCGCTCGCGTCTGGCGTGTCGTTCGACGCGATCCGGCGCGGCCTCGAAGCGTTCGAGCCCGTGAAGGGCCGTCTGCAGGTCAAGCGCGCGGCGGGTCACGTCGCGGGCAATCTCGCGGGCGCCGTCGTGATCGACGACACCTACAACGCGAATCCCGATTCCGTGCGCGCGGCCATCGACGTGCTGGCGGCGCAGGCCGCGCCGCGCGTGCTGGTGCTCGGCGACATGGGCGAAGTCGGCGACGACGGCCCGGCGTTTCACCGCGAGGTGGGCGCTTACGCGAAAGAGCGCGGCATCGACGCGCTCTACACGCTCGGCGACGCGGCGCGCGACATCACGGCGGCATTCGGCGCAGGCGCGCTGCACGCCGCCGACGCGAACGCGCTCGTGAGCGCACTCGTGGGCGCGGGCTACGGCCCGGGCGCCACGATCCTCGTGAAAGGCTCGCGCTTCATGCAGATGGAGCGCGTGGTGGCCGCACTCACGAATCCGCAAACCCCTGCACCGGACGCAGCGTCCGGCGCGCACTGAAATACGAAGGAATACAAGGCATGCTACTGGCGCTGGCGCAATGGCTGCAGAATGACGCAAGCTTCTTGCGCGTGTTCAGTTATCTGACGTTCCGTGCGGTGATGGCGACCATCACCGCAATGGGTATTGGTTTGTTCTTCGGCCCGTACGTGATCCGCAAGCTCACGGCCATGAAGGTCGGTCAGGCGGTGCGCAAGGACGGCCCGCAGACTCACCTCGTGAAGTCGGGCACGCCCACCATGGGCGGCGTGCTGATCCTCATCGGCATTGCGGTGTCCACGCTGCTGTGGGGCGACCTCACGAACCGCTTCATCTGGATCGTGATGCTCGTGACGTTCGGCTTCGGCGCGATCGGCTGGGTCGACGACTATCGCAAGGTCGTCTACAAGGACCCGCGCGGCATGTCCTCGCGCGAGAAGTATTTCTGGCAGTCGGTGATCGGCCTGTTCGCGGCGGTGTATCTCGCGTTCAGCGTGTCCGAAGCGAGCAACGTGCGCGTGTTCGACCTCTTCATGGCGTGGGTGCGCAGCGGCCTTTCGATGGGCCTGCCCGCACGCGCCGACCTGCTGCTGCCGTTCCTCAAGTCGATCAGCTATCCGCTCGGCGTGTGGGGCTTCATCGCGCTCACGTACTTCGTGATCGTCGGCGCGAGTAACGCCGTCAATCTCACCGACGGCCTCGACGGCCTCGTGATCATGCCGGTCGTGCTCGTGGGCGCGTCGCTCGGCGTGTTCGCCTACGTGATGGGCAGCTCGGTCTACTCGAAATACCTGCTGTTCCCGCACATTGCGGGCGCGGGCGAACTGCTGATCTTCTGCTCGGCGATGGGCGGAGCAGGGCTCGCATTCCTCTGGTTCAACACGTATCCCGCGCAGGTGTTCATGGGCGACGTCGGCGCGCTCGCGCTCGGCGGCGCGCTCGGCACGGTCGCCGTGATCGTGCGTCAGGAAATCGTGCTGTTCATCATGGGCGGCATCTTCGTCGCGGAAACGCTCTCCGTGATGTTGCAGGTCACCTGGTTCAAGTACACGAAAAAGCGTTATGGCGAAGGCCGCCGCATCTTCAAGATGGCGCCACTGCATCACCATTTCGAGCTGTCGGGCTGGAAAGAGACACAGGTTGTCGTGCGTTTCTGGGTCATTACGCTGATGCTGTGCCTGATCGGTCTGTCGACGCTCAAGCTGCGCTGATCGGCAGCAGCAGGACGCAACACTCTTTGGTCATCTGGTTGGTTACTTAGGAAAGCAAGCGATGTTTGGCGAGAAGTTTCGGGATCGGCAAAAGCCGATGGTGCTCGTGCTGGGACTTGGCGAATCGGGTCTCGCGATGGCGCGCTGGTGCGTGCGGCATGGTTGCCGCCTGCGCATCGCCGACACGCGCGAAACGCCGCCGGGGCTCGCCACGCTCGCGCCCGAACTCGCCGCGCGCAATCTGGAGACCGACTTCGTCGGCGGCCCGTTCACGCCCGCGCTGCTCGACGGCGTGGAGCTGGTCGCCATCAGCCCCGGACTCTCGCCGCTGGCCGAAGACCTCGTGCCGCTGATCGCCGCCGCGCGCGAACGCGGTATCGAAGTCTGGGGCGAGCTCGAACTGTTCGCCCAGGCGCTGCGCCATCTCGGCGAAAACGGCTACAACCCGAAGGTGCTGGCGATCACCGGCACGAACGGCAAGACCACCACCACGAGCCTCACGGGCCTGCTCTGCGAGCGCGCGGGCAAGACCGTCGCGGTGGCGGGCAACATCAGCCCGGCGATGCTCGACAAGCTCACCGAGGCGATCGACAACACGGCGCTGCCCGACGTCTGGGTGCTCGAACTGTCGAGCTTCCAGCTGGAGACCGCGCATACGTTTGCGCCCGACGCGGCCGCGATCCTCAACATCACGCAGGACCACCTCGACTGGCACGGCGGGCTCGACGCCTACGCGGCCGCGAAGGGCCGCATTTTCGGCGCGCAGACCACGCGCGTACTGAACCGCGAGGACGCGCGCGTGATGTCGCTCGCGAACGTGGCGAATGCCGGCGAGGCGAAGGTCGTGACCTTCGGCGTGAACGAGCCGCAGCGCGCGGGCGACCTCGGCGTGCAGCGCGAGAACGGCATGCTCTGGCTCGTGCAGGCGCACGACCTCGACGCGAGCGACGAACCGGTTTCGCCGCGCCGCCGCAAGCAGCAGGAAGCGGCGCCCGTGAATCTCGCGATGAAGCGCCTGATGCCCGCCGACGCGCTGCGCATCCGCGGCCTGCATAACGCGGCGAACGCGCTCGCGGCGTTTGCGCTCGCCCGCGCGATCGATCTCGCGCCCGCGCGCCTGCTGCACGGTCTGCGCGAGTATCGCGGCGAGCCGCATCGCGTCGAACTGATCGCTTCGATCGACGGCATCGATTTCGTCGACGACAGCAAGGGCACCAACGTCGGCGCGACGGTCGCGGCGCTCGACGGCCTCGCGCAGCGCGCGGTGCTGATCGCGGGCGGCGACGGCAAGGGCCAGGACTTCGACCCGCTGGCCGCGCCCGTGGAGCGCTGGTGCCGCGCGGTCATGCTGATCGGCCGCGACGCACCCAAGATTCGCGCCGCGCTGGAAAACACCGGCGTCGCGCTGAGCGACCACGCCACGCTCGAAGAGGCCGCGCGTGCGGCCACTGCGCTCGCCGAACCGGGCGACGTCGTGCTGTTGTCGCCGGCCTGCGCGAGCTTCGACATGTTCAAGGGCTACGCCCATCGCGCGGCCGTGTTCCACGACACCGTGGAAGAAATCGCCGCTGAACGGGGGACGATGATATGAGCTGGTCCGAACGATTCGGCGCGCGTCTGTCGCGCGAGGCGAGCGGCGGCGCGTCAGACAGCGGCGCACGCACGAGCGGTTTGTCGAGCGTCGTCAACGGCGTGCGTCCGGCGCGCTCGCGCATGCTCGACTACGATCATTCGCTGCTGTGGGCCGTGATCGCGCTGCTCGGTCTGGGCGTGGTGATGGTCTATTCGGCCTCGATCGCCATGCCCGATTCGCCGAAGTACGCCGCGTACCGCGACTGGGCCTTCCTCGTGCGCCATATCGTGTCGCTCACGATCGCCACGATCGCGGCGCTGGTGGCGTTCCGCATTCCGGTTTCCGTCTGGGAGCGCTACGCGCCCAAGCTCTTTCTGATCTCGCTGGCGATGCTCGTCGTCGTGCTGATTCCGCACATCGGCAAGGGCGTGAACGGCGCGCGCCGCTGGATTCCGCTCGGCATCACCAATATGCAGCCGTCGGAAATCATGAAGCTCGCGGTCACGGTCTACGCCGCGAACTACACGGTGCGCAAGCAGGAATACATGCACAGCTTCGCCAAGGGCTTCTTGCCGATGGCGTTCGCGGTGGGCGTGGTGGGCGCGCTGCTGCTGCTCGAACCCGACATGGGCGCGTTCATGGTGATCGCCGCGATTGCGATGGGCGTGCTGTTTCTCGGCGGAGTGAACGGCAAGCTGTTCGGCGGCCTCGTGGCCACGGCGGTCGGCACCTTCACGCTGCTCGTGTGGGCGTCGCCGTGGCGTCGCGAGCGGATCTTCGCCTACCTCGATCCGTGGGACGACCGCTACGCGCAGGGCAAGGCGTATCAGCTCACGCACTCGCTGATCGCGTTCGGCCGTGGCGAATGGTTCGGCGTGGGTCTCGGCGGCAGCGTCGAAAAGCTCAACTATCTGCCCGAAGCGCACACCGACTTCATTCTCGCCGTGATCGGCGAGGAACTCGGTTTCGTCGGCGTGCTGGTCGTGATCCTGCTGTTCTATTGGATCGTGCGCCGCTCGTTCGAGATCGGCCGCCAGGCGCTCGCGCTCGACCGCACGTTCGCGGGTCTGGTCGCGAAGGGTCTGGGCGTGTGGTTCGGCGCGCAGGCCTTCATCAACATGGGCGTGAATCTCGGCTTGCTGCCGACCAAGGGTCTCACGCTGCCGCTCGTGAGCTACGGCGGCTCGGGCATCTTGCTGAACTGCATCGCGGTGGCGCTGCTGCTGCGCGTCGACTATGAAAATCGTGTGCTGATGCGCGGAGGCAAGGTATGACCGCTGCAACGCGCACGCTCATGGTGATGGCCGGCGGCACCGGGGGACACGTGTTCCCGGGGCTCGCCGTCGCGCATCGCATGGAGCAGTGGGGCTGGCGCGTGGTGTGGCTCGGCAATCCCGCAGGCATGGAAGCGACGCTCGTGCCGAAGCACGGCATCGCGATGGAATACGTGCGTTTCGGCGGCGTGCGCGGCAAGGGCATCAAGACCAAGCTGATGCTGCCGCTGAACCTGCTGCGCGCCTGCACGCAAAGTCTCGCGGCGCTGCGCCGCGTGAAGCCGGATGTCGTGCTCGGCATGGGCGGCTACATCACGTTCCCGGCGGGCGTGATGAGCGCACTGTCGGGCCGTCCGCTCGTGCTGCACGAACAGAACTCGATCGCGGGTCTCGCGAACAAGGTGCTCGCGAAACTTGCGAAGCGCGTGCTCGTGGCGTTCCCCGGCGCGCTGCCGCACGCCGAGTGGACCGGCAATCCGATCCGCGAGGAACTCGAACACGTGGTGCAGCCGAAGGACCGTTACGCGCAGCGCAGCGGTCCGCTGCGCGTGCTCGTCGTGGGCGGCAGCCTTGGTGCTGCGGCGCTCAACGAAGTCGTGCCGCGCGCGCTGTCGATGCTCGCGCCGGGCGAGCGTCCGCAGGTCGTGCATCAGGCGGGCGCGAAGCATATCGACGCGCTGCGCCAGAACTATCGCGACGCCGGTATCGAACCGGGCGAAGCGGCGCAGCTCGTACCGTTCATCGACGACATGGCGAGCGCCTATGAGCAGGCGGATCTCGTGATCTGCCGTTCGGGCGCGATGACCGTGGCCGAGATCGCGGCGGTGGGCGTGGCGGCGCTGTTCGTGCCGTTCCCCTACGCGGTCGACGACCATCAAACCACCAACGCGGCGTTCCTCGCGGAGCAGGGCGCGGCGCGCGTGGTGCAGCAGCGCGAGCTCTCGGCAGAGGCGCTCGCAGATTGGCTCAAGCAACAAACCAGAGACTCGCTGGCGGAAATGGCAGAGCGCGCACGCGCGCTCGCGAAACCCGACGCCGCCGATCAGGTCGCGCGCATCTGCGCGGCCGTGGCGGGCGTAAGCGCGGGAGGAAAGCAATGAAACACATCGTCAAACACATCCATTTCGTCGGCATCGGCGGCGCGGGCATGAGCGGCATCGCCGAAGTGCTCGTGAACCTCGGCTATCACGTGAGCGGCTCGGACCTCGCGAAGAACGCGGTCACCGACCGCCTCGCCGCGCTCGGCGCGCGCATCGCGATCGGCCACGACGCAGCGAACATCGAAGGCGCGAACGCCGTGGTCGTGTCCACGGCCGTGCGCAGCGACAACCCCGAAGTGCTGGCCGCGCGCCATCGCCGCATTCCCATCGTGCCGCGCGCCGTTATGCTCGCGGAACTCATGCGCCTGAAGCAGGGCATCGCGATCGCGGGCACGCACGGCAAGACCACCACCACGTCGCTGGTCGCGAGCGTGCTGGCGGCGGGCGGGCTCGATCCGACCTTCGTGATCGGCGGCCGCCTGAACAGCGCGGGCGCGAACGCGCGTCTGGGCACGGGCGACTTCATCGTCGCGGAAGCCGACGAGTCGGACGCCTCGTTCCTGAATCTCTTCCCGGTGATCGAAGTCATCACGAACATCGACGCCGATCACATGGACACCTACGGGCACGACTTCGCGCGCCTGAAGCAGGCGTTCATCGAATTCACGCATCGCCTGCCGTTCTACGGCATCGCGGTGCTGTGCGTCGACGACCCGAACGTGAAGGAAATCCTGCCGTTCGTGTCGAAGCCGATCATCCGTTACGGCTTCGCGCCGGACGCGCAGGTGCGTGCCGTGAACGTGGTTCCGCGCGACGGAAAAATGTATTTCACGGCGATGCGCGAAGATGCGCCGTCGCTCGACATCGTGCTGAACCTGCCGGGCGATCACAACGTGCAGAACGCGCTCGCGGCCATCGCGATCGCGACCGAGCTCGAAGTGAAGGACGAATTCATCCAGAGCGCGCTGGCCGAATTCAACGGCGTGGGCCGCCGTTTTCAGCGTTACGGCGAAATTCCCGTCAACGGCGGCGGTACTTACACGTTGATCGACGATTACGGTCACCATCCGGTCGAAATGGCGGCGACAATTGCGGCCGCGCGCGGCGCGTTTCCGGGCCGCCGTCTCGTGCTGGCGTTCCAGCCGCACCGCTACACGCGCACGCGCGATTGCTTCGAAGACTTCGTGCGCGTGCTGTCGACGACCGACGCGCTCGTGCTCACCGACGTCTACGCGGCGGGCGAAGCGCCGATCGTCGCGGCCGACGGCCGTGCGCTCGCGCGCGCGATCCGCGTGGCGGGCAAGGTCGAGCCGGTGTTTATCGAAACGGTGGATGAGATGCCGGACGCGCTGGCCGCGGTGGTCCGCGACGGCGATGTGGTGATTACGATGGGCGCGGGTTCGATCGGCGGTGTGCCGGGCCGGATCGCGCAACAGGAACAAAAGGCGTGAGCGACATGAGCAGTATCGAAATCCAATCCGAGAAGTTCGACCCGAAGCAGTTCGGCAAGGTGGCCGTGCTGCTGGGCGGCGTGTCCGCCGAGCGCGAAGTCTCGCTCAAGTCGGGCTCGCTCGTGCTGCAGGCGCTGCTGAGCGCGGGCATCGACGCGCACGCGTTCGATCCGTCCGAGCGTCCGCTGTCGGCGCTCAAGGAAGAAGGCTTCGTGCGCGCGTTCAACGCGCTGCATGGCGGCTACGGCGAGAACGGCCAGATCCAGGGCGCGCTCGACTTCTACGGCATCCGCTACACGGGCACGGGCGTGCTCGGTTCGGCGCTCGGCCTCGACAAATTCCGCAGCAAGCTCGTGTGGCAGCAACTGGGCATTCCCACGCCGGCGTTCGAAGCCGTGCTGCGCGGCGACGACTTCGCGGCGCGCGCGCCGCAGATCGTCGCGAAGCTCGGTCTGCCGCTGTTCGTGAAGCCCGCGAGCGAAGGCTCGAGCGTGGCCGTCATCAAGGTGAAGCAGGTCGCCGAACTGGTGCCCGCGCTCGAAGAAGCCGCGAAGCACGACAAGATCGTGCTGGTGGAGAAGAGCATCGAAGGCGGCGGCGAGTACACCGCGTGCATCGCGGGCGACCTCGATCTGCCGATCATCAAGATCGTGCCGGCTGGCGAGTTCTACGACTACGACGCGAAGTACATCCTCGACACGACGCAGTATCTGATCCCGTGCGGCGTCGCGCCGGAGAAGGAAGCGGAACTGAAGAAGCTCGCGCGCCGCGCGTTCGACGTGCTCGGCTGCACCGACTGGGGCCGCGCCGATTTCATGATGGACCGCGCAGGCAACCCGTATTTCCTGGAAGTGAACACGGCGCCCGGCATGACCGATCACTCGCTGCCGCCGAAGGCCGCGCGCTCGGTGGGCATCGAGTATCCCGAACTCGTGGTGCGCGTGCTGGCGCTCACGCTGAAAGATTGAACCCTTAATTAATCTCTGACCGACGAATTGCTGTCCGCGCATTGAATCGACAATCTCGACATGTGGAATAACGTACGCCAGCTCAACCTTGCCGCCAACGCGTTGCACGCGCTGCTCGCGCTCGCGCTTCTGGCGGCTGGCTGCTACTGGCTCGTGCAGCGTCCGAACTTCGCGCTGCGCGAGATCCGCATCGAGGGCGACACCGAGCACATCAACTCGCCCACGGTGCGTGCGAGTGTGGTCGGCCGTCTGAAGGGCAACTTCTTCACCGTCGATCTCGATACGGCGCGCGCCGCGTTCGAGCAGATGCCGTGGGTGCGCCATGCGAGCGTGCGCCGCGTCTGGCCGAATGCGCTGGCGGTGTCGCTCGAAGAGTACAAGCCGCTCGGCACGTGGGGCAGCGATCAGCTCGTGAGCACCGACGGCGAACTGTTCACGGCGAACCAGGGCGAACTCGACGAAGACCTGCCCGCGTTCGACGGTCCCGATGGCACCGCGCCCGAAGTGGTCGCGCGCTATCGCGATCTGCAGAAGTGGTTCGCGCCGCTTGGCCTCGAGCCCGACGAAGTGACGCTGTCGTCGCGCTACGCGTGGACGGTGAAGCTGTCGAACGGCACGGAAGTGGAGCTTGGCCGCGAGCGCAACGCCGACACGCTCGGCGAGCGCTCGCATCGCCTCATCGCCGCGTGGTCAGCGGTCACGCAACGCTGGGGGAAAGATATCGAGTATGCGGACTTGCGCTATCCGAACGGTTTCGCGATTCGGGCCGCCGGTATGCGGTTCATCAACGACACGCCGGGCCCCGGCAAGAAGTAACAGCACATCACACGCAACGAGCACGATATGAGTAAAGACTATAAGGATCTGCTGGTCAGCCTCGACATCGGGACGTCGAAGGTGGTGGCCGTCGTCGCCGAATTGAAGGGCGAAGGCCACTACGAGGTGATCGGCCTCGGCCAGAGCGAATCGAAAGGTCTCAAGAAGGGCGTGGTGGTGAACATCGAGGCCACGGTGCAGTCTATCCAGCGTGCGCTCGAAGAAGCGGAACTCATGGCCGACTGCAAGATCACTAATGTGTTCACCGGCATCGCAGGCAGCCATATCCGCAGCTTCAACTCGAGCGGCATGGTCGCCATCAAGGAGAAGGAAGTCACGCAGACAGACGTTGCGCGCGTGATCGAAACCGCGAAGGCGATCAACATCCCGACCGATCAACAGGTGCTGCATATCCTCACGCAGGAATTCATCATCGACGGTCAGGAAGATGTGCGCGAGCCGATCGGCATGAGCGGCATCCGCCTCGAAGTGAAGGTGCATATCGTCACCGGCGCGGTGAGCGCGGCGCAGAACATCGTGAAGTGCGTGCGCCGTTGCGGTCTCGAAGTGAACGACCTGATCCTGCAACCGCTGGCGTCGTCGCTGGCGGTGCTCACCGACGACGAGAAGGAACTCGGCGTGGTGCTGGTTGACGTGGGCGGCGGCACGACCGACATCGCGATCTTCAGCGAAGGCGCGATCCGTCACACGGCGGTGATTCCGATCGCAGGCGACCAGGTGACGAGCGACATCGCCATGGCGCTGCGCACGCCCACGCCGGACGCGGAAGACATCAAGGTGAGCTACGGCATCGCGAAGCAGGCGCTCGCCGACCCGGACGAGATGATCGAAGTGCCGGGGCTGGGCGAGCGCGGTCCGCGCACGCTGTCGCGCCAGGCGCTGGCGGCCGTGATCGAGCCGCGCGTCGAAGAACTGTTCTCGCTCGTGCAGCAGGTCGTGCGCGAGTCGGGTTACGAAGAACTGCTGAGCTCGGGCGTGGTCCTCACGGGCGGCGCGGCGATGATGCCGGGCATGGTCGAGCTGGGCGAAGACATCTTTTTGAAGCCGGTGCGCATTGGCGTGCCGGAGTACGCGGGCGGTCTCGCCGACGTCGTGCGCAATCCGCGCTATTCGACGGCGATGGGTCTGCTGGCGGAAGGCCGCGCGCAGCGTATGCGCGGCCGCAAGGTAGCGGTGCAGTCGGGATCGATGGGCCAGGTCTTCACGCGTATGAAGGACTGGTTTCTCGGCAACTTCTGATACCGCGCCGACAGGTTGAAGCAGGTAACGCAGCAGCAAGGGTTAAAGCAGAGACCGAGTAGCGCTGGTGACGGCGGCTGGCGCGCAGTGGAGGGTTGCCCGACTCTCCCTGAATAACTGCCGAGGAGCGGAATCTTTTTCTTGACGGAGGCAACATGGAATTCCAGATGCTGGAAACGGAAACCAACGGCACCATCATCAAGGTGGTGGGCGTCGGTGGCGCTGGCGGCAATGCCGTTCAGCACATGATCAACCGCGGCGTGCAAGGCGTCGACTTCATCGTGATGAACACGGACGCCCAGGCGCTCTCGCGTTCGCGCGCGCCGGCCGTGATCCAGCTCGGCGTGACCGGCCTTGGCGCCGGCGCGAAGCCGGAGATGGGCCGTGCGGCAGCGGAAGAAGCGCGTGAGCGCATCGCCGACTCGCTGCGTGGCGCGCACATGGTGTTCATCACCGCCGGCATGGGCGGCGGCACGGGCACGGGCGCAGCGCCGGTGGTCGCGCAGATCGCCAAGGAAATGGGCATTCTCACGGTCGGTGTCGTGAGCAAGCCGTTTGAATTCGAAGGTGGCAAGCGCATGCGCGTGGCGGAAGCCGGCTCGCAGCAACTGGAGGATCACGTCGACTCGCTGATCGTCGTCCTGAACGACAAGCTGTTCGACGTGATGGGCGATGACGCCGAGATGGACAAGTGCTTCCAGTGCGCGGACGACGTTCTGAACAACGCAGTCGCAGGCATCGCCGAAATCATCAACGTCGACGGTCTGGTGAACGTCGACTTCGAAGACGTGAAGACGGTGATGGGCGAGCAGGGCAAGGCGATGATGGGCACGGCCACGGTGGCCGGCGTCGATCGCGCGCGCCTCGCTGCCGAACAGGCGGTCGCAAGCCCGCTGCTCGAAGGCGTCGATCTGTCGGGCGCGCGTGGCGTGCTGGTCAACATCACGTCGAGCCGTTCGCTGCGGCTGTCGGAAACGCGTGAAGTCATGAACACCATCAAGAGCTACGCGGCGGAAGACGCCACGGTGATCTTCGGTGCCGTGTACGACGACGCGATGGGCGACGCGCTGCGCGTGACGGTGGTGGCAACGGGCCTCGGCCGCGCTGCCGCATCGAAGCAGCAAGCCGCGCCGATGACGCTGCTGCGTACGGGCACGGACAACCATCCGGTTGCCGCCGCGCCGCATTCGTACGCACCGCCGCCGAACACCGCCGACTACGGCGCGCTGGACACGCCGGCTGTGTGGCGCACGTCGCGCGACACCGCGGCTTCGCACGTGCAGGCGCTGCAGGAAAAGGGCGTCGACACGTACGACATCCCGGCGTTCCTGCGTAAGCAGGCGGACTAAGGCGGACTGCGCACTGCTCAGATCCGGCTGCGGCGTGGCGCATTGAGTTGCGCCCCGCCCGCGGACGGTCAGGCAGGCTGCAAGTCGCGAGAAGACGAGGAAGAATCCGCAACGCCGCATCCGCGTGGATGCCCGGCACGGACGCTTGCCCGCTGCGTTTCGACGCACGGCGTGTTGTCCAGGCTGCCGTCAGGCGTTGTGAAAGGTGTTGCTGGCAGGTGTCGCGAGCACGCATGTCTGGTGCGTGAGCCGCGCGCCGGCGGATTCCTCGGGCACTTGCGGCCGGGCGTATGATGGCCCGATGCGGCGTGCCGGAGTGCTTTGCGCATCGATGTGAAGGACGAGCCATGATTAAACAGGGTGATACGCTGCCCGATGCGACCCTCTTCGAGTTCATCGAAGACGAGCGCGCGGGCTGCACGCTGGGGCCTAACAGCTTCGGCGTGCGCGAGCAGACGGCGGGCAAGCGCGTGGTGATCTTCGGATTGCCCGGCGCTTTCACGCCCACCTGCTCGGCGAAACACGTGCCGGGTTATGTCGAACAGTTCGACGCGCTGCGCGCGGCGGGCGTCGACGAAATCTGGTGTGTGTCCGTCAACGACGCGTTCGTGATGGGCGCGTGGGGGCGCGATCAGCGGACCTCGGGCAAGGTACGCATGATGGCCGACGGCAGCGCGGCGTTCACCCGTGCGCTCGGTCTGGAGCAGGATTTGTCGGCGCGTGGCATGGGCATTCGGTCCCAGCGCTACGCCATGGTGATCGACGACGGCGTGGTCAAGACGCTGAACGTCGAGGCGCCCGGCAAATTCGAAGTCAGCGATGCCGCGAGCATCCTGGCTGCGCTGAGCCCCGCATGAGCGCGTTGGCCGTGTCAGCGTTGCCCTCGCGCAACGGGCCGGCACCGCAAATGTGACGGGTGTTTACTTCAAGCCGTGCGGGCCGATGGCCGGGAACGCCTCCGTTCCGGTCATCGGCCCGTCGTCCATCCCCGCAGCGTAACAACGGGAAACAGATTGTCACGCCCGGGACGACGGCGGTTTCTGCAGACTTGGAGTATAATTGGCGCTATGAGTTAAAAAGTCCCGATTGGGATTTTCAATGAGCAGAACACTATGTTGAAGCAGCGAACCATCAAATCGATCGTGAAAACGGTTGGCATCGGCCTGCACTCGGGCCGCAAAGTCAATCTGACGCTCCGCCCGGCGGCGCCGGACACGGGCATCTTGTTTTCGCGCGTGGATTTGCCGACTCCGGTGGACATCCCCGCATCGGCGATGTCGATCGGCGACACGCGTCTCGCCTCGGTGCTGCAGAAGGACGGTGCGCGCGTTTCGACGGTCGAGCACTTGATGTCCGCGTGCGCGGGTCTCGGTATCGACAATCTCTACGTCGACGTCACGGCTGAAGAGATCCCGATCATGGACGGCAGCGCCTCGTCGTTCGTGTTCCTGATCCAGTCGGCGGGCATCGAGGAACAGAACGCACCGAAGAAGTTCATCAAGGTGAAGAAGACCGTGGAAGTGCGCGACGGCGACAAATTCGCGCGCCTCGATCCGTTCTTCGGCTTCAAGCTCAAGTTCACCATCGACTTCCGTCACCCGGCCGTGGACAAGACCGGTCAGGCGCTCGAAGTCGACTTCGCGAACACCTCGTATGTGCGTGAAATCGCACGTGCGCGTACGTTCGGCTTCGCGCATGAAGTGGAAATGATGCGCGAACTGGGCCTCGCCCGCGGCGGCAGCATGGACAACGCGATCGTGCTCGACGAGTACCGCATCCTGAACAACGACGGCCTGCGTTACGACGACGAGTTCGTGAAGCACAAGATGCTCGACGCGATCGGCGACCTCTACGTGGTCGGCCATCCGCTGCTGGCGGCGTACGACGCGTACAAGTCGGGGCACGGCCTGAACAACGCGCTGCTGCGCGAGCTGCTCGCGCATGAAGACGCTTATGAAATCGTCACCTTCGACGATACGCAGAAGGCGCCGCGCGGCTTCGGTTACGAGGCGCAGACGGCATTTGCCTGATGCTCGGCGCGCAATGCGCAGACATGAAAAAGGGTGGCGATAAGCCACCCTTTTTTGTTTTTCGCGCGGTCTTCGCTGGATTGTCACGCGCCTGCGGCGTGGTGCCGCGGACCGCCTAGCGGCGCTTCAGATGCCGCGCCGCCATCTTCGCGAGCGCTTCCTGAAGCGGCGAGGGCGGCAGGTTCTCGCTGAGCGTGGCGAGCGCGGCGGCGCCCACGGGCGTCATGCGCGCCTGCTTGGGCTGCGGCGGCTCCTTCACGGCCTGCGGACGCACGCGGATGCGCACGCCGTCGATCGGCCAGCCGCGCGCCTGCAAATCGGCGACGAGGCGCGGCTCCAGATGGCGCAGGCGCGCCGCGAGCGCGTTGTGAGCGGCGAACAGCGCGAGCTTGCCCTCCTTGATGAAGCCGGGCTCCACGCTCGACGCGAGATAGTCGGGCAGCAGGGCGTTCAGATCGCGCTGGATCGCCGAGATCTGCTCGACGCCCGCGCGCAGCGGCGCGAACGCGTCGGTGCGGCTCAGCACTTCGGTGAGCAGCTGCGGTGCGCGCGGGCCGCCGGGCTTGCGCGAACCGCCGGCGGGACGTGCAGCGCCGGGGGCTCGCGGGGCGCCAGGCCTTGAAATCGGCGTGAAACGGCTCATGTGGCAGGAATGGGAGCGCGCGCGGGCTGCGCGGCGATGTCGTGATTGTAGCCTGACGTAGGCTGCGCGCTTTCCGTCCACGCGTCCCGTGGAGTGGCCGTTGCGCGTCGCGTGCCGCTGCAGGGGCCGCGTCAGCGCGGGCATGGCGCGCTGCACCGATCACGGCGCTGACACAGGCGGCGTCAAGGGTGCGTGCTAAAATGCCCGATTCGAATCCACCAATTTGGGCTTAAGCCGCCGAGGTCTTTCCGATCCGGGTGCGTGGCGCGAGTCGTATGCAAACCTGGCGCAATCCGGGCGCACACGAGCCGCGCAGGAATCCCGGCCGAAGCCGCGACGCAGACACCGATCCGATGACCACCGGTTTCTTACAGAAAATCTTTGGCAGCCGCAATCAGCGCCTGATCAAGCAATATCAGAAGACGGTCGCGGCGATCAACGCGCTCGAACCGACGATCGAGCAGTACACCGACGAGCAACTGCGCGCCAAGACCACCGAATTCCGCGAGCGCGTCGCCAAGGGCACGTCGCTCGACGACCTGCTGCCCGAAGCGTTCGCCGTCTGCCGTGAGGCCAGCAAGCGCGTGCTGAAGATGCGTCACTTCGACGTGCAGCTGATCGGCGGCATGGTGCTGCACTACGGCAAGATCGCCGAAATGCGCACGGGCGAGGGCAAGACGCTCGTCGCCACGCTGCCCGTGTACCTCAATGCGCTCTCGGGCCGCGGCGTGCACGTCGTCACGGTGAACGACTACCTGGCCCAGCGCGACGCCGAGTGGATGGCGCGCCTCTATAACTTCCTCGGTCTTTCCGTCGGCATCAATCTGTCGCAGATGGACCACGGCATGAAGCAGGAAGCCTACGGCGCCGACATCACCTACGGTACGAACAACGAGTTCGGCTTCGACTATCTGCGCGACAACATGGTCTACGAGACCGAGGCGCGCGTGCAGCGCGCGCTGAATTTCGCCGTGGTCGACGAAGTGGACTCGATCCTGATCGACGAAGCGCGTACGCCGCTCATCATCTCGGGCCAGGCCGAGGACCACACCGAACTCTACGTGCGCATGAACGCGCTGCCGCCGCTGCTCGAACGCCAGATCGGCGAAGAGAAGGCCGACGGCACGGGCGTCGAAAAGCCGGGCGATTACACGCTCGACGAAAAGGCGCGCCAGGTGTTCCTCACGGAATCGGGCCACGAAAAGGCCGAGCGCATGCTCGCCGAGTGGGGCCTGATCGGCCAGGGCGAAAGCCTCTACGCGCCGCAGAACATCACGCTGATGCACCACGTGTACGCCGCACTGCGCGCGCACACGCTGTTCTTCAAGGATCAGCATTACGTCGTGCAGAACGGCGAAGTCGTGATCGTCGACGAATTCACGGGCCGTCTGATGGCCGGCCGCCGCTGGTCGGATGGCTTGCATCAGGCCGTGGAAGCGAAGGAACACGTCAAGATCCAGAGCGAGAACCAGACGCTCGCGTCGATCACGTTCCAGAACTACTTCCGCATGTACGCCAAGCTCTCGGGCATGACGGGTACGGCGGACACGGAAGCGTACGAATTCAACGAGATCTACGGTCTCGAAACGGTCGTGGTCCCGACCAACCGCGTGCCGAAGCGGATCGACAAGCAGGATCAGATCTACAAGACGGCCAAGGAGCGCTACGACGCCGTGATTCGCGACATCCGCGAATGCTTCGAGCGGGGTCAGCCGGTGCTGGTCGGCACGACGTCGATCGAAAACTCGGAACTGCTCTCGCATCTGCTCACGCAGGCGGGTCTGCCGCACGACGTGCTCAACGCGAAGCAGCACGGCCGTGAAGCCGCGATCGTCGCCGAAGCCGGCCGTCCGAAGCGCATCACCATCGCCACCAACATGGCGGGCCGCGGTACCGACATCGTGCTGGGCGGCAACGCCGAAAAGCAGGCCGCGTTCATCGAGGCCGACGAGGCGATTCCGGCCGACGAAAAGGCGCGCCGCATCCAGCAGCTGCACGACGAATGGCAGACGCTGCACGATCAGGTGAAGGCCGCGGGCGGTCTGCACATCATCGGCACCGAGCGTCACGAGTCGCGCCGTATCGACAACCAGCTGCGCGGCCGTGCGGGCCGTCAGGGCGATCCGGGTTCGTCGCGCTTCTATCTGTCGCTCGAAGACCCGCTGCTGCGCATTTTCGCGGGCGACCGCGTGCGCTCGATCATGGATCGCCTGAAGATGCCGGAAGGCGAGGCGATCGAGGCGGGCATCGTCACGCGTTCGATCGAGTCGGCGCAGCGCAAGGTCGAAGCGCGTAACTTCGACATCCGCAAGCAGCTGCTCGAATACGACGACGTCTCGAACGACCAGCGCAAGGTGATCTACCAGCAGCGCAACGAACTGCTCGAAGCGCACGACATCACCGAAACCATCGGCGCGATGCGTCATGGCGTGATCACCGAGATCGTGCGCCAGTTCGTGCCGGCGGGCAGCATCGAAGAACAGTGGGACGTGCCCGAACTCGAGGAAGTGCTGCGCAACGAATGGCAGCTCGACCTCGCGATCCAGGAAATGATCAACGAGTCGTCGTCGATCGACGCGGACGAGATTCTCGAAGCCGTGCTCGCCGCCGCCGACGAAGCGTACGAGCAGAAGGTCGCGCTCGTGGGCCGCGAATCGTTCAGCGGGTTCGAGCGCTCGGTCATGCTGCAGACGCTCGACCGTAGCTGGCGCGAACACCTCGCGGCGCTCGACCATCTGCGTCAGGGCATCCATCTGCGCGGCTATGCGCAGAAGAACCCGAAGCAGGAATACAAGCGCGAAGCGTTCGAACTGTTCGCCGCGATGCTCGACGCCGTAAAGACGGAAGTCACGCGCATCGTCATGAACGTGCAGATCCAGTCGCAGGAGCAGCTCGAAGACGCCGCCGAGCAGATGGAAGAACAGGGCGGTCATCTCGAGAACGTCGAGTTCCGTCATGCCGAGTTCGCGGAAGCGGGCGAAGGCGTGCCGGCGGCCGCTCCGGTCGCGGCGGACGCCGCCGCGGCGATGGTCGGCGCGGCCATGAGCCACGAAGCGCTCGGCGCCGACGGCGTGCCGAAGGTCGGCCGCAACGACCCGTGCCCGTGCGGCAGCGGCAAGAAGTACAAGCAGTGCCACGGCAAGATCGCGTGATGCGGCGTGGCGCAACCGTCGCGCTAGATGCACGACGCTCGCGCCGCCTGCTTCACGACGTGCTTGCGCGTTGATTCCGGTGGCCCGCTCATCAAGGCGGGCCTTGCGTTATGAATCCTCGATGCCGGCCCGGCCTTCAGACGCCGGGGCCGGCATTGCCTTTTCGACAGGTCGCCCTCATGGCTGTCAATTTCCCCTCGATCGATCCTGCCCAACTTCATCCGGTCGCCGGCGTGACGCTCGGCTGGGCCGAAGCGCATATCCGCAAGCCCAACCGCAAGGACTTGCTGGTGATTTCCGTCGATGAAAGCGCGAGCGTTGCGGGCGTGTTCACGCTCAACCGCTTCTGCGCCGCGCCGGTCACGGTGTGCCGCGAGCATCTCGCGAACGTGCGCGCGGGCGGCAAGGGGATCCGCGCGCTCGTGATCAACACGGGCAACGCGAACGCGGGCACGGGCGAGCCGGGCATGGCGAACACGCGCGAAACCTGCGACGCGCTTGCGAAGCTGGCGGGCATCGAACCGTCGCAGGTGCTGCCGTTCTCGACGGGCGTGATTCTCGAACCGCTGCCGATCGATCGCCTCGTCGCCGGTCTGCCGGCCGCGCTGGCGAACCGCAAGGCCGACAACTGGTACGACGCCGCGCAGGCGATCATGACCACGGACACGCTGCCGAAGGCCGTGTCGCGCAAGATCGACGTCGACGGCCACACGATCACGTTCACGGGCATCAGCAAGGGCGCGGGCATGATCAAGCCGAACATGGCGACCATGCTCGGCTTCCTCGCGTTCGACGCGAACGTCGCGCAGCCGGTGCTCGACGAACTCGTGAAGCACGTGGCCGACCGCTCGTTCAACTGCGTCACGATCGACGGCGACACCTCGACCAACGACTCGTTCATCCTGATCGCCTCGGGCAAATCGAGCCTGCCCGCGATCACGTCGACGGATTCGCCCGCGTACGCCGCGCTGCGCGACGCCGTCACGGAAGTGGCGCAGACGCTCTCGCAACTGATCGTGCGCGATGGCGAAGGCGCGACCAAGTTCATGACGATCCAGGTGGAAGGCGGCAAGGACGTCGCCGAATGCCGCCAGATCGCCTACGCGATCGGCCACTCGCCGCTCGTGAAGACGGCGTTCTACGCCTCGGACCCCAACCTCGGCCGTATCCTGGCCGCGATCGGCTACGCGGGCGTGACGGATCTCGACGTCGGCAAGATCGACCTGTATCTCGACGACGTGCTCGTCGCGAAGGCCGGCGGCCGCAATCCTGAATACAAGGAAGAAGACGGCCAGCGCGTCATGAAGAAGAGTGAGATCCTGATCCGCGTGGTGCTCGGCCGCGGTAACGCCGAAGCCACGGTCTGGACCTGCGATCTCTCGCACGACTACGTGAGCATCAACGCCGATTACCGTTCTTAATCCGTTCCTGATCTTTCTAAGCAAGACGCAATGGACAAGCTCGAACAGTTTCTGACCCGCGCCGAAGCACTGCTCGGCCGCCTCGAATCCGTGCTGCCGCCGGCGACGCCCGAAGTCGACTGGAACTCGGCGATCGCGTTCCGCTGGCGCAAGCGCCAGGGCCGCGGCTTCCTGCAAGCGGTCCCGGCGATCTCGACGATCGCGCTCGACGACCTGCAGAACATCGACCGCCAGAAGGACCTCATCGACCGCAACACGCGCCAGTTCGTGCAGAAGAAGCCCGCGAACAACGTGCTGCTGACGGGCGCGCGCGGCACCGGCAAGTCGTCGCTGATCAAGGCCTGCCTGAACGCCTACGCGCACGACGGCCTGCGCCTGATCGAAGTCGACAAGGACGATCTGCACGATCTCGGCGATATCGTCGATCTGATTTCGACGCGTCCCGAACGCTTCATCGTGTTCTGCGACGATCTCTCGTTCGAGGACGGCGAGTCGGGCTACAAGGCGCTCAAGGTGGCGCTCGACGGCTCGGTGGCCGCGCAGTCGGACAACGTGCTGATCTACGCGACCTCGAACCGCCGCCATCTGCTGCCCGAGTACATGAGCGACAACGAGTCCTACAAGCACATGCCCGACGGTGAGATTCATCCGGGCGAAGTGGTGGAAGAGAAGATCTCGCTGTCGGAACGTTTCGGCCTGTGGGTCAGCTTCTATCCGTTCAAGCAGGACGACTATCTGACGATCGTCGGCCACTGGCTGCGTCACTTCGAATGCAGCGACGCCGAAGTGGAATCGGCGCGCGGCGACGCGCTCGTCTGGGCGCTGGAGCGCGGTTCGCGCTCGGGCCGCGTGGCGTGGCAATTCGCGCGCGACTGGTCGGGCAAGAAGGCGCAAGAGGCATGAGCGAGCAAGGCAAGGATGGCGCGAGCGGCGCGAACAATAATCCGCAGGCGCGCCCCGTCACCGAGGTGGCCGTGGGCGTGCTGGTGCAGCCGGACGGGCGCTATTTGCTCGCGCAGCGTCCCGAGGGCAAGCCTTATGCGGGCTACTGGGAATTTCCCGGCGGCAAGCTGGAACAGGGCGAGTCGGTCGAGGCCGCGCTCGCGCGCGAACTGCACGAAGAACTGGGCATCGACGTGAAGGCTTGCCATCGCTGGCATACGCTCGAACACGATTATCCGCATGCCTACGTGCGGCTCTACTTCTGCAAGGTCACCGAGTGGACCGGCGAGCCGCATGGCCGCGAGGGCCAAGCGTTCGTCTGGCAGTCGCTGCCGGCCAGCGTCGAGCCGCTGCTGCCGGCGACCATTCCCGTGCTGGAGTGGCTCGCGGCGGAGTAAGCGCGACGCTGTAAAGACAAAAGCCGCGGTGCGATGAGCACAGCGGCTTTTTTCATTGGGGCGCGGATCGCCTGGATCTGGCGGCGCGCTTACTGACGCGTATCCGTGGGCGGCGCTTCGTCGTCCGGCGGCGTGTCTTCCTCGTTGCCGCCGATCCGGTACTTTTCGGCGGCCCAGGCGCCCAGATCCATCTGCTTGCAGCGTTCGGAGCAGAAAGGGCGGAAGCGGTTTTCGGGAACCCAGCGGACATCCTTGCCGCAGGTCGGACATTTCACGACAGTGGTCATTCGGTCGAACGTTCAGTAGCTGTGCGCCGCCGACGGGCGGCGCGGTTGGCAAGGTGTGGCAGGCGCCGTGGCCGTGCTCAGCGTGCTTATAGACTGCAGAGCGTGAGCTGGAACGGCACGTCCTGATCGACGGCGCGCGGACGCAGATCGCCGTCCTGCACCGTGAAGCGCACCCACAGCATGTACTTGTTGGCGCTCGCTTCGGGGATCACGCGCAAATCCGGTGCCACGCGCACCTGCATCAGCTGATACGTACGGCCCGAGAGCATCTGCTGGTAGCTGCCCTGCATGGCCATGACTTTCGACGCCTGGCCCGACTCGCGCGCGAGACGCAGCACAATGCCCGCGGCGTCGCGCAGCGGCAGCAGCGGCGTGACCCATTTGGCGATATCCTGGCGGCGCTGGTCGGCGTGCAGTTGTTGCCACGCGTAATACGACGGCAGGTCGAATTTGCAGGTGCCGCCCGGAATGATCGCGCGGCTGCGAATGCTCGTGAGCCATTCGTTGTCCGCGAGATGCTGGCCGGTCTTGCCCTGCATCTGCGTGAGACCCGCGAGCGTCTGCTCGATTTCGCCGAGGACGGTTTCGAGCGCGTTCTGTTCGATGCCGGGATTGCCGCGGAACGGAGCGAGCGTCTGACGCTGTCTCTCGAGTTCTTTCATCAGGTCCGACTTGAGGTCGGCACGGCCTGCGACTTCCGCGATTTCGAACAGCGTCGTGAGCGCGACGTGATGTTCCCTCGGGTCTTCCTGGGTCAGGAAAAACGTGAAGCGCTCGAACAGGTCCTCAAGGCGCAGCAGCGTCCGGATTCGCTCGTTGAAGGGATACTCGTAAAGAATCAAGCGCGCTCGCCTCGGACGTGGTCGGTGTGAAGGATTGCAGGACATTCTAATGCTGTGGGACTACTGTCGCAATCGCACACGGCCCGCGATTGCGTGAGACCCTACTCCAGCTGTGTGTCGCGCCGCGATGTGGCGCGCAATCCGGCCATTTTCAGGCCCTGATCGCGCGCGGCGAACGCAGCATGGCGCGTGGTTGCAGCATGCGTTCGCGCCGCGTCCGTCTGCTAACGCGCAGTGTTTTGCGCGCCCGCAAGCGCGAGATAGCGCCGATGCAGTATTTCGACGTCCTGCGCGAGCGTGTCGAGCGTGGCGCCGTCGTTGACGATCACATCGTCGGCGGCCGCGAGGCGCGCATCGCGCGTGGCCTGGCGCGCGATGATCGCTTCCACCTGCTCGCGGCTGAAGCCGTTGCGGCGCATCACACGCCCGATCTGCGTTTGCACGCTGCAATCGACGACGAGCACGCGCGCAACGCGCGACTTCCACGCGCCTGACTCGACGAGCAGCGGCACGACCACGATCACATACGGCCCGTTCGCCTCGCGCGTTTCGCGCTCCGTTTCCGTGCGGATCAGCGGATGCGTGATGGCCTCGAGCCGCTTGCGCGCGGCTTCGTCGCTGAACACGAGTGCGCGCATGCGGGCGCGATCCATCGAGCCGTCGGCGGCGACGAATTCGGGGCCGAATTGCGCGGCGATCGGCGCCATCGCCAGGCCGCCGGGCGCGGTGATGCGATGCGCGATCACGTCCGTATCGACGAGCGGCACGCCGCGCGCCGCGAACAGGTCGGCAACCGTGGACTTGCCGCTGCCGATGCCGCCCGTGAGACCCAGCGTGAAAGGATCAATCGTTGCAGTCATCGATCAGGTCCCCCAGGCGAAGGCGGCGAACGCCGCATAGAGCGGCGTGCCCGCGAACAGCGTGATGAGCGCGCCCGCGGCGAGATAAGGTCCGAACGGCAGCGGTTCTTCGAAACGCATGCGCCCGCTCGACGTTGCAACGAGACCGACGACAGCGCCCGCCACCGCCGCGATCACGACGATCTGCGGCAGCGCGCTCCAGCCGAGCCACGCGCCGAGCGCCGCGAGCAGCTTGAAGTCGCCGTGTCCCATGCCTTCGACGCCACGCAGCAGTTTGAACAGCCAGTAGACGCACCAGAGCGCGACGTAGCCGGCCACCGCGCCGATCACGGCCGCGTGCAGATCGGTGAACGTTTCCGCGAGATTGACGAGCAGCCCGGCCCAGACGAGCGGAAGCGTGAGCGCGTCGGGCAGCAACTGATGTTCCAGGTCGATGGCGCTCATGGCGATCAGCGCCGCGCACAGCACGAACGCCGCAAGCGCCTTGCCCGTGGGACCGAACGCGAGCAGCGCGGCGACGGCGCACGCGGCGCTGGCGATCTCGATGGCCGGATAGCGGGCGCTCACCCGCGCATGACAGTGCGAGCAGCGGCCGCGTAGCGCGAGCCAGCTGACGAGCGGAATGTTCTCCCACGCGCGCAGGACGTGGCCGCAATGCGGGCACGCGCTGCGCGGCAGCCAGAGGTTGTAGCGTGCGGGCAGGCCGTCGTCGGCGAACAGTTCGGCGGATGTGTCGGCGGATGTCTCGGTGGACGTTGCAGCGTGGCCGAGCGCGTCGGCGGCATCGGCGCGCCATGCGCGTTCGAGCATGATCGGCAGACGATGGATCACGACGTTCAGGAAGCTGCCGACGACGAGGCCGATGACGATCGCGAAGCCCATCAGCACGCCTTGCGGCAAGAGCGCGAGGGCGGCGGTGAAGGGCAGCGCGGACGAAGCCGCATCGGCGGATGCAAGGGAGACGGGCATGAGTGGGGGAACCGTAATCTGGCAGCGATGCTACACCACGTTGCCCAGTTGAATGATGGGAAGATACATCGCGACCACGAGGCCGCCGACCAGCGCGCCGAGCACGACGATGACGAGCGGTTCGCACAGGCTCGCGACGAGCGCGATTCTTTCGTCCACCTGACGGTCGGCGAGCGCGGCGACGTCGAGCAGCATGGCGTCGAGCGCGCCCGATTCTTCGGCGACCGCGACCGGCTGAATCACGTCGAGCGGAAAGCAGCCCGTTGCGCGCATCGAGGCGGCGAGCCGTTCGCCGTGCCGCAGACGTGCGCTGATGCCCGCGCTCGCACGGTCGAAGAAGGCGTTGCCGCTCGCGTGCGTGAGCGAGTCGAAGGCGTCGGCGAGCGGCGTGCCGGCGGCGAGCAAGGTGCCGAGCGCGCGGCTCCAGCGCGCCGCGCACAAGGTAGTGAGCAGCGCGCCGACGAACGGCATACCGAGCACGATGCGCCCGAACGCGAGACGCGCGGCTTCGGAGCGCCGCAACAGCGTGTGCGTGCCAAACGCGCCTGCGCATGCACACGCGGCGGCGGGCACGCTCCAGCGCGCGGCGGCGGCCGAGAGCATCAGCACGAACTGCGTGGGCGCGGGCAGCGCGGCGCCGAAGCCGTCGAAGATCTGCTTGAACGTCGGCACGACCCAGATCAGCAGCGCGGCGGTGATGGCGACCGCGAACAGCAGCACGGCGACGGGATAGGTCAGCGCGGCGCGCACTTTCGCGCGCTGTGCCGCGCCGCGCTCGCGGTCGTCGGCGATGCGCGCGAGCACGGCGGCGAGCGCGCCCGACGCCTCACCCACGGCGACGAGCTGGCAATACAGTTGGCCGAAACGCGACGGATGCCGCGCAAGCGAATCGGCGAAACGCGTGCCCGCGAGAATGTCGCGCGCGAGCGCGGCGGCGATGCGCGGCATGCCGTGCGGTCCCGGCGATTGCGCGAGCAGGTCGAGCGAGCCTGCAAGCGGCAGGCCCGCGCGCAGCAGACTCGCGAGTTGACGCGTGAAGCGCGTGACGTCGGCGTGATTCGCGCGCGGCTTCGGTGCGGGACCGCGCCGCACGATGGCGGTCGCGGCGATGCGTTCGTGCTTGAGCTTGAGACGCACGGCGGCGGCATCGAATGCGATCAACGAGCCGCGCCGAGGCGATCCGTGTGCGTCGAGGCCGCGCCATGCGAAGCGCGAGTCGGCCGCAGGCGCAGGGACGTGGCGGGCATTCATGGCGTATCCGTCGCGGCCAGGGCTTCGGCGAGACTCGTGGTGCCGTCGCGCACGCGTGCGAGCGCGGCGTCGCGCAACGTGGCGACGCCTTCGGCGCGCGCCTGACGTGCAATGTCGTGCGCGCTGCGCTTCGCCACGATCATCTCGCGCATGGCCGCGCTCACCGGCATGACTTCGTGAATGCCCACGCGCCCGCGATAACCGATGCCGTGACACGCCTCGCAACCGCGCGCCACGAATACCGACGAACTCAAGGGAGAATTCGATGCGCGCGCATCGTCTTCGAGACCGGCCGCGCGCAACGCCGCTGCGGACTCGTCCGATGGCACGCGGCACTGCGGACACAGCCGCCGCACGAGCCGCTGCGCCGTGACGAGCCGCAGCGCGGCGGCGAGGTTGTATGGTTCCACGCCGATGTCGATGAGCCGTGCGGCGGCGGCGGGCGCGTCGTTCGTATGCAGCGTGGAGAGTACGAGGTGGCCGGTCTGCGCCGCTTTCACCGCGACGCTGGCGGTCTCCTCGTCGCGGATCTCGCCGATCATGATCACGTCCGGGTCTTGCCGCAGCAGCGCGCGCAGCGCAAGCGCGAAGGTCAGTCCGGCTTTCTCGCGCACGTTGACCTGATTGATGCCCGCGAGCTGGATCTCGGCGGGATCTTCCACGGAGCACAGATTGCGCGAAGCGTCGTTGAGCCGTTGCAGAAAGCAGTAGAGCGACAGCGTCTTGCCGCTGCCCGTGGGGCCGGTCACCAGCACGAGTCCATGCGGTGCGGCGATGGCCGCGCCAAGTGTGCGCTGCTGCGCCTCGTCGAGACCGAGCGCGGCGAGCGAGAGATCGGCGGGCAGCGCTTCGAGCCGCCGCAGCACCAGCTTTTCTCCGTGGAGCGTAGGCAGCGAATTCACGCGATAGTCCTCGGCGGACGCGTGCTGTGCGAGCGGTGCAAGCCTGAGCCTGCCATCCTGGGGAATGCGCCGCTCGGCGATGTCCATGCGCGCGAGCACTTTCACGCGCGTGATGAACGCGTCGCGCAGATGCGCGGGCGGCCTGGCGATGTCGTGCAGGACGCCGTCGATGCGCACGCGAATGCGCCAGCCCTGTTCGAGCGGCTCGACGTGCAGATCGGAGGCGTTGCGCCGCGCGGCTTCGCGCAGCGTGTCGGCGAGCAGGCGTACGGCGGGCGCGTCGTCGAGCGCGGCGGCGGGAGACGGCGTGTTCAGCGATGCACGCGCGCCGCCGCCGCCGCTGTTGCTGCTGGATAAGCCTTCGGCGGCCAGTGCGTGCGAACGATCAGGAATGGAAAACATCGAGAACCGGCCCGAAGCCGCCGTGAGTGTGACGGCTTCATGATCGGCTGGCGCGACCGCGCGCGCCACTCATCCGAACGGCTAACGTCCGGGCAGCAGCTTCTTCGCCTTGTCGAGCGGGCCCGCGCGGCCCTTGCTGGGTTTGGTGCCCGGCTTGAAGAGTTTGACGGTGCGCACCGCCTGATCGTCGCTGCGCAGCACTTCGAGCTTGACGTCGCCGATCTGCAGGCACACGTCGCCTTCGGGAATCTCTTCGAGCACTTCGAGGATCAGCCCGTTGAGCGTCTTCGGGCCGTCGGTCGGCAGCTTGATCTGCAGCCAGCGGTTGAGTTCGCGCAGCGGCATGCTGCCCGGCACGATGCATTCGCCTTCGTCGTTCCAGCCGCCGCGCCCGGTGCCGCTGCGCGGCATCGTCGTCGTGAATTCGCCGATCAATTCTTCGATGATGTCTTCCGGCGTGACGAGTCCTTCGAGCTCGCCGTACTCGTTCACGACCAGCGCGATGCGGTGACGGCTTTCCTGGAAGTACTGAAGTTGCTGGAACACGGCCGTGCCGGTCGGCACGAAGTAGGGCTCGGCGAGCAGTTCGCGCAGCGTCTCGCGCTCGAAATCCTGGTTATGCAGCGCGGCGAGCGTCTTGCGCACGTGCAGCACGCCGAGCACGCGGTCGATGTCGCCTTGATAGACGATCAGCTTGTTGTGATAGCAGGTCTCGAGCTGATGCAGGATGTCTTCGAGCGGCGCGTCGTAGTCGAGCGCTTCGATACGCCGGCGCGGAATCATCACGTCGTCGACGGTGATGTTTTCGAGGTCGAACAGATTCAGCAGGATGCTGCGGTGCTTGGTCGGCATGAAGCTGCCCGACTCGAGCACGATGGTGCGCAGTTCCTCGGTCGAGAGGCGCTGGTCGCGCGCCTTGTGCGTGTTGATGTGCAGCACGCGCAGGATGGCGTTCGCGAAACCGTTCACGAACCAGATCACGGGCTTGGTCACGCGCATCAGCGGCGCGATCAGCAGACTCGCGGGCAGCGCGATCTTCTCGGGAAAGGTGGCGCCGACGATCTTCGGCGTGATTTCCGCGAACACGATGATCAGAAACGCAACGATGCCGGTGGCGACCGACAGCACCAGATTGTCGTGGCCGAACGTGTGCAGCGCGATCGAGGTGGTGAGCACCGGAATGATCGTGTTGAACAGATTGTTGCCGATCAGGATGACCGAGAGCAGCAGGTCAGGGCGGACGAGCAGCTTCTGGGTAGTCTTCGCGCCGAGCGCGCCGTGGCTCGCGAGATATTTGAGCCGATGGCGGTTGAGCGCCATCATCGCCGTTTCGGAGATGGAGAAGAAGCTGGAGCAGATGAGCAGGACGAAAACGGCGGAAATCTGCGCCCATAAGGGAAGGTGGTCCACGCTTGGAGACAGTGAGGGGAGCGGATGGGGAAACTATAACAGAGGGTGCGCGCGCCAAATTCGCGCGGGGCGGGTGCTTGTCGCCACGTTGGCCGTTGGGATAAGACGTTCCGGTCTGCGAGGCCGATGTGGCCAGATGCAGCCGGTGCGCAGCGCACGCACGAAAAAAGGACGAAAAAAAACCGCACAACGTTGTGTGCGGTTTTTTTTGAAATTCTGGTCGGGGTGAGAGGATTCGAACCTCCGGCCTCTACGTCCCGAACGTAGCGCTCTACCAGGCTAAGCTACACCCCGAATTTTTACTGCCAGAACTCTTCGATCTGCTTCGTCTTGTTCAAGACTGGCGCGTCGTCGAGTAAGAACATAATTCTAGCAGGCTCTCTTTGTATTGGGAAGAGGGAAATGAAGAAATTGCATCGGCGGCTGCTTGAGCCTCGGCTTTCGCGCATTGCAGCGTGTGATCGAGCGCGCCCGAACGCGTGATCGCCGCGAAGATTTCGTCGAAGCGCGTGGTGCCGCCTTGCTCGATCGCCTCGCGCGCGAGCGCCGCTTCCGCGGGCGTGCCGTGCTCGATCAGCCAGATCAGCGGCAGGGTGGGCTTGCCTTCGCGCAGGTCGTCGCCGGCGTTCTTGCCCATCGATTCGGGCGTGCCCGTGTAGTCGAGCCAGTCGTCCATGATCTGGAACGCCGTGCCGATGCGTCGGCCGTATTCCGCCGCCGCTTCTTCCGTGCGCGCGTCGGCGCCCGAGAGCACCGCGCCCAGCTGCGCCGCCGCCTCGAACAGCTTCGCCGTCTTGTAGCGGATCACTTGCATGTAGCGCGTGGTGTCCACGTCGGCATCATGCATGTTCAGGAGTTGCAGCACTTCCCCTTCGGAAATGATCGTGGTGGCCTGCGAGAGGATTTCCATCACGCGCATCTTGCCCACGCCCACCATCATCTCGAACGAGCGCGAATACAGATAGTCGCCCACCAGTACGCTCGCCGCGTTGCCGAACAGCGCGTTGGCCGTCTGGCGGCCGCGCCGCAGGTCCGATTCGTCGACGACGTCGTCGTGCAGCAGCGTGGCCGTATGGATGAACTCGACCACCGCCGCGAGCGTATGCCGCTGCGGGCCGCGGTCGCCGAGCGCGCCGGCCACGAGCAGCAGCAGCGCCGGACGCAGCCGCTTGCCGCCCGCACTGATGATGTACTCGGAGATCTGATTGATCAGCATCACCTCGGACGCCAGACTCTGCCGGATGACACGGTTCACCTGCTCCATGTCGCTGGCGATGGGGGCAAGCAGGGTGGCTGCGCTGGGGGAGGGGGTGGCAGTGGACGACATGATGGCAAATAGGTGTAGTGCCGCGGATTATAAGGCGAATCGGCCAGATGCCGGACGCTCCCCTGCCGTCCGGCCAGGGTTTTGGCCGCGCTTTCGTCGATGCTTCCCTCTATTCGGACCCCATGCGGTAGAGCGCCTGGGCGGGGCTGGCGGGTCTCGCGGGCGACGTTCAAGCGGCGCTCAGACAAGGCTGGAGCGGCTCGCGCGGGTTTTCGGCGGGTTGTCAACGCGCGCGTCAAACCTTTTGACCGTGCAGCTAACTCTATGTATAATCTAAGGTTTCGGGCGCGCAGTGCGTCTGAAAAGATATTTTAGAGTGAGGTTCTCAATGTACGCGGTCATAAAAACCGGCGGCAAGCAGTACAAGGTTGCTGTTGGCGAAAAACTTAAAGTAGAACAGATACCGGCTGACATTGACGCAGAAATCACGCTCGACCAGGTTCTCGCAGTGGGCGAAGGCGAATCGATTAAGTTCGGTACGCCGCTGGTCAGTGGGGCTTCCGTCAAGGCCACCGTTGTGTCGCAAGGCCGACACGCCAAAGTGACCATCTTCAAGATGCGTCGCCGGAAGCACTACCAGAAGCATGGCGGCCACCGCCAGAACTACACCGAACTGCGCATCGACGCGATCAACGCGTAAGCGCACGCAGGTAAAGGAGCAAACAAATGGCACACAAAAAGGCAGGCGGGTCGTCACGTAACGGCCGCGACTCAGAGTCGAAACGACTTGGCGTCAAGGTGTTCGGCGGCCAGGCGATCCTCGCAGGCGGCATCATCGTTCGCCAGCGCGGCACGCGTATGCACCCGGGCCTGAACGTCGGCATCGGCAAGGACCACACGCTCTTCGCGCTGGTCGACGGCCATGTCGCGTTCACGACCAAGGGCGCTGCGAACAAGCACACGGTCAACGTCGTTCCGGCAGCGGCCTAAGTTCTAGTCCGCTCGCAATCGACGCAAGGAAGGCCCCGCGAAGTTTGCGGGGCCTTTTGTTTATCTGTTGCTTTATCTGGGTTTCGATCCAGATCGCCAATCACGAACGTGCCTGGCGCCTGTCGGCTTCCACCGGCCATTCGGCCAGGTGGGCAAGCACGGCGACGGCGCGCACAATACATTGGCAAAATAACGACACTCACCGAATACGGGACGGAGTAACGCATGAAGTTCATTGACGAAGCGAAGATCGAAGTCATCGCCGGCGATGGGGGCGATGGCAGCGCGTCGATGCGGCGCGAGAAGTTCGTCCCGTTCGGCGGGCCGGACGGCGGCGACGGCGGGCGAGGCGGCAGCGTCTACGCCGTCGGCGACCGCAATATCAATACGCTGATCGACTACCGCTATACGAAGAAGCATCTGGCGCGCAACGGCGAAAACGGCCGTGGCGCCGACTGCTACGGCAAGGGCGGCGACGACATCACGCTGCGCATGCCGGTCGGCACGGTCATCAGCGACATGGACACGGGCGAGCTGATCGCCGACCTCACCGAGCACGACCAGAGCGTCATGGTCGCGAAGGGTGGCGCGGGCGGCCTCGGCAACCTGCATTTCAAGTCGTCCACGAACCGCGCGCCGCGTCAGAAGACCGACGGCAAGCCCGGCGAGCGCCGCATGCTCAAGCTCGAGCTGAAGGTGCTGGCCGACGTCGGCCTGCTCGGCATGCCGAACGCGGGCAAGTCCACGTTCATTTCCTCGGTCTCGAACGCCAAGCCGAAGATCGCCGACTACCCGTTCACCACGCTCGCGCCGAACCTCGGCGTGGTGCGCGTGGGTCCGAGCAAGAGCTTCGTGATCGCCGACATTCCGGGCCTGATCGAAGGCGCGGCGGAAGGCGCGGGCCTCGGCCACCAGTTCCTGCGCCATCTGCAGCGCACGAACCTGCTGCTGCATCTTGTCGACATGGCGCCGTTCGACGACAGCGTCGACCCGGTCGCGGAAGCGAAGGCCATCGTCGAGGAACTGCGCAAGTACGACGAGACGCTGTTCGATAAGCCGCGCTGGCTCGTGCTCAACAAGCTCGATATGGTGCCGGAAGACGAGCGTGCCGCGCGCATCGCCGACTTCGTGGAACGTTTCGAGTGGGATGGCCCGGTGTTCGAGATTTCGGCGCTCACGGGGCAGGGCTGCGAGAATCTTTGCTACGCGATTTACGACTACGTCTCCGAGCATTCGGACGCGCGTCGCGCCGAGGAAGCGGAAGATCTCGCCTCCGACGTGCGCTTCCGCGGCAGCGAGGGCGCGGCGCCCGACGCCGGTCAGCCGCAGGAGTAATTCGCGGTCATTCGCAGTTCAAGCCGGCGCGCAGGCCGCGCCGGCCGCTTCACGCGTCATCAAGTCAATTGGGAGACCGCGCAGCATGCGTTCCGTCATCGCCGATTCCCGGCGTCTGGTAGTGAAAGTCGGTTCGAGCCTCGTCACCAACGACGGCCGTGGGCTCGATCATGCGGCCATCGGCCGCTGGGCCGCGCAGATCGCGGCGCTGCGCGCGCAGGGCAAGGAAGTCGTGCTCGTGAGTTCGGGCGCGATCGCCGAAGGCATGCAGCGTCTCGGCTGGAGCAAGCGTCCGCGTGAGATCGACGAATTGCAGGCGGCCGCGGCGGTCGGGCAGATGGGGCTCGCGCAGGTCTACGAAAGCCGTTTTTCCGAACACGACATCCGCACCGCGCAGATCCTGCTCACGCATGCCGACCTCGCCGACCGCGAGCGCTATCTGAACGCGCGCTCCACGCTGCTCACGCTGCTGCGTCTGGGCGTGGTGCCGATCATCAACGAGAACGACACCGTGGTCACCGACGAGATCAAGTTCGGCGACAACGACACGCTGGGCGCGCTCGTGGCGAACCTGATCGAAGGCGACGCGCTCGTCATCCTCACCGACCAGAGCGGGCTCTACACGGCCGATCCGCGCAAGGACCCGACCGCCACGCTCGTGCAGGAAGCCGACGCGGGCAAGCCCGAACTCGAAGCCATGGCGGGCGGCGCCGGGTCGAGCATCGGGCGCGGCGGCATGCTCACCAAGATTCTCGCGGCCAAGCGCGCGGCGCATAGCGGCGCGAACACGGTCATCGCGAGCGGCCGCGAGGAGCAGGTGCTGGTGCGGCTCGCGTCGGGCGAGGCAATCGGCACGCAACTCATCGCGCGCACCGCGCGCATGGCCGCACGCAAGCAGTGGATGGCCGACCATCTTCAGGTGCGCGGCCACGTGGTGATCGACGACGGCGCGGTGCAGAAGCTCACCGCCGACGGCAAGAGCCTGCTGCCCATCGGCGTGACCGGCGTGCAGGGCGCGTTCGCGCGCGGCGAGGTCATCGCGTGTCTGAACGCCGAAGGCCGCGAGGTCGCGCGCGGGCTCACGAACTACAGCAGCGCCGAAACCAAGCTCATCCAGCGTCACGCGAGCAGCGAGATCGAAGGCGTGCTCGGCTACATGCTGGAGCCCGAACTGATCCATCGCGACAATCTCGTGCTGATCTGAGCGTCTGCCGCCTGAAGCGGCATCGAGGCGCATCAAGACGTAAAAAAGCCGCAACGATCATCGACCCTTGCGGCTTTTTTCTTTGCGCCGCCGCTCAGGCGAGCGGGCGGGGCGAAGGATGGTGACGTCTGGCGCCGCGATCAGCGCACGAGCGTCGACTGCGTGCGGCCGAAGCGGATGTTCTCGACGATGGTCGAGGCCTTCGCGATCGGCATCTTGTTCGCGCAGAAGTAATCCTGATACAGCGCCGAGCGGTACGCGTTGAGCGTGCCGTTCTCGATGCGCGACCAGTCGTTCGCGACGGTCTGATCCCAGCCGTTGTGATCGGCGTTCAGGCTCGCGTAGAGACGCCACTCGTAGGTGTCGCAGCGAATGCCTTCGTAGTTGATGTTGCGCGCGCCGCTCTGGCTCGTGATGACGATGGTGTAGCGCACCACGCCGTCGTTGCCCACCGTGAGCGAAGCCGGGTCGATGGCGAACTTGAGCGGCGTGTTGTTCGACACGTCGAACGTCAGCAACTGGGTGCCCGCCTGCGGCAACGCCGGCAATCCTGCGAGCTTGTCTTCCTGCCAGTCGCCCTTGCGGTCGAGCAGATAGGTGAACGCGCTGTCGTCCTTGTTGGTGGGGCCGGAGCTGCCGCAACCGGCCAGCAGGACGCTACTTGCGGCCGCGGCGCACACCGCGGCAAGAGCCATTCGTTTCAAATTGGTTTTCCTTCGATGCTCCGGCGCTGGGCGCACGAATGCGCGGCGCCGCGAATGCGGACCGGCCGATGGCGCGCTGCGCATTTTGCCAGGGGCTTACGCAGCGCGAACAGGGCCGTTCCGGGCGTTCAGTGCGCCGCCACGAGAGATGATTCGCGTGACTGTGTTACTCGTGCTCGTCCGGCGCAGGCACGATGATACTCTCCGCCTCCACCGTGCCGCAGTCGCGCTCCATGACCGCGCGCACCTCGACCACCTCGGTCTCGATGTACGAGGGCTCGATCTGCACCGCCTGGGCGTGCGCCGACGTCACGATGCGCGGGTAGCGCACCTCGTGCATATGCCCGTGCGGACCGGCGCTGCGTTCCACACGCGGCGCAGCGGGCCGCCGCAGAAAACGCGACAGCTCCGTTAGCGCCAGTTGATAGACGTCACGCTTGAACTCGATGACCGCTTCGAGCGGCACCCAGTATTCATTCCAGCGCCACGCATCGAACTCAGGATGCTCCGTTGCCCGAAGGCAGATATCGCAGTCGCGCCCGACCATGCGCAGCAGAAACCAGATCTGTTTCTGACCGCGATAATGGCCGCGCACTTCGCGCTTGATGAACTTGTCCGGCACCTCATAACGCAACCAGTCGCGTGTGCGACCGATGATCTTGACGTGCTCAGGATGCAGACCGGTTTCTTCGTGCAACTCCCTAAACATTGCCTGCATGGGGGTCTCACCATACTTGATGCCCCCTTGCGGAAACTGCCAGGAATGTTCGCGAACCCGTTTGCCCCAAAACACCTCGTTTCGCGCGTTCAAGAGGATGATGCCGACGTTCGGGCGAAACCCCTCACGATCCAGCATACAACCACCTTCGAATCCTTTAAAATTGCTTTGATTATAAACAGATAACGGTCCTCACGCACCCGACGGCCAGAATATCGGACCGATTTGCCGCGATTGCGCAAAAGCGCCCTGGCGGCGCGATCGGCGCCGAACCTGGCGGGCGTCATCGGTGCGGCGCACGGCGCGTTGTCATAATGGCGGTTTCCTGAACTCCACCGTTGGTCTCTCTTCGGGCGGTCCGCACTGGCCGCCGCTTTTGGAAAATCTGAATGAAAGCCTCCCGTTTCTTTATCGGCACCCTGAAGGAAGCGCCGGCTGACGCCGAAATCGTCAGCCACAAGTTGATGGTCCGCGCGGGCATGATCCGCCGCGTCGCGGGCGGCATCTACAACTATCTGCCGATCGGCCTGCGCTCGATCCGCAAGGTCGAGCAGATCGTGCGCGAGGAAATGAACCGCGCGGGCGCCATCGAACTGCTGATGCCGGCGGTGCAGCCGGCCGAGCTCTGGCAGGAATCGGGTCGCTGGGAACAATACGGGCCAGAACTGCTGCGTTTCAAGGACCGTAAGCAAAGCGATTTCGTGATGGGGCCGACGCACGAGGAAGTCGTCACCGACATCGCGCGCAATCAGATCAAGAGCTATCGCCAGCTGCCGGTGAACTTCTATCAGGTGCAGACGAAGTTCCGCGACGAAATCCGTCCCCGTTTCGGCGTGATGCGCGGCCGCGAATTCATCATGAAGGACGCGTATTCGTTCGATAAGGACGTCGACGGCCTGAAGCTCTCGTACCAGAAGATGTACGACGCCTACGTGCGCATCTTCACGCGCCTCGGTCTCGATTTCCGCGCGGTCGTGGCCGACAACGGCTCGATCGGCGGCAGCGGTTCGCACGAATTCCACGTGATCGCGGAAACCGGCGAAGACGACATCGCCTACTGCCCGAGCTCGGAATTCGCCGCCAACGTCGAAGCGACCGACGCGCTGCCGCTGATCGCCACGCGCGGCGCGGCGAGCGAAGCGCTCACGAAGACCTCGACGCCCGGCGCGGCGAAGTGCGAGGCCGTGGCCGAACTGCTCGGCATGCCGCTCGAACGCACCATCAAGTCGATCGTGCTCGCGACGGACAACGAAGGCGCCGAACCCACCATCTGGCTGCTGATGCTGCGCGGCGACCACTCGCTCAACGAGATCAAGGTCGGCAAGCTCGAAGGCCTGAAGGGTTTCCGCTTCGCGACCGAAGCCGAGATCGTCGAGTGGTTCGGCACGCCGCCGGGCTACCTCGGTCCGCTCAACACGAAGAAGCCGGTCAAGGTGGTCGCCGACTCGACGGTCGCGAACATGAGCGACTTCGTCGTGGGCTCGAACGAAGTGGACTTCCACACCACGGGCGTGAACTGGGGCCGCGATCTGCCGGAACCGGTCGTCGCCGACATCCGCAACGTGCAGAAGGGCGACCCGTCGCCGGACGGCAAAGGCGTGCTCGACATCTGCCGCGGCATCGAAGTGGGCCACGTGTTCCAGCTCGGCACCAAGTACTCGGAAGCGATGAGCGCGACGTACCTCGCCGAAAACGGCAAGCCCGCGCCGATGCAGATGGGCTGCTACGGCATCGGCATCACGCGTATCCTGGGCGCCGCGATCGAGCAGAACTTCGACGACAAGGGCATCATCTGGCCGGAATCGATCGCCCCGTTCCAGGTGGTCGTGTGCCCGATGGGCATGGACCGCAGCGAACTCGTGCGCGAGCACGCCGAGCGCGTCTATAACGAACTGGTCGCAGCGGGCGTGGACGTGATCCTCGACGACCGCGGCGAGCGTCCGGGCGTGATGTTCGCCGACTGGGAACTGATCGGCGTGCCGCATCGTCTCGTGATCGGCGATCGTGGTCTGAAGGACGGCAAGATCGAGTATCAGGGCCGCCGCGACACCGAAGCCACGCTGCTGCCGGCCGAAGAGGCCGCGCAGACGGTGGCGCAGAAGATCGCCGCCGCGCTGGCTGTTTGATGCGCGACGTCGTTCACCTCGGCTAAAGGAGCGCCGCGAGCGTGGAATACAGTTTCCTGTCCGCGACGGTCCTGCTGCTGCTGATCACCGATCCGCTCGGCAACATTCCGTTGTTCATCGGCTGTCTGCGCGGTGTGGCGCGGGAGCGCCGGGCGGTGGTGATCCTGCGCGAAGTGGCGATCGCGTTCGTGATCCTGCTCGTCTTCATGGTGGCCGGCAACGGCTTCCTGCGGATGATGGGGCTCACGGACACGTCGCTGCGCATCGGCGGCGGCATCGTGCTGTTTCTGATCGCGCTGCGCATGATCTTCCCGCATCCGGGCGGTCCGTTCGGCGCGGGCGACAAGGGCGGCGAGCCGCTCATCGTGCCGCTCGCGATTCCCGCGCTCGCGGGGCCGTCGGCGCTCGCGACCGTCATGCTGCTCACGTCGCAGGCGCCGGGCAAACTGTTCGAGTGGATCGGCGCGCTGATCGTGACGATGGCGATCTGCGCGTTCGTGCTGGTGCTCGCGGAGCGCATCCAGCAACTGCTCGGCGAGCGCGTGGTCACGGCCTTCGAGCGCTTGATGGGCCTCGTGCTGGTGGCGATTTCGGTCGAGATGATCCTCGCGGGCATCGCCGCGTTCGTGCATCACCTCTGACGCCGCGTTCTTCGACAGCAAGCTGTCGCAGGCAACAAAAAAGCCGCTTCGTTCGAAGCGGCTTTTTTTATCGGCGTGGCCCGCGCTTACGCGCCTTCGGTCAGCGCGCGAATCGTCGGCAGGTTGCGCCAGTAACCCTTGGCGTCCATGCCGCAGCCGAACACATAGCGGTCCGGCACCGAAAAACCGCAGTAGTCCGGGTGCAGCGGCTTGGTCTTCGGAATGATCTTCTCGCACAGCACGGCCGAGAGGAAACGCTTTGCGCCCATGTCCATGATGCGGTCGCGGATCGCGGCCATGGTCTCGCCTTCGTCGAGGATGTCGTCGAGCACGAGCACGACGCGGTCCTTGACCGACTCACGCGGCGCCACGCGCCACTGCATTTCCGCGCTGCCCTTGATGGCGTTGCGGTAGCGCGTGAGGTGGATGTAGTCGAACTCGAGCGGGAAGTCGAGGTGCGGCAGCAGCATGCCGGTGAACACGGCCGCGCCGCCCATCACCGACAGCACGAGCGGGAAGTCCTCGCTGACATCGGCGCGAATGGCTTCGGCCATCCGGCCGATCGACGCATTGACATCGCTCTCCGAAACGATTTCTTCGGAGTGGCGGAAAATATGGAGGGCTTCTTCGCGATTCATGACTCTGGCGGGGCAGTGGCTGTAGCTATTCAGTGTGGAAAATAACGACGGCGCGCGCTACAGCAAAAACCCGCGCTTCATTGTCCAGCTCGCGCGCCGCGTCGTGTTGGGCCGCGTGCGCACTACGCCGCGCGGCCCGCCAATCGTGACGATTCGATTAGCGCATGCCGGGCATCATGCCCTTCATGCCGCGCATCATCTTCTGCAGATTGCCGCCCTTGAGCTTCTTCATCATGGTGCGCATCTGGTCGTACTGGTTCAGCAGGCGATTGACTTCCTGCACCTGCACGCCCGCGCCCGCCGCGATACGGCGCTTGCGCGTGGCCTTGATCAGATCGGGCTTGGCGCGCTCCTGCGCGGTCATCGAATTGATGATGCCTTCCATGCGGCGCATCTGCTTTTCGGCGACGCCCATGTCGGCGCCCGAGGCCGCCTGCTGGAACTGCGCGGGCAGCTTGTCCATGAGCGACGAGAGGCCGCCCATTTTCTTCATCTGCGAAAGCTGCGCGCGGAAATCGTTGAGGTCGAAGTCGCCGCCTTTCTTGACCTTGTCGGCGAGCTTCTGCGCGGCTTGCACGTCCACGCCGCGCTGCGCTTCCTCGACGAGGGCGAGAATGTCGCCCATGCCGAGAATACGGTTGGCCATGCGGTCGGGGTGGAACACTTCCAGACCGTCGAGCTTTTCCGCGACGCCGACGAACTTGATCGGCTTGCCGGTGATGTGGCGCACGGAGAGCGCCGCGCCGCCGCGCGAGTCGCCGTCGAGCTTGGTGAGCACGACGCCGGTGAGCGGCAGGGCGTCGTTGAACGCCTTCGCGGTGTTGACCGCGTCCTGGCCGAGCATGGCGTCGACCACGAACAGCGTTTCAGCGGGCTTGAGGTACGAGTGCAGCGCGCTGATCTCGTTCATCATGGCCTCGTCGATACCGAGGCGGCCGGCCGTGTCGACGAGCAGCACGTCGTGATAGTGGCGCTTGGCCCAGTCGACCGCCGCAGCGGCGATCTCGACGGGCTTTTGATCCGGCTGCGAAGGGAAGAAGTCGGCGCCGACCTGTTCCGTCACCGTCTTCAGCTGCGCGATAGCAGCGGGGCGGTAGATGTCGCATGAAACGGTCAGGACCTTCTTTTTGTACTTCTCGCGCAGCAGCTTGGCGAGCTTGCCGGTCGTGGTGGTTTTACCCGCGCCCTGCAAACCGGCCATCAGGATGACGGCGGGCGGCGTGACGTTGAGGTTCAGCTCGGCGGCCTTGCCTTCGTAGTCGCCGCCGATCACGGCGGTCAGCTCGCGCTGCACTACGCCGACAAGCGCCTGGCCCGGCGACAGGCTGCTGATCACTTCCTCGCCGAGCGCCTTTTCCTTCACCTTGGCGATGAATTCGCGCACGACGGGCAGCGCCACGTCCGCTTCCAGCAGCGCGAGACGTACCTCGCGCAGCATGTCCTGCGTATTGGCTTCGGTCAGCCGGGCTTCGCCGCGCAGCGTCTTGACGACGCGCGCCATCCGTTGAGTGAGATTGTCGAGCATGGGGAGGCGGTGAGCAGTGCGGCTCCCGAACGTCGCGCGTGGCGCAGGAATGCGGCAAATTGCCGGGTTCCGTCGCCGCTTTATCACGCTGCGTCGTGGAAAGGGGGCCTATAGTAAACTTCGAACATGGATATTGTACTGTATGCCCTCACCGTGCTCCTGTACGGCGGATTGTGCGCCGCCGACTGGCATGCACTGCGGCGCGCCGGCGCGCCGCCGCTCCTCGGCAGCGTGCCGCCGGTCCCGGTGACGGTCGGCCCGCGCGCGCGCAGCTTCGGCGTGCTCTCGCGCTCGCTGCTGTTCGTCGCGCTCGCGGCGCACGGCGTCTTGCTGCACATGACGATCTTCCCCGCCCACGAGATGATTTTCGGCTTCGCGTTCGCGTTGTCGGCGATGTTCTGGCTCGGCGCGGTGATCTACTGGATCGAGAGCTTTTTCTTCGCGCTCGACGGTCTGCGCCTGCTGCTGCTGCCGCTCGCGGCGCTCGCCGCGATCCTGCCGCTCGTGTTCGGCGGCGTGCGGGTGCTGCCTTACGCCGCCGCGCCGATGTTCAAGCTGCATTTCGTCATCGCCAACGTCGCTTACGGGCTGTTTGCAATCGCCGCGCTGCACGCCGTGCTGATGCTCGCCGTCGAGCGCCGCCTGCACGCGCTCAAGGGCGCGGGTTTTCAGCGCAACGCGGGCAACAAAGGCGGCGGCTGGCTGTCGAACTGGATCGAGACGCTGCCGCCGCTGCTGACGATGGAAAAGCTGCTGTTCCGTCTGATCGGCGCGGGCTTCGTGCTGCTCACGGCCACGCTCGTTTCGGGCATCGTGTTCAGCGAGCAGTTGATCGACCGTCCGCTGTCGCTCGATCACAAGACGGTGTTCGCGTTCCTGTCGTGGCTGATGTTCGGCGCGCTGCTCACCGCGCGCAAGATCTCCGGCTGGCGCGGGCGCTCGGCGCTGCGCTGGGTGATCGCGTCGTTTATCGCGCTGCTGCTCGCGTATGTGGGCAGCCGCTTTGTGTTCGAGGTGCTGCTGCATCGGCAGATCGTTTGACGCCGTGTGAGGCGAGTCGATGCGGTGCGATGTGCTTTCGTTGCCGCGCCATTCCGTGATTGCACCCGAGTCGTGCACGGAGCGGCGCACTGAAACCAGATTGATTCCATGAGACAGATTTTTCTTCTGATCCTGCTGTTCGTCGTCGGGCAGTGGTTCGTCAAGGCGCTGCGCCGTGCGCAGACGCAGTCGCCGCAGTCGCGTCCGGGCGCCGATCCGCGTCAGGCCGGGCAGGGCGGCGCGTGGCGCACGAACGGCGCCGCGGGTCCGTTCGGCGGGAATGGTGCCAATGGTTCGAACGGTGGCACCAACGGTTCGAATGGCGCGAACGGTGCGAATGGCGCAAGCGGCCAGGGCGCGCTGCCCGAGCCGATGGTGCGTTGCGCCGAGTGCGGCGTGCACGCGCCGCGCAGCGAGTCGGTGAACGTAGGCGCGCAGTCGTTCTGCAGCGCCGAGCACGCGCGCGTCTATGATGCGCGCAAGTCCGGCCAGGACCGCGCCGCGCGATGAGCGATCACGCGCAGTCTGCTGCATCGCCTGCGTCGTCGTCTGCGTTGGCATCGGGTTTCGCGATCGACGCGCAAGGTTGGGCCGATGGCGCGCGCCGCCTGCCGTCGCCGAACTTCGAGGCGCGTCCTGAAGGCGCGACGCCGACGCTCATCGTCGTGCACAACATCAGCTTGCCGCCCGATACCTTTGGCGGCCCCGAGATCGCCGATTTATTTCTCAATCGCCTCGACTGCGACGTGCATCCGTACTTCGATACGCATCTGCGCGGCGTGCGCGTCTCGGCGCATTTCGTGATCCATCGCGACGGCACGCTCGAACAGTTCGTCTCCTGCGACGAGCGCGCGTGGCACGCGGGCCTCTCGAACTTCTTCGGGCGCGAGCGCTGCAATGACTTCTCGATTGGCATCGAACTCGAAGGCAGCGACACGCAGCCCTTCGAACCCGCGCAATACGCCACGCTCGCTCCGCTCGTGCGCGCGCTCGCGGCGCACTATCCGATCGACGCGCTCGCCGGTCACTCGGACATCGCGCCGGGACGCAAGACCGATCCGGGTCCGCATTTCGACTGGGCGCGTCTGCAGCGCGAGACGCAACTGGGCGACGCGTTCTTTCCCTATCTGCACGCGCGCGCGTGATGTGCGCGCGGCAGTTTCGGCGTCGCCAGCGTCGTCGTGACGCAGCGTGACGCGCCAAAGCGCAACTAAACAGTAAGCCTCGGCGGCGCGCTAACCGCTGCGTCGCGTGCGGGCTTTCTGACGCAGCGAAACCCTTGTTTCGCCCGAATGCCCGCGCCGTCTGGGCTTCGCGCCGCAGCCCTCTTTGTCAATACTTCGGTCGTGAAATTTAGCCGTTGCACGTCCGGCAAGTTCCACTATACTTCGTACCCGAAGCACGGCTTTACACCATATGTTGTGTTGTTCCGCGGCGCCCCGCTCTCCGAGCACGGCGCCGCACGCATTAGCGGCATAGGAAAAGAACTTTGTGCGGTGCAGTCGGGCGAGAACCGGCGCACCGGCTGTAATCGAGAGAAAAGGTACAGCCAATGATCGCGGCATCCACGATGAAGACCGTCACGCTCTGTGGTTCATCAGCATTGCCGCATCCGGCAGCCTCGCCAGGCTGGCTTTTTGTCTCCGCCCATTCGTCCGCGCACACGGGGGCGCGGCGCCCGTATTAATTCGCGAAATCCTTCGCATATTTCCAGGACCAGGAGCTTTGCACATGCAAACGACCGATAACGTCTCGACCCGGTATGAAGGCGCGCCGGCCGCGCACACGCTGGGTGGTCAGTCGCAGGACGGCCAGGCCAGCGCGGCGCAATACGCCGACCACAAGATCATTCGCCGTAACGGCAGTGTCGTGGGCTTCGAGCCGTCGAAGATCGCCATCGCAATGACCAAGGCGTTCCTGGCCGTCAATGGCGGACAGGGTGCGGCGTCGGCGCGCGTTCGCGAAGTCGTCGAACAGCTCACGCAGAACGTGGTGCGCGCGCTGGTGCGCAGCCGCCCGAACGGCGGCACGTTCCACATCGAAGACATTCAGGATCAGGTCGAACTCGCGCTGATGCGCGGCGGCGAGCACAACGTCGCGCGTGCCTACGTGCTGTATCGCGAGAAGCGCAACCAGGAACGCGCGCACGCGCCGGAAACGGCAGCGCCCGCAGCGCCTGGCATCAACGTCACCGACAACGGCGTGACGCGTCCGCTCGACATGCACGCACTGCGCGCGCTGATCGTCTCGGCCTGTGAAGGTCTGGGCGACGCCGTGAACGCCGACCCGATCGTCGCGGAAACGATCAAGAACCTGTACGACGGCGTGCCGATGACGCAGGTCTACGACTCGGCCATCCTCGCCGCCCGCACGATGATCGAAAAGGACCCGGCGTACAGCCAGGTCACGTCGCGCATCCTGCTGCACACGATCCGTCGCGAAATTCTGGAAGAAGAAGTCACGCAAGCCGACATGGCCGTGCGTTACCCCGACTACTTCCCGCAGTTCATCAAGCGCGGCGTCGAAGCCGGCCTGCTCGACGACAAGCTCCAGCAGTTCGACCTCAAGCGTCTGGGCAATGCGCTGAACGCGAACCGCGACCTGCAGTTCGGCTACCTCGGCCTGCAGACGCTGTACGACCGCTACTTCCTGCACGTGCACGGCACGCGCATCGAAATGCCGCAGGCATTCTTCATGCGCGTCGCGATGGGCCTGTCGCTCAACGAGATCGACCGTGAAGCGCGCGCGATCGAGTTCTACAACGTGCTCTCGTCGTTCGACTTCATGTCGTCGACGCCGACGCTGTTCAACTCGGGCACGCACCGCTCGCAGCTCTCGTCGTGCTACCTGACGACGGTCGCCGACGACCTCGACGGCATCTACGAAGCGCTCAAGGACAACGCGCTGCTCTCGAAGTTCGCGGGCGGTCTGGGCAACGACTGGACGCGCGTGCGTGCACTCGGTTCGCACATCAAGGGCACGAACGGCAAGTCGCAAGGCGTGGTCCCGTTCCTGAAGGTCGTGAACGACACGGCCGTCGCGGTCAACCAGGGCGGCAAGCGCAAGGGCGCGGTCTGCGCGTACCTGGAAACGTGGCACCTGGACATCGAAGAGTTCCTGGAACTGCGCAAGAACACCGGCGACGATCGCCGCCGCACCCACGACATGAACACGGCGAACTGGATTCCCGATCTGTTCATGAAGCGCGTGATGGAAGGCGGTGACTGGACGCTGTTCTCGCCGTCGACCTGCCCGGATCTGCACGACCTGTTCGGCGCCGATTTCGAAAAGGCTTACGTCGCTTACGAAGACAAGGCCGCGCGCGGCGAGATCAAGCTGTTCAAGAAGCTGCCGGCCGCGCAACTGTGGCGCAAGATGCTGGGCATGCTGTTCGAAACGGGCCACCCGTGGATCACGTTCAAGGATCCGTGCAACGTCCGTTCGCCGCAGCAGCACGTGGGCGTCGTCCACTCGTCGAACCTGTGCACGGAAATCACGCTGAACACCAGCGACAGCGAAATCGCCGTCTGTAACCTGGGCTCGGTGAACCTCGTCGCGCACATGGTCGAACAGGCCGACGGCACGTTCGCGCTCGACCACGAGAAGCTCAAGCGCACCATCAGCGTCGCGATGCGCATGCTCGACAACGTCATCGACATCAACTACTACGCTGTGTCGAAGGCGCGCAACTCGAACCTGAAGCACCGTCCGGTGGGCATGGGCATCATGGGCTTCCAGGACTGCCTGCACGTTCTGCGCACGCCGTTTGCTTCGCAAGAGGCCGTGGAGTTCGCCGACCGCTCGATGGAAGCCGTCTGCTACTACGCGTACTGGGCGTCGACGGAGCTGGCAGCCGAGCGCGGCCGCTACTCGACCTACCGCGGCTCGCTGTGGGATCGCGGCATCCTCCCGCAAGACACGCTCAAGCTGCTCGAGGAAGCACGCGGCGGTTACGTCGAAGTCGACTCGAGCGAGTCGATGGACTGGACGTCGCTGCGCGAGCGCATCGCCACGCACGGCATGCGCAATTCGAACTGCATCGCGATCGCGCCGACCGCGACCATCTCGAACATCATCGGCGTGTCGCCGTGTATCGAGCCGACGTTCCAGAACCTCTACGTGAAGTCGAACCTCTCGGGCGAATTCACGGTGGTGAACGACTACCTCGTGCGTGACCTGAAGTCGCGCGGCCTGTGGGACGAAGTCATGGTCGCCGACCTGAAGTACTTCGACGGCATGCTCTCGCGCATCGACCGTGTGCCGGCCGACCTGCGCGCGGTCTACGCGACGGCGTTCGAAGTCGATCCGACGTGGCTCGTCGAAGCGGCATCGCGTCGTCAGAAGTGGATCGACCAGGCGCAGTCGCTGAACATCTTCATGGCGGGCGCATCGGGCAAGAAGCTCGACGAGATCTACAAGCTCGCATGGCTGCGCGGTCTGAAGACGACGTACTACCTCCGCACGATGGCGGCGACGCACGTCGAGAAGTCGACGGTGGCGCACGGCGCGCTCAACGCAGTGCCGACGGGCGGTTCGAACGGCGGCGGTGCAGCAGGTGGCGCGAACGGCGGTGCGGGTTTCGGCGCGGCCGGCGGCAACGGCGGTTCGGTGATGCAGGCGGCAGCGCCGGAAGCGGCAGTCGAAGCGTCGCCTGAAGCCGAAGGTCCGGTGTGCATGATGCGTCCGGGCGATGCGGGCTTCGAAGAGTGCGAGGCTTGCCAGTAATCGTGATGTGCGTGGCGGCAGCGCAACGGTGCTGCCACGCGACACGCGCAGTCAGCGAGTCGACGCAGTGAATCGACGGCGTGCAGCGAGTACAGACAGTAAACAGTAGTCGATGCCGTCGTCGATGCAAGTCGAAGCAAGTAAAGATGCAAGCGCGGCGCGCGCAATGCGCGCCGCCAGGTTCAGGTGATGGAAAAAAAGGCTTCAGGAATCCCTGGGGTTTTGCCTGAACGCGAAACAGGTCGCGCGAGCCAGAACGCAGCGCGCGGCGCAGCGAACGACAGACCCACGCAGGCAGCGATGTCCGCAGCGCAGTAGCAGGTTGGAGTGCAGGTCTGTCGAAGCAGCAGCGAGCGAGTCGTGAAGTGCGTTCGCAGCACGCAGTCGAATGCATCGCGAAGCGATGCGATGCATTCGATGAGGCGCGCGGCGAACCACGTTTTCACACACGCTCTCGATGTCGCGAAGACCCTCGAAGCTCATCGCACATGCGATGTTCGAGCGACGAATACGCGATGCATTCGCACCGCTCACACGCCGCGATCGACACGATGCGATGACAAAGTGTTGTATCGAGGTCGCAACGCGAATCGAAAACAGGATTTTTCGTGTGCGAACCCTTTTATCGCGCATGAAAAGATGGTACAAACCGTTCTAAATTGATGGTGACATTTATGCTCAACTGGGATGACGAGAACACGGCCGTAACTCCGTCGAGCGGTGCGCAGCAGAACGCAATGCGCAACCCCGCTGGCCTGGCTGTCTCTGTTCCCGAAGCGCAGTCCGCACTGCACTTCGCTCCTCAGTCTTCTTCGGCGACCAACATCTTCTCCGCCGACTTCGCAGTCGCACCGCCGCCGCAGGCGCCGGTCTCGACCGAAGCCCGCGTGAATGTCGCCGACAAGCGCATCATCAACGGTCAGACCGACGTGAATCAGTTGGTCCCGTTCAAGTACAAGTGGGCCTGGGAGAAGTACCTGGCCGGTTGTGCGAATCACTGGATGCCGCAGGAAGTGAACATGTCGCGCGACATCGCCCTGTGGAAAGACCCGAATGGTCTGACCGAGGACGAGCGCCGCATCGTGAAGCGCAACCTCGGCTTCTTCGTGACCGCCGACTCCCTCGCCGCCAACAACATCGTGCTCGGTACCTACCGGCACATCACGGCGCCCGAATGCCGCCAGTTCCTGCTGCGTCAGGCATTCGAAGAGGCGATCCACACGCACGCGTACCAGTACATCGTCGAATCGCTCGGTCTGGACGAAGGCGAGATCTTCAATGCGTACCACGAGGTCAAGTCGATCCGCGACAAGGACGAGTTCCTGATCCCGTTCATCACCACGCTGACGGATCCCGCGTTCACGACCGGTACGCTCGAATCCGACCAGACGCTGCTGAAGTCGCTGATCGTGTTCGCCTGCATCATGGAAGGTCTGTTCTTCTATGTGGGCTTCACGCAGATCCTCGCACTCGGCCGCCAGAACAAGATGACTGGCGCCGCCGAGCAGTATCAGTACATTCTGCGCGACGAGTCGATGCACTGTAACTTCGGCATCGACCTGATCAACCAGATCAAGCTCGAGAATCCGCAGCTGTGGACCCCGGCGTTCCGCGCGGAGATCACCGAACTGTTCAAGCAGGCGGTCGACCTCGAGTATCGCTACGCGGAAGACACCATGCCGCGCGGCGTGTTGGGCCTGAACGCATCGATGTTCAAGAGCTATCTGCGCTTCATCTGCAATCGCCGTTGCCAGCAGATCGGTCTCGACGCACTCTTCCCGAACGAAGAAAACCCGTTCCCGTGGATGAGCGAGATGATCGACCTGAAGAAGGAACGCAACTTCTTCGAGACGCGCGTGATCGAATATCAGACGGGCGGTGCGTTGTCCTGGGAGTAATCCGGGCGCACTGCGGCAGTCAGTCTATTGGGGTGGCCGGAGGCCTCGTGCGAGGCCTCGACCGGCATGATGATTAGGAGCAGGAACGCCTGATGCAAAGCGTGCCCGGAGCCCTTGTGGCTCAACCAGGTGCAAGGCACTTTGCGAACCCTTCAGAGGGATGGGCAAACTTCCCCCCGGAAAACGGCGTGGGCCATGTGGCCGGCGCCTTCAACGAACGTTGCCCGGTGTCGGTAGCCGACGCCGGAAAGACTTGGCGCACTGTGTTTTTCAGCACGGTGCGCCTTACCGCATTCATTAGCGTAAGCGCGCGGGATCAGCGTACGCCGATGAATAGCCCGCTTCGAAGCGTGCGCCCTGAGAAGCGTTCGCGGGAAGCGGGTTTTGACGAAGGGTGTAGTTTGAACTGACTCTCATCTGAACCTGAAGGAGAAAAAAATGGCAACTGCCAAGAAGAAGCCGGCGGCCAAGAAAGCCGCAGTGAAGAAGGTTGCAGCCAAGAAGGCAGCACCGGCGAAGAAGGCCGCAGTGAAGAAGGTCGCCGTGAAGAAGGTTGCTGCGAAGAAGGCAGCACCGGCGAAGAAGGCCGCAGCGAAGAAGGTTGCAGCCAAGAAGGTCGCCGTGAAGAAGGTTGCTGCGAAGAAGGCAGCACCGGCGAAGAAGGCCGCAGCGAAGAAGGTCGCAACGAAGAAGGTTGCAGCCAAGAAAGTCGCCGTGAAGAAGGTTGCTGCGAAGAAGGCAGCACCGGCGAAGAAGGCCGCAGCGAAGAAAGTTGCCGCCAAGAAAGTCGCGGTGAAGAAGGTCGCAGCGAAGAAGGCTGTTGCCAAGAAGGCGCCGGCGAAGAAGGCCGCTGCTGCCAAGAAGGCTGCGCCTGCGAAGAAGGCTGCTGCCAAGAAGGCCGCGCCTGCGAAGAAGGCTGCGCCTGCCAAGAAGGCTGCGCCTGCCAAGAAGGCTGCGCCTGCCAAGAAGGCTGCCGCGAAGAAGGCTGCCAAGAAGGCGCCTGCGAAGGCTGCCGCTGCTGCGCCTGCTGCGCAACCGGCTGCGCCCGCTGCAACCGTGAAGACGGCGCTGAACCCGGCTGCTGCATGGCCGTTCCCGACGGGCAGCCGCCCGTAAGCTGTACGAGTCGAAGCGCGCGCGGGTCAGCAAGAACGCGCGCTTCGTTGATCGAGCGCCGCCGAGCGACTTGTGCGTTTTGCACGACCGCCGGCGGTGAGCAAGACTCGATCCCAATCCCGTCGACGGATGATTCGCGACGGGATTTTTTTCGTCCGCGCGTTTTGTCGTGGTGATGTATCGACGGGGTATCGACGTCGTGCGCCGCTGCGTTTCGCGCGCGCATGAAAAAAGGCGCATGCACAGGGGAGCACATGCGCCTGAGGTTCCGCAACGAGCACAAGGCACCGTGCGGTACAGGGGAAACCGGTCAATCAATTCATCGTCGAGCGGGCGCGCGTGGCGCGCCATCTCGTGCAACTCAAGTGCGACTCGTGTGCAGCTAAAGTGCGACTGATGCGTTAGTGCGTATCGTTCGTGCGTATTGTCAGTGCGTAACCCGCGTCACGCCGCCGCTCGAAAGCAGGCGCACACGCTCGCCGGCCTGGAACACCTCGCCGGTGGACGCTTGCGTGATGGCGCGATAGTCGCCGTTATCCAGACGCACGGTGATCTCGAGGCCATTGTGCATCGCTACGCCGTTCTCCACCGCATTACCGGCCACTGCACCCGCGATGCCGCCGATGATGCCCGTGACGATCGAGCCGCGGCCGCCGCCGATCGCGCTGCCCGCCACGGCGCCCAGCGCGCCGCCGCCGACTGCGCCCAGACCGCTGGGCTGGCCGTTGTTCGAGCTGATCTTCACCGCACGCACGCTTTCCACCGTGGCCATGCGCACCGTGGATTCGCGCTGCGCCTGCGAAGCCGTGTAGACGTCGGCGGAACTGCTGTTATACGCACAACCCGTCATGGCGAGCGTACCCGCGACCATGACGGCCACAATCAGACGACTTGTTGTTCTCATTTCCCGTAGCTCCAATGAGCGCCGCCTGGCGGCGCCCGACTTCATTGCGGCAGTTCGTAGCCGAATGCCGCCTTGAAACGTTCGTTGATCTGCGCCCGCGTGGGCGCGTAGTTCTGCGGCCCTTGATGTTCGATCTTGAGCGCGCCCATCAGGCTCGCGAGACGCCCGGTGGTGGCCCAGCCGAGCTTGTTCTCGATGCCGTAGAGGAGGCCGCCGCGGAACGCGTCGCCGCAACCGGTCGGATCGAGTACCTGCTGCGCCTGCACCGGGGGAATTTCCTCGATGGCGCCGCCATGGTAGATCTGCGAGCCGTGTTCGCCGCGCGTGACGATCAGCGCGTCGACCTTGCTGGCGATTTCCTCGAACGACCAGCCGGTGCGATGGCTCACAAGGTTGGCTTCGTAATCGTTGACCGCAACATAGGTGGCAAGTTCAATCGCGCGACGCAGCGACGCACCATCGAACAGCGGCAGACCCTGGCCCGGATCAAAGACAAACGGGATGCCTGCCTTCGCGAATTGTTCGACGTGCTGGACCATGCCGTCGAAGCCGTCCGGCGCGACGATGCCGAGCTTGACGCCCGGCGCCTCGTCAGCGCGGTTCAGATGCGATTGCATCATCGCGCCCGGGTGGAACGCGGTGATCTGGTTGTTCTCGAGGTCGGTGGTGATCATCGCCTGCGCCGACCACGTGTCGGGCAGCACGCGCACGTGCGCCTTGTTCAGGCCGAGTGTGTCGAGGCGGTCGATGTACGGTTGCGCGTCGGCGCCGCCGAGCGTCGCCATGATGCGCGCGTCGCCGCCCAGCAGGTGCAGCGAGTAAGCGATGTTGCCCGCGCAGCCGCCGAATTCGCGACGCATCGTCGGCACGAGGAAACTCACGTTCAGGATGTGCACCTGCTCGGGCAGGATGTGCTCCCGAAAGCGACCTTCGAAGGTCATGATGTTGTCGTAGGCGAGCGAGCCGCAGATCAGCGTAGCCAAGGCGGGAATTCCTGTAGTGCGTGGTGTGGATGGGGCAGCGCTTGCGCGTGGTTGCGTCTCGCTTGTCGGCCCGTCCCGGCCCGCGCGCGCAGCGCGTCGATCCCTCGGGATCTGGCTGCGCGCGAGCGGGCCGTAGCGGGCGCGCCGCCGCCGGGGATTACTTCAGTGCGGCGAGCGCGGCGTCGTAGTTCGGCTCGTTCTTGATTTCGCTGACGCGCTCGGCGTAGACGACGTTGTCGTTCGCGTCGAGCACGACCACGGCACGCGCCGTGAGGCCGGTCAGCGGGCCGCTCGTGACGTCCACGCCGTAGGCTTGCGCGAATTCATGGCCGCGGAAGGTCGACGCCGTGACGACGTTTTCGATGCCTTCGGTCGTGCAGAAGCGCGTCGCGGCGAACGGCAGGTCGCCCGAGATCACGAGCACAGCCGTGTTGTCGAGCTTGGCGGCGGCTTCGTTGAACTTGCGCGTCGAGGTGGCGCAGGTCGGCGTGTCGAGGCTCGGCACGATGTTCAGCACCTTGCGCTTGCCGGCGAAGTCGCCGAGCGAGACGGGCTTGAGATCCTTGCCGACGAGCGAGAACGCCGGGGCCTTCTGGCCCGGTGCCGGGAACGTGCCGGCGACGTCGATCGGGTTACCGCCTAGCGTGACTTGACTCATGATGTGCTCTCCGGATTCTGACTGTAGTGGTGAGTGACGCGTCCGGCGAGGCCGGACGCAAGGTGCGCGCGCCCGCGCGAAGGGCAGGCGCTGACGCGTGATTTACGGGTAGAAAATCTCGATGCGGAAATTCGACGCGACGACATTGCCGGTGTCCAGGCGCACGATCATCGTCTGCGTGCTGTGCGCGGGCAGACCGGCTTCGATGCGCGTGCCGGGCGCGGCGTAATCCTGCGGCCACAGCACGCGTCGCACGACGACGTTGTTCTGGCGGTCGAGCAGCGTGAGTTCGAGCGCCGGATACGCGAGCGCGATGTCGAAGCGGTTGCGCAGCGGCACCTTCAGTTCGAGATGATGCGGGTCGTCCACCTGACGCAGATCGGACTGCTGCACTTCGAGTCCGTCGATGTCGCGCGGCGGGCTGATGCGGCAGCCGAGCTGGGCGCAGGCCTGCTGATAGAGCGGCTGCGAAGCGGGGACGTAGACCATCACGCTTTCGCGCTGCCACCAGAGCAGTTGCGCGGCGAGCACCACGAGCAGCAGGAGCGCGATCAGCGCGCCGACGATGCGCCAGCCGAGGCGGCGCGGCGGTTGCGTGGGCGCTTCGCGCGTCACGGCGAAGGGCTCGTTGCCCTCGCGCGGTTCGAGCGCGGAAAAGGCGGGCGCGGCGGCGGC
>NZ_CAJZAR010000041.1:0-171 GCF_914484835.1 Paraburkholderia tropica
CGCGCGCGGCTTCGGCGGCGCGCGCCGGAACATGAGGAACGGGGAGCGTCGGCATCATGCGGCTCGCGCTCGTGATGATGGGCGGCGGCGCACGCGCGGCCTACCAGGCCGGTGCGTTGCGCGCGCTCGCGGAACTCGCCGCGCAGGTCGAGCCGCTGCGCCGCGCCATGC
>NZ_CAJZAR010000041.1:181-162860 GCF_914484835.1 Paraburkholderia tropica
TCGAGCCGCTGCGCCGCGCCATGCCGTTCACGGTGATCTGCGGCACTTCGGCGGGCGCGATCAACGCCACTTCCATCGCCAGTCACGCCGACCATTTCCAGCACGGCGCGGCGCGTCTCGTTGACGTTTGGGCGGGTTTGAGCGCCGATAAGGTCTATCGCACCGACTGGCCCGGCATCGCGGCGGCGGGCGGCCGCTGGCTCGCGGCGCTCGCGTTCGGCTGGGCCACCTTCGGGCTCGGCGCGCGCCGCACGCCGCGCACGCTGTTCGACAACGCGCCGCTCGCCCACTTTCTCGCCGCCACGCTCGACTTCCATCGCATCGAGCAGATGCTCGACGCGCGCCTGCTGCACGCGCTTTCGGTCACGGCGCTCAGCTATTCGTCGGGGCGGCATCTGACTTTCTATCAGGCGAGCGAGCCGATCCAGGCCTGGCGGCGCGCGCAGCGCACGGCGCGCATGGTCGCGCTCACGCCCGCGCATCTGCTCGCGTCGGCGGCGATTCCCTATGTGTTTCCCGCCGTGCGCCTCGAACTCGACGGCCATCACGAATATTTCGGCGACGGCTCGATCCGCCAGATCGCGCCGCTTTCGCCCGCGATCCACTTCGGCGCCGAGCGCATCGTCGTGATCGGCGCGAGCGCGCCGACGCCCGGTGCGCCCGCGCCCGAAGCGCCGGAAGTCTCGGTCGCGCGTCCCGATATCGACGTCTATCCGACGCTCGCGCAAGTCGGCCAGCAGGTGCTCGCGAGCGTGTTCCTCGATGCGCTCGGCGCGGACATCGAGCGCGTCGAGCACGTCAACCGCATGGTCCTGCAACTGCCGCACACGGTCGAGCCGGAAAGCGGCTGGCGGCATATCGAGGTGCTCGCGATCGGTCCGAGCGAGCGTATCGAGCTGATCGCGGCGCGCCATCTCCAACGGCTGCCGCTTTCGGTGCGCATGCTGCTGGGCGCGGTGGGCGGCAACCGCGCGTCGGGCGCGGCGTTTGCGAGCTATCTGCTGTTCGAGCGCGAATTCACGCAGGCGCTGATCGAACTCGGCTATCGCGACACGCTCGCCCAGCGCGAAGTGCTTTTGAGCTGGTTGAAGATGCCGACAGCGGCGCCAGCAGCAGCGCCGACCGTGGCGCCGGCAGCGCCGCCGGACCCACCGTCGGGCGTCGTCACGGCCCACCCGGAGGCGCCCCGGAACTGAAAGATCGGCGTGCTATCATGGTGTAAGGTTTTTCTGGCCGTCCAGTCAGAGCGTCGGAGCGCCGCGAGCCTTATGGCACGTGCCTCCACGCGATTTCCGATGCGATCATCGGGAGGTGGCACTGCGTCATTCTGTCGCAGTGCTGGGACGGTCCGCCGGGGCCGCCGCGTATCACGCGGGCGAGGCGGCCAGGCGGCGTGGGCATCGCGAACCGGCGGCCCCGCGGACATTTCGGCAGCCGGGTTCGAGGCACGGTGTAACTACCCAGAACCCACGACGGCGCCTTACACCCCGGCAGCGCGGATTGCCGCTCGACAGGAAACAATCTGTTTAGCCGCGGTGAGATTGCGTCCAGAGGGCCGGTTACCGCGTAAAATTAAACGCTTTTCGCCTGTGCGCCGCGTGATGGCACGCGCAGCAGGCGGCACGCTACAAGTCGTCATGCGCAGAACAGGGGCGGGACTATGAACACGATGCTTTATCCGGAACTTTACAAGTCGCTCGAATCGGTCCGATGGGACATGGAGAAGGACATTCCGTGGGACCAATTCGACGCGTCGCTCCTGACCGACGAGCAGGCCGCGACCATCAAGATGAACGCGATCACCGAGTGGTCGGCGCTGCCGGCCACGGAAATGTTCCTGCGTGACAACCATCACGACAGCGACTTTTCCGCGTTCATGAGCGTGTGGTTCTTCGAAGAACAGAAGCACTCGCTCGTGCTGATGGAATACCTGCGCCGCTTCAAGCCGGAAATGGTGCCCACGGAAGAAGAACTGCACGCTGTGCGCTTCGAATTCGATCCGGCGCCGCCGCTCGAAACGCTCATGCTGCACTTCTGCGGCGAGATCCGCCTGAATCACTGGTACCGCCGCGCCGCCGAATGGCACACGGAGCCGGTCATCAAGGCCATCTACGAAACCATTTCGCGCGACGAAGCGCGTCATGGCGGCGCGTACCTGCGCTATATGAAGAAGGCGCTCGTGAACTGCGGCGACGTCGCGCGCGCGGCGTTCGCGAAGATCGGCGTGCTGATGGCGTCGGCGCGCCGCACCGAAAAGCCGCTGCACCCGACCAACCTGCACGTGAACCAGGCGCTGTTCCCGCGCGACACGGTGCAATCGCGCCTGCCCGACCCGGAATGGCTCGAGCGCTGGCTCGACGAGCAGATCCGCTTCGACGACGGCTGGGAAAAGAAGGTCATCGAGCGCATTCTGCACAACCTGTCGATCCTGTTCGAACGCACGTTCAGCACGGCGCAGGAACTGAACCGCTACCGCAAGGAAGTGGTGCAGCGCCTGCAGGCCGAGCAGGGCACGCAGCAACCGGCCTGAGCGCCGGCGCCTTCGAGCGCGCGCCTCGCGGCGTGCCCCGAAGCGCAAAACGCATGAATCGAAAACGGCCCGGCACGCTTGCGCGTCCGGGCCGTTTTACGTTGTGAGTCCAGCGGCTAATCTCGCAGTTAGTCCCGCAGTCAGTCAACTTCTTTTCGAGTCACATCCGATGCCCGCTTCCTTCGAACGCAAGATCACGACGCGCGAGGCGCTCGCGCAGATGCGCGCCTCGCTGCCCGGTCCGGTGGTGTTCACCAACGGCGTTTTCGACATCCTCCATCGCGGTCACGTGACCTATCTCGCCGACGCCAAAGCGCTCGGCGCAACGCTGATCGTCGGCGTGAACAGCGACGCTTCGGTGAAGCGGCTCGGCAAGGGCGACGATCGTCCGATCAACAACGAAAACGACCGCATGGCGCTGCTGGCGGCGCTCGAAAGCGTGGACTGGGTGGTGCAGTTCGGCGAGCAGACGCCGATCGAGCTCATCGAGGCCGTGCGCCCCGACATCCTCGTGAAGGGCGGCGACTACGACATGGATGCGCTGCCCGAGTCGGCGCTCGTGCGCGGCTGGGGCGGCAAGGCGCTGGCGATCGCGTTCGAGCACGACCGCTCGACCACCAAGCTGTTGCAGAAGGTGCGCGCGCAATCCTGATCGATCGCCCGATGAGGTAAGCGACGCCGCGCCTGGTGTGTAACCCCTACATGATCACTGCGTGAGCGTCGACGCCTGGATGGCCGGCTCGGCCACCGGGCCGCCGACCACGGGCACGTCCACGGACTCCGACGGCTTGATCGGCCGCACCGTGAGTCCTTCCGGGTGAATCTGCCGGTTCAGATGCTGCCGTTGCAGCGAGCCCGAAGCGGGCATGGGACCGAACAGGCCGCGTATCGCCGCGAAGGCGAGCAGGTTGGCGAGAATCAGGATGGCGATCAGCCAGCGCAGCATCGTGTGAAACTCCGTCGAAATCGTGGTTCGGATGGGCGGGCGCCGTGCAATGCGGCGTCCAGCAGGGCTTGGGCTGGGCTCAGGACTGCGCGATCAGCGCGAGGCCGGCGAGCACCAGCGCGTCGTGGCGAGTATGCGGCACCTTGAGCGCCGCTGTCACTTCGGCTGCCGCGCCGCCGCTCACCACCAGCCGGACCGGCATTGTCCACGCATCTTGCAAATCCGCCCACGCGCGCTCAATGAGGCCCGCCTGCGCGAGCGCGCAGCCCGCCGAGATCGAGCGCTTCGTGTCGGTGGCGAAAAGCGGGCCGGGCTGCTCGCCTGGCGCGCGCGCGGGCGCATCGATCAGGCCGCGCGCGTGCTGCGCGTCGAGCACCGGCAGTTGCGCGGTGTGCTCGCCGAGCGCGCGCATCATCAGCGTCCAGCCGGGCGCGATCAGGCCGCCGACGAAGGTGCCGTCGGCGCGCAGCGCTTCGAGCGTGGTGGCGGTGCCGAAGGTGGCGATCAGGAGCGGTTCGCCGGGAAACGCCGCGCGCGCGCCGATCATGCCGGCCCAGCGGTCGCTGCCGAGCGCGTCGGGCGTGCTGTAGCCGTTGGTCACGCCGCATTGGTGTTCGCAGGCGCGGATCACCGTGCGCGCGAGGCCGGGCCAGCGCGCGTCGAGCGCGGCGTCGAGGCGGCGCGCGACGGCTTCGCCCGCGACGTTCGAGATCCATGCGCCGCCGGGCGCGGGCAGCGTCGCCCAATCGGCGAAATCGAGACGGGGATCTTGCGCTTCATCGTGACTCGCATGATCCGCCGCGCCCGCGTGCAGACGCGCGCCGTCGGCGGCCACGAGGGCCCATTTGATGCGGCTGTTTCCGGCGTCGATCAGCAGAAAGGGCGCGGCCGCGCGGCTCATGCGCCGCCGCCCGCGAGACGCAGCGAGACGTCGCCGGTCGTGACCGCTTCGCGTCCGCGCGCGGTATCGACGAGCAACTGGCCGCGCTCGTCCACGCCCACGGCAATGCCGCGCATCAGCTCGGCGCCTTGTTCGTAGAGCGCGATTTCGCGGCCCGCGTAGGCGTGGCACGCGTTCCAGCGCGCCTGGAACGTGGCGAAGCCGCTTTCGCCGAAGCGCGCGAGCGCGTCTTCGAGCGCGTTGAGTTCGGCGGCCAGCACGTCGGTGAGATTGGCGCCGGGCCACACGCGCGAAAGCGCCGTGGGCGCCGCGCCGGGCACGGGCGCGGCCTGCTGCGCGGCGGTGTCGGCGTTGAGCGCCTGGACTTTCGCGGCCAGCGCGTCCGCGCCGCGCACGTTGGTGCCGATGCCGATCACCACCGCCGTCGCGTCGGGCGTGCTCCACGCCGTTTCCACCAGAATCCCCACCAGCTTGTCGCCTTCGAGCAGCACGTCGTTCGGCCATTTCAGCGCGATCTGGCCGGGTGCGCTCACGGGCAGCGTGCGCAGGCCGTCGACGAGCGCCGAGCCGACCGCGAGGCTGAGCCCCGCGAGTCCTTCGATCGGGCGCGGGATCACGCAGGCGAGCGAGAACAGCAGCGCGTCGCCGGGCTGGGCGACCCAGCCGCGGCCGCGCCGACCGCGTCCGGCGGTCTGCAGATAAGCCACGCGCACGAGCGGGCGCGCGAGCGCGTTGGTGCGATGGGGCAGCGCTTTCAGGCGCGCCATCAGGTCGGCGTTGGTGGAGCCGGTTTCCTCGACGATTTCGATCGGCCAGTCGTGTGCAGCCGGGCCGAACAGCGTCACCGCGCGATCGCGGTCGATGCGCCAGTCGTCGGCGCGCGGAGCGGGGGTGGGGGGCGTCGCATTCATGGTGCGTATTGTAGTGGCTGGCCGTGGCTGTGCGGCGCGCGGGCGGCGCGGGAACGGCGCGGCCGATGGGCTGACAGAGGAGGCGGCCGACGCGATCCGTCCCTCGTGTGGTTTTATCGCCGGAATGCCCGTTTTTTATGCAAATTCACAGCCCACCCACAGGCTGCCAACAGCTTATCCACGGATTCATCCACAGGCGCGAACGATTGTGATGATGAGAATCGCGCTGACGGTCCGCGAATTCCCCATCGTGCCCACAGGGTGCCAACAGGTCATCCACAGAATTGTCCACAGCCCCGCGCGCCCTCGCACGCACCCTCGTGGCGCGATGCGAAATCGGTGCGCGCTCGCACCGCCGAAACGGGGCGCGTTCGATACAATGTTTGATCATTTCTTCCGTCCGAGCGCCCCGCCTTGACTCAAGAGACGCCGCCTGGCCTCGAAATCGCGGCCGGCAACCAGGGAAAGATCGTGCGCCTGTCCGGCCAGTGGACCGCGCTCGCGCTCGCACGCGACCGCGATCAGGGCGGCGCGGCGCAGCGGCTGCGCGCGCTGCTCGGCGAGCGCGTCGGCCAGTGGGATCTGTCGCGGATCGAACGCATGGACCACGTCGGCGGTCAGGCGCTCTGGCGCGTCTGGGGCCACAAGCTGCCCGCCGATCTGGTCGCGCTCACGCAGACGCAGCGCGACATCTTCGAGCGCATCGCGCTGCTCGATTCGGTGCGCGAGGCGCCCGAGCGCGTCGTCAAGATCGATCCGGTCACGAAGCTCGGCCTCGCGATCTTCTCGTTCTGGGATCACCTTTACGGCGGCATTTCGATGCTCGGCCGCGTGATCCTCGATCTGCTCTTTATCCTGCGCAAGCCGAAGGCCACGCCCTGGATCGAGATTTCCGCGAATGTCTACAACGCGGGCGCGCGCGCGCTGCCGATCACGGCGCTGGTGGCGTTCCTGATCGGCATCGTGCTGTCGTATCTCTCTGCGCAGCAGTTGCGGCTGTTCGGCGCGAACCAGTTCATCGTCAATATTCTCGGGCTCGCGGTGATTCGCGAACTCGGTCCCGTGCTTGCGGCCATACTGGTGGCTGGGCGCTCCGGTTCGGCCATCACCGCGCAGATCGGCGTGATGCGCGTGACCGAGGAGCTCGACGCGATGCGCGTGATGGGCATCTCGCACGGCCTGCGGCTGATCCTGCCGCGCGTGGTCGCGCTGGGCGTGGCCATGCCGCTGCTGGTGATCTGGACCGACATCATCGCGCTGCTCGGCGGCGCGCTCGCGGCCAAGGCGGTGCTGGGCATCGACGTGTCGTATTTCGTGCGTTCGCTGCCGGGCGTGGTGCCGATCGCGAACCTCTGGATCGGGCTCGGCAAGGGCGTGGCGTTCGGCATGCTGGTGGGCATCGTCGGCTGCCACTTCGGCTTTCGCATCAAGGCGAATTCGCAGAGTCTCGGCGAGGGCACGACGACGTCGGTCGTGTCGTCGATCACCATCGTGATCCTCGCCGACGCCGTGTTCGCCATCCTGTTCCAGAACGTGGGGCTGTCATGAACACGTTGACCACGACCGGCACGCTGGGCACGCCGCTCAAGGAAGCCGTCGAGGACCTGCCGCTGCCGGCGATCGGCGAGCCGATCATCGAGGTGCGCAACCTCACGAAGCGCTACGGGCGCAACATCGTCCATCAGCATCTGAATCTGGATATCCGGCGCGGCGAGATCGTCACGATCGTGGGCGGCTCGGGTTCGGGCAAGACCACGCTGGTGCGGCAGATTCTCGGGCTCGAACGGCCCACGTCGGGCACCATCAAGATGTTCGGCGAAGACATTACGACGACCGATCCCGAGCGCGCGCGCCTGATGCGCACGCGCACCGGCATGCTGTTCCAGCACGGCGCGCTGTTCTCGTCGCTGTCGGTGTACGACAACATCGCGCAGCCGGTGCGCGAACTCGGCAAGGTGCCGGCCGACCTGCTGCGCGACATCGTCATGCTCAAGCTGGAGATGGTCGGGCTGCCGTGCAAGCACGCTTCGAAGATGCCGGCCGCGCTCTCGGGCGGCATGGTCAAGCGCGTCGGGCTCGCGCGCGCGATCGTGCTGGAGCCCGAACTGCTGATACTCGACGAACCGACGGCGGGGCTCGACCCGCGCTCGTCGGACGAAGTGGTGGAACTGATCAGCACGCTGCACCGCGCGCTGGGCCTGACCGTCGTGCTGATCACGCACGATCTGGACGCGATGGTCGCGCTCTCGACGCGCGTGGCCGTGATCGCGGAGCGCAAGGTGCTGGTGGCCGCGCCCGTGGAAGAGGCGGCCGGCGTGGACGATCCGTTCATCCGCGAATATTTTCTGGGCATGCGCGGACGGCGCGCGCTGCAGGCGCTGCCGCCCGAGCGCCGCGCGAAGCTGCCGCCGGCGGCGCTGCTGCCCGCATCCGTGGGCGTGAAGCCGTGCTGACGCGCGGGCGTGTCACGAGGCGCAAGGTCGCCAACAAGGGAATCTGACGATGGAAAACAAACCGCATGCGTTCTGGGCCGGCCTCTTCACGATCGGCCTGCTGGCGGCCATCGCGCTGGCGGTCTTCTTCTTCAGCGCCAATCATTCGGTGCGCGTGCCGTACGACCTGATCTCGCGCAGCAGCGTCACGGGCCTGTACCCGGACGCGGCCGTGCGCTATCGCGGTCTCGACGTGGGCAAGGTGCAGTCGATCCGCTTCGACGCGGCGCATCCGGGCCAGATCCGCATCCGTGTGCTGGTCGACCAGAAGGCGCCGATGACGCGCTCGACCTTCGGCACGCTCGCGCTCCAGGGCGTGACCGGCATCGCCTTCGTGCAGCTCGACGACAACGGCCTCGACCAGTCGCCGCTCGCGTCGTCGGAGAAGAATGTGGCGGAGATTCCGCTGCGGCCCGGCCTGCTCGACCAGCTTCAGCGGCGCGGCGACGTGCTGCTGCGCAAGCTCGACAGCATCGCCACCGACGTCGACCAGATGCTCAGCGAGGAAAACCGCAAGCAGGTGATGGCGACGGTGGTCTCGCTCCAGCAGGCCGCCGACAGCGTGAACACGCTCGCGCAGCAGTTGCAGCCGACCGCGAAGCAGTTGCCGGGCGCGGTCGCCGACCTGCAGAAAACCTTGCAGTCGACCAATCAGCTCATCACCAGCGTGAACCGCCCGGACGGCCCGTTCCAGACCAATCTGAACAAGGCCGGCACGGCGGCGGCGCAGGCGGGGCAGGCGCTCGCCTCGATGGACATGTCGATCCAGGAACTCTCGGCGCGCGTGGGCTACGACACGCTGCCCCGCGTCGATTCGCTGACCGACGACGTGCGCTCGGCGATGCGCTCGGTGGACCGCGCGGCGGGCACCTTCAGCAGCAGCCCGCGCAGCGTGCTGTTCGGCGGCGCGCCGCAACCCGCGCCGGGGCCGGGCGAGCCGGGCTTCGCCTGGCCGGGCACGGGCGCGAAGTAAGTCCGCGGCGAGGCGGCACGACGCAGCGGCACGCGTTCTGGCCCCTCGCAAAAATCGCTATGCTGCTGCGCGCGCCGCGAACTGCTGCGCCGCAACCGAGTCGGAGTCCATTCGACCTGGGCGGCGCCTGTCAGAACGGCGCCGCATAACCGCAAGAACCGGAAGGAACCGCAATGTCACGCCAAGCCACCCCGTCACGCTCGCTCCTGCGGCTTTGCTGCGCCGCGCTCGCGGCGCTCGCCATCGGCACGCTGGCGGCGTGCGCCGGCAATCCGGCCGCGCTCTCGGACATCCGCTACGACCTCGGGCCGCAGGAAGCGCCGCCCGCGGCGCCCACGCTGCCGCCGCTCAAGGTGCTCGAAGTGAGCGCGCCGGCCACGCTCGATCACGACGGCATCGTCTATCGCATCGGCGGCGACTCGCAGCGCTCGGCGCGCTACGCCGACAGCCGCTGGACGATGTCGCCCGCGCGCCTGCTCACGCAGCGTTTGCGCACCTCGCTCGCCACGCGCGTGACGGTGCTCTCGGGCGCCGACGCCGTGCAGGCGCCGATGCTCAAGGTCGAACTCACCGAGTTCGAACAGGTCTTCGACACCCAGTCGGAAAGCTCGGGCGTGCTGGCTGCGCGCGCGACGCTGATGCAGGGCGGCAAGGTGATCGCGCAGCGTTCGTTCCTTGCGCGCGCGCCCGCGAGCACGCCGGATGCGGCGGGCGGGGCGGCGGCGCTGCGCACGGCGAGCGACGACTTCGCGAGCCAGATCGGCGCATGGCTGAGCGTGCAGGCATTCGCCGGCACGCCTTGAGGAACGCGGCGGGCGGCGCGCGCGGCGCGCGGCACGCGGCTCCAGTGGGACCGGTTGGATGAGCGGCAAAGCGGGTAAGGGCGGCAAGGACGACGAGAGCGGCATCGGCGAATCCGGCGGCGGCGAGGCCCGCGCGCGGGAGGCGTCCGCTGCGTCTGCGCAATCCGGCTCGCTCGATCCTGCGCGCGATGTCGCCGTCGATTCGCGCGGCGGTTCCGCCAACAGTTCCCCCAACAGTTCATCCCGCAGTTCACCCATCAGTTCCCCCGATCCCACGCGCGAGAACCTGCCGCGCCAGGCCTCCACGCTCTCGCGCCAGGCGCTGGCGCTCTACACGGCGCTGATCGTCTACGGCTCGTGGTATCCGTTCTCGGGCTGGCGCTCGCTCGGCCTCGGTCCGTTCGACTTTCTCAACGATCCGTTTCCGCGCTACTGGACCGTCTTCGACGTCGTCACCAACGTGCTCGGCTACATGCCGTTCGGCGCGCTCGCGGTGCTGGCGGTCTGGCCGCGCTGCCGCGCGCTGGCGGCCGTCGCGCTCGCGACGCTGGGCGGCACGCTGCTCTCCAGCGCGATGGAAGCGGTGCAGACCTATCTGCCGACGCGCGTCGCATCCAATCTCGATCTCGCCACCAATGCGCTCGGTGCGCTGCTGGGCGCAGCGCTCGCGGCGCCGCTCACGGGCGCGCTGCTCGAACGCGGCTTTCTGCGGCGGCTGCGTTTTCGCTGGTTCGAGCGCGATGCCGGCGCGCTGATGGTGCTCGCGGCGCTCTGGCCGTTCGCGACGATGTTTCCCGCGCCGCGCCTGTTCGGCATGGGCGACTGGCCGCGCGCGATCTGGCAGCGCTTCGACGTCTCGATGCAGGACGCCGTGCTCGCCTGGACGCCCGCCGCCTGGCATCTGCGCGCGCTGCCCGACGCGCTCGCCGCGCGCCTGCCCGACAGCAGTTGGGAGGCGCTCGTCACGACGCTGAACCTGTTCGGCGCGGCGGCCTTCGCCTCGCTGCCGATGCGCCAGCGCGCGCCGCGCGCGCGGCTGATCGTTGTGCTGCTGGCGGCGACGCTGGTGGTGAAGGCGGGCGCGACCTTCCTGCAATCGCAAAGCGGGCTGATCTTCAACTGGGCGACGCCGGGCGCGCTCGGCGGCCTGGTGTGGGGCACGCTCGCGGCCTTTCTCGCGCTGCGCCTGCCGCGCGCCGCGCGCGCGGCGGCGGCGAGCGCGGCGCTGGCCGTGGCGCTCGTGCTGGTCAACGTGCTGCCCGTGAATCCCTATTTCGACGTGGTGCTCGCCGACTGGCGTCAGGGCCGCTATCTGCATTTCAACGGCCTCGCGCACTGGCTCGCGTGGAGCTGGCCGTGGGCCGCGCTCGGCTGGAGCGCGTTCTCGCTGGAGCGCGCGTGGCTCGCGCGGCGCTCGCTATAATCGACCGCACATTCCAGAACCGCCTTCAGCGATCCGATCAGGCACGCCGCGCGCGCATCGTCACCGGTTTCCGGTTCCGATCCTCCGGCAAGCGCCGCCCCCACTTTCACCGCCTTCACCGGTATTCAGCCATGACCGATTCCTTCTACAAACACCATGTGTTCTTCTGCCTGAACCAGCGCGAGCCCGGCGCCGAGCGTCCGAGCTGCGCGAACTGCAACGCGCAGGCGATGCAGGAATACGCGAAGAAACGCGTGAAGCAACTGGGCCTCGCGGGTCCGGGGCAAGTGCGTGTCAACAAGGCCGGCTGTCTCGACCGCTGCGAGGAAGGCCCGGTCGTCGTCGTGTACCCGGAAGGCACCTGGTACACCTATGTCGACGAAACCGACATCGAGGAAATCGTCGTGTCGCATCTGCAGAACGGCCAGGTGGTCGAGCGTCTGCTGATCGACCGTCCGTGATGCACGCCGGGATAAAAACGACTGTAAAAACGACAGCAAGGACCGTAGCCCGATGAACGCCCAGACGCAGAAATTCCATATCGACGGCCCGATCGGCCAGATCGAATGCGCGCGCGACACGCCCGACGCCGGCACGCCCGTGCGCGGTATCGCGCTCGTCGCGCATCCGCATCCGCTCTTTGGCGGCACGATGGACAACAAGGTCGCGCAGACGCTCGCGCGCACGCTCGTGCAACTCGGCTACACGACGTACCGCTCGAACTTTCGCGGCGTCGGCGGCACGGCGGGCACGCACGACAACGGCATCGGCGAGCAGGACGATCTGCTCGAACTGATCCGCTACATGCGCGCGCAGCCGGGTCAGGCCGATGTGCCGCTCGTGCTCGCGGGCTTTTCGTTCGGCACCTTCGTGCTCTCGCACGTCGCGAAGCGCTATCTGGAAGCGGGCGGCGAGATCGAGCGCATGGTGTTCGTCGGCACGGCGGCGAGCCGCTGGGAAGTCGCGCCGGTGCGCGAGGACACGCTCGTGATTCACGGCGAACTCGACGACACCGTGCCGATTCTGTCGGTGTACGAATGGGCGCGGCCGCAGGAACTGCCCGTTGTGGTGATTCCGGGGGCGGAACACTTCCTGCATCGCAAGCTGCATATTCTCAAGCGCATCATCGTCGAGGCCTGGCGCTGAGCGCTGCGTTTGCCGATCTGATTCACCCGCGCACGTTTTTAGGGTCCACATCGTTCGCACGCAATGGCTGTAAGCCGTGCGTCGGACGATCGTGAGAAAACATCGCGCGGCGCCGCAAAAAATGCGCGCGAAGCGTTAAAAATGCACGACAGGTGCGCGCAAACGTGTGCCCACTTCGAAAAACGCCTGCACGCGACGCGTATAATGGGCGCTCTTTTTGCGGCCGCCGCGCCCGCCTGAAACCTCATCAGGCGTGTGAGCGAGGCGGCGCAATCCGCCTCACCCGACCGTGCGCCGCATGGCGCGCCACGTTCATCCCGACCCCAATCCCGTCCGACCTGAACCCATGCGTTTTCTCTCCAACGGCCAGCAGTCCTCCTTCGTTTCTCCCTCCATCGTCCGTAAAGTCACGCTCGGCGCGCTCGTGCCGGCCTCGCTGCTCGCGAGCGCCAGCGCCTTCGCGCAAGTGCCGCCGCCGGCCGTGAACGCGCGCTCGTGGGTGCTCGTCGACGCCACCGCGAATCAGGTGCTCGCCTCGGGCAACGCCGACGAGCGCGTCGAACCGGCCTCGCTCACGAAGCTGATGACCGCGTACCTCACGTTCGAGGCGCTGCAATCGAAGAAGATTTCGATGGAGCAGATCGTCACGCCGAGCGAAGCCGTGCGTCGCGTGAAGACCGACGAATCGCGCATGTTCATCGAAGCGAACAAGCCGGTCTCGGTGCACGACCTCGTGTACGGCATGATCATCCAGTCGGGCAACGACGCGGCTATCGCGCTCGCCGAACTGGTCGGCGGCAGCGAAGCGAACTTCGTGAACATGATGAATGCCGAAGCGCAGAAGCTCGGCATGGCGCACACGCATTTCGCCGACGTCAACGGCATGCCCGACCCGAATCACTACACGACGGCCGGCGACCTCGCCACGCTGTCGGCGCGCCTGATTCGCGACTATCCCGAGTACTACAGCATCTTCTCGGTCAAGGAATTCAAGTACAACAACATCAAGCAGCCGAACCGCAACCGCCTGCTGTGGATCGACCCGACGGTCGACGGTCTGAAGACCGGCCACACGCAAGCTGCGGGCTACTGCCTGATCGCGTCGGCCAAGCGTCCGATGGCGGGCGGCGGCGATCGCCGTCTGGTCTCCGTGATGATGGGCGAGCAGAAAGAGCACGACCGGGTGCAGGACAGCCTGAAGATGCTCAACTACGGCTATAGCGCCTACGACACCACGCGCATCTACGGCGCGAACCAGGCCGTGGCTACGCCGCGCGTCTACAAGGGCGCGGCGGACGCCGTGAAGGTCGGCGTGAAGAAGGATCAGTTCGTCACGCTGCCGAAGGGCGCGGCCGACAAGGCCAAGCCGCAGATCGACATCACCAGCCCGCTGATCGCGCCGCTCGCGGACGGCCAGCAAGTCGGCACGGCGAAGTTCGTCGGCGCGGACGGCAAGGTGCTCGCGCAATTCCCGCTGGTCGCGCTCGAAGCGGTGCCGCAAGCCGGTATCGTCGGCCGCGTGTGGGATTCGCTCATGCTGATGTTCAACAAGAAGAAGTAAATGGCCGGGCCGACCTCGACTTCCGCGCCGCAAGACGGCGCGCTTGACCCGCACGACGAGCACGATGCCTTCGATGAGCACGATGTCGATGATGAGCACGATACCGGTGACGAGCACGAAGGCGAGCCCGTCGTCTGGCTGAACGGCGAGTTCACGCCGATCAGCCTGGCGCGCGTGCCGGTGCTCGACCGCGGCTTCATTTTCGGCGACGGCATCTACGAAGTGGTGCCGGTCTATGCGCTCGAAGTCGAGGGCGTCGAAAGCCACGATGACGATGACGACGAAGGCGCAGCGCCGCTGGTGCACGTGCCGTTCCGGCTCACGCAGCATCTCGCGCGGCTCGCGCGTTCGCTGGAGAAGGTCGGCATCGCCAATCCGTTCAGCGACAGCGGCTGGCGTGCGCTGATCGCGCGCGTGCTCGACGCCAACGTGCAGGCCGGCGCGCTCGCGCCCGATGCGCACGCGAACGTCTACGTGCAGGTCACGCGCGGCGTCGCGAAGCGCGCGCACGCGTTTCCGGCGGCGAGCGTGCCGCCCACGGTGCTCGTGATGGTGAACCCGCTCGTCATGGCGGGCGAGTCGCAGCGCGCGACCGGCGTGGGCTGCGTCACCGCCGAAGACCGCCGCTGGCTGCATTGCGACATCAAGTCGACATCGCTGCTCGGCAACGTGCTGATGGCGCAGCATGCCGCCGAACACGGCGTGTTCGAAACCATCCAGCTACGCGACGGTTGGGTGACCGAAGCATCGTCGTCGAATGTGTGGATCGCGAAGGATGGCGCGCTGTATGCGCCGCCGCGCAGCCACAAGATTCTCGAAGGCATCCGCTACGGGCTCGTCGAGGAACTGGCGCAGGAATGCGGGCTGCGTTTCGAGGCGCGCGAGATCGACGAGGCCGCGCTGCGCGCCGCCGACGAGGTGCTCTTGACCTCGGCGACCAAGGAAGTGCTGCCGGTCGTGACGATCGACGGCCAGGCCGTGGGCGACGGCAAGCCGGGGCCCGTCTATGCGGCGATTTACGCGGCGTACCAGCGTGCGAAGGCGCGCGCGGCGCGTGAGGTTTATGAGGCGGAATCGCTGGCGCAATCGCACGCCGAAGCCGCCGCCTCGCTACAGGAAGTGGACAAATGAGTGCATCGCAAACGAACGGCGCGGCCAGCGCCGAAGAAAAGACCTCGCTGATCGAGTTTCCGTGCGACTTCCCCATCAAGGTAATGGGCAAGACGCATCCCGAGTTTCAGGACACGATCATCGCCGTGCTGCGCGAATTCGACGGCGGTTTCGATACCGCGACCATCGAAACGCGCCCGTCGAGCGGCGGCAACTACACTGGCCTCACGGTGACGGTGCGCGCGACGAGCCAGCCGCATCTCGACGATATCTATCGCGCGCTGACCGGGCATCCGATGGTGAAGATCGTGCTGTAAGGGCGCGCTCCCGCCACTCGGGATCGACATGAAGCAAGGGCCGCTTTCGAGCGGCCCTTGTTGCGTTTACCGGCGGTTCAGGGCGCCTCGCCCGTGGTCGCGCGCATCGCGGCGGCGGCCGCCGTGATGACGGGACCGGCCTCGCAGGCGTCTTCGTAGAGCCGGCGAAAGCGCGCCACCTCGTCGAACACCCAGTTGCGGAACGCGGTCACGCGCTCGGTTTGCAGGCGCTGCGGCTGGCAGATGAAGTAGTAGCGCCACGGGCTCGGGCCGTCGATGTCCTTGAAGAGGCGCACGAGGCGTCCGCGCGTGATTTCGTGCATCGCGAGCGAGCGGCGCACGAGCGCGATGCCCTGGCCGTCCATCGCCGCCTGCAGCAGATTCGACGAATCCTGATAGAGCACGCCGCGCTTGGGCTCGGGCAGATCCTGCAGGCCGGCGGCGTCGAACCACGGGCGCCAGAGTTCGTCGTCGGAGCGCAGCAGCGGCAGCTTCGTCATCTCGCGCGGGTCTTCGGGCAGCTTGCCGCCGTTGAAGTCGGGCGCGCAGGCGGGAAAGAAGATCTCGTCGAGCAGCAGTTCGGTGTGCAGGCCCGGATAGTGGCCGAAGCCGAAGCGGATCGCCACGTCCACGTCGTCGCGCGCGAAATCGATCAGCGAGTTGGTGGATTGCAGCTCGACGTCCCACTGCGGATGCGCCTCGATGAAGCGGCCGATGCGCGGCGTGACCCAGCGCGCCGCGAACGACGACAGCATCGACACGACCAGCCGCCGCTCGCGGTCGCCCGCGCGGATTTCCTCGGTGGCGCGCGCCAACTGGTTGAGCGCGTCGCGCACCTGGGTGGCGTAGCGGCGGCCCGTGTCGGTCACGCGCACGCGCTTGCCGTCGCGCGCGAACAACGCTACGCCGAGTTCCGCTTCCAGCGCGCGGATCTGATGGCTGACCGCGCCGTGCGTGACGAACAGCTCGTCGGCGGCGCGCGAAAAACTCTCGTGACGGGCGGCCGCCTCGAAGGACTTGAGGGCATTGAGGGCCGGAAGCGTGCGCAGGTCCATCGTAATTTTTCTCACATAGCCGTGAAAAATGATCGTTTTGCTCGATCCCTTGCAGTGTCTAGGATTGTAGCCATTGGAGCAGGTCATTCGGAGTCGAAAATGAGAGAAATTTCTTCGGATATCACCTTCGAGGTGGAAGCGCATCAAGTCGCTTCGGTGCGGGTTTCGCGCAGCACGCGTCTGACGGTGCATTGCGGCGCGGTCTGGCTCACGCGCAGCGACGACACGGCCGATTACTGGCTCGAACCGGGCCAGACGGTGCGGCTGCGGCGCGGAGAGCGGCTGTGGATCGGCGCGGAGAAGGGCGCGCCCGCGTGGGTGGCGTTCGCGACGCCCCAGCGCGTGAGCGAGCGCGCGCTCGACTGGGCCGCGCGCACGGCGGCGCGCCTCGGCGTGCATACGGGCGACGGCTGGCGCACGGTTTGATGCACCGTGCATAGGTGTGCGGAAATGCGCCTGGATCGTGCTGAAATCGCGCGAAAAACACGCTGAAACCGCGAAATCGGGCGATTCTGGCGCGATCCCTGTGCGATCCCTGCGCGATCCCGACGAGGCACCGCTGCGCGCAGGCTGATCCCGGCCATGCCGCAGCGTCCTCGGCGCGCTTGTCCCGAATTGGGTAAACTTCGGGAATCATGTGTGCCACCCCGGTTTCACCCCTGTCCATGTCATCCGACCCCGCGCGCTCCGCGATTCCCACGATCGCCGAGGCGGCGTCCAGCAACGCATCCGGCGCATCCAGCGCACCGGTTTCCGCCGCGGTTTCAGTCCGATTCGCCGCGCCCGTCTTGCGCTGGCGCGGCACTGAAGCGTACCAGGCGAGCTTCGACGCCATGCGCGCGTTCACCGAACAGCGCGACGCCGATACGCCCGACGAAATCTGGCTCGTCGAGCATCCGCCCGTTTTCACGCTCGGCCAGGCCGGCAAGCCCGAACATCTGCTCGTCGCCAACAGCGGCATTCCGCTCGTGCAGATCGACCGCGGCGGCCAGATCACCTATCACGGGCCGGGCCAGATCGTGGCCTATTTGCTGCTCGATCTGCGACGCCGGAAACTGATGGTGCGCGAGCTCGTCACGCTCATCGAGCAGGCCGTGATCGACACGCTGGCGGCGTATAATCTCGCGAGCGAGCGCAAGGCCGGCGCGCCCGGTATTTACGTGCCGGAACACGCGCAAGGCGCGGCCGCGACGCACCGTGGCGCGAAGGTCGCGGCGCTCGGTCTGAAGATCCGCAACGGCTGCTCCTATCACGGCGTCAGCCTGAATGTGTCGATGGATCTGAGCCCCTTCCTCGCGATCAATCCGTGCGGCTACGCGGGCCTCGAAACCGTCGACATGGCGTCGCTCGGCGTCGCGGCGGACTGGCGCGAGGTGGCCGCCACGCTGGCGGCGCAGCTCGAGACGCAACTCGCTGCGCACGCGGCAACTCTTCCGGTGGCCGAAGCGGCCGCCACAGACCCGGCGGCCGAAGCGGCTGCAGTGGACCCGGCTGCTCAGGCGGCCTCAGGCGGGCAACCGCCGCAACCGCAGGCTGGCGCTGTTCCGGCGGCCTGACTGGATCGAACGAATGACTGATGTAACCGCGAACCCCGCCGCGAATTCGGTGCCGAACCCGGCCACGAGCCCGGTCCCCGCCGACGTCCCCTACGACGCCACCGCGAAACAGAAGGCGCAGGCCAAGACCGCGCGCATTCCGATCAAGGTCATCCCCATCGAGAAGCTCAAGAAGCCCGACTGGATCCGCGTGAAAGCGGCCACGGGCACCTCGCGCTTCTACGAGATCAAGAACATCCTGCGCGAGCACAACCTGCATACGGTGTGCGAGGAAGCGAGCTGCCCGAACATCGGCGAATGCTTCGGCAAGGGCACCGCGACGTTCATGATCATGGGCGACAAGTGCACGCGCCGCTGCCCGTTCTGCGACGTCGGCCACGGCCGTCCCGATCCGCTCGACCCGGACGAACCGGCGAACCTCGCGCGCACCATCGGCGCGCTCAAGCTCAAGTACGTCGTGATCACGAGCGTCGACCGCGACGATCTGCGTGACGGCGGCGCGGGCCATTTCGTCGAATGTATCCGCCAGGTGCGCGAGCATTCGCCGGAAACGCGCATCGAGATTCTCACGCCCGACTTCCGCGGCCGTCTGGACCGCGCGCTGGGCATCCTCAACGCCGCGCCGCCCGACGTGATGAACCACAACCTCGAAACGGTGCCGCGTCTGTACAAGGAAGCGCGCCCGGGTTCGGACTACGCGCACTCGCTGAAGCTCCTCAAGGACTTCAAGGCGCTGCACCCGGAAGTCGCGACCAAGTCGGGCCTGATGGTCGGTCTGGGCGAAACCGAGGAAGAGATTCTTCAGGTCATGCGCGACCTGCGCGCGCACGACGTGGACATGCTCACGATCGGCCAGTATCTGCAGCCTTCGGAGCACCATCTGCCGGTGCGTTCGTACGTGCATCCGGACACCTTCAAGATGTACGAGGAAGAGGCGTACAAGATGGGCTTCACGCACGCGGCCGTCGGCGCGATGGTGCGTTCGAGCTATCACGCCGATCTGCAGGCGCACGGCGCGGGCGTGGTCTAAGCCGCATCGTTTCGCTGCATCGCTTCGAAAAAAGCCCGCTGAAAAGCGGGCTTTTTCGTTGGCGCGCGGCATACGCCGGAACACGCAAAGCAATGCTCCAGCAGCGTCATTAGCTATCGCGGATAAATTAGAACCGGACGCCGCGAGACTCCCTATAGTCGGAACCGTCCATTCAACCTCAGTGGTTCCGCCGGAGTCTTTCGATGAGTCATCGCGCCCGTCAACGTGTCCTTTCCTCGCAACGTCCGCGCGGGCTCGCCGCCGCGCTGGCGGCCACGGCGCTGTTCGCCGCGTTCGGCGCGCCGCGCGCGCAGGCCGAGACGCGCGAAGTCGTGATCGCGTATCAGGACATGGTGGTGCCCTGGCGTTACGCGCAGGCGACCGGCGAAGTCGAAAAGGCCACCGGCTACAAGGTCACCTTCCGCAAGCTCGCGAGCGGCGCCGATGTGATCCGCGCGCTCGCCTCGGGTTCGGTGCAGCTCGGCGAAGCGGGGTCGAGCCCGATCGCGGCAGGGCTCTCGCAGGGCGTGAATCTCTCGCTGTTCTGGATTCTCGACAACATCAACGACGCCGAGGCGCTGGTCGCGCGCGACGGCTCGGGCGTGACGAGCATCGCAGGGCTCAAGGGCAAGACGATCGGCGTGCCGTTCGTGTCGACCTCGCACTTTCACGCGCTGGTGGCGTTGCAGAACGCGGGCGTGAATCCTGCCGACGTGAAGATCGTCAACCTGCGTCCGCCTGAAGTGGCGGCGGCCTGGCAGCGCGGCAACATCGACGCGACCTATATCTGGGACCCGGTGCTCGCGCAGGTGAAGAAGAACGGCAAGGTGCTGATCACGTCGGGGCAGGTGGCGAAGGCGACGGGCAAGGCGACCTTCGACGGCTTCGTGGTCGATCGCGGTTTCGCGAAGGATAACGGCGACTTCGTGGCGAAGTTCGTGCAGGTGCTGGCCGCCGCCGACGCCGATTACGGCGCGCATCGCACCGCGTGGAACGCCGCCTCGCCGCAGGTGCAGGCGGTGGCGAAGGAGTCGGGCGCGAACCCGGACGAAGTGCCCGCGAGCCTTGCGCTCTACGCGTTCCCCACGCCGGCCGAGCAGGCGTCGAAGACCTGGCTGGGCGGCGGCGCGCAGTCGGGCGCGGCGCAATCGCTGCTCGCGACCGCGACCTTCCTCAAGCAGCAGGGCACGATCCAGAACGTGCTGCCCGATTACTCGGTCGGCATCGATCCGCGTTACGTGCAGCGCGCCGCGGCGCACTGAGATCGGCATTCGTCACCGCACGCACGCGAAGGAGGCGAGCATGAGCGCACTGGATATCCGCGATCTGAGCGTCGCCTACGCGGGCGCGCGTCGCGGCGACGCGCCCAGCGTGGCGCTCGCGAACGTGAATCTGCAAGTGGAAAGCGGCGAGTTCGTGGTCGCGCTCGGCGCCTCGGGCTGCGGCAAAACCACCTTGCTGAACTGCATCGCGGGCTTCATCGAGCCGACCGGCGGCGAGGTGCGCGTGAACGGCGCGCGCGTGGCCGGGCCGGGCGCGGAGCGCGGCGTGGTGTTTCAGAAGCACGCGCTGCTGCCGTGGCTGAACGTGCTCGACAACGTCGCGCTGGGCCTGCGTTTCCGGCGCGTGCCGAAGGCCGAGCGCGAACGGATCGCGCGTGCGCAACTCGCGCTCGTCGGGCTCGACGAGCATGCGCGTTCGCGCGTGGATGCGCTCTCGGGCGGCATGCAGCAGCGCGTGGGCATCGCGCGCGCGCTCGCGAGCGATCCGCAAGTGCTGCTGATGGACGAGCCGATGGGCGCGCTCGACGCGATGACGCGCGAATCGGTGCAGACGCTCGTGCTCGACGTCTGGGCGCGCACGCAGAAGACGGTGTTCTTCATCACGCACAGCGTGGAGGAGGCGCTCTTTCTGGCGACGCGCGTGGTGGTCATGACGCCGGGGCCGGGGCGCATCGAGCACGCGTTCGAGGTGCCGTTCGCGCGCCGCTATCTGCGCACGCGCGACGCGCGCGCGGTGAAGTCGGCGCCCGATTTCATCGAATGGCGCGAGCGGCTCGTGAGCCTGCTGCACGCGGATGCGCGCGAACCGGCGCTGACTTGAGCCGATCCACGAGCCGATCCATGAAGCCCATAGTGAAGGTGATGCGATGAGCGTGCCGCAAGAATCGTTGGAAGCGCTGAACGCACGCGCCTCAAGTCATTTCGACGGCGCTGAAGTCGCGTCGCAAACCGCGTCGCAAACCGCGCCGCAAGCCGCGCCTGCTTCGTCCGCGCATTCGCGCGCCCGCGTCTGGCGCATGCCCGGCGAAGGCCCGACGGCCGCGCTGAGCGCCGCGTCGGTGGCCGGGCTGGCCGCGCTCTGGTGGCTCGCCACGCATCTGCACTGGCTGCCGCCGCTCTTTCTGCCGACGCCCGAGGCGGTCTGGCACGCGTTCGTCGACGCGTGGCACGGCCGCATCCAGGGCGGTCTGCCGCTCTCCGAGCATCTGTTCTGGAGCGCGCTGCGCGTGTTCGGCGCGTTCGCGCTCGCGGCGCTGACGGCGATTCCCGTCGGCATCCTGATGGGTGTGTCGCGCGTCGCGCGCGGCCTGCTCGATCCGCCGCTGGAGTTCTACCGGCCGCTGCCGCCGCTCGCGTATCTGCCGCTCGTGGTGATCTGGTTCGGCATCGACGAGACCGCCAAGATCGTCGTGATCTGGCTCGCCTGCTTCGCGCCCATCGCCATGGCCGCGCGCGCGGGCGCGAAAAGCGCCACGGTCGAGCAGTTGCGCGCGGCGGCGTCGCTGGGCGGCAGCTTCGCGCAGATCGTGCGCTTCGTGGTGCTGCCGGCCGCGCTGCCCGAGATCCTCACCGGGCTGCGCATCGCCATCGGCTTCGGCTGGACCACGCTGGTGGCCGCCGAAATGGTCGCCGCCACGGCGGGTCTCGGCCAGATGGTGCTCAACGCGTCGAGCTTCCTGCGCACCGACGTCGTGGTGATGGGCATCGTGCTGATCGGCCTGATCGCCTGGGGTTTCGACCTCGGCATGCGCGCGCTCGAACGGCGTCTCGTGCCGTGGAAAGGGCGCGGCTGAGGCGCGCGTTCCCCACCTGTTAAGACCCTTTTCCATCCCGCACCCGCGCGCCTGGATTTCCGGATTCCCGTACACATCCAATCCGCATTTCTGGAAATCCAGATTGCGGGCGCGCGGCCGCGCTAAAAATCCCTTGTAAATCAAGGGTGAAGGCGCGCTGCGCAGCTGGCATCAACCTTGCAAAATAAAGCGCGCGGCCACCCCGGCCGCGACAAAAAAAGCAAGGAGACAGCCGATGTCCGATCCCCTCGTCCGGTTTCGCTGATTCCCCCCGTTTCGACCTGTCGCGGTTCGGCGCGTATCTGCGCGCGGCCATCGGCTTAACTCATTGCAGGCATCCAAAGTGAAGAAACCTCTCCACAAAGTGCTGTATTTCCAGGTGATCGTGGCGATTGTCATCGGCGTGATCCTGGGCCATTTCTCGCCCGCCCTCGGCATCGACATGAAGCCGCTCGGCGACGCCTTCATCAAGCTGATCAAGATGGTGATCGGCCCGATCATCTTCTGTACGGTCGTGACCGGCATCGCCGGCATGGAAGACATGAAGAAGGTCGGCCGCGTGGGCGGCAAGGCGCTGCTCTACTTCGAGATCGTCTCGACCTTCGCGCTGGTGCTCGGCCTGATCGCCACGCACGTGCTGAAGCCGGGCGCGGGCTTCAACGTCGACGTGGCCACGCTCGACGCCAAGGCCGTCGCGAGCTTCGCGGAGAAGGCACACGGTCAGACCACCGTCGACTTCCTGATGCACATCATCCCGGACACGATGTTCTCGGCGTTCGGCCAGGGTGAAATCCTCCAGATCCTGCTGATCGCGCTGCTGTTCGGCGCAGTGCTCGCGCAACTGGGCGAACGCGGCCGCGTGGTGACCGATTTCATCGACAGCCTCTCGGGCGTGCTGTTCGGCATCGTCAAGATCGTCACGAAGCTGGCGCCGATCGGCGCGTTCGGCGCGATGGCGTTCACCATCGGCAAGTACGGCGTGGGCTCGCTCGTGCCGATGCTCAAGCTGATCGGCACGTTCTATCTGACGTCGATCGTGTTCGTGCTCGTCGTGCTCGGCGCCATCGCGCGCTTCACGGGCTTCTCGATCATCCGCTTCGTTTCGTACATCAAGGAAGAACTGCTGATCGTGCTGGGCACGAGCTCGTCGGAATCGGCACTGCCGCAACTGATGCAGAAGCTCGAACGCATGGGCTGCCCGCGCTCGGTCGTGGGTCTCGTGGTGCCGACCGGCTATTCGTTCAACCTCGACGGCACCAACATCTACATGACGATGGCGGTGCTCTTTATCGCCCAGGCGACCAACACCGACCTCACGTGGACCCAGCAGCTCACGCTGCTCGCGGTGACGATGCTCACCTCGAAGGGCGCGAGCGGCGTGACCGGCGCGGGCTTCATCACGCTGGCGGCGACGCTGGCCGTGGTGCCGACCATTCCGCTCTCGGGCATGGTGCTGATTCTCGGCATCGACCGCTTCATGAGCGAATGCCGCGCGCTGACCAACATCGTCGGCAACGGCGTGGCGACGGTCGTGGTGTCGGCATGGGAGAAGGAACTCGACCGCAACAAGATGCGCGCGGCGCTCTCGGGCAATCCCGAGGAAGTGAAGGAAGGCGCGGGCGTCTAAGCGTTTTTCTCGGGCGGAGGGCACATGCGCTTCGCCCGGATTGCATCTACGATTGCAGTAACGGTTGTACCTGCGCTTTACCCAGCATCATGTCCTTTAACGGCCTCGTGCCGTTGGGCGGCGCGCTGTTTCCCCTGCGGCGCGCCGCGCCTCTTTTCCCCTTCCGCTCAAGCCGTCGGCCGCCTCGCGCGGTAAGCGTGTGCCACAATTCTCCCCATCTCTGTCCGATTCCCCGGAAGCCTCATCCGTGACGCGCCGTCTCATTGTGTTCATCGTGCTCGCCGTCGGGCTCGCGGTGGTTTGCGCGCTCGCGTGGTCGCTCGCCTGGCAGACCGGCATCGACGCGCTGCGCCGCAACGCCGCCGTGCGCGGCGACCGCACGACCGCCGCGCTCAAGAGCACGCTGGAGCGCTACGAATCGCTGCCTTATCTGGTCGGCGCGCATCCGCTCGTGCAGGACGTGCTGGCCGATCCGCGCCCCGACTGGGTGGCCGAGGCGAACCGCTATCTCGAGGATGTGAACCGCCACGCGCGCGCGACCACGACCTACATCATCGGCGCCGACGGCCGCTGCATCGCCGCGAGCAACTGGCGCGGCGCGGACAGCTTCGTCGGCAGCGAATACCGCTTCCGCCCGTATTTCATCGAGGCCGCGAAAGGCAACGTCGGGCGCTTCTTCGGCATCGGCACGATCTCGCACGATCCGGGCTACTACATTTCGCAGCCGGTGCGGCGCGGCGACAAGATCGTCGGCGTGGCGGTGGTGAAGCTCAATCTCGAATGGTTTCCGGGCTCGGATGCGTCCGAGCCGCTGCTCGTCACCGACGATCACGGCGTGATCTTTCTGTCTTCGGTGCCCGCGTGGAAGTACCGCACGGTGCGGCCGCTGCCCGCCGAGATCGTCCGCTCGATCGACCAGACGCGCCAGTACGCGCGCCAGGACATCGCGCCCTTGCCCGCGAGCGTCGAGCGCGTGCTGCCCGGCGACGCCGATATCGTGCGCATCGGCAGCGGCCTGCGCGCGCCGCGCTATCTGGAAACGCGCCGCGCGCTCGGCGAGCCCGACTGGCATCTGGTGACGATGTCGCCGATCGATCCGGTGCTCGACGCCGCGCGCAACGCCACGGTCATGACGGGCTTCGGCTATGTGTCGCTGTGCCTGCTCGGCTTCTACTGGCGCATGCGCCGCGCGCGCGTGCGCGAAGTGCTGCGCAGCCGCGCGATGCTGCAAAAGGCCTATGCGATGCTCAACGACCGTGTGGCCGAGCGCACCGCCGATCTCTCGCAGGCCAACGAACGGCTGCAACGCGAAGTGGCCGAGCGCACGCGCGCCGAACAGGAATTGCGCGCGACCCAGGACGAGCTGATCCAGGCGAGCAAGCTCGCGGCGCTCGGGCAGATGGCGGCGGGCATCACGCACGAACTCAATCAGCCGCTCGCTGCGCTGCGCAGTTTTTCCGACAACACGCGCGTGTTTCTCGCGCGCGGCCAGTACGATTCGGCGCACGAGAATCTGGAGGCGATCGGCTCGCTCACCGAGCGCATGGGCAAGATCGTCAATCAGCTCAAGCTGTTCGTGGGGCGCGCGAAGCCCAGGAGCCAGCGCTCGCCCGTGGCGCGCGCGCTGCGTAATGCGCTCGCGCTGCTCGGCAAGCGGCTCGAAGGCGTGCGCGTCGAACTCACCCTGACCGACGGCGAGGCCGCGCCGGTGCCGCTCGATCCGCACGGCGAGTATCCCGAACTGGTCGCGCAATGCGACGACCTGCGGCTCGAACAGGTGCTGATCAACCTGATCGGCAATGCGCTCGACGCGGTCGCGGGGCTGCCCGATCCGCGCATCGTCATCGACATTCAGGCGCTGCCCGCGACGCTCGCGATTTCGGTGCGCGACAGCGGCCCCGGCATTCCCGACGACGTCATGCCGCGCCTCTTCGAGCCCTTCTTCACGACCAAGGAGATGGGGCAGGGGCTCGGTCTCGGGCTGGCGATTTCGTCGTCGATCGCGCGCGATTGCGGCGGCGCGCTGGCCGCGCACAACGGCCAGGACGGCGGCGCGTGCTTCGTGCTGACGCTGCGGCGCACGCGCATGGGGGCGGCGGAGCCGAAGCCGCAGAATCAGGAGAATGCGCGCGGCGCAGATAAAACCTCCAGCGCATCGCGCACCTCCAATCAGGAAGGCGAACGAACATGATCGACACGACGCCCGGCCGGGTGCTCTATATCGAGGACGACGAACTGGTGCGCCGCGCCGGCGTGCAGAGCCTGCAACTCGCGGGCTTCGAGGCCACCGGTTTCGCGACGGCCGAAGCCGCGCTGCCGCTCGTCGATGCCGAATTCGCGGGCGTGGTCGTCAGCGACATCCGCCTGCCCGGCATGAGCGGGCTTGACCTGCTCGCGCAGTGCCACGACCGCGCGCCCGATGTGCCGGTGATTCTCGTCACCGGTCATGGCGATATTTCGATGGCCGTGCAGGCGATGCGCGACGGCGCTTACGACTTCATCGAGAAACCGTTCGCGTCCGAGCGGCTGATCGAAACCGTGCGCCGCGCGCTGGAGCGCCGCACGCTGATGCTCGAAAACCTCGCGCTGCGCCGCGAACTGGCGGGGCAGAACGCGCTCGCGCCGCGCATCATCGGCAGAAGTCCGGCGATCGAGCAGGTGCGCAAGCTGATCGCGAACGTCGCGCCCACCGATGCGTCCGTGATCATCAACGGCGACACCGGCGCGGGCAAGGAGCTGATCGCGCGCAGCCTGCACGAGCTTTCGCCGCGCCGCGATAAACCGTTCGTGGCCGTGAACTGCGGCGCGCTGCCGGAGCCGATGTTCGAGTCGGAGATGTTCGGCTACGAGCCGGGTGCGTTCACGGGTGCGGCCAAGCGGCGTATCGGCAAGCTCGAACACGCGGCGGGCGGCACGCTCTTTCTCGACGAAATCGAAAGCATGCCGCTCGCGCTTCAGGTGAAGCTGCTGCGCGTGCTGCAGGACGGCGTGCTGGAGCGGTTGGGTTCGAATCAGCCGGTGCGCGTCGATCTGCGCGTGGTCGCGGCGGCGAAGGGCGACATGCTCGAACACGTCGCGGCGGGCACGTTCCGGCGCGACCTGCTGTATCGGCTCAACGTGGTGACGATCGCGCTGCCGCCGCTCGCGGAGCGCCGCGAGGACATCGTGCCGCTGTTCGAGCACTTTCTGCTGGACGCAGCGGTGCGTTACCAGCGGCCCGCGCCGCTGCTCACCGAGCGCGACCGCATGCGTCTCGCGCAGCGCGACTGGCCCGGCAACGTGCGCGAACTGCGCAACGCGGCGGACCGCTATGTGCTTGGGATTCCCGACGATGTCGCGCCGCCCGCCGCGAACGGCGCCGACGACGCGCAGCCGCTCAAGGAGCGCGTCGAGCAATACGAGCGCGCGCTGATCGCCGACGCGCTCCAGCAATCCAACGGCGCGGTCGCGCAGGCGGCGGAGCGCCTGCAGATGGCTAAGGCCACGCTCTACGAAAAGATCCGGCGCTACGGCCTCGTGGCGCGCGGCGAGCACGAACCGCGCGCATAAAAAAACGGCAGCGAATTTCGCTGCCGTTTTTTATTGGGCGATGCGTTCTGTGCGGCTCAGGTCGCGAGCGCCTTTTGCAGCAGCTGGTCGAGTTCCGCGAACTGCGGCTCGCCCACATAGCGCTTGAGGATCTTGCCGTTGCGGTCGACCACGAAGGTCGTCGGCGTGAGCTGCACGTTGCCGAACTGCTTCGCGGCGGAGCCGTCGTCCATCGCCACCTTGAACGGCAGCTGGCGCGTTTGCGCGTAGTTGGCGACGTACATCGGCGCGTCGTAGTTCATCGCCACGGCGACGAATTCGAGGCCTTCGCCCTTGTAGCGGTTATAGGTCTGAACCATCTGCGGCATTTCCTGCATGCAGGTCGCGCAGCTGGTCGCCCAGAAGTTGATCAGATAGACCTTGCCCTTGAGATCGGCGGTCGAGACCTTCTGGCCGGACAGCAGCGTGAAGGTGGCGTCCGGCACGCGCTGCTGGCTGCCGAAGAACGCGAAATAGCCGGCCACGGCGATCGCCAGCACGACGACGGCGGCGGCGATGTTGCGCAGCGCGCCGGAGCGCGCCTTTGGTGAATTCGGGGATGCGGACATGGGTTGGTGCCTCGAGCGCCCACGGGCGCGGAAAGAGCCGGACTGCGTCTGGCAAAACTGCGGACAAAACCGCCGGCAAAAAACAGGCAAAACTTGAGCAAAGGCATTGTAGCGCTGAATTTCCCGGCATAGCGGCTACGCAGGCACATGCCCGGCATCGCAGCGGATAATGATGCGAACCTTCGCTCATTCCCGCACTTTTATGCCGCCACGCCAGCGTTTTCCGGGTTTTCCAACTGTCGCCGCGTTTTTCGCCGGACTCCGCGCGCGGTCTGCGCGGGAGTTGCCGCTTTCACTATCAGGGTCGCGATGGCGCGCGCGTGTGCGCCGCGGCGGCGCGTGCATGCTGGGCGCGGCGCTCGTCGCGGGCGTGCTGGCGTGCTCGCCGACCTACGACTGGCGCACGGTGTCGAACAACGCGAGCGGCTATAGCGTCGACTTGCCCGCCAAGCCGGGCGCGGATCAGCGCAGTCTCGACGTCGGCGGCACAACCATGCGCATGCGCGTGCAGACCGCCGAAGTGGGCGGCGCCGTATTCGTGGTCGGCACGCTCGATCTGCCCGACGCACAGCCCGCCACCCAGCAAAAAGCGCTCGATTTCCTGCGCGACGGCCTCGCGCGCAATCTGGGCGCGCCGCCCGCCGCGCATGCGGTGGACGTGCCGCTGGCGGCGGGCGGCGCAGTGCAGGGCATCGAACTCGATCTGACGGGCAAGGCCGATAACCCGGCAGGATTCGGCAACGCGGGTGGCAAGGCCGAAGCGCGCACGATTCACGCGCGTCTTGTCGCCAGAGGAACGCACGCGTACCAGCTCGCGATCGTGGGCCGCGAGCAGCCGCCCGTGGAACAAGTCGATCAGTTCTTCCAATCTTTCAGACTGTATTGAGGATAACGGAGCGACGGGCGCTGGCGGCCCGAAGTGAATGTGCTCTCCTGGGTTTACCGGCTAACACACGGATTTGATTGAGGGTTTACGGGTTACCCACAGAGCCTGTGGGTAACTTTGTGGAAAAAGCCGCGCCGCCAGCCGCAAAAGGCCGCCCTGTGGGCTTTTTGTTAGATCTGAGCGCTTTCCGGTGGTTTGCTAATTACTGAAGAATCAATGACTTGCGGTATGAATAAAAACTGAATGCGAATCGTGCACATAAACGGGTCGAACACGACGTTGTGTGCATAAGTCAAGTCTTGACATGCATTTTTTGATCCGTCTGACGAGTGACGCCGTGCCGCCGCTGCCTGGAACGCACAAAGCGCCGCGTGGCGCGGCGCACGAGCGTTCGCGTCGCGCAATTCGTGCGCACTACTGATCGGCGAGCGCGCGGCGATACTGCACGGCCTCCGCGATATGGGCGGCCGAGGGCATGGCGGCGCCGTCGAGATCGGCGATCGTGCGCGCGACCTTGAGCGCGCGGTAGTAAGCGCGCGCCGACCAGCCGAAGCGCTCGCCCGCTTCGCGCAGCAGCGCTTCGCCAGCAGCATCGGGGCGGCAGACGGTGTCGGTTTCGCGTCCGCTCAATTCACGGTTGGTCTTGCCCTGACGCGCGATCTGCCGCTCGCGCGCGGCCGCCACGCGCTGCGCGATGATCGCGCTGGCCTCGCCGGGTGCGCTGGCGCGGCCAGCGAGTTCGGCGGGCGGCAGCGCGGGAATCTCGATCTGGATGTCGATGCGGTCGAGCAGCGGCCCGGACAGCTTGCGCCGGTAGCGCGCCGCACCTTCGGGCGTGCAGCGGCACCGCCCGGACGGATCGCCGCGCCATCCGCACGGACACGGATTCATGGCCGCGACCAGTTGGCAGGCGGCGGGGAAGTCGGCTTGCCACGCCGCGCGCGAGATGGTGATGGAACCGGCTTCCAGCGGCTCGCGCAAGGTCTCCAGCACATGGCGGTCGAACTCGGGCAGCTCGTCGAGAAAGAGGACACCTAAATGTGCGAGCGTAATTTCGCCGGGCTGCGGCGGATTGCGCCCGCCGACCAGCGCCGCCGCACTCGACGAATGATGCGGCGCGCGAAACGGCCGCCGCCGCCACTGCTGCGGCGAGAAGCCGATCGCGCTCGCCGAGAGCAGCGCGGCACTCGCGAGCGCTTCGGTGTCGGTCATCGGCGGCAACAGGCCGGGCAGGCGCGCGGCGAGCATGGACTTGCCCGCGCCGGGCGGCCCGACCATCAGCAGATGATGACCGCCCGCCGCCGCCACTTCGAGCGCGCGACGGGCGCCGCGCTGGCCGATCACGTCGGCCATGTCGGGCAGGGCGGCGCGCGGCGTGGCGTCGAGCGCGCTGGCGCGCACGGGCGCAAGGCGCGCGTCCTCCGCACCCTCCGCGCCGGAGAGATGCGCGCACAGTGCGCGCAGGTCGGTGACCGCGTAGACATCGACATCGGGCACCAGGGCGGCTTCGGCGGCGTTGTCGGCGGGGAGATAGAGCTGCGGCGTGCGTGGTGCCGCGTGATCGGCGGCGGCTTCGTCGCTGTGCTCAGCGGCAGGGGCAGCCGCAGCAGCCGAATGCGCATGTGCGCGCGCCGTGCCGCAAGCCATCGCGAATGCGCCGCGCATCGGCCGCACCGCGCCGGTGAGCGACAGTTCGCCCGCGAACTCGCGATCGGCGCTGAGCGAAGCGGCGGGAATCTGCCCGCTCGCCGCCAGGATGCCGAGCGCGATCGGCAAGTCGAAGCGTCCCGATTCCTTCGGCAGATCGGCGGGCGCGAGATTGACGGTGATGCGGCGCACGGGAAAGTCGAAGCCGCAGTTGCTGAGCGCGGCGCGCACGCGCTCGCGGCTTTCGCGCACTTCGAGATCGGGCAGGCCGACGATGGAGAACGACGGCAGCCCGTTGGCAAGATGGACTTCGACGGTGACGTCGGGCGCGCGGCCAGCAGCCGGCGCGCGGCTGCGCACCACGGCAAGCGACATGGGGATCTCCGGGAGACGGCACACGCGCGCCGCACGCGCGACGTGGATGTCGCGCGCGGCCCATGCGCCAGGCTGGTGAGGCGCGTGCCCCTTTACGGTTCCTTTGCGAAACCGTTACGGCTCGCTTGCCTTAAGCAAACACAGAATTGTTCAGGACGACTGGCCAGTGACGGGCAGCTTCTGTTCGAGTTCGGCCACGCGGCGTTCGAGTTCTTCGAGGCGCGCGCGCGTGCGGGCGAGCACTTGCGCCTGCGCGTCGAACTCCTCGCGCGTGACGAGTTCGAGCTTCGAAAAGCCCTGCGAGAGCATCGCGCGCACGTTGCGCTCGACGTCGCGCGCGGGCGAGTTCTTCAGCAGATCGCTGACCTTCGACTGAATGTCGTTGAATACATCGTTCGGTTGTTTCATTCGCTTCCCCTTCGTTGCACAAATTTTGTGCAAGTTTCGTTTCGACTGTGCCTCGCTTTGGGTCGTGACCGATCTTGGTGCGCAACCCGCAAGTCGGGCCATACCCGTGTGCGCATCTGGTGCGTGGCGCGTGCGATGTTGCCTGCGGGTGCGTGCGAGGCACCGGCAAGGCACCCGCGAGGCGCCGGCGCGCGGCCTGCAAACTCGCGCCCAAGCGGCTTTGCGCGGTGCTCGCGCACCTGCGCCATGACGCGAGACCTGAGAACACTCTAGCAACGATCCCAGGCCGCCGCCACCGCGCGGACCTCACGTTGGCCATCCGGCCAGGACCTGCGCCGGCCGTGCCCGCGCCCCGCCTGGACCGCGTTTGGCGTCGTCGGCAGGTCGTTCGCGCGCGGGCCTGCGCACGCGGATCGCGCATTGTCCACGGGATGCGCCAATCCTGCATCGAACTCTGTCAAAAACTTCGGCCGATCGAATTGGCACGGGTGTTGCTAATACCGTCCCGCGCACCGAAAAACGGCTGGCTCGCGGTGCGCCAGCGGGGCGAGACCCGCACCGCAGGCGCCCGTTGCAGAAATAAACACGGGATGAAGCAACTACAGCGAGGACTACATGAAACTGATTACAGCAATCATCAAGCCGTTCAAGCTCGATGAGGCGCGCGAGGCCCTGTCGGCCATCGGCGTCTCGGGGATCACGGTCACCGAAGTGAAAGGCTTCGGCCGTCAGAAGGGCCACACCGAGCTGTATCGCGGTGCGGAGTACGTCGTCGACTTCCTGCCCAAGGTGAAGATCGAGGCCGCCGTGTCCGACGACATCGTCGACCAGGCGATCGAGGCGCTCGAACGCGCCGCGCGCACGGGCAAGATCGGCGACGGCAAGATTTTCGTCACCCCCATCGAACAGGTCATCCGTATCCGCACCGGCGAGACCGGCGCAGACGCGCTCTGACCACCAGCAGCACACGCGATAGTCGATAGACGAGAGAGACAAGAGGAAACCGAGATGCGCAAACTTTTGATGTCCCTGCTGATGGCCGGCTCGCTGCTCGCCGGCGGCATCGGCGCCGCCCTCGCGGACGACGCTTCGGCGCCGGCCGCGGCGTCGGCTCCCGCAGCTTCCGCTGCCCCTGACGCTTCGGCGGCCGCAGCAGCGCCTGCCGCCTCCGCACCCGCCGCCGACGCGGCATCCGGCGCCTCCGCCAGCGCGCCGGCCGCCGACGCCGCGCCCGCCGCACCGACCGCGCCGTTCTCGGTCGATTCGTCGAAGATCAGCTCGGGCGACACCGCCTGGATGCTGACCTCCACGGCGCTCGTGCTGTTCATGACGATCCCGGGTCTCGCGCTGTTCTACGGCGGCATGGTCCGCAAGAAGAACGTGCTCGCGACGCTGATGCAAAGCTTCGCCATCACCTGCGTCGTCACGGTGATCTGGACGGTGATCGGCTACTCGCTGGCGTTCACGCCGGGCGGCTCGTTCATCGGTGGCTTCTCGCGCGTCTTCCTTGAAGGCATGAACTACATCAAGGGCGACAAGGCGACGACGCTGACGGTCAGCCACCTCGCGCCGACCATCCCGGAAAGCGTGTACTTCGTGTTCCAGATGACGTTCGCGATCATCACCCCGGCGCTCATCACCGGTGCGTTCGCTGACCGCATGAAGTTCTCGGCGATGCTGGTGTTCATGTCGCTCTGGTCGGTCATCGTCTACGCGCCGATCGCGCACATGGTCTGGGAACCGACCGGCTGGCTCGCCAGCGCAGGCATCCTCGACTTCGCAGGCGGCACGGTGGTGCACATCAACGCCGGTGTGGCCGGTCTCGTGTGCTGCCTCGTGCTCGGCAAGCGTGTCGGTTATGGCCGCGAAGTGATGGCTCCGCACAACCTCGTGCTCACGCTGATCGGCGCGGCCATGCTGTGGGTGGGCTGGTTCGGCTTCAACGCGGGTTCGGCAGTGGCGGCTGACGGCCGTGCCGGTTTCGCGATGCTCACGACGCAGATCGCCACGGCATGCGCGGCGCTCGGCTGGATGTTCGCGGAGTGGATCGCCAAGGGCAAGCCTTCGGTGCTCGGTATCGCTTCGGGCGCGGTGGCAGGTCTGGTTGCAGTGACGCCGGCTTCGGGCTTCGTCGGCGTGATGGGCTCGATCGTGATCGGCGTGGTGGCAGGCGTGGTCTGCTTCTGGTCGGCTACGTGGCTCAAGCACAAGTTCGGTTATGACGACTCGCTCGACGCATTCGGCGTGCACGGCATCGGCGGCATCATCGGCGCCATCCTGACCGGCGTGTTCGCGGTCAAGGACATCGGCGGCGCCGACGGCAGCGTGATCCTGCAGATCAAGGGCGTCGCGACGACCCTGATCTACAGCGGCGTGGTCAGCTTCATCCTGCTGAAGGTCATCGACATGGTGATGGGCCTGCGCGTCACGGAAGAAGAAGAACGCGAAGGTCTGGACGTGATCCTGCACGGCGAACGCGTCGAATAAGCGTTCGATCACGGATCCGATTCATGGTTTGAGGTTGTAGGGCAGTACAGGCAGTAAAGGCAGTACTGGAGCACAGCGACTTGGGCCCGTCCTCGTGACGGGCCCTTTCTTTTTTTGCGAGCTTTGTGCGTGCGATGGCTGCCGAAACGCGGGCGCGCGGTTTGCTCCCTCGTTTCGCGATGTGGGAATAAAGGCGCGCGGCGCGCGTTAGCTGCGTATGGGGGAAATTGCGGGGAAGTTGCAGCGAAGTTGCAGGCAAGTTGCCGAGAAAGTGTCCCTTCATTTCGTGGGACTCCATTGCGCGCGACGGCGCACGCGGTCCAGAATGGATATTCACCAGGAATGAAGGGAGGGCCGGCGGCGCGCCGGGGTGACGAACCGCCCGAGGCCTGGCCGCGCATCACCCTACATGGCGTAAGGAGAACGCGTCTTGCATCCGGCGCAATCGTCCCCAGATAGACCACCGGTTTCCCTACAATCCAATAAGCTTTCGTCCGCGAGTAATCCCATATGGTCCCGCATCTGGTCACGGCGTTGAATGGCCCGCTCCTCGAACTGGAGCAGCGCATCCTCGACGCGACGCCGGCCATCGAGCGCTGGTTCCGCCTCGAATGGCAGGAGCACACGCCGCCGTTCTACTGTTCGGTGGATCTGCGCAACGCCGGCTTCAAGCTCGCGCCGGTCGACACCAATCTGTTCCCGGGCGCCTTCAACTGCCTGCCGCAGGAAGTGCTGCCGCTCGCCGTGCAGGCCGCCATGGCCGCCATCGAGAAGATCTGCCCGGACGCCAAGAATCTGCTCGTGATTCCCGAGCAGCACACGCGCAACGCGTTCTATCTGGAGAACGTCGCGCGGCTCGCCACGATCATGCGTCAGGCGGGCCTGAACGTGCGTTTCGGCACGCTCGACGAAACCATCGCCGGGCCGGTCACGATCTCGCTGGCGGACGGCCAGAAGATCGTGCTGGAGCCGCTCGAACGTTCGCAGCGCCGTCTCGGGCTGAAGAACTTCGACCCGTGCTCGATTCTTCTGAACAACGATCTGTCCGGCGGCATTCCGCCCGTGCTGGAGAACCTGCACGAGCAGTATCTGCTGCCGCCGCTGCACGCGGGCTGGGCGGTGCGCCGCAAATCCACGCACTTCTCCTGCTACGACGACGTGGCGAAGAAGTTCGCGAAGATGGTCGGCGTCGATCCGTGGATGATCAACCCGTACTTCGCGCACGTGGAAGGCGTCGACTTCGAGGCGCGCACGGGCGAGGAGCAACTGGCGACCGCCATCGACGCGGTGCTCAAGAAGATCGCGAAGAAGTACCGCGAGTACGGCATCACCGAAAAGCCCTACGTGGTGATCAAGTCCGACGCGGGCACCGACGGCCGCGGCGTGATGACGGTGCACGACGCTTCGGAGGTCGCCGCGCTCACCAAGCGCGAACGTGCGAAGATGTCGGCCACGAAGGACGGGCTCGAGGTGCACGACGTGATCGTGCAGGAAGGCGTCTACACCTTCGAGCACATCGGCGACGAAGTGGCCGAGCCGGTCGTCTACATGATCGACCGCTACGTGGTGGGCGGTTTCTATCGCGCGCACGGCAGCCGCGAGCGCGACCAGAATCTGAACGCGCCCGGCATGCACTTCGTGCCGCTCGGCTTCGAGCACACGGCGCTGCCCGACACGCGCGCGAAGCCGGGCGCGGCGCCGCCGAACCGCTTCTACATGTACGGCGTGGTCGCGCGCCTCGGATTGCTGGCGGCATCGGTCGAGCTCGAAAAGACCGACCCGGAAGCGATCCAGGTCTGATGGCCGGCGCAGACCGGCGCCAGGCACGACACGACGGATAACACGACGCTGCGCCCGCCCTGTGCGGGCGCAGCCGTCATCACATCACGAAACAGCACGGATACAGCAGGGACGACATGGACATTCTCTTCATCGCCGATCCGCTCGAGCGGTTCAAGATCTACAAGGATTCGACCTACGCGATGATGGCCGAGGCCGCGAAGCGCGGCCACACGCTCTATGCGTGCGAGCCGCAGCAGCTCGCCTGGGTGAACGGTCGCGTGGAAGCCGACGTGCGGCGCGTCGAGATCGTCGGCGATACGGCGGACCTGCATCGCGCGCCGTGGTTCACGGCCACCGACACCACGCGCGCGCTCACGGAGTTCGGCGCGGTGCTGATGCGCAAGGATCCGCCGTTCGACATGGAGTACGTCACGTCCACGTGGTTGCTGGAACTGGCCGAGCGCGCGGGCGCGAAGATCTTCAACAAGCCGCAGGCGATCCGCGATCACTCGGAAAAACTCGCGATCGGCGAATTCCCGCAGTTCGTCGCGCCGACGCTGGTCACGCGCGACGCCGCGCGTCTGCGCAAATTCCACGAAGAACATCAGGACGTGATCCTCAAGCCGCTCGACGGCATGGGCGGCATGGGCGTGTTCCGCGTGAAGGCGGACGGCATGAACCTCGGCTCGATCATCGAGATGCTGAGCGAGGACGGCCACCGCAGCGTGATGGCGCAGAAGTTCATCCCCGAGATCAAGGACGGCGACAAGCGCATCCTGCTGATCGGCGGCGAACCGGTGCCGTACTCGCTCGCGCGCATTCCGCAGGGCAACGAGGTGCGTGGCAATCTGGCCGCGGGCGGTCTGGGCCGCGCGCAGCCACTCACGGCGCACGACATGGAGATCGCCAAGGCGCTCGGGCCGACGCTGGCCGCGCGCGGGCTGCTGCTCGTGGGCCTCGACGCTATCGGCGACTGGCTCACCGAAGTCAACGTCACGAGCCCGACCTGCTTCCGCGAGATCATGGAGCAGACCGGCTTCGACGTGGCCGCGATGTTCATCGACGCGCTGGAGCGCGCGGCGGCTTGAGTCTGCGTCGGTTTGATGGCTTCATGCCGCGTTTCGAGGAGACGCTCGAAACGCGGCAGCGCGGCGCTTGATTCCGGGCGCCGCGACGGCATCTGAGGGGTGAGGGCGCGTAGCGCGGTGCTGCAAGGCACAAAAACTGCGCTGCACGTTGGGTGAGGTTGATGCGAGCGGAATGAAAACCGCGAGCAAAACCGCATGGTCTGCGCGAAAATGAGCCTGCTACAATGCCGCGAGTCCGTCTCCGGGACGCGCGTGCTGCATCGCCAGAAAGCGCGCCCGAGCACGTTCCGACCCTGATGGCCCACGGCTGGCCACCGGTCGGCGCCAGCATCATCCGAAGCCGTTTATTGCAGTCAAGCTGACATGGCAGGGATTCTCATCATCGCCCACGCACCGCTCGCCACCGCGCTGCGCGAGTGCATTGCCCATATCTACGGCGGTTGTCCGGCGCGCATCGGCGCACTCGACGTGCTGCCCGACAGCGACCCCGCCGAGGTGGTCGCCCGGGCCAACGCCGAGATCGAGCGTCTGCGCGAGGAAAACGGCGCGCTCGTGCTCACCGACATGTTCGGCGCCACGCCCTCGAACATCGCCGCGCGTCTCGCCACGGTGCCGCAGGTGCGCGTGCTCGCGGGCGTGAATCTGCCGATGCTGGTGCGTGCGGTCTGCTACCGCGCGACGCCGCTCGACACGCTCGTCGAAAAGGCGCTCGCGGGCGCGAGCAAGGGCGTGCAGACCATCGGTCCGTGCACGCCGCCACCCGTGAACGACTGCGGCTGCGCGCCCACGCCGTGCGCGGAAGCGGCTTCCGACGCGGCCGCCGACATGGCGAAGTCCGCCGTGGCGGGCGCGAGCTGCGCAACGGCTGCAACGGCTGCGCCAGTACTCGCCGAAGCCGGCTGCGGCGACCTCGCGAGCCGTCTCGCCGATGCGCTCAAACCCGCCGGCACGGCCTGAGGCGGCATCCGCATCACGGCGGCGTGGCGCGAGCCGCGCCGCAGCGCGCGCGGCGCAGGCCGCGCAGCGAGCACGCCGGGCCACGGCGTCGCACAATCTCACCGCATCACTCCAACCTACACTGCGTCTGGATCGACCTATGCTGCAACAAGAAACGACCATCGTGAACAAACTCGGCCTGCATGCGCGCGCGTCGGCGAAGCTGACGCAACTGGCCGGCAACTATCAGTCGGAAATCTGGATGAGCCGTAACGGCCGCCGCATCAACGCCAAGAGCATCATGGGCGTGATGATGCTGGCCGCGGGCATCGGCAGCACGGTGCTGATCGAAACCGAAGGCCCCGACGAGCAGGACGCCATGAGCGCGCTGCTCAAGCTGATCGCCGATAAGTTCGGCGAAGGCCAGTGAAGCGCGAATGAGCGTGTCCGGCGCGGTCCTCTTCCTGCGCCAGCCGCCTCGCCTTTGAACGGACGACAGCAGCGCTTCGGCCACCGCTTCGTTCAACGCTTTGCCCCCTCTCCACGCCGCGTTCCGACGCGGCGTTTTCATTGCTGCACCGATCTGCGCGCGCGCCGTCATGTCAGACGAATGCACGAGGCATCGGCACGCGGCGCAAGCCGTTGTGGCGTTGCAAAACACGTATCGCAAGGGAACATCGGCACGCGGCGGAATTTATAATGACGGTCGGGGTCAGAGAGTGCGCATTGCAGCGGTTTGCCGCGGCATCACATAACCAGAGGAGGTGCGCGTGCCGTTCACGCTGCATGGAATTCCCGTATCGCGCGGTATTGCCATCGGGCGGGCGTATTTGATCGCTCCGGCCGCGCTCGACGTCGATCACTATCTGGTCGAGCTGTCGCAGATCGAAGCCGAGATCGAACGCTTCCGGGTCGCGCTCAAGCTCGTCGAGCAGGAGCTCGACACCTTGCGCGCCGACCTCGCCGCCGACGCGCCCAGCGAAATGGGCGCCTTCATCGGCGTGCACCTCATGATCCTGAACGACGTGATGCTCGTGCAGGAGACCATGGACCTCATCCGCACGCGCCGCTTCAACGTCGAGTGGGCGCTCACCGAACAGCTCGAACGCCTCACGCGCCACTTCGACGAAGTCGAGGACGAATACCTGCGTGAACGCAAGGCCGACATCGAGCAGGTGGTCGAACGCGTGCTCAAGGCGCTCGCGGGCGCCTCGCCCACGCCGCTGCACGGCAGTTGCGACGAGATGATCGTGGTCGCGCACGACATCGCGCCCGCCGACATGCTGCAGTTCAAGGGCCAAACCTTCCAGGGCTTCGTCACCGATCTGGGCGGCCGCACTTCGCACACGGCGATCGTCGCGCGCAGTCTCGGCATTCCGGCGGCTGTCGGCGTGCAGCAGGCGAGCGCGCTGATCCGCCAGGACGACCTCATCATCGTCGATGGCGATCACGGCGTGGTGATCGTCGATCCCGCGCCCATCGTGCTGGAGGAGTACACCTACCGGCAAAGCGAAATGGCGCTCGAGCGCCGCAAGCTGCAGCGTCTGAAGTTCTCGCCGACGCAAACGTTGTGCGGCTCGCGCATCCAGCTTTACGCGAATATCGAACTGCCCGAGGACGCCCAGGCGGCGCTCGAAGCGGGCGCGACCGGCGTGGGCCTGTTCCGCACCGAGTTCCTGTTCATGAATCACAAGGACCAGTTGCCGGAGGAGGACGAGCAGTTCGAGGCCTACAAGCGCGCGGCCGAGCTGATGAACGGGCTGCCCGTGACCATCCGCACGATCGACGTGGGCGCGGACAAGCCGCTCGATTCGCTCAGCGGCGACGGTTACGAGACCGCCGCGAACCCGGCGCTGGGTCTGCGCGCGATCCGCTGGAGCCTCTCCGAGCCGCAGATGTTCCTCACGCAGCTGCGCGCGATCCTGCGCGCGTCGGCGTTCGGCAACATCAAGATCCTGATTCCGATGCTCGCGCACGCGCAGCAGATCGACCAGACGCTCGACCTGATCCGCGAAGCGCGGCGTCAGCTCGACGACGCGGGCCTCGGCTACGATCCGAACATCCAGGTCGGCGCGATGATCGAGATTCCGGCGGCGGCGCTCGCCTTGCCGATGTTCCTGCGCCGGCTCGACTTCCTCTCGATCGGCACCAACGATCTGATCCAGTACACGCTCGCGATCGACCGCGCCGACAACGCCGTGGCCGATCTCTACGATCCGCTGCATCCGGCCGTGCTTCAGCTGATCGCGCACACGCTGCGCGAGGCGAAGCGCGCGGGTGTGCCGGTCTCGGTGTGCGGCGAGATGGCGGGCGATCCGCAGCTCACGCGTCTCTTGCTCGGCATGGGGCTGACCGAGTTCTCGATGCACCCGAGCCAGTTGCTGGTGGTGAAGCAGGAGATTCTGCGCTCGCAGTTGAAGGCGCTAGAAAAGCCGGTCGCCGATGTGCTGGCGGCTTACGAGCCGGAGGAATTGCAGGCGGCCTTAGGACGTCTCGCGCAGGCGTGACCTGCGCCGTCGAGTGCTTCAAAAGTGAAAAAGCCCCGGCATGCCGGGGCTTTTTTCATGGTCGCTCAAACGTGCCGCTCGCCGTGCCGCTCGCTGCAAACGGGGCAGTCGGGCTGGCGCGCGATGCGCATCGTGTTCCATTCCATCCGCAGCGAATCGAGCATCATCAGCCGCCCGACGAGCGGCGTGCCGATCTCGCCGACCACGCGCAGCGCTTCCGCCGCCTGCATCGCGCCGATGATGCCGACCGTGGGCGCGAACACGCCCATCGTCGAGCACGCGACTTCCTCGAACGGCTGATCCTCGGGAAACACGCAGGCGTAGCAGGGCGAGTCCTCGCGGCGGAAATCGAAGGTGCTGATCTGGCCGTCGAAGCGCAGCGCCGCACCCGAGACGAGCGGCACGCCGTGCTTCACGCAGGCGCGGTTGATCGCGTGGCGCGTGGCGAAGTTGTCGGTGCAATCGAGCACCACGCTCATCTTCGGCACCTGCTCGTCGAGCCAGGCGTCGTCGATACGCGCCTGCACGGCGTTCACCGTCACCTCGGGATTCAGGCGTGCGACGGCCTCGCGGCCCGACTCGACCTTGGCGCGGCCCACCGACGCCGTCTCGTGCATGATCTGGCGTTGCAGATTGGTGAGATCGACCGTGTCGTTGTCGACGAGCGTGAGCGTGCCGATGCCCGACGCCGCGAGATACATCGCCGCCGGCGAACCCAGCCCGCCCGCGCCGACCACGAGCGCATGCGCGTCGAGAAAGCGCTGCTGAGCCTCGATGCCGATCTCGTCGACGAGGATATGGCGGGAATAGCGGAGGAGTTGGTCGTCGTTCATCGCGGGGCGCACGGTGCGAGGCGCAGCGACAAGGCCGGAGGGCCGCGACGTGCGCCGTGAGTACAGGTTGCCTATTGTACCGGCGCTGGCGCAGATGGCCTTGCGGCCCCTGACGCGCGAAGCGTCAGGGGCCGCAAGGAGGGTGCTACGGGATGCTGCGTGTTACTTCGCGGGGGGCGAGGCCGGAGCCGGTGCCGAAGCGCCCGGCGCCATGATCAGCGCGCCCGGCTTGACGGCGATGGGCGCCGACGCCGAGGTGGGCGGCTTCTGCTGCGACAGGCGGCGCTCCATCGGCGACTTCGATTCCGTCACCGGCTTGCCCTGGAGCTTGTTCAGCGCCTGCTGGAGCATGAAGTCGTCAGTCGAACCGAATTCGACCGGCTTGCGCTCGCGATCCTTCTGGCGCTGTTCCGGCGTCTTCTTGTCGTTCTGCTCCTCGAGTTGACGCAGCATGTCCATGCGTTCCTGCTCGCGCAGATCCTGCTCCTTCTTCTCGTCCGGGTCCTGCGTGTTCGCAAGGTGGTTCGAGTAGTCGACTTCGCGCGTGACGAGTGCGTCGTCCGGATCGCCGTCTGCGTACTGGTCGACCGCGACGTCAGGACGGATGCCCTTGTTCTGGATCGAGCGGCCGCTCGGCGTGTAGTAGTACGCCGTGGTCAGACGCAGCGCCGTGTCGGCCGTCATCGGACGCACGGTCTGCACCGAGCCCTTGCCGAACGTCGTCTTGCCGATGATGAGCGCGCGCTTCTGGTCCTGCAGCGCGCCCGCCACGATTTCCGACGCCGACGCCGAGTAGGCGTTGGTCAGCACGATCATCGGCACGGTCTTGAACTCGGCCGCCTCGCCCTTGAGCGGATCGCCGTCGAACGACGGCAGACGGTAGTTCTCGTAGTTGTCGCGATAGACCTGCTTCGAGTCGGGGATCTGGCCGTTCGTGGAGACGACAACCGAGTCCGCCGGCAGGAACGCGCCCGCGACGCCGACCGCGCTCTGCAGCAGGCCGCCGCCGTTGTTGCGCAGGTCGAGGATGAGGCCCTTCAGGTTCGGCTCCTGACGCGCGATGTCCTGCAGCTTGGCTGCGAGGTCAGGCGTGGTGCGTTCCTGGAAGCTCGTGATGCGGATGTACGCGTAACCCGGCGCGAGGATCTTCGACTTCACGCTCTGCACCTTGATGATGGCGCGCGTGATCGTGAGCGGGAAGGTGCGGTCGTCGGTCTTGCGGAAGATCGTGAGCGTGACCTTCGTGCCCGGGTCGCCGCGCATCTGCTTGACCGCCTGGTCGAGCGTCATGCCGCGCACGGGCTTGTCGTTGATGCGCGTGATGAGGTCGCCCGGACGGATGCCGGCGCGGAACGCGGGCGTGTCTTCGATGGGCGAGATCACCTTGATCAGGCCGTCTTCCGAGGAGATCTCGATGCCGAGGCCCGCGAAGCGGCCCTTGGTCTGTTCCTGGAGTTCCTGGTAGTCGGTCTTGTCGAGATACGACGAGTGCGGGTCGAGGCTCGACACCATGCCCTTGATGGCGGCGGTGAGGAGCTTCTTGTCGTCGACCGGCGTGACGTACTCATGCTTGATCTGACCGAAGACTTCGGCAAAGAGCCGCAGCTGGTCGAGCGGCAGCGGCTCGATCACGGTCTGCTGGGTCTGCTGCGCCGAGGCGGAAATCTGCAGGGTGGCAAATACGCCGGTCGCGAGGCCAGCGGCGATCAGGCCGATGTTTTTCAGGTTCTTTCGCATAGAGGTTGTTGCGTGCGGTCGAGGCGCGTTAGAAAAGGCGCGTGGCAGCGTCTAATGGAAAAGCGACGGACAAGTATAACTGCACAGTTGCCGCGTCTGTGTACAAGGCGCGTTCAGCGCCGGGTTCGACGAATGCGCGGGCGTGCATCGAAGCTCGCGGCGAGGCCGAACGTTGCGGGTTCGACAACCGCGCAGCGGGCGGGTTCGCAATCCGCGTGCCGTGAATTGTGCCGTGAAATTCGCCGCGAGTGCTGGTTGGACGCGGGCGTGGCGGAGAACTGGCGCGAAGCTGGCGGCGCCGTCAGCGAGGCCGCGAGCAGCGCGGAGTGTGGCCGAAGTTGGCAGCCGCCGCGCGGGTGGGCGGGTACGTGGGGGCGCGCACACGTGCTTACGCGGTTACGTGGGTAAACGGCCAGCGCCCGCTCGGATGAGCGGGCGCTGGTGAGTGTCATGCGCGGGCAGGACGGGAGGGACGGCGATTAGCCGGCCTTTTTGCCCTGGTTCGCGACAGCGGCCTGGGCCGCCGCGATCGCCTCGGCGTCGCCGAGGTAGTAATGCGTGATGGGCTTGAGGTTCTCGTCGAGTTCATAGACGAGCGGCACGCCGTTCGGAATGTTCAGGCCGACGATGTCGCTGTCCGAGATGCCGTCCAGGTACTTCACGAGCGCGCGGATCGAGTTGCCGTGCGCGGCGATCACGATCTTCTTGCCCGACTTGATGGCCGGCGCGATCGACTCGTTCCACAGCGGCAGCACGCGCGCGACCGTATCCTTCAGGCATTCGGTCAGCGGCAGCTGCTCGCGCGGCACCTTGGCGTAGCGCGGGTCGTTGTAGGCCGTGCGGTCGTCCGACGGATCGAGCGCGGGCGGCGGCGTGTCGTAGCTGCGGCGCCAGACGAGCACCTGTTCGTCGCCGTACTTCTCGGCCGTTTCCGCCTTGTTCAGGCCCGAAAGCGCGCCGTAATGGCGCTCGTTCAGACGCCACGAGTGGACCACCGGGAGGTACATCTGGTCCATCTGGTCCTGGACGTGCCAGAGCGTGCGGATCGCGCGCTTGAGCACCGACGTGTAGGCGATGTCGAACGCATAGCCCGACGCCTTGAGGAGCTGGCCGGCCTGCTGGGCTTCGCGGTTGCCCTGTTCGGTCAGGTCGACGTCCACCCAGCCGGTGAAGCGGTTTTCCTTGTTCCACGTCGATTCGCCGTGGCGGATGAGTACGAGTTTGTACATGAGGATGCCGGTCGGTAGTGAAGAAGCGGTAATCGGGGACGGGAACGGCCAGCAAGCCAGGGCGGCCCGGTCCATCGGGTTTCGCGCCCGGGCTGGGGGCGTCAACCCTGCGACAAACGGTTATTTTATAATGAGCGGATTGTCCGAACTCGATTTCCCACGATTTCTCTTTTTCCCGGCGGCCCCTCCGTGACGTTCTTCACCAATTACATCAACCTTGTTCTCATCGCGATCGTCCTCATCTCAGGAGGGTTGCTCCTGTGGCCGACGCTCAAGCGCGGCGGCCGCGGCGGTATTTCAGCCGCCGAAGCCACGCAGATGATCAACCGCCGCAACGCGGTAGTGATCGACGTGCGTTCGGCCGAAGAGTTCGCGAAGGGCCATTTGCCCGCTGCCCGTCACCTGCCGGTGGGCGAGCTGCAAGGCAAGATCGGCCAGCTCGTGAAAAACAAGAGCAACCCGGTGCTGCTGGTCTGCCAGACGGGCCAGCACTCGAACAAGGCCGCAAGCCTTGTGAAAGAAGCCGGTTTTGCCGAAGTCCACGTGCTGGACGGCGGCGTGAACGCCTGGCAGCAGGCCGGTATGCCGGTCGTGAAACAAGGAGGTTCGAAGTGAACAAGGTGGTCATGTACAGCACCCAGGTGTGCCCGTATTGCCAGATGGCCGAACGTCTTTTAAAGTCGCGCGGCGTCGAACACATCGAGAAGGTGCTGATCGACCGGGATCCGGCGCGCCGTGAAGAAATGATGACGCGCACCGGCCGTCGCACGGTGCCGCAGGTCTATATCGGCGAGACGCACGTGGGCGGTTACGATGACCTCTCCGCGCTCGATCGTGCCGGCGGCCTGATGCCGCTGCTCGAAGCCACGGCCTGATTTTTCGGGCTGAACGTCGGTCCGATGCATCCGCCGCCCCGAAAGGGCGGCTTGGGCGCGGTAAAAGCGCCCCAGGTTTCGCCCGCGCGAGCCGAAACGGTTCGCGCGGGCGTGTTGTCGTTTGTTGCTGCTCAGTGCGGCTGCGCCGTGCAGGCTCGCATCATTGCGAGACCTTGCGATACTGTGCAGCCGCAGTTCAATCAATCAGGAAGCCAAACACCATGTCTGACGAGAATAACCAGCCGTTCTTCAACATCCAGCGCATCTACCTCAAGGACCTGTCGCTCGAGCAGCCGAACTCGCCGGCCATCTTCCTTGAGCAGGACATGCCGTCGGTGGAAGTGGAAGTCGACGTCAAGGCCGAGCGCCTCGCGGAATCGGTGTTCGAGATTCTCGTCACCGGCACGGTCACCGCCAAGGTCAAGGACAAGGTTGCGTTCCTGATCGAAGCCAAGCAGGCCGGCATTTTCGACATCCGCAACATCCCGGCTGAACAGGTCGATCCGCTCGTCGGCATCGCTTGCCCGACCATCCTGTTCCCGTACCTGCGCTCGAACATCGCCGACGCGATCACGCGTGCGGGCTTCCCGCCGATCCATCTCGCCGAGATCAACTTCCAGGCGCTCTACGAGCAACGCCTGCAGCAGATCGCGCAGCAGCAGGACGGCGCCAGCAACGCCACGCATTAATCGTTTTTTGATCGCTGATCGAACCAACCGGTGCGGAGTATCGGAATGAAAGTCGCCGTTCTCGGCGCCGGAGCGTGGGGCACCGCGCTGGCAGGGCATCTGGCCCAGGCGCATGACACGGTGTTATGGGCGCGCGATGGCGCGCTCGTCGACGCCCTGCGCAAAACGCACGAGAACGCCCGCTATCTCGCGGGCGTCTCGCTGCCTGAATCTCTTCAGTACGAAACCGATCTCGCCGCCGCGCTCGACCACGGCGCGGGCGAGGCCGATCTCGTCGTGCTCGGCACGCCCGTGGCGGGCCTGAGCGACATGCTGCGCACGATGCGCGACCTGGGCCGCGTGCCCGCGCATTTCGTCTGGCTTTGCAAAGGCTTCGACGCCGGCTCGCAACTGATGCCGCATCAGGTCGTGGCGGCGGAATTGCCCGAGCACGCGAGCAACGGCGTGCTGTCCGGCCCGAGCTTTGCGCGCGAAGTGGCCGAGGGCTTGCCCGTCGCGCTCACGGTCGCGAGTACTTCGGCCGACTGCCGCGAGCGCACGCTCGCCGCGTTCCATCACCGCGCGATGCGCATCTATACCGGCGACGACGTCGTCGGCGTGGAAGTGGGCGGCGCGGTCAAGAACGTGCTGGCGATCGCCACCGGTATTTCCGACGGTCTCGGGCTGGGCCTGAACGCGCGCGCCGCGCTCATCACGCGCGGGCTCGCGGAAATGACCCGTCTGGGCGTCACGCTCGGCGGCCGCGCGGAAACCTTTACCGGTCTCACGGGCCTCGGCGACCTCATCCTCACCGCCACCGGCGACCTCTCGCGCAACCGCACCGTCGGCAAGCAGCTGGCGAGCGGGCGCACGCTCGACGACATTCTCGGCGCGCTCGGCCATGTGGCCGAAGGCGTGCGCTGTGCGCGCGCCGTGCTGGCGATCGCGCGCGCGCATCAGATCGACATGCCGATCACCGAGGCGGTATGCGCCGTGCTGTTCGACGGCGTGGCGCCGCGCGACGCCGTGAGCGCCCTGCTCAGGCGCGACGCGAAGGCGGAGTAATACGGATCGGCGCATGATTCATGCGCCGATTTGCGTGCGGCGCGGGGCGCGTGATGTGTTGCGCCTTCGCCTTCGCCGTGAATGCGCAACGTTGCGCGTGATCGCGCAAGGAGGACCGTCATGCTCACCATCGGACATTGCACGCTGGAGGCGCGGGTCGTGGACATCACGACGCTCGCCGTCGATGCCATCGTGAACGCCGCCAACAGTTCGCTGCTCGGCGGCGGCGGCGTGGACGGCGCGATCCACCGCGCGGCCGGCCCCGATCTGCTGCGCGAATGCGAGACGCTGCATGGCTGCCCGACCGGCGACGCCAAACTCACCGCCGGCTACCGGCTTCCCGCGAAACACGTGATTCACACCGTCGGCCCGGTCTGGAACGGCGGCGCGCGCGACGAGGCGTTTCTGCTCGCTTCGTGCTACCGGCGCTCGCTCGACGTCGCGCGAGACGCGGGCGTGACGAGCATCGCGTTTCCGGCGATCAGCTGCGGCGTGTATCGATTCCCGCCCGACGAAGCGATGACGATTGCGGTCGCAACCGTCATCGACGCCTTGCCCGCGTATCCGGCGCTCGACCGCGTGATTTTCGCGTGCTTCGACGACGCGATGCTCGCGCGGTATGCGCGCGAATTGCGTGCTCAATAAGCACGCATTCGATCGATCCGTCCTTATTCCCCGCCTTCGAAACCGGCCTGGCGCCACGCCTCGAACACCACCACCGCGACGGTGTTCGAGAGGTTCAGGCTGCGGTTGCCGGGCCGCATCGGCAGGCGCACGCGCTGTTCGGGCGCGAAGCGCTCCAGCACGCCGTCGGGTAGGCCGCGCGTCTCCGCGCCGAACACGAACCAGTCGCCGGGCAGGAACGCGTGATCGTGAAAGCGGCCCGAGCCGCGCGTGGTGAACGCGAACATGCGCGCCGGATCGGGCGTTTCCTTCGCGACGAACGCGTCCCAGTTGGCGTGCACGTGCATCTGCGCGTATTCGTGATAGTCGAGGCCCGCGCGGCGCATCTTCGTGTCGTCGAGCGGAAAGCCGAGCGGCTCGATCAGATGCAGTCGCGCGCCCGTGTTGGCGCACAGGCGAATGACGTTGCCGGTGTTCGGCGGGATTTCCGGTTCGACGAGAACGACGTTGAACATGATGATGAAACTCGTGAAAAGACAGTAAAAGACGATAAAAACGATGCGGATGGCGAGCCGTGTACGCTCAGTCCTTCGGCGTCCGAAGCGCGACGAAATTCGTCACGCGCCGCGCGCCCGCGGCCTTGAGCGTGTGGGCGAGGGCGTCGAGCGTGGCGCCCGAGGTCATCACGTCGTCGACCACGCCGAGGTGCAGGCCGCGCAGATCGGCCCGCGTCAGTGCGAACGCGCGGCCCACGTTGCGGCGGCGCGTTTCGCGGTCGAGCTTCGATTGCGGCGCCGTGTGCAGCGTGCGGCGCAGCAGCGTGGCGCTGGCGCGCGTGCCGAGCGCGCGGGCCAGCGGCTTTGCGATCAGCCACGCCTGGTTGTAGCCGCGCTCGATCAGGCGCTCGCGCGAGAGCGGGACGGGCACGATCAGGTCGGGCGCATCCGGGTGCGAGTCGGCGTCGAGCGCGTCTTCGGCGGCGAGCGCGAGCCGCCGCGCGAATTCTTCACCCAGCGCAAGCCTCGCGCGGAACTTCAGCCCGCGCGCGAGACCGTCGAGCGGCGCGCGATAGTCGGCGAGCGCAAGCGTCGCGTCGAACGCGGGCGGGGTTTTCACGCAAGCGTCACAACAATAGCGGCCGCGTGTCCCGTCCGCCGCGTCCACCGGGTTCTTCGTGCGCCGCGCGCTCGCCAGCGGCAGCGCGCAGACCGCGCAGCGCAGCCGCGCTTCGTTCCAGTACGCGGCATCGCACCCTTCGCAGAGCACGCTGCGCACGCTGGAAGCGCCGGACACGCTGAAACTGCCTCGCGTCAAATTGCCGCATAATGGGCACGGATTGGGCAGCACGAAGTGGGCGAGCCGCGGCCAACGCGCTCGCACGCTCTGACAGACGCGCGGCAGGGCCTGAATTCGGCTCCAGACACAGGCGCGTCGCCAGGCGGGCGACTCAAGAGACGTCGAAGGGGACGTCGAAGCGGGCGGCGGCGGCATCGAAGGGCGGCCCGAAGCGGGCTCGTGAACTGAAAGGATGGGAGTGAGCGAGTATACTTCGCAGACTTCGCCAATACGACCGACATGTCCCCGTCTCACCCCAGACCCGGCCGTCCAGCCTATGATCCGCGCCATGTGCAGCGGATTTTCGATCGTCGCGCGGCGGCGTTCGACGAGGTTGCGTTCCTGCCGCGTGAAATCGCGAGCCGCATGCGCGAGCGCCTCGACTACATCAAGGTGAGCCCCGCAGCCGTGCTCGACCTGGGCTGCGGCCCCGGTGACGACCTCCCGAATCTGCGCGAGCGCTTCCCCGAAGCGCCGGTATTCGGCGCCGACCTCTCGTTTGCCATGCTCGAGCGCGCCTGCGCGCACGACGCCGGCGACACCAGCTGGCGCCGCTTCCTTCCCGCCTCGATCGGCCGGGCGCTCGGCGCACGCGGTCCGCGTTTCGCGCAGGCCGATTTCGCCGAGCTGCCGTTCGCGCACGGCGCGTTCGAGCTGCTCTGGTCGAACCTCGCGCTGCACTGGCATCCGCGCCCGGACCTCGTGTTCGGCGAATGGCAGCGCGTGCTCAAGGTGAACGGTCTGCTGATGTTCAGCACGCTCGGTCCCGACACGCTCAAAGAGCTGCGCGGCGCCTATGCCGAAGTCGAGGCCGCGCACGGCGTGCCCACGCAGCCGCACGTGATCGATTTCGTCGACATGCACGATCTCGGCGACATGCTGGTCGAGAATGGCTTCGAGATTCCGGTGATGGACCAGGAGACGCTCACCGTCACCTACAAGTCGCCGGAGAAGCTGCTCGCCGATGTGCGCCGCTGGGGCGCTTATCCGTTTGGTTCGGAAGCGTTCGGCACGGAGGCGTCGGATGCCGGGAAGCTCGCGCCGCGCCGGCTGTATCGCGCGTTGCTGGAGGCACTGGAGGCGCGCCGCCTGAAGGACGGGCCGAACGCCGGGACGATCCCGCTCACCTTCGAGATCATCTACGGACACGCGTGGAAGGCCGTCCCGCGCACGACTGCGGAAGGGCACGGGATCGTGCGGATCGAAGATATCGGACGCGGTCCGACAAGGAATCGCTGACGTGGTAAGGGGGCTTTCGTTATGCCTGAAATTAGCGCCTGAAAAGCCCCCGACATTTTGTTGAAAAATCGCTGGAAGTGCCGTCTGGTAAGGGTTTTAGGCAGATCGGGGCTTGCTTGTGAGGGCTGGGGTTCGCGCCTATAATGCGTCAGCTTGCTGCACGGACAGACCCCAAATCCGACACGGCAAGTCCAGATCTCCCGCAGTTGTGTAAGGCGCAAAGCGGCGATAGTCTGAGGATGTTGCAGTGGGGGAAGCGAGCGATGCAGACATCTGATCTGCTGGCGAGTTCGGCGGAGCCGGTCCTGCAAGACTGGACCATGAAGCGCAATTGTTCGGTTTCGCCCAGGCAATTCGTGTTGTTCTATGTGTCGCTGGCGCTGGTCTCCATCGCGATCGCCGTTCTGCTGTTGATCCACGGCGCCTGGCTGGTTTTGCCGTTCACTGGAATCGATCTGTTGGTAGTTGGGGGCGCCTTCGCCATCTATGCGCGCCATGCTGTCGATTACGAACGTATCAGGCTATATCCGAACCGGCTGGTGATCGAGCAGATGAGCGCCAACGCGCTCACCCAGTTCGAATTCAATCCCCGCTGGGTCCGGGTCGAGCCGGGCGCGACCCCACGCGATCCGGTGCGTCTCGTGTCCCGCGGCCAGGCGGTCGCTGTCGGGTTGCATCTGCCGCAGTATCGGCGTGCGCAGTTCGCGCGGGAACTGCGTGCGTGGCTTGCGCGCGCGGGTTGAATTCATGCGTGCCGCGTCGTTTTGCGAGTCGCGGCGCGAGCGCCCCAGGGCGCGACCTGATTGCGAAACCTTCCTGCGGGGTCGAGGGTTTGAATGGAAATTATGGGTAAGGAAGCTATGAAAACAATCAAGCGAGCCCTTCAGGGCGTGCTCGCGTGCAGCGGACTTCTGGTCGCGGGCGCGGCACTCGCAGTCGGAGACGTTCCGGGCGGTCCAGCGGTCAACGAGATCAATCTCCAGCCGCCCGTCACGCGCATCGCAGAAGAGCTCTACAGCCTCCATACGATGATGCTGATCCTGTGCACGGTGATTTTCATCGGCGTGTTCGGCGTCATGTTCTATTCGATCTTTGCGCACCGCAAATCGAAGGGCCATCAGGCCGCGCATTTCCACGAGAGCACGACCGTCGAAATCATCTGGACGGTGGTGCCGTTCGTGATCGTCGTGCTGATGGCGCTGCCGGCGACCAAGGCCGTCGTGGCGATGAAGGACACCTCCAACGCCGACCTCACCGTGAAGGTCACCGGCTATCAGTGGAAGTGGGGCTACGACTACGTGAAGGGGCCGGGCGAGGGCATCAGCTTCCTCTCGACGCTCACCACGCCGCGCGCCGAAGTGAACGGCCACGCGCCGATCACCGACACCTATCTGCAGGAAGTCGACAACCCGCTCGTGGTGCCGGTCAACAAGAAGATCCGCGTGATCACGACCGCCAACGACGTGGTCCACTCGTGGTACGTGCCCGCGTTCGGCGTGAAGCAGGACGCGATTCCGGGCTTCGTGCGCGACACGTGGTTCAAGGCCGAGAAGACGGGCACCTATCGCGGCTTCTGCACCGAGCTGTGCGGCAAGGAACACGCGTACATGCCGGTCGTGGTCGAAGTGCTGTCCGACGACGACTACGCGAAGTGGGTGCAGACGCAGAAGGCGAAGATGTCCGCCGCCAACGACGACCCGAACAAGACCTATACGATGGCCGAGCTCAAGGAGCGCGGCGAGAAGGTCTACGCGGCCAACTGCGCTGTGTGCCACCAGCCGACCGGCAAGGGCGCGGGCGCGTTTCCCGCGCTCGACGGCAGCAAGGTCGCGAACGGTCCGATCGCCGAGCACGTGAGCATCGTGCTGCACGGCAAGAACGCGATGCCGTCGTGGGCGCCGACGCTCAACGACGTGGAGATCGCCTCGGTCGTCACATACGAGCGCAACACGTGGGGCAACCACATGGGCGACCTCCTGCAGCCGCGTCAGGTCGCCGACGCGCGCAACGGCAAGCTGCCCGAAGGCGGCGCGACGGCCGCGGCGGGTGCCGCAGGTGCGTCGGGCGCAGCGGGCGCTTCGGGTGCGGAAGCCGCATCGGCTGCCTCGGGCGCCGATCAAGCCGCCGCGAGCGGCGCGGATCAGGCTTCGGGCGCGGCGCAAAGCAGCGCGTCGCTGCCCGCGAACGTCTACTTCGAAGTGGGCAAGAGCACGCTGCCCGCCGACGCGAAAGACGCCATCCAGGCCGCCGCCGACTATGCGAAGGCGCACCCGGACGCGAAGTTCACGCTCTCGGGCTACACCGACGCGAGCGGCAAGGCCGACGCGAACGCCGAACTCGCCAAGCATCGCGCGCAAGCCGTGCGCGACGCGCTGAAGGCGGCCGGTATCGCCGAAGACCACATCATCATGAAGAAGCCGGAAACCGTCACTGGCGGCGCCGATCCGAAAGAGGCGCGTCGCGTGGCGATCAGCCCGGCGGCTTGAGCCGCGCGGCCGGCCACACGGCCGCGACGGCAAGCAGTCCATAAGAATTCAAAAGAACGCGCAGTACGCAGTACGAGCGGGCCTACGCACGCCCTGACCAAACTGCAGTAAGAGACGCAAAGCAATTCGCTTCAGGAGAGACTCATGTCGAGCATCGGACACGATGTAGCGGGGCACGGCCACGTGCATGGCGACCACGCGCACGAGACGCCGCACGGCTGGCGGCGCTGGCTGCTGGCCACCAATCACAAGGACATCGGAACGCTGTATCTGCTGTTCTCGTTCGTGATGTTCCTGTCGGGCGGCGTGATGGCGCTCGGCATTCGCGCCGAGCTGTTCGAGCCCGGATTGCAGATCATGCGCCCCGAGTTCTTCAACCAGCTCACCACCATGCACGGCCTGATCATGGTGTTCGGCGCGATCATGCCGGCCTTCGTGGGCTTCGCGAACTGGATGGTGCCGCTGCAGATCGGCGCCTCGGACATGGCGTTCGCGCGCATGAACAACTTCAGCTTCTGGCTGCTGCCGGCCGCCGCGTGTCTGCTGGTCGGCTCGTTCTTCGCGCCCGGCGGCGCGACGGCCGCGGGCTGGACGCTCTACGCGCCGCTCTCCACGCAGATGGGCCCCGGCATGGACTTCGCGATTTTCGCGGTCCACATCATGGGCGCTTCGTCGATCATGGGCGGCATCAACATCGTCGTGACGATCCTGAACATGCGCGCGCCGGGCATGACGCTCATGAAGATGCCGATGTTCGCGTGGACGTGGCTGATCACCGCCTACCTGCTGATCGCCGTGATGCCGGTGCTCGCGGGCGCGATCACGATGCTGCTGTTCGACCGCCACTTCGGCACGAGCTTCTTCAACGCGGCGGGCGGCGGCGACCCGGTCATGTACCAGCACATCTTCTGGTTCTTCGGCCACCCCGAGGTCTACATCATGATCTTGCCGGCGTTCGGGATCGTGTCGCAGGTGATTCCGGCGTTCTCGCGCAAGCCGCTGTTCGGCTATAGCTCGATGGTGTACGCCACGGCGTCGATCGCGATTCTCTCGTTCATGGTCTGGGCGCACCACATGTTCGCCACCGGCATGCCGGTCACGGGCCAGCTGTTCTTCATGTACGCGACGATGCTGATCGCGGTGCCGACGGGCGTGAAGGTGTTCAACTGGGTCGCCACCATGTGGCGCGGCTCGCTGACCTTCGAAACGCCGATGCTGTGGGCCGTGGGCTTTCTGATCGTGTTCACGTTCGGCGGTCTCTCGGGCCTGATGCTCGCGATGGCGCCGCTCGACATCCAGTATCACGGCACTTATTTCGTGGTGGCGCACTTCCACTACGTGCTGGTGGCGGGGTCCTTGTTCGCGCTGTTCTCAGGGTGGTACTACTGGTCGCCAAAATGGACCGGCTGGATGTACAACGAGATGCGCGGCAAGATCCACTTCTGGTGCTCGCTGTTCTTCTTCAACCTCGCGTTCCTGCCGATGCACTTCGTCGGCCTCGCCGGGATGCCGCGCCGCTATGCGGACTATCCGGCCCAGTTCACCGACTGGAACCAGGTGATCACGATCGGCGCATTCGGCTTCGGGCTGTCGCAGGTGTACTTCCTGTTCTTCGTGGCGCTGCCCGTGTATCGCGGCGGCGGCGATCTGGAACCCGCCGGCGACAAGCCGTGGGACGGCGCGACCGGCCTCGAATGGACCGTGCCGAGCCCGGCGCCGTTCCACACCTTCGAGAATCCGCCGACGGTCGAGTAAGCCGCGTCTCGCCTCCCGTGTCCGGCGCGTGCCGGGCACGACGCGAGGCGATCACGCCGATCCGCTAAACACGCCGCGGTCTTTGAGCGGTTTTCATCGCAGCACGCAACGAGGAGCGATTCACGATGCGCATCACGATGACCGAGCTGGACGCGGCCAACCCTGGCGCGAGCATGACCCGCAATTCAGACAAAAGACGCACGCCCGAACAGATTCGCGCGGGCAACCGTCGGCTCGGCCTCGTGCTGCTGGCGATCGTCGCGGCCTTCTTTCTGGCCGGCGTCGTCAAGCAGGTGTATTTCGCCGGCCACTGACGCCGGGGCACGAGCCGTCTTACCGCAAGAGGAAGTTCGATGTCCACGCAGCATGCCGATAACGACCGCGCGTTCAACCGATCGATGCTCGTGAAGCTCGTCGTGGTCGCGCTGTTGATGTTCGGTTTCGGCTTCGCGCTGGTGCCGATGTATCGCGCGATCTGCCAGATCACCGGCATCAACAATCTCGTGCAGCGCGACGCCACCGAACGCGAGGCGCGCAACACGCAGGTCGACATGACGCGCACGGTGTCGATCGAGCTCGACGCGAATGCGCGCGGGCTGCTCGGCTTCCGTCCCGAGCAGCGCAGCATCGACGTGCATCCGGGCGAGGTCATGACCGTGATGTACGACATTTCGAACAACGAAGGACGCACGATCGACGCGCAGGCGATTCCGAGCTACGCGCCGAAGCAGGCGACCGAGTATTTCCGCAAGATCGAGTGCTTCTGCTTCACGCAGCAGACCTTGAAGGCGAACGAAACGAAGCGCATGCCGGTGGTGTTCGTGATCGACCCGAAGCTGCCTAAGGATGTGAAGACGATCACGCTGTCGTACACGTTCTTCGAGCTGAACAAGCCGGCGGTGCCGGCTGCGCCGAAGCAGGCGGCGGGCGCGTGAGCCCGGCGCGACGATCACTCAGCACGGATGCGGTGAAGCGCCCATGAACGGACACGGCACGAACGGCGAAGGCAGCGCGAAGAAGGGCGGTTTCATGCAGCTCGTGAAGGCGGTCGCGTGGTCGTTCCTCGGCGTGCGCAAGCGCGCGGATCTCGAAGCCGATGCCGCGCAACTGCACCCGGCGGCGCTGATCGCGGCGGGCATCATCGGCGCGGTGCTGTTCATCGTCGTGCTGTTGCTGATCGTGCACGCGGTGGTGGGTTGAAGCCGCGCGACGTATGCGGGACAGCGGTCGAAAAGGTGCGCGAGAGAGCAGACAACGCAGCAAACAAGAAGCACAACGAGAGACATACAGCCGGCTGCGGCCGGAGCAACTGGAAATTGGAGAATCAGGCATGAGCGGCCAAAACGATAGCCCGTACTACTTCATTCCGCACCCGTCGCGGCATCCGATCAGCGCGGCCGTCGGCCTTCTGGTCATGCTCGCCTCGCTCGCGTCGTGGATCAACGGCGATTCGTGGGCGCCGATCGGCGTCGTGATCGGATTGCTGTGGGTGCTGTTCACGCTCTATCACTGGTTCGGCGACGCCATCGCCGAGTCGGAGGGCGGCATGTACGGCAAGCGCGTCGACGTGTCGTACCGATGGAGCATGAGCTGGTTCATCTTCTCCGAGGTGATGTTCTTCGGCGCATTCTTCGGCGCGCTGTTCTACGCGCGCCAGATCGCGCTGCACCAGCTCGGCAGCCTCGACTACAAGCTGATCTGGCCGGACTTCGCGGCGGTGTGGCCGAACAACGGTCCGGCGGCGCTCGTCTCGCACTTCCGCTCGATGACGCCCTGGCCGGTGCCGACCATCAACACCGCGCTGCTGCTCTCGTCGGGCGCGACGCTCACGGTCTCGCACCACGCGCTGCGCGAGAATCATCGCACCAAGGCGATCGCGTGGCTCGCGGCCACGATCGTGCTGGGGCTGTGCTTCCTGTTCCTGCAGGCGTTCGAGTACATCCACGCTTACGGCGAACTGAACCTCACGCTCGCCTCGGGCATCTATGGTTCGACGTTCTTCCTGCTGACGGGCTTCCACGGCTTCCACGTCTTCCTCGGCGGAACGATGCTGACCGTGGTGCTGATCCGCATGATTCGCGGTCACTTCACGGCTGAGCATCACTTCGCGTTCGAAGGCGCGGCGTGGTACTGGCACTTCGTGGACGTGGTGTGGCTGGGTCTCTACGTCGTCGTGTACTGGCTCTGACACACGCCGCGCGGGACGCGACGCTTCGCGGCGAAACAACACGATTCAGACGCCGCTCCGACTTCGTCGGCGCGGCGTTTTTGTCTTCGAAGTCCTGAATTTGATGAGCTGACGATCGAGTGTGAAACTCGCGCGCGGCTCAGCGGCCGTACGGAATGCCGGTGGACTGAATCCAGCCCATCCAGTGTGCGAAGAGGATGAAGAGAAACAGCGAGATCGAGAGGCCGACGCGGGTGGCGAGCGACCAGACCATGCGCTTGGTGCGGCCCCGGTCGTGCATCATGAAGTAGAGCGCCGAGATCATGCTGGCGATGATCAGCGCGAACGCAACAGGGACCAGGATGTGCATGAAGTTCACGGAAGTTGGCATGACTGAGAACGCCCGTCTCATTATGGCACCGCGTATTGCCGGGTGGGGTTCGATCGCGGCGATCACCGGTATTTCACGCATCGGACGTGCCCGATGAAAATCCGCTTCGTGCCCGCGCTGCTCATCCTGATCGTGATGGCCGTGACGATCCGGCTCGGCTTCTGGCAGCGCGACCGTGCGCATCAGAAGGAGGCGCTCCAGGCGCAGATCACGCAATACGAAAACGCGAGCCCGCAAACCGTGGGCGCGGCGCCGCTCGCGCTCAAGGACGTCCAGTTTCACCGGATGCGCGCGACCGGCACGTTTTTGCCCGAGCGCGTGGTGTATCTCGACAATCGTCCCTATAACGACCAGCCAGGCTTTTACGTCGTGATGCCGCTTAAACTCGAAGGCGGCGGCGTGGTGCTCGTGAATCGCGGCTGGCTGCCGCGCAGCATCGAGAACCGCGAGACGATCGCGCCCTATGACACGCCCGCGGGCACGGTCACGGTGGAAGGCATCGCGCGCGCGGACGCCTCGCGCGCGTACGAACTGGGTGCCGGCGGCTCTGCAGCGCATCAGAAGATACGGCAGAATCTCGGCGTCGCTTCCTACGCGGCGGAAACCGGATTGCCGCTGCAACCCTTCGTGATCCAGCAGACCGCCTTCGTGCCGCCCCTCAAGGACGGCCTCGTGCGCGACTGGCCGGCGCCCGCCACCGACGTCGAACGCAACTACGGTTACATGCTCCAGTGGTGGGGCATGGCGGCCGCGGCGCTCGGATTCGGGCTGTACGCGGCGCGCCGGGCTGCGACAAAAGAGCGCACGCAAGGCCCGATGCAGAGCACGAAGGACGCCTGAGCATCCCGGGCGCGACCGCATCGCGCCCCGTGAAGCCGGTCTTGGGAAAGCGCGCTGCCGCACGTCAGCGCAGGACAAACTGGAAGCGACAACAACGAGGTTCAAGCCGTGTCGACGCACACACCCGATACATCGCAGCTCGCGCGCCAAGGCGCGCGCGGCGGCAACGCTCAGCAGAAAGGTTCGTGGCAACGCGGACGCTGGATGCTGCTGTTCATCGCGCTCATCTGCGGCGCGCCCATCGCCATTTCGTATTTCACGTACTACGTGATCAAGCCGAAGGGCGGCAGCACGAGCTACGGCACGCTGATCGAACCGCAGCGCACGATTCCGTCCGCGCTGATGGTGACTGGCGACGACGGCCGCGAAGTGCCGCTCGCCTCGCTGCGCGGCCGCTGGCTGATGCTCACGGTGGACGGCGGCGCGTGTAACGACGCCTGCGCGCAGAAGCTCTATTTCATGCGCCAGGTGCGCGCGACCCAGGGCGCGGAGCGCGAGCGCATCGTCACGGTGTTTCTGCGCACCGACGACGCGAACGTGCCCGACAAGGTCAAGCAGGCCTACGCGGATACGCGCATGGTGCGCGCCGATCCGGTCGCGGTGGCCGCGTGGCTGCCCGCCACCGACACCACGAAGGACACCGACCACATCTATCTGATCGATCCGAACGGCAATCTGATGATGCGATTCCCGGCCCAGCCGGATCCGTCAAAGATCAAACAAGACGTCACTAAGCTCCTCAAGTGGTCCCGCATCGGTTAAGGTGCGCAGCGCGAGTCTGACAGAGAAGAGTAAGAGAAAGATGTTTATCCTGGAGCTGGGCCTGATCGGCCTGTGCATCGCGTTGCTGCCGCTCTCGTGGGTCTGGGTGAAGGCCGACGACAACAAGTTTCGCAAGCTCGTGTGGCTCACGACGTTCATGACGCTCGACCTCGTCATGTTCGGCGGTTTCACGCGCCTCACCGATTCGGGCCTCGGCTGCCCCGACTGGCCCGGCTGCTACGGCACCTCGTCGCCGTTCATCGCGCACGCGCAGATCGCGGCGGCGCATCTGGCGATGCCCACCGGTCCCGTCAGCATGTCGAAGGCGTGGATCGAGATGATTCACCGTTACTTCGCGATGGCGATCGGCGTGCTGATCATCGCGCAGACGGCGATCGCCTGGCGCGCGCGCATCAAGCGCATGCCGCTGCATGTCTCGCCGTGGTGGCCCACGGCGCTGCTCGGGCTGATCGTCGTGCAGGGCGTGTTCGGCGCCTGGACCGTGACGATGAAGCTGCAGCCGATCATCGTCACCACGCATTTGATGCTGGGCCTCACGCTGCTCGGCGCGCTCGCGTGGCTCGCCGCACGCATGACGCCGCTGCCCGCTTACGAGCCCGATGCCGCGCGCTGGCGCGCCGCCGCGCTGATCGGCCTCGCGCTGCTGATCGCGCAGATCGCGCTGGGCGGCTGGGTCAGCACGAACTACGCGGTGCTCGCCTGCACCGACTTCCCGACCTGCAACGGCGCGTGGATTCCGCCGATGGATTTCCATCACGGCTTCCACCTCTGGCGCGCGCTCGGCATGGACGGCAACGGCGACGTCATCACCCAGGACGCGCTGGTGGCGATCCACTGGACGCATCGCACGTTCGCGTTCGTGGTGATCGCGTATCTGGTAGGGTTCGCCTTGAAAATGCGGCGCTATGCCTCGTTGCGCCGCCCCGCTAACTGGGTTCTGATCGTGGTCGCGATCCAGTTTCTGACAGGACTTTCTAACATCGTCCTGCAATGGCCTCTGCCTGTCGCGGTGGCCCACAACGGTGGCGCGGCGATCCTGCTGCTTTTGCTCGTCGTGCTAAACTTTCGAATTGCTTGTAGCCGCCCCGGCCGCGCCGTTCTCCTTGCGCGCGACACCGCTGCGGTGTGATCCCGCCCTATGGAAAGTACAACCCTCCCCCAGTCGCCCGGCAGCCGCGTATCGCAGTATCTCGCCCTCACCAAGCCGCGCGTGACCCAATTGGCCGTGTTCTGCGCGGTCATCGGCATGTTCCTCGCTGTGCCGGGCATGGTGCCCTGGAAGCAGTTGATCGGCGGTACCGTCGGCATCTGGCTGACGGCCGGCGCAGCCTTCGCGATTAACTGTCTCGTCGAACAAAAAGTGGACGCGCGCATGCGCCGCACGTCGTGGCGTCCGTCGGCGCGCGGCGAGATCACGAGCCGCCAGATCCTGCTGTTCTCGGCCGTGATCGGCGGCTTGGGCATGTGGGTGCTCTACACCTTCACGAATCCGCTCACGATGTGGCTGACGGTCGCGACCTTCATCGGTTACGCGATCATCTACACGCTGCTGCTCAAGCCGGCCACGCCGCAGAACATCGTGATCGGCGGCGCCTCGGGCGCCATGCCGCCCGCGCTGGGCTGGGCGGCGGTCACCGGCCACGTGCCCGGCGACGCCTGGATTCTCGTGCTGATCATCTTCGTCTGGACGCCGCCGCACTTCTGGGCGCTCGCGCTGTATCGCCGCAAGGACTACGAGAACGCCGGCCTGCCGATGCTGCCGAACACGCACGGCGAGAAGTACACGCGCCTGCACATCCTGCTGTACTCGGTGATCCTGTTCGCGGTCACGTTGATGCCCTATATCTCGGGCATGAGCGGCCTGCTGTATCTGGTGTCGGGCGTGCTGCTCGGCGCGATCTTCCTGGCCTACGCCTGGCGCATCTATGTCGAGTACTCGGACGACCTCGCGCGCGCGATGTTCCGTTACTCGATCATCTATCTCTCGCTGCTGTTCGTCGCGCTGCTCGTCGATCATTACGTGCACGCACTCATCGGGGCGTAACGCGATGGTTCGCACTTCGCTTGCGCGCCTCGCGCGCGCCACGGTCGTCGCGTTCGCGGCGACCGCTCTCGTGGGCGGCACGCTCGCGCTCGAAGGATGCGGCCAGCAGCCGCCATCGTTCTCGAATCTCGACATCACGGGCAACACGCAGTTCGGCAAGGACTTCTCGCTGCCCGATTCGCACGGCAAGACGCGCACGCTCGCCGACTTCAAGGGCAAGGCGGTCGTGCTGTTCTTCGGCTACACGCATTGCCCGGACGTCTGCCCGACCACGATGGCCGAGCTGTCGCAGGCGCTCCAGCAACTGGGGCCCGACGCCGCGAAGCGCGTGCAGGTGATTTTCGTGAGCGTCGATCCGCAACGCGACACGCCCGAGATCCTGAGCCAGTACGTCACCGCCTTCGATCCGACCTTCATTGCGCTGCGCCCGGCCAACGACGAGCAGCTCAAGCAGATCACGAAGGACTTCCGCGTCTACTACGCGAAGGTGCCGGGCACCTCGCCCGACAACTACACGATGGACCACACGGCGGCGAGCTATGTGTTCGACACCACGGGCAAGCTGCGCCTCTTCGCGCGCGACGGCCAGGGCGTCACGCCGTGGCTCCACGACCTGAAGATCCTGCTCGATATCAATAGCTGAGCACGTCTTTGCCGATGCCGGACACGGCGCGCGGTTGCACCGACTGGCGCCACCGGCATACCCGTATGCGATTTCTTTATTTCGCGGGGCGGCCATCATATGGGATCATTTATGACTGCGCGGACGCGCGGCGCATGACGCCGCCGCGATCGGCGCCGTGACAGCCGCGACCACGCGGCGAGACACGCGATAAATCACGCGTCACATACGCACCAAGTACGGAACAAGCGGGAATCACTCTCCATGCAGCGCAGAAATCTGATTAAAGCTCTCCTCGCCGGCCTCGCCGCCACCACGCTCGCAGCCAGCTTCGGCGCACACGCAGACGACCAGGTCATCAAGGTCGGCACCGTGTCGGGTCCGGACGCGCAAGTCTGGGCCGTGGTCCAGAAGGTCGCGAAGCGCGAAGGCCTGAACGTCAAGGTCATCGAGTTCAACGACTACGTGCAGCCGAACGCGGCGCTTGATTCGGGCGACCTCGACGCCAACAGCTTCCAGACCGGCCCGTACCTCGACAGCCAGATCAAGCAGCGCGGCTACAAGCTCGTGAACGCCGGCCTGACGTACATCTCGCCGATCGGCGTGTACTCGAAGAAGCTGAAGTCGCTGAACGACCTGCCGCAAGGCGCGAAGGTCGCCGTGCCGAACGATCCGTCGAACGAAAACCGCGCGCTGCTCCTGCTGCAAAGCAAGGGCCTGATCAAGCTGCGCGCCGGCGCGGGCGTGAACGGCAATAACGCCACGCCGCTCGACGTCGCGTCGAACCCGAAGAAGGTGAAGCTCGTCGAACTCGACGCCGCGCAACTGCCGCGCGCGCTCGGCGACGTCGACGCCGCCGTGATCAACACGAACTACGCGCTCGCCGCCGGCCTCCAGCCGACCAAGGACGCGATCGCGATCGAAGACATCCACAGCCCGTACGCCAACCTGATCGCCGTGCGCGCGCAGGACAAGGACAAGCCGTGGGTGAAGAAGCTGGTCGCCGCTTACCAGTCGGAAGACGTGCGCCAGTTCATCAAGAACGAATTCAAGGGCTCGATGGTCCCGTCGTTCTAAGCTTCACTGCCGCAAACGAAAAAGCCGCTTCGAAAGAAGCGGCTTTTTTTATTTGGCGCGGCGCAAGCGTCGCCAGCGGGCCCGAAGGCCAACTCAATCGCTAGCTCAGTAACTGCTGCACCACCCGCATCGCGTCGACGAGCCGCGCCTGCTCGTCCGTGGTGAGCCTGGCCAGCACGCTCTCGATATTGCCGACGGCCGCCGCCGCGAGCGCGGCATAGGCCGCCTGGCCAGCGTGGGTCAGACGCAGCAGCGTCTGACGCGCGTCGGCTTTCGAGGGCTCGCGCGCGAGCAGGTCGCGCTGCTCGAATCCCGTCAGGATGCGGCTCAGATAGCCGGAATCGAGCGTGAGATTGCGCGCGAGCGCGGCAGCGGTGTCGGCACCGCCGCTCGCCAGTTCGCGCAGGATGCGCATTTCGGTCAGGGAGTAGGGCATGGGCGGCAGGCCGCCGACGTGTCTGCCCAGGAACTTTCTGTAGAAGCGATTGAACTGCAGGACGGCTTCTGCATGCCGTCTCGTGTCGGAATCGTTTGACAACCTTCTTACCCCGTCGTCATTCGTTGATATTGGTCAGATGCCACTATATGGGATGTCGACGCCAGGCGATATTGTTCTTTCTCCGCGCGTGGGGATATTGGTCCTACTGCGGTATCACGGTGGTGTGCTCAGAAACGTCAATTTCCGGCGTTGTGGTCCTGTGCCTGGAGCCCGAAAGTGGGCTCTCCAGGGAAAATACCGAGGCCGTTTATACCCCGCTCCGAGCCTTATGTGTTCGTGTAAATCATTGATTCTGCATGATATTTTTCTGGATGTGGAAAGAGCGTCGCACGCGTTGACTGGTATTATTGTGGTTATATAATGGGCTCGCTTTCGAACCGGACCGCCGAGCACCGATGCCGAGCCGTCCGGGCGCCCCCACGATTTATCCCCCGCTGGCCGGAGTTCCATGGAAACCCGTTGGTCTGCCCTGATGCCCGATGCGCGCAACGTCACGCCGCTCTATCTGCAGCTGGCGCGCAACCTTGCCACGGCGATTCACTGCGGCGTGTGGTCGGCCGGCGAGGCGCTGCCTTCGGAACGCACGCTGTCGGATGCCATCGGCGTGTCGCGCATCACCGCGCGCAAGGCGATCGAGCTGCTCGTCGAGCAGGGTCTGATCCGGCGCGCGCGCGGCGCGGGCAGCTTCATCACGCCGCGCGTCGAGGACCCGCTCTCGCGCCTCACCGGCTTCACGAAAAAAATGGAGCAGCGCGGTTTCACCGCCGATTCGGTCTGGCTCGAACGCGAAGTGCGCCCGGCGCGGCGCGAGGAAATCGTCCAGCTCGGCCTGTCGCCGGGCGCGTCGGTTACAAGTCTGCGGCGGCTGCGCCGCGCGGACGGGACCGTGATGGCCGTCGAGCATTCCGCGCTGCCCGTGTCGATCGTGCCGAATCCGGCGCTGATCGACGGCTCGCTGTACGCGTATCTGGAGTCGCGCGGCGAGCCGGTCGTGCGCGCGCTGCAGCACTTTCGCGCCGTGAACGCGACCGGCGAGATCGCCGCGCTGATGGGCGTGGAACCGCGCGCGGCGCTGCTCGTGATCACGCGGGTGGGCTTTTCGCCCGACCAGCGCGCGATCGAACTGACGGATACCTACTGCCGCGACGGCTACTACGACTTCGTCGCGGAGCTTCGGCAATGAAGAACGTGATGAAGAAAAACGCACTCGGACGCAAAGTCGGACGGAACGCACAGCCGCGTCAGGACTCTCTCATGGACATCGACGTAACGACTTATCGCGCGCCGGCCAACGCCGCGCGCACCATCGGAAAAATCTCATGCTGAGCGGAAATATTCTCACCCCCGAGGGCTGGATCAACGGCACGCTGTCGTTCGAGAACGGCCGTATCACGTCGATCCAGGGCGAGGCCGCCGATCCGTCGAAGAACGACGCGCCGTACATCATTCCGGGCTTCATCGACCTGCACGTGCACGGCGGCGGCGGCGCCGACGTGATGGAAGCCGGCGACGCCATCGAAACCATCGCGCGCACTCACGCGCGTTTCGGCACCACGAGCCTGCTCGCCACCACCATGACCGCGCCGCGCGACGAACTGATGAGCGTGGTCGCGGGTCTCGGCGACGTCGCGCGCCAGCGCACGCCGGGCGCGGCCCGCGTGCTGGGCGTGCACCTCGAAGGGCCGTACATCAACCCCGGCAAGCTCGGCGCGCAGCCCGACGCGGCGGTCTCGGCCGTGCTCGACGAAGTGCTCAAGTACCTCGCCATCGCGCCGATCCGCGTGGTGACCGTTGCGCCCGAAATCGCGGGTCATATCGAGATCATCGGCGAGATGGCGGCGCGCGGCGTGCGCGTGCAGCTCGGCCATTCGCTCGCCACTTACGACGACGCCGTGGCCGCGCTCAAGCACGGCGCCTGCGGCTTCACGCACCTGTTCAACGCGATGTCGCCGCTGCACCACCGCAATCCGGGTCTGGTCGGCGCGGCGCTCGCACACGCGGAATACGCGGAGATCATTCCCGACCTGCTGCACGTGCATCCGGGTGCGATCCGCGCGGCGCTGCGCGCGATTCCGCGCCTTTATGTGGTGACCGACAGCACGTCGGCCACCGGCATGCCCGACGGCGAATACCGCCTCGGCAGCCAGCACGTGACGAAGTGCCTCGGCGGCGTGCGCCTCGCCGATGGCACGCTCGCGGGCAGCACGCTCACCATGGACCAGGCCCTGCGCAATCTCGTGTCGCTCGGCCTGCCGATCGCGGACGTATCCGCGCGCCTGTCGCGCTACGCGGCCGACTACCTCGGCATCGAAGACCGTGGCCGCCTCGTGCGCGGCGCATGGGCCGATGTCAACGTGTTCGACCGCGATCTGGCGCTTACCGCGACCTATGTCGAAGGAGAATCGATTGTCGAATATGCTTAAAGAAGCGCTGGCCTCGGCCGGCGTCGTCGCCGCGCAGCTCGCGGACACCTCGCGCGTCGAGGCGCTCGCGGGCGTGCTGCAAGCCGAGCCGCGCCAGGTCGCGCTGACGGTCGCGCGCGGCAGTTCGGACCACGCGGCGAGCTATTTCGCCGCGCTGACCATGAGCCGCCTCGGCGTGCCGGTCGCCTCGATTCCCATGTCGATCGCGACGCTCCAGCAGGCGCCTTTACGTGTGCGGGGCCAGTTCGGCCTTGCTTTCTCCCAATCAGGCAGGAGTCCTGATCTCGTCGCCACCATGCGCGTGCTGCGCGAAGCGGGCGCGCTGACGGCGTCGATGGTCAACGTCGCCGGTTCGCCGCTCGCCGAAGCCGCGGGCAACGAACTGCCGCTGCTCGCCGGTCCCGAGCTGAGCGTCGCGGCCACCAAGAGCTATATCGCGATGCTCGCGATGTCGGCGCAACTCGTGGCCTTCTGGCAGCGCGACGCGGCCTTCCTCGACGCGGTGCGCGCGTTGCCCGAGGCGCTCGAACGCGCGGGCACGCTCGACTGGTCGTCGGCCGTCGAAGAATTGCGCGACGTCAAGCAGATGCTCGTGATCGGGCGGGGTCCGGGTCTCGCGATCGCGCAGGAAGCCGCGCTCAAGCTCAAGGAAACGTCGAGCATCCAGGCCGAGGCGTTTTCGAGCGCCGAAGTGCGTCATGGCCCGATGGAGCTGATCGACCGCGACTATCCGCTGCTTGTGTTCGCGCCGCGCGGACCGGAACAGGCCGGTCTCGTCGAGTTCGCGCGCGACATGCAAAAGCGCGGCGCGCGCGTGCTGCTCGCCGCACCCGCCGACGTGCCGGAAGCCACGTTGCCGCTCGTCACGGCCGCCGATGCGTCGCTCGATCCGATCGCCGCGATCCTGTCGTTCTACGTGATGGCGGCGGGTCTTGCCGCCGCGCGCGGACGCAATCCCGACGAGCCGCGCTTCCTGAACAAAGTCACCGAAACCCACTAGATTGGAAAGCTGATGGAACGCATCCAGGAGTCCCGCCTGATGAACCCGGAACATTCCGCCGTGCGCGTCGAACTGGTCGCGCCGCTCACCGGGCCGGTCGTGCCGCTCGCGTCGGTGCCCGATCCGGTGTTTTCGGAAGGCCTGTTCGGCGACGGTATCGGCGTCGATCCGCTGGTCGGCCGCCTTGTCGCGCCCTGCGACGGCACGATCATGCACCTCGCGCGCACCGGCCACGCCGTCACGCTGCAAAGCGCCGAAGGCGCGCAGATTCTCGTGCACATCGGCATCGACACGGTCGAATTGAATGGCAAGGGCTTCACGCCCAAGGTCGAGCAGGGCGCGCAGGTGCGCCGTGGCGATCTGCTGATCGAGTTCGATCTCGATGTCGTGGCGTGTCGTGCGCCTAGCCTCGTTTCGGTGATCGCGGTCGCGAACTCCGATGCGTTCGAAGTCGTGGAGCGCGCGGGCGCGGGCCACGTGCGGGCGGGCGAGACGCCGCTGCTCGTGCTGCGCGCGCGCGACGGCGCGGCGGTCGAGGCCAGCGTCACCAACGTCGTGATGGACGAAGTGCGCCGCAACGTGACGCTCGCCCACGCGGGCGGGCTGCATGCGCGGCCCGCGGCGCGGGCGCGCGAAGCGGTGCGCGGCCTGGAGGCGCGCGTCGAGGTGCGGTTCGGCGAGCGCAAGGCGGCCATCGAAAGCGTGGTCGGTCTGCTCGCGCTGGGCGCGGGCGAGGGCGCGACCATCGAACTCGTCGGCATGGGCCGCGACGCGCAGAAGGCCGTCGACGCCGTGGCCGGTGAATTGCTGCGCGAAGCGCCGGGCGAAGTCTCCGAAACGCCCGCGCGTGCGCTTTCGCCTGCGCCGGTTGCGGTGAGCGCCGCGCTTGCCGCTGGTAGCGCGCAATCCACGCAAGCCGCGCCGAATACGCTCACGGGCGTGTGCGCCGCGCCGGGCGTGGCGGTCGGCAAGCTGGTCCGCTGGGACGACGCCGACCTCACGCCGCCTGAACTCGCGAGCGGCTCGTCGGCGTCGGAAAGCCGTCTGCTCGACAAGGCCGTCGCGGCCATCGACGCCGAACTCGAAGCGTCGGTGCGCACGGCCTCGCAGCGCGGCGCGATCGGCGAAGCGGGCATCTTCCAGATGCATCGCGTGCTGCTCGAAGATCCCACGCTGATCGACGCCGCGCGCGATCTCATCAGCCTCGGCAAGAGCGCGGGCTTCGCGTGGCGCGAGGCGATCCGCGCGCAGATCGCCGTGCTCGGCAAGGTCGACGATCCGCTGCTCGCGGAACGCGCCGCCGATCTGCGCGACCTCGAAAAGCGCGTGCTGCGCTCGCTCGCTTATACGAGCGGCGCGGCGGGCGCGAACGGCGCAGCGCAGCGCGAATTGCCCGATGAAGCCGTGCTCGCCGCCGATGAATTCACGCCGTCCGATCTCGCCACGCTCGACCGCACGCGCGTGACGGCGCTCGTGATGGCGCGTGGCGGCGCGACCTCGCACGCGGCGATCATCGCGCGTCAGGCCGGCATTCCGGCGCTGGTCGCGCTCGGCGACGCGCTGCATCAGATCGAGGAAGGCGCGCAGGTGATCGTGGACGCGAGCGCGGGCCGCTTCGCCTTCGCGCCCAGCGCCGCCGACATCGAACGCGCGCGCACCGAGAAGCAGCGCCTCGCGGGCGTGCGCGAAGCGAACCGCCGCACCTCGCACGAAGCCGCCGCCACGCGCGACGGCCACGCGGTGGAAGTGGCGGCCAACATCGCGACGCTCGACGACGCGCGCACGGCCGTCGACAACGGCGCCGACGCCGTGGGCCTGCTGCGCACCGAACTCATGTTCATCCATCGTCAGGCGGCGCCGACGATCGAGGAGCATCGCCAGAGCTATCAAGCCATCGCGGAAGCGCTCGCGGGCCGCACGGCGATCATCCGCACGCTCGATGTGGGCGCCGACAAGGAAGTCGATTATCTGACGCTGCCGCCCGAGCCGAATCCGGCGCTGGGTCTGCGCGGCATCCGCCTCGCGCAGGTGCGCCCCGATCTGCTCGACGACCAGTTGCGCGGCCTCGTGGCCGTGAAGCCCGAAGGCGCGCTGCGCATCCTGCTGCCGATGGTCACCGACGTGGGCGAACTCGTGCGCCTGCGCGAACGCATCGACGCCTTCGCGCGCGAAGCGGGCCGCAGCGCGCGCGTGGAAGTGGGCGTGATGATCGAGGTGCCGTCGGCGGCGCTGCTGGCCGACCAGCTTGCACGTCACGCCGATTTCCTCTCGATCGGCACCAACGACCTCACGCAGTACACGCTCGCGATGGACCGCTGCCAGCCCGATCTCGCCGCGCAAGCCGACGGCCTGCATCCGGCCGTGCTGCGCCTCGTCGCGATCGCGGTGGAAGGTGCGCGCAAGCATGGCAAGTGGGTGGGCGTGTGCGGCGCGCTGGCGGGTGATCCGCTCGCGGTGCCGCTGCTCGTCGGTCTCGGCGTGACGGAATTGTCGGTCGATCCGGTCTCCGTGCCGTCGATCAAGGCGCGCGTGCGCAAGCTCGATTACGCGCTCTGCCGCGACCGCGCGCAGGACGTGCTGATGCTCGAATCGGCGCAGGACGTGCGCGCCGCGAGCCGCGCGAACTGGCCGCTCGACTGAGCGTCGCGTCGCCCGCAGTCACACCGTTAAATCATCAGGTTTCCAAACTAACCACACCCCGGCGCGCGCAGCGATCGCGCGCCGGCTTTTCTCACCCAATACGTCTCGCCGCAAGACTTCAAGAGACAGGGACTGGAGGCAGTTCGATGGATGGCAATCCGTTTCTCAAGATCCAGAGCCTCGGCCGCGCGCTGATGCTCCCGATCGCAGTGCTGCCCGTGGCGGGCATTCTGCTGCGCTTCGGCCAGAGCGACATGCTCAATATCAAGATCATCGCCGACGCGGGCGGCGCGATCTTCGACAATCTGCCGCTGCTGTTCGCGATCGGCATCGCGGTCGGCTTCGCGAAGGACAACAACGGCGTGGCGGCGCTCGCGGGCGCGCTCGGCTATCTGGTCGAGACCGCCGTGATGAAGGACATCAACGACAAGCTCAACATGGGCGTGCTGTCGGGCGTGGTGGCCGGTGTCGTCGCGGGCATGCTGTACAACCGCTTCAAGGACATCAAGCTGCCCGAGTTCCTCGCGTTCTTCGGCGGCAAGCGCTTCGTGCCGATCATCACCGGGCTCGTCTGTCTCGTGCTCGGGCTGATCTTCGGCTATGCGTGGGGACCGGTGCAGAGCGTGATCGACACGGCGGGCCACTGGCTCACCACGGCGGGCGCGATCGGCACCTTCGTGTACGGTCTGCTCAACCGGCTGCTGCTGGTCACGGGGCTGCACCACATCCTCAACTCGCTCGTGTGGTTCGTGTTCGGCACCTTCACGCCGGCGGGCGGCGCGCCGGTCACGGGCGACCTGCACCGCTTCTTCGCGGGCGACCCCACGGCGGGCGGCTTCATGGCCGGCTTCTTCCCGGTGATGATGTTCGGTCTGCCGGCCGCGTGTCTCGCCATGCTGCACGAAGCGCCGAAGGAAAAGCGCGCGATGGTCGGGGGCCTGCTGCTCTCGATGGCGCTCACGTCGTTCCTCACGGGCGTGACGGAGCCGATCGAGTTCACCTTCATGTTCCTCGCGCCGGTGCTCTACGCGATCCACGCGGTGCTCACGGGCCTGTCGCTGGCGATCTGCTCGCTGCTGGGCATCAAGCTCGGCTTCACGTTCTCGGCGGGCGCGATCGACTACGTGCTGAACTACGGCCTCTCGACGCACGGCTGGGAAGCGATTCCGCTTGGCGCGGCGTATGCCGTCGTGTATTACGTGCTGTTCCGCTTCTTCATCCGCCGCTTCAATCTGCCGACGCCGGGCCGCGAAGCCTCGGCGGGCGACACGGAAATCGCCGCGTCGATGTCGGGCGTGGCGGTGCCGGGCGCGGCCTCGGCCTCGCGTGCGGCGCGCTATATCGATGCGCTCGGCGGCGCGGCCAACCTCAAGGTGGTCGATGCGTGCACGACGCGTCTGCGTCTGAACGTGGCCGATCCGGCACGCGTTTCGGAACCCGCGCTCAAGGCGATCGGCGCGCGCGGCGTGCTCAAGCGCGGCGGTGAAAGCGTGCAGGTCATCATCGGGCCGGAAGCGGACATCATCGCCGATGAGATTCGTGGTGAGATTGCGCGCGGCGGCGCTTCTGTCAATGTGGCTCAAGTGGCGAACACCGCGCCGGTCGCTCCGGCCGTTGCGCAGACCGCGCAGGCTGCGACGGCCGCGCACGAAGCCGGACCGCTCGATCCGAACCCGTCGCGCTGGCTCAGCGTGCTCGGCGGCGCGGCGAACATCGTCTCGCTCGATGCGGTCGCGGCCACGCGTCTGCGCGTGATCGTGCGCGATCCGGCGGCGGTCGACCGCACGAAGCTCGACGCGCTCGACGTGGCGTGGGTGTCGGCGGATACGCTGCACATCGTGGTCGGCGACGCCGCGCCGCGCTACGCGCGCGAACTGGCGTTGCAGCCGGCTTGAGCGTGCGCGTGAGGCCGATGAAGCGCTGATCCGCAAGATCACGCGCTGTCGGCCGAAATCATCGGCCCAATAAAAAACCGGCAGGTTGCCAGCCTGCCGGTTTTTTTCATGGCGCGGCGCGATGCGTTAGCGCGCGTTGTCGCCGGAAATCTCCATCTTGCGATGCTCGTCGAGCCACATCACGTTGATGATGCCGAAGGCGAGCGCCACGCCGATGCCCAGAATCCAGGTGAAGTACCACATGATGTCCACTCCTGCGTGTGTTGCGTATGGTGCGCGTGTTGCGTACGGTGCGGTGATCAGTACATCGTGTTGCGCTTGTCCTCGAGCGCGTCCACGGTCACCTTACCGCGCATGATGCGGTACGCCCAGGTGGTGTACGCGAGCACGATCGGCAGAAAGATGATGACGGCCACGAGCATGATCTCAAGCGTCATCTTGCTGGAGGTGGCGTCCCAGACCGTGAGGCTCGAACGCGGATCGAGCGACGACGGCATGATGAACGGAAACATCGAGAAGCCCGCCGTCAGGATCACGCCGATGATCAAGAGCGAGGTGCCGATAAACGCCGTCTTCTCCAGCCGCGATCCGGCCAGCGCGAATGCGATCACGCCGCCCAGAATGCCGACGATCGGCGCGGCCGCCATCCACGGATACGTGATGTAGTTCGCGATCCACAGGCCCGCGCCCGGCTCCACGCTCTTGAGCAGCGGGTTGGCGACGGCGTCGTAGGGCGCGGCATCGGTGATCGCATAGCCGCCGATCAGCGTCGCCACCAGCGCGCCCGCCACCACGAACAGCACGACCGCGAGCCCGGCCATCAGGCGCAGCGCTTTCGACGCGCGCTGGGCCACCACGCCGTCGCTTTTCATCTTCACGAACGCGGCGCCGTGCGCGCTGAGCATGGTCAGGCTCACGAGCCCGCAGATCAGCGCGAACGGATTGAGCAGCGCCCAGAAGCTGCCGTAGTAGGTCACGCGCAGATCGGTGTCGTACTGGAACGGCACGCCTTGCAGCAGGTTGCCGAACGCCACGCCGAACACCAGCGCGGGCACGAAGCCGCCGATAAAGAGCGCCCAGTCCCACGCGTTGCGCCACTTCGGGTTGTCGCGCTTGCCGCGATAGTCGAAGCCCACGGGCCGGAAAAACAGCGCGAACAGCACGAGCAGCATCGCGAAGTAGAAGCCCGAGAACGACGCCGCGTAGACGAGCGGCCAGGCGGCGAACATCGCGCCGCCCGCGGTGATGAGCCAGACCTGATTGCCTTCCCACGTCGCGCCGACCGTGTTGATGACGATGCGGCGTTCGGCGTCGGTCTTGCCGATGAAGGGCAGCAGGACGGCTGCGCCCATGTCGAATCCGTCGGTGAGCGAGAAGCCGATCAGCAGCACGCCGATCAGCACCCACCAGATTACTTTGAGGGTTGCGTAGTCCATGGTGTGTGTCCTGATGGGGTTCGGGGAGCCGTCACGCGACGCGGTTGCCGTTCGTCACGGCCGCCGCGCCTTGCTCGTGGAAGTAACGTCCGGTTTGCAGCGAGGACGGCCCGAGGCGCGCGTACTTGAACATCAGCGTGATCTCGATGATGAACAGCGCCGTGTAGAACACCACGAAGCCCGCGAGGCTCAGCCACACGTCGCCGGGCGCGAGGCTCGACGCGGAGAGGTGCGTCGGCAGCACTTCGGCGATGGTCCACGGCTGGCGGCCGACTTCGGCGACGATCCAGCCGAATTCGGCGGCGAGCCACGGCAGCGGAATCGCCCAGACGGCCCAGCGCAGGAACCAGCGGCGGTTGTCCTTGAGCAGCGAGCGCTGCGCGCAGAACCAGAACGCCAGCACGAAGGTCGCGAGGAACAGCATGCCGAGCCCGACCATCACGCGGAACGACCAGAACACCGGCGCGACGGGAGGAATCGAATGCTTCGCGGCGGCCTTGATCTCGGCGGGCGTGGCATCGACGACATTGGGCGCGAACTGCTTCACGAGCAGGCCGTAGCCGAGGTCGGCCTTGTGCGCTTCGAACACGTCGCGCGTGGCGTTATCGGCATTGCCCTGCTTGAGTTTTTGCAGCGCGGCATAGGCGAGCATGCCGTTCTGGATGCGCACTTCGGCGCGGCCCATCAGATCCTTCAGGCCGATCACGGGCTCGTCGATCGAGCGCGTGGCGATGATGCCCATCAGGTACGGAATCTGGATCGCGTAATCGGTGCGCTCCTCCTTCTGGTTAGGAATGCCGAAGAGGGTGAACGGCGCGGGCGCCGGCGCGGTGTCCCATTCGGCTTCGATGGCCGCGAGCTTCACCTGCTGGACTTCGCCGGTGCGGTAGCCCGACTCGTCGCCGAGCACGATCACGCAGAGCGTGGAGGCGAGGCCGAAACCGGCGGCGATCGCGAACGAGCGCAGTGCGAAATCCACGTCGCGGCGGCGCAGCAGATACCACGACGAAATGCCGAGCACGAACATCGACGCCGTCACATAACCGGCCGATACGGTGTGCACGAACTTCACCTGCGCGACCGGATTGAAGATCACCTGGAACAGGCTCGACAGCTCCATGCGCATGGTTTCGTAGTTGAATTCGGCGCCGACGGGATTCTGCATCCAGCCGTTGGCGACCAGAATCCATAGCGCCGACAGATTCGAACCGAGCGCGACGAAGAAGGTGGTGAGCAGGTGGCCGCCCTTCGACATGCGGTTCCAGCCGAAGAAGAACAGGCCGACGAAGGTGGATTCGAGGAAGAAGGCCGCGAGCCCTTCGACGGCGAGCGGTACGCCGAAGATGTCGCCGACGTAGTGCGAGTAGTACGACCAGTTGGTGCCGAACTGGAATTCCATCGTGAGGCCGGTGGTGACGCCCATCACGAAGTTGATCGCGAACAGCTTGCCCCAGAACTGCGTCATGTCCTTGTAGATGGGCTTGCCGGTCATCACGTAGACCGACTCCATGATGACGAGCAGCCACGAGAGCCCGAGCGTGAGCGGCACGAACAGAAAGTGATAGAGCGCGGTGACCGCGAACTGGAGGCGCGAGAGATCGACGGTTTCGCTAATGGGCATGGTGCTCCCCTTGTTGAGGGTTCGTCCCGGCCGGCGCCGGCACGGAGAGAATGGCCTGGGCAACTTCGGCTGGCGGCATGTTCATGTTTTCGGCCTGCGGATGACTGAAGAAGGCGTACTTCAGCGCCATCAGCAGCACGAGCTTGAAGGCGAGAACGAGAACGATGTCGCGCGCGAAGGTCGGGCCGCGCGCCCACTGGAGGATGCGTGTGCGCAGGAGGGGGCGTGTGCGGGCAGCGTGGCCGGATGTCGAGATCATGACGATGACTGTTGCCCCTAAAACTTGTTCTCTGGCCAGGCCGTGCCGCCGCCCGGATTGGTGTACGTGTTGTGTACAAGGATTCTAGGAGTGGTGTCATCAGGACACCGTGACAAGAAGCCGCGAGCGCCTGCCTCACCGATCAGTAATGCGATCCGTTTTGCTAGAAATCAATTTTTTGGGGTCGCATTCTGATGTTTGCAACCATGTATCAGATTAGGACTGCATGGCATGCGAAAGCATCTTACGAAGGAACGCTGAGGGGCGGCGTGAACGTGTACTTATTTCTGTCGCCGGAAAAGAAAAAGCCCCGTTCCTTTCGGAGCGGGGCTGTCGGCGTCACGCCCGCGAGGCGGGCGGCGCTTGGCAAGGTTGGCGCGTTAGGCGTAGGCGGCCAGTGCCGTGCGCATCTTCTTCATTGCGCTTGCCTCGATCTGGCGGATACGCTCGGCCGAGACGCCGAATTCGTCGGCCAGTTCGTGCAGCGTCGAACCGCCCGAACCGTCGTCGGCGACATTCAGCCAGCGCGCCTCGATGATGCGGCGGCTGCGCGGGTCGAGCGCTTCCAGCGCGCTGGCGATGCCGTCCGACTGCAGACGGTCGCGGTCGCGCGCGGCCATCACGGCGGTCGGCTCGCTATGCGAGTCGGCGAGCCAGGCGATCGGCGCGAACGATTCCTCGCCGTCGTCGGTCTGGCTTTCCAGCGCGATGTCGGCACCCGACAAACGCGTTTCCATCTCCACGACTTCCTCGCGCTTCACATTCAGTTCCTGCGCCAGGCCGTCGATTTCCTCCGGCGTGAACGACTGCAGGCCCTGCTTGTGGCTGCGCAGGTTGAAGAACAGCTTGCGCTGCGCCTTGGTGGTGGCGACCTTCACCATGCGCCAGTTGCGCAGGATGTATTCGTGGATTTCGGCCTTGATCCAGTGCATGGCGTACGACACGAGACGTACGTTTTGCTCGGGGTCAAAGCGCTTCACGGCCTTCATCAGACCGATGTTGCCTTCCTGGATCAGGTCGGCATGCGGCAGACCATAGCCGAGGTAATTACGGGCGATGGAGACCACGAGGCGCAGGTGCGACAGCACCATGCGGCGCGCGGACTCCAGATTGTTTTGCTCGCGAAATTCAGTCGCGAATTGGCGCTCCTCTTGCGGCGTCAACATCGGGACCCGGTTCACGGCCTGGATGTAGGCGTCGATGTTGCCCAGTTGGCCGGGCAGCAGGGAAGCGTTCGCGAGCGCCAGGGCACCTGAACCCGCGGCCTTGGCCGGCTTGGTGTTCAGCGTACCCGAAAGGGTCATTGCCATTGCGTTGCTCACGTAGCGAACTCCTCAGGAATCTTGCAAAAGTCAGACTGCGACTCCACGTTGGATGTTAGCACTCTGAATCAGCGAGTGCTAATACTTGGAGTCGGTAGGGGCTTCATGGTTCCGTGTTCTCTATTGAAATAGTTGTTTCGATAGATTTCGACAAAAAGCCGGGAGGCAGACAGGACGGGCTTTCCAGCCCGATGCGGCTTGCGCACACCCGCAAACCGAAGGAAAACTCTAGAACGATGGCGCCGCGCGCAGCGGTCGCGGCAAGGAAATAGGGACTGGATAAGCGCTGACAGGACTGGAAAACCGGGTCTCGCAGGGACAGCGCCGCGCTGGCGGTCGCGCCCGAATTCTGCTCACGGAACACATCTAATAGACATCAGAATACGCCGAAAGTGCTGCGATGCGACATCGCGGCGCAGGACTCGCCGTGCTTGAGCGTGCGGCGCGTCACATAACTGTGCGTGCAGACGTCAGGCGGGATCGCGTAGCGCGAACGGCCTTTCTGACAGCCATATCGGGGCGATCCTTTTGATCGCAAGTATCCATGCGCCCAAACCTGGTATAAATTTCAGCGAAATGCATGCGTACATCTTCTGTGCGAACCGGCGCGAGCGGCGCGGGGTCGTGCGCAAGGGGCTCGGGCAATGGTGGCAAAAGTAATCGAAGCGATTCGCGGACTGGAGCGCGAGCGGTTTCGCGCGATGGTGGATGGCGACGGCACGTCGCTGGATCAACTGCTGTCCGAGAACGTCTTCTTCGTTCACACGAACGGCAAACGCGAGACCAAGCAGCAGTTCATCGACGCGATCACGGCGGGGCGCCGGCGCTACCGTCAGATCGAGATCCAGTCGCAGGACGTGCTGCCCGTGGGCAACGAGACCTGCGTGGTGTCGGGGCGCGTGCTGATCGAGATGGAAGCGAACAACGGCGCGCTGTTGTTTCCGATTGCCTACACGGCGATCCAGACGCAGGAGGATGGCCACTGGCGTCTGCTCGCGTGGCAGGCGACGCGTTGCGCGATCGAGTGAGATCCGGTAAGTCCACTCGCCGATCCGCCGTCTAGGGCGTTTCGGGCGCACGCCAGCGGCCCGTTTTGCCGCCGGCGCTCAACGGCGCCGCCTCCAGGTTTGCTGCTTTTTGCTGCTAACTTTCCAACTTTTGATCGCTTCTTGTCGCGTTCGTGGCGCGATCAGGCCGCTACGAGTTCGTCGACGGTCTGCCATGCCGCGCGGTTGATCGCGCTGATCACGGCCGCGGTCACGGCCTGGGCCGCGTCGCCGGCCACGCCGACGCCGTGGCGCAAGGGTTGACCGCCCACACGGGCGCCGACGAACACCGCCGTTTCGCCTTGCGCGGTGCGCGCGGTTTCAAACGACGTGATCTCCACGCTTTCATCGGCAACTTCGGCGAACGCTGCCGCGACAGCTTGCGCATGGGCTTCGTCGATCTGTGCCGACGCGGCAATCGCCACGTCGCGGCCTTCGAAGCGCGCGCGGCCCGCGCCGGCCTGCGTCGCCGGACCCGTCGTCTCGAAGTACTCGCGTGCGAACAACGAGCAGATGGCTTCGCCGGTCATTTCCGCACCCGATGCGTCCGTGACCTGCTGCACGGCGTGGCTGAATTCGATCTGCACGCGGCGCGGCGGCGTGAAGCCCATGCCGCGTTCGAGCAGATACGTCGCGCCGCCCTTGCCCGACTGGCTGTTCACGCGGATCACCGCGTCGTAGCTGCGGCCGAGATCGGCGGGATCGATCGGCAAATAGGGCACTTCCCAGATGGCGTCGGGCTGCTGCTGCGCGAAGCCCTTGCGGATCGCGTCCTGATGCGAGCCCGAGAACGCGGTGAACACGAGGTCGCCCGCGTACGGATGGCGCGGATGCACGGGCAACTGGTTGCAGCGCTCGACCACGCGGCGCACGGCGTCGATGTCCGAGAAGTCGAGGCCCGGATCGATGCCCTGGGTGTAGAGATTCATCGCGAGCGTGACGAGATCGACGTTGCCGGTGCGTTCGCCGTTGCCGAAGAGACAGCCTTCGACGCGGTCGGCGCCGGCGAGCACGGCCATTTCGGCGGCGGCGACGGCGGTGCCGCGATCGTTATGCGGGTGCACCGAGAGCACGATGCTGTCGCGATACGCGAGGTTGCGGTCCATCCACTCGATCTGGTCGGCGTAGACGTTGGGCATCGCGGCTTCGACGGTCGCCGGGAGATTCACGATCATCTTGTGATCGCGCGTCGGGCGCCACGTCTGCGCGACCGCGTCGCACACTTCGCGGGCGAACGTGAGCTCGGCCATGCTGAAGGTTTCCGGCGAGTACTGGTAGGTCCAGTGCGTCTGCGGGTGGGCGTCGGCGTGCTCGCGGATCATGCGCGTGCCGTTCACTGCGAGCGCCTTCACTTCTTCCTTCGACTGGCCGAACACGATCTTGCGGAAAGACGGGCAGATCGCGTTGTAAAGATGCACGATCGCGCGCGATGCGCCTTCGAGCGCCTCGAACGTGCGGGCGATCAGGTCTTCACGCGACTGCACGAGCACTTCGATCGTCACGTCGTCGGGAATGCGTTTTTCGTCGATGAGCTTGCGCACGAAATCGAAGTCGGTCTGCGAAGCGGACGGAAAGCCGACTTCGATTTCCTTGAAACCGATCTGCACGAGCATCTCGAAGAATTCGGTCTTCTGCTCGATGCTCATCGGCTCGATGAGCGACTGGTTGCCGTCGCGCAGGTCGGTGCTCATCCAGATCGGCGCGCGTTCGATCGTGCGCGTCGGCCACTTGCGGCCGTTCAAACGGATGGCGGGGAAAGGGCGGTATTTTTCGGCGGGATTACGCAACATGATGGGCCTCGTTCTTCATGGTGTCGTATGCGATGGCGGTCGGCAGCGGGCGGCTGGCGGGCTGGCGACGAGGCACGATGCGAGAGACTTCCGGCATCCGGGCGGCAACCGCGGACGCAAAGAAGACGGCCACACTGACGGCGGTAACCGGCGCGGCGAAAGCGAACGTGAACGATGCCCATGCAACGTGCATTTTGACCTCGCGACTCGTCCCGTCGGTAGACGGACGAATGCAGACGACAAGTTGTAGAGATACTGCGAGTTTGGGGGTACTGCGAGAACTGCTGGGAGGACTGCCGACCGGCTCTGGGGAGCGGTCGCGCAGCGCTACGCCTGGCTTACGCTAGACGTAGCGATAGGGCCGCTAGGCGGCCGAGGGTAATTCGGAGGGAGTTCGGGTAGGAACGCATTCGTCCAATTTAAGTCAGGACGAATGCGCCTGTCAACAGGGAATGTGCAGATGCGGCGAGAAAAGTTGCGCGAAGATGCGCGACGAAGCGCTCAGATGGCGATGCGCGGATCGTCGGGAACGCCCGCGCCGCCGCGCTTCGGCGGCATTTTTCAACGCTTTGCGATGCGCTTGATCGTCTCCACCTGGCGTGCGATGGCGTCGGGCACCGGCGCGTCGCCGCGCAGCACGTCGGCGATCCACGCGGCGGTCGTCGGCGCGTCGCGGCCTTCGGGCAGATCCACTTCCGGCGCATCCGGCGACGAGCGTTCGGGCTCGATCAGCGTTTCGCAGAGGCCGTCGTGCAGCCAGTCCACTTGCACCTGGCGGCGCGTGTCGGCGACTGCTTCGCCTTCGGTGCCGCGCGCGAGCAGCGCACCGCCCACGGCCGCTTCGGGATGCGCGGCGAACAGCGCGCTCAGGCTCTCGCGATACGGCGGGTGCGTGTAGTTCACGAGCCGCAAGCCTGGTTGCGCGAACGGCTGCAGCAGCTTGACGAGCGTGTGCGTGGAGTTGCGCACGCCCATGCGACGACGCAGCGAGAGCAGTCGGGCGAGTTGTGGCGCAAGCGTTTCGATCGACGCGAATGCGACACGTTTGTCGGCGAGTTGCGCCTCGATGTCGGCGTGATCGCGTGCGTTGGGCAGATTCAGCGCGGCGAAGATTTCGGCGCTGGTGACACGGCCCGGATCGGTCTGGACGCCGTGCACGAGCACCGGCACGCCGTCGCGCGCGAGCAGCAGCGCGAGCAGCGGCACGAGATTCGGCTGTTTGCGCGCGCCGTTGTAGCTCGGAATCGAGACCGCGCGGTAGTCGCCCGCGGGCACGGCGATGGGCGCGAACGACGCGTGCGCGGCCGAGAGCATCGCGGCCAGTTCGTCGGCCGTTTCGCCCTTGAGACGGTAGGCGAGCAACACCGCGCCGAGTTCGAGTTCGGGCACGCGGCCGTCGAGCATCGCGGCGTAGAGCGCGTGCGTGTCTTCGGACGATAGCGAGCGTGCGCCGTGCGGCCCGCGGCCGATCTCCTTGATGAAGCGGGCGCAGGAAAAGGTCTCGGTGGAATCGGGGGCGTTCATGGGGCGTGCTGTCGAGAGTGCCGATGTCGCGCCGCGCGGCGTGGGCTGCGCGTGCCGTTCGGCTGATGTCGTCGGGGATGAAGGAAGTATCGCACGAGCCGGGCGGCGTGGTCCGACGCCGCCCGGCATGAAAGGGCCGCAGCCGTTCGGTCGGCGGCCGGGCCGCAAGCATCGAAAGCTTCGAAACGCCCTGAAATATCGCTGCGAACACGCGCCGTAGCGGCTGGCCGCGTCGCGCGCCGCAGCGCGTTACACTCGCGTTTTACGCAGGCGAGGCGCGAGCGGATCGCGGTGTCGCGCGGCGTTGAACGACCATCACGAAGAACGAAGACGGAGAAACAGATGAGTTACGTATTTGAACCGGCGCCGCAAGCCTATGTGCCGGTCGCGGGCAGCAGCGCGCATTTCCCGGTGCGCCGCATCTACTGCGTGGGCCGCAACTACGAAGCGCACGCGCGCGAGATGGGCCACGATCCGAACCGCGAACCGCCGTTCTTCTTCGCGAAGCCCGCCGATGCCGTCCTCTTCGTGCCGCCCGGCGCGGCCGCCGATTTCCCGTATCCGGCCCAGTCGAACAACGTTCACTTCGAGATGGAACTCGTGGCGGCCATCGGCAAGGCGGGCAAGAACATTCCTGTGGAAAGCGCGCTCGACCACGTCTATGGCTACGCGCTCGGTCTCGACATGACGCGCCGCGATCTGCAAGCCGAAGCGAAGAAGCTCGGTCGTCCGTGGGACACGGCCAAGGGCTTCGACCACTCGGCGCCGATCGGCCCGATTCATCCGGTGGCGCAGGTCGGCCAGCTGGGCAAGGGCGCGATCTGGCTGTCGGTGAACGGCGAGGAAAAACAGCGCTCGGATATTTCGCAGATGATCTGGCCGATTGCCGATACGATCGCGTATCTTTCGACGCTGTTCGAACTCAAAGCGGGCGACCTGATCTTCACGGGCACGCCGGAAGGCGTCGGCGCGGTGGTGAAGGGCGATCTGATGAAGGGCGGTGTGGACGGCCTCGGCGAGATCGCCGTGCGCGTGGTCTGATCGATCCGCCAGGTTTGACGCAGCGCTCCGGGCACCCGGCGCGCTGCGGCGGCTCGACACCGCGCGACCACAACAAGGAGCATGAGAGGAGAGCATGAAGCTTTACAGCTATTTCCGCAGTTCGGCGTCGTATCGCGTGCGTATTGCGCTGAATCTCAAGAATCTGTCGTATGAGTACGTGCCGGTGCATCTGGTGCGCGACGGCGGCGAGCAGTTGAAGCCCGAGTACCGCAAGGTGAATCCGGACGCCATCGTGCCGACCTTCGTCGACGACGAGCAGCACGCGATCCAGCAATCGCTCGCGATCATCGAGTATCTCGAAGAGACGCATCCCGAGCCGCCGCTGCTGCCGCAGTCGCCCGCTGACCGCGCGCACGTGCGTTCGCTCGCGCTGCAGATCGCCTGCGAGATCCATCCGCTGAACAACCTGCGCGTGCTCAAGTACCTCAAGCACACGCTGGGCGTGGACGACGCGGCGAAAGACGCGTGGTATCGCCACTGGGTCGAAGCGGGTTTCGAGACGCTCGAAGCGCGGCTGGCGGCCGATCCGCGCACGGGCAAGCTCTGTTTTGGCGATACGCCGACCTTCGCCGACCTGTTCCTCGTGCCGCAGATCTACAACGCGCATCGCTTCAAGGTCGACACGACGCGTTATCCGACCATCCAGCGCATTCATGACTACGCCGTGCAACTCGACGCGTTCGCGCGCGCGGCGCCGGGCGCGCAGCCCGATTCGGAGTGAGATCGCGGCAAATGGCGCGGAGTTGAGCGCAACATGACGTGAAAAAGGGCATCGCTCGCGAGAGTGATGCCCTTTTCTTTTGCGCGATGTCGAAGCGCGCCGCGCGGATCAGTTGCCCAGCAGCGCGTCCGCGAATTCCTCGGCCACGAACGGCTGAAGATCCTCGACCTTTTCGCCCACGCCGATGAAGTACACCGGAATCGGACGCTGACGCGCGATCGCGGCGAGAATGCCGCCCTTCGCGGTGCCGTCGAGCTTGGTGACAATCAGGCCGGTCAGGCCGAGCGCGTCGTCGAAGGCCTTCACCTGCGTGAGCGCGTTCTGGCCCGTGTTCGCGTCGATCACGAGCAGCACTTCGTGCGGCGCGCCGTCGAAAGCCTTGCCGATCACGCGCTTGACCTTCTTCAACTCGTCCATCAGGTGCAGCTGCGTGGGCAGGCGGCCGGCCGTATCGGCCATCACCACGTTGATGCCACGCGCGCGTGCCGCGTTCACGGCGTCGAAAATCACCGCGGCCGGGTCGCCGCTTTCCTGCTGCACGACCGTCACGTTGTTGCGCTCGCCCCAGATCGTCAGCTGCTCGCGCGCGGCGGCGCGGAACGTGTCGCCGGCGGCCAGCAGCACGCTCTGGTCGAAGCTCTGCAGATGCTTGGCGAGCTTGCCGATGCTCGTCGTCTTGCCCGCGCCGTTCACGCCCGCGATCATCATGACGAGCGGCTGCGCGCGGCCCAGCATCAGCGACTGTTCGAGCGGCTTGAGCAGGTCGATCAGCAACTGGCGCAGCGCGGTCTTCACCTGTTGCGCCTCGGTCAGACGCTCGGCGCGCACCTTCTGGCGCAGCGTTTCGAGCAGATATTCGGTGGCGTCGACGCCCGCGTCCGACATCAGGAGCGCGGTTTCGAGTTCCTCGTAGAGATCGTCGTCGATCTTCGCGTTGACGAAGATGCTCTGGATGTTCGAACCCGTTTTCGAGAGCCCCGACTTCAGGCGCGTCAGCCACGACTTCTTCGCGATGGCGTCGGGCGCGGGCGGCGGGACGATTTCGACGGCTTCGTAGGTGTCGGCGGCCGGTTCGGCCGCGACGGGCGTGACAGGCTTGACGGGAGCAGGCGCGGGCGTGACAGGCGCAGGCGCGGCGGGCGTGTTCTCCCGCCCGGCGTTTTGCACGGCGTCCTGCGCATCGTCGTGCGCGGCATCGGCTTCGGGAGCCGGCGCGGCTTCGGCCTGCTCGTTCTCCGCGTTCTTGTCGCCGCGGAGTCGTTTGAAGAAACTGAACATGATCTGTGGCGTGGTGGGATCGCGCTGCCGGTCTGACCGAGGGACGGTCATCGACGTCGTTTCAGCATGCAACGCGTGGAAAACACGACATTTTATCAGGCGGCCTGGTGCGCGTCCTTGCGGCAGCCGTCCGGCGCGCGCGCAGCGCTGTGGTAACGTTCGCGGATTGGCCGGACAGGCATCGCGCCGCGCGCTTTGGCCCGGCCCGCATGCCCAACGCCGCTTCGCTTCGCGCCCGATTGCGCATCGGCGATCCGGCTGCGACGATTCAACACCGATTCACTCAGCACACACGCATGGCCCGTTCATCCTCTCCGCGCCCACAAGGCGCACGTTCCGCGCCGCCCGCGCGCGGCGGCACGCACACGATCCGCATCATCGGCGGCGACTGGAAGCGCACGCCGCTGCCCGTGCTCGATCTCGACGGCCTGCGCCCCACGCCCGACCGCGTGCGCGAAACGCTGTTCAACTGGCTCGGCCAGCGTCTGGACGGCCAGCGCTGCCTCGACCTGTTCGCGGGCAGTGGCGCGCTCGGCTTCGAAGCCGCGTCGCGCGGCGCGGCGCGCGTCGTGATGGTGGAGCGCAGCGCGCGCGCCGCCGCGCAGCTGCGTGCGAACCAGGCGCGCCTCGGCGCCCGCATGATCGAAATCGCCGAAGCCGACGCGCTGCGCCTCGCCGCGAATCTGCCGCCGGGCTCGTTCGACGTGGTGTTCCTCGATCCGCCGTTCGGCGACGCCGCGCTGCTCGCGCGCTCGCTCGAACTCGCCGCGCCGCTCGTCGCGCCCGACGGCTGGCTCTACGTCGAGTCGGGCGAGGCCGTCGATCCGGCCGCGCAGCCCGCGCTGGCGGGCTGGAGCGTCGCACGCGAGGGCAAGGCGGGCGCGGTCCGCTATCATTTGCTGCAACGCGAAAATGAGGAATAATGCGCGTTCGATAAGATTCGATAAAAAACGGGCGGGCGGCTGTTGCGCCGCGCAAGCCCGCGCGCACGCTGTTCAGGCCGTAGTTGTGACCGCATTGTTAACGACAGTTTGCGCCCCATTTCTGTTGAGAGGAGAAGCCTCATGGTAGTCGCCGTGTACCCCGGTACGTTCGATCCGCTGACGCGTGGTCACGAAGATCTCGTGCGTCGCGCGTCGAGCATTTTCGACACGCTGGTGGTCGGTGTTGCCGACAGCCGCAACAAGAAGCCGTTCTTCACGCTCGACGAGCGGCTCGAGATTGCGCACGAGGTGCTCGGCCACTATCCCAACGTCCAGGTCATGAGCTTCAAGGGGCTGCTCAAGGATTTCGTGCGCAGCAACAACGCGCGCGTGATCGTGCGCGGCCTGCGCGCGGTCTCCGACTTCGAGTACGAGTTTCAGATGGCGGGCATGAACCGCTACCTGCTGCCCGACGTCGAGACGATGTTCATGACGCCCTCGGATCAGTACCAGTTCATTTCGGGCACGATCGTGCGCGAAATCGCCCAGTTGGGCGGCGATGTCAGCAAGTTCGTGTTCCCGTCGGTGGAAAAACGCCTGCAGGACAAGGTGGCGTCGCTGGGCGGCGCACCCGCGAAGGCCTGAGGCTCGCGAGGGTCGGCAGGCGCGGGGCCGCGGCGCTATAATGTCTTGTTTTTGAAGGGAAACGCGAGAGAAGTATGGCCCTGATGATTACCGACGAGTGCATCAATTGCGACGTCTGCGAGCCCGAGTGCCCGAACGACGCCATTTCGATGGGCCCGGAAATCTACGTGATCGACCCGAACAAGTGCACGGAGTGCGTCGGCCATTTCGACGAGCCGCAGTGCATCCAGGTGTGTCCGGTGGAGTGCATCCCGAAGAATCCCGAGCACCTCGAAACGCAGGATCAATTGATGCAGAAGTACGAGACGCTGACGGCGGCGAAGAACGCCTGAAGTTCGCCTGCGATATCCACGCTGCAAATGAAAAACGCGCCCGAGGGCGCGTTTTTTTATGCTCGGGCGACGGGCATCAGGCCACGATCGCCTTCAGCGCCTCGATGAGCGTGTCGCATTCGGCGTCGGTGCCGACCGAGATGCGCAGATGCTGGTCGATGCGCGGCAGCTTGAAATGGCGCACGAAGATCTCTTTTTCGCGCAGTTTGGCCGCAATACCGGCCGCGTCGTGCGCCGGATGCTTCGCGAACACGAAGTTCGCCGCCGACGGCACCACCTCGAAGCCCAACGACTCAAGCGCCGCGCTCAGGCGCGTGCGGCTCGCGATCACGCGCTCGCAGGTCGAGCGGAAGTACGCGACATCGTCATAAGCGGCCGTCGCCGCGGCCTGCGCCAGACGGTCGAGCGGATACGAATTGAAGCTGTCCTTCACGCGGTTGAGCGCGTCGATCAGATCGGCGTGCCCGAACGCGAAGCCCACGCGCATGCCCGCGAGCGAACGCGACTTCGAGGTCGTATGCACGACGAGCAGATTCGGATAGCGGTCGATCAGCGCGATCGCCGACTCCGCACCGAAATCCACATAGGCTTCGTCGACGATCACGACCGTCTCCGGGTTGCCTGCGACCAGACGCTCGATTTCGGCGAGCGGCAGGGCGTGGCCGGTCGGCGCATTCGGATTCGGGAAGATCACGCCGCCGTTCGGCTGCAGATAGTCGTCGACGCGAATCTGGAATTGCTCGTCGAGCGGCACCGTGCGGGTTTCGATCTCGTAGAGCCGCGCGTAGGTCGGATAAAAGCTGTAGCTGATATCGGGAAAGAGAATCGGCTTGTCGTGCTTGAGCAGCGCGAGGAACGCGTGTGCGAGCACTTCGTCGGAGCCGTTGCCCACGAACACCTGATCGGCGCGCAGGCCGTGATGCGCTGCCACGGTGGCGCGCAGACCCTTGGCGACCGGATCGGGATAGCGGCGCAGCGACTCGGCGTGCTCGCCCAGTTCGGCGCGGATCGCCTCCTGCACGCGCGGCGAGGGCGGGTAGGGGTTCTCGTTGGTGTTGAGCTTCACCGGATGCGCGAGCGCCGGCTGCTCGCCGGGCACGTAGGGCACGAGACGGTGGACGATGTCACTCCAGAAACGACTCAAGACGCTCTCCTTCACTCATTCGATATGACCTGTGCATGACCTGCGCGGCCGTGCATGACACGCAGCGCGCACAGCGATGCACTCAGCGATGCAAATTCAGCCGTTGCGATGCAGCAGCATGACGGCGCGCTCGGTTTCGCCCTTCACGAAGGTGGGCATGATCGCGAGCGAGCGCTCGATCGACGCGTCGATCACGTCCTGCTCCTCGCGGCGCGGCGGCTTGAGCACGAAGTTCGCCACGTCGGGCTTGGCGCCCGCGCGCGCGCCTTCGGGAATCAGGTCGCGCGGATGGCCGATGCCGATGCGCAGACGCCAGTACTGCTGCGTCGACAGATGCGCGGAAATGTCCTTCAGGCCGTTGTGGCCGCCGCTGCCGCCGCCGAGCTTGAGCTTGACGGTGCCGGGCGACAGATCGAGTTCGTCGTGCGCAACGAGGATCTCGTCGGGCAGGATCTTGAAGAAGTTCGCGACCGCGACGACCGACTGGCCCGAACGGTTCATATAGGTCTGCGGTTCGAGCAGATGCACTTCCTCGCCGTAGAGGCGCGCCTTCGCGTAGTGGCCGTGGAAGCGGCGCTCGTCGCGCAGCGTCGCGCCGGCTTCGCGCGCGAGCTGGTCCACGAGCCAGAAGCCCGCGTTGTGGCGCGTCGCCGTGTATTCGGCGCCCGGATTGCCGAGCCCGACGATCAACCTGATCATGTTGGTATTTCCGCCTGCAAGATCGCTGAATGCTCGACGGCCTGGCGGCCGGAGCGTGATCCGCAAGTGTACGAAAAAGTACGAAAAAAAACCCGCCGGGGCGAACCGCGGCGGGTCACGTCGACCGTCTCTATTGAGACGGCTCGAGAGGATCGGCTTGTTGCTGCAGCTTACTCAGCTGCTGCTTCGCCTTCAGCAGCGGCTTGTGCGCCAGCCGGCACCGGTGCCGACGCGACGACCGGGTTTTCCGCTTCAACGTGCGGAACCAGCGTCACGCCTGCGGGCAGCGTGATGTCCTTGGCGTGCAGCGATTGACCGGCTTCGATCTTCGCCAGGTCGACTTCGAGGAATTCCGGCAGTTGGCCCGGCAGGCAAACCACTTCGACTTCAGCCAGAACGTGCGAGATGATCGCGCCACCCAGCTTGACGGCCGGGTTCGTTTCCTGGTTCATGAAGTGCAGGGGCACCTTCGTGTGGATCTTCTTGTTCGGGTCCACGCGCTGGAAGTCCACGTGCAGCACGAGCTGACGGAACGGGTGGTATTGCACGTCGCGCAGCAGGACTTGCTGCGACTTGCCTGCCACTTCGAGCTCGAGGATCGACGAGTGGAAGGATTCCTTCTTCAGGGCGTGCCACAGCGCGTTGTGATCGACTTCGATCAGCTGGGGTTCCGAACCGACACCATAAACGATGCCCGGGGTCTTGCCAGCAATGCGCAGGCGGCGGCTCGCACCCGTACCTTGCAGGTTACGCTCGAAAGCGATGACTTTCATATGATTCTCCAATGCACTGCCCGCGACCAGGCAGTAAAACGGGGCCTTGTCGACAGCACGGCTGTCTTTTGGCCCCCAGCGATGCAGCACGAACCTTCGTCCGTTCGCGCCGATTACGTGCAAAAGCGCGGCATTCTTGCGAACACCGCGCTTTGCGCGTCAATTCTTTTTAGCTTTCTGCGAACAGCGACATCACCGAGTCGCCGCGGCGGATACGCGAGAACGTCTCCGCGAGCAGGCCGGCGCTGGTGAGCGCGCGGATCTTCGAGCACGCGCGGGCTTCTGCGCCCAGCGGAATCGTGTCGGTGACGACCAGTTCGTCCAGAGCCGAAGCGGCGATGCGCTCGCCCGCGCCACCCGACAGAACCGGGTGCGTGGCGTAAGCGAAGACCTGCTTCGCGCCGCGTTCCTTCAGCACTTGCGCTGCCTTGCAGAGCGTGCCGGCGGTGTCGACCATATCGTCCATGATCACGCAGGTGCGGCCTTCGACTTCACCGATGATGTTCATCACTTCGGCGACGTTCGCCTTCGGACGACGCTTGTCGATGATCGCGAGATCGCAGCCGAGTTGCTTGGCGAGCGCACGGGCGCGCACCACGCCGCCGACGTCCGGCGAAACGACCAGCAGGTTCTCGTAGTTCTGCTTGCGCAGATCGCCGAGCAGCACGGGCGTAGCGTAGATGTTGTCGACGGGAATATCGAAAAAGCCCTGAATCTGGTCAGCGTGCAGATCCATCGTGATGATCCGCTCGACGCCCGCGATTTCCAGCATGTTCGCCACGACCTTCGCCGAGATGGCGACGCGCGCCGAACGGGGGCGGCGGTCTTGACGGGCATAACCGAAGTAGGGGATGGCTGCGGTGATCCGGCCTGCGGATGCGCGCTTGAGCGCATCGACCATGATCATCAGTTCCATCAGGTTGTCGTTGGTCGGCGCGCAGGTCGATTGAAGGACGAAGACGTCCTTGCCACGCACGTTTTCCTGGATTTCGACCTGGATTTCGCCGTCGGAGAAGCGGCTAACCATAGCCTTACCGAGGGGAATACCGAGGATCTTGACGACTTCCTGTGCAAGCGCGGGATTTGCGTTGCCAGTAAAAACCATCAGGCCGTCATGGCTGCTCATCATGCACCTGCTGCGGACTTTGGGGGGCGAGAGGAACTACTTGGGCGAACTGCTTTAGAATTTTTGGCAGGGGAGGAAGGACTCGAACCCTCGCATGCCGGAATCAAAATCCGGTGCCTTGACCAACTTGGCGACTCCCCTACACTCAACTTCAAGCCTGACTGACCGGTAGAGCGATCAGCCACGCAAAACTATGACGCGAAAGCGAAGAGTGGATGCGTGTCCAGACTCGAGGCTACCGCGCTTCTCCAGGCCGGTTGTTCCGATTGCAGTTTGGCTTGCGCCGCTTCTGCTTCGGACCGACTGGCGAATGCTGCGAAAACGCTTGCACCCGATCCGGTCATCCGCGCTGGTGTAGTGCTATTCGAGATGCTCTCAAACCACTTCAAAACCTGCGCTACTTCCGCGTATTTTCCTGCGACAACTGCTTGCATATCGTTCCGGCCGAAACTGTCTGGCCATCCGTTCTGCGTTGCTTGCTGTGCAAGAAAGACTGCTATTGTGCAGGTCTCTGTGTCCCTTGTCAACGACTTTTCTGAAAAAATTTCAGCGGTAGGAACATGAACCTGCGGCGTCACGACCAAAAAATGACGCGGGGGCAATTGTACACATTCCAGCGCCTCTCCAACACCCTCCGCAAACGCATTTTTGCCGAACACAAAGAAGGGCACGTCGGCGCCCAGTTTCAGCGCGAGTTCCTGCAATTCGAGGCGCGGCAGATTGAGTTTCCAGAGACGGTTCAGCGCGAGCAGCGTGGTGGCCGCGTCGGAGCTGCCACCGCCGAGGCCGGCGCCCATCGGCAGACGCTTTTCGATATCGATCTCGACGCCTTCCTGCGTACCGGTATGTTCCTTGAGCAGCTTCGCCGCGCGCACGGTCAGATCGGTGTCGGCGGGCACGCCCGCGACTTCGACGGTGCGCGTGATGCGGCCGTCCTGGCGGCGCGTGAAATGCAGCGTGTCGCCCCAGTCGAGCAACTGGAACACGGTCTGCAGATCGTGATAGCCATTCGGGCGGCGGCCCGTGATGTGCAGGAAGAGATTGAGTTTCGCGGGCGCGAGGCAGTCGCGCAGCGAGTCTTGAGTTTCGGTCATGGTGCGTTGAGGCTTGCCTGGACCGGCGGGCGGCGAGGGCCGCGCGCCGGTTCCGTCGTGCTGAAAGCGCTTACTGGTCGAGCACGAGCTTGATCTGGAGCGGCGGATCTTCGCGCGTGAGATTCACGCGCTTGACGCCGGTTGCGGGTGCATCCGCGTAAGCGAGATAGTCGATGGTCCAGCCGTCCTGCTCGATCTGCGAAAGACGTTGCGGGTTCTGCGGGTCGGCGGTCGTACGCGCGCGCGAGCTCGGCGCGACCGACGGCTGCAGCCAGTAGCGCAGCCCTTCGACCGGCAGCGCGAAGCCGAGCGCCTGCTGCATCAGCGTGCTGACGTTGTCGGCGGTGAGCGGCGGCTTGTTCGGCAGTTCGAGCGTGGCCTGCGACGGCGACGACGTGACGATCGCGAGCGTCGATCCGAGCGGATTGAGCAGCTGCAAGGTCACGGTGGTGTCGGTCTGACGCCAGTCGAAATTGCCGTATGCGTTGCGTTGCTGGCCGTTCTGGTCGTTGTACTGCACGGCGAAGCGGCCATGCCAGGCGCGGCTCGCCTGCGTGGAGAGCGACGTCGTGGCGCGCGCCGTGGACGGCTCGTGCGGCGCTTGCGTCGCGCAGCCCGCGAGGGCGAGCAGCGCGGCAAGCGCCGCGCCCGGTGCAAGACGCAAAGCCGGACGCAGGGTTGCTTGCACCACGCGCGAACGGAGCGTGAGTCGGGAATCGGCCATCAGAGATCGTTGACCTGGAGGCGCTGGAGCGTCTTCAGGAGCGTGTCGTTGTCGGGTTCGAGCTTGCGGGCTTCACGCCAGGCCTCGCGCGCGCCGTCCTGGTCGCCGTTCTTCCACAGCACTTCGCCCAGATGCGCGCCGATTTCGGCGTTCGGCTGCATGCTGTAAGCCTTGCGCAGCAGCTTGATGGCGTCGGCGTTGTCGCCCATGCGGAATTTCACCCAGCCCACGCTGTCCATGATGAACGCGTCGTCCGGGGCGAGCGCCGAAGCCTTCTCGACCAGCCGGTCGGCTTCCTGCAGGCGCTGGTTGCGGTCGGCGAGCGAATAGCCGAGCGCGTTGTAGGCCTGCGGATTGTCGGGCTGCGTCTTGATCAGCTTGCGCAGTTGCGCTTCCATGACTTCGTAGTGGCCGTTCTTTTCGGCGGCCATGGCGTAGTCGTAGGTGAGATCGGGATCTTCCGGGAAGTCGGCGGTGGCCTTTGCGAGGCGCGCTTCGGCTTCCGGATAGCGCTTCGCGTCGAACAGGATCGAGGCGTCGGTGCGCGCGATCAGCGCCTGGTCGCGCGGATCGTCGCTCTGGATGGCCGCGAGCTGGCGGCGCGCGTCGTCGACCTTGCCCTGCTTGTCGAGCAGTTGCGCGCGCATGATCTGCGCCGGCACGTACTGCTGGCTGCTCTGGCTGATCTTGTTCAGCCAGGCGTCGGCGCCCGCGTCGTCCTTCTGCTCGACCGACAGCTGCGCGAGATAGATGTAGGCCTGACCCGGATCGGCGCCCGGCGTCTTGTCGGCCACCTGCGCGTACTGGATCAGATACTTCTTCGCTTCGTCGAACTTTTTCTGCTGAACGTTGATGAGCGCGAGCGCCATCAGCGGCATCAGGTCGTTCGCGTTGCTCTTGTGCAGGATTTCAAACTGCTTCTGCGCGTCGTCGAGGCGATTGGCGGCGAGGTAGGTCTGCGCGAGCGCCAGATGGCCTTCGCGCGCCTTCGGATTCTGCTTGACGTACTGCTCGATGGCCGCGATGCCTTCGTTGCGCTCCTCCGGGCCCATTTGGGCGAGCATCAGCGCGGCGGGCAGGTAGTCGCCCTTTTTCGCGAGTGCCTGCTCGAACGACTTGCGCGCGCCCGGCACGTCGTCGGCGAGCAGTTGCTGACGGCCGATGGCGAGCAGCGCCTCGGGGCGGTCCATGTCGTTGACGAGCAGCGCCTTGAGCACGTCGAGGCCGCCCGAGCGGTTCGGGCCGCGCGAGAGCAGCAGTTGCAGCGAAAGAATGGCCGGGCCGCGGCTCTCGGCCGGCACGCGGGCGAGTTCGCGCGCGAGCAGCGGCTGCGCGTCGGCGGGCTTGCCGGCGAGCACGAGCAGCGAGGCGTCGAGCTGCGCGGCGCGCTCCGAGTCGGGCGCGTATTGCTGCCAGAGCTGCACGGCGGTGAGCGCGTCGGTCGGGCTTTGCGCGGCGAGCGCGATTTCGGTCGCGCGCTGCGCCATGCGCGGATCGTGCGTATCGCGCGCGAGCGCAAGATACGTCTGATACGCGGGCGCGGGCTGGTCGCGCTGGAGCGCGATTTCAGCGGCGAGCACCTGGAAGGTGATCTGGCTCGTGAGCGGAATCGCGGGCAGATCCTTCTTTTCGTCGGCCGTCGCAGGGCCGAACGCGTCCGGCATGGTGACGGACGTGTCGTCCGTGTCGGGGGACGGATCCTGCGCGTACGCACTCGACGTGCTCAGCGCCCAGGCGGCGAGCACGGCTGCGCCGAGCAGTTTCCGGGGGCCGAACGCGCGGAGTTCGAACGTTTTGCGCAGACGCGGCGCCGCGTGGGGCAGGCGCTTCGCAAACAGCTTTACGAAAGACAGTTCCATGGAATTCCGTCGAATGTTTCGGTCGATTGTAACGCGCTGGCTACAATACGCGCACGACGATGACGCAAGTTGCAGACCAGCCCCGCGCGGTCGCCGTGCCTTCCCCGGGTCTTCCGTCGCGCTGTCCGATATTGTGTCAGTACAACCTCACAAACTGATTAAACATGCCTGAGCTGCCAGAAGTCGAAGTGACCCGCCGGGGCATCGAGCCGTGGGTTGCGGGCCGCCGCGTGGAGCGCGTCGACGTGCGCAACGGCTCGCTGCGCTGGCCCGTGCCGGCCTCGCTCGCGCGTACGCTGCGCGGGCGCACGATCCGCTCGGTGGGGCGGCGCGGCAAATATCTGCTGTTCGAGGTCGATGAAGGCTGGTTCATCGTGCATCTTGGCATGACCGGCACCTTGCGCGTGTTACGTAATCTTCCGAAGCCGCCGGCCGCCGAGAAGCACGATCACGTCGACTGGCTGTTCGACGACTTCACGCTGCGCTTTCGCGATCCGCGCCGCTTCGGCGCCGTGCTCTGGCATCCGCGCGAGGACGGCGACGTGCTCGGCCATCCGCTGCTCGCGGGCCTCGGCATCGAGCCGTTCACGCCCGCCTTCGACGGCGCATTGCTGTTTCGCGAGACGCGCGGGCGCAAGGTGTCGGTGAAGCAGGCGCTGCTCGCGGGCGACATCGTCGTGGGCGTGGGCAATATCTACGCGTCGGAAAGTCTCTTTCGCGCGGGTATCCGTCCGACCACGGCCGCGGGGCGCGTTTCGCTCGCGCGCTACGAACTGCTCGCCGACGCCGTGCGCGCCGTGCTCGCGTCGGCCATCGAGAAAGGCGGCAGCACCTTGCGCGATTTCGTCGGCAGCAATGGCGAGAGCGGCTATTTCCAGCTCGAATACTTCGTTTACGACCGCGCGGGCCAGCCCTGCCGCGTGTGCGGCACGCCGATCAAGCAGATCGTGCAAGGCCAGCGGTCGACCTATTTCTGTCCGCGCTGTCAGCGCTGATCCGTTTTCCGTTCATGTATCTCAAGACCTCCGCAAAGCCCGCGCCCGGCGCGCTGCAAGCCGCTTATCCCGCCGAACTGCTCGCGAGCTTCGCGCCGCGCCTGATCGCGTGGCAGCGCGAACACGGCCGCCACGACCTGCCGTGGCAGAACACGCGCGATCCGTACCGCATCTGGCTCTCGGAAATCATGCTGCAGCAGACGCAGGTTTCCACCGTGATTCCGTATTACGCGCGCTTTCTCGATCGTTTTCCGACGGTCGAGGCGCTCGCCGCCGCGCCCTCCGACGACGTGATGGCGCTGTGGGCCGGGCTCGGCTACTACACGCGTGCGCGCAATCTGCATCGCTGCGCGCAGGTGGTCGCCGAAACGCATGGCGGAAAATTTCCGTCGACGGTCGAAGGGCTCGCGGAACTGCCCGGCATCGGCCGCTCGACGGCAGCGGCGATCGCCTCGTTCGCGTTCGGCGCGCGCGCGACGATCCTCGACGGCAACGTGAAGCGCGTGCTCGCGCGCGTGTTCGGCGTGGAAGGCTTTCCGGGCGAGAAGCGCGTGGAAAACGCGATGTGGACGCTCGCCGAATCGCTCGTGCCGGGCGCCGACGCCACCGACGCCGATGTGAGCGCCTACACGCAAGGACTGATGGATCTGGGCGCGACGCTCTGCACGCGCGGCAAGCCCGACTGCGAGCGCTGCCCGTTCGCGGCCGACTGCGTGGCGAAGACGACGAACCGGCAGCGTCAGTTGCCTGCTTCGCGGCCGAAGAAGGCGGTGCCCACGCGTCAGACGTGGATGCTGATCCTGCTCGACGGCGACGCGGTGATGCTCGAAAAGCGTCCGCCCTCGGGCATCTGGGGCGGGCTGTGGAGCCTGCCCGAAGCGGCCGACGAAACCGCGCTGGCCGCGCGCGCCGAGGGTTATGGCGCGAATGGCGCGAAGGCGTCGGCGCTCGCGTCGCTCCAGCACACGTTCACGCATTTCAAGCTAGACATCGAGCCGCGCGTGGTCGAACTCGATGCACGCAAGGGCGGTGCGCTCGTCGCGCAGGACGGGGAAACCGCGTGGGTCGCGCTGCGCGAGATCGACGCCTACGGCGTGCCCGCGCCGGTGCGCAAACTGCTCGACGGGCTGCGCGGTTCGCTGATCTGAGGCTTTACAGGCAGCGTTAACGCAGCCGCATCAAAGCAACTGATGCTGCTGCATGTAGTGATGCACGACGTCGATGCGCGCGCTGGCGTCGTTCAGTTCCATGAGCTTCTGACGCGCGCGTAACGCGATCGGCAGCACTTCGGCGAGACGGTTGGACACCCAGGATGGATCGTCGAAACGGAACGGCTCGGCGAACGGCACGCTCGACGGATCGCGTTCGCGGATCGTCGCGATGATGCGTTCGAGCACCTCCGCGCACGCGCCGAAACGCGCGAGATGATCGGAGCCTTCGAGCGGAATGTCTTCGGGTAGCAACTCGGCCATGCCCACGAGCAGGCCGTCGTGCTGCGCGCGATGCGACAGCAGGCGAAAGCGCTGCGTGCCGTGCGCGCGGATCAGCAGCATGCCGAAGGTTTCCACGTCGCATTGCTCGATGCGGGCGAGACAGCCCACGGCTTCGGGTACGGCGGTTTCGTCGGGTTGCGCGACCTCGCCGCCGCTTTTCAGCAGGCACACGCCGAACGGCGTTTCTTCGCGCAGACATTCGCGCGCCATGTCCAGATAACGCGCTTCGAAGATCTTCAGCGGCAGCAGGCCGCCGGGGAACAGCACCGTATGCAGCGGAAAGAGCGGCAAATCGGCGAGCACGGCAGGAGTGGAGGGCATGGCGCAACGCTTTCGGTAAAAGGCCGCGCGATGCGGCCGGTTAGGCGATCAGACGGGACGATTCTCCGACGTCGAGAGGCGCATCGCGATGACGCACGATCACGTTCGACTCGCCCGCGAAGCGCGTGGCGAGCGTCTGGGCAATGAAGACCGAACGATGCTGGCCGCCCGTGCAGCCGATTGCGACGGTCAGATAACTGCGGTTGTCGTTACGGAAATGCGGCAGCCATTTTTCGACGAACGCGCCGATGTCGGCGATCATTTCGTGGACGGCCGGTTGCGCCTTCAGAAAGTCGATCACAGGCTGGTCGAGCCCGGTGAGCGGCCGCAGGCGCGCGTCGTAATGCGGGTTCGGCAGCGTGCGCACGTCGAACACGAAGTCCGCGTCGAGCGGCACGCCGCGCTTGAAACCGAACGATTCGAAGGTGAGCATCAGCGAGCCGCGCTCGCCCTCGACGAACACCTTCACCCACTGGCGCAGCGAATTCGCGCTGAGATTGCTGGTGTCGACCTGATGGCCGAATTCCGCGAGATTCGCGACGAGTTCGCGCTCGTGCTCGATGGCCTCTTCGAGCGACTTGAGCATGCCGACGTTGGCGTCGTGCGCGACCGAACCCGACAGCGGATGGCGGCGGCGCGTCTCGGAAAAGCGCTGGATGAGCGACTGCGTGCTGGCGTTGAGAAACAGCACGCGCACGTCATGGCGGCGCGCGAGGTCGCGGATCATCTCCGGCATGTCGTCGAACGATGAACTCGAGCGCGCGTCGATCGCCACCGCGAGACGCTCGTAGCCGTCTTCGGAAAGATATTGCGCGAGTTGCGGCAGAAAGCGTGGAGGCAGATTGTCCACGCAGAAGTAACCGACGTCTTCGAGCGCATTGAGCGCCACCGACTTGCCGGAACCCGAGATGCCGGTGATCAGGATGATACGCATGGGAATGGAGATGGACCCGATTGGGTCATCATAGCATTCGATCCGCGCGGCCGTTGTGACGCTTCGGGCCGCGCGCGGCCTTGCTGGTGGCGCGTGACAGGCGTTTTAGCGGGGTTTTGCCGCGATATCGCACCGCGTTGCGGCAGCGTGCCGCGCAGCGCTTCGGTGCGGCGCCGCGTGGTGGCGGCGCCGGCGTGGCTTGGTGCGGTTTAGATCAGCTTGCCGGGAAACTGGCTGTCCGGGTCCTGCATGGCGAGGCGCTGGCGGTCCATGAAGTCGCGCAGCGTGTCGATGCCGCGCAGTTGCAGGATCGTGTTGCGCACGGCGGCTTCCACCAGCACGGCGAGGTTGCGGCCGGCGGCCACCTGAATCGTGACCTTGCTGATCGGCAGGCCGAGCACGTCGACGGTCTGGCTTTCCAGCGGCAGGCGCTGGAATTCGCCGTCGGGGCGGCGCACGAGCTGGACGATGAGCTTGAGCTTCATCTTCCGGCGCACGGCCGTTTCACCGAAGATCGTCTTGATGTCGAGCAGGCCGAGGCCGCGCACTTCGAGCAGATTTTGCAGCAGCGGCGGGCAGCGGCCTTCGACGAAATCGGGGCCGAGGCGCACGAAGTCGACGGCGTCGTCGGCGACGAGGCCATGGCCGCGGCTGATCAGTTCCAGACCGAGTTCGCTCTTGCCGAGACCCGAGTCGCCGGTGAGCAGCACGCCCATGCCGAGAATGTCGAGAAACACGCCATGCAGCGTCGCGCGCGGCGCGAGGATGCGCGACATGTAGAGGCGCAGGCTGTCGATGACGGTGGCCGCCGACATCGGCGTGGTGAACAGCGGCGTGGAGGAGCGCGTGCAGCGCAGCACCAGTTCGGGCGGCGCGGTCATGCCGTCGGCGACCACGAGGAACGGCGGTTCGAGTGCGATCAGCTCGGCCATGTGGCGCGAGCGGTCTTCGTCGGTTTGGCGCTGGTAATAGTGGATTTCGGCGTCGCCGAGCACCTGGATGCGGTTCGGGTGGATCAGGTTCAGGTGGCCGACGAGGTCGGCGCTCGCCGTGGCCGTGGCCACCGTCTCGGCCGAAAAGCCGCGTTCCCAGCCTTCGTGCCCCGTCAGCCAGCTGAGTTTCAGCGTGGTGGCGTTATCGTCGAAGATGCTTTGGGCGTTGATGCTGGAAGTGTCCATGAGTCGCTGACTCCGCGATGACTCGCTTAACTGGTCGCTCTAACCGCGCGCTCTAAACTGTTCGCTCGCTGCCTGCACGAGATTCGCGCCGTGGCGCCCGCCGCCGCCCGCACAGGCGGCGCGCGACGCGCCATGCCGCATCAGGTTTGCTTCAAGGTTGCCACTGGGTGAGCAGGCGATGCAACGTCTCGCGATCTTCTTCCGTGTGCAACCGCTCGCGCGTTTCGCGATCCGACAACAGTTGGGCGATCTCGGAGAGGATTTCAAGGTGCTGCTGCGTGGCCTGTTCGGGCACGAGCAGGAAGATGAGGAGCGAAACGGGCTGGCCGTCGGGCGCTTCGAACGCGATGGGCTCGGCCAGACGCACGAACGCGGCGAGCGGCTGCTTCAGGCCCTTGATGCGGCCGTGCGGAATGGCCACGCCCTCACCGAGACCGGTGGAGCCGAGGCGTTCGCGCGCGAACAGGTTGTCGGTAACCGTGCTGCGGGCGATGCCGTTCTGGTTTTCGAAAATCAGTCCAGCTTGTTCGAAGACGCGTTTCTTGCTGGTAACGGACAGGCCGACGACGACGTTCTCGATGGGAAGAATTTTGGCTAAACGATTCATGTTGGCAGGCGAAAACGTGGCCTGAATACTCCTCACCCCGGCAGTCTGCGCGGTGTTCTCGCGCGGCTGTATCGGTAAAAACAGCCTGATGCCGGGACCGTGGGACGTGTTACCCCGAAAGTGACTGGATCATTATAGAGCAAGCATAGTGGCCGATGGTGCGATGCACCGGGCATGATCGCAACCATTGTTGCATGGTTGCGCCCGGGAACACCGTTCGGTGCCGGATGTGCCTGGCACTGCGCTCATCTACCGCTCACGCGATGGTCACGCATCGCTCACCGTCGCTCGCGCATGGCTGATCGAGTCTCCATGAAAAAAGCCGCCCGGATGGGGCGGCCTGGTTCGTGTGCAGCAGTGGTTTCCGGCGCACTGGCCTCGAAGGCTCAGGAAGACGAATCAGTGTCGAATCAACGTCGCGGATTCAAAACTTCCTCGCGCGCCGGGCGCATTACTGCGGAGGAATCTCGATGGGCGCCGCGGGCTGATGCTTGAGCGCCTCGTGAGCATGGCCTTGCACGCGATCCTTGTGTCGCACGACCTGGCGATCGAGCTTGTCGACCACGAGATCGATGGCGGCATACATGTCGCCATTGCAGCTCTCAACGAAGATGTCCTTGCCTTTCAGATGAAGGTTCACTTCAACCTTCTGTCTCTTGTCTTTTTCCTTGTGGTTGTCGACCGAGAGGACCACATTGCCATCGATGACCTGATCGAAATGTCTTAGCACCCTGTCCAGTTTGGTGATCACATATTCTCGCAACGCTGGCGTTACTTCGAGATGGTGTCCACTGATCTTCAGATTCATAGTGCTTCTCCAGGCTGATGGCCGCGTGACGCGTGAAGCGCGGCTGTGCCGGTCGACAGACTGCCTGCGTGCGGCTCCCCGAAAGGCCTGCTACGACGGGCTAGCTCGGCCGGCCCTGTCCGCCAACTGGCGTTGCGGCCGGAAAACGCCCACTCCGTAAAAGCCGGAATGAGCCTAAAGAGACTTGCGCAGATTGACCGCCGGAATCTTCAGTGCCTCGCGATATTTCGCGACGGTGCGTCGCGCGACGACGAAGCCCTGTTCCGCCAGCAGTTCGGCTATGCGGCTGTCCGAAAGAGGGGATTTGGTGTTCTCGGCTCCTATGAGTTGCTTGATGAGCGCGCGGATAGCGGTGGACGATGCAGCGCCCCCCGTGTCCGTCGATACATGCGATCCGAAGAAGTACTTAAATTCAAGTGTCCCGAACGGAGTCAGCATGTATTTACCGGTTGTCACACGCGAGACAGTTGATTCGTGTAGGCCCAGCGTATCAGCAATCTCCCTCAAAACCAAGGGGCGCATGGCGATTTCGCCGTGCACGAAAAAGTTCTTCTGGCGCTCGACGATCGCCTGCGCCACGCGCAGGATGGTCTCGAAGCGCTGCTGGATATTCTTGATGAGCCAGCGTGCTTCCTGGAGCTGCTGACGCAGCGAGCCGCTGCCCGGATCGCCGCGGTTATTGCGCAGAATATTCGCGTACAGATGGTTGATGCGCAGCTTTGGCACCACGTCCGGGTTCAGTTCGGCGTGCCAGTTCTGGCCCGTCTTCTTCACGATGATGTCCGGCACCACGTAGTCGGCTTCGGCCTTGCCGTATGCCGCGCCCGGGAACGGTTCGAGCGAGCGGATCAGCGCATGCGCGTCGCGCAGTTCGTCGTCGCCGGTCTTCAGTTGCTTGCGCAAGCGCGTGAAGTCGCGCGCGGCCAGCAGTTCCAGATGATTCGACACGATCTCGAGCGCGAGCGTGCGCACCGGCGACGATGTGACGCGCAGCAATTGCAGCTTCAGGCACTCGGAAGCCGAGCGCGCGCCCACGCCGGCGGGGTCGAAGCTGTGCAGCAACGCGAGCGCCGCGTTGAGTTCGTCGCCGTCGACGTCGAGTTCCTCGGGGATATCGGCAAGAATTTCCTCGCACGTGGCGGAGAGATAGCCGTCCTCGTCGAGCGATTCGATCAGGAACGTGATGAGCGCGCGGTCGCGCGGGCTCGCATTCGTTTCGCGCAGCTGCGCCATCAGATGGTCGCGCAGCGTGGTGGTCGATTCGTGGATTTGCAGCGGCGGCAGGTCGTCGTCGTCGGAGGCGCTGCCCGAGCGGCCGTAGTCGTCGAGATTCCATTGGCTCGAATCGCCGCTGGCGTCGCCGCCGAGGCCTTCGTATTCGTCGACGCCGCGCGGTTCGCCATCGCCGCTATCGCTGTCGCTCGACGAAGAGGACGAGCCGTTGCTCGCGCCCTGCATCGGTTCCGAGTTGGAGGAGGCCGGCGGCTGCGCGATCAGCGAGCCGTCGGCGGCCACGCGCAACGGGCTCGCGATCCAGTCGTCGTCGTTCTCGAGCAGCGGATTCTGCGAGATCGCGGTGGCGACTTCCTGTTGCAGTTCGAGCGTCGACAGCTGCAGCAGCCGGATGGACTGTTGCAGTTGCGGAGTGAGCGCAAGATGCTGCGAGAGGCGGAGTTGGAGGCTGGCTTTCATGGCGGTGTGCGATTCATTGTAAAGAGTTTGCCACGCTCGCGATACCACACGACATCCGCGAAAACGCGCGTGCCCAGCGCTGGTGCAGCGGTATCTCGCGGACGGAATTTGGTGCGCAAACAGACGCTCGCGCACGCGTGCGGCGTACGTCGCGCAGGCCGCCTCGGGGCGCGCGACGCTCGCGGTTCCGCGGGCAAGCACAACGGAACATCACGGAAGGGCTGGACGGCAAGTCCAGCAGACACTCGGGAAAACTCGGGAAAAACTCAGGGGAAAGCCGGGAGCCCGCGCGGCGTTTGCCCGCAGCGGCGTGCGGGCGTTCCGGCAGGCGCGCCGCGCGAACGAGGCGCGGCGGCGAGGCGTCTGCGCGCGAGGCGCGCGGACGCGGAGATTACATGCGGAAGTGTTCGCCGAGGTAGACGCGGCGCACGCTTTCGTTTTCGATGATTTCACCGGGCGCGCCGGAGGCCAGCACGGTGCCGTCGCTGATGATGTACGCGTGGTCGCAGATGCCGAGCGTCTCGCGCACGTTGTGGTCCGTGATCAGCACGCCGATGTTGCGCTGCTTCAGGAACTTCACGATCTTCTGGATTTCGAGCACGGCGATCGGGTCGACGCCCGCGAACGGTTCGTCGAGCAGGATGAAGCTCGGATCGGTCGCGAGTGCGCGCGCGATTTCCACGCGGCGGCGCTCGCCGCCCGACAGCGACAGCGCCGGGTTCTCGCGCAGGTGCGCGATCTGGAGCTCGTCGAGCAGCGCTTCGGCTCGCTGCGTGATCACGTCCTTGGTCAGGCGCTTGCCGTTCTCGTCGTGTTGCAGTTCCAGCACCGCGCGGATGTTTTCCTCGACGGTGAGCTTGCGGAACACCGAGGCTTCCTGCGGCAGATACGAGAGGCCCAGCGCCGCGCGCTTGTGGATCGGCAGCAGGCTGATGGACTGGCCGTCGAGGTCGATCTCGCCCGCGTCGAGCGGCACGAGGCCGACGATCATGTAGAACGACGTGGTCTTGCCCGCGCCGTTCGGACCGAGCAGCCCGACCACTTCGCCGCTCTTGACGTCGAGCGACACGTCTTTCACGACCGTGCGCGAGCCGTAGCGCTTCTTGAGGTTGCGCACGACGAGCGAGCTCGTCTTGCCCGCGGACGGACGCTGATGGATGGGGGAAGCGGTGGTGGCGGCGTTCACTGTTGCGGCGCTCCCTGAAGCTTCGTGGACGGCGCGAGCGTGGCCGAGGCGCCGGTGAGCGGCTGCGCGCCGCCGTTGCGCGGCGACAGCATCGCGCGCACGCGGCCCTTCGGATTGCCCGGGCCTGCGACGTCGGAACCCGACTTGGCCGTGTAGAAGTCGTTCTGGCCGTCGTACGTGATGACGCTGCCGTGGACCTGATCCATCACCGTGGAGAGACCCTGCAGGCGGCGTACCGTCGAACGCGTCGTGAGCGTGGTCAGGTCCTGCTTGCCGTCGTAGTCGATGCGCTCCGCCGTGCCTTCGACGTATTCGTCGATGCCTTCGCGCTTCTGGCGGAAGTAGGCGAGGTTGGCGTCGGGCGTGCCCGGCGCGACCGTGCCGGTGGCGTACTGATAGCCCTGCGGATCCTGGGTGACGACGAGCTTGTCCGCCTTGATGATGATCGTGCCCTTGGTGGCGACCACATGACCCGTGAAGATGGTCTGCTGCTTGAGGTCGTCATAGGTCATGTTGTCCGCTTCGATGTTGAGCGGCTTGTCCTTGTCGGCGCGCTCGGCATGGGCGGCGGGGGCGAAACCCGCGAGCGGCAGCGCCGCGGCCAGCGCGGTCAACGCCGCGAGCGCGGCACGGCGCCAGCGCGCGCTGCGCAGGCTGCCGGACAAGGGGTGAGGAAGCGAATCGTTCATGCAATCGTGCCTTGCGTGGACGGCCCGGGGATCAGGACGAGCCGCCGGAGTCAGCCGGGGCGATCGCGCCGCGGACGTTGCCGTAGAGCTGGATGACCCGGGAGACATTGTTGTAGTTCATGCCGTTGGTGGCCGTCATGACCGACAGGCCGCGACGAAGTTTAACCGGCTTTTCGGTCAGGATCACATCGTCGTTCACGAGCACGCGGAAATGTTCGGAATCCGCCTGCATCTCGGGATCGCCGACACCGGCCGCGCGCAGAATGCGCGCATTGTCGTACAGGTCGACGATCGAGGCGTCGGCGTTGACCGTGCCGCGCAGGCCCGTGGCCGTGACGACCGGCTTGCCGGGCTGGAACGCGCGCACGGCCGGATTCGTGAGGTCGCTGTAGGCGTTGTCCTCGTAGTGAACCATGTGCGTGGCCGTGAGGCGATACTGCGTCGCGCCCGACTGGTCGAGCTCGGACACCGAGAGCTGGTCGGCGAAGTAGTCCGGCGTGTGCGTGAGCGGACGCGGCGCGGCCTCGTTCTCGTGCGGCTTGACTGCCTGGAACAGCCACCAGGTGAAGCCGGCCAGGAAGGCCACGCAGAGGAGCGGGATCAGCGACGTGAGCCGGAACTTCTGGTTCATCGCGGCTCCGCGCCCGGTTCCGATTCCGGTTCAACCGCGCAGGCGGCCGCGAGCAGGGCGTCGTAACGGCCTTGCGCGCGCAGGATCAGGTCGGTGACTTCGCGCACGGCGCCGTGGCCGCCGGTCTTGTCGGTGACCCAGTGCGCGCGCGCGAGCACGTCGGTGTGCGCGTTGGCGGGCGCGGCGCTGAAGCCGGCCTGCAGCATGACCGCGAGGTCGGGCCAGTCGTCGCCCATGTAGCCGCACTGCTCGGCCGTGAGGCCGGTTTCGGCGAGCAGCTGCTTGAACGCGACGCGCTTGTCTTCCACGCCCTGATACAGATGCGTGATGCGCAGTTCCTTGGCGCGCACGGCGACGATCTCGGACTTGCGCCCGGTGATGATGGCCGTGTCGATGCCCGCTTCGCGCAGCAGCTTGGCGCCGTGGCCGTCGAGCGAGTTGAAGCCCTTCATGGTGTCGCCCGCGCCGGTAAAGAGCAGGCCGCCGTCGGTGAGCACACCGTCGACGTCGAAAATCATCAGACGCACGCGCGCGGCGCGCGCATTGGCATCGAGTTCGGGAACCGCCATCAGATCACCTTCTTGGAGAAGAGGTCGTGCATGTTGAGTGCGCCGATGAGCTCGCCTTCGGCGCCGACCACCAGCATCTGATTGATGCGGTGGCGCTCCATCAGTTCCACGGCTTCGACGGCCAGCTGGTCGGGACCGATGGTGCGCGGGCCTTTCGTCATGACCTGCGCGATCGGCAGATCGCGGAAGTCGCCGACGCGTTCGAGCACGCGGCGCAGGTCGCCGTCGGTGAAGATGCCGCTTACGTGGTTGTTCGAATCGACGATCGCCGTCATGCCCATGCGCTTGGCGGTGAGCTGGAACAGCGCTTCGCGCACCGTGGCCGTGTCGGGCACCTTCGGCACTTCGTCGCCGGTGCGCATCACGTCGCGCACGTAGGTGAGCAGGCGTCGGCCGAGCGCGCCGCCCGGGTGCGAGCGCGCGAAGTCGTCGGCGCCGAAGCCGCGTGCGTCGAGCACCGCGACCGCGAGCGCGTCGGACAGCGCGAGCGCCGCCGTGGTGCTGGCGGTGGGCGCGAGGTTCAGCGGACAGGCTTCCTTCTCGACGCCGGCGTCCAGATGGACGTCCGAAAGCTGGCCGAGCGTGGACTTCGGACGATTGCCGGTCATGCCGATCAGCTTCGCGCCGATGCGTTTCACGAGCGGCAGGATCGCCACGAGTTCTTCGGATTCGCCGGAATTCGACAGACCGATGAAGACGTCGTCGGCGGTGACCATGCCGAGGTCGCCATGGCTCGCTTCGGCGGGATGCACGAAGAAGGCCGGCGTGCCCGTGGAGGCCAGCGTGGCCGCGAGCTTGCGCGCAATATGGCCCGATTTGCCGATGCCGGAAACGACCACGCGGCCGCGGCAGGAGAGGATGAGATCGACCGCGCCGACGAAGTTGTCGTCGAGCCGGTCGCGAAGCCCGCGCACGGCGTCAGCTTCGATGTCGAGCACGTCGCGAGCGAGCTTCAGCGCCCGGTCGCCATTGATTTTCGCTATCATCCGGGGAGTATAGCAAAGGCGTATGCGCGCCGCGCCTGCACCCCAGCGCGCGACGGCCCGCGCGCCGGGCGCGCCCAGACCACGCGCCTGCCGCCACGGCCTCTCGCGGCCGTCCCTCGCAGCACTTCCCAATCCGCATCGTTTGCGCCGATCATGGACCCGACCGGCGCGGGCGAAAATTTGCATCGCCGGCCACGCCCGAGAATGACTTCAGAACGAGGACGCTTCGCACGATGATTTCACCGCTGGAAATGACGTTGTTCCTGTTGCTCGCCTCGGTGGTCGGCGTCGTGCTGTTCCGTTACCTGAATCTGCCGCCGATGCTCGGCTACCTCACGGTCGGCATTCTGGTCGGCCCGCGCGCGTTCGGCATCGTGCCGAACACGGAGGGCGCGCAGAATCTGGCGGAATTCGGCGTCGTGTTCCTGATGTTCTCGATCGGGCTGGAGTTTTCGCTCACCAAGCTGCGGGCGATGCGGCGCGCGGTGTTCGGGCTCGGGCTATCGCAGGTGGTCGGCACGATCCTCGTCGCGCTGCTGGTCGGGCTCGCGCTCGACCCGTGGGTGCATATCACGTGGCAGGCTTGCGTGGCGCTGGGCGGCGCGCTCGCCATGTCGTCGACGGCGATCGTCAGCAAGATGCTGGCGGAGCGGCTCGAGATCGAGTCGGAGCATGGCCGCAACATTCTCGGCGTGCTGCTGTTCCAGGATCTGGCCGTGGTGCCGCTGCTGATCGTGATCGCGGCGTTCGGCGGCTCGTCGAAGTCGCTGATCGAATCGCTCGGCATGGCGGCGGTCAAGATCGTGCTCGCGCTCGGCATTCTGCTGTTCGTCGGGCAGAAGTTCATGACGCGTTGGTTCAACGTCGTCGCGCGGCGGCGCTCGCAGGAGTTGTTCGTGCTCAACGTGCTGCTCGTCACGCTGGGCGCGGCGTTCGTCACCGATAAATTCGGCCTGTCGCTTGCGCTCGGCGCGTTTATCGCGGGCATGCTGATCGCCGAAACGCCGTACCGGCATCAGGTGGAAGAGGACATCAAGCCGTTTCGCGACGTGCTGCTCGGCCTCTTCTTCATCACCACGGGCATGCTGCTCAACCCGCACGTGATCATCCAGCATCCGTTCATGGTCGGCGTGTTCCTGCTCACGCCGGTCGTGCTCAAGGCGGTGCTGATCACGGCGCTCACGCGGCTGTTCGGCGCCTCGCCGGGCGTGGCGATGCGCACGGGCCTCGGGCTCGCGCAGGCCGGCGAATTCGGCTTCGTGCTGCTCAACCTCATTCTGGACAAGCATCTCGTCGATCCCACGCTGCTCCAGGCGATTCTCGCGGCAATGCTGCTCTCGATGCTCGCCGCGCCGTTCCTGATCCAGAACGCCGATCGCATCGTGCTGCGCCTGTCGTCGACGGAATGGATGCAGCAGTCGCTGATGATGACGCGCATCGCCACGCAAAGCCTCAAGCAGAGCGGGCACGTGATCATTTGCGGCTATGGCCGCGCCGGGCAGAATCTGGCGCGCATGCTGGAAAACGAAGGCCTCTCGTATGTCGCGCTCGACCTGGACCCGGACCGCGTGGCGGCTGCTGCGGCGGCGGGCGAGTCGGTGGTGTTCGGCGACGCGGCGCGGCGCGAGTCGCTGGTCGCGGCGGGCATCCATCGTGCGGCGGCCGTGGCCATCACCTACGCGAACACGCAGTCGGCGTTTCGCGTGCTGCATCACATCCACGAACTGGAGCCCACGCTGCCCACGATCGTGCGCACGGTCGACGACGCCGATCTCGAACGCCTGCTCGCGGCGGGCGCGACCGAGGTGATCCCGGAGATCGTCGAAGGCAGTCTGATGCTGGCCTCGCACATGCTGGTGCTGATGGGCGTGCCGATGCGCCGCGTCGTGCGCCGCGTGGAAGAACTGCGCGACGAGCGCTACAGCCTGCTGCGCGGCTACTTCCACGGCACCGACGATGTGGGCGAGGACGGTCACGAGCAGGTGCGGCTACAATCCGTACCGGTCGACGCGCGCGCCGACGCCGTGGGCCGCACGCTCGCCGATCTGGGCCTGTTCGACCTCGGCGTGGAGGTGACCGCGATCCGCCGTCACGGCATTCGCGGCGTGGAGCCCGATCCCTCGACGAAGCTGCGCGAAGCCGACATTGTCGTGCTGCGCGGCCTGCCCGAGCAACTCGCCCAGGCCGAGGAACGGCTGTCGCGGCATCGCAAGCCGGGCGCCGCCGGCGCGGGCGCGGCGGCGGCCTGAGCCGCGCGCGAGGTCACGCGCCTCGCGCCCGGAATTGCGTCCGAAATCGCGCCCGGAATCGCGCGGCCGCGTGACACGAAAATCCGCGAAACTTCGCTGCCAGCCGGCGAGTCACACCGCGCGGCCCGGCCGGACGGCGGTGAGGTCGCACGGGGTCGCGCCCCGTTTTAATCGCGTGTCTGTATTACCTGTTCTTTATTCTTGCTACTGCCCGGAGAAATCATGTCCAACGCACCTGCGAACTCGAACGCGAGCACTGAAGCCGCGCAGTTCGTCAACAGTCTGATCCGCACGGTGCCCGACTGGCCTCAGCCGGGAGTGCAATTCCGCGATATCACGCCGCTGATTGGCCATCCGAAGGGCCTGCGCGTGCTGATCGATCTGTTCGTGGAGCGTTACGTGGACGCGAAGCTCGACTACGTGGCGGGCCTCGACGCGCGCGGCTTCATCATCGGCCCGATCGTCGCGTACGAACTGAACGTGGGCTTCATTCCGGTGCGCAAGATCGGCAAGCTGCCGTACAAGACCGTGTCGGAGACCTACAAGCTCGAATATGGCGAGTCGACCGTCGAGGTGCACGAGGACGCCTGCAAGCCGGGCGACCGCGTGGTGATCGTCGACGACCTGATCGCCACGGGCGGCACCATGCTCGCGGGCAAGCTGCTGCTGGAGCGTCTCGGTGCGAAGGTGGTGGAGGGCGCGGCGATCATCGATCTGCCCGATCTCGGCGGCTCGAAGCTGCTGACCGAATCCGGCCTGCCGTTGTTCACCGTGACGTCATTCGGCGGCCATTGAGCGCGCAAGCGCGCCCGGCCTCGCACAAGCCCCCTTAAACCGCCCGACACGCCCATGCCCAACTTCGCGCTGTTTCTCGCGACCTCGATCGCGATCACCTTCGCGCCCGGTCCCGACAACCTGCAAGTGCTCGCGCGCGGCATCTCGCAGGGCCGCATGGCGGGCTTCGTGTCCGCGCTCGGCTTCGCGGCGGGCGTGACGTTCCACACGACGCTCGCCGCGCTCGGCATCGCCGCGCTGCTGCGTTCGTCGCCGCTCGCGTTCCATATCCTCAAGCTCGCGGGCGCCGCGTACCTGATCTGGATCGGCGTGAAGGCGCTGCGCAGCCAGGGACTCGCGGCGGCGGGCGAGCGTCCGCGCCAGCCGCTCGCGACGATCTTCCGCCAGAGCGTGCTCGGCAACATCATGAACCCGAAGGTCACGCTGTTCTTCGTGGTGTTCCTGCCGCAGTTCGTCGACGTGCACGGCGCGCAGAGCGTGACGTTGCAGATGCTCGAACTCGGCCTGCTGTTCATGGCGCAGACCGTGGTCGTGTTCTCGGTGTTCGGCGTGTGCGCGGGCGCGCTCGGCAGCTGGCTCAAGCGCCGTCCGCGCGCGGGCGTGTGGCTCGACCGCCTGGCCGGCCTGACCTTCATCGCGATCGGCATGCGCATCGCGCTGCGCGATTGATGTATCGCTTGATGCCTCGCTCGATGCCTCGCTTCACTGACGCCCGGAGCCTCCCGACATGACCCTGCCCTGCATCACCGACGCGCGCCGCTTCGACGTGAACGCGCATCTGCCGTTTCATTTCGGCGACGAACGCGTGGGCTGGATCCGCGCGGCCGATGTCGCGCTGCTCGCGCGCTGGCCCGACGTCTTCGAGATCGACGGCGACGCCGACACCGCGCGCGTGACGCTCGCCGCCGAATTCGACAGCGTGACGGCGCGCAGCGCGGCGCTCGGCGCGGTGATCGGCGCGCTGGCCGCCGAGGGCCGCATTCCGGGCTGGCGCGACGAAACCTACGCGGTCCGCAACGCCTTCGACGCGCCGCCGCTCGCCTATATCGAGCGCGCGGCCTCGCGCTTCTTCGGCACCATGACCTACGCGGTGCATTTGAACGGCGTCGTAGAATATGCGGGTTCCGCGGCGCCGCAGCTCTGGATCGCGCGCCGCAGCGACACCAAGGCGACCGATCCGGGCATGCTCGACAACGTGGTCGCGGGCGGTATCGGCTGGGGTCTCGGCGTCGAGGCCACGCTCGTGAAGGAGTGCTGGGAAGAGGCGGGCATCGCCGCCGAACTGGCCGCGCGCGCCACGCCGGGCCGCACCGTGCACGTGCTGCAGTCGCTGCCCGAAGGCACCCAGGCCGAGCAGATCTTCGTCTACGATCTGGCGCTGCCCGAGGATTTCGTGCCGCACAATCAGGACGGCGAAGTCGGCGAGCATCGTCTCGCGCGCATCGACGAAACCGCGCGCTGGATCGAGGAAGGCAAGATGACGGTGGACGCGAGTCTCGCGACGCTCGATCTGCTGCTGCGCCGCCAATGGATAGACGAGGACGCGTGCGAGGGCATGGCCGCGATCTTCGAGCCACCGACGCTGTGAAAGGGCGTGGGTTTTTGAGTAACTGAAGCCCTTTTGAAATACCAGGAATCGATGGGAGTCACCAAGGTCATGTCGACCGATCACAGCTTTATTCTCAAACTGTCCTGCGCCGACCGTCCGGGCATCGTGCATGCCGTGTCGGGTTTTCTGTTCGAGCGCGGCAGCAACATTCTCGACTCGGCCCAGTTCGGCGACAGCCACACGGGCGAGTTCTTCATGCGCGTGCATTTCCAGCAGGTGGGCGGCGACCCGGGCCTCGACGGCCTGCGCGACGCGTTCGCGCCGCTGGCGGACGAGTTCGGCATGCGCTGGGAGCTGCATGACGCGAACGTGAAGCCGCGCGTGGTGCTGATGGTGTCGAAGATCGGCCACTGCCTGAACGACCTGCTGTTCCGCTATCGCACCGGTCAGTTGCCCATCGAGATTCCCGCGATCATCTCGAACCACAAGGACTTCTACCAGCTGGCGGCGAGCTACAACATTCCGTTCCATCACTTCCCGCTGCTCGGCGGCACGGCTGAGGACAAGGCCGCGCAGGAAGCGCGCGTGCTCGAAGTGGTGAACCGCGAAGGCGCGGATCTGGTGGTGCTCGCGCGCTACATGCAGATTCTTTCGCCGGAGCTGTGCACGGCGCTCAAGGGCCGCGCGATCAACATCCACCATTCGTTCCTGCCGAGCTTCAAGGGCGCGAAGCCGTACTACCAGGCGTTCGACCGCGGCGTGAAGCTGATCGGCGCGACGGCGCACTATGTGACGTCCGACCTCGACGAAGGCCCGATCATCGAGCAGGAAGTCGAGCGCGTGGACCACAACATGACGCCGGACCAGCTCACGGCGATCGGCCGCGACGTGGAGTGCGTGACGCTCGCGCGCGCGGTGAAGTGGCACGTCGAGCATCGCATTCTGCTGAACGGGCACAAGACGGTGGTGTTCCGTTAAGCGCGTGTTCAGTGCGTGATCAGTACGCAATCGCTGCGGCGATGAGGTGAAAAATGGCCCCGGAAGGGGCCATTGTCTTTTGTCAGGTCATCGCCTAATAATGACTTGTTGCTCTAGTCATCACGGACATAGCATGACGGATCCCGACAAGCGCGCACGCGGTGCGAAGAGCGCAGAGCGTGCAAAGAGGCGGCTCATGGAATCTCAGCAGGTGTCCAAAACCGAGTTCAAGGCGAAAGCGCTCGAATTTTTCCGCCAGGTCGAAGCGTCCGGCGAAAGCGTCGTGGTGACCGATCACGGCCGTCCGACGCTGGAATTGCGGCCGTATCGCAGCCTGGAGCGCGATCCGCTCGACATGTTGCGCGGCTCGGTCGTGCGTTACGACGGACCGACCGATCCCCTCGAAGTCGACTGGGACGCCGCGCAGTGATCGTGCTCGACACGCATGCGCTCGTCTGGTGGGCCAGCGCGGACAAGGCACTGAGCCGCAAGGCCCACACCGCGATTCAACGCGAGTTGAACGGCGGGCAGATCGTGATTTCGGCCATCTCCGCCTGGGAGATCGCCATGCTGGTGCAGCGCGAGAAACTCGTGCTGACCATGGATGTGGACACGTGGCTCGCGACCGTGTCGCAAATCGAAGCGGTGCGCTTCCTGGCCATCGACGTGGAGATCGGCCTGAAATCGGTCGATTTACCGGGCGATTTCCACAAGGATCCGGCCGATCGCATGATCGTCGCCACGGCGCGCAGGCTGGCCGCGCCGCTCGTCACGCGCGACGAGAAGATCCGCGCCTATCCGCACGTCAAGACGATCTGGTAAGCGCGCGAGCCCCAAACCCGCCGCTCAAACCAGCCGCAGATAAATCAGCTCGCGCTTGATATACGCGTAAAAAATCGGCGCCGCGATCACGCCCTGGATGCCGAACGCGGCTTCCATCACGAGCATCGCCACGAGCAGTTCCCACGTGCGCGCCTCGATCTGGCCGCCCACGATGCGCGCGTTCAGGAAGTATTCGAGCTTGTGGATCACGATCAGGAACACAAGCGCCGTGACCGCCGCGGGCAGGCTCACGGTGAGCGCGATGGCGACGATCAGCGTGTTCGAGATCAGGTTGCCGATCACCGGCAGCAGGCCCACCACGAACGTCACCACGACGAGCATCTTGGCGAGCGGCAGCGGCGCGTGGAAAACCGGCAGCACGAGCAGCAGGAACAGGCCCGTGAACACCGTGTTGATCGCCGAGATCTTCACCTGCGCGAACACGATGCGGCGGAACGCGTCGGCGAAACGCGAGACGCGCGCGACGAACGCCGTCGAAAGCGGCAGCCGCGTGGCGTTCTTCTGCGCGCCGATCGCGATGATCGCGCCGATGATCATGCCGATCACGATATGCCCGAAGATGCGCGCCGCGTTCTTGCCGCCCTGGCCGAGCTGCGTGGCGTGCTCGTGCATCAGCGCGAGCGCCTTGAGCTTCATCTGGGCGACGTCCACGGGCAGATAGGCCGCGATGGATTCGGGGATGCGGCTGCGCGCCTGGTCGACGAAAGTCATCATCTGCGCCATGACTTTCTGGACGCTCGGCACATCGTTTTCGAACTGCTCGATCACGCCCACCGTGAGGCCGGTGAGCACGCCCACGATCACGATGGAGACCAGCACCACCGAGAGCCAGCGCGCGCGGCTGCTCGACATGCGCCGCTCGATGAGCGGCGAAATCGTATGGACGAGCTGATACACGAGCATGCCGGCGAGCAGCGCCCCGAGCAGGTTCAGGTGCAGCACCGCGAACATGCCGAGGAGCGCGGCCAGATAGCTGCCGATCTCCACGGCCGAGAGTTTCGGCAGGCTCATGTCGCTCGTGAGCCTGACCGGCCGCGGCCGCAGATCGCGCACCTGCTGCTGCTTCTCGCCGGACGAGCCGGTCGCGTCGGTCGCTTCGTTGCGCTTGGCCATATTGTTTCTTTTCCGTCTCCAGACCTCGGGAGCGCACGCGCTCCCAACCCGTTGTTACCGCAGCTATCGTGAGCGCCTGTTCTGGCGCTGCCTTTTTTATCGACCGCTCATTGTCCCGCTGCTGCGTCGAGTGCGACCGCGCTGCTGGCGCCGCGCTTGAGCAGCGGCGCGAGATAGCGGCCCGTGAAGCTCGCCTTCGACTTCGCGATCTGCTCGGGCGTCCCCTGCGCCACGATCATGCCGCCGCCCGCACCGCCTTCCGGTCCCATGTCGACGACCCAGTCGGCAGTTTTGATGACATCGAGATTATGCTCGATGATGACCACCGTATTGCCCTGATCGCGAAGCCGGTGAATCACTTCGAGCAGCAGGGCGATGTCGTGGAAGTGCAGGCCGGTGGTCGGTTCGTCGAGTATATACAGCGTGCGGCCCGTGTCCCGCTTGGAAAGTTCCAGCGAAAGCTTCACGCGCTGCGCCTCGCCGCCCGACAGCGTGGTCGCCGACTGGCCCAGACGGATGTAGCCCAGGCCCACGTCCAGCAGCGTCTTGAGCTTGCGCGCCACGACCGGCACCGCCTTGAAGAACTCGTAGGCGGTTTCCACCGTCATGTCGAGCACTTCGCTGATGTTCCGGCCCTTGTATTGAATCTCCAGCGTCTCGCGGTTGTAGCGCTTGCCGTGACAGACGTCGCAGGGCACGTAGACGTCGGGCAGGAAGTGCATTTCCACCTTGAGCACGCCGTCGCCCTGGCAGCTTTCGCAGCGGCCGCCCTTCACGTTGAACGAGAAGCGGCCCGACTCGTAGCCGCGCTCCTTGGCCGCCGGCACGCCGGCGAACAGTTCGCGGATCGGCGTGAAGAGGCCGGTGTAGGTGGCCGGATTCGAGCGCGGCGTGCGGCCGATCGGCGACTGATCGACGTTGATGACCTTGTCGAAATGCTCCAGTCCCTCGATCGATTCGAACGGCGCGGGTTCCGCCGACGAGCCGTACAGATGCTGCGCCACTGCGTGATAGAGCGTGTCGTTGATGAGCGTGGACTTGCCCGAGCCCGACACGCCCGTCACGCAGGTGAGCAGGCCGACCGGCAGGTCGAGCGTCACGTGCTTGAGGTTGTTGCCGTAGGCCTCGACGATGCGCAGACGCCGCTCGTCGGGGTCCTGGCGCTCGTCGGGATAGTCGATGCGGCGCGCGCCCGACAGATACTGACCGGTCATCGACGCGGGATCGCGCTCCACCTGCTTGGGCGTGCCTTCGGCGATCACCATGCCGCCGTGCACGCCCGCGCCCGGTCCCATGTCGACGACGTAATCGGCCATGCGGATCATGTCCTCGTCGTGCTCCACGACGATCACCGAATTGCCGAGATCGCGCAGATGCTTGAGCGTGGAGATGAGACGGTCGTTGTCGCGCTGGTGCAGGCCGATCGACGGTTCGTCGAGCACGTACATCACGCCCGTGAGGCCCGAGCCGATCTGCGAGGCGAGGCGGATGCGCTGCGCTTCGCCGCCCGAGAGCGTTTCGGCGCTGCGTTCGAGCGAGAGGTAATCGAGGCCGACGTTATTCAGGAACATCAGTCGCGCGACGATTTCCTTGACCACCTTGTCGGCGATCTCGCCCTTGGAGCCTTCGAGGCGCAGCGTCTGGAAGTAGCCGAGCGTGTCGCGCAGCGGCCAGCCGCTCACTTCGTAAATGGCGCGCGCGTCCTCGCCCGCGCCGATGCGCACGAAGCGCGCTTCGCGGCGCAGACGCGTGCCTTCGCAATGCGGGCAGGCCTGATTGTTCTGGTACTTGGCGAGTTCCTCGCGCACCGCGGCGGAATCGGTCTCGCGGTAGCGGCGCTCCAGGTTCGGGATGATGCCTTCGAACACGTGCTCGCGCACCGACGTGCGGCCGCGCTCGTTGATGTACGAGAACGGGATTTCCTGCTTGCCCGAGCCGTACAGCAGGATCTTGCGCACTTTCTCGGGCAGGTCCTCGAACGCGATGTCGATGTCGAAGTCGTAGTACGCCGCCAGGCTCTGCAGCATCTGGAAGTAGAACTGGTTGCGCCGGTCCCAGCCCTTCACGGCGCCCGCCGCGAGCGACAGCGACGGATGCGCGACCACGCGCTTCGGGTCGAAGAAGGTGATCTGGCCGAGGCCGTCGCACTCCGGGCACGCGCCCATCGGGTTGTTGAACGAGAAGAGGCGCGGCTCCAGCTCCGGCAGCGAGTACGAGCAGATCGGGCAGGCGAACTTCGAGCTGTAGAGATGCTCCTTGTTCGTGTCCATTTCGAGCGCGATGGCGCGGCCTTCGGCGAGACGCAGCGCCGTTTCGAACGACTCCGCGAGACGCTGCTTCATGTCGGGGCGCACCTTGAGGCGGTCCACCACCACGTCGATGGTGTGCCGCTCGCTCTTCTTGAGCTTGGGCAGCGACTCGACCTCGTAGATCTTCGCCTCGCCCTCGTTGGCCGTGCCGCCGCCCGAGCGCACGCGAAAGCGCACGAAACCCTGCGCCTGCATGTCGTCGAAGAGTTCGGCGTGCTCGCCCTTGCGGTCCACGATCACGGGCGCGAGGATCATCAGCTTGGTCTCTTCGGGCAGCGCGAGCGCGGCGTCGACCATCTGCGAGACGCTTTGCGACTCCAGCGGGATCTCGTGGTCGGGGCAGTAGGGCGTGCCGACACGTGCGTAAAGAAGTCGCAGGTAGTCGTGGATTTCGGTGACGGTGCCGACCGTCGAGCGCGGGTTGTGCGACGTGGCCTTCTGCTCGATGGAAATTGCCGGCGACAGACCCTCGATCAGATCGACGTCGGGCTTCTCCATCAACTGAAGAAACTGTCGGGCGTACGCCGACAGGCTTTCCACGTAGCGGCGCTGGCCTTCTGCGTAGAGCGTGTCGAAGGCCAGCGAGGACTTGCCGGAACCGGACAGCCCGGTAATCACCACGAGCTTGTGGCGCGGCAGGTCCAGATTGACGTTCTTCAGGTTGTGGGTTCGGGCCCCACGGATACGGATCTGTTCCATGAACCTGCGGGAGAAAGGGAGGCTAAACCTGCTACTATAACGACTTTTCCAGACCGCCGTTACGGCTTGCCGACGGTCTTTGAAAGGACCTTGAAGCGTCCGCGCGAAGACTCTGCAAGCGAACCGACAGCTCTTGCTGGCGACCCCGGGCACGCGCTCCGCGGTCGCGGTACGTGCCGAATGCGCGCCCACTGAGTTCCCGCCGAGCGCCCACGCGGCGCTCGCATGGCCGGCGGGCAGCGGCGGCCAATCAGGCGGCCAGTCACGGCGGCCAATCACAACACGCTCCGATGTCCTCCAACTCACCCGCTACCTCTTCACGCATGAGCGCGCCCGAGCTGCGCGCGACCGTGTCGCTCGCCGCGATCTTCGCGCTGCGCATGCTGGGCCTCTTCATGATCATGCCGGTGTTTTCGGTTTACGCGAAAACGATTCCCGGCGGCGACAACGTGCTGCTCGTCGGCATCGCGCTGGGCGCGTACGGCGTCACGCAGTCGCTCCTGTACATTTTCTACGGCTGGGTCTCCGACCGCATCGGCCGCAAGCCGGTGATCGCCGCCGGCCTCGTGATCTTCGCGATCGGCAGCTTCGTGGCCGCGGGCGCGCACGACATGACGTGGATTATCGTCGGGCGCGTGATTCAGGGCATGGGCGCGGTGTCGTCGGCCGTGCTGGCCTTCATCGCCGACCTCACGAGCGAGCAGAACCGCACCAAGGCGATGGCGATGGTGGGTGGCTCGATCGGTATTTCGTTCGCGGTGGCGATCGTCGGCGCGCCCATCGTGGTGCACTGGCTCGGCATGAGCGGCCTGTTCACGCTGGTCGGCGTGTTCTCGATCATCGCGGTGGGCGTGGTGCTCTGGATCGTGCCCGACGCGCCCAAGCCCGTGCACGTGCGCGCGCCGTTCTCCGAAGTCCTGCACAACGTCGAACTGCTGCGCCTGAATTTCGGCGTGCTGGTGCTGCACGCCACACAAACCGCGCTGTTCCTCGTGGTGCCGCGCCTGCTCGTCGATGCGGGCTTGCCGGTCGCCTCGCACTGGATGATTTATCTGCCCGTGATGGGCCTCTCGTTCGTGCTGATGGTGCCGGCCATCATCGCGGCGGAGAAGAAGGGCAAGATGAAGGCCGTGGTGGTCTCGGCCATTGGGCTTATTCTGATCGGCCAGCTTCTGCTCGGCTCGCTTGCGCATACCATAGCAATCGTGGCCGCCGTGCTGTTCGTGTACTTCCTCGGCTTCAACATTCTGGAGGCCTCGCAGCCTTCGCTGGTGTCGAAACTCGCGCCGGGCACCCGCAAGGGCGCGGCCACGGGCGTCTATAACACCACGCAGTCGATCGGGCTCGCGCTCGGCGGCGTGGTGGGCGGCTGGCTGCTCAAGCACGACGGCGCGAGCACCGTTTTCTATACGTGCTCAGGCCTCGTGTTCTGCTGGCTTATAATCGCGGCCAACATGAAGGCGCCGCCCAAACGCGCTGAGCGCGCGTGAGCGTGCGTTTGAACGCGCTTCGGCGCGCCTGATCGGAATCAACTGGAGAAATACATGGCATCCGTGAACAAGGTGATCCTCGTCGGCAACCTCGGCGCCGAGCCGGAAGTGCGCTATCTGCCGAGCGGTGACGCCGTGGCGAACATCCGCCTCGCGACCACCGACCGCTACAAGGACAAGGCGTCCGGCGAGTTCAAGGAATTGACCGAATGGCACCGCGTGGCGTTCTTCGGCCGTCTGGCCGAGATCGTCTCGGAGTACCTGAAGAAGGGCTCGTCGGTGTATATCGAGGGCCGCATCCGCACCCGCAAGTGGCAGGCGCAGGACGGCACCGACCGTTATTCGACGGAAATCGTCGCCGACCAGATGCAGATGCTGGGCGGCCGCAGCGGCGGCGCGTCGGCAGGCAGCGACATGGGCGACGACGGCGGCTACAGCCGTGACAGCGCACCGCGCGGCGGTGGCCGTGCTTCGGGCGGCGGCGGCGGTGGCGCACCGCGTTCGAGCGGTGGCGGTGCGGGCGGCGGCGGTGGCCGTTCGAACGCGCCGGCTGGCGGCGGTTTCGACGAAATGGACGACGATATTCCGTTCTGATTCGGTTCGAATCTCGTTCGCTTCCCGCTCGATACTTTCGAGCGCGAGTACGACGAAAAGCCCGCGACCTTTTGGGTCGCGGGCTTTTTTCATGGCGAGAGCGGTGTGGATGGTGCGGGTGCACCAGCACCGCCCGTTTTCGAACTGATCCGATGTCAGCGCGCGAATGCGCGGCCTACTCTGATTCCTGTTTGCAGCACGTCGCTGCGTCCTGTTTCGGAGTCCGCCATGAGCCCTGTTCAACTCGTCGACCTTAGCCGTCTGAGCGCCGTTCCCACGGCGCACGCGCCGGCTCGCACGCCCGCGATCAGCTTCGCGATCGCGTTCGTGCTGCGCATCCTGCGCAAGTAAAAGACCGCGCTCGCGGCGGCGCGGGTCGTGCCGCCGCGAAGCCTCACGCCGACACCACACCCAACCTCACACCGCGCCCCTGCGGCGATTGCGCCCACGTCGACGCGGCCTGCATTGCCGCGCTCCTTCCTTTGATTTGCATCACGGCAAACCGGCCGCACCCAGGCGACGATAAAAAAGATGCATCAATTTTGCATCTTACAAATCGTCGATGCGGCGCGGCTTGCCGCCATCGGACGACGCCGCGCTCCGACAGCCGATCCACGATCGCCTGCCGAGTGGCGCGAGCCTTCCCCACAAGCAAGGAGAGCAGCGTGTTTTGCTACCAATGTGAACAGACCGACCGCACCCACGGCGCGCCCGGATGCGCCTCGGCGAAGGGCAACTGCGGCAAGGACGCCACGACCGCCGATCTGCAGGATCTGCTGATCCACGCGGTCAAGGGCATCGCGCAGTACAACGCACTCGCGCGCGGTCTCGGCAGCCCCGACCGCGAAGCCGACCGCTTCATCCTCTACGCGATGTTCACCACGCTCACCAACGTGAACTTCAACGCGGGCCGCTTCGTCGCGATGCTGCGCGAAGCCGCGCAACATCGCGACTGCGTGAAGACGGCCTACGAAACGATGGCGTTCGCGCAGGGCGTCGCGCTGCAGCAGCCCGACGGTCCCGCGCGCTGGCAGCCGGGCGAGGATCTGCCGCAACTGCTCGCGCAGGCCGCAAAAGTGGGCGTCGACGCGGGCCTCGACACCGTCGGCGCCGACATCGTCGGGCTGCGCGCGCTGGTGCTCTACGGCCTCAAGGGCGTGTGCGCCTACGCGCATCACGCGCGCGTGCTCGGCTACGAAAGCGAGGAAGTCTACGCAGGCGTGGCGTCGGCGCTCGCGTTCCTCGCGCGCGATCCCATGCAGGTCGACGAACTGCTCGAACAGGCGCTCGCGCTCGGCACGCTGAACCTCAAGGTGATGGAGCTGCTCGACGCCGCGAACACGGGCCGTTTCGGCCATCAGCAGCCCACGGCGGTGCGCATGACGCCGGTCGCGGGCAAGGCGATTCTCGTTTCCGGTCACGATCTCGGCGACCTCGAAGCGCTGCTGCAAGCGACCGAAGGCGCGGGCGTACAGATTTACACGCACGGCGAGATGCTGCCCGCGCACGCCTATCCGAAGCTCAAGGCGTATGCGCATCTCGCGGGCAACTACGGCGGCGCGTGGCAGGACCAGCAGGCCGACTTCGCGAATTTCCCCGGCCCCATCCTGATGACCTCGAACTGCCTGATCGAGCCGCTGCCGCAATATCGTCAGCGTATCTTCACGACCGGGCCGGTCGGCTGGACGGGCGTGCGGCATCTGGAGCATCACACGTTCGCGCCGCTCGTGCAGGCCGCGCTCGCGCTGCCGGGCTTCCGCGAGACCGCGCCCGAGGAAACCGTGACGATCGGCTTCGCGCGCCACACCGTGCTCGGCGTCGCCGACAAGGTGATCGACGCCGTGAAGGCCGGCCAGATCCGCCACTTCTTCCTGATCGGCGGCTGCGACGGCGCTGCGCCCGGCCGCAACTACTACACCGAGTTCGCGCAGGCCGCGCCCGACGACACCGTCGTCATGACGCTCGGCTGCAACAAGTACCGCTTCAATCGCCACGCGTTCGGTGACATCGGCGGCATTCCGCGTCTGCTCGATCTCGGCCAGTGCAACGACAGCTATTCGGCGATCCAGATCGCGGTCGCGCTCGCGGAGGCGTTCGAGTGCGGCGTCAACGACCTGCCGCTGTCGCTGGTGATTTCGTGGTTCGAACAGAAGGCCGCCGCCGTGCTGCTGACGCTGCTCGCGCTCGGCATCCGCAACATCCGTCTCGGACCGACGCTGCCCGCGTTCCTCACGCCGGGCGTGCTCCAGCTTCTCATCGAGCAGTTCGGCATTCAGCCGATCGGCGATGCGCACGCCGACCTCGCCGCCGCGCTCGCGCGCAAGGCTGCGTGACACGGAGCACGGGCAAGCCGATGAACCATCGAATCGAGATTCTCACGCGTGACGGCGCGGCGTTCGCGTTCGAATGCGAACCGCAGCAGGACGTGCTGGCGGCGGCCGCGGCGGCGCAGTTGACGCTGCCGTCGCAGTGCAAGCGCGGCAGTTGCGGCGCGTGCCACGCGAGCGTCGCCGAGGGCGATTACACGCTGGGCGAGCACGCCGCCGAGGCGCTGCCCGCCGACGATCCGCGTGCGGTGCTGCTGTGCCGCACGACGCCGCGCAGCGATCTGCGCATCGTCGCGCCGTACGAAAGCACGAAGGTGCTGCGTCAGCCGGTGGCGGTGAGGCGCGCGCGCATCGCGTCGCTGGAGACGATCGCCGACGACACGCGCCGCCTCGCACTGCAACTCGATCCCGACGATATCAACGGCAGCGCCGCCGAGTTCGAAGCGGGCCAGTTCGTCGAACTCGCGCTGCCACGGGGCGAAGGCGAGGGCGCGGGCGAGGACAGCGGTGAAGTGCGTCGTCCGTTCTCGCTCGCCAACACGAGCAACTGGGATGGCCAACTGGAGTTGCTGATCCGCCTGCGGCCCGGCGGCGCGTTTTCCGGCTGGCTGCGCGAACGCGCGCGCGTGGGCGACGCGCTGACCGTGCACGGCCCGCAAGGCGGTTTCGGCCTGTTCGCCGACAGCCTGCGGCCGCGCTGGTTCGTGGCGGGCGGCACCGGCCTCGCGCCTGTGCTCTCGATGCTGCGCCGCATGGCCGAGTACCAGGAGATGAACGAGGCGCGCTTGTTTTTCGGCGTGAACCGCGTCAGCGAGCTGTTCATGGTCGACGAACTCGCGCGCTTGCAAACGGAGTTGCCGCAGTTGAGCGTCGAATGCTGCGTGCGCGACGCCGACGACGCCTGGCGCGGCTTTCACGGCACGCCGGTCGAGGCGCTGGAAGGCGCGCTGGCGTTGACGAACGCCTCGCCTGATCTCTACGTGTGCGGCCCGCCCGCGATGGTGAGCGCGGCGCAGGCGGTCGCCGTGGCGGCGCGCGTGCCGCCGTCGCAATTCGCCAGCGAGCGCTTCGCTGTCTGAGCCGACGCCTCGCGTTGTTCCTGCGAACTCGCCTTCGGGCGAGTTTTTTTATGCGCGCGCGCACGCCGATGCCGGAATTGACATTTTGTCGTAAATCGTCAAAATGTCATGCATGGCGAAGCTCAACACTCCCACTCCGCGATCCGACCGCAGCGTCAGCGCGCGCGAAAACGCGCTGCTGCTGCGCGAAGGCCGCAAGATCGTCGAGGCGCTCGGCCAGACGCTCGCGCCGCTCGTCGAGGTCGTGCTGCACGATCTGACCGCGCCCGAGCAGTCGGTCGTCGCGATTTCGAACAATTTGTCCGGCCGTCAGGTCGGCGACGCGGCCACCGAAATGGGCCTCGCGCGCCTGAGCGATCCCGGTTTCCCCGAAGTCGTCGCCAATTATCCGAACCGCTTTCCCGATGGCCGGCCCGTCAAGAGCACGTCGATCGGGCTGAAGAACAGCGCGGGCGAGTACGTCGCGGCCGTCTGCCTGAACATGGACGTCTCGCTGCTCGGCGCGGTCACGGCGGGCCTCGGCCAGCTGATGCAGACGGGCGCCGCCGCGCCGCTGCCAGAATCGCTCGCGCCGCGCGCGGGCGACGGCGTGCGCGCCGCGCTCGAACGCTACGCGGCCGCGCGCAACACCACGCCCATCGGCATGACGCTCGCGCAACGCCGCGACGCCGTGCGCGAACTCGCCGAAAGCGGCCATCTGAACCTGCGCCACGCGTTGGCCGAAGTGGCGCGCACGCTCGGCGTGGCGCGCTCCACCGTCTACACCTACTTGCCCAGCGAGCACCGATCATGAGCACTCTGCCGATCACCTTCGACGACGTCGTCGCCGCCCACGAACGCATTCGCGGCGTCGCGCACCGTACGCCCGTGCTGACTTCGCGCACCGCGAACGAACTCGCGGGCGCGGAACTGTTCTTCAAGTGCGAGAACTTCCAGCGCATGGGCGCGTTCAAGTTTCGCGGCGCGTACAACGCCATCGCGCAGTTCACGCCGGAGCAGAAGAAGGGCGGCGTGATCACGTTCTCGTCGGGCAATCACGCGCAGGCCATCGCGCTCTCGGCGCAACTGCTCGGCGTGAAGGCCGTGATCGTGATGCCGCAGGACGCGCCCGCCGTGAAGGTCGCGGCCACGCGCGGCTACGGCGGCGAAGTGGTGTTCTACGACCGCTACACCGAGGACCGCGAAGCGCTCGGTCAGCGTCTCGCCGCGGAGCGCGGCCTCACGCTGATTCCGCCTTACGATCATCCGCACGTGATGGCCGGGCAGGGCACGGCGGCGAAGGAACTGTTCGAGGACGCGGGCGGTTTCGACGTGCTGCTGACGCCGCTCGGCGGCGGCGGCCTGCTCTCGGGCTGCGCGACGGCGGCGCATGCGCTCGCGCCCGATTGCACGGTGATCGGCGTGGAGCCGGAAGCGGGCAACGACGGCCAGCGCAGCCTGCAAGGCGGCGCGATCGTCCATATCGACACGCCCAAGACCATCGCCGACGGCGCGCAGACGCAGCATCTGGGCAACTACACGTTCGCGGTGATCCGCGAGCGCGTGCGCGAGATCGTGACGGTCAGCGACGCGGAACTCGTCGAGACGATGAAGTTCTTCGCGAGCCGCATGAAGATCTACGTCGAGCCGACCGGCTGCCTCGCGGCGGCGGCGGTCCTGCAACGCAAGGTGGACGTGCAGGGCAAACGCGTGGGCATCGTCATCTCGGGCGGCAACGTCGATCTGCTGCGTTTTGCCGAGCTGGTGAGCGCGCAGCCCTGAGCGGCGCGTAACGCGATCCGCATTTAATCAGGATCGCGAATCAATAATGCGGCGCATGCGAGGTGCTAGCCGAACAATCCGGCCAGCGCCTCGCGCGCGTTCGCGATGTGCGCACTTTCGCCGGGCCGGCCCGGCAGCAGATGGAATTCGGCGGACGGCAACGCGGGCAGGCCGAACGACGCGGGACAGGCCATCAGCCCGTCGCCGATCGCCGACTCGTTCAGGCAGGAAATGCCCAGCCCCGCCTTCAACGCGAGCTGAAGTCCCGCGACGCCCGATGCCGAATGCGAAATCAGATACGGCATGCGCGCGCGGTCGAGCAGCCTCACGACGTAACGCTGCAACTGGCACGTCGCGGGCAGCAGCACGAGCGGCCAGGGCGGTGCGAGCGCGCCGCGTTCGCGCAGCGTCTCGCGCGCGCTGACCCAGACCAGCTTCTCGCGGCGGATCACCTTGCTTGCGGTCGCCGAGGTCGCCGCGCCAGGCTTCGTCGCGCCGCGTTTTCCCGTTCCCTCCACCATGCGCAGCGACAGGCCGATGTCGAAGGCGTTGTCGTCCGCGCCGGCGTCGATTACGGCGCTCGGCAGCACCGTCACATGCAGACGCAGGCGCGGATGCTGGCTCGCGAAACGGCGGAGGATCGCGGCCACGTCGTGCGGCCGGTAGTAATCGGTGATGGCGATGCGCACCTCGCCGTCGAGCGAGCGCCCGAGCATGTCGTCGAACGCGGCATCGCACATCGCGACGATGCGGCGCGCGTGATCGAGCAGCTTCGCGCCCGCGGGCGTCGGCGCGACGCCGTACTTGCCGCGCACGAACAGCGGCTGGCCGATGCGCTCCTCCAGTTTCTTCAACTGCTCGCTCACCGACGACTGCGAGAGAAACACGCGCTCGGCGCCCGCCGAGACGCTGCCCGCCTCCGTGACGGCGATGAAGGTGCGCAACTGCGCGAAATCGAGACCGCGTGCGTTCATGGTGTGCGTGGATCAGCCGGATCGGGCTGCGAAGGTGGGTGTCGAGATTTCGGAAATTCCGATGCAATCGTTTGGATATTCCCGCTTTTCCGATAGATGGTGCGCCTCTAGCATGAGCGCAGTCAACCTCTTTCTGGAGCGCAACATGGAGTACGCAGACGGGCGCGGCGCGCCGCATCGATGGAAGGTCTTGAGCGTGGGCGTGGCGGCCAACGCCAGTTTCGCGGCCGCGTTTTCGGGCATTCCGGCGACGGCGGTGCTGATCCGTTCGGGTTACCACATCGGCACCGGCGAACTCGGCTTTCTGCTCGGCATGCTCGGTCTCGGCATCGTGCTCAGCGAATTGCCGTGGGGCATGCTCACGGACCGTTGGGGCGACCGGCGCGTGCTGCTCACGGGACTCGTTTCGACGGCGGCGGCGCTGCTGGCGATGGCGATGTGGGGCGCGCCGACGGCGGCGCGCGTGCCGGGCCTGCCGCTGCTCGAAGCGGGCTTTCTCGCGATCGGCTTGCTGGGCGGCAGCGTCAACGGTTCGAGCGGACGCGCGGTGATGGCCTGGTTCGGTCCCGCCGAGCGCGGCCTCGCGATGAGCATCCGTCAGACTGCGGTGCCGACGGGCGCGGGCATCGGCGCGCTGATGCTGCCGCCGCTCGCGCAGCATGCGGGCTTCGTCTGGGTGTACGGCGCGCTGGCGGCGATGTGCCTCGCTTCCGCCATGCTGACGCTGCTATGGGTGCGCGACCCCGACACATCGCCCGTCGCGCCGACAGGAAACGCCGACGCCGCGTCGGAAGCGGCCATTTCGCCGTTGCGCAGCGCGCCGGTCTGGCGTGTGACGCTCGGCATCGCGGCGCTATGCATGCCGCAAGTCGCCGTGATCTCGTTCGCGAGCGTCTTCCTGCACGACTTCGGCCACGTGCGCGGCGTGGCGATCGGCGCGGCGCTCGCGGCGGTGCAGGGCGGCGCGGCGGTCATGCGCGTCTGGAGCGGGCGCTGGACCGACCGGCACGGCAACCGCAACGCCTATCTGCGAGCCTGCGCGGCGCTCACTGTAGGATTATTCGTAGTGCTTGCCATATTGACGGCGTTCGTCGCGCGTACGGGGCAGGGCGTGCATTCGATGGCGGCGTTGACGGGACTCTTCACGCTGCTCGTGGCGGGCGGCATCGCGGCGTCGGCGTGGCACGGCGTGGCCTACACCGAACTCGCGACGCAGGCGGGCCATAGCCGCACCGGCACGGCGCTCGCCATGGGCAACAGCGGCGCCTTTCTCGCTTTCTGGCTCGTGCCTTCCGCAATTCCGATGTTGCTGTCGGCGTTCGGCTGGCCTGCCGTGTGGCTCGCGGCGGCGGCGTGCGGCGCGCTTGCCTGGCCGGCCTTCGCGCGCGTGCCGTTGGCGCGTCGACAAAGCCATGCATCGCGGGGCGCGAGACAGCGGATTTCCGTTTGACTGCGGATGTATCAGACTTATACCGACGGGTTATTCTGAGTGTTTTTATTTAATTCGCATAACGAAGAAGTTAATTCGTTTAACCGACACATGATCGGCATTTAAAGTAGCTTTAACGTTGTTTCGGAAATCTCTGATACTGGCAATCGTTAATCGATGTTCAGATGGGAGACCCTGCTGCGTACCGCTATACGCAGACAAGGCACAGAGCGAGTCGGCGCGTCCGCCGCGTGCACATCGCCGCCCCTACCTGTCACATCGAGAGAGAGCCAACTTGAAGCTACGCGTCGTTCTCGCCGACGATCACCCATTCGTTCTATTAGGCGTTCGTTCCGCGCTCGAAACCGCTGGCGATGTCCATGTCGTTGGCGAGGCTGCCAGTCCGCGCGAGCTGATCGGCGTGCTCGAACGCGTTCCCTGCGATGTCGCGGTCACCGACCTCACCATGCCCAGCCAGCCGGGCGAGATCGAAGACGGCCTGCCGCTCGTGCGGCGTTTGCGGCGCGACTGGCCGCAATGCCGCGTCGTCGTGCTCACGAGCATCACCAACGTGGCCATCCTGCGTACCGTGCTCGACACGGGCGTCACGGCGCTGCTCCGCAAGAGCGAGCCGATGGACGAGCTCACCGCGGCGGTGCGCGGCGCCGGCAATGGCTTGCGCTACGTTAGCCGGTCGATCCTCAGCGATCTCGCCATCGCCGGCGCGGAGGGCGCGGGTTCCCTGCGTGCGCCGCGTCTGTCGCCGCGCGAGTCGGAGGTGGTCCGTCAGTTCGTCTGCGGCCGCACCATCACCGAAATCGCCCGCGAACTCGACCGCGACGTGCGCACGGTGAGCCGTCAGAAGCGCGACGCCATGGCCAAGCTCGGCGTCAGCAACGACGCGGGGCTGTTCGCCTTCGTGCGCGCGCACGGACTGCTATGAGCGGCCACGCCGCACGCTGGAAAATGCCATGCCCGAGACTCCTGAATTGACGCGTCCGGCGCGCATCATCGTCGCGGACGATCATCCGCTGGTGCTGTTCGCGCTTGAGAATCTGCTTGCCTCGCTGTCCAATCTGCGCGTCGTGGCGCGCGCGCAATCGGTGCCGCAATTGTTCGAGGAAGCGCTGCTGCACGACTTCGACCTCGCCATGCTCGATCTCTATATGCCCGGCGAGTGCGGCGAGGACGGCCACGGCGCGGTGCAGCGCTTTCAGCGCACGTTTCCCGACAAGGCCGTCGTGGTGCTCACGATGGAAGACGAGGCCGAGGCGCTGCGCAACGCCATCAACCTGAACGTCGAAGCGGTGCTGAGCAAGCGCGACCGCATCGACCTGATTCCCGTCGCCATCGCGTCGGCCATGGCCCGCGAGCATTACATCGGGCCGGTGGTGCGCGACCTGCTGAAGAAGGCGGAGCGCGAGCAGCGGCGCGAGGAAGTGCTGCGTCTGCTGTCGCGGCGCGAGTTCGAGGTGCTCACGCATTACGCGTCCGGTCTGGGCGTGACCGAGATCGCGGGACTGCTCGGGCGCAGCGTGAAAACCATCAGCGCGCAGAAGTGCGCGGCCATGAAAAAGCTCGCGCTCACGAGCGATATCGATCTGTACCGCTTCGCGCTGGAGTGCGGCGTCGTGCAGGGCGAGGGCCGCTGAATGACGGCGCTGGCGGAGCGCGTGCGCGTGATCGTCGCCGACGATCACGAGTGCGTGCGCATCGGCGTCATCGGGCTGCTGCGCGCATCGCCGCGCATGCAGGTCGTGGCCGAAGCGAGCGACACGCATTCGCTCGCCTGCCAGCTCGACGCGCACGCGTGCGACGTGGTGGTGTCCGACGTCTGCATGCCGGGCATGGATGGCGAATACGGTTCGCTCTCCATGCTGCGCCGTCTCGTGCGCGCGCCGCACGCGCCCGCCGTGGTCGTCCTGACGATGATCTCCAGCGCGCCCATGCTCAGCGGCCTGCTGCATCACGGCTTGCGAGCGATCGTCGACAAACGCGACATGCCGCATGCGCTGCTGCCCGCCATCGACGCGGCGCGCGGCCGCATGCCGTTTCAGTCCGCCTGCACGCGCGCGGCGCTCGACCGCGCGGGCGCGGACTGCGAGCCGTGCATCGGCGTGCCGAGCGCGCGCGAGTGGGAGGTGCTCCGGCTCTATGTGCACGGCATGCCGATCGGCGCCATCGCGCGCCAGCTCGGGCGCAGCGTGAAGACCGTCAGTACGCAGAAGCGCAACGCGATGCGCAAGTTCGGCCTTGCCACCGAGCGCGAACTGATCGACTTCGCCACGCAGATCGGTCTGACCTGACGCGCACACGAACCGCGTGCCCCTCCGACGTTCTGTCAGATTTCGCGAGCGTCTGGGGCTGAATCCGCTTCGCATTTTTCGGAGTTGTCCTATCTGTCGATGGGACTTGCCTCTTCATAATTTAAAGCTCGACGCGCGATTTATCGCGAATGATTTCGTTCGATCGCGAATTGCTGCGATCTGTCGGATATCGCCGGCCGGGCTTTCCTCGTCGGCCATCGGCCCATCGGCATTGCCCCTTCCTGACATCGCTGGCCTGGCGTCCGGCGCCCTTGCTGGCCGTCGGCGTGACTGCGCGCGTTCTTTGCGATTCGTGCATTTCGAGCGTTTCGCGAAACCGCATCGCCCGGCGTCGTCAGGACAAGGAGACACAACCATGAAGCTCGTAGACCGTTTGGCGGTGGAGGGCGCGGGCACCGCCTGGCTCGTGTTCGTCGGCTGCGCGAGCGCCGCACTCAGCGCGGGCGTTCCCGCGCAGGGCTGGAATGTCTTCGAAACCGCGGCCGCATTCGGCCTCGCGCTTGCGGTCGTCGCTTACGCGTCGGCGCGCGTGTCGAGCGCGCACTTCAATCCCGCCGTCACGATCGGCTACGCGGTGTCGGGGCGCTTTCCGGTGCGCGACGTCGGGCCGTATATCGCCGCGCAAACCGTCGGCGCGCTCGCGGGCACGGCCTTGCTCGCACTGGTCGCGAGCGGGCGTCCGGGCTTTTCCTTCGCGGTGTCCGATTTCGCCAGCAACGGCTACGACGAGCATTCGCCCAGCGAGTACGCGTTCGGCGCGGTGGCGGTCGTCGAGTGCGTGATGGCCTTCGCGTTCGTTCTCGTCCATCTCGTGATGTCGCGCTCGCCGCAGCGCCGCAAGGGCGCGCCGGCGGCGCTCGGCGCGTGCTTCGCGGCGATCTATCTGATTGCGATTCCCGTGAGCAACGGCGGCATGAATCCGGCGCGCTCGACCGGCCCGGCCTTGTTCGTCGGCGACTGGGCGCTCGATCAGCTCTGGCTGTTCTGGGCCGCGCCGATGCTGGGCGGCATCGCGGCGGGCATCGTGCACCGGCTGGCGCTGCATCTTCGCGCCCGCGCGCGCGCGCCGGTCGAGGCGCCGCGCGACGCCCACCGCGCCGACTGAGCGAGGCGCTGCGCTTGCCGATCTTCACGCTCCCGTCCACCTGCACCGCGCACGGTTGTGCGCGCGGGCGTGGCGCGCGCGTCGCGGCCATCGGCAAAACGATCACGCTCGCGCTCATCCTCTGCCTGGCCGTCTTGCTGACTGCGCTGCTGACAGCGTGGGTCGCGCCCGCGCGCGCGCAGCCCGCCGCGACCACGACCGACGCCGTCATCGCGAGCGACGCGGCCACCTTGCCCTCGCGGCTCGTCGTGGGCGTGCTGGCGGGCGGCTGGCCGCCGCTCGAAGTGCTCGATGCGAACGCGCTGAGCGGCTTCAGCGCCGACTATCTGCGCCTGCTCGTGGGGCCGTCGGTGCAACTCGTGCCGCGTATCTATCCCGATATGAGCGCCTTGCTCGCGGGCGCATGCGCGGGCGAGATCGACGTGGTCATGAGTCTCGCGCGCGTGCCGCAGCGCGAGCGCTGCCTCGCGTTCACGGTGCCGTATCTGGGCGGCGGCAGCGCCTTCGTCACGCGCTCGGGCAACGAGGCGGTTGCCACCACGGCGGCGCGGCTCGCGCACGCGCGCATCGCCGTCGAGAAGGGCTTCGTGTTCGATGCGCTGCTGCGCGAGCGCTTCCCGCGCGCCACCGTCCTGGCTTTCGCGAATACCGACGCCGCGCTGCACGCGGTCGTGCACGGCGCGGCGGACGTCTACGCGGGTTTCGCGCCGGTCGTGCGCTATCAGCTTTCGTTCGACGACTACGCGGGCCTGCGCGTCGCCTTCGAGGAGCGCATCAAGGTGCGCGAGCTGCGCTTTGGCGTGCCGGTGTCGAAGGCCGCGCTGCGCGACCGGCACAACGTGCTGGCGAGCGGCGTGCGCCCCGCGGCGGCGGCGGCCGTGCAGGCGCGCTGGCTCGACAGCCGCGCGGTGGCTGCCGACGGCGGCCCGCCGCTCAACGTGCAGCGCGTGCCGCCGTTCGCGCTCGACGCAAGCGAGCGCGCGTGGCTGCGCGCGCTGCCGCCGCTCAAGGTGGGTCTCGACCCGGACTGGCTGCCGTTCAGTTCCGTGAGTGCGCGCGGCGGCCCCACGGGCATGGCGAACGACTATCTCGATTATCTGAGCCGCACGCTCGGCGTGACGTTCGAACGCGTGCCGGTCACCCACTGGCTCGGTGTCGACGCACCGTTCCGGCGCGGCGATTTCGCGCTGCTCGCCGCCGCGATCGACGAGGGCGTGCTGACCGAGGGCACGCGCTACACGCAGGCCTACGAGCGCTATCCGCTCGTGATCGTGGGGCGCCGCGACGAGCCGATGTCGCGCGGCCTCAAGGAGTACGCGCGACGCCGCGTGGTGCTCGCGCCGCACTCGCCGCCGCCGTCGCTGCTGTTCGGCAACGCGATGCCGGTGCAGATCGTGCGCGCGCCCACGCTCGACGCCGGGCTCGCGCTGGTCGAGCACAATCAGGCGGACGTGCTGATCGGCAATGCGGCGGCGCTCGATGGTCCGCTCAGCGCGCGTTATCTCGAAACGCTCAAGGTGCTCGGCGCGACCGGCATCGACGGATCCACGGCCTTCGCCGTGCGCGGCGACCTCGCGCCGCTCGCCACGCTGATCGACCGCGCGCTCGACGCCATGTCGCCGCTCGAACAGCAGCAGATCCGCAATCGCTGGACCGCTGCGGCCGCCGGGCGCGGCGGCGGCTGGAGCGTGAACGCGCTGCGTCTGCTGCCGCTCGTGATCGTGTTCGGCGTGGTGCTGCTGGTCACGCTGCGCGCCCATGCGCTGCTGCAGCGCGAGATGCGCCGCCGTCGTCGCGCCGAGCAGGTGCTCGCCAAGCAGGTCGAGCTGCAGGACACGATGATGGAGATGATTCCGTATCCGCTCGGCGCGCGCGATCTCGACAATCGTTATCTCGCGGTCAACCGCGCCTACGAGGAAGTGACCGGGCTGAGGCGCGGCGAGGTGCTCGGCCGCACTGGCGCGGCGGTGGCGGCGTGGGGGCTGGAGAACAGCCAGTGCGTCGACGAGCTGTATCGCATGACGCTGGAGACGGGGGAGAGCCAGCGCGTCGAACTGGGCTTCGAGGGCGCGGGCGGCACGGCGAACGCGCAGAACGCGACGGGCGCGACGGGCGCGACGGGCGCGAGCGTCGCGGTGGAACGCGAAAAACGTCACGGTATTTTCTGGACGCGTCTGTGCCGCGACGTGCATGGCGCGCCGTTCTGCGTGCTCGGCACGATGATCGACATCACCGACATCCGCCGCGCCGAACTGCGCGCGCGCGAGTCCGAGCGCCTGCTGTCGGACGTCACCGGCTCGCTGCCCGTGATCGTGTTCCAGCTGCGCCGCCACGCGGACGGACGCTACGCGTTTCCCTATCTCGCGGGCGACACGGAAGGTCCGCTCGGCGACTCCGCCGCCGAACTGATGCGCGCGAACGCGCTCGATCTGTCGCGCGTCGACCCACGCGACCGCGCGCGGCTGGCCGCGAAGCTCGAACGCTCGGCGCTGCGGCTCGCGCCTGTGAATACCGAGTTCCGCTTTCAGGGCGCGACCGGGCTGCTCTGGGTGCGCGCGGAGTTCGTGCCGCGCCGCGTCGAGAACGGCGCGGTGGTCTGGAGCGGCTATGCGGTGGATGCGAGCGTGGAGCACGCGCGCGCCGACGAACTGGCCCGCGCGCGCGACCTCGCCGAGGCGGCGTCGCGCGCCAAGGACGATTTCCTTGCGATGATGAGCCACGAGATCCGCACGCCCATGAACGGTGTGCTCGGCCTCATGGAAGTGCTCGAACGCACGCCGCTCAATCCCGACCAGCATCAGATGGTCGGCATGGTGCACGAATCGGCGGGCGCGCTGCTGCAGATCCTCGACGATCTGCTCGACTATTCGAAGATCCAGGCGGGGCGGCTGGTGATCGACTCGGAGCCGTTCGACGTGCGCGAGCTGGTCGACAACGCCGTCGGGCTGCTCGCCGGGCGCGCGCACGAGAAGGGGCTCAGGATGCGCGTGGACGTCGAGCCCGGCGTGGCGGCGCAGTTGCGCGGCGACAGCGGGCGGCTGCGGCAGATTCTCTTCAACCTGCTCAGCAACGCGATCAAGTTCACGCCGCACGGCGAGGTGAGCGTGGGCGTGGCGGCGTGCAACCTCGCGCCTGCCGTCGATGCGCCCGCGCGCCAGCGCGTGACGCTGTCGGTGACCGACACCGGCATCGGTATCGCGCCGAAGGCCCAGGCGCAACTCTTCGAGCCTTTCGTGCAGGCCGAAACGTCCACCACGCGGCGCTTCGGCGGCACGGGCCTCGGCCTCACGATCTGCCGCAAGCTCGCGGCGCTGATGGACGGCACGCTCGAATTGCAGAGCGAGCTGGGCCGCGGCACGCGCCTCGCGCTGCATATCGATCTGCCGGTCGAAACGCTCGCGGTGCAGGCCAACGGTCTGCGCGGCAAGCGCGCGGCGGTGGTCTGCGACGATGCCGGCGTGGCGGAGGCGTTGATGCACTTCGGCGCGTCGCTCGGCATGGAGATGACGCGCCTCGAAGCCGGCGACCGGCCGCGGCGGGCGCTGCGCGCGATGGTGAAGCAGGGCGGCGTGGATCTGGTGTTCGCGTCGGAGGCGCTCGCGGGCGAGTTCGACGGGCAGGGCGCGCCGCTGTTGCGGCTGACCGAAAATCCCAAGCCGAGCGGCTATCGCGTGGCGGAGAACGGCGTGCGCGTGAGCATCAATCCGCTTTCCTGGCGCGGCTTGAGCGCGGCATGCGCGATGGCGCTGTCGGGGCTGCCGAACATCGCGGTGCGGCCCGCTGCCGCCGCCGAGGGCGTGCTCGCCGCGCCCGATCGCGAGAAGGAGCGGGCGGCGGGCCGCCTGATCCTCGTGGCCGAGGATCATCCGGTCAACCAGGAATTGATCCGCCATCAGCTTGCCTTGCTCGGCTTCGCGTGCGACGTGGTCGACGACGGCGCGCAGGCGCTCGAGGCGCTTGAGCACGAGCGCTACGGCTGCCTCATCACCGACTGTCATATGCCGAACGTCTCGGGCTACGATCTCGCGCGCCGCGTGCGCGAGATCGAGGCCACGCGCGAGCGCGGCGCAACGGCCGACACCAGCGACGCCGCGCGCCTGTCGATTCTCGGCATCACCGCGAACACGGCGCCCGAAAACGTGCGCCTGTGCTATGAGGCGGGCATGGACGACTGCCTGATCAAGCCGACGCGCGTCGCGACGCTGCGCGAGCACCTCGCACGCTGGTTCGGCGCGGAGGGCGTGCATCGCGCGGCGCCGGAGAACACCGCGACGTGTGCGAAAAAGGCGGCGCAGCCAGTGCCGCATGCATCGTCGGAAGACGCGGATTGCGCGGGCTGCACGGACACTGCCGCCATCCACTGCAAGACGGCACCCGGCCAGCCGGGCTCAACGGCGTCCGCGACATCGGCAACACGCGCTCCCGAACCGCTCGATCTCGCGCACATGATTCAGGTGTGGGGCAGCGAGGCCACCGTGAAGACGCTGCTCGGCTCGTTCGTGAGCGCCGTGCGCGAGGATCTGGATGCGCTGCCGCCGCTGCTCGTTGACGTGGATATCGCGCGTCTGCGCGACTGGCATCACCGGCTCGCGGGCGCGGTCGGCGTGCTGCAATATCCGGCGCTGCTCGCGGTCCTCGAAACCTATCGCCGTCACATGAACAGTCACACAGCGGAGCAGTTGCGCGAAGAGGGATTCGATTTGATCCGCGCCTGTCATGCGATGCTCGACGGCATCGAGCAACAGGCGGCGTTGTTGGCGTGAGTGAGATTGAGCGAGCTTGATCGGGCTTAATCGAGCTTGAGCGCCCTTATCTGTAAGTGCTTGCTGTCAGTGAAATGACGTGAAACTGACAGGACTGCCAGATTAAAAACGCAGTTCAACGCACGCGCCGACGCAGCAAAAAAAAACGCGGCCGAAGCCGCGTTCAAGCTTGGAGACCCTTCGATGAAGAGTCACTTCTCGCACTCCGAAGCTTAGTCCGCGAGCCGACAAAAATCGAGATAAAAACGGTCAATTAACTATTACATGAATTGTCGATAATCGTCTGACGCGGCGACTCGTGCCGCCGGAACCACTCGACGGTGAAATCCACGAACGAGCGTGTTTTTGCGGGCACGTGACGGCGGCCCGGATAGACGAGCGAGAGCTCCTTGTCGGCGTCGCGGATCTCGTAGCCGTCGAGCACGCGCACGAGCGCGCCTTGCGCGAGATCGGCGGCGACCTGGCTGGCGGGCAGGAACGTGATGCCCATGCCCGCGAGCGCCGCCTGGCGCAGCATCGCCGCATTGTTGACCGCGTACGCGGGTTCGATCAGCACGGCCTCGCGCGCGCCGCCCGACGCCGCGAAGTGCCACTCGTTGCCGTGGATATCGGCCGATGGCGCGAGCAGCGTGTGGCGCGCGAGATCGGCGGGACGCACGGGCGCGCGATGGCCGTCGAGATAGGCCGGCGACGCCACCGCAACCGGCGCGATGGTGACGAGCGGCCGGCGGATCAGCGTGCCGCCGCTGACCTGACGCGGCGCGACGATGCCGGCGTCGAAACCTTCTTCGATCAGATCGACGGGCCGGTGCAGCAGCGTGAGTGCGAGCCGCACTTGCGGAAACGCGGCGAGATACTGCTTGAGCAGCGGCGTGAGGCCGTGCAGCGAAAACGACGCGTGCGCGACCACGCGCAGGGTCCCCGACGGCACCGACACGCCGTGCGCGATCTGCGTCTCGACCCGCTCGAGATCTTCGAGCAGATGACGGCACGCCTGCGAATAGGCGCTGCCCGCCTCGGTCAGCGACACGCTGCGCGTGTTGCGGTTGATGAGACGCGTATCGAGATGGGCTTCGAGCAGCGCCACGTAGCGCGTGACGACCGCGTTCGAGAGATTGAGGCTCGCGGCCGCGCGGCCGAACGAGCCGTGTTCGGCAACGCTGACGAATACGCGCATTGCCTGCAATTGATTCATGTTCTTCGGTCGCATCGACGTGGGCGCCGCGTCGGCGCGTAGTGAGCGCGGAGCGGCGCCTGGGAGAGGGGTGAATTTAAATGAATGCGCGGTAAAAGCTTTAAAACACGTTTTACATTCGATGAATAAAAATCGTGGAATAAAGCGAAATCGAGCGCGGGACTTTACGCCGCCGTTGCCGGATAGTACCGATCGAGTTGCCCCCTTGAAAATGAGACTGATCCGAATCTTCGAGCGTCGCCGTCGATATCGTGTTGTCTCCCGACAACGCTATATCGGGATAGTCGGAGGCGCGATGCACATGCCTGAAAAATAGAGATAAAGCGAGCGCATTGATACTCAAGCGCTTGCAGGGTTAACCAGGGGAATCATTCGACATTTTCAAAAATGCTTTTGCTCGATGACGGGATGGCTGCCGTAAAACTGACGCCCATAAACTTCGGGTTGCATATCAATGCGGCGCCCCACTCGCGGCGCGAGGGATCTGGCGAGGCCGGCACCTTGCCCGGCGGCGACATCCACTTTTGCCGAAAGGCTTTGCATCGAAGGAAGCATATGAAAAAGAATCTGGTTATCGCAGCGGCAGTCGCTGCGACGTTCGTATCGGCGTCGTACGCGCAAAGCAGCGTCACGCTCTACGGTATCGTCGATGCAGGGTTCACGTACACGACGAACATCGGCAACGAACGTAATTTCGCGCTGACGAGCGGCAACGTCCAGGCAAGCCGTTGGGGCCTGCGTGGCGTCGAAGATCTCGGCGGCGGCCTGAAGACGGTCTTCAACCTCGAAAGCGGTTTCGACGTGATGAACGGCACCAACGCCGTCGGCGGCAAGATGTTCAATCGCCAGGCATTTGTCGGCCTGACGCACGCCCAGTTCGGCACGGTCACGCTCGGCCGTCAGTTCGACTCGGTGATCGACTACGTCGGCCCGCTGATGGCGGTCGGCACGTGGGGCGGCACCTACATGGCGCACGTCATGGACAACGACAACGGCAACGGCTCGTTCTCGATCAACAACTCGATCAAGTACCGCAGCGCGAATTACTCGGGCTTCGAGTTCGGCGGCATGTACGGCTTCTCGAATCAGGCCGGCGGCTTCGCGAACAACCGCACGTACAGCGCGGGTGCGAGCTACCAGAACGCCGGTCTGCGCGTGGGCGCGGCTTACCTGCAGGCGCAGGGCATGGACCGCAACGGCAACGGCTCGGTCGACAGCTCGCCGCTGACCGTGTTCGACATGAATCACCGTCAGCGCACGTGGGGCGCCGGTGCCAGCTACACGTTCGGCCCGGTCGTCGCGGGCGCCGTATTTACGCAAACGCGCCTGAATGGCGCTGTCGGCGGGTCGGTGCGCTTCAACAACGCGGAAGGCAACGTGCGCTACAACCTGACGCCGGCACTCGGCATCGGCGCGATGTACACGTACACCAACGTGAACGGCGACGGCGTTGACAACGGCACCGGCAGCAAGTCGGCGCACTGGCATCAGTTCGGCCTGCAAGCCGACTACGCACTCTCGAAGCGCACCGACGTGTACCTCGAAGGCGTTGGTCTGTGGGGCTCGGGCCAGAACGCCGTGGGTCTGACGCAAGTCGGCGCTTCGTCGGACGGCGGTGTTTCGTCGTCGAAGAACCAAGGCGTCATCACGACGGGTATCCGTCACCGCTTCTAAAAAGGGCGAACCGCGCGATCCGGTTCCCGGCCGGATCGCGCGGCTTGTTGCAAACAAGTTGGGTAGGTAGTCGAGTCGTACTTGGGTTGAAGAGCGTCGTTCGCGGCGCTCTTTTTTTTCGCCTGTCACTTTCAGTGCGCTTTCCACGGACTTTCCGCTTGCGCGTTGCGGCATGGGCATCCGACGCCGTTGTCGGATTTGCACTAGCATGTGGCTACACGTGCGCAGCCGTTGTCGAATGTTCTGGTGCGCCGCGTCAAAACAAACGGAGAACTCCCATGAAAGCGCTTCGTCCGCTGCAGTTTGCTCTCGCACTGTGTGTCCTCGCCTCCAGCGCCGCCTTCGCCGATACCGTCGCGCTCAAGGCCAATCTCGAACCTTCCAGCGAAGTGCCGCCGCGCGTGAGCAAGGGGCATGGCGTGCTCAACGCGACATTCGATACGTCCACGAAATCGCTGAACTGGACCATTACCTACGAAGGGCTGTCGACGCCGGTGACGGCCGCGCACTTCCACGGCCCGGCGCCGGTTGGGCAGAACGCCAACGTGCAGGTGCCGATTGCGAAGGGTGAACTCGCGAGCCCGATCAAGGGTTCGGCGACGCTCAACGACAAGCAGGTCACCGAGCTGATGGCCGGCCAGTGGTACTTCAACGTTCACACGCAGCAGAATCCGTCCGGCGAGATCCGCGGCCAGGTGCTGCCGGCGAACTGAGCGATGCCACCGATGGCGGGGCGCGATTCGATGCGCGATTTGATGTGCGATAGCGTCCGCATGATTCAACCTGGCCACCCCACAAGGAGCCGATGACCCCATCGACAAGCCGCACGCGCGGCGCACGGAATCCCGCCTGATGAGCCTGCAAAGCAAGCTGATCTGCTGGGCGCTGCGCCGCCGCTTCTTGCCCGAGACGCGCAAGCCCGTCGACGTGGCGCGCACCCGTGCGCTCACCGAGAAGCGCGTGTGGCTGCCGCCGGTGCCGAAGGGCTGGCAGCTTTACGCGCAGCCCAGTCAACGCGAAGAGGGCGAACAGAGCGAACTTGTCGAACAGGGCGCAGCCGACGCCCCGTCCGTGCGCGGCGAATGGCTCGTGCGCGAGGGCGGGGCGCCGCGCACGATTCTCTATCTGCATGGCGGCGGCTACTACTTCTGCTCGCCGAGGACGCATCGCGCGATCACGTTTGGCCTCGCCACGCGCGCGGACGCCGATGTGTTCTCGCTCGATTACCGCCTCGCGCCCGAACATCCGTTTCCTGCTGCGCTCGACGATGCGCTGGCCGCCTATCGGCGCTTGCTCGACGAGGGCGCGCCGGCTGCGTCGCTCGTGATCGCGGGCGATTCGGCGGGCGGCGGGCTCGCGCTCGCGACGCTGATCGCCTTGCGCGATGCCGGCGATCCGCTGCCGGCCGGCGCGCTGCTCTACTCGCCGTGGACCGATCTCGCCTGCACGGGCGCGTCGATCCGCGAGAACGACGGCCGCGATCCGATGTTCTGCGGCGACGTGTTCGCGCGCATCGCGCCGCTGTATCTGGGCGCGGCGAACGCGGCAAACCAGACAAGCGCGACGCATCCCTACGTCTCGCCGCTTTACGCCGATTTCCACGGCTTGCCGCCGCTCTTTCTGCTGGCGGGCAGCACCGAAACCCTGCTCGACGACACTTTGCGCGTGGCCGAGCGCGCCCGCGCGGCGGGCGTGAGCGTCGAGTGCGAGATCGGACGCGATCTGCCGCATATCTGGCCGATCTACGCGCCGTTCATGCCGGAGGCGCGCCGCGCGCTCGACGCATCGGCGCGTTTCGTGCAGCGCGTGAGTGCCGCCGACGCCACCGCGCGGGCACGCAAGGCCGCGTTGCTGCCGACGCAAACCGTCGCGTGACGCGGCGCGCGGACCCCGCGTTCAACTTACGTCGTCAAGCGCGCGCTTATTCGAGCGCGAGATCGATCGCGTCATAGGCCGCGTGGATGGCGGCTTCGCCGTATTTGCGCTCCAGCCGCCGCACGGTGAAGTGCCCGTGCGCGACGTTCTGGAAGTGATCGATGAACACCGTGTTGACCATCGCGCCGAGCACCGCGCCGATGGCCGGAATCGATTTCGCGGCCACCTGTTCGCTGACCTGCACGGAAAAGCGCGCGGCCACCGTCTGCATGAGCTTGAGGAGCGCCGTCGAGCCGTGCGCGGCGAAGCCCTTCGTCGCCATTTCCGACGACGCTTTCGAGACCGCTTGTGCGAGCGCGCCGCGCACGATGAAGTAGCCGAAGTCGGCTTCGTCGTCGGCGGCGGAGCGTCCGCCCATGCCGAACACGGTGAGGCACTGGAGCTGCGCGTCGGCGCCCGCGAGATCCTCGCCTTCGCTGCGCGCGATATCGCAGATCGAGCGGAACATCAGCGTGGTCGTCACGGGCAACTCGACGGGCAGCGCGAACAGGCCGAACGCGCCGCCCGCCGCGCCCGTGGTGGCGACGGCGAATTTGTGCAGCAGGTTGCTGGGCTTCGACGCGGATAGTTTCTCGGCGACGGCCGGTCCTTTCGACCCATTCGTTCCGCTTTTCAAGCCGACGTTCGCCAGCAAGCCTTCGCCCTGCTTGCCGAGCGTCTTGAGCGCGATCTGCAAGCACTTGCGAAGCGCGGCCTGGGTGGCGTCGTTGACCTTGTCGTTGGCCATCGCGGGCAGTTTCGCGATCAGCTTTTCGACCGGCGCGCCGACGATGGCGGCCAGCTTCATGCCCAGCGGCGGCGTTTCGAGTTCGTGCTTCGCGCGCTTGAGGGCGGCGAGATCGGCGTCGCTCAGAGCGGAAAAATCAGCGGATAAATCGACATTCGTCCCCATAAATCTCCCGAGGAAAACGAGCCGGAAACGGCGCGGAAACGACCCGAAAACGGCGCGGCGGCGGGTGGCCAGCGCGTACTCGTGTGCAAAAGCGGCGTGCAAAAACCGTGCGCCGCGTCGAATCCAATCGCAGGCAAAACCAGGGCAAACGCCGGTTCGATGCCCAGTGTAGAGGATCGTCCCCATGCTATGATGCGAAATCTTTGACGCGTCAAACGTTGCGGGATCAAAAAATGGCCGTTCATACCGCCGCCCACCATTCCAGCGGGCAGGTACTGCCGTTCCGCGAGTCGCTGCTCGCCATGCTCGGCGTCTCGTTCGTGACCATGCTGGTCGCGCTCGACCAGACCGTGGTCGGCACCGCGTTGCCCACCATCGTCGCCGACCTGCGCGGCTTCGAGCTCTACGCGTGGGTCGCCACGTCCTATCTGCTTACCTCGGTCGTCACCGTCCCCATTTTCGGGCGGCTCGGCGATTACTACGGACGCAAACCCTTCGTGATCGCGTCGATCGTCGTCTTCACGGCGGCCTCGGTGCTCTGCGGCGCGGCCAACAGCATGTTGTTCCTCGTGATCGCGCGCGGTCTGCAAGGCATCGGCGGCGGCATGCTCGTGGGCACCGCGTTCGCCTGCATCCCCGATCTCTTTCCCGATTCGGTCGTGCGCCTGCGCTGGCAGGTGCTGATGAGCTCCGCGTTCGGCATCGCCAACGCGGTCGGGCCGTCGCTCGGCGGCTTTCTCACGCAGTACTACGGCTGGCGTTCGGTGTTCTACGTGAACCTGCCGGTCGGCCTGCTTTCGCTGTACTTCGTCTGGCGCTTCCTGCCGCATCTGCGCCAGGTCGCGCACACCGGACGCATGCGGCTCGATTGGCCCGGCGCACTGCTGATCGCCGTGACGCTCGGCTGCCTGCAACTGTTCGTCGAACGTCTGCCCGAACATGGCGTGACCTTCGGCGCGCTCGGCTTGCTCGCACTCGCCGTGGCGTCGGCGTGGGCGCTGTGGCAATGGGAGCGGCGCTGCCCGCAGGCGATCCTGCCCGTCGACATGTTCCGCAACGCGAGCCTCAACGCGCTGTTCACGCTCGCCGTGCTCGGCGGCTTCACGATGTTTTCGCTGCTGTTCTACGCGCCGCTGCTGTTTCAGGGTGGCTTCGGCATGTCGCCGAACGAGGCGGGCGTGGTCATCACGCCGCTGGTGGTGTTCATCACGATCGGCAGCATCGCGAACGGGCGCATCGTGTCGCGCATCCGCAATCCGAACCTGATGCTCTACATCGGTTTCGCGATGCTCGCGATCGCCTGCTTCGCGGTCGCGGTCGCGACGCGCTCGATGCCGCGCGGGCTGCTGATGACGTTCATGATCATCGGCGGCCTCGGGCTCGGTTTCGTGATGCCGAATCTCACGGTGTTCGCGCAGCAGACGGCGGGCCGCGAGCATCTGGGCATTGCCACGGCGCTGCTGCAGTCGCTGCGCATGATCGGCGGGATGATCGGCACGGCGCTGACCGGCACGATGGTCACGCAGCTCTACGCGAGCGGCGTGCAGAAGTCGCTCGCGGCCGACAATGCGACGCACTGGCTGCCCCAGCTCGCCGATCCGCAGATTCTCGTCAACCGCGACGCGCAGACCGCGCTGATTGGCGAACTCGCCAAGGCCGGGCACAATGGCGCGCCGCTGCTCGAAGCCGCGCGCGAGGCGCTGGTGGGCGCGATCCATCTGGGTATCGCACTGGCGGCGCTGATCGCGCTCGTGTCGCTGTGGCAGACGCGGCGCGTGCCGCTCATCAAGCTTCAGCGCAAGGTCGAGCCCGTGATACACGCGGATTGACGGCGGGTTTTCGCCGCGCATTCCTTCAACACCGCCCAACTCCGCTTTTACCGCCAGGCAGGATTTTTCAGCATGGAAACTCAGGACCGCATCGCCATCGTCCAGCAGTTCGGACGCACCTATCGCGCTTTCATGTCGGCGTTCGAGGCGCAGGTGGGGCATCCGCTGCCGCGCTGGCGCATCCTGCTCGCGCTGCACGACCAGAACGGCGAGTCGTCGCAGAAGCGGCTCGTCGAGCGCCTGCGCGTCGACCCGGGCGCGCTCACGCGCCAGTTGAAGCCGCTCGAAGCGCTCGGCTGGATCGCGCGCAGCGCCGATGAGCGCGATAACCGCATCACCAACGTGAAGCTCACGGCCGCCGGGCGCGAGGTGATCGAAGCGGGGTTGCCGCGCCGCAATGCGTTTTTGAACCAGACGATGTCGCTGCCCGACGACGCGCTCACGGCGCTCTCGGGCGCGTTGCGGATGATGGAGGAGCGCATCGGCGTGGTGGCGCAGGCGGCTGCGCAGGAAGGGGCGTGAATATCGCGTAGTGGCGTGGCGTGGCGTGGCGTGGCGTGGCGTGGCGTGGTGTGGCGTAAGGCACGCGCAAAAAATTCAGGCGGCGGCGCACCCACTGCGACCGCCGCCTTTTTCATCGAGACGCGGAAAAAATCAGAAGAACGTCTCGATCACTTCGGTCACGCGATACTGGCCGTCGACCATCAGCAACTGATGCCACTTGTCGAACGTGAGGCACGGGTGCGAGATGTCGAAGCCGATCATGTCGCCGACCTGAATATCGGCGCCCGCCGGGATCTGCAGATACGCGTGCTGATCCATCATCTGGAACACCGCCCAGCCTTCGCTCGCGGCGATCTCGCGCGGCGCGCCCGTCACCTGGCCGTCGCGTGACGGACGATAGTGGCGCGTGGCTTCGGGAAAGCCCGCGTCGAAGGCAGCGTCGCGCTTGCCGAAGCCGATGATCGCGCGGCCCGGCTCGGGAATCGACTGCACATAGGCCCACAGTTGCAGCGCGGGCAGCAGCGCCACGCCCATTTCGCGCGCGACCGGATTGCGCGTGAGGATCTGCGACTGCGCCTGCTTGTAGACGCCCACGTCGTGCGTGAGATAGCAGCCGGGGCGCAGCACCACGTCGATCTTGCCCGCCTGGCTGGCCTTCGCGAACTCTTCGGCGACCACGTCGTACCATGCCGAACCCGCGCCCGAGAGCAGCGCGGGCGAGCGCGCGAAGCGGCCCGCGGCGGTCAGTTCCTCGGTCACGTTGAGCGCGTCGCGCAGGAAGGTGCGCACTTCGCTTTCTTCCTTGAGGATGCCTTCGTAGATCTCCACGCCCGCGAGTTGCAGCGAGTCGGGATAACGCGCGATGGCGTCGAGCACGGCGCGGCGCATGTCGGCGTCGCGCACGCCGGTGCGCCCGCGCGGCACGCCGAGTTCGAGCAGCAGGTTCAGCGTGCGGTGCGAGGCGCGGAAGAATTCGCCGAGTTGTTCGACGCCCGCGACCGAATCGACGAGACAGAAGAACTCGAATTCGGGGTCGCTGAGCAGTTCGGCGATGATCGCCATGTTGCGGCGGCCCACGAGCTGGTTCGCCATCAGCACGCGGTTGACGCCGCCGCGATAGGCGGCGCGCGTCTGATGCGCGGTCGCGAGCGTGATGCCCCACGCGCCCGTTTCGAGCTGGCGGCGGAACAGCTGCGGCGCCATCGTGGTCTTGCCGTGCGGCGCGAGCTTCACGCCGTAGCGCGTGACGAAATCCTGCATCCACTTCAGATTGTGTTCGACGCGGTCCGCATAGAGAACGGCCGCGGGCAGGCTCACGTCTTCGGCCAGCAGATTCCATTCGAGACGCGCCGCGTCGTGCAGCGGCACGCTCGGGCCGGGCACGTTGCCGAGGCCCTTGCTGCTCGGGTCGATCGTCGCACTCTGATAGTTTGTAACTTTCATCTCGGTTCGCTCCATATTCTCCATTACGCCTGATATTACGGTACAGACAGGTTCGGCGTTGACTCGGTGATAGTACACAAAGTACCATCGCTTCGTGAATTGTTATTTACTAACACGAATTTTGTTACGGCTTACGTCTTGCCTTCCATGAACTCCGCCGCTGAACCGGGCCGTTTCGACATCGTCGCCCGCATCGCGCAATGCGTGCCGGATCTGCGTCCGGCCGAGCGCGATGTCGCCGCCCTGATTCTCGACGATCTCGCCGGCGCCGCGCGCGCGAGCATCGGCGAACTGGCCCGGCGCGCGGGCGTGAGCGTCGCCACGGTCACGCGCTTCGCCAAGGCCGTCGGCTGCCACGACGTGCGCGAACTCAAGCTGCGTCTCGCTCAAGCGGCCGCCGTCGGCGAGCGCTTCCTACGCGGCGCGGCCGGGCAGGGCGAAGCGGCCGAAGCCCAAGGCGGCAAAGGTGGCAAGCGCGGCAATGCCGCAAAGCGCGCCGGACGCCACGCCGCCGACGCCCCCGACGCCGCCGAACCGCTCGCTACCCGGGTTTACGGCGAGATCCACGCCGCACTCGAGCAGAATCACGAATTACTGCGCCAGGCGCCATTCGCTGAGGCCGCCGCCGCGCTCGCGCAGGCCCGCATGATCTATGTGTTCGGCATGGGCGGCGGCTCCAGCGCGCTCGCCGACGAGATGCGCTTTCGCCTCGTACGTCTTGGACGCCCCGTCGCTTCATACCAGGATAGCCTGTTGCAACGGATGGTGGCGAGCACGCTCGCGCCCGACTGCGTGGTCGTCGCGTTGTCGCTAACAGGACGCGTGCCCGAACTGCTCGACGCGTGCCGCATCGCCCGCGACTACGGCGCGAAGCTGATCGCCGTGACCGCGCCCGCGTCGCCGCTGGCCGCGCTCGCCGACTGGCTTGTGCCGATCGTCGCGAGCGAGACCGACTTTATCTACAAGCCGTCGTCGTCGCGTTACGCGATGCTGATGGCGCTCGACGTGCTCGTGACCGAACTCGCGCTCGCGCAGCCCGAGGCCAGCCGCGAATTGCTGCGCCGCATGAAGCACACGCTCGACGCGCATCGCGGCACCGCTGGGCGCGGCGGCGAGCGCCAGCCACTGGGAGACTGACATGCATTCGCACCCCGAAGCCGCCGATACGCTGATCGTCGGCGCCATGCTTTACGACGGCACGGGCGCGCCGCCCGTCGAACGCGACGTGGCGCTGCGCGACGGACGCATCGTCGCCATCGGCAATCTGTCGAACTGGCTCGCCGAGGAAGTGATCGAGGCGAACGGGCGCGCGCTCGCGCCGGGCTTTATCGACGTCCACACGCACGACGACACGCACGTGATCCGCTCGCCGCAGATGCTGCCCAAGATCAGCCAGGGCGTGACGACGGTGGTGGTCGGCAATTGCGGGATCAGCGCCGCGCCGGTCACGCTCAAGGGCGATCCGCCCGATCCGATGAACCTGCTCGGCGCGCGCGATGCGTTCGCTTATCCGACTTTCGCCGCGTATGTCGAGGCCGTGAACGCCGCGAAGCCCGCCGTGAACGTCGGCGCGCTGATCGGCCATACGGCGCTGCGCAACAATCATCTCGACGACCTCAAGCGCGCGGCCACCCATGACGAAGTCGCGGCTATGCGCGCGCAGCTCGAAGAGGCGCTCGCGAACGGCGCGCTCGGTTTGTCGACGGGACTCGCTTATGGCTCCGCCTACGAGGCCTCGACCGAGGAAGTCGCCACGCTCGCCGAGCCGCTCGCCGTCGCGGGCGCGCTCTACACCACGCATATGCGCACGGAATTCGACGCGATTCTCGACGCGATGGACGAGGCGTATCACATCGGCAAGCACGCGCGCGTGCCCGTGGTGATCTCGCATCTGAAGTGCGCGGGGCCGTCGAACTGGGGGCGCAGCACCGAAGTGCTCGCGTCGCTCGACGGCGCGCGCAAGTATCAGCCGGTGGGCTGCGACTGCTATCCGTACAGCCGCAGTTCGTCGACGCTCGACCTCAAGCAGGTGACGGGCGATATCGACATCACGATTACGTGGTCGACGCCGCATCCCGAGCAGGCGGGCAAGCTGATCAAGGACATCGCCGCCGAGTGGGGCGTCTCGCAGCAGGAGGCGGGCAAGCGGCTGCAACCGGCGGGCGCGGTCTATCACAACATGTCCGAGGACGACGTGCGCCGCATCCTCTCGCATCCGGCGACGATGGTGGGCTCGGACGGCTTGCCGAACGATCCGCTGCCGCATCCGCGTTTGTGGGGCGCGTTTCCGCGCGTGCTCGGCCATTACGCGCGCGACGAGCAACTGCTGCCGCTCGAAGAGGCGGTGCGCAAGATGACGGGTTTGTCGGCGCGGCGCTATGGGCTCGCGCAGCGCGGCGAAGTGCATGTGGGCTGGCACGCCGACCTCGTGCTGTTCGACCCCGCGAAGGTGCGCGACGCCGCGACGTTCGACCAGCCGCAGCAGGTGGCCGAGGGCATCGACGCGGTGTGGGTGAACGGCGTGCTGTCGTATCGCGACGGCCAGCCGACCGGCGAGCGCGCCGGGCATTTCGTGGCGCGCGGTCCGCGCGAGGCGAACGCGAACGCTGGCGCGACTGCCCACGCGGACTTTTAAGCGGATTCAATTTCGACACGCGGCGCAGCGCAGGACGGCGCGCGCCGCACGATCTCAAAGGAGCAAACGATGAAACGATATGGAGTGGAAGGCGGCAAGGGCCAGGGCGGTCAACATCTGCCGTTCGCGCGCGCCGTGGAAGCCGACGGCTGGCTTTACGTCTCGGGCCAGACGCCGATGGAAAACGGCGAGGTGATCAACGGCGGTATCGTCGAGCAGTCGCACAAGACGATCCAGAACGTGTTCGCCATCCTCAAGGAAGCGGGTTACGGCCCGGAACACGTGGTGCGCTGCGGTGTATGGCTCGACGACGCGCGCGACTTCCAGTCGTTCAACAAGGTGTTCCGCGAGTACTTCGGCGATCATCCGCCCGCGCGCGCCTGCGTGCAGTCGAGCATGGTGATCGATTGCAAGGTGGAAGTGGATTGCGTGGCGTATAAGGCGCCAGCGGGGAAGTAAGGCCGGAGCCTGGTTGATGCCAGGCCGATGCCGGGCGAAGGCGAAAAACGGCTGTCCGTTAGCGGGCGGCCGTTTTTTTATTGTCGTGACCATCGCGCGGCGTGCGCCGCGAGATGCGCAGTTCGACTTTCATGCCCGCGGCGACGGCCATGTTGATGAGCGAGTCGAGCGAGAACAGGTCGATCTTGCCGCGCACGAGATCGGACACGCGCGGCTGGGTCACGCCGAAGATCTTCGCGGCTTGCGCCTGGCTCAGTGCGTTCTCTTTGATGTATTCCTCGAGCGCGATCATGAGGTCGCAGCGCAGCGTCATGTTTTGCGCGGCTTCGGGCGTGGCTTCGAGCGCATCCCAGACGCTGTCGAACGTTTCGGTTTTCATGCTTCGGGCTCCGGTTTGAGGGCGGCGCGGTAGCGCTGCCGGGCAAGCGAAAGATCGCTGAAGGACGTCTTTTCCGTTTTCTTCATGAAGCAGTGCAGCACGTGAACGGTGTTGCGGATGTTCGCCACGTAAAGCACGCGAAACGCGCCGCGCAGGTCGCGCAGGCGAATCTCGCGCGCACCGGGTGCGACTGGATTCATGGGCTTCCAGTCGTGCGGATCGAGGCCGTGCTGCACGCGGCGCAACTGGCGCCCGGCTTCGGTACGCACTTTTTCAGGGAAGCGCTTCAGGTCGGCTAGCGCGGCGCCGCAGAATTCGAGCGGTTTGACATCGGTAACTTTATACAAGATTTTATATCTCCTCCAGAGGACTGAGGCCCAATTCCAGTCCGATCACCATCGGGCCTGACATGCCTCAAGTCTCTGGAGAGCCGGCGGATCGCGCCCCCGATTCCATCAAGCGCGTCACCAACGTTGGCCGTCCGGCCAGGCGCGCATATCCCAATATCTGAACGCCCCCATCACATATTGGAGATCGCGGAAAAACCGCCCTACAATCCAACCCATCCGACAGGGCGCGCGCAGCAATGGCAACAAGTTCGCGCCCGACGCAGTCGGCACCACTCAAGACAAAGCCCGGCGGCGGCGCACAGCGTCAGTCCAGCCAGGCGAAAACCGGAGACGTTTGCCATGTTCCAGCCAGCGGAAAACGCGGCCACTCGCCGTGCGTCCACGCATCGGGCGCCGCCTCGCGCCCGCGCGCACCTCCCTTCACCGAAACATGGCTCGCGCGCCGTCGTCTGACGCCGCGCGCTCTCCCAACGTCCTTCCGATCGGCCTCGCCATGAACAAAGCGATGTCCCCGACGCTCGCCGAACGCCTCGCCGCCGCCTCGAACGGCCAGGCCGCGCCCGAAGCCGCCGTGCACGCCGCGCGTGCCATGCACGCCGCTCCGCGCGCACCCGCCGCAGCGTCCACCGCGACGCCCGCCGCAGCGGCCTCCGCGACGTCCTCCAAAGCCCGCCCCGGCGGCGACGAAATCCTCGGTTTGCCGGGCGCGCTGCTCGACGGCTCGACGCAAGCCGGCACGCAGACGCTGCTGCGCGGCCTCGCGATCCTCGAAGCGGCCGCCGCCGGCGTGCGCGATCTGCGTTCGTTCGGCGCGGTGCTCGGCACCACGCGCAGCACCACACATCGCCTCGTGTCGAGCCTCGTGCAGGCGCGCTATCTGCGTCAGGTGCAGGGCGGCTATCTGCTCGGCCCGAAGCTGATCGAACTCGGCACCATCGCACTCGAACAGATGCCGCTCACGGCGGTTGCGCGCACGCACCTCGAAGCGCTCGCCGACGCCACGCTCGACACGATCCACATGGGCGTACGCGACGGCGACGACGTGCTCTACATCGACAAGATTCCCGGCCAGCGCGGCCTCGAAATGCGCTCGCGCGTCGGGCATCGGATGCCGCTCGCGTCGACGGGCATCGGCAAGGCGATGATGCTCGACCTGCCGCCGCAGTCGTGGCGCGATCTGTTCGAAGCGTCGCGCCGCACGCTCGCGGGCGTGAGCTTCCGCCCCGATCACAGCCTCGACCCGGACACCTTCATCAAGCGCATGGCCACCTACGCGGCGGGCGGCTACACGTTCGATCTGGAGGAGAACGAAGTGTCGATCCGTTGCGTGGCCGCGCCCGTGCGCGACGCGTCGGGCGCGATCGTCGCGGCGCTCTCGGTGGCGAGCACGATTCCCTATATGCCGCTCGAACGCATGGACGAGCTGATCCCGGTCGTGCAGCGCGAAGCGCGCGCGATCTCGCAGGAACTCGGCTGGCGCGCGCCGCAACCCGCTACGCGCAGGATCCGCCGATGACAGGCCGCACGACACAAGAACACATGGAACAGGGCAAGGACACCCACGCCACGGCGCAGCCGGGCGCGCGCAAGGCATCGCTGATCGCGCTCGACTGGGGCACGACTTCGCTGCGCGCGTATCTGTTCGACGCGGCGGGCGAGGTGATCGATACGCGCGTCTCGACGGCGGGCATCATGAATCTGCCGGTGCCGGCCGAAGAGGGCGGCTTCGACGCCGCGTTCGACGAAGCGTGCGGCGTCTGGCTCGCGCAATCGCCGACGCTGCCCGTGCTGGCGGCCGGCATGGTCGGCAGCGCGCAGGGCTGGCTGCAGGCGCCTTACGTGGAAACGCCCGCGGGCGAGGACGCGCTGGTTGGCGGCATCGTCAAGGTGCGCGCGGCGTGCGGCGTCGACGTGGCCGTGGTGCCCGGCGTGCTCGAACCGGGCGCGCTGCCCAACGTGATGCGCGGCGAGGAAACGCAGATCTTCGGCGCATTGAGCGCGATGAATGCAACGAGCGCAACGAGCGCAGCGGGCGATTCAGCCTCGGCGCAAGCCACGCTGATCGGCCTGCCGGGCACGCACGCGAAATGGGCCGTGGTGGAAGGCGCGCGCATCGCGCGTTTCTACACCTTCATGACGGGCGAGGTCTACGCGGCGCTCTCGGCGCACACGATTCTCGGCCGCACGATGAAGCGTCCCGCCGCGCCCGATACGGCCGCGTTCCTGCGCGGCGTGAGCGTGGCGCGCGAACACGGCAGCGCGGGCCTGCTCGCCACGGCGTTCAGCACGCGCACGCTCGGCCTCACCGAACAACTCGCGCCCGACGAGCAGCCCGATTACCTCTCGGGACTCGTGATCGGCCATGAACTCGCCGGGCTCGAAGCGGTGCTGGCGCGCCGCGACGTCGCGCTGGCCGCGTGCGCGCCGCAACTGATCGGCGCCGATGCGCTGTGCGAGCGCTACAAGCTCGCGCTCGCGCAGTTCGGCTGCACCGGCGCGCATCTCGTGCGCCATGCCACCGAGCGCGGATTGTGGCGCATCGCGGTGCGCGCGGGCCTCGTGGCGGCAAGCTGAACGCCGCGACGCACGACGCCCCCGCGCCATCGAGCGCAAGCAGGCACGTACACAGCAGCAAGCACCGCAAAGCAACGTAAAGCACCGAACACACGAACAGGACACGCCATGCAACCCGAACTGAACCTGCCCGCTCCCTACACGCCGCACGCGGGCTTCGTCGCCGCGTTCGCCGCGTGCCGGATGGTCGCGATCGTGCGCGGCATCAAGCCCGCCGAAGCCGCAGAACATGGCCGCGCGATCTACGAAGCGGGTTTTCGGATCATCGAGGTGCCGTTGAATTCGCCGTCGCCGCTGGAGAGCATCGCGGCGCTGCGCGCCACGCTGCCCGCCGACGCGCTGATCGGCGCGGGCACCGTGCTCACGACCGAGCGCGTGCGCGACGTGAAGGCCGCGGGCGGCGAACTGATCGTGATGCCGCACGCCGACACCGACGTGATCCTCGCCGCGAAGCTGCAAGGTCTCGCCTGCGTGCCGGGCGTCGCCACGCCGACCGAGGCGTTCGCCGCGCTCAAGCATGGCGCCGACGGCCTCAAGATGTTCCCCGCCGAACAGCTCGGCCCGGAAGTCACGAAGGCCTGGCGCGCGGTGATTCCGGCGATCGTGCCGCTGCTGCCCGTGGGCGGCGTGAAGCCCGACAACATGGGACCGCAACTGGCGGCGGGCGCGAGCGGCTTCGGCCTCGGCTCGGCGCTCTACAAGCCGGGTCAGGACGTGGCGGCCACGCGCGCGAACGCGCTCGCGTTCATCGCGGGCTGGCGCGAGACCGCAAGAACGCAGGGTCAAATGCAAGGGGCGAAGGCATGAACCGACTCGCGGGCAAGGTCGCGCTCGTGACCGGCGCCGGACGCGGCATCGGCGCGGCGATCGCGCGCGCGTTCGCGGCGCAGGGCGCATCCGTCGTGCTCGCGGAGCTGGATCTGGAGACGGCGCAGGCCACGGCTCGCGATATCGCCGCAGCAAGCGGCAACGCGAACGTGCTCGCCGTCAAAACCGACGTCACGCAATCGGCCTCGGTTCAATCGGCGGTGAGCGCAGCGGAGCGCGCGTTCGGTCCCGTCGACGTGCTCGTGAACAACGCGGGCATCAACGTGTTCGCCGACCCGCTGACGATGACCGACGACGACTGGCGCCGCTGTTTCGCCGTCGATCTCGACGGCGTCTGGCACGGCTGCTGCGCCGTGCTGCCTGGCATGGTCGAGCGCCGCGCGGGCAGCATCATCAACATCGCCTCGACACACGCGTTTCAGATCATTCCGGGCTGCTTCCCGTATCCGGTCGCCAAGCACGGCGTGATCGGCCTCACGCGCGCGCTCGGCATCGAATACGCGCCGAAGAACGTGCGCGTGAACGCGATCGCGCCCGGTTACATCGAGACGCAACTGACGCACGACTGGTGGAACGCGCAGCCCGATCCCGAAGCGGCGCGCCGCGCGACGCTCGAATTGCCGCCGATGAAGCGCATCGGCAAGCCCGAGGAAGTGGCGATGACCGCCGTGTTTCTCGCCTCGGACGAAGCGCCGTTCATCAACGCGAGCTGCATCACGATCGACGGCGGACGCACGGCGCTGCATCACGAATGAATACGCCGTCACCCCGAACAAAAAAAGCAATAACGAAGAAGAGCAGACAGCAGTAAAAAAACGCAGCACGAAGGCAAAAGAAAAAAGCAGGACATTCGCTCAGCGCTGGCCGCGCGCGCGGGCGGACGGACGAAAACAAGCGGCCGCTACCCTTCCCGTGACTGAAGAAGACAGGAGACTGACACCATGCAACGCAGGATTTTCCTCACGCTGATCGCCGCCGCGACCACGGCCGTGCTCGCTCATATGCCCGTCGCGCAAGCGGCCGATCCGGTCAAGATCGGCTTTCTCGTGAAGCAGCCCGAAGAACCCTGGTTCCAGGACGAATGGAAGTTCGCGGAAGCGGCCGCGAAAGAAAAGGGCTTCACGCTCGTGAAGATCGGCGCGCCTTCGGGCGAGAAGGTGATGAGCGCGATCGACAATCTGGCGGCGCAAAAGGCTCAGGGCTTCATCATCTGCACGCCTGACGTGAAGCTCGGGCCGGGCATCGTCGCCAAGGCCAAGGCCGACAAGCTCAAGATGATGACGGTCGACGACCGCCTCGTCGACGGCGCGGGCAAGCCGATCGAGTCGGTGCCGCACATGGGCATTTCGGCCTACAACATCGGCAAGCAGGTCGGTGACGGTCTGGCCGCCGAGATCAAGAAGCGCGGCTGGGACATGAAGGACGTCGGTGCGATCGACGTGACCTACGAGCAGCTGCCGACGGCGCACGACCGCACCAGCGGCGCGACCGACGCGCTCGTGGCCGCGGGCTTCCCGAAGGCGAACATCATCGCCGCGCCGCAAGCCAAGACCGACACGGAAAACGCCTTCAACGCCGCCAACATCGCGCTGACGAAGAACCCGCAGTTCAAGCACTGGATCGCCTACGGCCTGAACGACGAAGCCGTGCTCGGCGCCGTGCGCGCAGCGGAAGGCCGTGGCTTCAAGGCCGACAACATGATCGGCATCGGCATCGGCGGTTCGGATTCGGCGCTCAACGAGTTCAAGAAGCCGCAGCCGACGGGCTTCTACGGCACCGTCATCATCAGCCCGAAGCGTCACGGCGAGGAAACCTCTGAACTGATGTACGCATGGATCACGCAAGGCAAGGAACCGCCGATGCTCACGCTGACGACGGGCATGCTGGCCACGCGCGACAACGTGGAAAGCGTGCGTCAGCAGATGGGTCTCGCGTCGAAGTAAGCGCCTGATCGAAGGGCTTTGAGGTGTTTCCCGCTGCGGGGCGGCGGGCCAATCCGATGAGGGATTCGCCCGCCGTGCCCGCAGCGTATCGAATGAGAGGAAACCGAAGTGTCAGCGACACTGCGTTTTGACAATATCGGCAAGGTATTCCCTGGCGTGCGCGCGCTCGACGGCGTGTCGTTCGAGGTGAACGCCGGCGAAGTGCATGGCCTGATGGGCGAAAACGGAGCGGGCAAGTCCACGCTCCTCAAGATTCTCGGCGGCGAATATCAGCCCGACTCGGGCCGCATTCTCGTGGACGGCAACGAGGTGAAGTTCGCCGACGCGGCGGCCTCGATCGGCTCGGGCATCGCCGTGATTCACCAGGAACTGCAATACGTGCCCGACCTCACGGTCGCGGAGAATCTGCTGCTGGGCTCGCTGCCCAATGCGCTCGGCTGGGTGAAGCGCGGCGAAGCGCGCAAGTTCGTGCGCGAGCGTCTGGCGGCGATGGGCGTCGATCTCGATCCGGCCGCGAAGCTGCGCAAGCTGTCCATCGCGCAGCGCCAGATGGTGGAAATCTGCAAGGCGCTGCTGCGCAATGCGCGCGTGATCGCGCTCGACGAGCCGACGAGTTCGCTCTCGCATCGCGAGACCGAAGTGCTGTTCAAGCTCGTGCGCGAACTGCGTGCGGATAACCGCGCGCTCATCTACATCTCGCACCGCATGGACGAGATCTACGAGCTCTGCAACGCCTGCACGATCTTCCGCGACGGCCGCAAGGTCGCTTCGCACGAGAAGCTCGAAGAGGTGAAGCGCGAAACGCTCGTGGCGGAAATGGTGGGCCGCGAGATCAGCGACATCTACAACTACACGCCGCGCGAGCATGGCGGCGTGCGCCTCGCGGTGCGCGGCATCGAAGGGCATCCGCTCAACGAGGCGGCCAGCTTCGAGGTGAAGTCGGGCGAGATTCTCGGCTTTTTTGGACTGGTGGGCGCGGGCCGCAGCGAACTGATGCAGCTCGTCTACGGCACGCACAAGCGCCGCGCGGGCGAGATCGAACTCGACGGCAAACGCATCAGCGTGAAGAGTGCGAGCGACGCGATCCGCAACGGCATCGTGCTGTGCCCGGAGGATCGCAAGGAGCAGGGCATCGTCGCGATGGCCACGGTCTCGGAGAACATCAACATCAGTTGCCGCCGCCATTTTCTGCGCGCGGGCATGTTCCTCGACCGCAAGAAAGAAGCTGAAACGGCGGACCGTTTCATCAAGCTCCTGAAGATCAAGACGCCGAGCCGCCGCCAGAAGATCCGTTTTCTCTCGGGCGGCAATCAGCAGAAGGCGATTCTGTCGCGCTGGCTCGCGGAGCCGGATCTGAAGGTCGTGATTCTCGACGAACCCACGCGCGGCATCGACGTGGGCGCGAAGCACGAAATCTACAACGTGATCTATCAGCTCGCCCAGCGCGGCTGCGCGATCGTGATGGTGTCATCGGAATTGCCCGAGGTGCTCGGCGTGTCGGACCGCATCGTGGTGATGCGCGAAGGCCGGATTTCGGGCGAGTTGCCGCGCAGCGCGGCGAGCGAACACGCGGTGCTGGACCTCGCGCTGCCGAAAGGCGCGCAGCGTCGCGCCGCATGATGGGGAAGGAGTGATGCAAATGCAACGAGACAACCTTGCGGCGGAAGCCGCCGACGCAGCGAAGAGCGTGGCGCACAGCGCCGCCGACGCGCTGATCCCGAATGCCAGCGACAAGCAGAAGTGGTGGCAGCAGATCACCGAGTACAGCCTGATCGTGATTTTCGCGGTCATGTTCATCACGATGTCGCTGACCGTCGATCACTTCTTCTCGATCGAGAACATGCTGGGCCTCGCGCTGTCGATCTCGCAGATCGGCATGGTGGCCTGCACGATGATGTTCTGCCTCGCCTCGCGCGACTTCGACCTCTCCGTGGGCTCGACCGTGGCGTTCGCGGGCGTGCTCTGCGCGATGGTGCTCAACGCGACCAACAACACCTTCATCGCGATCGTCGCGGCGGTGGCGGCGGGCGCGGCGATCGGCTTCGTGAACGGCGCGGTGATCGCGTATCTGCGCATCAACGCGCTGATCACCACGCTCGCGACGATGGAAATCGTGCGCGGCCTGGGCTTCATCGTTTCGCACGGCCAGGCCGTGGGCGTGTCGTCGGATACCTTCATCGCGATGGGCACGATGGCCTTCTTCGGCGTGCAGCTGCCGATCTGGGTCACGCTGTTCTGCTTCATCGTGTTCGGCGTGATGCTCAATCAGACCGTGTACGGGCGCAACACGCTCGCCATCGGCGGCAACCCGGAAGCGTCGCGGCTCGCGGGTATCAAGGTCGAGCGCACGCGCGTGTGGATCTTCCTGATTCAGGGCGCGGTGACGGCGCTGGCGGGCGTGATTCTCGCGGCGCGCATCACCTCGGGCCAGCCGAACGCGGCCGAAGGCTTCGAGCTGAACGTGATCTCGGCGTGCGTGCTGGGCGGCGTGTCGCTGCTCGGCGGGCGCGCGACGATCTCGGGCGTGGTGATCGGCGTGCTGATCATGGGCACGGTCGAGAACGTGATGAACCTGCTCAACATCGACGCGTTCTACCAGTACCTCGTGCGCGGCGCGATCCTGCTCGCGGCGGTGCTGCTCGACCAGCTGAAGAACCGCGGCGCGCGCGATTAAACCTACCAGGAAGCTCAACGTATGTCTTCACCGGCCAATGCCGTCGCGCGCCACGCGCATGAAAACTTCGCGCGCTATCCGAGCCTCGCGGACCGCGTCGTGCTGATCACGGGCGGCGCGACCGGCATCGGCGCGTCGTTCGTCGAGCACTTCGCGGCCCAGGGCGCGCGCGTGGCGTTCTTCGATATCGACGCGACGGCGGGCGAAGCGCTCGCCGACGAACTCGGCGACTCGCGTCACAAGCCGCTGTTCGCGCGCGTTGATCTCACCGATATCGCCGCGTTGCGCGCCGCCATCGCCGACGTGAAAGCGGCGCTCGGCCCGATCGAAGCGCTCGTGAACAACGCCGCGAACGACAAGCGCCACACGCTCGCGGAAGTCACGCCCGAGTTCTTCGACGCGGGCATCGCCGTGAACGTGCGCCATCAACTGTTCGCGGCGCAGGCCGTGGCGGAGGACATGAAGGCGGCGGGGCGCGGTTCGATCATCAATCTGGGCTCGATCAGCTGGATGCTCAAGAACGCCGACTATCCGGTCTACGTGATGAGTAAGTCGGCGGTGCAGGGCCTCACGCGTGGGCTCGCGAAGGATCTCGGGCAATACGGCATTCGCGTGAATTCGCTGGTGCCGGGCTGGGTGATGACGGACAAGCAGCGCCGCCTGTGGCTCACCGACGAAGGCCGCGAGGCGATCAAGCGCGGCCAGTGCATCGACGCCGAACTGCTGCCCGAGGATCTCGCGCGCATGGCGCTCTTTCTCGCCGCCGACGACAGCCGCATGATCACTTCGCAGGACATCGTGGTGGACGGAGGCTGGGCATGAGCGATCAGCAATCGAAGCCGCAAGCCGCGCAGGACGACGTCGCCGAATTGCTGGTGCACGCGAAGAACGCGCTGGGCGAGGGCGTGACGTGGTGCTCGCGCAGCGCGCGGCTCTACTGGAACGACATCGAAGGCGCGAGCCTCGCGCGCTACGACACGGCCGACGGCTCGCATCGCACGTGGCCGATGCCCGAGCGCCTCGCGTGCTTCGCGCTCTGCGAAGACCCGGACGTGCTGCTGATCGGCCTCGCTTCGCGGCTCGCGTTCTTCGATCTGCGCACGGGCGAAATCACGCCGATCGTCGACGTTGAACCCGATCTGCCCACGCGTCTGAACGACGGGCGTTGCGACCGCCAGGGCCGCTTCGTATTCGGCACGAAGTACGAGCGCAAGCCGTTCGAGAAAATCGGCGGCTTCTATCGGCTCAATCACGACCTCACGCTGGAGAAGCTGCCGCTGCCGGTCGCGGCGATCTCGAACAGCATCGGCTTCAGTCCCGACGGCGGCACGATGTATTACGCCGATTCGTTCACGCGCGAGATTCGCGCCTGCGATTACGGCGCCGATGGAACGATTGCAAACGATCGGTTGTTCGTGCAGGTGCCGAACCATGAAGGCGAGCCGGACGGCTCGACCGTCGACAGCGAAGGCGGCCTCTGGAACGCGCAGTGGGCGGGCGAATGCGTCGTGCGCTACGGCCCGGACGGCGTGGAAACCGAGCGCATCCGCATACCCACGGTGCAGCCGACCTGCGTGACGCTCGGCGGCGAAGGCTACTCGACGCTTTACGTGACGAGCGCGCGTGACGGACTCGACAGCGAAACGCTGGCGCGCGAACCGCATGCGGGCGGTGTGTTCGTCGCGCGCACGCGCTACACGGGGCTGGCCGAGCCGCGCTTCCTCGGTAAGCGATAACGAAAACGCCAAGGAAAACGCTAAGGAAAGCAAACGAGCGTTCGACGCGAGACGAAACAAGACGAGGCTTGCGCGTAAGCGCGATGCAAGCGCCGTGCAGGCCCACTGCAATCGTTTTCGTTCGAGGCTTCGTTGTAGCGAGACAACAAAAAGGCCCAAAAGAAGGCGGCGGATGCGCGCCGGTGTGGCGTCAAACCGCTGCCGTCTCTAAGGTGCTAGCTGTACCCGGCAGCACGAATCCGCCGGGCTTTAACAAGAAGCGGCCGTCACACGACGCAGGCAGCGCGCAGCGATTCAGTCGATTGAAGCGATTCAATCGAATGAAGCGAACGCTGAAGGGACGTCGTGGCGATGCGACCGGCAGGCCGCCTATGCGCCGCCATCCAGGGCGGCGATCCATCATGCCTCTCGAGGAGCCGCTCATGAGCGTCGCGAATTCCGCTTTGCGTCCAACAGCTCGTTCCCGTCATGCTTCCCGGTCGCCGCTTGCCAGCGACCCCGCCACAACGACACCCGCCGCGGGTTCGCCCGCCGCCGCCCGCCGCGCGCGGCTGGAGGCGACCACGCATCCGGTCATGCCGGGGCCGAGCACCTCGGCCGTGGCGATCGGCGCCGCCGGCACCGGCGACGTGGCCTGCGTCACGCTCACCAACGCTTACCTTCGTCTCGATGTCGCCCCGCAACTGGGCGGCGGCATCACGCGCTTCGACTGGCGCAGCGAAGGCGCGCTCGAACCGGTGTTCCGCCGCTGCGAGCAGGTGAGCGCGCGCATGGACCCGAACGAACTCGCCTGTTATCCGCTGCTGCCGTATTCCAACCGGATCGCCGACGGACGCTTCCAGTTCGGCGGCCGCGACGTCGAGATTCCGCGCAATCGCGCGAGCGAGCCGCTGCCGATTCACGGTGACGGCTGGCTCGCGAACTGGACGGTCGAGAGCGCCGAACGCGAGCACGTGCGTCTCGTGCTCGACCGCAGCCAGGGCGAGCCCTACGCGTACCGCGCCGTGCTGACCTATGCGCTCGACGGCGCGACGCTGTCCATGACGCTCGAAGTCGAGAACGTGGGCCGCGAGGCGCTGCCGTTCGGGCTCGGCGTGCATCCGTTCCTCGCGCGCGACGCGAGCACCGAACTCTCCGCGCCCGCGAGCGGCCTGTGGCTCTCGGGCGCCGACTGGCTGCCGGTGCGCCACGTGCCCGCGCCGCCCGCGTGGCAGTTCGGCGTGGCGTATCCGCTGCCCGAGCAGATGGTCAATCACGCGTTCAGCGGCTGGAGCGGGCGCGCGGCCGTGGTCTGGGAGCGCCGCCGCCTGTCGCTCGCGATCTGCGCGAACACCGACTATTACGTGCTCTACACGCCGCCGGGCGAGAACTTCTTCTGCTTCGAACCCGTGGATCATCCGATCAACGCGGTCAATCTGGCCGGTGGCGGCGACGCCCACGGCATGACCGTGCTCGGACGCGGCGAGCGCCTCGTGCGCAAGTTCAGCTTTACGGTCGAGCGCATGGACATGCGCGCGGCGGCGAGCCCGCATCGCGCGGGCGCACGCGGCCGGGCCGGCGCGCGCGGGCCGAAGGGCGGACGCACGCGCGCGCAGACGCAGGCGGCCTGAGCGGGGCCGACGTGGCGGCGGCGGTTCCGCCGCGCCACGTTTCCTCCGACGATTGGCCCGCCCGCTCACACGGCCATCCGCCTGCCCTGACACCGCGCTCGCGGAAGCCGGCGGGCAAGCCGGTTAAAATACGCGCCGTTTCCCTTTTCCCTGCACCGGGCTCGCCGCCCGATCCATCATGACCTCGTTCACCCAAGACCTCGCCGCCGCGTGGCAGCGCACCGGCTCGCTGCTGTGCGTCGGCCTCGATCCCGAGCCCGCGAAGTTCCCCGCCGCCCTCGCTGGCCGCAGCGATGCGATCTTCGAGTTTTGCCGCGATATCGTGGACGCGACCGCGCCCTACGCGTGCTCGTTCAAGCCCCAGATCGCCTATTTCGCCTCGAATCGCGCCGAAGACCAGCTCGAAGCGCTGATCGCGCACATCCACGAAAAGCATCCGGGCCTGCCCGTGATTCTCGACGCCAAGCGCGGCGACATCGGCAGCACGGCGGAGCAGTACGCCCGTGAAGCCTTCGAGCGCTTCAAGGCCGACGCCGTGACGGTCAACCCGTACATGGGCTTCGACTCGATCGAGCCGTATCTCGCGCACGCGGGCAAGGGCGTGATCGTGCTGTGCCGCACGTCGAACCCCGGCGGCTCCGATCTGCAATTCCTCACCGTCGACGGCAAGCCGGTCTATCAGGTCGTCGCCGACCTCGCGGCGAACAAGTGGAACGCGAGCGGCGAACTCAGCCTCGTTGTGGGCGCAACGTTCCCGAAGGAAATCGAAATCGTGCGCGGCATCGTCGGCGACATGCCGCTGCTGATTCCCGGCATCGGCGCACAAGGCGGCGATGTGGAAGCGACCGTGAAGGCGGGCCGTACCGCCAACGGCACGGGCATGCTCATCAACTCGTCGCGCGCGATCATCTTCGCGAGCAAGGGCGAGGACTACGCGCAGGCGGCTGCAACGGCCGCCATGAAGACGCGCGATACGATCAACGCCTACCGTTGATTCGTAAGGTGAGCGGCGCGTTTTCCGCGCTGCTCACCTATTTTAAATCTGACCCCCATAAAACTTCAGAAAAGGTCAGATTTCCCCGTCGGGTTTTAAGAACCGTCTGATTCGAACACGTCCCGCCTGTTCTTAACATGGCATTGTCGATGTGGAATTCGCGATGCCCTTATAAGACCTGCCGCGAATTTCCCACTGCCTGATCGCCAGACAGCGTGCCGAGCAGCTCACTGCATCGCGCCTCGATTCGCATGGCGTCGTAACGGCAAGCATCGTTCCGAGGCCGGGGAGGGCCGCCATGGCGTTCCGCTGCACGGGGCGCTCGCGCGCTCCTGGGCAAGCCGGTGGGCAGAAACTCTGGATGAGTTCTCATCATGAAAATCTCAACATTTCACGCCGCGACGATCCTGGTTCGCGGGCGCATTGGCACGTCTTGCACGTCTGCGTTCGCGCGGGTGCGGGACTGCGCGTCCTTGCCCAAAGCAATCGGCGTTAGCCGCTGCAACAGCGCATCGTCCCGATCGGTTGGCAGGCCATTCAGCGGGGGCATGAACTGACAGATGAGTTGAGTTAAGGCGGACCGGCTGCTGCGCCCTTCACCAGGTGGTGCAGGAGGCACCAAGGGTTAGCAGCCGCAGAGATTCGAATCAACGCTGGGGTATCGGCATCACGGGCTCCAGAGACCAGGGTATTTGTTAAGGATTGCAAAATGAATAAGGCGTATCGATCAGTATGGAATGAGTCCACGGGAACGTGGATGGCGGTGCAGGAGAACGCGAAGGGGCGTGGCAAGAGCAAGAGCGCGTCCTCCGGCGCGACCATGGTGGCCGCTGTGTCGACCGTTATCGTGGGCGCGATGGGCGGCCTTGCCTCAAATGCTCATGCAGCAATGATCACCGGCTACACGGGCACAACTACCGGAGGCTATTGCACAACGGGTGCGAATTCGGTCAATGGCGTTTCCTACGCCCAGGAAATCGATCCGATAGACGGCAACGGGACGTATTCGATGGTCGTGGGCTGTTCGGCGTCGGGCGGCAACAATCTCGCGGTCACTGCGTACGGCGCTTTCGCATCCACCACCGGCAACTACGCGACCGCAATCGGATTTGGCACCAAAGCGGCAGCTAATGCGACTGCGCTGGGTTTTCAGACCATGGCGACCGGCTCAAACGCGACGGCGATGGGCTTTACGGCTAACGCCAACGGGGCGAGTGCCACGGCGATCGGGTCGGCTGCGTCGGCGTCCGGCACGAACGCGACGGCGCTTGGTGCGTCGTCGACGGCGAGCGGCTCGAATGGCATCGCGATCGGCAATTCCGCGACGTCGATGGCGGGCAGCGCCGTGGCGATCGGTACCGCAGCCACGGGCACGGGGACCAACTCGGTCGCGATTGGCGTTGTCGCCAAGAGCATCGCATACGGCGTCGCGGTGGGTAACGGCGCCACGGTTGCCTCGACCGACGGCAACTCCAATGGCGTAGCGTTGGGCACCGGATCTTATGCCAATGGCGGTGCGGCTTCGACCGGCTATCAGGCGACAGCGAGCGGTTCGTGGAGTACCGCGCTCGGCCCCAACGCGACGGCATCCGCGACGAATGCCGTCGCGCTCGGCTACGGCACGACGGCTTCCACGGCGAACTCGGTTGCGCTGGGCAACGGCGCGACCACGGCAGCGGCTGTGGCGACCACCAATGGCGTGATCGGCGGCACGACGTACACCTATGCAGGCACGGCGCCGACCGGCGTGGTGAGCATGGGCAAGGCCGGTGCAGAACGTCAGGTGACGAACGTCGCGGCAGGCCGCGTGACGTCGACGAGCACCGACGCGGTGAACGGTTCGCAGCTCTATGCGACGAACACGCAGGTGACGCAGAACACGGGCGACATCTCGAACATCTACACAAAACTGACGAACCTCAGTGGCGGTACGGTCGACGCGGTGCTGTACGACTCGTCGGCGCATACGTCGGTGACGCTGGGCGGCACGGGCGCAAGCTCGAACGTGAAGCTGAGCAACGTGGCGGCAGGTACGTTGTCGTCGACGAGCACGGATGCGGTGAACGGTTCGCAGCTGTACGCGACGAACAACACCGTCAACAACATCGTGAACGGCGGCGGCATCAAGTACTTCCACACGAACTCGTCGCTGGGCGATTCGGTGGCGGCTGGCTTGGACTCGACGGCGATTGGCCCGGCTTCGACGGCGGGCGGTGCGAATTCCGTCGCGATCGGCAATGCGTCGACGACGATGGCACAAAACGCCGTGGCGATCGGTACCGGCGCCACGTCCCTGGGGAACGACGCGATCGTGATCGGTTCTGCCGCGAGCAGCATCGCAAACGGCGTCGCGCTGGGTAAAGGTGCCACGGTTACTTCGACCGATGGCAACAACTCTGGCATCGCGTTGGGCAACGGAGCGATTGCCAATGGCGTATCGGTTTCGACCGGCTATCAGTCGACCGCTAGCGGTTCGTGGAGTACCGCGCTCGGCCCCTGGGCGAGGGCAACCGGGGCGAATGCGGTCGCGGTCGGCACTTCCGCGACTGCGAGCGGCGCGAATGCCACCGCGCTCGGCAACGGTGCGAATGCTTCCACGGCGAACTCGGTTGCACTGGGTAACGGCGCGACCACGGCAGCGGCTGTGGCGACCACCAATGGCGTGATCGGCGGCACGACGTACACCTATGCAGGCACGTCGCCGACCGGCGTTGTGAGCGTGGGCAAGGCCGGTGCAGAACGTCAGGTGCAGAACGTCGCAGCGGGTCAAGTGACGTCCAGCAGCACGGATGCGGTGAACGGTTCGCAGCTCTACGCGACCAACACGCAGGTGACGGCGAACACGACGAGCATCAGCAACCTGCAAGGCTCGGTGACGACGCTGCAAGGCAACGTGACGACGATGCAAGGCCAGATCACCAACATCAACGGCAAGCTGGCCGATGCGGTGATGTACGACTCGTCGGCGCATACGTCGGTGACGCTGGGCGGCACGGGCGCGAGCACGAACGTGAAGCTGAGCAACGTGGCGGCAGGCACGCTGTCGTCGACGAGCACGGACGCGGTGAACGGCTCGCAGCTGTACGCGACGAACAACAGCGTCACGAGCGTCACGAACACGGTGAACAACATCGTGAACGGCGGTGGCATCAAGTACTTCCACACGAACTCGTCGCTGGCGGATTCGGTGGCGAACGGTGCGAACTCGACGGCGATCGGTCCGGCCGCCGCTGCCAATTACGCGGATGACATCGCGATTGGTGATGGAGCGGCGGCAAGCCGACCTGGCATTAACCAGCAGAGCGGCAATGTCGCGCTGGGTGCTAATGCTACGGCACAAGGCTATCGCTCGATCGCTATCGGTGTTGGCGCTCAAACGAACACCGGCTCGCTCTGGCAGTACGCGTCCGATATCGCGATCGGTCAGTCCGCGCTCTCTGAAGGCTACGATTCGGTCGCGCTGGGCAACAATGCGAATGCCGGCTCGGCAGGAGGGTACGGCAACAACGTGGCAGTGGGCGGCAGCTCCTATGCCAAGGCATCGGGCGCCGTTGCGTTTGGCGGCGCGGCCAGCGCGGCGGCGGCCAACTCGACGGCCATCGGCGCACTCGCCTCGACCAGCGCAGCCGGCGCGGTTGCGATCGGTACCAGCGCGACGGCGAGCGACACGAATGCGGTGGCGCTGGGTCAGAATGCCAAATCGACCGGCACCAATAGCGCTGCGCTCGGTGGGCTTGCGCAGGCGACCGGTTTACGCTCCGTGGCGGTGGGTGCTGCGGCGCAGGCGACCGCGGACACCTCGGTTGCGCTTGGCAACTCGGCAACGGCCGGTACGGTGAACTCGGTGGCGCTGGGTACCAGCTCGGTAACGTCGGCGGCTGTGGCGACGGCCAATGGCGTGATCGGCGGCACGACGTTCACCTATGCAGGCACGTCGCCGACCGGCGTGGTGAGCGTGGGCAAGGCCGGTGCAGAACGTCAGGTGCAGAACGTCGCAGCGGGTCAAGTGACGTCCAGCAGCACGGATGCGGTGAACGGTTCGCAGCTGTACGCGACCAACACGCAGGTGACGGCGAACACGACGAGCATCAGCAACCTGCAAGGCTCGGTGACGACGCTGCAAGGTAACGTCACGACGATGCAAGGCCAGATCACCAACATCAACGGCAAGCTGGCCGATGCGGTGATGTACGACTCGTCGGCGCATACGTCGGTGACGTTGGGCGGCACGGGTGCGAGCACGAACGTGAAGCTGAGCAACGTCGCGGCAGGCACGCTGTCGTCGACGAGCACGGATGCGGTGAATGGTTCGCAGCTGTATGCGACGAACACGAACGTGTCTAACCTCACGGGTACGGTGACGAACATCGCCGGTAACGTGACGACGATGCAAGGCCAGATCACGAACATCAACGGCAAGCTTGCTGATGCGGTGCTGTACGACTCGTCGGCGCATACGTCGGTGACGCTGGGCGGCACGGGCGCAAGCACGAACGTGAAGCTGAGCAACGTGGCGGCAGGCACGCTGTCGTCGACGAGCACGGATGCGGTGAATGGTTCGCAGCTGTACGCGACGAACAACACCGTCAACAACATCGTGAACGGCGGCGGCATCAAGTACTTCCACACGAACTCGTCGCTGGGCGATTCGGTGGCGACGGGTGCGAACTCGACGGCGATTGGTCCGGTGGCAACGGCCAGCGCAGCGAACGCGATCGCGATCGGCAACGGTGCGAATGCGTCGACGGCGAACTCGGTGGCGCTGGGCAACGGCGCGACTACGGCAGCGGCTGTGGCGACGACCAATGGCGTGATCGGTGGCACGACGTACACCTACGCAGGCACGACGCCGACCGGCGTGGTGAGCATGGGCGCAGCGGGCACCGAGCGTGAAGTGACGAACGTCGCGGCAGGCCGCGTGACGTCGACGAGCACGGATGCGGTGAACGGCTCGCAACTCTATGCGACCAACACGCAGGTGACGGCGAACACGACGAGCATCAGCAACCTGCAAGGCTCGGTGACGACGCTGCAAGGCGACGTGAGCAACCTCGCGGGCAATGTCACGAACATCAACGGCAAGCTGGCGGATGCAGTGCTGTACGACTCGTCGGCGCATACGTCGGTGACGTTGGGCGGCACGGGCGCGAGCACGAACGTGAAGCTGAGCAACGTGGCGGCAGGCGCGCTGTCGTCGACGAGCACGGACGCGGTGAACGGTTCGCAGCTGTATGCGAC
>NZ_CAJZAR010000041.1:162870-165036 GCF_914484835.1 Paraburkholderia tropica
CGGTGACGAACATCGCCGGCAACGTCACGACGATGCAAGGCCAGATCACCAACATCAACGGCAAGCTGGCCGATGCGGTGATGTACGACTCGTCGGCACACAATTCGGTGACGCTGGGCGGCACGGGCGCGAGCTCGAACGTGAAGCTGAGCAACGTGGCGGCAGGCACGTTGTCGTCGACGAGCACGGACGCGGTGAACGGTGCGCAGCTGTACGCGACGAACAACAACGTCACGAGCGTCACGAACACGGTGAACAACATCGTGAACGGCGGCGGTATCAAGTACTTCCACACGAACTCGTCGCTGGGCGATTCGGTGGCGACGGGTACGAACTCGACGGCGATTGGTCCGGTAGCAACGGCTGGCGCAGCGAACGCGATCGCGATCGGCAACGGCGCGAATGCGTCGACGGCGAACTCGGTGGCGCTGGGCAACGGCGCGACCACGGCTGCGGCTGTGGCGACGCCCAATGGTGTGATCGGTGGCACGACGTACACCTATGCAGGCACGACGCCGACCGGCGTGGTGAGCATGGGCGCGGCAGGCGCTGAACGTCAGGTGACGAACGTCGCGGCGGGTCAAGTGACGTCCAGCAGCACCGACGCGGTGCACGGCTCGCAGCTGTACGCGACCAACAAGCAAGTGACGAAGAACACGGGCGACATCTCGAACATCTACACGCAACTGACGAACCTCAGTGGCGGTGCGATCGACGCGGTGATGTACGACTCGTCGGCGCATGATTCGGTGACGCTGGGCGGTTCGGGTGCCTCGTCGGCAGTCGCGCTGCACAACGTGGCAGCGGGCGAAGTGTCGGCATCGAGCCTCGACGCAGTGAACGGTTCGCAGCTGTACGCGACGAACACGAACGTGTCGAACCTCGCGGGCACGGTGACGAACATTGCCGGTGACGTGTCGAACATCGCCGGTAACGTGACCACGCTGCAAGGCCAGATGGCCGATGCGGTGTCGTACGACACGTCGGCGCACGACTCGATCACGCTCGGCGGTACCGACGCAACGACGCCGGTGGCGATCCACAACGTGAAGGATGGCGATGTCTCGGCATCGAGCACGGATGCAGTGAACGGCGCACAGCTGTACGCGACCAACACGAACGTGTCGAACCTCGCTGGTGACGTGACGAACCTGGCTGGTGACATCACGAGCATCAGCGGCAAGCTGCAGGACGCAGTGCTGTACGACACGTCGGCGCATGACTCGGTGACCTTGGGCGGTTCGGGCGCGAGCTCGGCAGTTGCTCTGCACAACGTGAAGGACGGCGACGTCTCGGCATCGAGCACCGATGCAGTGAACGGCTCGCAGCTGTACGCGACGAACACGAACGTGTCGAACCTCGCGGGCACGGTGACGAACATTGCCGGTGACGTGTCGAACATCGCCGGTAACGTGACCACGCTGCAAGGCCAGATGGCCGATGCGGTGTCGTACGACACGTCGGCACACGACTCGGTGACGCTGGGCGGTTCGGGTGCCTCGTCGGCAGTCGCGCTGCACAACGTGAAGGACGGCGACGTCTCGGCATCGAGCACTGACGCAGTGAACGGCTCGCAGCTTTACGCCACGAACACGAACGTGTCGAACCTCGCGGGCACGGTGACGAACATTGCCGGTGACGTGTCGAACATCGCCGGTAATGTGACCACGCTGCAAGGCCAGATGGCCGATGCAGTGTCGTACGACTCGTCGGCACACGACTCGATCACGCTGGGCGGTACCGACGCAACGACGCCGGTGGCGATCCACAACGTGAAAGACGGCGATGTCTCGGCATCGAGCACGGATGCAGTGAACGGCGCACAGCTGTACGCGACCAACACGAACGTGTCGAACCTCGCTGGCGACGTGACGAACCTGGCTGGTGACATCACGAGCATCAGCGGCAAGCTGCAGGACGCAGTGCTGTACGACTCGTCGGCGCATGACTCGGTGACCTTGGGTGGTTCGGGTGCGAGCTCGGCAGTCGCGCTGCACAACGTGAAGGACGGCGACGTCTCGGCATCGAGCACCGACGCAGTGAACGGCTCGCAGCTGTACGCGACGAACACGAACGTGTCGAACCTCACGGGCACGGTGACGAACATCGCCGGCAACGTGACGACGATGCAAGGCCAGATCACCAACATCAACGGCAAGCTGGCCG
>NZ_CAJZAR010000042.1 GCF_914484835.1 Paraburkholderia tropica
CGTCGGCTTGCGGCGCGCGTGCGAGCGCGGCGGGCAACTGCGTGGGTAACGGCGGGGACAACTGGGGTGACAACTGCGGAGACAACGGCGGTGACAACTGCGTGGGCGATGTCTCGAACGACGGCGCGGCCGCTTGCTCAGGCAGCGGCACGATCGGCCCAATCGCCCGCAACGACGCCGACGACAACGTTTGCGTCCTGCGATCGCGCGTCGCCGGAGCAGGCGCAGCCAGTTGATTCGCGCCGCAGCGAGGGCAGAAAATCAACGGTGCATCGAATGTGGCGGCGCAGTTCACACAGTGCTGCGCGGCGGTGTCGCTTCGACCAGGTTCGTTGAACATGCGAAGTGCTAATCGATTGAACGGCAATCGGCGATCGGCAATCAGCAGCAAGGATTCGCAAGGAGCGCAAACGTGCGGAAACAAGCGCGAGCCATCGCCAAAAGGGCCGCTTCAATATGGGCCACTTCTTTATGAAGATCAATCGGCGGATTCCGCCAGCGTGGCGGATGGAGACAGGCGGCTGGCGCGCGAAGCCCGAATGCCCCCATACAGGTGCACAGACAGGCGTAACGGCAGGAAAAATGCCGGACAAACGCGCTCAGGTATTTGAGACAACGTCTCAAAAAACCCACGCTGATAAGCCGCAAACGCCGATGTGGCGAATGCGCGTCATTTTGCCGCCACGGGCCATCCGTCCCCCGGTGTGACAATGCTCGAAACGAACCAAGGAGTCATCCGATGCTGTCACCCGCCGCGGTATCCGACATCGTTGTACGTCGTATCGGACGTACGCCCACGGCCCCGGCCGTCTCGGCATCCGCGCGCTGCTCGGGATGCGCGATGCGCCACCTCTGCGTGCCGCAAGGCGTCGCATCGGACGATCTGCCCAAGCTCGAAGCGCTCATTTGCAGCGCGCGCCGCGTGCGCCGCGGCGAGGCGCTCTACCGTTCGGGCGAACGCTTCGACAGTCTCTACGCCGTTCGCTCCGGTTCGCTCAAGACGACCATCGTGCATCGCGACGGCCGCGAGCAGATCACCGGTCTGCGTCTCGCGGGCGAAGCGCTCGGCCTCGACGGCATCGCCAGCGACGTGCACGCCTTCAGCGCGGTCGCGCTCGAAGACAGCTCCATCTGCATCATTCCCTACGACGCGCTCAAGACGCTGTGCCGCGAAATCGGCGCCATGCAGGACCGCATGAACCGCCTGATGGGCGACCAGTTCAACCGTGAAGCCTCGCAGATGATGGTACTCGGTTCGCTGTCCGCCGAAGAACGCGTGGCTGCCTTCCTGCTCGACGTGTCCGATCGCAACGCGCAGCGCGGCTACTCGCACGCCGAGTTCCATCTGCGCATGTCGCGCGAAGATATGGGCAGCTATCTCGGCATCACGCTCGAAACGGTGAGCCGCATTCTGTCGCGCTTCCAGAAGCGCGGCCTGATCGAAACGCAGGGCAAGTTCATCCGTATCGACGACCTCGAAGGTCTGCGCGCGCTGTAAGTATCACGCCGGGCTTCGCGCCCGGGGTTCACGCCGAATTCACGCAGAAACTCAGGCGTTCGCCGCGCGCCGCTGCCGATAGTGAATCTGCGCGGGCACGCGCAGCGACTCGGGGGCCGCCTTGCCTTCGAGCAGCGCAAACACGCAGCGCAGGCTGTGCTCGGCGAGCTGCCCGCTGTCCTGCACGATGGCGTCGATCTGCAGCGGCAGGCAATCGAGCAACTGATGATCGTCGAAGGTCATCAGGCGGCCAGGCGCCTGCGCCAGCCGGTGCGCTTCGTTAATAAACTCCAGCACGCCCTCGAGCAGCGTAATCGAGCCCGCGAACAGCGCCTCGGGATACCGCCCGTGCGTCTCGAACCACGCTTTCATCAGCGCATAGCCGGACTCGCGCTGATAGTCGCGCTGGAACACCCAGTCGTCCTGTTCGGCCACGCCTTGCGTCGCGAGCGCGTGCCGGTAGCCAGCCAGACGGTCGCGGCTCGCGGAAAGCTCGGGCTGGCCGCCGAAATACACCACTTCGCGCGCGCCCTTCGCGAGCGCCTCGCCCACCAGGGTCGCCACGGTTTCAGCCGCGTCGGTCACCACGTAAGGAATCGCGCTGGTTTCCACGCGGCGGTCGGCGAACACCAGCGGCAGACGCTTGACCCATTGCTCGTAGCGCGGCGCGTCGGCCGTGCACGGCACCACCACCACGCCATCCACCTGATGCGAAACCAGATGCGCGATGCCTTCGGTCTCGCGCACGGGGTCTTCGTCGCTCGTCACGATCACGAGCTGATAGCGATACTGCTCGCGGCACTGCGATTCGAGCGCCTGCGCGAGCGCGGCGTGCGCGGAGTTGGTGAGATCGGGGATCACGAGACCGAGCGTGTTGCTGCGCCGCGAACGCAGCGCGCGCGCCGACTGCGACGGCGTGAAATGGTGATCCCGCGCCACCTGGAGCACGCGCTCGACCGTGGCCGCCGAAATGCGGTAACGCTCGGCGTTGCCGTTCAGCACCATGCTGGCCGTGGTGCGCGAGACTTCCGCAAGGCGGGCGATGTCGTCGATGGTCAGACGCTCGAACTGGGACACGCGGGCTTCCTGCTGGATTGTGGGTGGATTCGATACGGCGGCGCGCTTTGCAACGTCTGCGGCAACGTCATGAGGCAACTCGTTCGGCAACTCGTTCGGCAACTGCGTGCGGCAACTGCGAGCAACGGCTTGCGGCAAACATCATGAGGCCAACGGCGTGCAGCGAAAGAACCGGCGCGGCTCGCGCGCAAGGGGACGGCGTGAGAGGTGCGCCCCGATCGTGTCGGGGCGCATGAAGCGCATCGTGCGCGGGTCCACGCGCACGATGGTACTACGGAAGATTACTGCTTGTAGAGATTCAGCGGCACCGGAATAAACTTGTCGACCGGCTGGCCGTCGACGAGCTTCTTCGCGGTCTGCACGCCGTACTGGCCGATCAGTTCCGGCTGCTGCTGCACGGTCGCGGCCATCTGGCCGGCCTTCACGGCGGCGATCGCGTCGTCGGTGGCGTCGAAGCCCACCACCGCCACGTCCTTGAGGCCCGCAGCCTGGAGTGCCTTGACCGCGCCCAGCGCCATTTCGTCGTTCTGCGCGAACACGCCCTGGATGTCCTTGTTGCTCTGGATGATGTTCTCCATCACCGAGAGACCCTTGGCGCGGTCGAAGTCGGCCGGCTGCTTCGTGGCGATCTTCACGCCGCCCTTGGCAGCGATTTCATCGTCGAAGCCCGCGCCGCGCTCGTTGGCCGCCGAGGAACCCGGAATGCCTTGCAGCTCGACGATGTTGCCCTTGCCGCCCAGCTTCTCCGCGAGGAAGTCGGCCGCCATCTTGCCGCCCGCCTTGTTGTCCGAAGCGATATGCGAGCTGACTTCGGCGCCGTTCACGCTGCGGTCGAGCGAGATCACCTTGATGCCCTTGCTGGTCGCTTCCTTCACCACGTTCGCCACCGCCGACGAATCGGTCGGGTTGATCAGGATGACGTTGACCTTCTTCTCGATCAGATCTTCGACGCTGGCCTGCTGCTTGGCCGGGTCGTTCTGCGCGTCGACGGTGATCAGGTTCACGCCGTCTTTCTTCGCTTCGTCTTCCGCGCCCTTCTTGAGCGAGACGAAGAACGGATTGTTCAGCGTCGAGATCGACAGGCCGATCGTGACCGCGCCGCCCGAAGCCGGCGCCGCTGCCGAGGCGCCGCTCGCGCCCGCGTCCGACGAACCCGGACCTTCCTTCGAGCAGGCCGCGAGGCCCAGCGCGAGCGAACCGGCGACGAGCGCCGCAAACAGTTTCGAGAACGTCGGCGATTTCAGGGTGTAGTTCGATTGCTGCATAGTCATCCTCCTCGTATTTATGTGTGGAGTTGCATCGATGGTGAATCAGTTATTCAGGATTACTACCAGACTCAAACTGTTGGCTTACGACTTCTTGTTGCCGCGGTCGATCAGCACGGCGAGCAGGATCACGCCGCCCTTGATGACCTGCTGATAGAACGACGACACGTCGAGCAGATTCAGGCCGTTGTTCAACACGCCGATCAGCAGCGCGCCCACGAGCGTGCCGAAGATCCAGCCGCGTCCGCCCGTGAGGCTCGTGCCGCCCAGCACCACGGCGGCGATAGCGTCCAGCTCGTAGCCCGTACCGGCGGTCGGCTGCGCCGAATTCAGCCGCGACGTGAGCACCACGCCCGCAAGCGCCGACATCACGCCCGAGATCGTGTACACCCACAGTTGAATGCGATCGACCTTCACGCCCGAGAGCTTGGCCGATTCCGCGTTGCCGCCCGTCGCGTAGACATGGCGGCCGAACACGGTCTTGCGCAGCACGACCCAGAACACGCCGAACATCACGAGCATCAGCACGACGGGAATCGGAATCAGGCGCGCGACATAGCCGCCGCCGAGCAGCGAGAAGAAGTCGCTGTTGAAGCTGCTGATCGGGCTGCCGTTCGAGACCACCAGCGCGAGACCGCGCAGCACGGTCATCGAACCGAGCGTGGCGATGAACGGCGCCACCTTGCCCTTGCTGATGACGATGCCGTTGGCGAGGCCCATCAGGCCGCCCGCCGCGAGACCCGCGACGGTCGCGACCAGCGCGTTGGTGCCCGAGCTGAGCAGCGTCGCGATGATCACCGATGACAGCGCGAGCACCGAGCCCGCGGAAAGATCGATGCCGCCGAGCAGAATCACGAGCGTCATGCCGAACGCGATCAGCGCGTTGATCGACGCCTGCCGCATCACGTTGAGCAGGTTGTCGACCGTGAGGAAGTCGCGGCTCACGATGGAGAGCGCGACCGCTATGATCAGCAGCGCGATAAAAGGTCCGAGCTTTTGCAGCGTCGCCCTGCTGCTGGGGGTCATCGTCAGTTGCGCCATGTCGAGTCTCGCGAATGTGCCTTGAATGCAGTGTTAAAGTGCGCGGCCTGAGCTCAGGCCGCTGCTTGCGGCGTGTCGTGCTGCGCCGCATGGCCGCCTGCAGCGGCCGTCATGATCTGTTCCTGGGTGGCGCCCGCCGCCTCGAAAATGCCAGCCTGGCGGCCCTGATGCATCACGAGAATGCGGTCGCTCATCGCCAGCACCTCGGGCAGTTCGGACGACACCATCACGATCGCCACGCCCTGCTCCGCGAGCTGGTTGACGATCGTGTAGATCTCGGCCTTGCCGCCCACGTCCACGCCGCGCGTGGGTTCGTCGAGCAGCAGCACCTTGGGCGGCTTCGCGAGCCACTTGGCGAACACCACCTTCTGCTGGTTGCCGCCGGAGAGCGACTTCACGTCGAGTTCCGCGTCGCGCGTGCGCACGCGCAACTGCTTGATGAGGCCGTCGACTGCGCCGCGTTCGGCCTTGTCGTTGACGAAGCCGAGCTTCGCGTAGCGATCCAGATGCACGAGCGTGGCGTTCTCGCGCACCGACATGCCGAGCACGAGACCTTGCCGCTTGCGGTCTTCGGTGACGAAGCCGATGCCCGCCGCAATCGCGCTCGATGCATCGCGCACGTCGAGCGGCTTGCCGTCGAGCTTCACGGTGCCCGCGCGCTTGCGGTTCGCGCCGAACAGCGTGCGCAGAATCTCGCTGCGGCCCGCGCCCATCAGCCCCGCGATGCCGAGCACTTCGCCCGCGCGGACCTCGAAGCTCACGCCTTCGATATGGCCGTCGTCGGCGAGATTCTCGACCTGCATGCGCACCGCGCCCGGCGTGTGATTGCGCTTCGGAAAACGCTCGCCGATTTCGCGGCCCACCATCAGGCGCACGATCTCGTCGAAGTTCGTCTCGGGAATCGCGCGCTCGCCCACGAAGTGACCGTCGCGCAGCACGCTGATCTTGTCGCAGATGCGGAAGATTTCTTCCATGCGATGCGAGACGTAGACAATCGCCACGCCGCGCGACTTCAGCTGCTGCATGATCTCGAACAGCGTGTCGATTTCGCGGTTCGTGAGCGCGGCCGTGGGCTCGTCCATGATCAGCACTTGCGCGTTCAGCGAGAGCGCCTTGGCGATTTCCACGAGCTGCTGCTGCCCGATCGACAGCAGTCCGGCTTCGGTTTGCGGATCGATGCGCTGCGCGCCGACCATGTCGAGCCACGTGCGCGCCGCTTTGCGCATTGCGGCCGTATCGACCATGCCAAAGCGGCTCGGCTCGCGGCCGAGAAACAGGTTCTCCATCACCGTGAGCTGCGGAATCAGATTCAGCTCCTGGTGAATGATGGCGATGCCCGCGCGTTCGGCGTCCACGGTGCTGCGGATCTGCACGGCTTTACCGTCGATCAGCACGGCGCCCGCGTCGGCCTGATACACGCCGCTCAGGATCTTCATGAGCGTCGATTTACCGGCGCCGTTCTCGCCCATCAGCGCGTGAATCTCACCCGCCTCGATGTGGAAATCGACGCCTTCGAGCACCCGCACGGGGCCGAACGCCTTGCCGATGCCCTGCATCTTCACTTGCATCATCGACCTCCTAGAAGATCACGCCCGAATGCAGGATCACATTCGCGTAAGGACTGCATTCGCCGGTGCGGATCACCGCTTTCGCCTCGCGGCAGCGGCGCTTGAATTCCTCGTGCGGCACTTCCTCGATGGCCACCTGCGCGCCGGCCAGCTCGCGTTCGCGCGCGACCACGGCGGCGTTATGCGTCTGGGCTTCGCTCGCGAACACCGCGCGCTCGGCCTTGAAGTCGGCGAGCACGCTGTCGAGCACATCGAAGAAACCCGGCACGCCGAGCGACATCGACAGGTCGATGCATTCGACGCCTTCAGGAATCGGCAGACCGCAATCGGCGATCACGAGGCTATCGGTATGGCCCATGCCGGCCAGCACGCGCGCGATGTCGCGATTCAGATGTCCGTGTTTTTTCACTGCGTATTACGCCTGCTGATTCAGAAATGCTTCGAGTTCGGCGAGCGTGGGCATGCCGCCCTGCGCGCCCGCGCGCGTGACCGAGAGCGCGCCCGCCGCGTTCGCGCGGCGCACGGCTTCGCTCATGCCCAGATGCCAGAAAGCCGCCAGCGCGCCGTTGAAGGTGTCGCCCGCGCCGGTGCTGTCCACGGCCTCGACCGTGAAGCCCGGCTGATGCGCGAGCGTGCCGTCGGCCTGCGTGAAGTACGCGCCGTCCTTGCCGTGCGTCATCGCGATGCGGCCCGGACGGGTCGCGAGCGTGCGCGCCCAGTCGGCTTCGGGCTGTTGCAGCGCGGTCGCGAGTTCGTGTTCGTTCGGCGTGAGCAGCGTGGCGAGTTCGATGAGTTCGTCGCTGAGCGCCACGGCGGGCGCGGGATTCAGGAAGAACGGCTTGCCGTGTTCCTTCGCGCGGCGCGCCGCGTGCAGCACGGTCGCCATCGGCACTTCGAGCTGGGCGAGCACGACGTCGGCTTGCGCGAAAGCGTCGCTCGCCGCGTCGATATGCGCGGGCGTCAGTTCATCGTTCGCACCCGCCACGACGATGATCGCGTTGTCGCCGCCCGAAACCGTGATCGAGGCGATGCCGGTGGCCTCGCGGCCCGTGCTCACGTGGCGGATGTCCACGCCGGCGCGCGCGAGCGTCGCCTTCATTTCGTTGCCGAAGGCGTCGTCGCCCACGCAACCGATCATCGTCACGTCGGCGCCCAGACGCGCCGCGGCCACGGCCTGGTTTGCGCCCTTGCCACCCGGATGGGTCGAGAAACGCGTGCCGAACAGCGTCTCGCCCAGACGGGGAAACGTGTCGGTCGCGACGACCATGTCCATGTTGATACTGCCCACCACTACGACGCGCGCCATGGCACTCCTTTCGACGGCTTTCGGCGCGTTATCCGCGCCTGCGATTTTTCACCGTGCTAAAACGTAATCAGCTTGGGAGCGCATTTATAGCAGAGTTCTGGCGGTCGAGAAATAGCCCTAGGGTAATTGCGGATACTTTGTCCGAAATGAGGGAACGGACACACGCAATATGGAGAAAAACTACATGATTTACGTAGAAAAACTACGCGCGTTCGATGGACTCGAACGCGCGCGAATGTCACTTCAATCATTCGGAATACTGATGATTATTTTGCGCCCGCTTCAGGCGCACATCGTCAGCCTTATTTCGGAATCAGACGGCCGAGCGGCGCGAGCGGACCCACCGGCGTGAGATCGAACGTCATCAAGCCGTTTTCGACCAGCGGCAGCGTGTCGAGCACCGCCTTGGCTTCTTCCACGGTCGCGGCGTTCATCAGGAAGATCACGCCGGGCGTGTCGTGACGAAACCAGAACTGGTCGATCTTGCCGTCGAGATAAAGCTGAAGCGTGTGCGGCACTTCCCTCGGCATGATGCGCTGCTGCTGTTCATCGGTGAGCGGCTTGATGATCGATCCGACTGCGAAAACCTTCATGGGAAATCTCCTGTATTCGAGCGTCGTTGCGACGTGCAACGGAGATCACTGTAGCGGTCGGGCCGGAAAAGCAGTATCGTCGCAAATGACAACTTTAGGGTCATTTACGCCATGCGCATCGCCGTGCTCGCCCTCGAAGGGCTTTTCGATACCGGACTCGCCGTGGTGCTCGACACGCTGCGCGCCGCCAACAATCTCGGCGCGCGCGTCACGGGCGGCGCGCCGCATTTCGAAGTGAGCGTGGTGGGCGTACGCAAGCGGGTGCGTTCGGGCCACGGCTTCACGATTCCCGTGCAGCCCGTCACCGCCGATCTGAAACCCGACTGGGTGGTCGTGCCCGCGCTCGCGGCCGTCACGCCCGAGACCTTGCTGCCCGCACTCGCGCGCGCGGACGTGCGCGACGCCCAGGCGCAATTGCGCGCGTGGCGCGCGCAAGGCGTGTTCGTGGCGGCGTCGTGCATCGGCACCTTCGTGCTGGCCGAAGCGGGGCTGCTCGACGATCGCGAAGCCACCACCACGTGGTCGCTCGCGCCGTTGTTCCGGCAGCGTTATCCGCGCGTGCGGCTCGACGAATCGCGCATGCTCGTGGCGACCGACGCGGGCGCGACGGCGGGCGCGGCGATGGGGCATCTCGATCTCGCGCTCTGGCTGGTCCGCAAGCAGAGCCCCGAACTCGCGACGGTGGTCTCGCGTTATCTGCTGGCCGATATTCGCAGCTCGCAGGCGCCGTACATCATCCCGAATCATCTGTCGCAGGCCGACCCGCTGATCCAGCGTTTCGAGCAATGGTCGCGCACGCACCTCAAGCACGGCTTCTCATTGCAGGAAGCCGCGGGCGCGCTGGCCACGAGCCCGCGTTCGCTGCAACGGCGTTGTCAGGAGGTGCTGGGGAAATCGCCGCTGGCGTACTTTCAGGATCTGCGCGTCGAACGCGCGCAATCGCTGCTGCACGGCAGCGGACTCGACATCGACGCGATTGCCGCCGAAGTGGGATACGAAGATGGGGCGACGCTGCGCACCTTATTGCGTCAGCGTCTCGGGCGCGGCGTGCGCGATTTGCGCGCCGCGCTGCGGTGATTGTGCCTTGATCGCGCGATGCCGGATCAGCCCGGCATGCTCGCCACCGACGAGGCGAGCGGCACGATGGCAGGCAGCGCGTTCGCCATGACCTTGTCGCGGCCCGCGGCTTTCGCGCGATAGAGATTTTCGTCGGCAGCCCTAAGCGGGTCGACGGCGAACTCGTCGCCGAAATCGCTCGTGAACGCGCCAATCGACACCGTCACGCGCTTCGCCTGAGTGCGCGCGCGAATGTCGAGACTGCGCACTGCCACGCGCATCGCCTCGCCAATCGCGATGGCCCCATCGCGCGCGCAACCGGGCAACAGCACGACGAATTCCTCGCCGCCGTATCGGCATACGGCATCGTCCTGACGACGCAAGCACGCTTGCAGCGCATCGGCGATCAGACGCAGGCAGACGTCGCCCGCGCCGTGCCCGTAGGCGTCGTTGTATTGCTTGAAGTGATCGACGTCGACCATCAGCACCGACAACGGGCTCGCGCGATGGCGCGCCGAAAGATGCTCGCGCGCGTACGCGGCGTCGAACCACCCGCGGTTGTAGAGGCCCGTCAAGGCGTCGCGATTAGCCTTTTCTTCGAGGTCTTCGTTCAGCTTCGCGAGCCGCGAATAGAGCATCGCGATCTCGACCAGCAGCGCCGCCAGCAACGCCGACGAGGCGATCATCGACGCCAGGCGCGCGCCATACCAGCCGAGCGTAAAGCGGGCGGAACCGGCGAGCGTGAGCACCACATCGGCGAAAAAGGCGAGCAGCGCAATCGTCAACCAGATATCGAGCACCGTGCGCAAACGGCCCGAGATGAGTTGCGCGACGAGCGCCGTCACGCTCACGAACACGACGAACACCGTGACGGGGCTGTGCTGAAGCGCGGCATACGAACCGTCGCGGATCAGCACGGGCAGCCAGTCGCTCGCGCGCACCGCGATCAGGCAGCCGAGCGCGCTGCCGCCGAGCGCGAGCCACACCATCCAGCGCGCCGGTCCGAGGCGCAGCGCCGCTTTTTTGCCCGCGAACCGGCGCAGCGCGAAACCGATGAGGATGAGCGAGGGAAAGCCGCAGTGCCAGAGCACCCAGATCCAGACCGCCGTCTGCCTGCCCGCGCCGAGCAGGCCGGTGGGCGAGAACACGCCCGGGAAAATCAGCAATTGCACCGCGCAGGTCAGGCTGCTGAACGCATAAGCCGCCGACAAGGCCGCATCGAGCGGCGACTTGCCCATGCGGTAACGCACCCACATCAGCAGCGCGGTAATCGATTCGGTCACGACGACCGCCGTGCAAAAAACCGGCACGAAAGGCAGACACGCGGACAAAGGCGTGGCGGCACGCGGCAGAATCGCCGCAACCAGCAGTCCGATGCACAGCGCCATGCCCACGGCAATCCAGCGATGCAGGCGCGTCGGACGCCGGGAAGTAATCAACTTATTCATTCTTTTTACAAACGGCTTGCGAAAGGAGGCGCGGCAGCGGGTCTGAATTCGACACCTGGATAACGACCGCCGCACCGCGCACCTTTAACACGAATACGGCATGTTCGCGATCAGTTTCGCATGGGCTCCACGCCTTCCTCGATCAACGGCCAGACCAGCGCTTCGAATTGCTCGGGCGGCACCGGCGCGGAATAGTAGAAACCTTGCGCGAAATCGCAGCCCACGGCCTTGAGAAAATCGCGCTGCTCGGCCGTTTCCACGCCTTCCGCAATGACATGCAGCCCGAGTTTGTGCGCGAGCACGACCATCGCTTCGCAGAGCGCCTGGTTATCTTCGTTGACGCTGAGATCCTTGACGAACGAGCGATCGATTTTCAGGTAATCGATATCGAAACGCTGCAAATACGCGAGCGACGAATAACCGGTACCGAAGTCGTCGATCGAAATGCCGATGCCCGCGCGCCGGAAACTCATGAGCTTCTCGTCGATTTTCGATTCGGCTTGCAGCAGCAAACCTTCCGTGATTTCCACCACGACGCTCTGCCCCGGCATGCCTTCGAGCGCGAGATATTCGGACCAGCGCGAACACACGAGGCTGTCCTGGCGCACCTGAACCGGCGACATATTCACGCCGATCTGAAAACACGACTGATATTGATCGCGCCATTGGCGAACCTGCTGCACCGCCTGCCTGAACACCCAGTCGCCAATCGGCACGATCAGGCCGGTATCTTCCGCCAACGGAATGAAATCGAGCGGACTGATCATGCCGCGCTCGGGATGCAGCCAGCGCAGCAGCGCTTCCGCCTTGCAGACCTTCCCCGTCGCCAGATCGACGATCGGCTGATAAAACACCTGAAACTGATTGCCGGGCAGCGCGACACGCAAATCGTTGGTGAGCCGCAGGCGCTTTTCGGCTTCCACCTGCATGTCGGGCGTGAAATAACTGAAGCGATTGCGGCCCGCGCTTTTCGCCGCGTACATCGCCTGATCGGCGTTCTTGAACAGCACGTCGAGTTCGCGCGCGTCGTCGGGATAAAACGTGATGCCGATGCTCGCGGAAATAAAGGCTTCGTCCGCGCCCAGTTTAAAGGGCTCGGCAAGCTGGCCGATGATGGCTTTCGCAATACGCTCGATGCTTTCGGGGTCGTCGAGATTCGGCAGAATGACGGTGAATTCGTCGCCGCCCAGACGCGCCACCGTGTCGATATCGCGCACGCAGTCGCCGATGCGCTTTCCCGCTTCGATCAGCAGCACGTCGCCCGTGTCGTGACCGAGCGAATCGTTCACCTCCTTGAAACGGTCGAGATCGATCAGCATCAGCGCGATGCGCTGGCCGGTATGGCGCGATTGCATCGCTTCGCGATCGAGACGATCGAGAAACATTTGACGATTGGGCAAACCGGTTAGCGCGTCGAAATTCGCCTGCTTCCAGATCGTGGCCTCGAACGCCATGCGGTCGGACAGATCGCGGCCCACGGCCAGCACGGAATTCACCACGCCGGAACGATCGATTTCCGGCGTGATGCGAATATGCGTGCATTGCTCCTCGCCGTCCTTGCCGACCCAGCGCAATTCGAATTGCGTGCTCTTTCCGCTCACAAGGACTTCAGCAATTTTCTTTTCATAGACCAGCGCATTCGGGCCGCCCGGCAATTCCGAAGGCCGCTTGCCGAGCGAATCGGCCAGCGTGCAACCCGCCGACGCGCAAAACGCGGGATTGGCGTAAATGCGCCGCGTCTCGCGGTCGTAGCGCGTGATCGTATCGGGCGAATTCTCGATCAGCGTGCGCGATTCGCGTTCGCGCGTGACGAGTTCCGCCGTGCGCTCGACCACCGTTTGTTCGAGCGATGCGTTGATTTCGTTGATCTTTTGAATCTTCTGCTGAATCGCATCGCGCATGCGCTCGAAACGCAGCGCCAATCTGCCGAGTTCATCCTGACCGCTGGCTTCGTCGCCCGCATGATGCGCGTCGTCGAGATTCGCGCCCGCGTCGTCGCCCGTGTCGTGCATCTTGCGCACGAGTTGGCGCAGCGGTGCGGAAATACTGTGAGAAATGAAATACGCCAGAAAGATCGACAACAGGAAACCCGAAATGCCGACGAGCACGATCTGATTGCGCACGGTCTGCGCTTCGACGATCAGTTTCTTCTCCGCGATCGTGCTCACCACGTACCACGTCGTGCCGGGAATCTTCGAGAATGCCGCCAGATAGCGGCCGCCCTGCTTCGTCGCCAGCATCACGACGCTGTTTGCCTCGCCCGATTGCGCACTGTGCGCGATGGTGTCGGCGAGGCCGGCGTCGGCGGTCGTGCCCGCAGCCGCGGAGGCGTTATCGGCGCGCAGGATGATCTTGTTGTCGCTGGCGTCGAAAATATCGATCTCGGTGCCGCTGCCCGTGGCGACATCGTTGAAGATCGTCGAGAAATAATCGGGCCGCACGATCAGCACCAGATTGCCGATCTTCTGATTATTGGTCTTGTCGAAAATGACCCGCACCATGCCCAGATTCTGCTGGCCGACGCCATTATCGTAGCTGCCCCAGTACGTTCGTTCGTTAATACCCTGCGCCTGCCCGACGAGATTCGTCACGCCCTGCGTGAGTTGCGCGAACGCCTGCGTGTCGAGCACCTGGTTATTGCGGTCGAGCAGATACTTTTGATTGATGTAATCGACCGAACCGTAATGGTCTAACAAAAGCCGCGTCATATCCTGGCGCGCCTCGCTCTGCTCCTTGAGGCTGCCGCTCGCGGCACGCGCCAGCGCGCCCTGCACGCGATCCGAGAGCACCAGCAGATTGCTTTCGGTCTCGATCTGCTGCATGCGAAGCTGAATATTGCGCGAGACCTGCTTCACCACTTCCTTCGAAAAGATCTCGGCGTTTTCCTTGATGGCCGCGACCGACTTCACATAGGAAATGCAGCCCGACACGAAAATGGGCAGCAGCGACAGCAGAATGAATGCCGCAATCAGCCGATAACGAATCTCGACACGGCGCAGCAGGTCCTGAGAGAGATAGTCGAAAGCGCGTCGTAGCGAAACGGGGATGGCGTTCATTTGTAGTGCATCTTCGCTTCGTTCTTGACCGATGCATCCAGCCGCTGCGCGGCCTGACCGGGCGTCATTTTCTTGAGCAGCACATCCTGCATCAGTTCATGCAGCAATTCGATCGTATTCGACGGCAACGTCGAATAGTACGGGCTGGCCGTGACAGCATAGCGGCTCACCGCATTCGTGTAATCGACGACTACCGCATCGCTCACGGCCGTACCCGCGCCGTGCTGAAACGGCGAAATGTTGTGACGCTTCGCCTGCAAAACCGGGAAACCCTTTCCCGCGATGAATTCGAGGAATCGCATGGCGGCCGCCTTATTGCGCGTTTCGCAAACAGCGAAACCCGTTTCGCTGCCGAGCACCGGCACGACAGCCTTGCCGCGTGCGTTCCAGGGCGGAACAAACAGGCCCACCGGAAACGCATTGCCGTGCAACATCGGCCCCGCGGCCCAGCTGCCCTGAAACGCCATCGCGACCTTGCCTTGTTTGAACAGCCGCATGCCGTCGTCGTAACCCGTCGACATGTAGCCCGGCTGCGCGTAGCCCAGTGCGGGAATCAGCGCCATCTTCGCGAAGATATCGGCGACTTCGGGCGTGTTCAGATCGAGCGAACCATCGGCCATCTTGCTGCGCCACGCCGGCTCGTGCGCCACGACGTTATTAGCGAAGCCCGAACTGAACGGCCCATTGCCCAGCATGTTTGGAAACCCGCCATTCCAGACGATGGGCGTGAGGCCCGCGCGTTTGAGTTTCGCACAGTCCTGAAGAAATTCGTCGAAATTCGCGGGCGGCGCGGTAATGCCCGCTTTGGCGAACATATCGCGGTTGTAATAGATCATCGTGGTCGCGACGCCGCCGGAAATGCCGAAGCCTTTGCCGCGATGGCTCGTCCAGTCGCGCTTGAGCGGTTCGAGCATGCGCTTCCACGCGGCTGTCTGGCTGACGTCGGCGAGAATACCCTGATCAGCCAGTTCGCCCGCGTATGCGTTCGGATTGACGCTCACGAGATCGGGCAAGGTGCCGGCCGCGACGCGCGGCTTGATGTTCTCCTCGACCGAATTGCCGACCATGAACTGAACGTCGACGTGCACGTCCGGGTTCTGCTGGCTGAAGTCGGAGGCGATGCGCAGCATTTCTTCGGGCCAGTCCGGCGCCCAGACGAGTGCGGTGATGCTGGTGCGCGGCGGCGTCGACGTGGCGACGGACGCTGCGTCGCGCTGATGGCAGGCGCCCAGAAACATCGTGCAGATCAAACCGGACAGCAGGCAGGCAAACTTGATTCGTCCCACGTCATGCTCGCTTTCGAGTTCGAATTGAACCGCCGTGGCGCGGCAAGCGTGTGGACGACACGGCCCGCCCCTCGATCGGCGCGCCAGACAGCGTTGCCTTCAAATGGCATACGGAATTAGCTGGACGCTGGAATACCGTATCTGCATATCGGCAGGTTGGGTGAAAGCTTTAGTGGGGGGGCGACGCGGCGGGGGACTGGAGCGGGAAAGGTGATGTAGATATTTCTGGCGATGGGGTGGTGGAAACGTTTGTTTGCTTGCTTTTGAGGTTTTGATTCGGTGGGTGCGGGGGATGGATAGCCGTGATGGTCTGCAAGGGCACGCCTGCCAGACGCAACTGACAGGTGTTTGTCAGCAGCGGAACGATGGAGGCGATCCGCCTTCACTCACGCTGCCCGTGCCGCCGCCCGCGGTATGACCGCCGCTCGCGCTCGCGCCCTGCTTCGACGATTGCGTTCAGCCTTTTATATTTCCGATTCATTTCGATTGATACGCAATGATTCGAGGCCGGACTCATTGCTGTCATGACCACCGGGAACGGGCAAAGGACAATGCGCGCTGCGTAAAATAGCGGCACGCCACTGCCGCTTTCCCTTCACGCTTTTCGCGAGTCCTTCATGAAAGTCACGATCGCGTATATCGAAGAACCGCCGTTCGGCTGGACCGATGCCGCCAGCGGCCACGCCACGGGCGCCGACATCGAACTTGCGCAATGCGTGCTCGCCGCGATTGGCGTCACGCAGATCGCGTATCGCGCGACCACGTTCAGCGCGCTGCTGCCCGGCGTCCAGCGCGGCGAATGGGACATGAACGTGCCACTCTTCGTCACGCCGCAACGCGCACAAGCGGTGGCGTTCAGCGCGCCGGTCTGGGCGATCGGCGATGGTTTTCTGCTGCGCGCGGGCAATCCGAAATCGCTCACGAATTACGCGAGCGTCGCGCAGCACGACGATGCGCGTCTCGGCCTGATCGCGGGGCAGGTGCAGCACGATTCGGCGCTTGCTGCGGGCGTACGCGATTCACAGATCACGCTATTCGATCAACAGTCCGAAGCAATTTCAGCACTGCGTGAAGGCAGCATCGACGCTTATGCGAGCACGGCGCTGGGCAATCGCATTCTCGCCTCGCGCATGGCCGATGCGCATCTCGAAGCGGTGGATCACGAAAACGAAAGCGCCAACGCGCGCAGCACACCAGTCGGCGCGTTTTCCTTCAACCGCAACAACACGCGTTTGCTCGCCGCCGTGAACGCACAACTACACGCGTATCTCGGCAGCGCCGATCATCGCTCACGCATGGCGCGTTACGGCTTATCGAGCAAGGAACTCGACGCCATCATCGCGCCACCTCAAGCGTCGTAACCCCATTCAAATCCACTGATCGTTCGCCACGGTGCGTTCGCTTTGCGCGCCGTCGCCGGTATTCACCACGCCGCGCGGTTCGATCAGCAGCATCCTGACTTCGCCGTTCGCGCAAGGCCGATGCTCGACGCCCTTAGGCACCACGCCCATCTGGCCCGCGCGCAGCACGATCGCGCCGTCGCCATCCGGGCCCGCGCGATAGTCGATACGCAATTCGCCTTCGAGCACGATGAAGGTTTCGTCGGTATCGGCATGGCGATGCCAGACGAAATCGCCCTGCACTTTCACGACCTTGAACTGGTAGTCGTTCATTTCGGCGACCACGCGCGGCTGCCAGTGGCCGTCGATTTGCGCAATCTTGCCGAGCAGGTCGATGGACGCGCATTGTCCGCGCGCGGCAGGCGCGTTGGCGTGGGAATGGGAAGGGTTCGACGAGGTCATGCTGCGCTCCGCTGAGGTTGTCATGCGTCGAGACTACGCCCCCGCGCGGTCGCCGTATTGAACGATTGTGCGTGCGTTCCCGCGAACGTTCAGCCGCGCCGCGCGCCGCCCGCGACCTGCAGCCAGCGCCCTGGCGTGAGGCCGAAGGTCTTCACGAAATGGCGCGTCATGTGGCTTTGATCGGCGAAACCGGCTTGCGCTGCCGCGCCCGCGAGCGGCACGCCTTCGAGCAGGCTGCGCCGCACGACGTCGAGCCGCCGCATCGTCAGATAGCGGTACGGGCTCGTGCCGTAGAACGTGCGGAAATCGCGCGAGACGCTCCAGCGGTCGCGGCCCGCGGCGGCTTCCACTTCGTCGAGCGTCACCATGCGCGCGCTGTTCGCGTGCAGAAAATCGCGCGCGCGTTGGGCGGCGCGAAAGTCGCCCTTCGCGGGCCGCGCGGGCGTGCCGGACACGTCGGCGAGCGCGTGCGCGAGTTCGGCCAGCGCATCGCTCTGTTCGAGCGGTTCGAAGCGGTAGTCGAGGCGTTGCAGCAAGGTTTCGGTCGCCGCCGCGAGTCGCGGATCGGTGCTCACGCCGCCATCGAGAAACGGCAGCGCGCGGCCGCCGAGCACGTCCTGGAACAGCGCGGGCTCGACGTAAATCATGCGGTAGCGGAAGCCTTCGCGCGTGCCCGCCTGGCCGTCGTGCGGCTCGTCCGGGTGCAGCACGATGGTGTTGCCGGGCAGGCTGTTGCTCACGCCGCGCCGGTAGTTGAAGCTCTGCACGCCCGCGAGCGTGCGGCCGATCGCGTAGGTATCGTGGCGATGCATCGCGTAGGCCTTGCCGTGGAACCAGGCTTCGATGCGCTCGACGCCGGCGAGCGGTTCGGCGCGCTTCACCCAGTCGGGGCGCGCGTGCGGGGCGGGTCGATTCATGGTGAAAAGTTGGGCAGCGACTGGCGGGAATTCTCGCACGCGCAAGCCATCGGCGTATTTGTCTAAAGAATTCCCGCGCGCTGCCGATATCTGGTGCGGTTCGCCGTGCAAGCGCCGCTCAGCAGGCGCGCGCGGCGTGGATTCCGCATGACGGTGGTGAGCATTGAACAACAAAACTAAAAAACGCGCAGTCGGGATCGTGCTGTCGCTCGGGGCATCGGCGGCATTCGCCATGAACACACAGAGCGCGCCGCTCGTGCCGGTTTCGGCACCGGCCGTCGCGCATCCGACCGACACGGCCGCCACGGCGGAAAAATCGGCGCCCATCGTCCCCTCCACGTCGATCCCGCCGACGCTCGGCTATTTCGCCTCGCTGTCGCCGGACGACGTGCGCCAGACGCTCGCCGCGAACGGCATCGATCCCGATTCCGAACGCGGCCGTACGGTCGCCCGATGGGTCGTCAAATACGCGCGCGACCCCGAGATGCGGGCCGCGCGCATGGGCCAGTTGCCGACCATGGCGACGCTCTGGGCCGTGCCGTTCCCGGCCGCCGACCGGCTCAGGATCGCCGCGCTGCTGAAGGACATTTCCAGCGATCCGGCCAATTCAGCCAACAACTGCCGCACGCCGGCGTTCCTCGGCAGCGACTTCATGGCCTTCGCGAAAGCCGCTTCGGCGCGCACGTTCGACGACCTGATGACGCTGCTCGAAATCGCCTCGGCGAATCTCCAGGCGCAGCCCGCCGTAGAGCGCTACACGACCGCCGAACTGCTCGACGCCGACGCGTCCATGGCCGCCGTCCCCGTGCTGCCGGCCGGCACGCCCGGCTATCCGGCGGGCGCCTGCGGCAATCTCGTCTACACGCTCGACACGCTCGCAGCGATGCCCGAGCCCACGCGCCAACGCACGTCCTGGGAGTTCTTCCGCGCGCTCAACCGGCGTCCGCAAGCGTTCCAGACCGTGCTCGCCAACCCCGCCGCGTGGCTCGACGCGACCTTCGACGAACGCGCGCTGCCCGCACCGTTGCGCCAGCAACTGCCCGCCGACGGCAGCCGCCCGCTGCCCTTCACGCGCATCGTCGTGGATGCGCAATGGATCAACAAGGACACGCCCAGCGAGAGCGCGCCGTTCCAGAACGTCCTCATCAACCGCCGCGACAACGGCGTGATCGCGGAGCTGAACCGGTCGAAACAGTGGGCCGGATTCACGCTGAACTACGGCCTCGCGACGCTGCGCGAGCAGGTGGTCGACGCGGGTTCGGCGACCACGCGGCTCGCCACCTTGCAGACGCCCTCGACCCTCGATTTCGCGGACCGCGCGCCCGCGCCGGGCGAACAGATCGACATCGTGGAGCCGCAGCCGAGCGCGTCCGGCGCGGTGCGCCATTGCGTGGCGCAAGCCCCGCAGCCCGCCGCGCGCGTCTTCCCTTCGTTCGAAGGCGAAGCGATCGGCCTGCAATGTTCGCGTACGAATGCGCACGGCGGCATCGACAACTGGCACACCACGTGGCTGCGCAACTATGGCATCTTCTGGACCGATACGATCGACGACGCCGATGGCCATACCGTCGCCGTGATCCGCAAGGTCACGATCGAACCCGCACCGCATTGAATTGCGCGGGCCTCGCGGCCCGCACGATTTCCCTCACGTTCCATTAACGGACGCCCGCTATACTGGGCGCCATCTCATTCGTCAGACAAGTCGCCGGAGCGCGCGCCATGTGGTCTTCCGTATTCACCTTGCCGGTTGCACCCATCGAACGAAAGCGTTTCCATCTGCGCTCGCTTCAGCTTCAGCGTCCGCTCTCGTTCGTGACGATGGCGCTGTCGATCGGCGCTTATGTGCTGTTCGCTTTCGCGCGAGCGCATCTGATCGACACGCCTTTTCCGTTCTGGATCCCCGCGCTTGCGGGCATCGGCCTCGTGATGCTCGTGCTCGCGATTCCACGCACGCGCACGACCGCCGAGTTCGGATTCATCGGCGTGGCCTATGTGGTGATCATGCAGTGCGCGGCCAACGTGGTCGTGCGCGGCACCGGCGATCCGCTCGTGTGGATGCTGCCTGCCGTGGTCGCGATCACGCTGTGCGCCGCGCCGCTGTGGCTCACGCCGCGTCATTTCGTGATCGGCAACGTGCTCTATTACCTCGCGACGCTGCCGTTCGCGCTGACGCTCTCGCCCGAACAGCTCGCGATTTTCGGCGTCTGGGTGACGATCTCGCTCACCACGGCCGTGGTGTTTCATTTCGGCTTCTATCACTTCCGCTTCCGCCATTTCCGGCTCGAAGAAGAACTGACGACACTCGCGGCCACCGACGCGCTCACCGGCGTGCAAAACCGCCGCGCGTTTCTCGAAGCAGCGGCGCAGACGATCGAAAGCCGCGCGGGCGATAGCCAACCGCTCGTACTCCTCTTTATCGACATCGACCAGTTCAAGTCGATCAACGATCAGTTCGGCCACGGCGCGGGCGACAAGGTGCTCAGGAACGTCGCGCAGACCCTCGTCGCGCTCGCGCCCGCCGGGACGCTGATCGCGCGCATCGGCGGCGAGGAATTCGTCGCGCTGATGAACGAGCAGCCCGGCTGTCCGATTGAACGCTTCGCAGAATCGCTCCGCGCCGAGATCGCGCGCGTGCCGCGTCCCGAAGGTTTCGTGACCGCCAGCATCGGCGTGGCGCGGCTCGCGCACGGCGACACCATCGCCTCGCTGCTCGAACGCGCCGACGAAGCGCTGTTCCGCGCCAAGCAGGCCGGCCGCAATCAGGTCGCGTTCGAGCGCGGCGCGCTGCGCGTGCCCGTACGCAACACGGCCAGCGACGCGCCCGCGCCGCTGCGTGCGCGCGATCTCGCGAGCCACGCGATGCCGCGCCTGCGCTGGCGCGACGTCACGCTGGTCTCGCATTTCCAGCCGCTCTGGAGCCTGCCGCGCGAACAGCTGATCGGCGTGGAAGCGCTGCTGCGCGGCGAGGACGACAACCACAATCTGGTCGCGCCCGTGGTGCTGTTCGGCGGCCTCACACCTGATGAGTTGATGGCGCTCGACGTGCTCGCGCACGAATGCCATTTGCGCAGCGTCGGCGCGCAACTGCCCGAGGGCGCGCGCCTGTTCCTGAACGTGCTGCCGTCCACGTTCGTGCAGCCCGGCTACGAGTTGACGCTCGCGAGCGTCGTGCATGACGCGGGCCTCGACACCGGCGACATCGTGCTCGAACTGCTCGAAACCGACGACGCCGATCCGCACGAACTCTCGCTCGCCGCGAACCGTTATCGCGATTGCGGCTTCCTGATCGCTGTCGATGACTTCGGCGCGCGCTATTCGAATCTCGACCGCCTGCTGCGCATCCAGCCCGACCTCGTGAAGCTCGACGGCGAATTGATCCGCGCGCGCAACCGGCGTTCGGGCCGCCCGCTGCTGCGCGACCTCGTCACGCTGCTGCATCAGGCCGATATCGTGGTCGTGGTCGAAGGCGTCGAAACCACCGAGGAACTGGTGCTGGCCGTGGAGGCCAAGGTCGATATCGCGCAGGGTTATCTGCTCGGACGGCCGAGCGCCTCGCTCGCGCCCGGCGGCGCGGCGCCCACGCGCATCGATCACGCGTTCGACGTGGTCGCGCTCGCGCGCTCGACGCGCATGGGCCAGTTCGATTCGACGATCCGCCCGTATCTCGACGCGATCACCGACGCGGCGAAGCAGGTCGAATCGGGCGCGCCGTATCCGGCTTCGCTCGCCGCGCTGCTCGCGCGGCCGCTGTGCCTGCGCGTGTTCGCGCTCGGGCCGACCGGACGCGCGACGCTGTTCGAGGCGCGCGGACCCGCCGAAGCGCCGCCCGTCAACCATCTTTATGGCGACACGCGCGCGAACACGGTCGTCGCCGGCCGCTGGGATCATCGCGCGTTCTTCTGGAAGGCCGTGCGCGAGAGCGGCAGCGCGGTCTATTCCGGGCCGATGCTGTCGCCGATCACGAGCAATCTGTGCATCATCGTGTCGATCGCGCTGAGCGTGGACGGCATGCAGGTGCTGCTCGCCGTCGAACTCGACTGGGCCACGCCGGGGTTGCCGTGGCCGGAGGCGGCTTGAAGATGGCTTGCGCGTAGATCGAGCGCGCAATGACAACGGCCCGATGCGTGATGCGCATCGGGCCGTTTTTTTGGTGCCAGGTGTCAGGCTTCAGGCTTCAGTCAAGACGCAACCGCCAGCCTCAATCCGACGTCGCGAGGAACGGCGACGAGAACGCGCGCGGCGGGAACGGCTGCGAGCCCGACTGCGGCGAGAAGCTGTAGCGCAGATACACGGCCGCCAGCCACTCGCGATACTGATACGCGTTGCCGAGCGAAGCCATCGCGCCGACCGCGAGCTGCGGCCCGAGCTGATACTCGCCGCTCGCGTAGAGCGAATACGCGAAGCCGGTCTTGCTCTGCCCCGGATAGGTGGCGTTCGGGTCGAGGTTGGCCGTGCTCGAATTGTTCATGTTGTACGAGGCCGTGCCTTGCATGCCCGCATCGAGCGGGAAGTACGCCACCGCGTCCTCGCGATAATGCTGCACGCCGATCGAGCCCTTCAGGTCGAACGTGAACGGCCCGTTGCGGCCCGCGTATTCCACCGGCAGATTCAGGATCACGTACTGCTGCGGGCTGAAATAGCCGCCCTGGCCGTAGGTGTAGTACGACTGGTTCTTATCGAACATCATCCACGTGGTGTTCACGCCGACCGTGAAGGTCTGGTCGGCGTCCTTGTAGACGCGCGTGTAGAAACCGCCGCCTGCCTTGCCGCCGACGTTGTCCTCCACATGGTGGCCGTTGTAGAACATGGCTTCGCCGTTCACGTAGAGGCCGTTGGTGCCGTCGTCCCATGAAAGCGCGGCGCGGCCGCCCGATTTCATCACGCCGCCCCATTCGAGATTCTCGTTCTGGTCGCGCGCGCCTGCGTACGACAAGAGGCTGTCGGTGACCGCGCGGCGCGTGATGGCGAGCGAGTACGAGACCTTGTCGGTGATGCCGCCGTCGTACTCCGCGCCCGCCGTGACGTTCTGATAGCGGAAGCCCACCGGCGTCGCGCCGATGTCGGCCTTGATCGACTTCGTTTCATAGCCGACCGAGAGGCCCACGCCGCTCGCCGTCTGCGAGCCGAAGCCGCTGCTGCCGGTCGCGCTGATGCCGAGGCCCGAGCCGAAACGCGCGAGCGTCGGCACGTCGGTGGCCGCCGTGCCCGCGTCGAGCGTGACGGGCGTCGCGGTCACGACGATGTGGCCGTTGCCCGCCTTGATGCGGCCTTCGATCGGCGCTTCGATATCGGTGAGATTCGAGAGGCCGTCCTCGCCCGTGCGGTTGCGGAAGATCACGCCGCCGGAGATCGTGCTCGACTGCTCGCGGTTGATCTGCGCGAGTTCGTCGGCGACACCGAGCGTCTGCGAGTTCGCGATCTGCTGCGGCGTGAGCGCGGGGTTCGCTGCCGCGGCGGCGGGCGGCGCGTACGGCTGCGCGTAGCCCGCGGGCGGCTGCGGAATGTAGGCGGGCGCGGCGTATTGCTGCTGCGCGTAGGGCGGTTGCGGCACGTAGCCGCCTTGTTGTGGATAGCCCTGCTGCGGGTAGCCGTTCTGCGCATAACCTTGCTGCGGATACGCCTGCTGCGGATAACCACCCTGTTGATACGGCTGCTGCGGATAGCCGCCCTGCGCGTAACCCTGCTGCGGATATTGCGGATATTGCGGGTAGCCGCCCTGCGGATACGGCTGCGCATAACCCTGTTGCTGGGCATACGCGGCGCGATTGTTCGCCTGCTTGTTCTTCGACGTGCGCTTTTGCGTGCGCGTCGGCGCGGCGGGCTGCGCATAACCGCCTTGCGCGGCCTGGGCGGCGGGCGACATCGGCCAGGGCTGCGCGGCATACGGCTGCTGCGGATAGCCTTGCGGATAGCCCTGTTGCTGCGGATACGGTTGCTGCGGATAAGGCTGCGCCTGCTGCGGATAGCCGCCCGGGGCGTACTGCGCATACGGCTGCAACGGCTGCGCCGTCGCGGGACCGCCCGACGCGCTGGAGCCGTAGGTATCCGGCCCATAGCCGTCCGTCGATCCGGCAGGCGCCTGATAGCCCGAGGTCGAACCGGCGGGTGGCGCCACATAAGGTGCAACATACGGCGCGGGCTGCGCCGGAGGCAGGGAAATAGGCACGGTCGGTACAGGTGACGAAAGTTTGGACCACGACGGCGAACTCGGCGCGGGCGTCGCATAGCCGCTCGCCGCGCTGTTCGCGCCCGCCGTGTTCGCGTCGCTGGCGGTATCGACCGCCGTCTTGCCCTCGAAGGGATTGGTGCCCGGCAACGGGTTCGCGCCCAGCGGACGGCTGAGCGCTTCCCAGCCGCGCGGCACGTTGGCGGCGCGGCCGGCAGCCGCCGGATGCGCGCCCACGGGCGTCGTGCTCGCGACGAGCGACTGCTTCAGATACTGCGCGGCCAGCGTGAGCTTGCCCTGTGCGCGATACATGCGGCCGACGGCGGCGAGCGTGTCGGGATCGTCGGGCGCAGCGCTCAACGCGGTATTCGCGAGTTGCTCGGCGTAGCGCCAGGCCTTCGCGCCCGACGCCGCATAGAGCGCCGCCAGTTGCAGACCGTGGTCGTCAGGACGGCGCGCCAGCGCGATCCGATAGCACTTGAGCGCATTGGCCGAATCGCCCGCCGACGAATAGAGCCGCGCGAGCGCCGCCTGCAGGTCGGGGTTGTCGGGCATCGCCGCGAGCCACGGCGCGATCACCGAGTACGCGCCGGCGAGATCGCCGCTCGTGCGCACGGCGTCGGCGCGGCGCACCACGATCGCGAGATTGAGATTGTCGAAATCGGTGCGCTGATCGGGCGTGAGCTGCATCGTCTGCAGGCGCTGCATGACCTGGCCGAGCATCACGTCCTGATGGCTCGCGAGCAGGATGCCCGCGTACTGCAATTGCAGGCCCGCATCGCCGGGCGCCGCCGACATCGCGCCTTGCACGAGCCACAGCGCGCGATCCGGGTCGCCCGCGGCCACGTAGCCGCCCGCCAGTTCGCCGATCAGCGCCGGGCTCGCCTGCGCGACCGGTTCCGCGCCGCGCAGCAGCGCGAGCGCCTGCTGACGCTGGCCGTGCTTCGACATCTGCGTCGCGAGATCGACTTGCTGACCCAGCCACAGACGATGCTGCAATTCGGCCATCGCCGTCGTGCGCTTGTCGGCGGGAATGCGGTCGAGCATCTGCAGGCCGTTGCCGTAGTCGCGCGTCTGCTCGGCGAGCAGCGCGCTCGCGTACAGCGCGTCGACCATGTCGGGATGCGCGGCGAGCAGGCCGTCCATCATGCTGCGCGCGGTGCCCACCGCGCCCTGGCGCACGTAGATGCGCGCGAGGTCGAGGCGCAGCCACGGATCGTCAGGATTGCTGACGAGCGCGCTCTCGAACAGGCTGCGCGCGCGGCCCAGATCGCCCTGCGCTTCGGCGGCGCGCGCCTGGGCCGCTTCGGCCGTGCCGCGCAGACGGTCGAGACCGCCCGCCTTGCCCTGCTGCTCCGTCGTCAGCTGATTCGCGAATTGCAGGGCTTCGTCGCCGCGCCCTTGCGCCGCGAGCGCGCCGACGAGGCCGCGAATCGCGTCGGGGTTGTCGGCCTGACGGCGCAGCGCCATGCGATAGGCCTGCTCCGCGCCTTGCGGATCGTGATTGGCCAGCAGCAGCTCGCCGAGCATCACCTGGGCCGTCACCTCCGAGGGATTGAGCGCGATGGCGCGCTCGAACAGCGACTTCGCCTTCGCGACCTCGCCATTGCTCTGCGCGCCGAGCGCCTCGCTCGTGTAGGTCCAGTACGAGGCGCTCGCGAGCGCCTCGCGCCAGCGCGCCGGATTGCCCGCGCGCGACGCGCGTTCGAGATAGTTGCGCGCCTCGGGAAAGTGCTCCTGCTTGAGTTCGACCACGCCCATGCCGCCGAGCGCGTCGGCGTCGTTGGGCGAGTTCGCGAGGATCGCCGAAAAACGCGCGCGCGCCGTCGCCAGATCGTTGCGGTCGAGCGCGGCGAAACCGTCGGCCACCGCGCGGCCGCGTGCGTCGTTGGCCTGATCCTGGGCGGAGCGCTCGCGCGTGGCCTGATCCTGCACGACCATGCTTTCGTAGCGCGCCTTCACGGCGGGATCGTCGGGCGAGAGCTTCAGATAGGCGTCGAAACTCGCCTGATCCGAGGGCCGCGCCGCCAGCCACAGCAGCGCCTGACGCCAGCTTTGTCGCGCCTGCGGCCCGACCTTGCTGTCGTTGGCGAGCACCTGCAGACGCGCGATGCCGTCGCGGCGCGTGGTGTCGCGATACGTGAGGTGCTGCGCGTAGGCGAGCGCATAACGCGGATCGTCGGAATTGTCGCGCGCCAGCTGTTCGAGACCCTTGCGCGCCTCGTCCCAGCCGTTGGGCGTGGCCGCGAGCGCCTGGTAATACTCCAGGCGCAGTTGCGGCGTGGCGGGCACACCGTTGAGCGCCTTCTGATACTGCTCGACCGCCGACGCGCTCTTGCCCATCTGCGCGAGACGCCGCGCGTCGTTCACGGTCTGGTCACGCGGACTCGACTGGCCGAGGCGGCGGCCCAGATCGTCGATGCCGGGATAATTCGGCGCGACCTGGCGCAGTTGTTCGAGATAGGACTCGGCGCGGCCGCCGTCCTTGCGGTCGGCCATCACCATGCCCATGCCGAGCAGCGCGTCGGGCTGCTTCGCATCGAGGCGCAGCACCTTCTCCCACGCTTGCTCCGCGAGGTCGCCGCGGCCATGCGCCTGCCAGTACTTGCCCTGATCGATGAGCGCCTTGAGCGCATCGTCGGCGGCATGCGCGAGCGGCGCGTGCGCCAATGCGACCACACCCGCGAGCGCGAGCGTCAGCGCCAGCGCGCCGAGCGGTTTGCGCTTCGCGCGCTTCTCATGCTGTTCGTGCTGTTCGTGCTTCACTTGCTTCGTCTGCATCGGGTCCTGCGAATTCTGCTGATCCAGGCACGCGCTCATCGGCATGCGCCCTCCCACGCGGGCACGAGCCGCCCGCTCGCGTCGAAGCGATAGCGGCCTTCCACCGCGCCCGCGCCGAACAGGCCGAGCACGCGGTCGTAATAGACGGGCTCGCGGCCCGGCGTGACGCTGTCGAGCGCGGCGAGGCGCGAGCGCGCCAGCGCGAGACTCTTCGTGTCGCCGAGCGCCGCGAAATACGGCGCGAGCGCGCCCCAGTAGCTGAGCGGCCCTTCGCCGCTGCCGTCGCCGGTCGCGGCCGCCACCTTCTCGGGCGGCACGCCGGTTTGCGCGACGCGCTCGGCCATGCCGCGCACGGCATTCAGCCAGGGCTTCGCGAGCGGGTCGGCGGCATTCGCGAGACCGGCCCAGAGATAGACGCGGATCGCGTCGTAGCTGCCGACATCGCCCGTTTTCGGATCGACGACGAACTGCCCCGCGTGCCACGCCGCCCAGTCGGGCGCGAAGCCGCGCGGCGCGGTGCCCGCGACGAGCTTGTAGCCGTTCTGCGCGAGCGCGCTCCACGGCCCGCCCTTGAGCGCCGACGCGAGACCGCGCAGCACCGGCAGCGGCGAATAGCTCGGATTCAGGCGCGTAACGTCGCCGTTGACGAAACCTTGCGGCCCCGGCAGCAGCATCGGCCCGATCCCCGCGAGATCGGTCACTTCGCGTTTGGCGATCTGCGCGGCCAGCGCGGTGCCGAGCGCCGTGTACTCGGGCGCGCGCCACAGACGGCCTGCTTCGAGCAGGTCGTAGGCGATCCACACATCGGAATCGGAGGCCGGATTCGGATCGATCACGCCCCAGCTGCCGTCGGGTTTATGGCCCCACTGCCACGCGGGCAGATGCAGATTGTTCGCGTCGAACTGACCGCCCGCGAGATTGGCGCGCAGCCAGCCGAGCATGCGGTCGAAGCCCGCGCGGTCGTTCGCGACGAGCGCGAAAAACAGGCCGTAGGACTGGCCTTCCGAGGTGCTCTGCTGCACCGGCGTGGTGGCGTCGAGCACGCGTCCGTCGGCTTGCACCGTGCGCGTCATGAAGGCGCGGTAAGCGGGCCAGTCGCCGCACGCGGAAGCCGGCGCCGGCGACGACTGCGCGCGGGCCGCGCCCGCCGCCGTGGCGCACAGCAGCGCGGCGGCCAGCGTGACCGACGCGGCCAGCGATGAACGCGGATTGCCTCGGGGACGACGTTGGGTCGGCATCATGTCAATCCTTGAGCCGGCGCGCGGCGATGCCGCGCAGCACGCGATAGAACAGCGCGGCGATCACGATGGCCGCGAGCACGCCGCCGAGCAGCAGCAACAGCGGATGCGACGACAGCACCCAGCGCGCGTATTCGAGCGGCGAGAGCTTGCCGACGTAGTACGTATCGCCGTTCGACGTCACCGTGACCGAGCGGCCGTGGACCACGGCCATCGCGCCCTGGAGCTGCGGCAGCACGTCGGCGTCGAGCAGCGCCGAGGTCATGTCGGCTTCCGACTCGCCCGGCGAGCTGATCAGCGCGACCACGCTGCGCCCCGACTGGAGCGGCGACTCGAAGCCCGCGATCAGCGCGCTGCCGCCGTTGCTCACGAGCGAGAGATCGGCGCGCGCGGGCGTGCGTTCCGCGCCGTGCGAGCCGTGCCACCAGTCCTCGACCTTGAAGCCGAGGTCGGAGAGCGTGAAGGTGGTGGTGTCGCCGTCGCTCGAAAACGGCATCGACTTCGCCCAGCGTTGCAGCAGCGGTTGACGGCCGGGGCCGCCGAGCAGCAGCAGATCCTTGTCGGCGAGACGGTCGATGTCGCCGGGACCGGCCACCGTCACGCCCGTGACCGGATAGCCCGTCGATTCGCCCATGCGGCCCATCGCCAGCAGGAACAGGCTGTAGTCGCCCGAGGTGGGATCGTCGGGCAGGATCGCGGCCGTCTGCGAGAGGTCGGCCATGCGCGTGAACGGGAAGCCGCTGTTCGCGAACGCGGCCAGATCGGGCAGCGCCATGTAGTGCGGGAACGACGACAGATCGATGGTCGAATCGGGATCGATCGAGCCTTCGACGTTCGGCATCAGACGGCCCGAGCATTCGCCCGTGTTCGGGATGTCGTAGAAGTAGTGCATGCGCAACTGCGAGCGCGGCGTGAGCAGCAGCGGCGGCACGTAGACGATGCGGCGCGTCACGCCCGTCGTGTACGCCTGCGCGCCGAAGCGGCCGAGGAAGTGGCCGAGGCTGAAGCGCGACGGATCGACGGCCGGAATTTCCAGCGCCTGCACGAAGCTGTTGTTGACGCTGATATTCAGCGACGAGCGGTCCGGGCGCGGGCGCACCGTGTAGCGATAGCGCAGATCGAGCGGCGCGCCCTTCGTGTTCCACATGAACATGTCGGGCGGCACGTGCAGATTGATCGCGATCGCGCCGGCGTCGTAGCCCGTGACCGAGAGCGCGCGCTCGTCGGCCAGTTCGCCGAAGCGCACGGGACGGTTCGAGGGCAGCCAGTTCGGCGCGTCGTACGGCGTGCGCGGCTTGAGCGTCACGAGCTGGCCGATCGTCACGTTGGTGCCGGACAGCGTGTTCTGGCCGAGCGCGAGCGCGCTGGCCGCCGTCTTCAGTTCCGAACCGTTGCGGCCGAGCACGAGCAGCAGTTCGCCGCGCGCGGGCGCGGCGCGCTCGACCACGGCGATGGTCGGGCCGCTGATCGCGGGCAGCGTCACGCCGTCGAGATGCGAGTCGGCGAGCGCGAACACCACGGCGTTGCCCGAAAGCGGCGCGTTGCCCACCTGCGCCGGGAAGACCGCGCCGCGATAACCGGCCAGCGAGCCGAACCACGAGGCGAGCGTGCCCGCGGCTTCGAGCGTGGCGGCGTCGGGCTTCGTGGCGAACACCATCGGCAGTTCGAGGCGGCGCACGTCGCGGCGGTCGAAGAACGGCTGCGGCAGCGCGCCGAGATCGGGCTTCGTCGGCAGCGAGGCGTAGGTCAGATCGAGCGAACTCGCGTTGCTGACCGTGGCCCAGAGCGCGGAATTCGCGGGATCTTCGCAGCGGCGCGTGTAATGGCCGATCAGCTGCACGTTCAGGTGATTGAACTCGGTGATGAAGCGCGGATCGAGCGGCACGTCGCGCGCGACCGTGGTGCCGCCCTGCGATTGCGGCACGGGCAGCGTCGCGGCCACTTCGCCGTTGATCAGCACCTTGAGCTGCGAGAGTTCGGGCAGCAGCGCGGGCGAGTAGCTGTAGATCAGATGCAGCGTGGCGCCGGTCACGACTTCGTCGTTGCGCACGGAGAACGGCACGCCGTTCTGGCCGTCGGTGCCGCGCAGTTGCAGCGGATCGAGCGCGCCGAGGTCGGCGAACGTGAGCGTCTGGCGGCGGCCGCCGGGCACCAGCGTGCCGGGATTCGCGGTCGTGGGCGGACGCATGCCCAGCAGCTTCTGCTGCTCGCGCGGCAGCGGCGGCGACGGCAGCGCGAACGCGGGCTGCGCGCCCGCCTGCGGGTCGAAAGTCTGCGCGGGACCGGGCGGCGGCGCGGAGCCGACCGAGGTCGCGCCGTCGGCGGCGCTGTGGTTCGCGCCCGGCAGCGGCGGCGGTGCGTCGCCCGGTGCGGCGGATTTCGTCGCGGCGTTCGTGGCGTTCGTGGCGTTTGCGGCGTTCGTAGCATTCGTCGCGTTGGTGGACGCCGTCGCCGATGCCGCCATCGCCAGCGGCGCGAACGTCATGAACGGCGCGGCGCACAACTGCACCGCGAGGCCGCAGACCAGCGCGCGCGCGAGGCGCGGCAAACGCTGCGCGCCGATCGCGTCCGCCGCGTTCATCGCATCCACCTCACCCGCATCCTGCGCACGTCGCCCATCGATCCGAGCCGCCGCGAGACGCGCGCTCTCCTGCTCGCCCGAACGCGCGTGCGGGCGTGACAAACCGCTCCCTTTCTTCATGTGTCTTAGCTGTCTTGTTGTCCGGTCCGCTTGCCGCCGCGCTTTCCCCAGGCGCGCAAGTCTGCGTAGAGATGCTGGAACAGGCCGCCGATGCCGCCCACGCCCGCCCCCAGCACGTTCGAGAGCGCGCGCAGCGGGGCGTCGGCCTGACGGCCCTCGGCCCAGCCGGTCCACGCATCGGCGCGCGAGAAAGTCGTCTTCACGAAGTCGAATTCCTGCGCCTTCGTCATTTCGAGGAACTGAAGGCCCGCGCGACCCGGCGCCGAAAAGCTCACGGTCGCGCGAAACGCGTATTCCTCATCGCCGCGAAACAGCGACACCGTCACGTTCTCGTGCAGCGGAATCGCAATGTTCTGCGGCAGCGCGACGCCCACGCCGCCTTCGGAGTAGTCGAGCGTCTCGCACGCGAGCGTGCGGCCCGTGCCGAAACGCAGCATCACCGGCATCTTCATGGCGACGCGGTGCACCGAGCGCACCTGCTTGTGCTCGTTGGCGGCGGCCACGCTCGCGCCGAGAATCAGCATGTTGTAGGCCGTCCACGCGAGGTTCAGCAGCGTCGTGTTGACCACGCTCTTGACGTGCCAGTACGCGTGGATATGCCAGAGCCCGACCAGGAAGCCGATCAGGTTCAGCATCAGCAGGATCAGATACGGCCGCGAGATCGCCCAGTCGAAATAATTCTCGGCGATCTTGCCGCCCTTGGCCGTCACGTTGAACTTGCCGAGCTTCGGGTTGATCAGCGCGAGCAGCGTCGGCGCGGTGATGTACGACGCGAGCACCGACTCGTAGACCTCGGCCCAGAACGAATGGCGGAACTGGCTCTGCATGCGCGAGTTCGTGACGTTCGCATGGAACATGTGCGGCAGCGCGAACAGCGCGATGGTGGCCGCCGACGCCTGGATCACGTGCGCGCCGAAGAACAGGAACGAGAGCGGCGCGGTGAGAAACACGAGACGCGGGATGCCGTAGAAGAAGTGCATCATCGCGTTCAGATAGCAGAGGCGCTGGCCGAACGAGAGGCCCTTGCCCATCAGCGGATTGTCGACGCGGAAAATCTGCGTCATGCCGCGCGCCCAGCGAATCCGTTGGCCGATGTGGCCCGAGAGACTTTCGGTCGCGAGACCGGCGGCCTGCGGAATCGCCAGATACGCCGTGGTGTAGCCGAGCCGATGCAGCTTGAGCGCCGTGTGCGCGTCCTCGGTCACGGTTTCCACGGCAATGCCGCCGATCTCTTCGACCATCGAGCGGCGCAGCAGCGCGCACGAGCCGCAGAAGAACGTGGCGTTCCAGAGATCGTTGCCGTCCTGCACGAGGCCGTAGAACAGCTCGCCTTCGTTCGGCACCTTGCGGAAGGTGCCGAGGTTGCGCTCGAACGGATCGGCGGAAAAGAAGTGGTGCGGCGTTTGCAGCATCGAGAGCTTCTTGTCGCGCAGAAACCAGCCGAGGCAGACCTGCAAAAACGAGCGCGTGGGAATGTGATCGCAGTCGAAGATCGCGAAGTATTCGCCATCGGTGATCTTGAGCGCTTCGTTGATATTGCCCGCCTTCGCGTGGCGGTTGTGCGCGCGGATCGTCCAGTTCACGCCCACTTCTTCGCAGAAGGCCTTGAAGTCGGGACGGCGGCCGTCGTCGAGCACGTGGATCGAGAGTTTGTCGGACGGATAGTCGAGCGCGAGCGCCGCGTAGATCGTCGGCTTCACGACCGAGAGCGGCTCGTTGTAGGTCGGAATGAAGATGTCGACGGTCGGCCAGTCCGTGCGCGAGGCGGGCAGCGGCACCGGCTTGCGCTTGAGCGGCCAGGCGGTCTGGAAGTAGCCGAGCATCAGCACGAGCGCGGCATAGACTTCGGCGGACACGAGCAGCAGGCCCCAGACGGCGTCGAGCGGACGCGACCAGTAGGTGGTTTCCGTGAGCCGCCAGTACATGTAGCGGCCCGACGCCATCACCGACAGCATGATCATCACGAGCGTGGCGTAGTGGCCCGCGAAACGGCGGAAGAACAGCGCGCAGACGAAGCAGCAGATCGCGAAGATCAGTTGCTCGCGGTCGGGCAGCGGCACCGTGAAGACGAAAAACAGCGCGCACAGCGAGAACAGCGTGAGCACCGCCATCACGGGCAGACTGCTCCAGATGCGCGAATCGGCGAAACGCTCAAGCCGCGAGGTGCCCTTGCCGCCCTCTTCCCGCGCTCCCGATCCCGCGCCGGGCCCCGACTGAACCGTGCTCATGCGACGCTCCTGCGCGACGACGCGCGATCGGATTCGAGCGCCGCGAGCAGCCATGCGCCGAACGCGCGCATGTCGGCGGCGGCCTGGCACAGCGGGTCGTAGCGCACGACCGTGGTGTTGCAGGCGAGCGATTCGCTCACGCCTTCGTCGTCGTGCACGACGCCCGGAAACATGTGGTCGCCGAGCATGTCGCGCAGCACGCGCAACACGTCCTTGTTGAGCTGGCGCGATTGATCGACCTGATTCACCACGTAGCCCTCGCCGCGAAACTCGGGGCGCGGCGCGGCGTAGGCGTCGATCATGCGCTGCATCTGCGGGATCGCGGCATACGAGGCGGCGTCGGCGAGCACCACGTTGACGGCGAAATCGGCGGCGCTGAGCGCGGCGCGCGTGTACGCGGACGAGCCCGGCGGCGTGTCGATCACGACGATATCGGGCGCGTCGAGACGCAGCGACTCCAGGCCGCGCAGCAGCCATTGCGGGTTTTCGTCGAGATGGCGTTCGAACAGATGCTGTTCTTCTTCGATCAGCGCACCGAACGCGAGCACGACCACGCCGTCGCTGCCGTCGACCATCGCGCTCTGCCAGGGCGCGCCCGTGAGCGCGGCGCGCGAGAGGCCGTCGACGCTGTCGAGCGGCACGCCGAAGTAAAGCCGCAGCGAGTTCTGCGGATCGAGGTCGAGCGCCACCACATGGCGGCCCTGCGCCGCGAGCACCGAGGCGAGATTCGCCGCGACGGTCGTCTTGCCGACGCCGCCTTTCGCCGACACCACACTCACCACTTTCATGGCCCGCTCACTCCCTTGAGAAACCACGGACGGCGCGATGCCGCTTCGCTGCCGCCGTTCTTGCCGCTGTTGCCGGTATGGCTGGCATTGCCGCCGCGCAGGCGGTCGAACAGATTGTCGAGCCGTGCGGGAGCCGCTTCGGGCGCCGGTGCATGGGCACGCGTGCCGTTGTCGCTCGCGGCGACGCGGCCAAAGAGTTTTTTCAGCGGCGCGACCACGGCGGATGCCGGGCGCGACGCCGTGCTGATCGCGCTGGTCGCGCCCAGTGCACGCGGCGTGCCCGCGAGGTTCGCGGCCTTGGCGGCGATCGCGGGTGCGGGCGTTGGCGATTGGGTTTGCATTTGCATCTGCGTTCGCGCGAAACCCGGCACCGCCGACGCGCCCAGCACAGACGCCGGTTGCGCGAAACGCGGAGCGAGCGGCGGCAAGGCGCGCGCCGTGTCGGCGCTTGCGGCTTCATTCGCGGCGGCATTCACGGCGGCATTCACGGTGGCATTCGCGCGATTCACATCAGACGAAACGCCCGCATCGGCCGCAGACGCAGCGTCACCCGTCGCGGGCATCGCGAAGGCAAGCGGCGCGGGATTCGGCTGCGCATCGGCGACCGATTTCGTGAGCGCGTTCGCGGCGTCCTGCTCATCGCCCGCCGCCGCGTCGAGACGCGCGGCCGGGATCGGCGAAAAACGGAATGCGCTGCTCGCGGGCGCGGCGGGCTTTTCCTTGCGGATCACCGGCGGCACATCGCGTCGCGGCGAACGCGTGAACAGCGGCGCCGACTGGCGCAACGCGGCCTGGGTGTCGTCGCGCTGGGCGCGCGGCACCTTCACGCGCAGCTCGGGCGCCTGCGGGGCGCCCGGCCTCGCTTCCGCCGCCGACAGATCGACCTCACGCGGATCGATCATGCCGAGCAACGGCCAGCGCCCGCGCGCATCGCGGGCCTCGTTTTCCATACGGATTTCCCGATAACTGCTCGCGTCTCCGCCGAACCGGTCGAAGAGCGCTTTGACATCGCGCGAGGTGCTCATGAGACGACTCACTGGCCGTAGCCATAATCAAGGACTGACAAAACGGTAAAACCTGCCGATAACCACCGGACACTGCTGACACGCGCCGCACGCGAACCTCAGGGCAGCGCGAGCAAGACACACGCGCGGGTCGATGGATCTATAACGGCACGCGCGCCGTCCGTCTTCAGGCTGTTGCGCGCGCGAGACGGAATTCGACGACGTAACCCTCGTCGGGCACGTCCGCCTGCGCCACCACCAGCTCGGCCGCGCCCATCGCGTCGAGCCAGGCCTGATAGCAGCCTTGCAGGAAGGCGGGCGTCCAGGCGAGCGCCGCGTTGCCGAACGCCGCGAGCGGCGCGCCGTAATGGAGGATGCGCAGGTACTCGCCTTCGTCGGCGAGTTCCACATAGCCCCACTGGATGCCCGACCAGTGCGCATTCAACGCATCGGCGAGGTCATCGGTGGACTCGCACGGCGGCAACGCGTGGCTGCCGGCGAAGCGCGCGCCGACGCGGAACATCAATTGACGCAACTCGTCGGGGCTCAACTGAGACTCGAACTCCGCGGCGAGGGCGCTCAACAGGCCGCGCCACTGAGGGGAAAGATGTTGCTCAAGCAGGAAATCGACGACGGTCGGCATGGGCAGGCTGGTCCAGTTCAGGTCGAAACACCAGGTTTTGCACTTCTCAACTGCACGGCGTTCGTGACACAGACGTGACGTGTCACAGGCCCCCGCCTGACTACCGCGCGCGATGAAAGCTATTTGAAATATCGAGTAAAGTCTGATAAGCGAACGAAACATTTCAGACTAAGCCTTGAAATATTTCATACGGAATCAGCACCGCATTCTCGGAAGCCGAAGTATAACGCACGCATTTATTGTTAATCCGACGATATTTCTGCCGGGCCACGGTTCGATCCCTTTTTACAGGTACGCCGCATTACCAATTCTTTCGGGCGATTGTCATGATTTTGTAATGTGAAAATGCCGCACGACCGTTCGGGGCGGACCTGCTGATGTCGCATTCCGGTCCGCGCACCGCGCGAAATCGACACACGCCAATGTGCCGCATCAAAGCACAATTCCTCCGCCTGGCGAAAATAATGGCGCGCAATGGCGAACAGTTTTTGAATGCGTCGAATAATTCTCGACGGACAGGCAAGGTTCGAAAAGGAATGAGAACATCTCCAGCGCACGGCGGCAGAGATGCAGCCTGAGTAAGAAGCACTCTCGACTCGACAGATCACCACTCGCCTGCCGATGCGAAATGCATTTCGAGACGGCCACGCGATGTCCACCGCTTATCCGCCCGCTTTAATGCCTCGACGCCCCGAATGCGGGATTTTATTAATGAAAACAAGGAAAATCCGCACTGAATTGGCGCGCGATTTTTTTCGATTTAATTTCGTAAATCGTTTGCGCGCCCTTTTGAAGCGGCTTTAACGCCGGATTACCTGTTTTCAGCCTGCTGGAACGGAGCGTGCTTGAATCTGCACTCGCGTTTTTCACTGGGAGACCTGCCATGCAAAGCGGATTCGCCACGGGTTTTTCGCACGTCAAACCGCAGGACACCGCCTTCACGGGCGGCGGACTGCGCGACTTCTTCGTCTATCGCGATCTCGGCATCAGCGAGGCCACGCACGGCAAGGTGGTCGCGCAACTGGTGCGCGCCAACGAGGCGCCGGAAGCGGGCACGGGCTGGCATCGGCATGAGGCGGATTTTCATATCGTCATCATGCTCAAGGGCTGGGCGCGCTTCATGTACGGCGAGCGCGAAACGCTCGTCGAGGCCGGCGACTGCGTGCATCAGGCGCCGGGCATTGCGCACTTTCTGTTCGATTACTCGCCCGACATGGAGTATCTGGAGATCGTGAGTCCCGCCGACTTCAAGTCGATCGACGTGGCCGCGCCCTGCGAGGTCCCCGCGCCCACGCCCTGGCAGGAGAGCGCCGCACCCGCGGCGCCATGACGCACCCGGCGCGCCGTCACTAGGGCTGGGCTTCGGCGGCCCGCGCGATGGCCGCCGCCGCGTGCGCCTCGGCGGCGAGCAGGGCGCCCAGCGTGACCTGACCCGCGCCGGCTGCGTCCGCCGCATCGGCCGAAGCCAGCGCCATCGACGACGCCGAGGCCGCTACGCGCCGCGCGCGCGGCTCGTGGTCGTGGATCGTCGAACGCACCAGCGGATAGATCTGCGTGTCCCAGCGCCGTCCGTTGAACACGCCGTAATGCCCGACGCCGGTCTGCACGTGATGCGTCTTCATATAGGGGCGCAGGCCGGAGCACAACTCCTGCGCGGCCACCGTCTGCCCGACGGCGCAGATATCGTCCTTTTCGCCTTCGATCGTCAGCAGCGCGGTGCGCCGGATCGCGTGCGGCTCGACGAGGCGCTCGCCCACCTTGAGCTTGCCGAGCGGCAGCGCGTACTGCTGGAACACCGAGCTGACCGTTTCCAGATAGAACTCGGCGGTCAGGTCCGTGGTGGCGAAGTACTCGCGATAGAACACGCGGATCGCGTCCGCCTTTCCGGCGTCGCCCTTCGCGCGTTCGTGGCGCATCTCCTCGAACGAGGCCAGATGGCGCTCCAGATTCATCGACATGAACGCGCTCAACTGCACGAAGCCCGGATAGACGCGCCGCTGCGCGCCCGGAAAACCGCCCGGCACCGCGCTGATCAGATTGCGCTCGAACCACTCGATCGGCTTGCTGTTGGCGAGGTCGTTGACCTTGGTCGGATTCACGCGGCAGTCGATCGGCCCCGCCATCAGCGTCATGCTCGCGGGCTGCGCGGGATCGTTGTCGGCGGCCATCAGCGAAACGGCGGCGAGCGCGGCCACGGTCGGCTGGCAGATCGCGACCAGATGCGCGTCGGGGCCGATGCGGCGGATGAACGCCATCACGTGCTCGACGTATTCGTCGAAACCGAAGCGCCCCGCCGCCAGCGGCACGTCACGCGGATTGTGCCAGTCGGTGATGTAGACGTCGTGATCGGCGAGCATCGTGCGCACGGTGCCGCGCAGCAGCGTCGCGAAGTGGCCGGACATCGGCGCGACCAGCAGCACGCGCGGCTGCGGCGCGGGCGTGTCCTTGCGAAAGTGCAGCAGCGAGCCGAACGGCGTGCGCTTGACCACTTCCTCGATCACCGGCGTGCGCACGCCGTCCACCTGCACGGCGTCGATGCCGAACGGAGGACGCGCATGCGTGAGCCCGGCCATTTCGATCTGTTCCCAGCAGGCGTCGAGATAACGCGCATCGAAGCCAGCGGTGAGTGTGGGCCAGGCAGCGGGCCACGCGCCAGGCCACGCGGCGAGCGCCGCGCGCGCGAACGAGGCGGCGGCGCGCCACGGGCGCATGACATCCGCGAACGCCTGATAGGCCGGATAAGCAAGCAAATTCATGGGCGCAAGCTCCAGGCCGCCGATGGGCGGCAATGCGAGCAAGAGAGGCAATAGCTATGCCACTCGCTCTGGCACCCGGCGGCGCGCGCGCGTTCACTGGCACGGTGCTTGCACTTTTTCGGGGACGGTCGAGCGAGTGAGCCGCGGAACAATCGCCGATGATCAGAGGCACGCACGGCGCATGCGAGCGCGCCGCGCGTTCACATCCGCGTTACATCCGCGTGATATTCGTACGACCGGCGCGTGACGCCGCGCACCGCGAACGCCAGGCGCGAGCGGCGCGGCGTTCCTTCGCGGTGCATCGCGCCCGAACGCTGTGCGCCGCGCCGCAGATTGGTGTGATGAGTCTGAAGCCCGAGGAGGCCCGCATGACAAGTCAGTCAAGTCAGACGAATACGACCTTGACGATCAGCAGCCGCAACTATTCGTCGTGGTCGATGCGCGGCTGGCTGCTCGCGAAACTCGCCGGACTCGACTTCGAGACGCTCGCCGTGCCGATCGACGACGCCGCCGCGCGCGCCGAACTGCTGCTGCTTTCGCCGTCGATCCTCGTGCCCTGCTTGCGCCACGACGGCAACGAGATCTGGGACACGCTCGCGATCTGCGAATACCTCACCGAAATCCGCCCGCAGGCGCATCTGCTGCCCGCCGACCGCAAGGCGCGCGCGCATTGCCGCTCGGTGTGCGGCGAAATGCACTCGGGCTTCGGCGCGCTGCGCTCCGCGCTGCCGATGAATCTGCGCGGCCACTTTCCGTCGTTTCGCATCTGGTCGCGCGCCCACGACGACATCGATCGCATCGTGACGATCTGGCGCGACTGCCTCCAGCAGTACGGCGGTCCCTGGCTGTTCGGCGAGATCAGCGCCGCCGACGCCATGTACGCGCCCGTCGTCACGCGTCTGCTCACCTACGACGTGCCGATCGACCCCGACATCGGCGAGTACTGCATGCGCGTGCTCAAGCAGCCCTATGTGGCCGAATGGATTGCCGCCGCGAAGGCGGAAACGGAGGACATCGACGAGCTCGACATGGAGTTCTGAGCGGCGCGCCTGGCCATGCTCGCGTCGGCATGGAAGTTGCATCGGGCGTTCTGGCCCGACAGGTAATCGCGCGACCGCACAAGAACGTATCTAGAACGAACCAGCACGCATCAGCACGCACAAGCAGCGGACGGAAGAACAACTATGACGCAAGCCTTCTTCAACGAGATGTTCGAGCAAGGGCAATTCGACGTTCGGGGCGTGGCCGCCACGGCGTTCGCGCAGGCGGGCGAACCGCGCGCGCATTACCGCGAGTTTTTCTCGTGGATGCGCGGCCAGAGCGAGCAGCAGATGCACAAGAAGCGCGCGGAAGCCGACACGATCTTCCGCCGCGTGGGCATCACCTTCGCCGTCTATGGCGAGAAGGACGTCACGGGCGCGGGCACCGAGCGCACGATTCCCTTCGACGTGATTCCGCGCATTTTCCAGCGCGACGAATGGAACAAGCTGGAGCGCGGCCTGCGCCAGCGCGTGAACGCGCTGAACCGCTTTATCCACGACATCTATCACGATCAGGAGATCGTCAAGCGCGGCATCGTGCCCGCCGACCAGATTCTGAACAACGCGCAATATCGCCCGGAAATGCAGGGCGTGAACGTGGCGCGAGACATCTACGCGCATATCGCGGGCATCGATATCGTGCGCGCCGACGAGGGCGAGTTCTACGTGCTGGAGGACAATCTGCGCGTGCCGTCGGGCGTCTCGTACATGCTCGAAAACCGCAAGATGATGATGCGGCTCTTTCCCGATCTGTTCGTGCGCAACCGCATCGCGCCGGTCGCGCATTATCCCGACCTGCTGCTCGACACGCTGCGCGCCGCCGCGCCCTCGGGCGCCGACAATCCCACCGTGGTCGTGCTCACGCCGGGCATGTACAACTCGGCGTATTTCGAGCACGCGTTCCTCGCGCAGCAGATGGGCTGCGAACTGGTCGAAGGCCAGGATCTGTTCGTCGATAACGACTATCTGTACATGCGCACGACGCAGGGGCCGCAGCGCATCGACGTGATCTATCGCCGCGTCGACGACGACTTTCTCGATCCGCTCGTCTTCCGCTCCGACTCCACGCTCGGCGCGGCGGGCCTCATGAACGTCTATCGCAAAGGCAACGTCACGCTGTGCAACGCGGTGGGCACGGGCGTCGCCGACGACAAGTCGATCTATCCGTATGTGCCCGACATGGTGCGCTTCTATCTGGGCGAGGAACCGCTGCTCAACAACGTGCCCACGTGGATGTGCCGCAAGCCCGACGACCTTCAGTACGTGCTCGATCATCTCGGCGATCTGGTCGTGAAGGAAACGCACGGCGCGGGCGGCTACGGCATGCTGATCGGCCCGGCGTCGACGAAAGCGGAAATCGAGGCGTTCCGTGCGGCGCTGCTCGCGAATCCCGACAAATACATCGCGCAGCCGACGCTCTCGCTTTCGACCTGCCCCACGTGGGTGGAATCGGGCATCGCGCCGCGCCATATCGATCTGCGGCCGTTCGTGCTCTCGGGCAAGGAAGTGCGCATGGTGCCGGGCGGCCTCACGCGCGTGGCGCTGCGCGAGGGCTCGCTCGTCGTCAATTCCTCGCAGGGCGGCGGCACCAAGGATACGTGGGTGCTCGAACGCTGAGCGCGCCGGCGTACCGTCGCGCCGCCATTCGCGAACGCTCAGGAACCCGAACCAACTGCATCACGCACGCGCCAACGAAGTCGAAGCCGCCGCCGAAACCACGCGATGAACGAACCGCAATTTGTCGATGACCGGCGGGGCCAGCGCGAACGGATAGCCGTCCGGCATGCCGAGGCTGCGGTTCAGGCTGTTGAGCACGTACGTGAGCGGAAACCAGCGCGCCATCAGGTTGTCGAAGCTCGCTTCGTCGACGGGCGTCTGGTCGAGCAGCACCGGTTCGTCGCGGCGTTCGGGCAGCAGCGCGAGCCCGCAGGCGGTAGCGGTGTCGAGCGTATCGACGATATGCAGGTAATGCGCCCACGTCTCGGCCCAGTCCTCCCACGGATGCACGGACGCATACGCGCTCACGTAGCGCCCGGCCCAGTCGGGCGCGGGGCCGTTGGCGTAGTGCGCGGCGAGCGCTTCGGCGTAGTCGGCGCGCTCGTCGCCGAACAGCGTGCGAAACGGCTCGATGCGGCGCGTCTCCATCACGAGGCGGTCGAAATAGTAATGGCCGACTTCGTGGCGGAAATGGCCGAGCAGCGTGCGATACGGTTCGTGCAGCGAGACGCGCGTGCGTTCGCGATGGGCGTCGTCGGCTTCGGCGATGTTCATCGTGATCAGGCCGTGGTCGTGGCCGGTGAGCACGCGCTGGCCGTCGCCGGTGTCTTCGAGGAACTCGAATTGCAGGCCGTGTTCGGGATCGTCCGCGCGCGTGGCGAGCGGCAGGCCCAGCGACGCGAGCGTGGCGAGCAGACGCCGCTTGGCGGTTTCGAGCCGATACCAGTAGACGCGGTTTTCGGGCCGCGAGAGATCGGGAATCGTGCGCGTGAACTGGCAGGCACGGCACAGCGTGTCGGGGGAATCGGACGAACCGGCAGCGATCATGCCGTTGCAGACGTTTTCCACCGCGTAGTTGTGGCATTGGCGGAACAGCGCGGCTTCGTTCGCTTCATTCGCTTCGTTCGCTTCATTCGCCGGGTTCCCGGCAGTGCGCCGGACGCGCCACAAGCCGTCGCCCGCTTCCTCGAACGCATGCATCTCGCCGCTCTGCGGCACGTAGCCGAGCCGGGCGTCGCAGCGTTCGCAGCGCTCGTTTTCGAAGAACACCAGTTGGTTGCAGTGATCGCAGTGAAAGGTTTTCATCGCCGCTGTCCAGGAGTGAATGCGCCGCGCGCGCAGCCTCGCGAAGCACGCGGCGTGCCGCGCGCCGCTGTCACATCGCGCACTCGTTGCCCCGGCATCATAGCCACGCGCCGCGCGCGCGCCCTATTTCATCGTCCACGTCGATCGAGGAGTCGGATGTGTCCATCCGTGTCGCGTTAAACCATGTCACGCAGTACCGCTATGACCGGCTCGTGCATCTCGCGCCCCACATCGTGCGGCTGCGGCCCGCGCCGCACTGCCGCACGCCCATCGTCTCGTACTCGATGCGCGTGGAGCCCGCCGACCACTTCGTGAACTGGCAGCAGGACCCGTTCTCCAACTACCAGGCGCGGCTGGCGTTCCCCGAGCCGATGCGCGAGTTCCGCGTGACCATCGATCTGGTCGCGGAAATGGCGGTCTACAACCCGTTCGACTTCTTCCTCGAACCGGGCGCCGAGCACTTCCCGTTCGCCTACACGCCCGAACTGGCCGCCGAACTCGCGCCCTATCTGGTATGCAGCGAGCCGACGCCGCGCTTCGCCGCCTTCGTCGAATCGATCGACCGCTCGCCCGCCGCCGAGATCCGCACCATCGATTTCCTGGTCGGGTTGAATCAGCGCCTGCAAAGCGAGATCGGCTATCTGATCCGCATGGAACCGGGCGTGCAGACGCCCGAGGAAACGCTAGAAAAAGGCTCGGGTTCGTGCCGCGACACCGGCTGGCTGCTGGTGCAGACGCTGCGCCAACTGGGGTTGGCGGCGCGTTTCGTGTCCGGTTATCTGCTGCAACTAAAGCCCGACGTGAAGGCGATCGACGGCCCCGTGGGCGCCGAATACGACTTCACCGACCTGCACGCGTGGTGCGAGGTCTATCTGCCGGGCGCGGGCTGGATCGGCTTCGATCCGACCTCGGGCCTGCTCGCGGGCGAAGGCCATATTCCGGTCGCCTGCACGCCGGAGCCGGGCAGCGCCGCGCCCATTTCGGGCGCGCTCGACGACTGCGAAGTCGAATTCGAGCATTCGATGACGATCGAGCGCGTGCTCGAAACGCCGCGCGTCACCAAGCCGTACACAGACGAGCAATGGGCGCAGATGCAGGCGATGGGCGCGCAGGTGGACGCCGCGCTGACCAGCCAGGACGTGCGCCTGACGATGGGCGGCGAGCCGACCTTCGTGGCCGAGCGCGACCGCGATGCACCGGAATGGAACACCGACGCGCTCGGGCCGACCAAGCGCCGCTACGCCATCGCGCTGATGGACAAGCTGCGCGCGCAGTACGGCGCGAGCGGCTTTCTGCACATCGGCCAGGGCAAGTGGTACCCGGGCGAGCAGTTGCCGCGCTGGGCGCTCTCGCTGTTCTGGCGCGCCGACGGCGAGCCGTGCTGGCACGATCCGTCCTTGTTCGCCGACGAGCGCACGCCCACGCATCACACGGCCGCCGACGCGCAACGCTTCATCGCGCATCTGGCGGGCAAGCTGGGCGTCGAATCGAAATACGTGCAGCCCGGTTACGAGGACACCTGGTATTACCTGTGGCGCGAACGCCGCCTGCCCGTGAACGTCGATCCGTTCGATTCGCGCCTCGACGACGAGCTGGAACGCCTGCGCCTGCGCCGCGTGTTCGACGCGGGGCTCGATGCCGTGACCGGCTACGTGCTGCCGCTGGTGCGCGAGCGCGTGGGTGCTTCGCTGCCCGCGCTTCAGCCGCCGCGTTGGGTCAGCGGGCCGTGGTTCTTCCGCGACGAGCGCATGTATCTGATGCCGGGCGATTCGCCGATGGGCTATCGCCTGCCGCTCGACTCGCTGCCGTGGGTGGCGGCGGCCGATTATCCGTGGCAGCACGCGCACGATCCGTTCGCAACCGCCGAGCCGCTGCGCAGCGCCGCCGAATTGCGCATGCAGTATCGCGAAGGGTTCGAGCTGGGCGCGCAGGCCTATGGCGAGGAAAGCGGCGGGTTCGGCGCGGAAGGCGTTGAAGGTACCGGCAATGGCGAAGGCGAAAGCGAAAGCGCACGCGCCGCCGCCCGCGCCGAAATCGCCAACCGCTACCCGCAACGCGGCGAATCGGCGGCCTGGATCCGCCGCACCGCGCTGTGCGTCGAAGCGCGCGACCCGGCGCGCGCCGCCGGTCCGAAGGCCGAAGCCGACGCGTTCGGCAGCGGGCAAGGCCAGCTGCACGTCTTCATGCCGCCGCTCGCCGAACTCGACGACTATCTCGATCTGCTCGCCGCCGTCGAAGCCACCGCGCGCGAGCTCGCGCTGCCCGTCGTCATCGAGGGCTATCCGCCGCCGCGCGACGCGCGCCTCAAGATGCTCCAGGTCACGCCCGATCCCGGCGTGATCGAGGTGAACATCCACCCGTCGTCGAACTGGGACGAACTGGTCGAGCGCACCGAATTCCTCTACCGCGCCGCGCACGAAACCACGCTCTCGACCGAGAAGTTCATGCTCGACGGCCGCCACACCGGCACCGGCGGCGGCAATCACCTCGTGCTCGGCGGCGCCACGCCCGCCGACAGCCCGTTCCTGCGCCGCCCCGATCTGCTCGCGAGCCTGATCGCGTACTGGCACAACCATCCGTCGCTGTCTTATCTGTTCTCGGGCCTGTTCATCGGGCCGACGAGCCAGGCGCCGCGCGTCGACGAGGCGCGCAACGATCAGGTCTACGAACTCGAAATCGCCTTCGCCGAGATCCAGCGTCAGGTCGATCTGCTGCGCGGCTTCGGCGAGGCCGGCGCGAACGGCAAAGGCGCACCGGTTCCGCCCTGGCTGATCGACCGCGCGCTGCGCAACATCCTGATCGACGTGACCGGCAACACGCACCGCGCCGAGTTCTGCATCGACAAGCTCTACTCGCCCGACGGCCCGACCGGCCGCCTCGGTCTGCTGGAACTGCGCGGTTTCGAAATGCCGCCGCACGCGCGCATGAGCCTCGCGCAGCAACTGCTGCTGCGCGCGCTGGTGGCGCGCTTCTGGCGCACGCCGTACACGCAGCGCCTCACGCGCTGGGGCACCGAGCTGCACGACCGCTTCATGCTCTCGACCTTCGTGCAGATGGATTTCGACGACGTGCTGGCCGAGCTGCGCGACGCGGATTTCGCGCTCGACGCCGCCTGGTTCGCGCCGCATTTCGAATTCCGCTTCCCGCTGGTGGGCGAATTGCAGACGAGCGGCATCGCCCTCACGCTGCGCAACGCGCTCGAACCGTGGCACGTGATGGGCGAGGAAGGCTCGCAAGGCGGCACGGTGCGTTATGTGGATTCGTCGGTGGAGCGGCTGGAAGTGCGCGTGCTGGGCCTGAACGAAAGCCGCCATCTCGTGACCGTGAACGGCCACGCGCTGCCGCTGCAACCGACCGGGCGCGTCAGCGAAAGCGTCGCGGGCGTGCGCTTTCGCGCGTGGCGCCAGGCGTCCTCGCTGCATCCGACCATCGGCGCGCATGCGCCGCTCACGATCGATATCGTCGATACGTGGAGCGGCCGCGCCATCGGCGGATGCCAGTATCATGTTGCGCATCCGGGCGGCCGCAATTATCAGACGTTTCCGGTCAACGCGTACGAGGCGGAAAGCCGGCGGCGCGCGCGCTTCTTCACGACCGGGCACACGCCCGGCCCGTTCGAGGCCGCGCCGCCCGCGCGCAGCCTGGAGTTTCCGTTTACGCTGGATCTGCGGCGCGGCTGATTTCTGCCGATAACACGGTTGACGTAATACGTCAGCCAGCCCCAACCGAAGACGCGCCCCGCTTGCCGGGGCGCGCCGCCATCAGCGTATAAGCGACGATCTTGCCGACTCAATCCACCCTGCCGTTCGACTCCGCCGCCGACGAGACTCTCGCGCTCGCGCCGCTACGCTCGCTGCCCGTGCGCGACGGCCACTGGGACGAGCTGCGCGCGCCCGACGGCACGCTGCGCGAACCGTGGCGCCAGTTCTTCGCGCTGCTCGGCAAGGCGGGCGCGGCGGGGCTCGACGGCGCGGCGGCCTCGGTCGCGCGCCAGGTGCGCGAGAACGACATCACCTATAACGTCTACGCCGATGGCGGCGGGCCGCGTCCGTGGTCGCTCGACCTGCTGCCGCTGCTGATCGACGAAGACGAATGGGCGCTGATCGAGCGCGGCGTGGCGCAGCGCGCGCGGCTGCTCAACGAGATCGTCGCCGATATCTACGGGCCGCAGACGCTGCTCGCGCGCGGCCTGCTGCCGGGCGCGCTGGTGTTCGGCCATCCCGGCTATCTGCGCGCGGTGAAGGGCTTCACGCCGCCCGGACGCCAGTATCTGCAGATCGTCGCGCTCGACCTCGCGCGCGCGCCCGACGGCCAGTGGACCGTGGTCTCGCATCGCACCGAGGCGCCGTCCGGGCTCGGCTATCTGCTCGAAAACCGCCTGATCGTTTCCAGCCTGTTCGCCGAGCCGTTTCGCGCGATGCGCGTGCACCGTCTCGCGCCCTCGTATTCGCAACTGATCGCCACGCTCGCGGACTCGGCGCGCGCGATCATGCGCGCCGACGAGCACAGCGCGCGCGGCGGCTCGCCCCATATCGTGCTGCTCACGCCGGGGCCGTTCAGCGAGACCTATTTCGAGCACGTGTTTCTGGCGCGCTATCTCGGCCTCACGCTGGTCGAGGGCAAGGACCTCACCGTGCGCGACGACATGCTGTATCTGAAGACGCTCGGCGGGCTGGAGCGCGTACACGCGGTGCTGCGCCGTCTCGACGACACGTTCTGCGACCCCGTCGAGTTGCGCGCGGATTCGACCATCGGCGTGCCGGGACTGCTCCAGGTGATGCGCGCGGGCAACGTGATGGTCTCGAACGTGCCGGGCGCGGGCTTCGTGGAATCGCCCGCGCTGCACGGCTTCATGCCCGGCATCGCGCAGGCGCTGCTCGACGAGCCGCTCGTGCTGCCCAGCGTGCCGACCTGGTGGTGCGGCGAGGACGCCGCGCGGCGCGACGCGCTCGCGCAACTGCCCGAAGCGCTGCTGGTGCCGACCTGGCCTGGCGGCACGCACGCGGCCTCGAAGAACGGCAAGGACGCCCGCAGCGCCGTGCCGCCCGGCCTCGCGGCCGGCCCGCAGACGCTCGCCGACTGGCGCGAGCGCATCGAGCAACTGCCCGACGCCTTCACGGTCCAGCAGCCGCTGCACTACAGCTACACGCCGCGTTACGAACACGCCGCCGACGCCACCCACGACGCAGCCATGCTCGGCGCGCGCCCCGCGGTGCTGCGCGTCTACGCGATCGCCGATCAGGAATGCGGCTGGCGCGTGCTGCCGGGCGGCTTCACGCGCCTGGCGGCAGAACATCAGGAATCCGTATCGATGCAGGTGGGCGGCAGCAGCGTCGATACCTGGGTGCTGTCGAGCCAGCCCGGCACGGCGTTCACGCTGCTGCCGAGCCCGATGAAGCCCGCCGATCTGCGCCGCGAGCATCGCCGCGTGTCGAGCCGCGCCGCCGAAAACCTCTTCTGGGCCGGCCGATACGGCGAGCGCGCCGAAAACGCCGTGCGCCTGTGCCGACTGATTCTCGGTTCGCTCGAAGGCAGCGACGCCGAAGAATTGTTCAGCACGTTCACCGAACTGGCTACTGCGAGCGGTCTCGTGACGGGCACGAACGCAACGGCCAGCGCCAAGCCCACATCGAACGCACCGAGCACAGAAGAATCCGTCACCGCCCCTCGCCGCGGCCTCGACAGCTTCGAGCGCGAACTCGTCGCCAACCTGCACGAAAGCGCGCGCGCGCCCAGCATCGGCCAGATGCTCGCGAGCCAGGCCTACGCGTGCGGCGAAATTCGCGGCCGTCTGTCGAGCGATCACTGGCGCACGGTGCTCGCCGCGCGCAACGACTTCCGCGACGCGCTGCAAGCGCTCTCGCTCGCCCCCGCGCCCGCGCGCCAGGGCGTGCTGCTCGAATTCCGCCAGCCCACGCCGTACGACCGCATGGCGCTGATCCGCGCGCTCGACGCGCTCGCCACGCAGTTGAGCGCGATCAGCGGCTGCCAGGGCGACCGCATGACGCGCGACGAAGCCTGGCGTCTGCTGTTCGCGGGCCGCCATATCGAGCGCGTGGCGGCGATGGCCGGCGTGCTGCGCATCGCCGCGCACGAACGCACGCTCGCCACGCCCGCCGGTTTCGACGTGCTGCTGCAACTGTTCGACAGCACGCTGACCTATCGCACACTCTATCCGGGGCGGCTCGAAGTGCCCGCGCTGCTCGACCTGATCGTCACCGATCCGACCAATCCGCGCGGCCTGTACGGCGTGTACGACCGGCTGCGCACGCGTCTCGACGAAATCGCCCAGGCGGCGGGCGGCCCGCGCCGCGAACCGTTCGCCGCGCAGCTCGCGCCCGTCGACGCGCTACCCGATCTCGAAGCGATCTGCGACCCCGGCGAGGACGGCCGCTATCCGGCGCTCACCGCGCTGTGCGACGCGCTCGCCGCGCGCATGGCCGCCGCCTCGAACGAAATCAGCGCGCGCTGGTTCAGCCACGCGATGCCGCTCGCCGCGCAGGTGTGGTCATGAGCGGCACGCGTCTGTCCGTCACGCATCGCACGACCTACCGCTATTCGACGCTGGTCGAAACGGCGCAGCATCTCGCGACCATCCGCCCGCTCGAACTGCCGTGGCAGCGCGTGCTCGAACACCGCGAGCGCATCGAGCCCGCGCCCTCGTATCAAACGAGCCGCCGCGACGCCTTCGGCAACGACGTGCTGTATTTTTCGTTCGATGCGCCGCACGACTATCTGCAGATGACGATGGAAACGAGCGTGCTGCTCGCGCCGCGCTATGCAACGCTCGACGCCGACGCCACGCCCGCGTGGGAAGACGTGGCGCGCGCGCTGCGCTACACGGCGGGCGGTGAGTTTCATGCGGAGTCGGAGTTTTGCTGCGCGTCGCCGAATATCGCGCTGTCGCCCGCGTTGCGCGCGTATGCGCTCGAAAGCTTCACGCCGGGCGCGCCGGTGCTCGCGGCGGCCATCGACCTGATGCAGCGGATTCATCGCGACTTCGCCTATCGCCCGGCGGCGACGGCCTTCGACACGCCCGCCGCGCGCGCCTTCGAATTGCGCCACGGCGTGTGTCAGGACTTCGCGCAGGTGATGATCGGCGGGCTGCGCTCGCTCGGTTTGGCGGCGCGCTATGTGAGCGGCTATCTGCGCAACGATCCGCCCGAGGGCGTCACGCCGATGATCGGCGCGGATGCCTCGCACGCGTGGGTGTCGCTGCACGTGCCGCAGGCGGGCTGGGTCGATCTCGATCCGACCAACAACGTGCTCGCCGATCAGGGCCACGTGACGCTCGCGGTCGGGCGCGATTACAGCGACGTATCGCTGCTGCGCGGGGTCATTCTGGGCGGGGGCGCGCATCGCGTCGACGTGGCCGTCGACGTGCGGGCCGAGCCGGACGACGATTGACGCCGCCGGGCGCGCTCAAGCGTGAACAAGCGCGCCTAGCTGCCCGCCAGCGTGCCCGTATCCATCGACGCCACGAGCTTCGGCTGCGGCTGGCACTCGCACTGGCAAAGGTCGTTTTCGAGCGCAACCGTCTTGCCCATCACGGTCATCGTGTGCGGCCCGCCATCGGAGACGATCACGCCCTGCTTCGAGCAGGTCTGGCACATCACCGGCGCGCCGATATAGGCGAGCGGACGGCCGTGATACGACGATCCTTCGATACCGTCCATCACGACGCCGTTGTGATCGGTCTTGTCGTCTTTGAGGATGAATTTACGGGTCATCTCCAGGGCCTCGGGAATGGGGTTCCGGCGTTGCGCCGATGGGACGGGAAATATACCAGCGTTTTCCTTTCGCTTCCTTTCCCGCGCCCTGCGGGCGACGCATTTTGATCGTGGACGGCGACGTTTTTCGCCCCGATCTTCGCATTTCAAAACTTCCACGCCGGTAAGATGAAGCGGGCGGAAGTCATTTCAAATTACCTTCGAAATGATGGGCGCGACGCGATCTGAACCCGCACTCGCCGGGCCCGCCTCTGCCTCGCCCTGCGTCCGCCGCAACGCCCAACCCACAAGCCATCTGCCGCCCGCGCCAGCGCGTCCCGGCCCCCCTCCATTCGCTGATTTCCCTGCGCGCAACTTCAGCGCGCGCACGCATTTTTCCTTCCGCATCTTGCGCATTTGTATACGCCAGGAAGGACTCGTAAGGCATGAGCCAATGCCCCCGTTGATTCTTGCTTCACGCAACAGACTCAGACGCGAAGATGCTATCGCCGCTCGTCGACTACTTCCCCTATCGGCGTAACGCGGGGGCGCGCACCCCTCTCCGTGCGCCCCCTCCTTTTTGTGTCAATCCGCCCAGGAGGCCCATCATGACCAGCCCTATCGGCTCCAGCAGCGTCGGCCACTCGTCGCCCTTGACGACGTTCGACCCTAACCGCAACAAGAACTCCGGCTCGGCAGGCTACGCCGGTAACAATTCCGCCCAACCGGAAACCGTGCATCCCGGCACGCCGGTCGGTCCGCTCGGCCACAACATCAATACCACCGCATGACGAATTCGCTGTCGCAAGAGGCGCCGCTGAAGGCTAAGCGCGCACATCATCTGTCGCGTGTGGCATTGCATGGGCTGCGCGCCGCTGCGGTGATTGCACTCGCCAGCCTCACCCTGCCGCTCGAAGGTTGCGCGGTGGCGGCATTACCTTGCCGGCTCGTCTCGGCGACGGTGAAGATCGTGCCGGTGGTTGGCCATCCCGCTGCTGTGCCGTTCGACGCGTGCGCGGCGGCTATCGACTGATCGAGGCCACTCGATGAAACGGGCGTCATTGACCGCTTTCCTGACCTGCGCTGCCGCTGCGGCGCTTGCCGGCGCGCTGGCCGCTCCGGCTTGCGCGCACACGAGCTTCGAAGGGCGCATCACGCCGCTCCCGACGCCCGCGGTCAGCGCATCGGCCGGTGCATCTGCCAGTGCAACTGTCAGCGCACCTGCCAGCGCGCCTGCCGTCGTGCAGGCGAACGCCGTGGCAGCACACGCTGCCTCCGCGCCTGCGCCCGCGCCGCAAAAGACGGCCAGCGCACAGGCGCCACGCAGCACGGTCAAGAAACGTCACCCGACGCCTGTTGTCGCGACGGCGCGCAGCCGCGCCGTCGCGCAAGACGACACGCCCTTCTCGTTTCGCGGCATTCCGCTCGGCATCACGCTGACTGATCTACGCGAGGCGAACACGGTGCGCGCGACGCCGCACGAAAGCGCGCTCGTCTGCGAAACCGACGTGGCCGGCGGCGACATCGGCATGCCGTTCAAGAGCTATGCGAGCCTGACGATCGCGTGCCGCTGGGCACATCGCACGCCGCAAGGCTGGACGCCTTCCCACGCCGTCGTGGACGGCGTGCCCGCCAGCGAACACGTGCTGCGTTTCGCGCACGACAGCGCGGGCGGCCCGCTACGTCTCTATGAAATGTCGTTCGTCGTGGACGCCGCAACCGCCTTCGATCTGCGCGATCTGCTGGCCGCGCGTTACGGCGCGCCGCATATGCGCGGCGACCCGGAACTGCCGCTGCTGGAATGGGACAACGCATCGAGCACGATCACGATCTGCCTGATGCCCAACGGCGGCCACGCCACGCTTACTTACCTGCTTAAACCCGTCAGCCCGCGCGCGAAAGGCATCGAACGCGCGCTCAAGATCAGCCAGTTCGACGAAGGCTGATCCCCAGCACGTGACCTGACCCGACGACTCCCTCACGCGAGCGCTTCTTACCTATGCTTTCCAATCAATCGCACTCCTTACCTTACCGCAAGCACTTCGCGCGCTGCTCTTTCGCGCTGCCGCGTGTGCTGCTGTGCGCAACGGCATTCGCTGCGTTCTCGGGGTGCGCCGTCTCGCCCGACTCGATCGTCAACACGCCGATGACGCCGCCGCTCGCGGAGCCGCCGCTGAACGTGAACACCAGCGGCTCGATCTATCAGCAAGGCACCGCGCTCGCGCTGTATGAAACGCCGCGCGCGCAGCGTATCGGCGACGTGCTGACGATCCGCCTCTCCGAAACTTACACCGGCGCCGACAACGCGGCCGCATCCGCCAAGCGCGACAGCACCATCACCGCCACCGCCGCCGATCAGTCGACGGGCGCGGCGGCGCGTCTGGCGCATCTGTTCAACATCGGTTCGGCGTCGACGACGTTCAACGGCACGGGCAGCCACACGCTGTCGAGCGACATGTCGGGCACGCTGGCCGTCACGGTCATCAGCAAGACGCCGACGGGCAATCTCGTGGTGTCGGGCGAGAAGATCATTGCGATGAGCGGCGAGCATCAGCGCCTGCGTCTCTCGGGCATCGTCAATCCGAACGACGTGGAGTCGGACAACTACGTGGATTCGAGCAAGATCGCCAACGCGCGCATCGAGCAGGTGGGTCGCGGCATGCTCAACGACGCGACCACGGTGGGCTGGCTGCAACGCATGTTCCTGAGCGTGCTCACGTTCTGATGCCGCTTTGACGGGTCCGCAAATGCGGGCCCGGCAAGCAAAAACGGCGCGCCTCGATGGCGCGCCGTTTGCATTTCATCGCGAGCTTTCAGGCGGCCCGAACGGCGCCGCCTGAATCGAACGCTCACTCTTCCTGGGCCGCGTCGGGCATGTCACCCGCGTATTCGCTGTAACGCTCCGCAAAACCCACCTCGCCATCCGGCACGAACACATAGCCGTGACCCCAGACCGTTTGCAGATAACGCGGCTCGGACGGATCGGTTTCGATCAGCCGGCGCAGGCGCCAGATCGCCACGTCGAGACTGCGGTTGCGATAACGCCCCGCCTCGCCGTAGACGATTTCGATGATGCGCTCGCGCGACAGAATCGTCATCGCGTGATTGACGAACAGCTTCAGGAACGCGAATTCGCTCGAACGCAGCGGAATGCGTTCTTCGTCGCGATAGAGTTCGCGCGAGCGGAAATCGAGTTCGTACGGGCCGAAGCGGAACGACGCGCGGCTTTCCGGCGCGCCCGTCGAGTTGGCCACGCTGCGGCGGCGCATGACCGTGCGGATACGCGCGGCCAGCTCGCCCGGATCGAAGGGCTTGCCCACGTAATCGTCGGCGCCGAATTCGAGGCCGAGCACGCGGTCGATCACCTCGTTGCGCGCGGTGAGCAGGATCACGGGCAGATCGTCGCCGCTTTCGCGCAGCGCGCGCAAGGCGCTGATGCCATCCAGCTCCGGCATCATGATGTCGAGCACCACGACCTGCGGCCGTTCGGTGCGCAACTGCTGCTGCAAGGCGCGCGCGGACGGCAGCTTCGTCACGGTGAAGCCGCGCATTTGCAGATATTCGGCGGTAACGTCGCGTACGACGGGATCGTCGTCGACGAGAAAGATATTATTTGCCATGCACAAATCGTAAGGGACGCAAACGGACCGGCATAGGCCCGCCGCCTTTCCATTCCTTTCCTGAATATGCGGCGTGAAAGACTAGAAGCCGCGCGAAGCCGACTCGAACGTCGAACCCAGTTGCGTCTGATCCACCACCATCGCGTCGAGCAGGCCCTTGAGCTTCACGGCCGCGCTCGAATAGCGGTCGGTGCCGAGCCCGCGCACTTCGTAGCGCGCCGTCACCGCAATATGGTTATGCATGAAGATCGTCAGATTGATGGTGGACAGATAGGCGCGGCTGTCGTCGCTGAAGGTCGGCTTGCCGAACTCGATCGACGCGTTATAGACCAGCCGCCCTTCGCACGTGACCGGCTCGGTGCCCGGACTGTAGACATCCGAACGCACGCCGCGCTGCGACAGCACGAGTTGCAGCGACGGCACGAAATCGGCGGACGTGACCATCGGATTGTTCTCGATGCAGATCGAGGCGAGATTCACCGGACGGCCGGTCACGAACTTCGGCGACGAGTAATTCGACGCCACCGCATAACCGGCCTGGATCACGGAGCCGGTCGCATCGGCGGCGGTAATCAGCGTCCAGGCGCAGCCATTGAGCGCGAGCGCAGCGCCGAGCGCGGCGGCCAGGCGGACCGCGCGGCGGACGTTGGAGCGGATTTCGTGTGGCATGGGAACGATGACATGACGCGTCGATGGGCTGCGCGCGCGACGCGACGTAACGCGGGCGGCAGGGCTCGTCATGCATCATCGCGGCAAAGCGCGCCACACGATGGGCTGGACATCGGCCATTGTTGGCAAGCGCTTTCCACTTCTTCGCAAATCTCCCATCAGGTAAGGACCGGAAAGCAGGCGCAGCGCGCGGAGGCCGTTAAAACGGCCGCACAGCTTACCGCACGCGTAATGGATGAAATGTTTCGTAAGCGGTGGACGCAATCGACCCGTTGAGCGCCGCTTTGCGTCAGAGGCGCTGAGCTATTGTTCTCATCGCGGCGCCTGGCGCCGTGGCGACGCCGGACTAGCCGCCCGTCGTCCCCCGCTATTTCAAACAACATCGTGCCTGCCATGAATCGAGAACAGAAAATCCGTCGCGCTCACTCCCTTCGCCGCGGCCTGAACGTCGCTGCGCTCGCGCTATTCGCGTCGCTCGCCGGTTCGCCGTTCGCTCAGGCGGCGAGTTTTCATTGCCCGCACAACGCCTCGGCGTCCGAGCGCCTCGTGTGCAACGACCCGACGCTGTCCGCGCTCGACGACAAACTCGCCGCGCTCTATCACAGCGCAATCGACGCGACGCCCGACTCGACGGCGCTCGAAGCCGACCGCGTGAGCCAGTGGCAATGGCGCCAGCACAACTGCAAGGACAAGGCTTGCGTGACGGACTGGTATAACCGCCGCATCGCCGAACTCCAGGGCGATCTGCAACACGGCAAGCAGGCCACCGTGCAGCGCGTGAAGGACGGCGTGGCCGATCAGCATCTGGCACCGTCCGCACAGGACGCCGTGCTGGAAATGAAGGGCATCGACGCTGCGCCGAAGGGCCAGAACGACAAGCCGGCACCGACGGCCGACGGCTCGAAGCCCGCCGCGAAGACGGGCGCGAAGCTCGCCGGCGCGCACACCGACGCCTCGCTGCATCTGGAAAAAATGCCGAGCGGCGTTGCTGCCGACGCGCGCCAGAAGCATCTCGCCGACTCGCACACGCACGCTATCCCGGCTGACGAAGTCGCCCCGGTCAAGTCGGCCAAGCCGGCCGCCACCGCGGAAACGTCGGCCAAGGCCGCCAGCATGGCAGGTTCGGGCACGGCCTTCGCGAAGGCCGCGGGCATCGCTTCGCTCGACGCGCCCGCCGCTGCAAAGCCGGCCGCTGCGCATTCGTCGGAAGAAAAGCCGGCGGACGCCGCCGCGACCGACGCCACGCACGCCGCCCAGGCATCGGCGCAGGAAAGCTCGCTCGCCGCGAAGTAAGTCACGCCGCGGTGATGCAGCAGTGATGCAGCAGTGACGCAACCGTCACGAAGCCAGCGCGGCGAAACCCGCCGCGCGATTCAATCTGGGGATTCAGGCGTGATTCAGGCGCGATCCCCCTCGCGACCCCGTCGCAATCCAATCGCAAGTAAGCCGGAGTAAGAAATAGAAAGAACGCCGCTATTCTGTAAGCCGTCGATACGAATTAAAATTTCACGATGAGTCCACACGTTCTCATCGTCGACGACGATCCGGTCGTGCGCGATCTTCTCTCCCGCTTCCTGCGGGCCAACGGCTTCGAGGCCTCGGTCCTGCACGACGGCACGCATCTCGGTCAGCGTCTCGAACGCGAGCGGCCTGCTGTCGTCGTGCTGGATGTCATGATGCCCGGCACCGACGGCCTGCGCGCCCTCGCCGCCCTGCGCGCGAAAGGCGACGACATTCCCGTGATCTTCGCTTCGGCGCGCGGCGCGGTCGCCGACCGCATCGCGGGCCTGACGCTCGGCGCGGACGACTATGTCGCCAAGCCGTTCGATCCGCAGGAATTGTTGCTGCGCATCCAGACCGTGCTGCGCCGTCGCGGCGCGGTGCCCGCCGGTGCGCCGGAAGCGCGCGAACGCTGCCGTTTCGGCCCCTTCGAACTCGACTTCGCCACGCGCACGCTGCTGCGCGACGGCGAGCGCGTGGCGTTGCGGGACGGCGAATTCGCCTTGTTGAAGGTCTTCACACGACACCCCTACCGCGTGCTCTCGCGCGTGCTCATTCACGATCTGCTGCATGCCGACGGCCTCGAATTCCACGAGCGCAGTCTCGACGTGCCGATCTGGCGCCTGCGCCGCGTGATCGAAGACGATCCCTCGCAACCGCGTTTCGTGCAAACGGTACGCGGCAAGGGCTATGTGTTCGTGCCGCTGCGCGAAGGCGAAGTCGCCGATCCGGGCGCCCACGACGCCCAGGATGCCGAACCCGGCGCATGATCGCCTGAATGCATGAACAATCCGTTGAATACGCTGTTCGGGCGCATGGCGCTGATGTCGGCGCTCGTGCTGTTCGCGATTCAGGCGTGCTGGTTCGTCGTGTTCGCGCCGCAGCCGCGCCGCCATGAAGTCGAGGGCTTCGAGCGCGGCCTGCTGCTGATGCTGCACGCCACCACCGGGGCGGCGCCCAACGAGCTCGAACTCGCGCCCGCGCTGCGCGTGCATCTCGTGCCGACCTGGAACATGCCCGCCGACGTGAAGCTCGAAGTGCCGAAGCGCGAGCCGCTTTCCGATCTGCGCCGCCAGTTGCTGCGCGATCTGCCCGCAGGCACCGAAATTCTCGCCGACACGCGCCATCGCGCGACGCTCTGGGTGCGCTTTCCCGGCCATCCCACGTGGATCGTCGCGCCCATCGACCTGCCGCCGCCGCCGAATCTGGTGCCGCAATTCGCGTCGATGCTCGCGGTCTCGCTGCTGCTCGCGCTGCTCGCGGTGTGGCAGATGCAGCGTCCGCTGTCGATCGTCGCGCAGACCGCGCGCGCGTTCGGCTCGGGCAATCGCCCGCCGCCCGTCGACGAACTCGGTCCGCGCGAACTGCGCGAATTGATCGGCTCGTTCAACGGCATGATGAAGCAGCTCAACGAAGCCGACGACGATCAGGCCATCATGCTCGCGGGCGTGGCGCACGACCTGAAGTCGCCGCTCACGCGCCTGAAGCTGCGCGCGAGCATGCTGGGTTCCGAGCGCGAGCGCGAACAGTTCACGCGCGAAGTCGATTCGCTCAACGACATCGTGCAGCAGTTTCTGGAATTCGCGCGGCAACGGCCGGAATCCGGTCCCGAAGTGGAAGTGGATGAGCTATTGCGCGAGCAGTTTTCGTCCGATACGGCCGAAGAAGAAGACACGCTGTTCCGTCTCGATCTGCGCGCCGGTTCGAGCTTCCGCATGCCGCGCACGCTGCTCGACCGGCTCGTGTCGAATCTCGTCGACAACGCGCTCGAACACGGTGAGCCGCCGGTGGAAATCGGCACGCGCCGCGAAGGCACGAACTGGATCATCGAAGTGCGCGATCACGGCCCCGGCATTCCTGCCGAGCGTGTGGCGGCGGCGCTCAAGCCCTTCGTGCGTCTGGACGAAGCACGCGGCGGCGAAGGCCATTGCGGACTGGGGCTCGCCATCGTGACGCGCCTCGTGCGCAATCAGGGCGGGCGCTGCGAAGTGTCGAACCATCCCGAAGGCGGTCTGCGCATCAAGATCGCGTTTCCTGCCGCCTGAGAAACCTGAAAAGCCTGAGATTGCCAGCCAGTGCTGGCGCGTGCCGGATATCGCCTGATATCCGCCGATATCGCTCGATGCCGCGCGCCGCTCACACCACGAGGCGGCCGCGCAGCAGATCCACGGTCGTCGACGACAGACCGAGACCCGCGCCGAGATAACGGTTCAGATCGCCGAAGCCCTTTTGCAGCGCATCGAACGCGGTCTGCAGATAAGCGGCTTGCACGGGCGGTGAGAGATTGGCTTCGTCGACGCCCGTCGAGCGCCACGCATTCGTCAGCAGAAAATCCTTCACGACGATTTCCAGCGGCACGTTCGCGATCAGCAGCAAGAGCGCGCTCGCCCATCCCGCCACGTCCACGCCCGTTCCGCCCACCACCACGACCGGCCCGCCCGCCTGCGCGATCTGCTCGAGCAGCGCGCCGTAAGCCATGCATTGCGTGCGGCCCATCACGAACTCGCGCCAGTGCGCCTGCATGGCCGAATCGAGTTCGGGACCGGTGAGGCCCGCGAACGACGGCGGCGCGTGCGTGCCGAGCACGTTCAGCGAGACATAGCTCGCGGTGCTGACCGACGTGTCGGGCGTGGTGTCGGATTCGACCGGCGTGCGCAGATCGTAGACAGCCGCGAGCCCGATGCCTTCGAGCGTGGACGTGTCGGCCGTGCTCACGGTGAGCGCGTCGGAGCGGTAAATGATGGCGCGGCGAAAGTGCGCGCCGTCGCTGGTCGAGTAACCGGGCGCCGCGCCGCCCACGTCGCGGAAATTCGCCACCGAATTCATGACCGGGCTGGGTGCGTCCTGCGGCCCGTCTCCGCCCGTGTAATCGCCACCGCATGCGCTCAGCAACGTGCTGCTGCAACCGCCCAGCGCCAGCACGCTCATGGTGCCCTTGAGCAGCCGGCGGCGCGGCGGACTGGCCGGACCAGCGCCGCGCCGGCACGCGAAGTCGCCGGACAAGGGCGCGGGAACGCCCTTGTGCGCTTCCTTGCGCGACGAAGAACTGGCGGAAAAACGAAGAATCATCGGTTAGCAGCTAATGGGTGAGGCGCGCGTGGCAAGCGGGCCGCTGCAACGTCGGTGCGTCGCATGCATTCGGAGAGACGAAGTTTACCGGCAGATGACCCTGAAAGGGTTACGACGCAAGACTCGGTAATAATTCGTAGGACACCGTGACGGGGCGTGAGCGTCGAGATGACGCGCCTCACGCGCGCGGCCGAATGATAAATCGCCATAAAAAACGGGGTCGAGAAGATTTTTGCGGCAAATTCTTTCCAGAACTTACTTATTCCCAAAAATTAGAAAGCATTACATGAAGCGCCGTCCATTCCAGTGGCCGATTCGCCCGATAATGCCCGTCGCAGCCCGCAATTTCTTATTAAATCCTGTAAATTCTTTCTAAATATTATTCTTGACGCTCGTTTGCGCGCTCCTATAATCGCCCGTGAATTCAGGCATTTAGGCCTGATTGTCGCGGCAGTACTCACTGCCCATGGAGTTCTAAGTCATGTACAAAGGCAGTGTGACCGAGGAAGCGCGCGAGGTATTGCGTGCAATCGAGCTGATCCAGCTTGGCGCTCGCATGCCGGTGCTCGAAAAGGAACTGACGCTCTCGAGAAATCGCCTGATTCGTCTTTATCGCGAACTCAAGAGCGCTTCGCCGCCCAAAGGCATGCTTCCGTTTTCGGCCGACTGGTATTTCACGTGGTTACCGAATATTCACGCTTCGCTTTTTTACAACATCTTCCTGTTCCTGAAAGACGAAGCGAAATGCAGCCGGCTCGACGCGCTCACGCGTGCGTATCGGCTCTATATCGAGCACTGCGAATGCGCTGAGACCGAGCGCGTGCTCAGCTTCACGCGCGCCTGGACGCTGCTGCGCTTCTTCGAAGGCGGCCTGCTCGCGCTCACGCGCTGCACGGTCTGCTCGGGCCGCTTCGTGCGCCATGCACGCGATGCGATGAAACCGGCGACCTGCTGCATCTGCCAGCCGCCTTCGCGCGCCGGCGTCACGCGCGCGATGCTCGCGAGCCGCGAACTCGCGCAGGGCACGCAAGAGGCAAGCGATGCCGCCGATGCGGGCACCGCAGCCGACAAGTCAAAGTCGACCAGCAAGCGCAAGGCGGCCTCACCGTTGAGCGAGATCTCCGACGCGATGCGCGACACCATCGCCGAAGTCAAACGCGCCGTCGATCCCAACCGCAGCGCCAGGAATGGCACCATCGGCGGTCCGGCGAGCGCCTCATCGGGCAAGGTGCCGGGCAACCCGTTCCTGCCGGCCTCGGTTCCCGCCTGACGTTCAAGCGAAAGCGCGCCGCCCGCGCGCTTTACAGATCTTCCTTTTCCGCAGCGGCCAGCAAGGCGCGAATGTCGCTCGCGCACAGACGGCACACTGCTTTGCCATCCTGACTAATGTGCTGCGCCTGGCGGCTCTCGCACAACTGCGCGGCCACTTCGATCGCATGCGCATGGGCGGCCTGCCAGATCTCCCAGGCGATCTGCGCGCCGCTTTGGGCGTATTCGTCGTTGGGCGCGCGTTCGAGCGCGTCGGGCTGTTGTGCATGCGCACGCACATAATGCGCGCGGTAGAGCGCCTCGAAAACCTTGCGTCGCGAAGGCCGCGTCACACGGGGCTCCCCATCGGGGTTGCCGATATTCCGCTGCGCGAGGGCTTCGTCCACATTCGCCTCAAAGGAGTGCTGTTTCATGCAAACGACATTGTGACAGGCCATGCTGGACAAGGGGTCTCGGAATACCGCGAATTTCTTCGCGTTATTCGTTGACCGCTCGAAGCGGACAACGTGGGATTATGGTTGTTGTGTAAAAAAATAGAAGGAACCGACCATGCAACTCGGGGGTACGACGGCGTTTTCCGGCGAGGGTGCCGCAACGCACAAGTTCAACGACGACGCGGCGGCAGTTCAGGCCGTCCAGGCAGCGCAGGCGACGACGGACACGAAGTCCTCCTCGTCGACCGATGCCGCGCCTGACGCCGTCAAGTCGCAGGACGACGCCGTGCGGATTTCGCCGCAAGGCTATGCCGCGGCGGCCAACGACGACAGCATCGACGACGACGGCAACGAGCTGAACGTGGACGACAGCGGCGATAGCGCCACGCCCGACGCGAGCGCCGATGGCGCCGACGGCGGCACCGCCATCGCCGACTCCTCGGACAGCGGGCAGACCGACGCGTCCGCGGACGGCAACGGCGACGCCGCGGCGAACGCGCAGCCCATGAAATCGCTCGTCTACGGCGCATTCGGCCTCGAACGCCCCGACCAGGAGCCCGATCCGAACCAGGCTTACAGCACCGGCCGATGGATCGCGGCGGCCATTACCGTGGGCGGCATCGTTTCGCTGTTCATCTAGGCGGAACGCCGTAAAAAACGGGGTAAAGACGCCAGAATGGCGTCGAATAGCAATCTGTTATGCATAAGAGGAAAGAAAGGCGCTGCGTCGGGTGACCCGGCTCGACTACAATCGCATTTCACCCGAATCACCGCCCGATTCATTTGCCGGGATTGCGATGACCAGCGCCCTCCATCCGTCGTTCTCCATTCTCTTCGTCGACGACGACGAGATTTCGCGCGTGCACTTCGCGCGCGCCATGCATGGCCTCTACCCGGTGCACATCGCGCGCGGCGCGGAAGAAGCCATGAGCGTGCTCGCGCAGCACGGCGCGGAGATCGCGGTGCTGGTGACCGACTTCCGCATGCCCGAGCGTGACGGCGACCAGCTGCTCCACGAAGTCGCGCAGAAATATCCGCAGATCGTGCGCATTCTGGTGACGGCCTATGCCGACAAGGACATGCTGCTGAACACGGTGAATACCGGCAACGTGTTTCGCATCCTCGAAAAGCCGCTGCGTATGGAAGCCGTGCGCGACGTGCTGCAACAGGCGGTCTCGCGCTATACCGAACGCGAGACGCGCCAGCAGCGCCTGCTGGCGATGGACGAAACGCTCGCGTTTCTCGCGCACGAACTGAACACGCCTCTGGCGACCATCGCGCTGTTCGCGCGCACCATCGAAAACGACGTATCGGGCGAATTCGACCCGCAATCGCAGACGCGCATCGCGAACGCCGCTTCGTCGATGCTCAACAACACGCAGTATTGCCTCTCGCTGATTTCGTCGTTCTGGGCCACGCTGCACAAGAACGGCGGATCGCAATCGCTCTCGCGCGACGGCACGCGCGAAGTGAGCGCCACGCGCCTGATCGCCACGCTGCTCGACACCTATCCGTTCGCGGCCGCGCAGCGCGACTGGATCACGGTGGACGTGCAGCAGGATTTCGTCGTGCGCGCGATGCCCAATTGCGTCGCGCTCGTGCTCTCCTCGCTGCTGTCGAACGCGCTGCGCGCGCTCTCGAACGCCGCCACGCCCGCGCTGCATATCGAGGTGCTCAGGAACAGCGAGCATGAGATCCGCGTGCGCGACAACGGCACGGGCATCGCGCCCGACGTGAAGGCGCGGCTGCTGCAAGACCCCGTCACCACGCACGCCGAGGACGGCGGCCACGGCATGGGCATGATCTTCTGCAATCGGATCATGCGCTCGTTCGGCGGCAGCCTGCGCATCGACTCGGACTGGGGCGCGGGCACCACCGTCACGATGGGTTTCGGCAACCCGCACAAGCCCAGCGAAATGCACTGAGGCCGCTGGCGCCTCACTCGTCGTTCAACGCATCGCGATAACCGCTCGCCGCCGACGACGCCACGAAATAGCGCTGCAACGCATCGGCGGATCGATTGCCGAGCGCCGTGACCTGCGCGAGCCAGTCGTCTTCCGTGGGCCACTGACCGTCGAGCACACGCGGATAAATCTGCCGCACGTACAGGTGCAGCGCCTTCGCACCGATATTCCCGCTAATGCCCAGCAGCAGATGCAGCGTGAAATGCGCCGCCTTCACGTCGCTGGCCTGCGCGCTGTTCGCCAGTTGTGCGAGCAACGTGCGGATCTGCGCGATGCCTTTGAGGAAGGTCTGGTCGAGCATGTCGAGCGACGCGAGTTCTTCCAGATGCGTGTCGTCGAGCAGGTCGGTATCGACGCGGGCGATCTGACTGACCGCGTGGGCCACACCTGCCTCGGCGGCCACACTCGCAACACTCGCAACACTTGCGACACTCGCCGCGCTCGCTACGCGGCTCACGCTGGTCGCGCTGGTCGCGCGCACAAGCGGCTTGCGCGGCGTCTGCGCCGGCTCCGGCGCACTCGCGACAGGCGTCTGCGCGAACTGGCGCGCGAGGCACGCGTAGAGCGCGCCCACGCGCACCGGCTTGATCATCACCTCGTTCATGCCCGCGTCGAGACACGCGCGCAGCGCTTCCATATCCGACTGTCCCGTCAACGCGACGATAGGCGCCTTCGCATAGACGTCGTCGCGCGCGCGGATCGTCGCCGCCGTTTCGACTCCGCCCATGCCCGGCATGTTCACGTCGATCACCAGCGCATCGATCGCGAGCCCTTGATTCAGGCGCTCCAGCACGCCCAGGCCGTTCTCGGCCTCGATCACGTTCGCGCCGCAGCGTTCGAGATAGCTCTTGGCGACCATGCGGCTATAGGTGTCGTCGTCGGCGACGAGAATGCGCTTGCCCGCGAAGCCGTCGAAGCGCCGGTTGCGGCGGCTGCGATCGACGTTCTCCATCAGCGTTTGCAGCGCGCTGATCAGCTCGACCATGCTGATCGACTTGCCGATCGTTTCGTCCATGCCCGCGCCCTGCGCGAGCACGCGCGCGACGCTATGCGGCTCCGACGTATAGCCCACGATCAGCGCATTCCAGTTCGCGTGCGCGCGGTCGGCGCGAATGCGCTCCGTGGTCGTGTAGCCGTCGAGCCCCGGCATGTTGATGTCCATGAGGATCAGGTCGAACGGCGCGGCGTCCTGCAACAGCGCGAGCGCCTTCACGCCGCTTTCCGCCTCGCTGACCTGCGCGCTCACGCCGGACAGCGCCTGGCTCACGCGCGCGCGCTGGCCCGCGTCGTCGTCGACGAGCAGGATGTGCTTGTGCGCGAAGAATTGCGTGGCGCGCGCGAGCGCCTGTTGACGATGCGCCGCGACTTCGGTTTCCGACACCGCCGGAAAATCCAGCGTGAACTGCGTGAACTTGCCCACCTCCGAACGGCAGCCGATGCTGCCGCCGAACGAGCGCATGGCGCGCTGGCAATACGCAAGACCGAGGCCGGTTCCGGCCAGGTTGCCGTGCGTGCGGAACGGCACGAACAGATGCGACATGACCTCGGCCGCGATGCCCGGCCCCGTATCGTGGACGATGACCTTTTGCCGCTCGACGGTGAGCGTCAAGGTCGCCGACGGATGCGCGGCCATGTGATGCAGCGCGTTGCGAATCAGGTTGAACAGCGTGAACAGATAAACGGTTTCGTCGACCTTGAACGTGAAATCCTCCAGCACCACGAGGCGCACCTTGCTGCGCTCCTTGCGGTCGCTAAAGCCGTATTCGTCGAGCGCCTTGCGCGTGGCGGCGGCCGCGCTCGCGTAGGTGAGATTGTCGGAACGCACGGGCTTGGCGCTCACTTCGTCGAGCGTCATGGCGATGATGCGCAGGCCGCGATCGATCGCGAGCTGGCCGTGTTCGAGATGCTGCGCAAGCGAGCCCACGCCGCTCGACGACGACACCGCCGACGGCCGCGTTTCGGTCATCGTGGGCAGCGCTTCTTCCATGCGGTCGAGCACGTAGCGCAACTGGCTCAGCGGATTGCGCATCTCGTGCGCGATGGTGCCCGCGAGCGCGCGCAGCGCTTCGTTTTTCGCCTGCGCGGCGATGCCCTTCATGTTGCTGTGACTGAACGTGACGCCCGCGCAAATGCCGAACGCGAACACCGGCAGATACACGAACAGCAGCACGTGCGAATCGACATCGAGCAGACGCGGATCGGCGATCCACGCGCACAGAATGGCCATGCCGACACCGATCGCCAGATTCGTCGCCAATGCCACGAACGACGGGAAAATCGCGATCAGGAAAAACACCATGCCCAGTTCGGCCATCGACCACAGCATCGAATAATGGCCGGAGAGCAGATACCAGGTGAAGAAAAACGGTAGCGTGTACGCTACCGTCGCAAAGTAATACCACGGCAGGAAACGCGCGGCGCCAGAGGGCCAGAAGCGGCGCAGCAACAGCAGCAGACACGCGATCGAACCCACCACGCGCATCGGCAGATTCTCGTTGGGCTGCGGGTCGACGAACGTCCACCAGAACCAGTACAACGGATGGCCGAGCGCGCCAATCACGCCAACGGCCAGCACGCTGTAATCGGACACGTGGTAGGCGTCAACCACCCGCTGCTTCAACACGCGGATGCCTCCTGCAATGGCTCTCATATTATTCTCGATATGCGCTCGCCCAGCCTCAGAACAGGAAGCTGCTGACGTTGAATGACATGCCCGCGCTGCCTACCCAGCAGAGCGCCCGGTCGCCGCGCTTGAGCGCGCCGCTCTCCTTCGCCAGCGCAATGGCCGCGGGAATGGAGGCGGAAACCAGATTACCCGTGTCGGGATAGACGTGATACATCTTGTCCTCGATGCCCGCCTTCGACCCGTAGCCGTGCCACGCCGTCTTCGAGGAGGCATGTGTAAACACGATGTCGATGTCCTTGCGCGGGACCGCCAGCTTCGCGAAGACGTCGACCAGTTCGTCCGAGTTCTTGTGCAGATCGTGACCGTACGATGTAAAACGCATGTCGCCGTTCCTGCCGATCCGCTCGGTCGGGTGACAGTACCCTTCGTAGCCGTGGATGGGAATCGTGCACAAGTCGGAAACCTCGGGCTTGCCGCGGAATTCAAAGCGGAAATTATCCGGCTCTTTTGCCACGACCAGCGTTGCGGTGGCGGCTTCGCCGATCGTGAACGATGGTAATGTATATTCGACCTGCGCGTGGTTCTTCAGTGCGAAATTACCGGGATAAAGCGGGCCGCCGTCGAGCATGTTGAACTCGGCGTTCACGATCATTGCATTGCGATATTGACCCGCCTTGAACAGGCTGTCCACGATCGACATGGCGCGCGTCCAGCTCATGCAGGCATCCACCACGTCGAAGCATTCCGCATTCACGAAGCCCAGCGCGCTCGCCATCATGTGGCTGTTGCCCGGCTCCAGAAAGCCGCGCCCGATGCCCACGAAAATGAACAGCTCGACCTGCTCGGGCCGCAGATACGACTCCGAGAGCGCCTGGCGCGTGGCCATCGCCACATGATCGATCGGCGATTCGTGCTTGCCGCACCAGCGCCGGTTCACGAGGCCGCTGCGGTCGAGCAGCGTCTTGATGGTCCGCAGCGTTCTATCGACATCGCCTTCGAATTCCGAGGAATGAAAGCGGATCAAGTCCACGACTTCTTCGTTTGAAACGACCCGTGTCGGAAGGCTCACTGCCACATTCTTGATAAGCATAGAAAATCCGTGAAAACGTAGATGGATGAACAAGAAAGATTGCGCACGCAATGCACGCACAACACACGCAACACAGACGCACCTCAGTCGCGGCGTTCACGGCCTTGCGGCCCTCGTACATTAGCGCTTCCATCGTTATTCACGAATTGCCGACCCTGCTTGCCTGTCGATTTTCGACAGGGCGATCTATTCGGTCGCGGCACTCACGCTCGGCGCCGAATTCTATTATTTCATTGCATTACAGCTAAACCGGATATCGGCATACGGCGCTTCGAACTTGAGCGCGGCACCCATAAAAAAGCGCGCTTCGATAACGCGCCGAATGCGTCATCGAAGCGCGCGTTCACTGCACGCCTGCCTTTCTGAAGCGGCTGCTTCAGTTGCGGCCCGCCATCACGCCACCATCCACGTCCCAGATCGCGCCCGTCACCCAGGCCGCCTTGTCGGACAGCAGGAAGGCGATCACTTCGGCCACGTCCTGCGGCGTGCCCACGCGGCCGATCGGATGGAAGCCGTTGAAGCCTTGCAGCGCGCTCGCCACCTCGGCCTTGGGAATGAAGCCTTCGTAGATCGGCGTCTGCACCACTGCCGGCGACACCGCATTGACGCGGATCCGGCTGCCCGCCAGCTCCATCGCCAGATGCTGCGTGAGCGCGTGCAAACCGGCCTTCGCCATCGAATACGCCGACGACGGCGTGGCCGCAATCGCCTGACGCGCCCACATCGAGCCGATATTGACGATCGCGCCCGGCCGCCCCGCCGCCACCAGATTCGCCGCCACCTTCTGCGTAATGAAGAAGGTCGCGCGGTTCAGCTGCATGTAGCGGTCGTAGTCGGCATCGCGATGGTCGAGAAAGGGCTTCGGGAAAAACACGCCCGCCGCGTTGACCAGCAGGTCGATGTCCGCGTGCTGTTCGTCGAGCGTCTTGAGCAGCGCGGCCAGGCCGGTTTCGCTGCCGAGATCCGCCGTCATCGCCGCGACCGGACCGAGCGCGGCCAGTTCCTGGCGCGCCGCCTCGGCCTTTTCCTCGCGATGCCCGACGATCACCGCGCTGCCGCCTTCGGCCAGCACCAGCCGCGCCGTTTCCAGCCCCATGCCGCTCGTGCCGCCGACGACCAGCAGCTTCCTGCCCTTGAAGATTTCGCTCATGTTCCACCTCGTAGTGAGTCGATGCGCGCATGCAGGGCGTGGGGGCTTCCCGTAGAAAATCTATCCACGATCAAAAGCGGCCCGGCGTTCGGTTCGACCCTGATTCGCGCGAATGAATTCGCTTAAAACAAGCCCTATTCTTCGCCTGTTTGCGCACCGCGCCAAACCAGATAAAGTGTTCCTCATCGAAAGAAAAACTTGGTCGCCATGAAGTCGCCCGTGTATCTGAACGCCTTGCGCGCCTTCGAAGCCAGCGCGCGCCACCAGAGCTTTTCCGCCGCCGCGGCCGAGCTTCACGTCACGCCCGCCGCGGTCGGCCAGCTCGTGCGCACGCTGGAGGAATGGCTGGGCGCGCCGCTGTTTCATCGCGGCACCGGCGGACGCGCGCGCCTCGTCGCGACCGAGGCGGCCGAGCGCGCGCTGCCCGATATCCGCGCGGGCTTCGACCGGCTCTCGCTCGGGCTCGAACGGCTCAAGGAAGGATCGGCGAGCGGCGTGCTCACGGTCACCGTGAGTCCGGCCTTTGCCGCCAAGTGGCTGCTGCCGCGCCTCGAACGCTTCCAGCACGCGTGGCCCGACACCGACGTGCGCCTCGACACGAGCCTGAAGCCCGTCGATTTCGTCGCGCAACGCATCGATATCGGCGTGCGTTACGGCGCGGGAAACTGGCCCGGTCTCACGGCGCAAAAGCTGATGGACGAGGAGGTCTATCCGGTCTGTTCGGCGGCGCTGGCCGGCGAGCGCCGCTTGCGCAAGCCCGCCGATCTGGCGCGCGAGACCCTGATTCACGACCTGTCGATGGACGGCCACGCGGGCTTTCCCAGCTGGAACGCGTGGCTGCGCGACGCCGGCGTGAGCGGCGTGGCCGCGCTGCGCGGCCTGCGCATCAACAATTCCGCGGCGGTCTTGCAGGCGGCCGTCGACGGACAGGGCATCGCGCTCGCGCGCAGCGTGATGGCGCGCGACGACCTCGCGGCGGGGCGGCTCGTGCGGCTGTTTCCGCAGATCGCGTTCGCGTCGCCGCTGGCGTATTACGCGGTCTACCGGCCGGAATGCGCGAGCCTGCCGAAACTGGCGGCGTTCCGCGACTGGCTGATCGCCGAAGCGAAGGCCTAGCGCCTCAGCACGAAGGCGCGGGGCCGGCCGTGCAATACCCCATCGGCGCGCGTGTGGTGTCGACCACCGGCAGCACGGGCCGCGGCACGGCCACCGCGATCGCACCGCACCATGCGGTATGGCTCTGCCCGGCGTGGCACGGCATGGACGCTTCGAGCCGCGCCTCCGAGTCCAGTTCGCGGGCCTCGCGCGCGACCACGGCGGGCCGCAATTGCGCGTCGAGCCACGACGCAAAACCGATGATGCAACCGGCCACCACCATCAGCACGATCACGCGCGGCTTGTTGGCGCGCAGCGTCGCGAGCAGGCGCGCGGCCCTGGTGTCGCCCGGATTGGCTTGTTTGTGGAGAGCGGCCCTCTCGCCCGCTCCTTCGATCATTCTTGTTGCCACGCTTTCTTCGTCTTGCTGGGGTTCTTGCTGGAGTTTTTTTCTTTGCGTTCCGGGGCGCGCAGCGATGCGCCGCCCCACCTGGTTATCGGCACAGCGGCGCATTAGGAAAGGGCCAGACGCAAATATATTTTCTACAACGGCAGGCGCGCTTTATTACGCAGCGCATTCAGCAAATTGAAAGCTTTTGCCATTTAAAACCCGCAATTCCAGCGCGCCCCGCCGGGCATTCAAATTGCTCCAGCGCGCGAGCCGCGTGCGCGCGGTTTTCCCGAGACTTTCACGCAATCCGCATCCTTTTTGTATGATTGCGTTTGCATCGATTTGACTTTCTCTTATCCACGATGGGACGGGGCTCCCACGCGCGGAATACGCATCAAAGCCGGTCGATATGCCCGCCGGCCGCGCTTTCGCCCATAAAAATCGGAAAAAAATGCAAGCCGTGAACGCGATCGATCCACTGCGCTTCAGACGCATCATTCAAAGAAACGTCGCGCTGCCGCTATTGGCCGGCCTGGCGACCGCCGTGGCCTTCGTGGCGCTGATCGCCTACCTCGTGTCGACGATGAGCTGGGCCGAGCACTCCGAACGCGTAATCGGCGACGCTTACGAACTGCTGCGCATTCAGGCCGACCGCGAATCGAGCGTGCGCGGCTTTCTGCTCAATGGCGACGAACGCACGCTGTCCACCTACGAGGTCGGCAAGCCGCGTTTCGCCGCGCAACTGCAAACGCTGAACGGACTCGTCACCGACAACCCGCCGCAGATCGAGCGGCTCTCGCGCGTGCACGCCATCGCCGCGCAATGGGACGCGTCCACCGCCGACGCGATCCGCTTGCGCCGCGATCACGACAGCGTGCTCGCCACCGTGGAAAACGAACGCGGCAACGCCAGCGCCGACGCCATCCGCCGCGAATTCAGCGACTTTCTCGCCGAGGAACTGCGTCTGCGCCAGGAGCGCACCGCCGCCGCGCGCCAGTTGACCGTGGTGACGGTCGCCGTCTTTCTCGCGCTCACGCTGCTCGTGAACGGCCTGCTCGCCTGGCTCGGGCGGCGTGAAATGACCTCGCTGTCCACGACCTACGACGACGCGCTGCGCGGCCAGGCCGATCAGGCCCAGGCGCTCGCGGAACAGGTCTGGCTGCGTTCGGGCCAGCGCCTGCTCGCTGAAAGCGGCATGGGCAAGGAAGCGCTCGCCGACGTCGGCGGCGCGATGCTCGACTGCCTCGCGGGCTATCTGAGCGCGAGCGTCGCCACGCTCTATGTGCGCGACGCTCGCGACGGCGCGCTGCGCCGCGTGGCGACCTTCGGTTTCGGCGACGAAAGCGCGTACAACGTGCCGCAATTGCAGGACGGCCAAACGCTCGTCGGCCAGGCTGCCGCGTCGCGCCGCGTGATCGAACTGAAAGAAGCGCCGGCCGGCTATCTGAAGGTCGAATCGGGACTCGGCTCGGCCACGCCCGCCTCGCTGCTGATCGCGCCCATCGACGCCTCGGGCCGCATCAACGGCGTGGTCGAACTCGGCTTCATGCGCGCGCTGCTGCCGCGCGACAACGAGTTTCTTTCGCGCGTGAGCAGCACGATGGGCGACCTCGTGGAAGGCGCGGTCTCGCGCGAGCGACTGCAGGAATCGTATTCGCAATCGCAGCAACTGAATCACGAATTGCAGGTGCAGCAGGAAGAATTGCGCGTCGCGAACGAAGGTCTGGAAGAACGCGGCCGCGCGCTGATGGATTCGCAATCGCGCCTCGAAGCGCAACAGGTCGAACTCGAGCAGACCAACGTGCAGCTGGAGGAATACGCGCGCCGCCTCGAAATGCAAAAGAGCGAACTCGAACGCGCGCAAGGCGACCTCAAGCGCAACGCCGACCGCCTCGCGCAAGCGAGCCGCTACAAGTCGGAATTCCTCGCCAACATGTCGCACGAATTGCGCACGCCGCTCAATAGCTCGCTGATTCTCGCGAAGCTGTTGCAGCAGAATCGCAGCGGCAATCTGAGCGAGGAACAGGTGCGTTATGCGGCCACGATCCACGCGTCGAATACGGATCTGCTCGCGCTCATCAACGATATTCTCGATCTGTCGAAAGTCGAGGCCGGGCAGATTCAGCTCATGCTCGAAACCGTGCCGCTCGACGACATGCTCACTTCGCTGCGCGAAACCTTCACGCCGCTCGCGCGCGAAAAACGCGTGGCGCTGACGATCGACCGTCTGCCTGGCGTGGCCGAGCAATTCACCACCGACGGCCAGCGCGTGCTGCAAATCCTGCGCAACCTGCTCTCGAACGCGCTGAAATTCACATCGCAAGGCGAGGTCTCGTTGACGGTCTCGCCGGTCGATGCGAGCGTCGTGCGCATCGACGTGCGCGACACCGGCATCGGCATCGCTGAAGACAAGCTCGACATGATCTTCGAAGCATTCCAGCAGGCCGATGGTTCGACGAGCCGTCAATATGGCGGCAGCGGTCTCGGCCTGTCGATCTCGCGCGAACTCGCGCGTCTGCTCGGCGGCCGCATCGCGGTGGCGAGCGAGCCCGGCGTGGGCAGCGTCTTCACGCTGTGGCTGCCGATCGACAGCACCGCGGCCGTCGACAGCGAAGCGCAAGCCGCGAAGGCGCTGGCGAACGCAAGCGCCTCGGCGGCGCACGCCGACGAGCATGCGCGCCGCGACAGCGCCCGCATCGCGACCGCCGAAACGCTCGCCACGGCGGCGCGCGCGGAAACGGCCCCGCAGCCCGCCAGCACGCGCGCGACGACCACTGGAGCGTCCACCACCGAAGCCACGCAGCCGATCGCCGACGACCGCCATCAGCGCACGCACGGCAGCCGCGCGATCCTCGTGATCGAAGACGACCTGCCGTTCGCGGAGATCCTGCGCGATCTCGTGCACGAACTGCAATTCGATTTCCTCCATGCCGCCGACGCGGCGACCGGCTTCGCGATGGTCAAGGACCAGGCGCCCGTGGCCGTGCTGCTCGACGTGGGCCTGCCCGACCGCTCGGGGCTTTCGGTGCTCGAATGGCTCAAGAGCGAGCCGCTCACGCGCCATATTCCGGTGCACATCGTCTCGGCCACCGACCACGCGGACAAGGCGCTGCATCTGGGCGCGATCGGTTACACGCTCAAGCCCACCGCGCGCAGCACGCTCGAAGCGGCGATTCGCCGGCTGGAGTCGCGCCTCGAACAGCGCGTGAAGCGCGTGCTCGTGATCGAAGACGATCACGCGATGCGCGAGAGCATCCGCGCGCTGCTGGTCGGCGACGGCGTGGAGATCGTCGCCGTGGGCACGCTCGCCGACGCGCACGCGCAAATCGCGCAAGGCGCGTTCGATTGCATCGTCACCGACCTCACGCTGCCCGACGGCACCGGCTACGACCTGCTCGAAACGCTCGCGGGCGACGCGGGCGTGGCGCCGCTGCCCGTGATCGTCTACACGGGCCGCATGCTCTCCGACGACGACGAGCAACGCCTGCGCCGCTATTCGAAGTCGATCATCATCAAGGGCGCGCGTTCGCCCGAGCGCCTGCTCGACGAAGTGACGCTGTTCCTGCACAGCGTGGAGTCGTCGCTCGCGCCGGAACAGCAGCGTATGCTGCGCGCCGTGCGCCAGCGCGACGACACCTTCGAAGGCAAGACCATCCTGCTCGCCGAAGACGACGTGCGCAATATCTTCGCGCTCTCGCACGTGATCGAGCCGCTCGGCGCGAAGCTGCTGATCGCGCGCAACGGCCGCGAGGCGCTCGAACTGCTCGACGGCAAGGATGACGTCGATCTCGTGCTGATGGATGTGATGATGCCGGAGATGGACGGCCTCGCCGCCATGCGCGCGCTGCGCGCCAATCCCAATCCACGCTTCGCGCGCCTGCCCGTGATCGCGCTCACCGCGAAGGCGATGGCCGACGACCGCATGCGCTGCCTGGAAGCAGGCGCCGACGACTACGTTTCCAAACCCATTGACGTGGACAAGCTGGTGTCGCTGTGCCGCGTCTGGCTGCGCAAATAGCCCATGAGCGAACCCACGACCAGCGGCGCCCGGCAGATCAGCGTATTCGACATCGAATTGCGCCTGCTGCTCGAAGCGATCTATCTGCGCTATCAGCACGATTTCCGCCACTATTCGCTGCCTTCGCTGCGGCGGCGGCTCGAACAGGCGCGTCAGGATTTCGGCGTGGCGTCGCTGAGCCAGTTGCAGGACCGCGTGCTGCGCAGCGCCGACGACTTCTCGCGCCTGTTCGGCTACATGACGATCCAGGTCAGCGATATGTTTCGCGATCCTGAGTATTTTCTGGCGCTGCGCCAGCATGTGCTGCCGGTGCTGCAAACCTATCCGTCGCTCAAGGTCTGGGTTGCGGGCTGCAGTTCGGGCGAGGAATTGTGGTCGCTGAAAATTCTCTTCGAGGAAGAAGGGCTCGCCGAACGCACGCTGTTCTACGCCACCGACATCAGCCCCGAAGCGCTCGAACGCGCCGAAGCCGCGATTTATCCGGTCGACCGCTTCGCGGGCTTCAGCCAGAACTATCTCGCGGCAGGCGGCAAGCGCACGCTCTCGGACTACTATCACGCGGCCTACGGCAGCGCGCGCCTGTCGAGCGCGCTCAAGGAACGCGTGGTGTTCGCCGATCACAGCCTCGCGACCGACGAAGTCTTTCTCGAAGCGCATCTGGTGTCGTGCCGCAACGTGCTGATCTATTTCGACCGCCCGCTGCAGGACCGCGCCATCGGCCTGTTCGAACACGCGCTCGTGCGGCGCGGCTTTCTCGGTCTGGGCAGCAAGGAGAATCTGCGTTTCTCGAAACGTCACGAAGCGTTCGAGGAATTCCGCGCCGCCGAGCGCATTTACCAGAAGCGTTGAGCGCCATCGACATCATGCCCGCGTCACTCGCCCGCTCCGCCCTGCTCGCCGCCGCTCACGCCGCGCGCCGCGTCACGCGCGGCGGGAAGGCGCGCGGGGCGCAAACGCCGGACGCGTCGGCGTCCTTATCGGTGTCTGCGGCCGCCGATGCGCCCTTCGACGCCGTGGTGATCGGCGCATCGGCGGGCGGCGTGGACGTGCTCGGCCAGTTGCTGCCCATGCTGCCCGCGAACTTCGGCGCGGCCGTGCTGATCGTGCTGCATCTGCCGCCCGCGTCGCCGAGCTTTCTCGTAGAGGCGCTCGCCGACCGCTGCGCCTTGCCCGTGAGCGAGCCCGACGCGGGCGAACCGATCCTCCGCGGCCGCGTCTATATCGCGCCGCCCGACTACCATCTGCTCGTGGACAGCGACGCGAGCATCGCGTTGTCGATCGAAGGCCCGGTGCGTTTCTCTCGCCCCTCGATCGACGTGCTGATGGAATCCGCCGCCGCGGTCTATGGCGCGCGTCTGCTCGGCGTGCTGCTGTCGGGCGCGAACGACGACGGCGCGCGTGGACTCGCCGCGATCCGCGCGGCGGGCGGCACGGCCTGGGCGCAAGCGCCCGAGACCGCCTACGCGCCGCAAATGCCGGAGGCGGCCATCGCCGCCGGCGCGGTCAACGAAACGCTGACACCCACCGCCCTCGGCGCGCGCCTTGCCGCGTGGCCGAGGCTGTTACCCGCTTCACCCGGATGAATCGCATGTCCCTGCCTACCGTAAATGTTCTGATCGTCGACGACATCGAGCACAATCTCACGGCGCTCTCGGCCCTGCTCGCGCGTCCCGAAGTGCATCTGCTCGTCGCCCGCTCGGGCGTCGAAGCGCTCGAACTGCTGCTCGAACACGACGTCGCAGTGGCGATTCTCGACGTCAACATGCCGGGCATGAGCGGCTTCGAACTGGCCTCGCTGATACGCGGCAGCCCGCGCACCTCGCACGTGCCGATCATCTTCCTGACCGCCACCTCGCAGGACGCGATCCGCACGTTCCAGGGTTACGAAGCGGGCGCGGTGGACTTTCTCTACAAGCCGATCGAGCCGCGCATCGTGCAGTCGAAGGTCGGCATTTTCGTGCAGCTCGAATTGCAGAAGCGTCAACTCGCCGATCAGCTCGCGGCCACGCGCCAGATGCTCGAAGCGAATGAAATGCTGATGGCCGTGCTGAGCCACGATCTGCGCACGCCCTTGTCGGCGGTGATGAGTTCGGCGGAGTATTTGATGCGCGCGTCGAGCGACGAGAAGATCGTGTCGGTGGGCAAGCGTATCGAGCATTGCGGACGGCGCATGTCGCGCATGGTCGAGCAGTTGCTCAATCTCGCGCGTCTGCAAGGCGGCCGGCTGCCGCTACGGCGCACGAACGTGCAGCTCGATGCGCTTTGCCAGGCCGTGATCGAGGAATTTTCCGCCAACGCCGCGAGCGGGCGTCTCGCCTATGCGCCGCACGGCGAACTCGGCGGACAGTGGGATGCGGATCTGATTGCGCAGGCCGTGTCGAATCTCGTCAGCAATGCGCTCACGCACGGCGAGCCGGGCATGCCGGTGCAGGTGCGCGTGGACGGCGCGTCGCCGCACGAAGTGCTCGTGAGCGTGCACAATCGCGGCGCGATTCCCGCCGACGTCGTGCCGCTGCTGTTCTGCGCGTTCAGCACGGCCACGCGCGCGGGGCATCAAGGTTCGGGGCTCGGCCTTGGGCTGCATATCGTGCGCCTGATCGCGCGCACGCATGGCGGCGACGTGAACGTGGTCTCGAACGAGCAGGACGGCACCGCGTTCACGATGCGTCTGCCGCGCGCGGCGCGTCGTAGCGTCGAGCACGATGAGAACGAAGACGCGCGCGCGTGAAGGTGCTTGAGGTGGCTTGAGATCGCTTGAGCTTGTTTTCGCGCGGCACACTGCGCCGCGCGAATCCCACCTTAGAAGCGGTGACGCAAACCGGCCGCCACCACCACCTGATTGCTGTTCGACGACGGCGTGAGCGTATAGACCGACGCGTCGAACGCCGCATTGCCGCGACCGCCGCTCACGCTCTGGAACACGCCTTCGAGATAGATATCGGTGCGCGGCGAGACAACCTCGTCGATCTGCGCCACGACCTGATTCCACTTCGGACGCGCCGAACGCGAACCCGCATCGAAACGCGCCTGCGTGTACGTATACGCCGCCGAGAGGTAGAGCGAATGCGTGACCGCATAGCGGCCGTCGATCGAGAAGTTATCGAAAATCAGCGTATCGCCCTTGAGCGCCGTGGTCGAGCCGCCCTGCCACACGCCGGTGACGTTGTCGGTGGCCGAGTGCGTCCAGCTCGCGCCGACCGAGTGCGGGCCGAACGCGTAGCGCGCGCCCAGCGCCCAGATCAGCTGGTCGCCGCCTGTGATCGTCGCCGAACCGTCGGTGCTGCTGACCGCGCCGTCGGCGTTCGCCACGTTGCCGTCGCGATTGATCTTGAGGAACGCCGCGCCCGCCTTGAACGGCCCGTTCGCATACGAGAGACCCGCGCTGTACGCCGCGTTGTTGCCGAAGCTGCCCGCCGTGTTCGAGAAGCCGTACATCGCGCCCGCCGTGAAGCCGCGATACGTTTCGCTCGTATAACGCACGGCGTTATTGATGCGGATGTTCTGGATCGAGTCGTCGTTGTCGTACGGGTGCATCGCGAGATTGCCGCCCCAGCCCGAGCCCGCTGCGCCCAGCGGCGTCACGAAGGTCAGGATGAAGTCGTACTGGCGGCCCATCGTGAACGTGCCGTAACCGTTGGCGCGCAAGCCCACATAGGACTGGCGGCCGAACAGCTTGCCGCCGTTGCTGGTCTTGCCGTTGACCGACGAGAAGCCGCCTTCCAGCATAAAGATCGCCGACATGCCGCCGCCGAGATCCTCCGCGCCGCGCAGGCCCCAGCGCGACGCGCTGAGATTGCCGCTGTTCATCTGCACGCCGCCGCTGCCCGGCGAATTCGCGCCATTGGTGCGCTGATTGCTTACGTAGGATATCGAAGTATCCACGAGGCCATAGAGGGTGACACTGCTCTGCGCATGGGCCGCGCCCGCGCTGAGGCCGCCGAGACAGGCGATAAGGATTTTCTTGTTCATCGTTTGCTGGTCTGCTTGCGTTCGGACGCCACGCGAACCTGCCGCGCGGTCAACCGGGGAACTCGTTGTAGTTGGAGACGCACGAGCGCTCGTGCATCGGCGCCGATTGTCGACGCTCACGCGCCGCGAATTAATAGGGCCATCGCGAAAGCACCGTTCCACAAAATGTAAGGAATCGATGTTCACTGCACGCCGCAGAACACCCGCGCTTGATTTGGAAACGAACATTTCCTATACTCTGGCGCATGACTTCTCATCCGTCCTCCCGCGCCCAGGCCCGCAGCCCGGGGCGCCCGCGCGAATTCGACATGGACAGCGTCGTGGATGGCGCGGTGCGCGTGTTTCGCGAACGCGGCTACCACGCGACCTCGGTCGGCGATCTGAGCGACGCCACCGGCCTGACCGCGGGCAGCCTGTATAAAGCGTTCGGCGACAAGCGCGGCGTGTTCCTCGCGGCCTTCGAGCGCTACGTGCAAACGCGCAACGCCGATCTGCGACAGCAGATGGATCGGCAATCAAACGGATACGAAAAGATCCGCACCGTGCTGCACTTTTACGCCGAGTCCTCGCATGGCCTCGAAGGACGGCGCGGCTGCCTCGTCATTTCCAGCGCGACGGCGCTCGCCACGCTCGACGAGGAGATGGCCGCACAGGTCGAATCGACTATCCGCCAGACCGAAGCGCTCCTGCGGCGGCTCTTGCAGCAAGGTCAGGAAGACGGCTCGATCAGCCGCGATCTGCACGCAGCGGCGATGGCGCGCACGCTGCTCGCGCTCTTGCAGGGCTTCCGTCTGCTAGGGAAATCGGGGCGCTCGGCGCACGACATGCATTCGGCTGCGGACGAAGCGCTGCGTCTGTTGAACTGAACTCACCTGAACGGGCCTGGGAAAACCGGGCCCAAAAATTTTTTCGCCAATTAGGAAACGATTATTTCCAATATTGACGATGCGAAGCATCGCCCTTCACTTCACCGCAGCAAAAGGAATCACAACATCATGAATTCGCCTTCGCCCGCCAGCGCGCCGCGCATCGTCGATCACGGCCCCGCCTCACTGCCGGACACCATGCTCGCCGGATTCGAGCATCGCTACGCCACCGTCGACGGCATTCGTCTGCATTACGTCACCGGCGGCAAGGCCGATGGCGAAACGCTCGTCCTGCTCGCCGGATTCCCAGAAAGCTGGTACGCGTGGCGCAAGATCATGCCGATCCTCGGCGAGCGCTATCGCATCATCGCGCCGGATCTGCCGGGTCAGGGCGACTCCGATCGTCCGCTCGACGGCTACGACACGCAGTCGCTCGCCACGGTGCTGCATGCGTTGCTCGGCCAGCTCGGCGCATCGCGCTATTACCTCGCGGCGCACGATGTGGGTGCGTGGGTCGCGTATCCGTATGCCGCGCTGTTCGGCAACGAAGTGAAGCGGCTCGCCTTGCTCGACGCGGGCATTCCCGGCATTACGCTGCCCGATGCGTTGCCCGTCGCCTCCGATCGCGCGTGGCGCACCTGGCATTTCGCCTTTCACGCCGTTGCGGATTTGCCTGAAGTGCTCATCACCGGCAAGGAGCGCGCGTATCTCGACTGGTTTTTGCGCCGCAAGACCGCGAATCCACTGACGTTCACCGACGCCGATCTCGACGAATACGAGCGCGTGTTCAGGAAGGATGGCGGCTTGCGCGCGGGGCTGGCCTACTATCGCGCCGCCGCCGAATCGGCGCGCCAGAACCGCGCGTTGAGCGCGCAGGGCAAGCTCGCGATGCCCGTGCTCGCGCTCAGCGCCGATCACGGTTCGATCGCCGATATGGCTGCGCCGCTGCGTCCGTATGCGGAGTCCGTGGAAGGCGCGCTGATCGCGCATTGCGGCCACTTTCTGCCCGAGGAACAGCCCGCGGCAGTCGCGGCGGAATTCGCGCGCTTCTTCGTTTGATGCCGCGATCAGCGCGCAGCGCGTGGCGGGTGTTGGCCCGTCACGCCGGAAAGATCCCCGCCACCGAGCCGTCGAACGTGCCGAATACCTGCATCGGTGCGCCGTAGCAGCGTTCGAGCAGATCGGTGCGCATCACGTCGCGCGGCGGCCCGTCGGCGATGGCGCGTCCATCGGCGATCAGCACGAGGCGATCGGCGTGACGCGCCGCGAGATTGCAGTCGTGCGCGATAGCGAGCGCGCCGATATTCCACTCGCGCGTGAGCCGCCGCGCCGTCGCGAACAGACGATGCTGCTGCACGAGATCGAGCGCGGCGGTCGGTTCGTCCATCAGCAGATAACGCGGCGGCATCCAGTGGCTGTCGAGTGTCCACAACTGCGCGAGCGCACGCGCGAATTGCACGCGCGCGTACTCGCCGCCCGAAAGCGTCGTGACGAGGCGCTGCGCGAGCGGCGCGACGCCCGCGAGCGCGAGCATGTCGTAAGCCAGCACCTCGGGCGAGTACGGCAGCGCGGGGCCGTCGAGATGCGGATAACGGCCGAGCTGCACCACGTCGCTGACCGGCACGGGATACGTATTCGGCACGCTCTGCGCGAGCACCGCGCGCAGTTGTGCGAGACGGCGCGGCCCGATGCGGCGCACGTCCTCGCCATTGAGCGTGAGCGTCGCGCGGCTGTGCGCGTCGGGAAAGCCATGCAGCGTGAAATCGCCCGCGAGCGCCTTGAGCAGCGTGCTCTTGCCGACGCCGTTCTGACCGAGCACCACCACGAACTCGCCCGGCGCGACCGTCAGCGAAAAGTCGTCGAACAGGGGCTTGCCGCCATTGCTGCCCTTGCCGCGATAGCCGATATGCAGGTTCTGAATCGAAAGCATCGCGTCCCTCACGCGCCGAACTGACGGCGGCTGCGCACGATCAGCAGAATGAAGAACGGTGCGCCGAGCAAGGCCGTCAACACGCCGAGCGGAATTTCCGCGGGGGCGACCAGCGTGCGCGCCGCGAGATCGGCGGCCACGGTCAGCAGCGCGCCGAGCAGCATCGAGCCCGGCAGCACCACGCGCTGATCGGGTCCGCACGCGAGGCGGATGCAATGCGGCGCAACGAGACCGATAAAACCGATCTGCCCCGTCGTCGAGACGAGCGCGCCGACCGCGAGCGCGCTCGCGAGCAGCACGACGTGCTTCACGCGGCGCACGGGCACGCCGAGATAATGCGCCTCCAGTTCGCCGAGCTGCATCGCGTTGAGCGCGCGCGTCTGCGCAGCGATCATCGCCACGCCCGCGAGCACGAATGGCGCAATGGTCGCGAGCGTCGACCACTTCGCATCGGCGAGACTGCCGAGACTCCAGAAGGTCAGCGAACGCAGTTGCGCGTCGGTGGCGAGATAGGACAGCATGCCGATCACCGCGCCCGCCAGCGCGTTGGCCGCGACGCCCGCAAGCAGCAGGATCGGCAGCACGATGCGTCCGTTCGACGAAGCGAGCCGATACACCGCGAGCGTCACGACGAGCGCACCCGCGAACGCGGCGCACGCGGTGAGACGATCGGCGCCGAACAGCGCGGCGACGGCGGGCGGCAGCGCGAGATGTGCCGCGAGATGCGGCATCAGCACCGCGCCGAACACGATCAGCAGCGAAGCGCCGAGCGCCGCGCCGCTCGACACGCCGATCAGGCCCGGATCGGCGAGCGGGTTGCGCAACAGCGCCTGCAACGCGCTGCCCGCCGCGCCGAAACCCGCGCCGACGATCAGCGCGAGCACGACGCGCGGCAAGCGCAGTTCGAACAGCACGAGCGCGGCGCGGTCGGTCTGCGCGTTCGACGGCACGTCGGCGCTCACGAACGCGTGCCAGAGCGCTTGCGGCGCGATCGGATACGCGCCCATGCACACGCCGCCGAGCACGGCGAGCGCGAGCAGCGCCGCGAGCGCGCCCAGCACGTAGGGCGTGCGCGTGCGCGGAGCGGGCGCGGGAAGATGCGCGCCCGCAACGGGCGGCGCGACGCGGAGCGTCTGGAAGGTCTGCCTGGACATGGTGAATCGGGTGAATCGGTTCAATCAGTTCAATCGGGTCAATCGGATCAGTCGGGTGATTCAGGTGATGCGGTGTGTAACGCAATGCGCGATGACGATCACGCCTGCGCGAGGCTGCGGTTGAGCGCGTCGACGGCTTCGGGCAAACGCGGGCCGAATCCGAGCAGGAACAGCGCGTCGAGCGCGACCACGCGCGTCGCGCGTCCGGCCGGCGTGAGCGCGAAACCCGCGGAATCGAGCAACTGGCGCTTGCTGCCGGCGGCCTTCACGGCGTCGTCGGTGGTCAACACGATGTCGGGCTGCGCGGCGACGAGCGCTTCGGGCGTCAGCGCGCGATAGCCGGAAAAGCCCTGCATCGCGTTGCGCGCGCCCGCGTAGGCGAGCATCGCGTCGGCGGCCGTGTGCTGGCCCGCGACCATCGGCTGGTTACCCGTGGGGCTCAGCAGGAACAGCACGCGCGGCGGCGTTTTTGCGTCGCGCTGCGCGGCGGCCTGAGCGGATTCGATCCGCGCCGTGGTCGCCGTCCATGCGCGGTCGAAGCGCGCGAGCAAGGTCTGCCCCGCGTTCTCCGCGTCGAGCGCGCGCGCCACGCCGAGAATCTTCTCGCGCACCGAGGCGACGTCGTGGCCTTCGTCGAAGCTCACGAGCTTGACGCCCGCGCCCGCCACGCGTTGCAGCACGGAAGGCGGCCCTGCTTCCGCCGATGCGAGGATCAGCGTGGGTTCGAGCGAGAGCAAGCCTTCGGCGGACAGCGCACGCTGATAGCCCACCTTCGGCAGCGACAGCGCCTCGCGCGGATAGGTGCAGGTCGTGTCGCTACCCACTAACGCATCGGCGCGGCCGAGCGCGTAGACGATCTCCGCGAGCGCGCCGCCGATCACGACGACGCGCTGCTTCGCGGGCGCGGCGGCCTTCGCCAGCGTGACGCCCTGCGTCGCGCCCGCCGCCGCGAGCAGCAGGCCGCCGGTGCCGATCAGCAGACGCCGGCGTTGCAAATCGAAGCGATCGTTGCTCATGCTGCACCGCCTTGCGCATCGGCATCATGGCGTTCAACGCGCGCGAGCGCAGCCACCGCATCGCGCCAGCCCGCGAGTTCCGGCTTGCCGGGCTTGCGCGCGCCGAACAGCATCGCGACGTTCTCGCCATCCGCGTCGAACAGTTCGACCGACGTCACGACACCGTCGCTCGTCGGCTTGCGCACAATCCACGCATGCTCGACAAGATTCGTGCGCAGATGCAGGCTGAAATCGGGATCGAGCACGTTGAGCCACGGTCCCATCTTGCGGATCGTGTGCACGGCTCCGGTGTGAATCTGGATCATGCCGGGATTGCCGACGAACACCATGATCGGCAATTGCGTGCGCGAAGCGCTTTCGAGCAGCGCTTCGAGTGCGTCGGGCGCGATGGGCTCGGCGTATTGCGGATCGGCGAGACGCATGGCCTGCAATCTCGCCACCCCGAATTTCTTCAGGATGTCGAAGAATTCGTGCGTGTCCTGCATCGCGGCCCACGCCGCGCGAAAACCCGCCACGTCGATTTGTGCATCGGCGCGCGGCGGCACGCGCGCGGGCGTGGCCTCGATGCTCAGTCCCGCCGTTTGCGGTTGAGCCGCGTGCCGCTCGATCAGCGCGTCGAAGGCGGCGTGATCGCTCGCGTCGCGCAGATAGACCTTGGTGATCGCCACGCCATGTGCGTCGAAAAATTGCAGGCTCTTGCGCACGCCGTCGTCGTAAGTCTCGCGCACCGCAAACGCCGACGCCCACTTCGCATAGAAGATTCGCAGATCGATCGCGCGGCCCACGGTGAGCCCGACCGCGCCGCTGTGCGTCATCTTCTCGAATGTGCCGGTTTTCTCGTGCACGGCCGCTTCGTTACGCGTGAGCACCATCACTTCGCCGAGCAGGGGCATCGCCTCGAACAGTTCGATGAAGCGGTCGTCGAGACGCACGACGTGTTCGCCGACGAAAGCGGCGAGCGCTTCGGCCTCGCTCACGCCGAGTTCCGCCGCCGCTTCGCGGTGACGCAGCTTGCGCGTCGTGCGCAGTTCGGTGAAGGCGTCGCGCAGCAGCGCGAGCGACGCGGGATGCGGCACGCTCTGTGGAGTCGCTTGGGTCATGTTATCGGTTGCCTTGTGCGGTTATCAGAAGTCGATCTTCATCGCCACGTTGAAATTGCGGCCCGGCGCGGTGTACGCATCGATCTTGGCGGCGCCGTCGCTGTCGGCCAGACCGCGCACGTCGTTCCAGATCCAGTATTTGCGGTCGAACACGTTGTCGATGCCCGCCGTCACGCTCACATGACGCGTGATGTTGACGCCCGCGTGCAGGTCGAGAATCGTGTACGACGGCGTCGAGAAATACGACGACGAGGACATCTGCGACTTGTTCTTGCGCGAGTTATAGGTAAGGTCCGCGCTCGCGAACCAGCGCTCGGTGGGCGCGTACTTCACGCCGAGCACGACCGCCAGCGGCGGCACGGTGTCGAGGCCGCTCGTCACGCCGTCCTTGGTCTCCGTGCCGTGAATCCACGCGAAGCCGCCCTTCACTTCGAGCGCATCGTTCACGTACCAGTCGGCCTTGCCTTCGAGGCCCTGGATCGACGCCTTCGAGTAGTTCACGTACTGCACGGTGTACGGATTGGTCGCCGAAGTCAGGCTGCCGCCCACCACCTTGCTGTCGATGAAGTTGCTGTAGCGGCCCGCGAACGCGGCGGCGCTGTAGTTCACCTGACCGTGACCCACACCGAGCTTGCCGCGCAGGCCCACTTCGACCGAGTTGCTCGTTTCCGGCTTCAGGTTCGGATTGCCGACCTGCTGGTAATAGAGACCGTAGGAACCCGCCGGGTTATAGAAGCTGTTGACCTGATACGCGGACGGCGCGCGGAATCCATGCGCGTACTGCACGTAGGGCACGAACGCGGGCGAGACTTCATAAAGGATCGCAAGACGCGGCGACACGGCGTTGCCGGTCGAAGTCGAAGTCGGCTTCGTCGAGCTTGCGGACATCGCCTCGTAGGTCGCATCGGGATGCGGCGTCATCTCGTAATAGTCGAAGCGCACGCCCGGCACCACGCTCAGCTTGTTCCAGCGGATCTCGTCCTGAATGAACGCGCCCAGCGCCGTTTGCGTGGTCTTCGGGAACGCCTCGGGATAGCCGTCCGCACTGCTGGTCCACTCGCCGCCCGCCGAACTGGCGGTGCTGTAGTGCGAGACGCTCGCGTCGAAACCGTAGGTCAGCTTGTGTTGCAGCACGCCGGTGCTGAACGCGCTGTCGGCCACGACGCTGCCGCCGAGAATGTTGTCGCCGTAGTCGTTGATACGCGAGCGCGCGGACGTCGCGCCGCTCGCATTCGCGCCGGAAATATCGAGCGTCTGTCGCGTGGACGCGTTGCGGTAATAGAGCGACGCGTGCAGTTGCTGGAAGTACGGATTGGTCGCGTCGCGATGGTCGTAATCGAGCTGCACGCGATTGCTGTTCACCTCGTTGCCGGTGACGTAACCATTGGCCGTGTAGCCGCTCCACGTATACGCGCCGCCCAGTTGCGAGAGGCCATCGCTAGAGTTCGCATTACTAAGCGTCTCGGCAGTCAGTTTGAGCGTGTCGCGCGGCGTCAGTTTAAAAACGAGCTTGCCGAGCGCGCTGCGGTTGTTGTACGTGAGCGGGTCCGGCGTGGAGCGCGACGCGCCCAGCGTGTTGCTCTCGCCCTTGTTGTCGGTCTCGTGGCCGTGACGGCCCGAGAGCGCGATCATGCCCTGCACCACGTCGCCGCCGAACGCAGCCGTCGCCGTCGAGCCCCAGCTGCGGTCGGTCGAATCGTAGCCGGCCTTCAGCGAGAAATAGGTCGGCTTGTTATAGATCGCGAGCAGATCGCTCGGGTCCTTGGTCACGAAGTTGACCGCGCCCGTGAGACCGTCGCTGCCGTACAGCGCCGAGGTCGGACCGCGCAGCACTTCGATGCGCTGATAGAGATCGGTATTCAGATAATCGCCGCGGCCCGCCGAACCCGAACCGAACGCATACGACTGCGGCAGCGGCACGCCGTCTTCGAGCAGCAGCACCTGATTGCCTTCGAGGCCGCGAATGTTGATGCCTTCATTGCCCGCGCGTCCCGACGAACCCGTGATGCCCGAAGGACGATAGGCCGCGCGGCGCACTTCCACGCCCGGCTCGTACTTGAGCGCGTCCTTGACGTCCTTCGCGTTGTTCTCGTCGATATCGTCGCTCGTGATCACCGAAACGGTGGCCGCCGTGCGGTTCGGGTCGGCCGTGCCGCCGCGCGTGGCGGTCACGGAAACGGCCTTGAGCGCCTCTTCGCGGCGCGCGCGCTGCGGGTTCACGCTCTCGGCGGCGGTGCTGGACTGCGTATCTGCGGACTGCTGCTGAACCGACTCGGCGGCGAGCGCGTGGCCGGCGTGCATGGCACAGATCTCGGCGATGAGTGCCGGCAGCAGGCGCCGCGCCAGGCGTTGCTTGAAATGCATCGTTCTTCCCCGTGGTCAAAATCGAGGCTTTCGTTGTTCTTTACGGCTCGAAAGCGGGCTCAATCGTAACCTGGATGCGAATACTTCTCATTTACTTTTTAAGACTTTCGATACCGTAATGGGGCAAAACGCATGACGGCGCAGGCCTTGGCGGGCCGGATTCCGGCGTCGATATCGTCGAAAGATCAAGGATTTAGCTTGCGATACGCGCTCATCAACGAGCGCGATTAAAGCGATTCGAATGGCAGTCGAAAGCTCGCCGAAATGACCTTGTATGCGTTGTGGGTATGTCCGGTACCCATTCCCACCGCTTCTTGCGAGTTCTTTCTTTTTCTATCCGCTTTTCTTATCGTGCCGCGCGCGCGTCCCGGCATCGCGCGCGTCTTCGCACCGCTGCACGACCCGCGCCGCGCATCGACCGCACGCGTGTTTTTTGCGTCGGCGACGCGCCGCGCATCGTCGCGGCCTGCGCGACCGCGTCGATCGAGGGTCGGGCTCTATGGTTTACCCACCCTTTTTGGCGAGCCGCGCTTCTCGATATCGTTCGGCCCACAGCGCAGGCTCACGCGCCGTCTTTATCCACGAAGAAGCGATGCATCGCGCAACAACCGGCAACAACAACCGGCAACATCCCGTCCGTCCCTTCAGACGATTTAAACAGGATGACTAACGAATAGAACGCGCCTCCAGCCCGATCAACCGAACACGGCTATCCAACGACGACAACACCAGGAGACGAAACATGAGAGCACTACACCGGGAGCGTCCGCTCCACGACCTTCACCCCACACGCACACGCGTCACGTCATGGCTCGCGTTAGTCGCGGTCGGCCTCGCCACGGCCGTGCTCGCCGCCTGCGGTAGCGGCGGCAATGTCGACAGCGGCGCGAGCGCCACGGCCAACGCGCCGCTCGCGGTCGTCGCACCGGTCACGGATTGCTCGAAACTCGCGGCGGTCGATATCACCGATATCGGCGGCGCGGGCAGCACGATTACGTCCGCGACCGTGACCACCGCCACCGTCAACGGCGCGCAGGTCAACTTTTGCACCGTGAAGGGCACGCTCGCGCCTTCGAACACCTTCGAAGTCGCGCTGCCGGTCAGCAGCTGGACGCAGCGCTTCGCGCAACTCGGTTGCGGCGGCCTCTGCGGCACGCTCAGCGATCCCACGCAGCAAAGCTCGTTCAGCTTCAGCTACACCTGCCCGCTCGTGCAGGAAGCCGGCTTCGTGACGGCGGCCACCGACATGGGCCATTCGGGCAACAGCACGGCGTGGACGCAGAACGCGCAGCAACGCGCCGACTTCGCCTATCGCGGCCAGCACATCACCACGCTCACCGCCGAAAAGCTGATCAAGGCCTACTACGGTCAGGCGCAGAAGTACGCCTATTTCATCGGCTGCTCGGACGGCGGACGCGAAGCGCTGATGGCCGCGCAACGTTATCCGACCGACTACAACGGCATCGTCGCGGGCGCACCGGCGGCGCACTTCCAGATCCAGAATTCGCTGTATCACGGCTGGAGCGTGGAGTCGCAAAGCACGACCGGCGACAGCACCGGCAACGCCACGCTCTACGCCGACAAGGCGCTCGTGCTGCACAAGGCCGTCGTGGCCGCGTGCGGCGGACAAGCGGGCGTGCCCGACGGCCTGATCGCCGATCCGCGCACCTGCAACTTCGACCCCGCCTCGATTCAATGCGCGAACGGCGCGACCAACACCAGCAACTGCCTGACCGCAGCCGAAGTGAGCACCGCGAGCAAGATTTACGGCGGCCCGGTGGACGCCACGACGGGACTGCGGATGCTGGCCGGTTCGCCACAATTCGGCTCGGAGGAGAACTGGGTGGGCGTCGAAGTGCCGACCACGAATTCGACGGATGCGCCCGTTCCCGTGACGAGCCTCTTCAGCTACATGATCGTTTCGGGTGCGTATAACCTGATCTTCACTGGCTCGCCGACGATGCCGACCGTCGATACCTTCGGTTATAAGGACGCGAGTTTCTACACGAACTATCTGCAGGCGAATCACCCGCTGAACGACGCGACGAATCCCGATCTTTCGGCCTTCAACAAGGCGGGCGGCAAGCTGATTCTGTGGCACGGCTGGGCCGATCAACATATCTCGCCGCTGTTCACGATCCAGTATTACGAGGCGATGCAGAACACCATGGGCGCGACGACGGTGAACGATTTCGCGCGTCTCTATCTGGTGCCGGGCGTGGGTCATTGCGGCGGCGGCGAAGGCTTCCCGAACATCGACCTCGTTTCGCAGATCACGGCCTGGGCCGAGCACGGCACGGCGCCGAACGCAGTGATGACGTATCAGACCGATTCGTCGGATGCGGTGACGGCGAGCCGTCCGGTCTATCCGTATCCGGCCGTCGCGCAGTATGCGGGCAGCGGCGACTGGCATAACGGCGCGAACTGGACGCAAGGCGCCGCGCTCTATAACCAGCCGACGCATAGCTGGGCAGGTTCGAGCTTCTATGCTTCGTACACGCCGACGATGTTGGGGGTTGCGGCGCCGTAAATCTGCCGCGATGCTGGTGTGAGTCGAATCGCCGGATCGGTGTTGGTGCGCTGGTCCGGCGATTGGGCGTTTGCGTCTTCTTCTGCCTCCATGATGGCCGTCGCGATACTCACTGGCGGCCGGTGGGTAAAGCTGTCGATCAGAATTGCAACGTCGCCTGCAAGCCGGTCGTGAATCGCGCCGTCGGGAATCCGGCGGGTTTATAGATCGGCGTGCCGACAAACACGTCGTACGAGAAGCCGACGTACTTAGCCGGGACGCCACCGCGCAGGCCGATCACCGCGCCCGCGAGCTGCGTGCCGGGCAGGACTCTCGTTCCCGGCCCGTAGACGTGGCCGTAGTCGATACCCGCATAGAGCGTCTGCCCGGTCTGGAGAACCGGCCATTGCAATTCGTTGCGCCAGTAAAAGCCACGCTCAGCGGCGAGCATCGTCTCGCCGTCGAAGCCGCGCACGGTATAGCGGCTGCCGATGGTCAGATCGTCGATATAGAAAAGCGTGTCGTTCGTGAACTGCCCGTGAATCGTCCCGACGTACGCGAATCGCTGCCCCGCGATGGCGAACGGGACCGAGAGGTTCGCGTCGAGCGTTGCCATGTGAAAGCGGTACGTCGCGTCGAGTTTCGTTCCGTCGTCGGCGACCGGATCGGGCGTCGCGCCGAGACCGCCGATCCCCTGGCGGTAAGCGAGCGTGCCGTCGAACTGCGCCGCGCCGAAGTAATGGCGGTTCGTGACGCCGAGTTCGAGGAACGTGTTGTTGCGCGCCTGGTTCGGGATGCTCGTATCCTCGATAAAACTCTCGCCAAAGCGTTTTGCGAGCTGCGCGTAGGCTCCGGTAACGTCCGCCTGCCCGCGCAGGAGTACGCGGGCGATACGCAGCGCGACGCTCTGCGAATTGCCGCTCGATACAAACGTTTGCCCGCCCGTCCCCGCAATCTGCTGGTAGTAGGTGTTCGTGTTGCCCGAGAGCGTCCCGGTCCAGTAGCCCCAGGGAATCGAATACGAGCCGTTAAAGCCGTGCGAGCCGAGGCTCTTGTTGCCGAACGATAGATCCTGATTCGCGCCGAGCGCGAGCACGTCGTTCAGGCCAAGCGGGTTGTTCAGGCCGAGGCTGACGTTGCCCTGCCATTTGCCGGTGGCGTCGGTGCCCGAGTTATCGACCGAGGCGACGAAGGTCCAGGGCTTCGAGCGCTTGACCGTGACGACGACGTCGCTCTCGCCGGGCGTCTCTGTCGGTTCGATCTCCATGGCGGCGTCCTGGTTCGAGACGCGCTTCATCTGCTCAAGGCCCTGCTCAAGATCGCGCAGGTTGAGGACGTCGCCGTTACTCACGGGAAAGGCCGTTTTCCACGTTCCCCACATCGCAAGATCGGCGAGCCGGACCTGACGCACGACGCCGGGGACGAGCGAGAGTTTGAGCGTCCCGCCCGAGAGATCCTGCGGCGGGACGAGCACGCGCGTCGTCACGTAACCCCGCCCGAGAATCGCCTGCTGCAGCCCTTTGGTGAGGACGTCGATGCCCGCCTTGCCGACGCATTGCCCCTTGTAGTGGTCGAGCCAATCGCGCGCGAACGCGAAACGATCGAGGGGCAGCGCTGACGCGCCCGCCGTGCGTGCCGCATCGGGCAACGTGGCCGGGACGTCGAGCGAGAACGTCGCAATCGGGAAACACGGCGTTTCTTTCGGGAGCGCCGGATAGATTGCTTTCTTCGGCACCTCGGAGCGCACGGTCGGCGCTTCGACGACGGCCTGACGTTGTTGTGCCTCGCGCTGCCGTTCGAGCTGCTGTTGCTGCTCGGCGTTCGCACGCGCGGCGGCTGCGGCGTCGGCAGGCGTCGGGGTTTGTTGCGCGTTCGACGCGAGCGTCACCAGGGCCGTAAGCGGCAGCGCCGCCAGCCTTTTTCTGATCTTCATTGCGTGGTCGTGGTTATTGCTGTTAGGGCGCACTGATGCCGCCCGGTGGGTCACAACTCGAAGTTCTGACCGTTCTCGTCGATAAGGACGGGCATCTCGAACAGGGGATTCACGACGAAGTTGACGCCGTCGAGCATGGCGGGTTTGTCCCACTGTTCGTCGGCGAGACCTTTCGCATGGACCGGATGGAGAATTCGCACAAAGGGTTTGCACTTGCGCTGCCTCACGTACTCCCTGACACCGTGTTCGACAAGTTTCGATATTCCGCACGCCATTTGTATTCGATCCATACTTCGTTCCCCGTGATTTATGGTGTCCTTATCTTTAAATGCCCGCCCGGTCATAGCCGGGTCGTTCTCCTCGTTATTGCATCGCTCTTACATTCGCCAGAACTGGCGGAGCGTGAGACTGCCAAAGTACCATCCGACGCGTAGCCGCGAGGGTGGCACTTCGCGCACTACGGGTCGTCGTTGTCGTTAATCAAACCGGCTGAAATTGAGAAACAGACTATTGCGTCTTGTCATCGCCTTGAGGATCACGCCCCTGCTCGTCATCCTGACTTCGTCCAATGCGATAAACCAGGTCAAACCCCGCCGACTGGACTATTTCCCGCGCTCTTTCGACGAAATGCAGTGCCTCCGCAGAGGGCTCGTATTTCATCGAGATTTCAATCTCGACCTTGCATCCCTTCGCGTTTGGGTTGTTCTCTTCCAGTTCACCACCTTCCAGAAACCGGAGATAGGAATTGATCTTTTCCTGTAGCAGATACAAATGCTCACCTACGGGGGGACTCCATTCGAGATGGTCGGTAATGATCAAGCGTGCGATTTTTTTGCCCGGATCAACACCGATAATGTCAACAACGTTCGCGTCGAGAATAGACATCGCTCATTTGGCGGGATGCGTTACTACACAATGCCAAGGTTAGCGGGCAAATCTGCAACAAAATCGCCACGCTCTCCATCGCTGCTGGCGAGGTTACTCATACAGGCAACGACCGAGGCTTTCTCTGCATCGGGCATTGCGCGTAGCACGTCAGCGATCTGCTCCATTGCCTCAACTGCTGCGTCTGGGTTCATAACATCCTCGCCCGAAAATTCGAGAAATATCGCATATCAACGACGATTCTTACGAGATGCTCATTTACCACATTTCTAAATGTCACTGAAAAGCATCTAGCAGGTTATCGAGTTCAGTGTAAATACTAGATGCGATGGCATCGAATTCACCAGTCGCTAACTCGACAATCTTGACGTTGTTTCCGCTGTCGGGCGAATAGACAAGCTTCGATAGATCTTGGGAATCCACCAAATAGACCTGCCACGCGCCGAAAATATCGACGTGGGGGCAAACGTCAAAGCATGCCGGCATGAAGTCCGTAGGAGTCAGCTTTGCTAGATCGTTGCCGCTTTCGCTCAGTGATTCTTGAATAACGCGGAAAATCTCATTTTTATCGCAATGCGCCAAAAGCGGGGCGGTACGCTTCCCTGAGTCGCCAATGATGTATTGCATCGAAAACAGGACATCGCGCAAGGAGACTCCTTCGTCAAAGGCCCCAACTTGTTCGCTCCCGATCCAATAACAAAATCTACCAAACATCCAGCTTCCGCCAGAATGTTCGTTTAACTCAAACTCAATCGCAAACCTTTCCTTGTCGCCGTAAAGCACTTTCATTTCCCCAGTATTTTCATGGCACTAGGAGGAACCTTCGAGGACGGGATCGTGCCGCTGAAATGGACGGTTCCAGCATTGTCCGAGAAATATTGATAGTAGCGCGTGAAGTTCAGCGTATCCCCCGGGGCCCTGTTGCGCGACCTTTCCCACCTGTACGTAATTCCCGAATGAATCTGTTAGTGACGCGTACGACGAAGGCCCGTAGCTTCGCAACGAAGCAATAGCCTTCCTTACCTTAGGCTCGGTAGGATCGAGAGTCTCTGGTTTTCCTTCGACTTTAAGTCTCATCGCTACACTCGCAGCAGCCATTCCGATCAATTCATTCACTCGCCGAAAATGCTCCTACTGTGACAAATACCTCACCGAGATCCACATCCGAAATAACACTGGCCTCAGTCGAACTATCAGGAAAATCTCTCTTGATTATCAGACTCCACAGACCCGCGATAAGCTCCGCAACAACTTTGGCCTTGTCAAATGAGATCTCTTGGAAAATATCCGTAATTTCGATCATGTTTACCCACGCTTGGGCCTGCCCCGAACTCATCCCCTGGCTTCTATATTCGCGATATCTCGATTCGTCAAACCATTCATCTACAACGATGACGTTATCGAACATATTTAGCCGAGGGGAAAACAAACGGGCCATACAAACTGAAAAATCCTGAGGCAGAATGCCTGTGGCTGAGACAGCGTGCATGAAATCCAAAACGGAGAATTTCCCGTTGTTTGCTCTGACAAAATCGTCATACTTCCAGTTCGCAATAGTCATTTCCCGTTATCCGTAGAAAATTCAAACGAGACTAAACGTGCAAAGCGAGCCACCACCGCGGAAGCCGATTCTTTTCATAGAGAAAAAATAGCATTCGAAGTTGTCGAGATGCCTGCATCCAAGAAATTTCGAAATATTTTCAATTCCTCTAGCACATCCTCGGTGTTTGCAGAGACTTTTAGGGGTGTCCAGTCGGCCGCCCAGCCACGCACAAATTCAAATTTAGGCTCGGTAGACATTCGCAAACCGCTCGCTTTTTTGTCGATTTCTTGTTGAATAACTAACACGATATCAGGCGAAGCCTCGTCCTCTTCGTACTGGTCGAACATGGTTCCACAAATTTCATTTACTTCAGACCAGAAGCCCGACGCAAATAGCCACTCAGACAGTACGCCTGATAGCCGAAGTGTTTGTGAAGTACCATCATCGACAATGACAGACACGGTAGATTCTTTCATTTTCAAAATCGACCTCATTTTTTAATCGAATCTGTATTCTTGAAATGAGTCAAGCCGTTCCTTACATCGCCTGAGACTCCCGTTTGAGTTGTCTTGCTCGGCTTTATTAATGGAACATTGTTTGGAATCACGTTTCCGCTCTTGTCGAGATAGCCGCCGTTCGCCGCTTCAACTCTGAAGTAATTCCCCGCGTTATCGTAGATGACAGAATCACCCGTCAGCTTGTTGGTGTACACAGTTTTTCCCGACTTCGTGTAATTAACTTGTGGATTAGCTCCCGCAATATCTTTGATCGCTTGATCCAACGAAGCTTCTGACCAATTCGAGCTATGTGTAGCCGCACGGCCTGCGCCCTTCGGATTATAGACAGGACTATCGACGGTTTCGTTGTTGAGGTGCGTGCAAA
>NZ_CAJZAR010000043.1 GCF_914484835.1 Paraburkholderia tropica
AGTAGGCAGAATGCGGCCACAACCGGACGTTCGACACAGGCTCCTTGATCGGCAACAATCTTGGCACGCCTTTCAACACACGAACATAACCCGCAACCGGGACGGCGCTTCACCGGCACAGAGAGAACCTCTGCAGACTTTCTAACAAGAAAGCCCCTCTACTGGAAATCCTACTTTCGATCTCGTTTAATCTGCAGGGATATTACCGCCGGATCACCGAATTCAAGCAGGTAATGGTGATTTCGCTTCAACGCTGCAGCGGCATCCCGATCGCCATTTCACTCTTTAAGCCAGACTGGATATCAGATGGCATCCACATGTTGCACGGTGCCCATGCCGGGCGATCGGGATACCTCCGTCAGTCATTGATTCATCGCCTTCGATAATGACGTTCGGCCTGGTATCGGGGTGCTTCGGGCAAGAGACCGCATCGCCCTTGCGGGCCACAAAGCGACCGTCGAACCTCATGGTTGACGACGCCGTGATGACCTTGCCACCGTGGTCGGTGTCGTCGTCGAGACGAATAAGATTTATCATGCCAACCTACTATTTCTCGACAAGAGTCTTCAAATAATCAACTCTCTGCTTGGTGAGCGTAACAAGACAGTCTTTAGTTATCATGTCCGAGCCGGCGCCTTGGGATTGCGACGCTTCAGATGCAATATAACCATTACATTGTTTATCCCTATAAGCAAGCCAAGCCTTTTGCGATTGCTCAAACTCATTCTTGTACTGTGTCGACGTGTATATTCTTTGATAAATTACGTTAAGGTCTACTTTTTCCTTATCATGAGTATGATTAGCACAAGGCAAGTCATCGCACACATTCCCGTTGTCGACGCATGCTTCAGCATATGAATTCAAGGGCAACAACAAAAACGCCAAATAAATGTTTTTTTTCATGGCACTCTCGACAGATTAGTGACTATATCAGACTTGTCTTCGGGAGATCGATATGTGCTGGGATTCTTGACAGTAGGAGATAGCTGTTTGCCATCGCAACCAAGCAAGGAATTTTTTCTCGATGGAGTACCAATGAAAATCCCTTCCCTATCGCTTACTATTCGGAATCTTTCTGGCTTGGGGCTATCCCTTTTCCGGTGGGGTTTAGTCTATTGCTCCTTACCCAACCAGTCACGGGAGGTTCCGTGCCCGTCCCCAGGTAAACGACCGATGTAACCCCCTTGTATTCCGTGTAAGCATCAACAAGCTGACCCTTGATGACAAATACCCCATTCATTTTGCAAGAGAAATCTGGTGCCGAATAAAACTGAAGGCGCCCATCACCAGTCACGACTCTTTGCGCATCGTCTCCTGGGATGTAAACTCCGGTTTTAGAGGCGTAATCACTCAGCATTTCGCACTCCACTGCTGCATTTGCCGCGCGAAAGCTAAAAAATAGGCCGGCAATTAATAAAATCCAAGCACACTGCTTCTTGATACAGACGATCGTCATCATACACCCTCAGTTTGAGTCATATTGAGTGAGGTTATAAGGATCAATATAGTTTCTTATGAGTTTCCCGCCATAGTCTGGTTCAGTTGCATAGTGACCGGTTAGACCGTTAGCAAAGCCATGGGCGTCGGGAAGCCTGGCACGAGCTATCGCATACGGGGAAGCAGTCGCCAAAAGCCGACCATGATAGTCAAATGCATCATCAAGACTGGCGAATTTTCGAAATGGTTGTGGGACACGCTCTCGCACGCCATGCACTACATCGGTAGTCATCGCAGTTACATAGTTGCCGCTTGCAAGGTCCTGCTGATTCGCTTTGATTCCGAAGGGGTTATTGCTGTCGCCTGGCATGTGATGACCAAACCCACTTTCGTAGGCCCATTGCGCTAAGCTTATTGATGCAGGTATGCCCCATTTTTCCTGTGCAGCTTGAGCAGCTTCAACAACTTCGTCTGGAAAGCGGCCTGTTCCAGTAAACGGCGCTCGATTCGCAATGAAATTTCCTATCAGCCCGATTGGATGCAGGTGATAGACGACCGGCGAAGCCGGAAATCCCTTCACCGCGCTGACCTTGTCCCACCACTGGAGCTTCGTGATGCGCTCCAGCTCAGCGGCTTAGGTCCCCACATCGGAGCTGGGGGACGGCTAAGCTCGCCGAAACATAGTGTGTGCGGCGGCGTCGCGGATTCGATAACCGGTCTATTTTCGGTTGCTGTGACGCCGCGTACGTCGGCTGCGATAAAATCGCCGTCTGAAGCGTGCGCACGCGGAATAGACAATTCGAATTAGGAGAGAAGCTTGGATGAATGATGAAAATCGCATGAAGCCCGGTGTCATCGCGGGAGAACTCGCGCAGCAACTGATCGAGCTCGGACTCTCCTGGAACGATGCGATTGGAGTTTTTGGGCTGGCCGCGAAGGCAATTGCACAGGCAGCGGCGGCGGCAGACGACGCGGAGCCTGAAAAATTCGTTGTGAAGGGGCGTCGGCACTTGCTTGACGCCTTCGATCGTGAAGTGCGCGTTGTCATCACGCCGCTTGATCCGGCGGGTAACGACGAGGTGCGGAGTAATTCGCTGCTGGCGACGGCGCGACGCCGGGCGCAGACGAAGCTTCACTAACCCTGCGGCTAGCCCATTCAACGATCGTCTGCAGTCGTGGCGAGGCTGCGATCCCAGATGTCGAACCAACGGGCGTGGGCCGTTAAAAGAGGGAGGGCGCGTTCGGTGCGTTCGCCTGGTACCTGGCGTGTGCACAACGAAAGGATGTGCTGGCGAAACCGTCGATTGCGTTGTCAGGGGCCGACACCTGCGCGCGGCACACTCGGTACCCGTCAGCGTAATTTCACGCTTCACCGGGTTCCTCATCCTCATCCGCATCATCGTCATTCGGACGCCCCGTTTTTGCGTGATCGATCTCGACAAGATGGACCATGCTTTCAGCGTCGACCACGACTTCTTCGCCTGCGTCGATCATGGTCTCATTCCTGGCATCACGGTCCGCAATCACCCGGATCGGGTAGTCACCGTCGTTGTAAACGCTCACTCGCATATGCACCTCTCTCTTGCATCATTGGTCTGCTGACAAGTCCGCGCGAAGCCCGCAATCTGTATTCCTGCCGACCGGTTTCATCCACGCCTGTCATGTTGTCGGAGGCCAGCCTCGGATCTTGTGCTCTTGAAATTTCGTCTTCGTGGACTATGTTAATCATCGCGGAATCAATGATCCCGAGGAGAATTGATGATGAATCCCGATCCGAAGAGGTGGAATCCATTCAAGTTTTTGCGCGTGGTGCCGCGTAAGCCTGACGCACCCTCATCAGACGACGAGAGGCCAGGCGAAAGCGATCAGCGCAACTCATTCCCCGACCTTTTCAGGCTGTTCTGGCGCGAGCAGTGGCGAGCACTCGAAGACTTTTTTCTTGATCCTCTGTCGGCTCGCGCAACGCTTGACCGATGGTTTGGGGATTTTAGCTCGGCCCATTTCCAGCCACGCATCGACGTTGTTGATGAGGGTCCAGTCCTGCGCGTCACGGTGGAACTCCCCGGTGTTGATCGGGGAGAGGTAAAAGTGAGTGTTGCGAATGGTGTGATAATCATTCGAGGAATAAAAAAGCAGGATATTCGCGACGAAGAGAACGGGTGCTACCGGCTGGAGCGTTCCCACGGACGGTTTGAGCGCACGGTCCCCATGCCAGAATACGCCGATCCCGAGCGCGCGCTTGCCAGGTTTGACAACGGCATACTCACGTTGACGGTGCCAAAGACCGAACCGCTCACGCCCTCGGACCGTCAGGTCGAGATCGAAATCGGTTAGCTCGACCGTTTCGCAGTCGATGTGGCCGGGCCGGTGGAACGGCACCTCGAATGCCTGCGCCCGACGTGGCGGCCGTGCCCTTTAGTCGTCCGCCACCGCCTTCGCCCGGGCTCAGAATGCAGAAGCGCCAGATTGACCGTGGCAGGACATAAGAATCGTTCAGCGCGGAGCATAAATAGCGCTCATTCCAGTTCAGGCGCGGGCCATGGACGATAGTTAGACCGGATGGCATGCGCGCGAGACTATGATTACCGACGCGCATCAATTCAGGCGTTCCAGCGCATATCGCACAGCGTGGGCTTTCTGGCCCGGCTGTATCTGACACCAGATTCCTGCTGGAATGCGCCCAGACGGCGGGCCGCCTCATGGCGGTGAAAGTGACTGGCGAGCCAGAACTGGCATCCATCAAAGAAGACCTTCATCGCTGGCTGCGCCGTACGCATTGAACCGCTGCGAATGTCGGCCATAGCGTTTCGCACGGCGTCCTCGGTGAACGATTCCGTGCAACGTAGTACTTCATCAACCGAGAGTTGCCGGAATTTGAGATAGTCCAGACCGAGCATGCCGACAGGTAATCTGGCGGGCGTACGGGCATGAAGATGAGGGCTGTGCGACATCGCGATGCCATGCAATTTCAGGATAACTATTCGAATGGGCGTTCCGGCCGTGGCTCCCGTTTCCGAACAGGTCAGCCCGGCTCACTCGTCAGTCATGAGATAGCGAATCACCAATGCCGGGTCGGCGATATCCAGGATAAGTCTGCGCAGGATGCGCCGGCGCATATGCTCCTCGTCGAGCGTCCAGGGCGCGCCCTTTTCGCTGAGATAGCGAGCGAGGGTATCCTCGTTGTCGGCGCCTGCCGGCAGCTCAAGCCGAGCGGCCAGCAGTCCCACCACGACGTCATCGATCTCGATGGCGAGCGGTCTTGAGTCAATGAAGAGCTGGAGTTTCATGACGGTCTCAGGCAAAAAGCGGCGCCGCATGACGGAGGCAACGTGCGGCGCCGAACGGATTGCACCGGCCGCGACTGTCGGCCGGTGCATGCAGGAAACGTCGCCCGATCAGTATTCAAACTCCGGTGCGGAGGTCTGCGCCGGCTTCTCGTCCTTCGGTGCCTCGGCGACCGTCGCGTCCGTCGTCAGGATCAGCCCGGCAATGGAGGCCGCGTTCTGCAGGGCCGTGCGCGTGACCTTGGTCGGGTCGACCACACCCGCCTCAACGAGGTCAGCGTACTCGCCGGTTCCTGCGTTGTAGCCGAAGTTGCCCCTGCCTTCGAGGACCTTCGCAATGACGACCGATGGCTCGTCGCCTGCGTTGGCAGCGATCACGCGCAGCGGTGCTTCGAGCGCACGCAGCACGATCTGGATGCCCGCATCCTGGTCACCGTTGGCGCCTTTCAGTTCTGTCACGGCCGAACGCGCGCGCAGAAGCGCAACGCCCCCACCGGGCACGATGCCTTCCTCGACCGCCGCGCGTGTCGCATGCAACGCGTCGTCGACCCGATCTTTCTTTTCCTTCATCTCGACCTCGGTGGCCGCACCGACCTTGATGACGGCCACACCACCGGCGAGCTTCGCGACGCGCGACTGGAGCTTCTCGCGATCGTAGTCACTCGTCGTTTCCTCGATCTGCGCACGGATCGACTTCACGCGCGCCTCGATGCGCTGCTCGTCGCCCGCGCCGTCGATGATGATCGTGTCGTCCTTTCGCACCTCGATGCGCTTCGCGCGCCCGAGATCCTCCAGCGTTGTCTTCTGCAGTTGCTTGCCAGTTTCCTCGGATATGACGGTCGCGCCCGTGAGGATGGCAATGTCCTCGAGCATAGCCTTGCGTCGGTCGCCAAAGCCTGGCGCCTTGACGGCGGCGACCTTCAGGATGCCGCGCATTGCGTTGACCACGAGTGTGGCCAGCGCCTCACCTTCGATATCTTCCGCGACGATCAGCAGCGGCTTGCCGGCCTTGGACGTCGCCTCGAGCACGGGCAGCAGGTCACGGATGTTCGAGATTTTCTTGTCGTGCAGCAGGATCAACGCATCATCGAGATAGGCTGCCTGCTTGTCTGGATCGTTGATGAAGTACGGGCTGACATAGCCGCGGTCGAACTGCATGCCCTCGACCACGTCGAGTTCGTTTTCGAGCGACTTGCCGTCCTCGACCGTGATCACGCCTTCCTTGCCTACCTTCTCCATGGCGTCGGCGATGATCTTGCCGATTGCCTCGTCGGAATTCGCTGAGATCGAACCGACCTGCGCGATTTCCCTGTTCGTGGAAATCGGCTTCGACAGCTTGCGCAGCTCGTCGAGCACGGCGGCTACCGCCTTGTCGATGCCGCGCTTCAGATCCATCGGGTTCATGCCGGCGGCGACGTGCTTCATGCCTTCCTGCACGATGGCTTGCGCCAGCACGGTGGCCGTGGTGGTGCCGTCCCCGGCGATATCGGCGGTCTTCGAGGCGACCTGCTTGACGATCTGCGCGCCCATGTTCTCGAAGCGGTCCTTCAGCTCGATTTCCTTTGCCACCGACACGCCATCCTTCGTGATGGTTGGCGCACCGAAGCTGCGTTCGAGCAGGACATTGCGGCCTTTCGGTCCGAGTGTGACCTTGACGGCGTCGGCGAGGACGTTCACGCCCTTGACGATGCGTGTGCGTGCGCTGTCGTGGAATTTGACGTCTTTTGCAGTCATGTTATTGCTCCGGGTAAAGTCGTTGACGCAACGCGTCGCGAACGACCGTCCCGGTGTTCGCGACCGCGTCGGGATTTCAGGCGGCCTTGCGGGTGGTGCCCGCGTCGGCCTCGAGGACGCCCATGACGTCTTCCTCGCGCATGACGAGCACTTCCTCGCCATCGACCTTGACGGTCTGGCCTGCGTACTTTCCGAAGAGCACCCGGTCGCCGACTTTGAGCTGGAGCGCGCGCAGCGTGCCATCCTGCAGCAGCCGGCCGCTGCCGACCGCGACAATTTCGCCCTGTTCGGGCTTTTCTGCCGCCGAATCGGGAATCACGATGCCCGAGGCCGTCGTCCGCTGCGTCTCGATTCGCTTGACGATAACCCGGTCGTAGAGGGGACGAATCTGCATTCTCATCTCCTGAGCGATTTAAAGATTACCAATAAGGGAATCCGGCTGCTGTTACCGGAGCGTGGGGAACGCCTCGGAGCAGCCGAGCCAGTGTGTCTGGCGGAAAGCGAAATAGAGGCGGCGGTCGCGTCCTTCAAGGGGTGTGAAAACGTCCATTTGTAACAAATTGTTTCATCGCGGCAGCAGGATGCGGTGGACAGCTCCGAGGCGATAAACCGTGCGGCCACGTCCTTCCGGGCGGCGGGGCTCAGGCAGTACGGGGCAGGGTGGCTGGCGTCCGCCATCGGCATCAAGCGTGTCGTCGGGGGCATCGAGCGTGCGCCACAGGCCGCCCTTTACCGGCCGGAACAGCCAGCGCACATAGCCTTTGCGCGCGGCGAGTTGAATCAGCTCGCCGCGATCGGTCTCGTCATCGAGGAGCTGGGGGTCATGCGCGCTGTCCACCCCGTAGTCGCCAAATGCCAGACGACAGGCGAGCGCCTCCGCAGCGCCGGCACCGATTACGTTGCACCCGCGCCGTTCCGTGCGCTCGACATCCCATGCACCGGATTGCCAGGCTGCATCCAGCAACAAAGCGTCCACACTCTCAAAACTGTGCCATGGCGCATGGAGCGGAATGGCTGACACTGTAACCGGCCGGGGCGGGATCTTTACGCCGGGCAGTACCAACGGTGTCGCGCGCCGGAATCCGTGCCAGTGGAGTATTGCGATGAGCGGTGTATTCACCTGCGCCGCCGCGGCAACAGTGACAGCAAACAGTGGCAGGCGCACGCTGTCGATCTGCGCCTGAAGTCTGTCGAAAAGGTCCATGAAGCCTCCCGGTTGTGTTGTTGCAGGGCATCTTGAAATTTCCGTGCTATGCGCTATTTTATGCATCGCTCAGGCAGTCGCGATCAAGCGCTGCGTGTTTCGATTTGTTTGCCAGCGGGCATCCCCACGGCAGACGGACTGGAGCGCGTGGACCAGTCCGTTCTTCGTGAGAGGCCCCGATTCAAGGAGCCAGTCATGAGCGATCTTTTCTTCACTACCGATCTGCTGGGCGAATTCGACCGCCTGCAACGGCAGATAGCCAGTGCCTTCGCGGGCTTTCCCGCAAGCCTGCGCGCTACGCGCAGCGAAACCTTTCCTCCCGTCAACGTTGGCAGTACCGACGACAGCGTAGAGATCGTCGCGTTTGCGCCCGGACTCGATCCGGCGTCGATCGATGTCTCGATAGACAAGGGGCTGCTTACGATCAGCGGCGAACGCAGGCCTCCCGAGACGGGAGGTGGCGATGAAACTCGCGTGTACGCTCGTGAACGCTTCATGGGATCGTTCCGGCGCGTGATCGAACTGCCGCCGCACGCCGATCCCGACAAGGTCAGTGCGCGCTACGTGAACGGTTGCCTGACGGTAAGCGTCGGACGGTCCGAAGCGTCGAAGCCGCGAGCCATCGCCGTCCAGTGACGCGATAGAAAGAAGCACGAGAAAGCACGGAGGACATCATGAACGACAGCACTGAACTCACTACCCGGGAGCCTCACACCGACCTTGCTTCGCGCGAAGGTGCACGACATGCGAAGCAGCTTACCAGGATGGCACCTGCAGTTGATATCTTCGAGGATAGCCACGGCATCACGCTCTACGCAGACCTGCCGGGCGTCTCACGCGAAAAGCTCGACGTGCGCGTGCAGGACGGCAGCCTGAGCATCGAAGCGGAAGCGGTGATTTCAACCCCGGCGGGACTGCGCCTGCAACATGGGGAAGTGCGCCACCCGCACTTCTGGCGCGCGTTCACACTCAGCCCCGATTTCGACGTGTCGCGCATCGACGCACAACTGAACGATGGTGTGCTCAAGCTCACCATTGCCCGTCGTGACGCGGCAAAACCGCGCCGCATTGAAGTGAGGGTCGGCTAGACGAACGCGCAGAGGCAGGTCCGGTCATGCGGCGTGGTCTGCTCGGCCCGCGCCGCGTGACCCGCCACGCAGAGGTATCTATGCACAACGAACGCTGCCATAGCTGGAAGGACTTCATGATCGAGACGTGCGTCTTCCCGGTTTCGCACTGGGCTGCCTCCACGGCGCTGGGCAAGTGTGGACGAGGCGCCCCGGCAGACAGTCGAGGATTCGATACGCACCATCAGTGCAGGCTGCCTAGGCAACCGGGGTTCGTCCGCACAGTTCGTCGGTTGAACGGACCGCCTCGCACGATTGTCCAGTCCGAGTACGGCTTGCGCTAGTTTTCATTTTGTGCAGGGGCAACTGAACGCAGACTCCTGCTTCCTGGGAGAAGCAAATGCTCAGTCCACACGAATTCGCGACCCTGATGCTGGTTCGCCATGCGCCGGACCAGATCGACATGAACCGCGCCGAACTCGACGCGCTGCTTGAGCGCCAGCTGGTGATGCTGGAGCATTGCGGCGAGGGCGCACGCCGTGCGTATCTCACCCGGAAAGGAAAAGTTTTCCTCGAGACCGTATGCCCCAGCGACGCAGCGTGCCAGCGAGGTGAGCTAACCATTAATGACGGCGGCAGTGAACCCGTTACCCCCGGGTGTCTCGAGGCCGATCGCCGGATCGACTCGGCGATGCCATAACCCAGAATGAAGCGTTGAGGTTTTCAGTCCGAGTTGGCAGCGTTTGGTCGTTAGGAAAGCCGGTGTTTATTGGGCTCCCGAAGTCCCAAAGCCGGCAGAGAGGACAGGTCCGGAATTTGCGGGCACAGGGACCACCGCCCGCCTATTCGGCGGGTGCCTTGGGAGGCAATATGGACAGCGACCTGCAGCGGCGTTTACTTGGCGCCTCCCAATACGAGCGCGCCCGTGTGCCTGTCGCATTGCTGTTCGAGCCTCCGCTACCAGAGCGGCTGGGGCGTTGTCTGACATCGCGTTGGCATGCATATGACGCTTGCGCGCATGAATCTTCCCTGGTCCGGCGCGAGCGCTGCTTGCGGAAAACTGTTGCCGCTTGCCTCGCGCGATTGAAGTCGCAAAAACGCCTCCTGGCGCATCTGGCATTAGTGGAAGCTGACACCACCCAGGCGCAAGCGACTCTTTGCCTCATGGAGGAGTGCTACCGAGTCTATAACGAAATATGGGAGATCTATCTGTCTGGAATTGACAGCGGCCGCGGCGACCGGCCGTGGGAGCGAGAGCGCGAAGCAAGCGCGCCGCCAGACCAGGAACTTCTCTCGTGCTTGCGATTTGCTGCATACCTTCGCTCCATTGGGACACAAGCCGGGGCGGTGTTTCGCGCGGCGAAGGAAAAGGGCGACAGCGGCAGAGGGACGCAGGCGAGTAGCGGTTCGGCCACGAACGGCTACAAAGCTGAGCGCACCTAACCCGGCGAAACTGGCGCGAGAATTCATCGCGCGGTAGCAGGCAGGGCCGCCGGGGGCGGGATATTATTGCCAGATGATAAATTTTCGAGAGATTGCGATGTTTGACGTTGTCATTTCACAATTGAATTCGACTACCGGATCGGGCTGCGCGAATACCATCTATGCGTTGAGCGGAAATGTCTAATTTCGATGTTGAACGCGGATGGCTCTCAGTAGGGAACTGAGATCTCGATCCGGGAAAATTCCGAACCGATTTTGCGTGTTGCTGCGAGTGAGGTCCCTCGCGTCAGGAGTCTCCGATCAAGATATCCGCTTCCGGTTACCGGAGACGCAGGCCGATTTTCTGGCAACCACATCGCGAGGAGCAAACCGTGTCGATCAATTGCTTTCGTTGTGGCGATGTTGAATACGCATTCTCTGCGATTGCGAGGCCATCAGGGAAATGGACAACGGAAATCGTCAGGACAGACCACAGTTATTTTCCTCCGCGTGAGCGCAGAATCGATGGCGAGCTTTTTTTCGAGAACGAGGGCGCTGCTTTGCGGCACGCAGAATCAGCCGCCCGCACGTTAGCCTGTGTCGGTACCCTCGGGGCGTAGTGGCTCGCCCTCCGGAGGGCGACCAGGCTGCCGGCCGCGTTCGTCAGTGGATTTTATCCACAGTTTCTGTGGGTAAAGGTGTGCACAAAGATGAAGCAGAGCCATACCGAAGAGCAATGCGGATGCACCAATTGATGCGGACGTGAACAGCGAAGCGGCAGGAAAGAGGAAATGGCCGATCAACGAGCCGCCGATGCCGCCCAGTGTCCCGACGCTCGCGTATATCAGGACGGCGAGGGTGAGAGCTGGCGACGCCCGCGAAAATCCGAGAATAATCAGCCCACAGAGCGACGCAATCGCAACAGCGGCTGATCCGATTATTATCAAGGCGACTCCTTCCTGCAAGAGGTTAGTTGGCGCTGTCGCTGTGCCCCGTCCCACAACGAGACTTGCTAACAGGAATGCCGGGCTAGCATGAACGGCGCCAGCCTGGTGTCATGAAGGGAGCACCGTCGTCGTGTGGGTCGGTCAGACCGGTATTTCCTGGGCTGTGTGTCTGAAGTACGGCTTGATGTAGTCTGGATATTACGATCTCGCGCGTTTTTTTCAAGCCGATGCCAGCCGCGACTGCGGCAAGGCATACTGCGAACACAATGGCAAAAGACCGGAGATCGCTGATGACGGCAAGAATACCGTTGTGGAGAAAACGACTGTTACGCGGCTGCGGTTCTGTATTTTTTGCTGCATGCGCGGGCAGCGCGCATGCAGACCAGTTCGGTATTCAATTCGGGCCGGGTGTCGCAGATCACGATGTGAAGAAGCTCGACCTCGGCGTTGTCTGGGATCCGGGTCTGCAATGGTGGCACTTCGCGGGTTTTCATTTCACGGTCGTCGGTGAGTTTCACGCGGCCTACTGGCACCTGAGCGAAGCCGCCGCCACGCAGCCCACCATTTGGGAGTTCGGCGTGACGCCGGTCTTTCGCATCATCAAGGACTCGGGCTGGATCCGGCCGTTTTTCGACGCGGGTGTAGGGGTGCGCATGCTAACGCACGTTGAACTTACGCCTGACCGCACCTTGTCATCCGCGTTCCAGTTCGCGGATATGGTCGGCATCGGCGCGCAATTCGGGGATCGCCAGAACTATCAGGCTGGTTTGCGCTTTCAGCACATCTCGAACGCCGACATCAAGACGCCCAATCCCGGCCTGAATTTTGTCTGGGCGTATCTGCAGTACAACTTCTGAGATCCCATATCGATCTGGTAGCCGTCGTCAAAGCCGCTGCCATCGCGGAGGTACCGGCACCCTGCCATGATAGGTGCCAGCGCAACTAAATTCATGTCGCATGCATTGGCTGCAGGCAGGGCGGCGCGATCGTAGCCGGCGACGACGAAAGGCCGGGCCTTAATAACAGCGAGAACGTCTGGGAGGTTGCGCGGCCCTGGCGATTCCTCCTTGGCTAGCTGCGCCGTTGAGCGCGCAAAAAAATAGGGCGACCGCTTGAACGACGCCCTGAAAGAGAGTAACCGTTCCGCGGGGAGCGGAACTGCGCAACTGTAGTCCATTTCTTCCAAAATTTCATCGTGCGGAAATCGAGAATTTCGTACATCGAATGCATTTCTCATTCCCTTGGTGTTGCTTAGCGGCGATGCCTGTCCGCTTGAAGCAATGCAGTTGTACCGGGAGCGCGTCAAAGTGGGTATGTTCAACGTAGCTGGCTTGGCCTGCCCCACTTTGTCCATGAAGCACAAACGTCCGTTCCATGGCAGATATCGTAGCCCACATCTCTCGCGCGCGACGAAGCGACAGCCGTTCCATTCCGCGTGTTTTATTATTCACATAACGAAAAGCGGCGATATGGTTACAGAGCGACAGGCGGATTTAAGGGAATCAACGCGCGCAAGCGGTTCTCGAGGCTCTAAGGATTTCTCGCGCGCGTGCATCGCGAACAGACGAATCAGCGCTGACCGGAAGGTGTCCGCGTTATAGCATGAAAATCCCGGCGGAAAATGTTGCAGTGTCCAGACGCGACTCTGTGCGGAATTGTTCGCGCCGCGACCACCTCTATTTCCGTGCGATGAGCGTTAAAAGCGATGAGGCATCCGGTCCGGGACGGGCTGGCCCCGAAATGTTCGATGAGCGCCTCCGATGAGATTTCGCAGACGAGAGGCACGTCATCGATCCATGCGTCGAACAGAATTCCGCCTGGCGAGAATCTCACAGCCTCGCGCGAAAAACGGATTTGCATTCCGACGCTCCTCCATTCAAACAGCATTACTGTGCGTGCGCTGAAACAGCTAAGCCCCAAAGGCGCCGCTCCAGATCAGATCCAGCTGTCCTGTCTTCCTTTGCGGCTCTGCCGGGTAATCTCAGCAGGGTCGGAGATGCCCAGTAACTCGGCACGCTCCCCCGGGTTTGACCTGCCTGCGGATGGCTCGTACTCGATAACTTCGTTGTCCACAAGAGCGTGGGCGCCGGTGGAGAAATACAGTAGCTCTCCGTTCCATTTGAAATAAGCGTACGATCTGCCGCGCCCGTGTGTGACAGCGAATACATAGTCTTCACCATTCAGTTTTCCGAAGCAGGACCGGGACCACTGGATCATCGGCCGGCTGCGCGCCACGCGATATCGCCAGGCATCCACGCATTCACCCGTCTCTCGCCGGATTGAGCCTCGCCAGTCCTCAGGGCTGCCTGTTTTACTTTTCATGGCTTCTCCTTACGCGTTTACCCAAACGCTCGCGTTTGAATACGCCTGTGGCCCACGCGAGGCGCCTCGTCGCATCGCGTGCGAGCTGGGATATCTGCCTAATTTTGCAAAGAATTTAAAATCGGTTCAAGTGTCGCCGCGCGAGATGTCAAGTGCATTTCCCCGAGTCGATTGCTGGATCGCCCATGGAGAGCAGTTCTTTTCCGTTCCTGCTGCCAGCGCGACGGTGACAGCAGACGGGAGCGGCCAAAAAAAGTCAGGCTCCGGACTTTGCAGCCTCTTGAAATTGTCGTCGCATGAGCTATTTTATGGTCCGTAACGGCGAAGCTGGCAGATGCCCCACACGATGCCGCACAAGCGCGAAATCGCCGCGCCGGAGCCATACGGCGTGGGTGCGCAATGCTATCAAAGCCGCAATATAGGCCAGAGTGGGAGAATCAGGCCAAGTCCAGGGAGCCGGGCAGTTTTTATTATTGTTGCGCCTGCAACGTCCCATGAAGGCCGACAGCGAGGAATCCCGTATGACGGAGAAATCAGATATCGCCGATCCTGACGAAGACACAATTTTTGAGCGCGTTCGCCTTACGCTTTACAGCGTTGACCTACCGGTGCGCCGCCTGCGGGCCGACATTGAGGACATCAGCCGGTTCCTGATGCCCGATGCGCGTTCACCCCATGTGCGGCTTGTCGAAGCAATGCCCCCGCTCAGGCCGGCGTCCGAAGCGATCGTCCGCGCGCTGGTCCGCGTGTATGGCAATGAGCTGTTCGGCCGCGGGCTTGCCAATACAGCGCTGCGCGCGTTGGTCAAGGCCGGCCCCGTGAGTTTCGCGCAGACCGCGTTGATGCTCGGGCCAGACGCGCCGGTTCCCGCTCGGGCACGCCCCCTCGTCGAAAGATTTAACAGGATTTTTGAGCAATACCCGGAGTGCGGTTTCGCTGAGGCACGAGGTCTTCTGTCGGCGATTGGACTGCCCGCCGGCAACGGAGGTCGACCGCGAACGCCCGGTTTCTTTTCTGGACCCGTCTGACGCTGGCTGCTGGCTGAGCGTCTTCACCGTCGCATAAAGCGTCGGACCATCTTTATCTGTGACGAGGAGGAACGGTGGCGACCTATCGGGAACTAAAGGCGAAAATTGCGGAGCTCGAGGCGGCAGCGTCGGAAGTGAGGGCTGAGGAGATAGCGGATGTGCTCACGGAGCTGCGGGCCAAGGTGGCAGAATTTGGTCTGACGCAGGAGCAGATCTTCGGCGCGCAAGGAAGAGCCGCCCCGCACCCCACGCTGCCACCCAAATATCGGGACCCTGTCACCGGTTCGACGTGGTCAGGGCGTGGGCGAGCTCCAGCCTGGATCGCGACTGCTAAAAAGCGCGAAAGGTTTTTGATCCGGTAGCGGCCGCATTGTTGCGCAGCTACTGACGGACGGACCGGCCAGGCTGAGAGCGCACGGCGAAATAGGGTTGGCCGCTCCACGCGGCTGCGTGAACGCTTCGCCGGTCCCGTTTGGCCGGCCAATTCAGCTAACGACGGCCTGCAAGGCGGCGCGGAGCTGCTCGAGGGTAAATGGCTTACGCAGGGCCGTCCACGTAAATGCCAGGTCCTGATCTGGAACGGGATCTCCCGAAGCAAATATGATCCCGATTCCAGGGCGGATGACAGTTGCCCGCCTGGCCAGTTCGAACCCGGACATATGTGGCATTGCGACGTCGGTAAGGAGAATGTCGAAGCGCTCAGCCACGAGCGCATCGAGTGCGGCTGAAGCACCCGCTGCGCGTTCGGACTCGATCCCGATCAACGTAAGGAGTTCGCAGATGGCATCCAGTGACGCAATGTCGTCTTCAACGACAAGCACCCGAGCGGCGGCCACGTCACTTCTTTCGCGGGGGCGATCCCGGGCGCCCGCGCCAGCATCGTTGTGCGGTGTTTCGGTCTCGTTGTTGCCAAGCACCTGCCTCACCTTCGCGGCGAGCTGGATGCGGCTGTAGGGCTTGCTCAGAAGTTGTACGCCGGGCGGCAAATCGGAGCGCAGTGTAGACAGCGCAGTAGAGGCCACGTTTCCGGCTAGCGATCCGCCTGCGATCGGCGGTGCAACGCGGATCGAGGGCGAGTCACCGGAGCCTGACGATCGGGAGGTCCGTATCCGGCGCCGCGCGTACGAGTTGTGGGAAGAAGCGGGGGCGCCAGACGATCAGACCGACGCGTTCTGGTATCAGGCCGAGGCTGAAATCTCCGGCGCCGAAATGGACGGCGACGACAAATCAGATGAGCGGTAAGCCCGGCGTGACAGTGAAGACGGGTTCGATATTCGGCCCACACCCGGGCCCGCGAATTGCGCAATAGCGGCAGTCCCACATCGCCGTAAGGAGACTACCATGCCCCGTGAAATATCCCATCGCATCTCGGGTGCGGCAGAGACTCGTTCCGCTGCCGCAGATGCCCCCGATGCGATCAGCCTTTTAAAGCGCGACCATCAGGTGGTGAAAAGCTTTTTTGAGTCATTCCAGAAGACAGCGACCGACGATCTCGACGCAAGGGCGACGTTCGTTCGACGCGCCTGCGAAGAACTCACGATTCACGCAATGATCGAGGAGGAATTGCTGTATCCGGCCGCGAATGAGGCGCTTGACGAAGACGACCGGCCAGACGTCGAAGAGGCCTATGTTGAACATTTTCTCGTCAAGGTGCTGATCGAGAAGTTCGTCACGCTGAAAGCGGGTGAACCCGGATTTGACGCGACCTTCAAGGTGTTGAGCGAGATGGTCTCGCACCACATCGAGGAAGAAGAATCCGAGCTTTTCCCAAAGCTTAGAAAATCCGGCGTAGATCTGGTCGAACTCGGGAAAAAACTCCAGCTTCGCAGGGACGCGTTGAATGCAAAGGTGCCGAAGGACGCGGGCGACAACACGATGCGCCTGCATTAAGCGCTGCCGGATGCGTTCCGGGAAAACAATAGACCGAGCGAATGGCGATCCCGGCTACCGCAGGTCCACTGCCCCCAAAGGCGGCTTAGGGTTGACGCCGCAAGTTTGCGCGGCACGTGCTCGTCGCAGCCGCGCCTTTGCGGCTCCTGTTGCGCCGGCTCCAACGTCCCGCGCGAGTTGACACGCATATGCGCGCGCGGTACATCGACGCTGCTCAGTGCGATCTGGAAAGACGGTGGAGCGCAAGGAACTGTTCTTCGCGTCTCAACTCGGCCGCTCGCAATTGCTCCCGCAGCATACTGATGTCGTCGGACCAGGTCGTTGCCAAATGTCCGCCACCGTCTTCGGCGGCCGCAAGTATGCTTCGATATACCCTGATTTCCGCGTCGAGGTTGAGCAGGACGATCAGGGCGTCTTCTGCCAGTGAAGGCATACCTTTTCTCCAATGAAGGCACGGTTCTCTTTAGACCTGACGCTTTTGGCGAGCTCACGCTGCGTGCAGGAATTCCGCTAAGGGCATGAGCTTTGCGCTTGATGCGCATCGATCGTTCCTCGAGGAGAAAATCATGGCTGAGCAGCATCGCCCGGGCGAAATTGTCAAGACCTCCGGCATCTACAAGGTGATTCGCGAGAGCGGGGAGGGCTCGTTCGAGGTCACCTGCGTGGAAGGGGAACATTTCCCCCCGACTCGCGGCGGCAAGGGTGCTCACTATGAGCTTTTACATGCCGCGACCCACTCCCATAAGCACAGCGAGCTCGGTTCGGGAGACTGACGGTGGCAGCGGGCCGCAGGCGATTGTCGCCCACCACGGAGTCGAAGTCCGCGGACGCCCCGGACCCACTATCGACGTACGGCGGCAAGCGCAATTTCGAGGTCACTCCCGAACCGGCCGGCAGGCGTCGACGCGAGCGCCGCAGAAAAGGGGCGTTGTCGTTCGTTATCCAGAAGCACTGGGCGAGTCACCTTCACTACGATTTCCGGCTTGAGGCGGATGGCGTGCTGCTCTCATGGGCGGTGCCGAAGGGGCCATGTTATGACCCAAAGGCAAAGCGCATGGCGGTGCATGTCGAAGACCATCCGCTCGATTATGCGAGCTTCGAAGGGACGATCCCGGCGAAGCAGTATGGCGCGGGCGACGTGATCGTCTGGGATCGCGGGACCTGGGAGCCGGTCGGCGACACTGCGGAGGGCATGGCGTCAGGAAAGCTTGTCTTCCGTCTTCATGGCGAGAAGCTTGCGGGACTCTGGGAGCTGGTCCGGATTTCGAAGCCGGACAGCACGCAGGATCAGTGGATACTGTTCAAGAAGCGCGACGAATGGGCGCGGCCGCTTTCCGAATACGACGTGCTCAAGGCGCTGCCCGACAGCGTGGTGACGCACCCGCTGGGTCCGGTCGAGGAACGGGAACCGAAAATCGCGTCCGCACCTGCAGACCATGCGGCTGCGCCGCTCGCAGCTGATCTTTCTGCGGCCGCGCGCGCGCCACTGCCTGAGAAGATCGAACCGCAACTCGCAACGCTCGCTCCTTCTTTGCCCGGCGGCGGTGACTGGATCACCGAGACCAAGCTCGACGGTTACCGACTGCTTGCGCGCATAGAGTGGGGCGAAGTGCACCTTTTCACGCGCGGCGGCCACAACTGGGCGGCCAGATTTCCGACGCTGGTGAGCGAACTTGAGGCGCTGCCAGTTTCGACAGCTTGGCTCGACGGAGAGATCGTGATGTTGAAGGACGGTTTGCCGGACTTCTCCGCGCTGCAAAACGCGATGGATTCCCGGACAAACCGCGACATCGTCTACTTCCTCTTCGATCTGATGTACGTCGATGGGCAGGACCTGCGGAAGGTGCCGCTCTGGGCGCGCCGCGCGTGCCTGTCGCAGGTTCTCCAAAGTGCGGGGGAGCACCTGCGCCTGAGCGAGGCATTCGACGCTCCGCCGGCCGCGCTGTTCGAGGCGGCGTCCAGTCTGGGCATCGAAGGGTTGATGCTCAAGCGACGCGACGCCCCCTATGAATCCGGCCGTACGCAGACCTGGCTCAAGGCCAAGGCCCGTTTGCGTCAGGAGCTGGTGATCTGCGGGTTCACCACGCGCGGAGGCCGGGACGGCGAAATCGGCAGCCTTCTGCTCGGCTACTACGAGGGGGCGACGCTGCATGGCGCCGGTAGCGTCGGGACGGGCTGGAGCGCAAGGACCGCGCGCGATCTCTGGGAGCGCCTCGCTCCTCTGGAAATAATGGAGTCGCCCTGTGACGCCGCGGCGCCGGCAGAGCGCCGATGGTCGCGCCGTGCCGCCGGCGGCTATCGATGGGTCGAACCGAAACTCGTTGCGGAAATCGAATTCGCGGAGTGGACGGCAGACGGCGTCGTGCGGCAGGCGTCGTTCAAGGGCCTTCGGCTCGACAAGCCGGCGAGCGCTGTCGTGCGCGAGGGCGGAAAGACGAGCGCGCCAGTGTCATCACCGTCCCTGAAGATCACCCATCCGGAACGGGTCATCGATGCGGCTGCGGGAATCACAAAGGCGGATCTGGTGCGCTATTACGCGAGCGTGGCCGAACGCATGCTGCCGCACCTGCAGGACAGGCCCGTGGCGCTCGTGCGCGCGCCGTCGGGTATCGGTGGCCAACTTTTCTTCCAGAAGCATGCGGAGCGAACCGCGATGCCCGGGGTGACCATTCTTGATCGTGCGTTATGGCCGGACCATCCGCCCCTCCTGACGGTGGATACGGCCGACGGGCTGCTGTCGGCCGCGCAGATGAACGCGGTCGAGTTTCACACCTGGAATTCCACGGCGCGCCGCCTCGATCGGCCCGACCGCGTGATCTTTGATCTGGATCCGGGTGAGGGCGTGAAGTGGAAGGACGTCCAGGAGGCGGCGCTGCTGGTGCAGACGCTGCTCGGCGAACTCGATCTGAAGGCGTGGCTGAAGACCAGTGGAGGAAAGGGGCTGCACGTAGTTGTGCCGTTGACGCCCAGAATCGGCTATGACGCGGTCAAGGCGTTTTCGCAGACGTTTGTTCGCCACCTCGCGAAGACGATCCCGGAGCGGTTCTCTGCGACCTCGGGACCGGCGAACCGGATCGGCAAGGTCTATGTCGACTATCTGCGCAACGGCATCGGCCAGACGACAGCTGCGGCGTTTTCGGCGCGCGCGCGACCGGGTATGGGGGTGTCGATGCCCGTTTCCTGGGACCAACTCTTCGAGCTGAAAAGCGGCTCGCAGTGGAGCGTCCAGACCGCGCGGGAGTACCTCAGCTTTCAGTCTTTGGACCCGTGGTCTGAATACTGGACCTCGCGCCAGTCGCTCACCGTGGCGATAAAGCGCCTCAAATAGGCAGACGAGCGGATAGTTATTCGAGCGTACGTCCCGAAGGGGCGGGCACACTTCAGCAAACAGTGAGTGCAGCCGTCAAACCGTGGAGCGACGCCAGGCGCTCAAGTGCCGGATCAGCGCCTTTGCATCGCCGCGTAGCTTGTCCATCAGCGACTCAAGATGTCGCAGTGCCTCCGCGTGCGATGGATTGATCTGGAGGCATCGGATGTAGGCGTTGGCCGCGTCATCGTACTCGCCGAGCTGCTCGAGGACCGCGCCATGGCTGAAGGCAGCATCGTCGCTGCGCGGGTTCAATTCAACGCAGCGCATATATCCGCGCGCAGCTTCTTCAAGCCTGCCGGCGTGCTCGAGTAGAACTGAGCGGTTGTAGTGCAGGAGTTCCGCGTCATTGAAGTGTTTGAGCGCCTGTTCGAAGACGACGAGCGCATCGGCACAGCGTTCATCGCTTCTGGAAAGCATGGCCCCGAGATTGTTGTACGCGTGATAGTGCGGCTGCGGCGACAGCTCGATGACCTTGCGATAAGCATGCTCGGCGGCGACAGGGTCGTGTTCCTGCAACTGCTCGGCTTTCGCATACCAGTCGGCGGCCTGTCTGGCGCGTTCCTGTAGACGCACTGGCGAGGTCTCCATCTGGCTTACCGAATTCTTCGTGGGCGTGTCTCCGAAGTCCAGAAACAGTTGACCTGACGTCGCGTCCCACTGCGTCTCGCCGCTTCTCACGGCAATGGCGTCGCCGACCGCGCTGATCTGCACTCCTGATAGCGGCGTAGTCGATGGAAGGTTCTGCTTCAGGCGAGACAGAGCGCGCAGTATTTTCCGCGCCGGAACGTTCGATGTCCGCAGCTGGAGAGCGGTGCGCAACACCACCACGTCCCTGAAGGAGAATCGGAGCTCGTTCCGGTGCCCACGCGTCGGCACGACGAGCCCACTGTTGATCACGCCTGAAAGCACCCTGCGCGATACGCCGAGAATGGACTGAAGCTCCCGTAGGGAATAGCCGTGTGCAGGTCCACGACGCATCACTTTCGTGCCCGCTTTGCCGGGGGAGGCGAGGCTTCCGCGCGTTTGACCGTGCGCGCCCGCTTCGTCGCCGGAAGGCGTGACACTTCCGCCGCGCTGGTCGCCTTGCCAGCCGACGCCTTCTGTTTCCCGCCGCGCGTGAGGCTGGCCCGCAACGCGTCCATAAGGTCGATGACCTGGCCGCCGGCGGGCGCGGCTTCCTCGGCGGGCGCGACAATCTGCTGGCCTTCGATCTTCGCGTCGATCGCGGCGAGCACGCGCTTTTGTTCGACGTTTTCGTACTGGTCCGGATCGTAGTGGTCCGATTCGCCCTGGGCAATGATCTGGAGCGCCAGTTTCAGTTCGCCATCGGACACCGGCACCTGTTCGATGTCGAGGTCCTTGAGGGAGCGAACTTCCGCGCCCCATAAAAGCTGCTGGAACACGAGGCCGTCCTCCGTCGCGCGGATCTGGACCATATACGTCTTGCCCTTGTTGTTCCAGCTTGCGAGCGCGCAGCGACCGCTCGCAAGCAGGGCGCGTTGCAGCAGGCTGTACGGCTTGCCGCCGCGTTTGTCCGGAGCAATGAAATACGCCCTGTCGTAGTAGATGGGATCGATCGCCTTGTCGGGGACGAACGCGAGGATTTCAACGAGATGACTGGGGCTTTCTTCCAGCGCCTTGAGTTCGTCCGGGGTGAACACCACGAACTTGCCTTTCTCAAACTCGTAGCCCTTGTTCATTTCCGCGCGCTCGACCTTCTTTCCGGTAGCCTTCGATACGTACTGCTGCTCGACGCGTGAGCCGTCGGGCGCAAGCATATTGAACCGGACGGTCGCCGAGCTCTCGGTGGCACTGTACAGCCGGACCGGTATCGAGACGAGACCGAAGCTCAACGACAGGGAGGCGATGGAGCGGGCGGTGGCCATGATCATTCCTCGCAGTGCGACGGGCACGCCACGGGAATTGCGTCGTGGCGCGCTTTCAGGGTAGCAGGCTCGGCGAGCCTCCGTCCGACTTTCCCGCGCAGCACAAACCGTGCCGTCGGCGGTGATTTTTGGTGTGCCTGACCGTGCGAAAATGCAGGGCGAATTCCACTGAGGAAACGACATGTCGATGGATCCGACCGAGATCGAGCTGGCCACCCTCCAGGCTGAAAAGAGCAGGCTGCTCTTCGAGTTGCGCGCGGCTCACCAGATCATCCGCAACGCCTTGAGCGTCATGACGACGGACGAGCAGATACGGTGGGCCGAGATGAACGCGCGCGACGGCGTCGACGGCGATGGCGCGACGAGGGCCGGGGAGCGCGACGCGCTACTGGCCAGTCCGCGGATGGCAATCGGCTCCGCATGAGCGCGACTTTTTCACCGACTCCCGAGCAGGAACAGGTGGTGGAGCTTGCGCGCAGTGGCGGCGACCTCAAGATCAAGGCGTACGCCGGAGCGGGCAAGACTTCAACGCTGAATCTGGTGGCAGACCGGTTTGGGGCGCGGCGTGGCATCTACCTCGCATTTAACCGGGATATCGCCGCGGCTGCCGCGCTGAAGTTTCCGCCCCACGTGCCAGCGCGGACGATGCACGCGCAGGCGTGGGCCGCAGCCGATTCGGCGCTCAAACGCCGCAGCAGTCTGGAAGCGGAGCCGCCGCATATCCTGGCAGCGCGCTTCGGGATCGGATCGGTGCAGGTGCGGTCCGTGACCGGCAGGGCGATCGAACTCACGCCGTTTGAAACTGGACGGATGATCACCGACGCGCTCGGGCGCTTTTGCCGTTCATCGGAGAGTCAGCCCATCGCAACGCATGTCGTCGTCGACGAGAAGATCGACCTTGGTGACGCCGCTCAGCTGCGGACCTGGCTTCTCCCGTTCGTGCAGCGAATGTGGGAGGAAAGCGCTGGTCCCCGCGCGGGCGCCGCCGTTTCGCCCGATGTGGTGCTCAAGCTATGGGCGTTGTCGGAGCCACGCATTGAGGCGGATTACATCCTGTTCGATGAAGCCCAGGACAGCGACGGCGTAATGCTCTCGGTACTCGAGCGCCAGCGGCACGCCCAGGTGATCTACGTCGGCGATCCATACCAACAGATCTACGAATGGCGGGGCGCGGTGAACGCGATGGCGCAGATCGATGCGCCTGAATGCGCGCTCACGGAGTCGTTCCGCTTTGGGCCGACGTTCGCAGCGCTCGCCAGCCGCCTGCTTGTGCGTCTGGGAGAGCGCACGCCGCTGCGCGGGCAGGACTCGATCGGCTCAATCCTGGTCGAAGATCCGGCGATCGCGCCGCCAGTCGACGCCGTGCTGTGCCGCAAGAACGTGACGGCGATCTGGCAGCTGGCCGCAGGGCTGGAAGCGGGTGAGCGGCCCGCGATCCGCATGAGCCCGGCGGAAATCGCAGCGTTCGCGGATGGCGCAGACCAGTTGCTGGCCGGGCAGCGGACGTTCCGGCCTGCGGCGTTCTCGCTGTTTGAGAACTGGGCGGAGGTACAGGCGTTTTCGCGCACCCCGTTCGGCCAGGATCTGCAGCCAGTCGTGCGGATCGTTGACGAGCTCGGCACGGGCTACCTGCGCGCGCTTGCGCAGCGGTGTGCGCCTGAGCAGCAGGCCGACTATGTGATTTCGACGGTCCACCGCGCGAAAGGCCTTGAGTGGAAGCGGGTGAGGGTGGCGAACGATTTCCGGTTCCGTGGCGCCGACGGCAGCCCGGTGCCCGATGACGACGAAATCCGGTTGCTTTACGTGGCGATTACGCGCGCGCAGCATGTCCTGGACATTTCCGGGATGCGCGAGGAGCTGGTGCGGCTTGTCAGCCGTGGCTGACGTCGAATCGCGCGTGCAGAACGACAGTGTTCTCGTGCTGTTCCCGGCAATGACGTCGGGAGACCGTACTGCGCTCCTGCGATTTTCACCTTTCGACTTGCATTAGCAAAAACCTGGCGGCGATCCGCCACCCAGGCGGCAGATTTTTCCTCTTGGCAGAAAATTCCGGTAATTCGGAATTAAATACTGAATATTCAAGACAAATCTTACGGAATTTGACAGCGGCTTAAACCGCTGCTATTTTCGGCCCGACTTATTGGCCCCTCGTGTTTTATGCGGCACGATTATCGGCTATGAATATCAGTTAATCAAATCGCATAAGTGAGATTCCTCCGGGGAGAAGGGCGTGAACTTACAGCGAGTATTTATCGGTGCGCTGCCGTCGCAGGACACGCGTGCCTTTCGCCTCTACTGGCGCAACTCCCAGTCTGACCTTGCGGGCTTGCTGTTTCTGCAGAGGCTTGATATTCGCGAGGATCTTTGCGGGGGTATCGAAGGGCGTCTGTCATGCATTTCAACGAGCAACGGCGTCCCGCTCCAGAATTTTCTCGGGCAACCGGTCACTGTGCAGATGGTCACCGATACCGGCGGCCTTCAGTCTATATGCGGGATCGTGACGGATGCTCACGAGGGTGAGTCTGACGGTTCGCTGGCAACGTATCAGTTGGTCGTGCGCGACGCGCTATCGGTCCTTGAGCGTCGTATCAACACGCGCATATTCCGGACGAAAAGCGCGCTGGACATTATCCAGATACTGGTTCGTGAATGGCGCACGAAAAGCACTACGCTAGCTGCCACGTTCGACATCGATCTGTCGAATCTTGACGCGTCGAAATACCCGACCCGTGAGCAGACGTTGCAATTTGATGAATCTGATGCCGACTTCATCCGTCGTCTTTGCCGCCGCGAAGGCATTTCATGGTTCATTAAGGCCGGCGGACAGGGCAGCTCTGACCTCTCAGAACAACCGTTTCACACGCTCGTCCTCTTTGACAGCGTGATCAAACTGGCGCAAGGCCCGGCAGGAACCGTTCCTTACCACTCGGACGCCAGCGTCGGGACGTCTGACTCCATCACGCTTCTTTCGATGGGGCGGCAGCTGATCGCGGGTTCGGTGCGCCGGGTGAGCTGGGATTACAAGCCCAGCCAGATGGACAAGCTGCAGGCGCCGACCCGCGTCGACCAGGGCGCTGCGGGGAATGATCTTGGCCGTTTGCTGTCGGACTCACGCATTGACGCGCCTCACATCGCCGATTCGGCGGACGACAATCAGCGTCTCGGCAGGGCGCGGATCATGGCTCACGGTGCTCAAGCCGTCAGGATTGACGGCGCAAGCGGCGTTCGCGACCTTGAGGTCGGCACGTGGGTCACGGTCTCGGGACATCCAGAACTGGATCAGGCCGAGGAAGTCGACCGTCGCGTCATCTTCACGTCGCTTCACCACCGCGGCGAGAACAACCTGCCCAAGGAGCTTTCCTCACGCGCGCAATCGCTGTTCACTGCCAGCCGGTGGCTGTCTGACTCGCCGCCGGCGTCTGTCGCGACCCGGACGCGCGGCTCCCAAAACGACGACTCGGAGTCCAGCCGGTACGAGAACACGTTTACGGGTGTGCCGCGCGGCACACCCCTCACGCCTGTCTACGATCCACGCGTCGACCTTCCGCGCGTCTATCCGATTACCGGCGTCGTGGTTGTGCCAGACGGTGAGCAGGTTCACACCGACGAGTACGGCCGCATCTTTGTCCAGATTCAGGGGCTCGACGAAGCGGACCATGCCCACGCCGCGGGCGCCGGTACACAAGGCACGCCGGCGGATAGCGCTGCCGTTCGTGTGCTGGGTAGCTGGTCTGGCGCAAACTTCGGCCAGAACGCTTTGCCCCGAAAGGGCATGGAGGTCCTGCTTGATTTCCTGAATGGCGATCCTGACCGGATGTACGTGGCAGGCGTATTTCCCAATGGCCAGAACATGCCCGCCATGTTTAGCCGCACCGGCGCGCTCCCCGGAAACCGCTACCTTAGCGGCACCGTCAGCCAGGAAATCAACGGGCAGCGTTCGAACCAGCTACGTCTGGACGATACGCCGCAGCAGATCAGTGCTCAGCTTGCGAGCGATCATGCTTCCTCGCAGCTGAACCTGGGCTATCTGACACATCCTCGCTCCGATGGTAATGGCGCCGATCGCGGTGAAGGTGCCGAATTGCGCACCGACGCGGCAGCCTCCGTTCGCGCGGCGCAAGGCATCCTGCTGACGACCTATGCCCGATCGCAGGCGGCCGGTGGGCAGCTGGATCGCGATGAACTGGTTTCGCTACTCTCTGAATGTACGGAGCTGTTCAAGTCGCTTGGCGACTATGCCGGGCAGCACGGCGGAGTGGCTGCGGATGGCACTGGGCAGACGGAAGTCGCGAACGCGCTGAAGAACTGGAGTCCGGGAACTGGCACAGGCGGTACGTCGGGTACAACGCAGGGCAGCGAGCAGGCACTGATGGCGTTTGGCGCGCAGTCGGGTTCAGCAAACCTCACTCCCAAGACCCACGTCACCTATGCGGGAGAGAACATCGACCAGATCGCGCAGCAACATTTGCAGCTTATGAGCGGTCAGCGCCTGAACGCGACCGCAGGACAGGGCATGCAACTCTTTGCGCGCGGTAAGGGGGTTCAGGCGGTGGCTGGTGAAGGCCCCGTGATCTTGCAGGCGCAGGCAGACACGCTGACCGCTGCGGCGCAGAAAGGCGTGGCGATAAGCACGAACGAGAACGAGATTGTGCTCTCGGCACCCACCGTTCGCCTCGTCGCCGAAGACGGAAGCTTCATCAAGATCGGCGGTGGTGTGACGCTGGGAACGAACGGCGACATCAAGTTGCAATCCGCATCCCATCAGTGGGGTGGCCCCGCAACGGAAAGCGCTCCCAAGAGCGCCTTCAACAACCAGCCCACCGATCAGCGTTTCCGATTGCACCATGTCGGCGACACGCCAGAGGCTCCCATGCCGGCGGCCAACCAGGCCTACCGGATTACAACGAGCGACGGACAGGTTATCGAAGGGAAAACCGACGCGAACGGCTTGACGGAAATTGTGAAGGACGACGCGATGAAGTTCCTGAAGATTGACATCCTGCAACCCGATATTTGACCGAGACAGACATGAGCAACGCGGCATCTAACAGCAAAGTGATCGGCTCGGGAGCAGGCGTTACCACGTCCAATCGTGCGAGCGATCGGCCGGTCGCGCGTCCGAATGACCTGCCGGGCATAGTGATCTTCTCGCACGGAGTGAATGATCCGGGCGCCAACTATGAGACGGTCGAGGAGGGTCTCTGTCAGGGGCTTAACGAGCGCCTCGACCGTCCGGACATGGTCAAGGGCGAATACGGCGCGCGGTATCTGCAGGCCACTGCGGCGAAGAAAAAAGGCCAGGCCAACACAGTCCAGGATAGGATTGCCGCGGACCCTGACACTTACCTTTACAGCCGCGACGGGACGAACGCGCATTCGGTTTTCATACCGTTCTACTGGGGCTACCGCGCGTCAGACAAAGAGATCCTCAAGGACAAGAGCGGCAAGCCCGCCAAGCTGCGAACACAGTATCAGGACGTTCGAGGCAATCGTCTCGACGCTCACTTCGCCAAGGCAGGCGGTATGTTCAACAACGCAACCACGAACATTCCTGACATGTACGGCGCAGGCTTCATGTCCACGTTTGTCACGCGTCGCCTGATGCAGTTCGGCAAGATGAATAATTATCAGTTTTCGGGCCAGAGCCCGGAGCGACACTATCAGGTTCTGGCAGCAAAGCGGATGGCAACGTTAATCTCGGAGATCCGGGCAGTGAAGCCGGACGAGACGGTTACGGTGATGGCGCACAGCCAGGGAACTGTCATTTCGTTGCTCGCACAAGCGATGCTGCATGACGCGGGCAAGCGTTGCGCGGACTGTCTGATTCTCGTCGATAGTCCATATGCGCTAACCGAAGCCGCTTTTTTCAACAACCTCGCCCAGAATGGCGCGCCGATTCAGACGGTCCAGGCGCGTCTCCAGACCTTGGTCAATATCGTGGCCGAATGCACCAAGACGCCATATACGCTGCCGGCTTTGACGGACCTCGTTTTCAGTAGTGGAAAGTCGGGCGGCCGCGCCGGCCACAAATGGACGCCGACGAGTGGCATTCGCCCCGATCAGCACGGTAAGCCAACGGTATTCGACGAGCGTGACAATCGCGGTCGAATCTATATCTACTGGAATCCGGATGATAAAACTGTCGACATTCCGACGGTTAAGGGTGTGGGGACGCACGGCATTCCGGATACGGTGGAGGGCAAGGAATACTTTTGGGACGGTAACCATACGCGCCCGCAAAGCGCGACGAACACTTATGCTGCGATGAACGCACTGAAGGAGTTCCGGTTCTACCAGCGTGTCTGGATCAAAGCCGATAAAAATGGTAACCAGCCGTTGGTAGGCACAAAGCCGCACCGGATGGACGTGCCGGAGATTGGCTCTCGCTTCATCAACGGAGATGAACTGAAGCCTGCGTTCGCGCCTAAGCTGCACAGCGGCGAGGCGGTCGTCGGTTCAGGCAAGGAGGCGCCTGATGCGGTGTCGCAAGATCTGTTGCTCGGCAATTCGAATGCGAGCCTGCAGTGGACGCAACTTCCAACTTCGGGCGATGCGACTGCGGATTCCCTCAAGGCAGCTTTCAATGCCGGTAAGGCACCCGACGATCAGACGAGAAGCGTTGAGTTCCGATCAAATGGCGGGGGGTTCGGGGGGGCATTTGCAGGTATTAGCGCGTGGCGCGAGGAAACACCGAACGAGGCCCGAGCGCGGATGTCGCAGGATCCAGCGGCATTGACGAAGAACGATCCGTCTGGCGTCCTTCAAGACAACTCGTATCACTCCGCAATTTTGCGCGACCCCTGGAATCAGCGGTTCGGGACCGCGATGGACGTGGCGATCGGACAGGCGGAGACGCTCGACGATAAAGACTGGCAGGCCGTATGGCTTGCGATGGCCGACTGGAAGGTTGACTACACGACCCTGTCCACGCTTCCCAAGTTTGGAAACTTGTCCCACGACGCTCGCACGTTTCTAAAAGAGGCTTGCGACTACTACAGCTCGGGCGAGTTTCCAGAGTCCGTATCTTCGGGTATGCCGTCACTCGTGGTCAGCCAGTCGATGGACCAGAATAAAAACCCCGAAAAACCGGTGACGCCCCCGTTTAATATGGATTTCAGCGGGCTCGCACGATGATACCGCTTGCCGCACTTGATCGATGTGCATTCGGTCGCCGACCCGGTCTGTTGTTTTTCATTTCGATGGTGGTTCTTATGGTTTGGCTTTTTGGTGGGCAAAAAGCGGTGGCTTCGGGTACAGCTCCCGCGACGCCGGCAGGGCAACCTGCCAAGGGCGCGTTGAATGCGCCGGATACTCAGATCGATAGACTGGAAGTGCGTGGGGTTGGCATCACAATTGATCAGTGGGCCCAGACGGAAATCTGGAGCCACATTCAAAAGAAGAACGCCACTCACGAGTCGTTTCTGTCGCGCTCCGCTTCGGACTATCCCTCGACGTGGACGGACAGGTCGGCGATGTCGAAGCTAGCCCGCGGACTCGCCCTCAAGCTTGGCGCGGGCGAGGCGGTCGAGTACACGCCCCTGCCGGTTTTTGTGTACGGGCCGCCCCAACATCCCGAGAACCTGATGGGCGCGGCGTTCTCAGTGAACTACGCCCGACAGGAAGGTAGCCTGCCGTTCGACCTGTTCGTTATCGAACAGGCGGTGAACGGTCCTGGCCCGTCGCTTGTGGACGTGTTCAAGTTCTTCGACGCCAACCCAGATGTGCCATTTGCGCTGATTTTTTGCACTGACGGCATGGTCACGAGAAAGCTGCTCGAGAAGCCCGGTTCCGGCCTGATACCTGATGGGGCGGCCGTGCCTGCCGTTTTTGATAGCAACGTCGCGCTACTGGTATCGAGGCCGCATGCAATCGACAGGCTCAGGCCATCAATTGTCACGAAACCGGAAGGTGTAGACACCAGGGAGACTCAATACGACCTGGTGAAACTCTGGAACTTCTATTGGGACGAGAGGGAAGCCTTCGACGCGCATTACCAGGCAGAATTGACTGCGCGTGGCCAGGAAGGGGTGTCGCCCCACACGATGAGCGCGGCGTGGTGGCGCTCGCGGGTCCCTGAGCTATTGAAGCATACCGAGAACAAGGGGCCCGGTGAGTTTGCGCCCAATCCATGGACGCCTGTTCGATGGACGGACTGGCAGGTCAAGCAATTCGACGAGTCGCCTGTGCTCGGCTACATCGATCGGCCGGTGAGTGTGCGTCTCGCGGACGAACATGGTCATGCGCTGCGGGAAAGAGATCAGGCCAGCGCGCTTCGGGATGGATGGTCGCGTGCGGTGGCGCAAGGCCGCGAAGCGGCTGTGCCGCGCCGCATTTTCTTCGATACGACCGGTGATCGTCAGTGGGTGATTCCGTTAACTCAGGCGCTGGGCGCGGAGACAGACGCGCCCTCGACCGGCAACGTCGCGGAAGGGTTTGACGTAGGATACCGAATCGGCAATACCGGGATCAGCTCAGGCGCGGTGCAAATAGCGCTAGCACTCATATCCGGGTATCAGGATGGCAAAGCCAGCGCCATTGTCGATCGCTCTGACGGGCAAGCTGAAATCGTGCGAGTCACGCCACCGAGTCAGGCTCAGATCCAGAAGAACCAAAAAACGCGGGGCGATAATCCTTTCCTCTACCGATGAACGAATCGATCGAAAATACAGAACGGCCCCAGCCGCGGGCGACTCCAAAAGAACCAGCCCAAGGGGGCATTTCCCGAGTCCTCGGCGTGGCAGCGATACTTTTCGCCATGGCATGGGCGGCGCTAATAGGCGGCTGTTTCGCCTATTGCACTGGTGGTGTTGCTCTCGCTCTGCTGTGGGCGGGGATTGTGGGAATCGGCATGGGAAGCCAGGCCGCAGTTACTTGGCCGGGCGAGTTCGCGATGGCTGTGGTGGGTTACGTTGCCGTTGTTCTTGCGATCGCGAAATGGTCGCCCGTAAGGCCGAGTATTCGCGTCCTGATCGTGGCGGTGGTAGCCGGCGGCGCCGCTGGTTGGCTAGTGACAGCGATCGTGAATGGTTTCGAGCACGGGCAGTGCACTCTCATGTAGAGCAGTGCGGAATAGAACAAGCTGAATTTGAGAGGCTGTAATGCGTGGCGTAATTCGCGTAGGAGATTCGACGAGCCACGGCGGCACGGTTGTGACCGGCCGTGACGGTTCGACGGTGATGGGCCGCGCGGTCGCTTGCGTTGGCGACCGGTGCACATGCCCGCAGTCTGGCCACAATGACTGTGTGATTATCGAGGGCGATCAGTCTGTTCTCGTAAACGGCCGTGCCGTGGCCTTTGACGGGCACAAGATTTCATGTGGCGCAACGCTGATTTCGTCAGTGTCAACGTCGGGCCTGGGCTGATAGGCCCGTACTTGTCCGGCGTGTCTTCGGACGGTGTGAACCACTTCGGTCGCCACGTTGTTGCAGTGGCAAATGAGCGAAACACACAGATTGGGGCGATTGATGTCAGATCTCAAATCGAGCTACGAACGCGAACTGCAGTTTTTGCGGCGTGGCCTGGCAGAATTCACCGCACGTAATTCACGTGCGGCCGGGCGCCTCTCGATGCAGGGTGAACACTCGGAGGATATGCACGTCGAGCGGATGATCCAGTCTGCCGCGCTCCTCAATGCACGCGTGCGCGAACGTCTGGAAGACGATGTCCCAGACTTCACGGTTCCGTTGCTTGAGGTGCTTTATCCGGAATTCCTGCGACCATTTCCGTCGTGTTCGATCGCGTGTTTCGAACCCGGTACCGCAGTTGAGCGGCTCACGTCGCCGGCGGTTATGCCGCGCGGCACCCACCTCACGACGCGGGCAGGTGAGTACGGTTTCAGGACGGTCTATGACACGACCGTGTCGGCACTCTGCATCGACGACGCTGCGTACCAGATTCCTTCCGCTGTGCCCAGTAACGTCCGGTTGCCCGAAGGGACAAGCGGTGTTTTCTCGATCAGCTTCGCGGTGCAGTCCGGTGCGGCTGATTTCGCGAGTGCCGTGCGCGGTGACGTCCGGGTCTTTATTGACGCGCAGGAATCCGCGGTTGCTGCGGTGATCGATGCTCTCGTTCACCGCAGCAAACACGCCTTTCTGGAAGTTGATTCCAGCGGGCGCTGGACTGCGCTCGATTCCGTTCCAATTTCTCCGGTTGGTTTCGGCGAGCGCGAAGCAGTTGTCGACCTGGGCAGTGAGTCCTCGTACCGACTTCTGCTCGAGTACTTCGCGTATCCAGAGAAGTTTCACTTTCTCGATTTCCGGCTTGGCCAGCTTCTCGCGGGGCGGAGCGTCAACAGGCGGCTGTCCATTCACGTGCCGGTTTTCGGTCTTCACCCCGATTCGCCACCAGCGGTCGCTTTGGCGACGTTATCGGCGTCGGCTTTCCGGTTGCGCTGTACGCCAGTCGTGAATCTGTTCCCGTGCGCGGCCGAGCCGATCGCTTTAAAGGACGCAACGCTTTCGGCTTACCCAATGGTCGCGCAAACGGTGAACCCAACAGGCGCCGAGGTCTGGGCTGTGCAAAGCGTACGGCTCACGCGGGACGGCGACGGCGCGGCGATCACGCGCGGCGTGAAGCCTTTTCACTCGCTCGACCACAGTGTTGGATTCGCGAGTTCCACGGACCGGCGGCAGGTGCTGTATTGGCTCGCGTCACGCCCCGGCGGCCACGAGGCGGTCGTCGCAGGTGGTGGGTGCCTGCTGGAATTTGTGACGCCACGCGGCGAGATATCGGAACCCCCGCGCGACGAGCAGGTTGATGCGACGCTGCTTTGTACCAACGGTGTCGGGCCCGGCTCGATGCAGTGGGGGCGCCGGGACGGCGATTTCAACCTTGCTGACCGAAGCGTCGTTGCCCGGGTGAGCCTGCTGCGGCGGCCGAGTGATGCCACCGCCCGCCCGTCGCCCAAGAATCAGTACTGGTCCGTCGTTCAGAACCTGTCTGCGGGCCCGTTCAGCCTTGATCAGAGCGGTTTGCCGGCTCTGAAGGCGCTGCTTGCGGCTCACGCGCCAACTCGTGGTCAGCCGAGCGAGGGCCAGATCGAGGCGATAGTCGGGTTGTCGCGGGAGACCGCGATGGAGTGGATTGTCGAGAAACCCCAGTCACGGATGACGCGGGGCCTGCGTGTACGGCTAACCGTTGACGAGCAAGGGCTGGCCGGGGTGCCGATCGCCATTTTAGCGCGAGTGCTTGAGAGCGTTTTCGTGCGGTATGCCCCCGCGCATAGCTTCGTACAGGTCGTGATCGTATCGGAGGCGAATGGCGCAGAGCTGGCGCGCGGTCAACTCATTCCGGGCGCCGTTCCGGTTCTATAACGGGAGGCCTGCGATGAAGCACACGCCACCGGTGCCTCCGCCGTCACGCCGGCTTCCCGTGCGGGTGCCCAGCTTGGCGCTTGCGCGAGCCATGCAGCGGCACGCGCTGGTGTTTGCTGGCGAAGCGTGGGAAGGCATGTGGACCGCACAGCCGTTCACGTGTACTCGCGGGCACACAACCGTGGTAGCACCGCGCAATCTCATCCGCCAGCGCGTAACAGGTTGCCAGCAGTGCGCGACCGAAGACATAACGGCGCGGGCACACGCAGAGTCCGCGCGAGCAGGTCTGACATGGATGGACTCTCCGTGGCGTGGTACGGCGCACAGGTATCGGCTTCGTTGCTCACAGGGCCATGAATGGACGTGCGGTGGACAGGACCTGTTGCGGGGCGCGGCTTGCGCCGCGTGCAAGCGCGAGTTGGGGCCGCTACCCGGCGATCTGCTTCCGGACGGACTTGAGCGGCTGAACGCAACCGCACGAGAACGAGGGGGGAAGTGTCTTTCTGTCTCGTATATGGGGATGGTGCGCGCATATCGATTTGAGTGTGGCGCGGGGCATATCTTTGAAAGGTCTGGCTCAGCAGTCGTACGACGCGGCGCCTGGTGCCCGAAGTGCCCGCGTCCGAGGGAACTGCTTGTGGACGGCCTGGAGCGGCTCCAGGCGGCCGCAAAAGCCCACGGCGGTGTGTGCCTGTCTCCGCAGTTTCTCGGGACCTCTGCACGTCATCGGTTCAGATGCTCCCACGGTCATACGTGGACGGCACTCGCCGGGACCGTACTTTATACGTCGAGCTGGTGTCGCCGTTGCCACCACGACGCCTTGCTAGCCGCAGACGGGCTCGCGCGACTGCAACAAGCCGCTCACGCCCGCAAGGGAAGTTGCCTTTCGAAGCGATACGCTGGCTATCACGGTAGGCATCGTTTTTTGTGCGCACATGGGCATCGCTGGGTCACCTCGGCTCAGTCGGTGCTCAGGGGCGCGTGGTGCCCGACTTGTGCCGAAGCCCAGGCGGGCAAGTCCCTCCTTCTAAGCGACGGGCTCGAGCAGCTCAGGTCACGTGCCGAGGCGCTCGGCGGAGCGTGCCTCGACGAAACATTCACCGGGACCGCGCGAACGTACCGCTTTCGTTGTGCAAAGGGGCACGAATGGTCGGGCAAGGGGAGCGCGGTTCTGGCAGGCCGATGGTGTAAGCAATGCGCCGTTGATAGCCAGCGCAGCTCGATTGAGGAGGCCCAGGCGGTGGCGCGTGAGCGAGGAGGCGTGTGTTTGTCGCAATCATACGTCAACGCTCGGACGCATTTGACCTGGCAGTGCCACCGGGGCCACGTCTGGAACGCCAATTTCGACAATGTTCGCAACAAGGGACGTTGGTGTCCCGACTGCAAGGTCTTGAACATGGTAACTAACGCAAAGTCCCGCTCGCGTGCGAGGCAGCTAGCGCGTTGAGTTGCTATGGGCGATCATTTCAATAAATCTCTCAGATCCTTAGGATACCAGATTATTTAACATAATATAAATTATCAAACTTCACAACAACAATGCTGCTACTCACTAGCAGGATCGGACGATTATTTGGTGCCGGGCGGCGCGGTATGACGGTTATTTGACGCGCGTTAGCTCGACGGAGCCTCCCATCGCCGGCACGAGAAGAACATCGCGGTCTCTGTCGTAGCCAACGTTCATAGTGCCCATCCCAGTTCCGACTTGTAACGTGCCTTTTTCATAAGTCGCGGGAAATTTGTTGACCATGGCGCCGATAAACGGTCGAACTAGCGTGTCTTTGAACAAAAATCCATCGCCATTCTTTGTAATTTCGATGGTTTCTTTGTTTTTCTCATTCACCCACTTCCCGAGCAATTGTTCTCCAGCTGGTTTCCCACAGCCGCTTAACGCGGCCACAACGGCGATGGTGAGAACGGTGCGAGCGCGGTGGCGCATAAAAATTGGCCTTCGTGAAAAATTTTGGATTTGCGCAGGGCGCGGTGTAGGAATCATAAGATAAATACGCAAAGTCTTGAGGATGGGGCAAATGCCGTTCTCGTGCGGACGGTCACTGTCTGTCCGGGACGATGGACTTTGCACAATCTCATCCAACCCATATACTGTACAAACGTACAGTATTGAGGTTACCCGATGGCCGCGCTGCCGTTACCCCGTGTAGAGGATATCCATCCCAACCTGTGGCGGGCATCACAGTGGGGCTCTGCGGGGCATCGCACCCTGTCCAGCGGTCACGTAGACCTGGACCTTGAACTACCAGGCGGCGGCTGGCCAACGGGATCGCTGACTGAACTGATGCAGCCGCAGCCCGGCTGCGGCGAGCTTCGGCTTCTTCGGCCCGCGCTCGAGCGCGTCTCCCAGCGACCTGTCTTCGTTGTGCAGCCTCCGCACCGGTTGCAGCAGTCCGCCCTGGCGTGGTGGGGACTCGATACGACGAACCTGTGCCTGCTCAAGCCGGGAACGACGGCAGACGCCCTTTGGGCGGTCGAGCAGATCCTTCGTGGTGGCACTGCAGGCGGCCTGCTTTTCTGGTCGTCGCACGTTAGAGCCGAGGCGCTGCGACGTCTGCATCTGGCGGCGCAGCGCGCGGACACACTTTTCTTTCTGTTCCGGCCGATGGTCGCGGCGAGCGCGACTTCGCCCGCGCCGCTACGGCTCGGGCTGGACCCGTCAGAGGGAGGCGTGAACGTCTCGTTCATCAAACGCCGCGGCCCGCATCGCGATGCGCCCGTATTTGTGTCCCTGTCGCCCTCACCCATTCTCCTGAATCGAAATGCATCTCTGGATCGGCGTCAGTCTGCCGCGCCTCCCCATCGAGAGTTTCTGCCCGACCTGGCACACGCCAGCGTCTGACGGTGGGGTCGTTGTGCTGGAAAAAGATCGGGTGCTTGACGCTGACATTTCGGCGCGCGCGAGAGGGGTCGTCGGCGGCATGCGCCGGGGCGGCGTGCTCACGCTCGCGCCGGACGCGACGCTCCATGAGCGGGATGCTGCGCGTGAGAGTGAAACCGTTCATGGCGTGGCGGCAGCCCTGCTCCAGTTCACGCCGCTCGTTGTTATCGCGGAAGAAAACGTGGTTCTGGCCGACGTAACTGCTAGCCTGCGACTTTTCGGCGGCCTTCGGGCTTTACGGCGGTCCATCCGTCGCGTGGTCGCGGATTTCGGCGTGACAAGCACGATGGCGGTCGCAGCGACCGCACAGGCAGCGTGGCTGTTCGCGCGAACGTGTGCGGGCGTCGTGCTGAGTGATCGGGCGCAGCGCCGCGCGCTGGCGTGCGTGCCGGTGGATGCCTTGCCGGCCGCCCGTCGATACGCGGACTGGTTCGACGGACTGGGATGCACAACGATGGCGGATGTGATGCGGCTGCCGCGCGCGGGCCTGAAAAAGCGCTGTGGTACGGCGCTGCTTGATGCGCTCGACCGCGCGATCGGCGCCGCGCCAGAGGTGCACGAATGGCTGGTCATGCCCCCCACTTTCGACGCTCGGGTCGAATTGCCTGACCGGATCGAACACGTCGAGGCGTGCCTTTTTGCCGCCCGTCGTTTGACGTTGCAGATGACCGGATGGCTCGCGGCGAGGCAACTGGCGATCGCGCGCTTCGTCATTTCCCTCGAGCACGAGCGCGGCCGGGATGCAATCGCGCCAACGGAAATTGAAGTGGCGCTCGGCGAACCGACCTGGCATGAAGAGCATCTGGTTCGACTGCTGAAAGAGCGGCTGGCGCGCATTGAGCTCGCCGCCCCGGTTATCGCGCTCAGGCTTGCGGCAAAGGACGTCCGCGCGGCCGAAGCGCCCAGCGATTCGCTGTTCCCGGAGCCCGGCGGCTCGCCACAGGACCACGCCCGGCTGATGGAGTTGCTTGTCGCGCGGCTTGGCGCGGAAAACGTGCTGCGCCCTTCCCCGGTCGCCGACTATCGACCAGAGGTCGCCGCGCGCTGGGTCCCGACGACGAGTGATACGCAGCGTTCACGACACGATCTTCCCCGTGACCTGCCCCGCCCAGCGTGGCTGCTGGACACGCCGATCCAACTGATTATCCGCGGACATCGACCGTTCTATGGCACGGCGCTGCGCGTTGTTTCGCCGGCGGAGCGCATCGAGTGCGGCTGGCAGGACGGCAGTATCGTGACACGCGACTACTTCGTGGCAGAGGCTGAAAACAATCTGCACTACTGGATATATCGCGAGCGCGTTGGTAGTCGTGATGACCGCGATCCTCGCTGGTTTCTCCATGGGTTGTTCGGATAGCGATGTCGACTCTCGCGGGTTTTGGTGCGCTCCCCGACTACGCGGAGCTGCAATGCTTCTCGAACTTCTCGTTCCTGCGCGGTGCTTCGCACGCGGACGATATCGCGGCGCGTGCCGCGCAGCTCGGCTATAGCGCGATCGCAATTACCGATGAGTGTTCGCTTGCCGGTGTCGTGCGCGCGCATGTCGAAGCGAAAAAGGCCGGCATACCGTACATCGTGGGCTCGGGTTTCACATTGACGAACGCCGACGATACGCCAGCGCTGTGTTTTACCGCCCTGGCGATGAATCGCAACGGATACGGCAACCTTAGCGAGCTGATCACGATGGCGCGCATGCGCGCAGACAAAGGCAGCTACAGGCTGGCCGCGCGCGACCTCGCTCGCCCCGACCCTGCGCAGGCGCATCTCAGAGCCCTGCCCGACTGCATCGCAATTCTCAGCCCGGACTATCCGGCAGAAGAAGGCCACCTCGAAGCACAGGTGGCGTGGTTCGCGGAGACATTCGGCGATCGCGCCTGGGTTGCGCTGACGCTCCACGCGCGGGCAATGGACGATATCCACCGCGGTGTTGTCGAGCAGGTCGCTGCGCGCCACGGTGTGCCGGTCGTGGCCACCGGTGCGCCGGTGATGCATGTGCGTTCGCGCAAGCCTTTGCAGGACGTGCTCACAGCCATCCGGTTGGGACGCCCGGTTTCCGAGTGCGGCTACGATCTCGCCCCGAACGCTGAACAGCATTTGCGCTCGCGCCTCAGGCTCGCGAACGTGTACCCGGCGCGCGCCCTCGCGGAGACCGTCGCCATCGCGCGTCGCTGTATCTTCTCGCTGGACGAGCTGCGCTACGAGTACCCGGACGAGCTTGTACCCGACGGTTTCACGCCCGAGGCCTATCTGCGGCAGGAAACCTACGTTGGCGCCCACCGCCGCTGGCCTGCGGGCGTGCCCCACAAGGTCCAGACGCAGATCGAACACGAACTGGCGCTGATCGCCGACCTGAAGTACGAGCCATACTTTTTGACGGTCTACGACATCGTGCGCTTCGCGCGCAATGAAGGAATTCTGTGCCAGGGGCGTGGCTCCGCCGCGAACTCGGCGGTTTGCTATGCGTTGGGCGTGACCGAGGTCGATCCAGCACGCTCGTCGATGCTGTTCGAGCGGTTCATCAGCAAGGAGCGCGGTGAGCCGCCGGACATCGACGTGGACTTCGAGCATCAGCGGCGCGAAGAGGTTGTGCAGTACATCTACAGGAAGTACGGTCGCGAGCGCGCCGCGTTGACGGCCGCGGTCACGACGTACCGGCCGCGCAGCGCGTTGCGCGAGGCCGGAAAGGCGCTGGGCGTCGATCCCGCGATCGTGGACAGGGTGGCGAAGGCACACCACTGGTTCGATTCAAGTCGAGATCTGCTGGAGCGGTTCGCAGAAGCGGGCCTCGATCCCGAGACGCCGCTGATCGTGCAGTGGGCAAATTTTGCCGCGCTGCTGCTCGGTTTCCCGCGCCACCTCTCTCAGCACAGTGGTGGCTTCGTGATCAGTCGCGGCAAGCTTTCGCGGCTGGTCCCGATCGAGAATGCCGCAATGGTCGATCGCTCAATCATCCAGTGGGACAAGGACGACATCGAAGCGCTTGGGCTGTTGAAAATCGATGTGCTTGCGCTGGGGATGCTCTCGGCGGTGCGCCGCGCGCTCGACCTGATATCGGACAAGCGGGGCGAGATTTTCGAGTTGCAGGACATACCCGCGGAAGATTCTGCCACGTACGAAATGATCTGCCGCGCCGACACGGTAGGCGTGTTCCAGATCGAATCGCGCGCGCAGATGAGCATGTTGCCGCGATTGCAGCCACGCCAGTTCTACGACCTGGTGATCGAGGTTGCGATCGTGCGCCCGGGCCCGGTCCAGGGCGGCATGGTTCATCCTTATCTTCGAAGGCGGCAGGGACTGGAACCGGTGACGTTTCCGAGCCCGGAGGTTGAGCAGGCCCTCGCGCGCACGCTGGGCGTGCCGATCTTTCAGGAGCAGGTCATGCAGGTGGCCATGCTCGCGGCCGGGTTCACGGCGGGCGAAGCCGACCAGCTGCGACGCGCGATGGCCGCGTGGCGCCGTAAAGGCGGCCTGGGCGTCTACTACGACCGCATTGTGAACGGCATGCTGGAGCGCGGATACAGTCGCGACTTTGCCGAACAGATCTTCGCGCAGATTCAGGGCTTCGGCGAGTACGGCTTCCCCGAGAGCCACGCAGCGAGTTTCGCACTCATGGTCTACGCGAGCGCCTGGCTGAAATGCCACGAGCCGACGGTGTTCGCGTGCGCGCTGCTCAACAGCCAGCCGATGGGCTTCTACTCCCCCTCCCAACTGGTACAGGACGCGAAGCGCCACGGCGTCCGCGTCCTGCCTGTCGATGTGACGATCAGCAACTGGGACAGCAGCATCGAGGGGGCAACGACACATGACCCGTTGCGTCTGGGCATGTCGCTCGTGCGCGGGTTGAAAGCGGAGTCAGCGGCGCGCATCGAAATGGCACGGGCGGTGCGCCCTTTCCGCGACGTGTCGGATCTCGCGCGCCGCGCGCGGCTCGATCGCCGCGACCTCGAAATGCTCGCGGCCGCCAACGCGCTTCAGTCGCTCGCCGGCGAGCGCCGCGCTGCGCTCTGGCAGGCGGTGGCCGCCGTCCCCGATCGCGATCTGCTGCGTGATGCTTCGGACGACGACGAGACCCCGGCGCTCGCGCCAATGACGGAAGGCGAGGAGATCGTTGGCGACTATCGCGCGACCGGACTCACGCTAGGCCGGCACCCGCTTGCCCTGCTTCGGCCGAAGCTCGCGGAGATGCGTCTCGTCGCCTCGGGTGAGCTGATGCAGTATCGTAACGGTCAGCTCGCACGCGCCTGCGGAATCGTCACGGTGCGCCAGCGGCCGGGCACGGCAAATGGTGTGATGTTCATGACGCTCGAAGACGAGAGCGGCAGCGTCAATATCATCGTGTGGGAGTCGGTGCTGGAAAAATTCAGGCGCGAAGCGCTCGGCTCGTCGTTGCTCGCCGTGTACGGCGTGTGGCAACGTCAGGGCGAGGTGCGCCATCTCGTTGCGAACCGGCTCGTGGATGTGAGTCAGCTGCTTGGCGAGCTTCAGACGGTCAGTCGAGACTTCTGCTGAAGGAGGTGCGAATGGATATCCGCGTAGGTACGGCGTCATGGACTGACCCCACGCTCATCAAGAGCAAGCGTTTTTATCCGCCAGGATGCAACAGCGCGGAAGCGCGCCTGCGGTTCTACTCCAGCCAGTTTCCGCTCGTTGAAGTCGACTCCAGTTATTACTCGATGCCGAGTGGAAGCAATTCTGTCCTTTGGGTCGAGAGGACCCCGCCCGGCTTCACGTTCAACATCAAGGCGTTTCGCCTCTTCACGGGCCACCAGACGCCCCGCGACATGTTTCCAAAGGACATGCAGCCCGCACTCCCGCAGAACGGGAAAAAGAATCTCTACTACAAGGATATGCCGGAGGAGTTCCGGGCCGAGTTGTGGCGCCGCTATTTTGAGGCGATAGCCCCACTCGCTGACGCGGGAAAGCTGGGTGCGGTCCACTTCCAGTTCGCACCGTGGGTCACGTCTGGTCCTGACGGGCGCGCTCACGTCGAGCACTGCGCGGACGTTATGGCTGACCGATTCTTGATGGCTGTGGAGTTCAGAAATCGAAGCTGGTTCGACAACGCGCATGCAGATTCGACACTCGCTTTCGAGCGTGACCGCAAGCTCGTCAACGTGATCGTCGACGAGCCGCAAGGCAGCGCCAACAGCATTCCAGCCGTGTGGGAGGTGACCAATCCCGCACTGGCCCTCGTGAGGTTGCACGGCCGAAATCATGAGACGTGGAACATCAAGGGAGCGACTGCAGCGAGCGATCGTTTCAACTATGACTATCAGAATGATGAGTTATCCAAACTTGCGGTTCGGATTCGTGAAATCGCGGGCATCGTTGCTCAGACACACGTGGTGTTCAATAACAACATGGAAGATCAAGGGCAGCGCAACGCGAGGACGCTCATCGAAATCCTCGATCAGCAAAGCGGTGGAGTAACGCGAACGTAGCTCGCTACCTGGCGTGTTGCCGGGACGGAGGTCGAAATGAAAACGTCGCAGGAGCAATTTGTCAGTGATCTGGCGATGTTGTTGCGCGATCAGCCACGCGGTACCGCGGCACGACTGGACGAATACGTCATCGCCTGGTTAGACGCTCGGCATCTGGTCTTTGCATATCTGAGGGACGACGACCGACGTTTCGTCGAGGAAGAGTTTGACCTCGATGACATTGTGTGGGACGAGTGGGAGGCAGGGTTCGTGGCATGGTCGCGCGACCCGGTGTTCGAGTACCGGGAAGAGATCGCGGGTTGGCTCGGCGACACCCCGCCCCGATGAATGGCGCGGCGCCCTAAAGATGTTGTTGGCGGGGAAGCAAGCGGGGCAACGGCCGAACGCAGGCCGGAAAGATAGCGATTTTTACCCATCTTTCAATACCGCGAGAATCCCGATTTGATTGGAAAATAGCCGGTATGACGCCTTCGCTCTGCTCGCCAAGTGGGCGAATCGCAGATTCGCCTTAAAGTCATCAGGACTCCAATTCAGTATATGTCAGCCATGAATCAGAACGACGACTGGCGTCACGCACCGGGTATGGCCTATCGGCGCTGGCAGGAACTCTATGCGACGGGCGCGGCCGGAAAGCCTTTCTCCGCCCGCTCGATCGTCCAGCACACGGCGATGTTCGAACGCTTCCAGCGCTTCCTCGCATCGCTAGGGACGGACATTCTTCATTTCGGAGAGGACCACTTCGCTGCCTTCCTTGGTGACGTGGGCGGCCACTGCCGTTCGGAAACGAGCACAGCGCTGCGATATGCGAAGCTCATCGACCGGCTATGTCGTCATCTCGTTGACGTCGGGCTGCGTGGCGATAACCCGGCTGCGGCGCACGCGCGGCTGAGTTCGTGGCCAACGGGGGAGCCTGTTCCCATTTATCTGGACGAAGTCGTCGACCTTCGTCTGCAGGACGCGTTACAGGAGTGGCCCGAAGGGGATGAGCGTGGACTCCGTAATCGGGCAGCGGTCGCGTTATTGCTCGCTACCGGCGTTACGTCGGCCGAGATCAGACGCGCGCGGCGGGAGCACGTGATCGCAGAGAGGGAGCGATGGCGCTTCCTCGTCAGCGCGTACGGAGCGAGAGCCGAGCGTCTGATCCCGGTTGCGCCGTTTGCACGCGCGGTAGTCGACGCGTGGCTTCACCGGTCGCGGGCAGACGATGATGATTTGCTGTTCCCGTTGCTAGGTCCGGCCGGTTCGCTCTCAGAGGAGACGTTATGGCGCGCTGTCCGGGCTGCGCTGGACGCGCAGGGCTTCGAGGGTGCCGACAGGAGTCCGCGCGTGCTGCGTAATACATTCGCCCGCCGGCTTCTTATTGCGGGCAAATCCAACGAAGAGGTGAGCCGCCTGATGGGGCTCGCGAGCCAACGCACAGTGGTCCGTCTGCGCGCCACGTTGATGGCGCCGGGACGGAGCTTGACTTTCTCGCAGGCTCCGTAACCTGGTTTTGTCGCCCGCAGTGGGCGGCATACCCAAGGAGCCATCCATGCTGTTTCAAAGTCCGGTGCAACCCATCATTTACCGGGGCGAGCAAGGCCGCCCCAGCGCGATGTACTACCGCATCGCGTTCACCGAGCAGGAACCGTGGCTCGCTATCATCGAGCTGCGTCAGGCCGTCGCCGACTTTCCAAGCCCGGTCGTATCCGCGGCCGCGAGAGACCATGTGCTCAATCGCGTGCTCGAACACGACCTGCGCGGCGTGCCGCTCAATGTGATCAAACTCGTGGCCACCGATTCGACGGGTTCGTTTGGATTCGAATTCACGCCGGATTTCCACGACTATGTGAGGAGGGACAATCGCTACGAGATCCACCCCGAGAAAGTTCGGCGTGGCCGCGTCGTCGAGCGTATCGAAATCGACCCGGAGAACCTGACGGCCGGCAGCGTGCGGGTCGACACGGTCCACGCGACTGCGGCTGACGTCGCTCCTGAGGTCGCGGCCGCGCTTGCTTGACGCCGACACGCCGCGCTGCGGGTAAGTGACCAGTGTTGCGCGAGCGACCATTCGCAGCGAGCACCGCGCCCTTTCACGGGGCCGGTGCCTGAATGTCGGGCGTTCCTGCGCGGTAGAATGCGAATTCGCCCAGACTACACCTCGATTCGATGTCAGACCTGAAAGAACTCCTCGCTCAACGGGAGCAGCTCGAAAGCCAACTCGCGGCCGCATTCAAGGAAGAGCGAAGCTCGATGATGGCGCAGATCATCGAAAAGATGAAGCAGCATCGGATCACAATCGAAGAGATCCGCGGGCCGGTTCTAAAGGAGAAGCTCAAGCTTCCTGCGAAGTATCGCCACCCCACTACAGGTGCTGAGTGGTCGGGACGGGGGAAGCCGCCGAACTGGATCAAGGACGTGCCCGACCGGTCGATTTTTCTGATCAAACGCTAAGCTTGGTGTGTCGCCTGCGGGCGCAATTTGAAGTTCGGCGCACGGATCACGCGCCGCTTTGATTTTCTTTGGTTACTGCGAACGGTTGTATAGTGCCGGCCAGCGACACTCACCATTGAAAATCCGGCCATTCGGAGCCACAACTATAGGGCTCGAAACTGTCCGGCGGGATCACGTCTCGCGAGCCGCTTCTTATGGCGATTTCAACATGAAAATCGTACATCGAATCCAAGCTTGCAAGCAACATCGCCAACTGAGTGACGCGCTGTTTCGGAGGCAGTGAGACAAAGTACCCGCAACGACTGTCGATGACCTCCTCGACATGTTCATGCGCCGCCCCGAGACGTTTCATCTGCACTAAGATCCCTTCTGCTTTGGCGGGTGAGGCCTCACGAACCGCCCGATCGACGAGATGTTCAAGTTCATACATCACCGACTGGTCCATTCGATCCGTCGGCATAAAGGCCATCCCTGCCCGTAGAACTGCCACCTGGGCAATGATGACCGGCCAGAGAATCTGAACCCCGTAGATCGGACACCGGTCCTCGAAATGCTCCCGAACCGCCTTCTCACGCTGGCCCTCGTATGCCTTGCGGACGTCGTAGGCAAGCCCCAAGAGAAAACCTTCTTTGTTCTGGACGAGAGGGCTCTCCTCGTTGACCTTGTGCACGAGATCGTGAACTGCGCGCAACGACCACCTGTCACCCCAGAGTACGATGCCAGCGTGCCGATTTGTGAGATCGAACTGAAGCACTGCACTTTCTCCTCGTGAAATCACGCCGCATTTTTCGACGACTCTTTTAAAATCAACACGATCACTATACAACCTCCGTGAGACTGATTGACCTCCACGGGAATAACCCATTCGAATTAGGAGTGGCTCTATACAACTTCATTTTTGCTCAACAGGGACATCTTCAACCGCCAACCGCTCGCCAGTTCCCGTTTTCCTTGGCGTCTGATGCTTACGCGGCATCCGTAGCAGCGAGCCGGTGTGCGGCTGCGCGGGCCTCGTCCTCGGTGTCGTAATTGCCAATCCACTCACACGTCCAGGTGCCCCGCTCGTCCTGCTTCGCGTCCGCCCAACCCTCCCAATGGGTGACGCCGAACATGGCAGCGTCGCCGGGATAGACGGGCTCTTGCGTCAGGTCGATGAACGGATGAAGGTAGTAACGACCGACAACGTGTTCGACTCGTAGGCTCATATTCATGTTCTCCTGTTTGGCACGCGTATCGGGTGCGAGCGTTTTCCTATGCGGCAATCGGTGCCGAACGCTTCTTGTCGTTTTCGGGTTCGCTCAACTCACGTAGAGCGCTGTTGAGCGTCATCTGTCTCAACAGGCTGAACTGTTCGATGCCCAGTGTTTCTTTGAGTAAGCTCATCATCTTCGCTACGGCAAGGTCTTTATTAGCCTCTTCACCGTTCCAGTTGCCAAGCTCGAATAGATCGGAGAAAGCCTTATACATACGGTTGATGATTTCCGGTCGGTTAGGAACGCTCGCGGCCAGCTTAGGAGCAGACAAGTGTGCATCGCTTCCCATCTGCCTCAGTGCCTTTTCAAACTTCTCCAGCAGCGCATTGACTTCATCCGTAACCCAAAGCGCCCAACGCGTCCGAAGTCGTGATAGATCTGCTGCGTAGTTCAGCGCGTTCTCGTGCGGGCCTGTCTGGATTAATCCGCGTAGCGTTTCTCGGAACAGATCGGTGTACTCTTCGCAAAACTGCACATACTTGTCAAAGGCGACGACAGCCATGTGCGAACCCGCTGAATCGAAGGCTCGCTTCACAGCTTCTTGCCGCCGCTCGTGCTGCATCCTCTGCCCCGCAATCCGCAGCGACATCCATGCTGCCAGGGCTGCACCAGCAAATGAAGCTCCCGCCGTGATGATTACCGTCAACACGGTGATGCCCGCTTTCGCTGTTCCTGCATTCGCGGCGGCGACGCTCGCCGCGATGACCGCGGACGCTGTCATAACTATCCGTTTCCCCTATGGTTTCCCTACGCTTAAGTTGGCCGCACTTCGATCTTGCAGAGGTGGCCTCATTCGTTCGGACAGGATCCGCGAGTTTTTAAGTGGAATCGCAGAGGCAATCAAGCTGCCGATTTTATCGCTGGCAGCGTGGCGAAGTATGCTTCATCCGGTGTCTGATCGGCCAGCCTAGAATGAGGCCGATTCTGGTTATACCAGTTCAGGTAGTTGCTGATTGAGCGGCGGGCGTGGCTGACCGAGTCGTAGGCTTTCAGATAGACCTCTTCGTATTTGACGCTGCGCCACACCCGTTCAACGAACACGTTGTCACGCCAGGCACCCTTTCCATCCATGGACAGAAGAACGCTCCGGCTGAGCACCGCGTCGGTGAATTCGGTTGCGGTGAACTGGCTGCCTTGATCCGTGTTGACGATCTCAGGCAGGCCGTATTTCGCAAATGCTTCCTCCAGCGCCTCGACAGCATGGCAGCTCTCCAGCGTGATCGCCACCCGGTGTGCCAGCACCCGACGGCTCGCCCAGTCCACGACAGCCGTGAGATATACGAAGCCGCGCGCCATCGGGATATAGCTCGTATCGAGCGCCCAAACCTGATTGGCCCGGTCGATTTTCCGGTTGCGAAGCAGGTACGGCCAGATCCTATGGGCTGCATGCTTGCGGCTCGTGTTTGGCTTGCGATACAGCGCTTCGACGCCCATGCGCTTCATCAAGGTGCTGACGTGTCTGCGCCCGACCTTAATGCCTTCGCGACGCAGCAGCCGTACCAGCATTCGCGCCCCCGCAAACGGATGCTCGAGGTGAAGCTCGTCAATCCGGCGCATCAATTTCAGATCCGCTTCGTTGACCCCACGTGATTGGTAATAGGCGCTCGACCGGCTGATGCCTACCAGCCGCGCCTGCTGCGTCACCGGCAGGGCGTGATCACGATCGATCATCGCTTTACGCCCAGCAGTCCCGCCTTGCTGAGCGCGCTTTCTAAAAAATCGTTCTCCAACGTCAACTGCCCGATCTTCGCGTGCAGTACCTTCACGTCGACTGGCGGTGCCGATGGCGCCGAGTTGCCCGTGTCGAACACATCGGCAACCCGCTCCTGCAGTTGCTTCTTCCAGTCCGTAATCTGGTTCGGATGGACATCAAACTGCAGGGCCAGCTCTGCCAGCGTCTTGTCCCCCTTGAGCGCTGCCAGGGCCACCTTTGCCTTGAACGTTGGTGAGTGGGTCCGTCGGTTTCGTTTCGTCATCTTCTGGTTCCTTGTTGCCGGCCATTATGGCCGACTCACGCCCCAGCTTTTCCACTCAACGTACTGTCCGAATTCTCGAAGCCACCTCTATTGGTGTCAAGAAACTCCATGCCAGAAATTTCTTTGGTCGGGCACTCGCTCATCTCTCCAGGAAAGCGAGCATCCAACGAAATCCCGAGAAAACTGCTTTGGGCTACTGCCGGGAGACATACGGCGGTGAGCAAATACAAAGGAATACTGCGCCAAAATCCATGCATTTTGTCTTCCGTCCTATTTTGACAAATCGAGCGAGGAGCGAAACTCCTCCACTAAACGCTCATGCAAGCCCTTCAAGACGTGTTCCGCCTGTGCGACACCCATCTCAGCGGCATCCCGTTGTGGCCCGTCCGCTGGGGTCTTAGAAAGCACGCGCCGCGCATCCCTATACTTCAAGACCTCGTTCAACACATCACCCAGAAATAAATTCGTGCATTCAGGAAGGAGAAACGCTGCGTCCATGCGCCGCCGCAAAAATGTATCCAGGCATGTGCTAGCATCGTCTGACCTGCCGTTCAAGTGCGCGCCAATGACGTCGTTTGTTGCCGCGTACACCGCCCAACGCCTGTCGAACAGGTCATGCTTCAATCCTCGCCGACCCAAGAGCCACTGCTGAAACGCGACAAAGACACCTGCCGCCGCGATCAATGGCGCCGCGAGACCGAGAACCACCTGGAGCCAGACCGGCATACGCTGTACCCCCGTTTTCCTGTGCTTTGCGTTGCTACTGTTGGAACTGCTTGGCATACTCCAACAACTGGCGGTTTAATGCCTCCGCCTCGGCAGAATAGTGGGCGTCGCGATGGCAATTTGGGCACAGTGCCACACAATTCCAGACACGATCCCCTTTCTCCGCTCCGAGGATATGATGCACGTCCAGAAAACCACGATAGCGTTGAGCCTGTCCGCAACCGGCGCGCTCGCAGACAGCTGTCCGAGCAAGCACCGCACGACGAACCTGTTGGTCGCGCTTGACCTCAGAACGCATCACAGGACGGCGGTCTGCGCCATCGCTGCCAATGTCCCATGAATCTCCACGCGGGCAGTCATCGTAGGTGTCATCGACATCACTCTCCCCAGCCATCGGTACGACGGGCGCCTTTGCCAAGTCGACGACGCCGGGCCAATTCCAGAGCACATCCGCGACCTCATGAGCGCGCGGCCAGCGGTTGTCTTGTAACCAAATAGTCGGGCTGGTTCCGTTCATCGCGTGGTTCTTCGATGTTCGACCACAGAAGCCCCCCGCAATCAAATCTGCGCTCACATCGCGTTGGCCACGCCAGATAGGCGCGAGTTCCTCGCGAGGAATTAGCGCGGCGTACACGATATTGGTGCCATCGCGCTGCACGAATAGGTGATGCGTATTGCCCTCGGCTCGGTCACGCTCGACCACGAAGGCGAGCGTGTTATCCCAGCTATCATTGATCAACCTTGCACGCAACTGCGCCGCCGAATAGTTAGCCTTGTTTAGCCGTTCGCCCGACCGGCGCCAGCACAAACGAACACGCATCTGCAGCTGCGGACCATCGGGACCTTGTACGCGCACGAACTGTGAGATTGCGGTGCCCGTCTGCGCGCGCCGATCCTCCAAAACCCGGTAGCCGCGCGCGGAGAGGAATGGCGCGATAGCGTTTCGGGTAACCGCTTCCTCTGCCAAGCTTTCTGAGCTGCGAAATTGGCGTGCGTTGTCGCTCATCGTTTTCCGTGGTCTATAAGTCACGCCGGCTAACGAGCACCCTTTGCCACGACCGTCTCAACAAATTCCTGCATTTCCCTTTCTCGGTCGAAGAGATGCTCAATATCGGCCACCTCTCCTGTGACCAGCTTGTACGCGGAATCCATTAGGGGCTCAAGCAATTCCCTCGTTTCTCTGATCCATACGTCGTTGCCGATCGTCATGGAGTAGTTGATGCGCGCCGAGCCCTGGTCTGTGTACCAAGGGAAAAATGCTTCATATGCATCAAGCGAATATCGGATCAAGACGGAGAAACTATCCAAACGGCCCGCGATTTGCTCGTAAAGCCCTCGGTCACTTAGCAGAGTAGCTGCGGAGGCAAGCTGAGAGATGCTATGGCTTGCCTTTCGAATCTTCATGTATGTCTGCTTCGGCTCATGGAGATCGCGCTGACCCGCGAGTGCGATGTGTGCTTTCAGTGCACACTCGAAGCCCATCAAGAGATCGACGAATGATTTGATGCGGCCGGTCTTGTTAGTGATGCGCTCCCACGTCACATCGAACCGTTCAGCGAAATCATTTGCGTCAAAAGCGTACAACTGGCCGATTTCATTGAGAATTGAGACTGTTTGTGCTGTCATTGAACCGTTTTCCGTCGTCTATGGTTTCGCCGTGTCGGCTACTGCCGAACGGCGCGTCAGAGCTTCTAGGCGGTCCGCGTCGCCTTGCTTTTGATGGCCACCGGTCAGATACCGCCAAAGCTGAAACACGCCACGCGCAGCACCTTGGCCGAAGTCGTCGTGAGCTGGGCGCCCTTCACGCGCAGCGGTTGCCGCCGCGTTCATCCAGAACACGATTTCCTCTTCGGCCGCTCCGGTTATTTCGGCGTATGCCCATCGCCTCTTGCTAGTCATGGTTTTCCTGTTCAGACGTCGCTCACCAGCTCGTAGCCGGTACTGTTTCGATGCATTCTGTCGATCGCCACTTTCGTCTTCGGCGGCCCTTCGAACTGGGCTTTACCGTCCGCGACGGACAGCACTCGCTTCGTCCGTCCGTTCGATCGTTTGTCAAGATCGCGCCAAACCTGCCCCGGCTTCACTTCGATCCCTTCCTTCGTCAGGTTTTGCGACATGGTTGCTTTTCCCCGTGCCGGCTGCGCCGGCGTTTTCCCTTCCGTTACTGTTCAAGTAGATCCGTTCGACATTCGGGCCGCGTTTCAACCCGGTCACAAACCACCCACTTCCCACCTCTCGTTTGATGGCGCTGGCCATCAACGACCAGCGAGACGAGAGCTCCGGACGACCTCGGTTCAGTCGCGATCGTTCGATCAGGAGTTTGTTTATACATCAGTGCAGTGAAGCCACCACCGACCATAAGGACCAATCCGGCAAGGAGAAAACGCACTGCGACCGCTACGAAATTGTCGTCATCTTCTTTGTCACCGATCATGACTTTTTCCGGTGCCCGCCGTAGCGGGCGCAGTGGTTAGGAGCGGTGGATACAGCAGCCGACGCCGAATAGTTCGCTCACAATGTACGTCTCGCGATGCTTACGAAAGACGCGGACCAAGGCTCGTGGCTGTCGGCGGTTGCGCCGGATTTCTCGGGCAGCTTTCTCGCGGCTAATCGGCTTGCTCTCGCCATCGTTCCAGTGAATCCACATCTGAGGTTTGTTCATCGTGACTTCCGGTCGCTTTATCGGCACACGTGCGCCGACCATGAGGCACATAATATACCCCCATTGGGGGTATATCAAGTTTTCTTCGCATCCCAAACCAAAATCTCTCTGATATACGCCCAAACCACATCAGGCATGTTGCGGTAGTCGCCGGTGTCGGCGGGCGCGAGCCATTTGTTCAGCGTCTTTTCTGGCACGCTGATCCGCGTAGCAAACGCGGACCGCGTGAGTCCGAGCGACTGCATCGCGCCTCGCAAAAAGTCCTGCTGTGTTTGCACTTTGGCTTTGTCCATTAAATGACCCTGCTTACAACGGAGGCGAGCGATACCGGATCGCCGTCTACCAGACGTTTAACGGCAACCAGGCTGGAAACTCCAATGAGCCCCTGTATGAGCTTGAGCGACCTTCCTTGGCGATGGAGGTTCACAGCGAACGTCCGTCTCGCTGCATTGGCGCTTCCGTTTTCGATACCCGCTTGCGTGTGTAGGCGGCGTATGACTTCGTTCAACGTTTCGCAAGAGTAGCTGGCCGCGCCAGTTCGGGTGACTCGACGCGTGAACGTGAACGGGGAGCCGTCACTGGTCAGAAACAGCGGACTTGAAGGGTCCAAGCCCATGAATGCAGCAGGCGCGGTGCTGATGCCGTGCCGCGCTTCGCGGCGGTGGCGCAAGTAGTCATCGAGCGCCTTGCGGGCAGTGGCGTTGGCCCACACAAGCGGCCTTGCCTTGCCGTTGAAAGCAATCTCCTTCCTGAGTGTCGAATTGACCCGCGTAGAGCCGTCAACGGCCAAATAGTCGGAAACGACGAGCTTCGCAGCCTCCTTGGGTGTAACGCCAGTTGAGTAGAGAGCAGCCAGCAATGCCACGTCGCGCAGCGGAGCTTGCCCGATAACAGCCGCAACCTTGAGCGCGTGACGGACCTGATGCAGTTCGATTACCGGTGCTTTTGCCATCCTGTAACACCAACCAATTGTTGTCGTATTACGAGGAATTATGAAGTCACCGCCGAGGAACCGCAATCGGGAGTGCTGCAATCACTCAAGTCCTCGGAAAAACCTGGCGCGCAGGGCAACAATCACCGGGCGGGTTTCACTGTTCGAGCAGATCAGACCGGCACTCTGACGGCAACGAGGCCGGGTCGCACACTACATACTTCCCTTCCTTCGTCTGGTGACGTTTGCCATCAACGACCAGAGAAACGAGCGACGCGGACGGCTGGGGCGGCGGCGCAGTGGCCCCGAGTAGACCATCCGACTTCGCCTGATGCAACAGATAGGCGGTGAAGCATCCGCCGAAGGCAAGCACCACTAGGGCCGCCAGGAGACGCCACAGGCCCGCAGCAAACTTATCTTCATCGTCAACCATCACTACTTCCTTTGTCGTAAATGCTGCGCAATAGATGCTCGCAAAAGCAAAGCTCTTCTTGCGTGAGCGCCTCGATTTTCTATACGTTGGTACGGATGCCAACCAGCTTCAGTTTTATATCCAGAGTTTCCCGCTTTTCTTCCGCACCAGGGACACCTTTGCGCGCATCGCTCGCGATACGGCGGTACTTGTTTCGGAGTCGTTTTGCTTCCTGCTTCTCTCGCTCGCGTCGTGTCTTTGCCATCAATTTCCGATCAATCTTCGGTCTTGGCCTGCAGCATCGAATCGTAGAGTCCGATGCCAAGCGTCATCGGAAGAATCGTCCACCAGTAAGCCGCCAACGACTTCTCATCGATCCAGTCCCACGCCACAGCTACCACTGCGATCGCGACGGTTAAAACAAGGTACTTCGCCTTCATCTCGGCTCCCTGTGGTTTCCGGGGCGTTAGACGCGTCTCTTGAGCGCCGCCGTGCGAACAGTACTGACCACGTCAACGGGAGACACTGACCCATTGCGGCGCACAGCCACTTTCACGCGACGGGAGCCGTAGCGGCTCATCCGGCTCAGTTTTCGTTGAGCGCGGTCTATCGCGATGATAAAGGGGGTATGCGATACGTCCTTGTCGAACGAAAGCACTTTGGCGCCCCGATCTTTGATCGCCTGAACGGCCCGTTGTTGAATGATGTTCACGATCTTACGTTCCGCAGGCATTTCCCGTAGCGGCGTGCAATACGCCAACGTCGCGCATCCAGTGCCTCCAATTGCGGTTGCGCGACGCTCCAGGCATCCGGTTTGCCGAGAGCTCGGCGAATCCGCGCGTAGGCCGGAGACATCCAGAAGCCGCGCCACGTCTTGATTCGCTCCACCTGGGCCCGCAGACTCACATCTGCACCGCGCACCGTCCGATTCCAGTGTGCTCGTTTCATTCTCAACGGCCTGTCAATTAGTTCCGAGGCTCAGTGGGCGCAACGCGCGGCGACCTCGGGCGCGGTGCCGATTGCAGCATGAAGGCCGACTCTCCCCCAATTCGGCTGTACCACTTCATTGCGCGGGGCCACGCTGGATCTGGAACAGACGCGCTGTGACGGCTTCCACGCTGGACAGCCGCGGTTACCCGCCGCGCCGCTGAAAGTAAATTGAGGCAATGAGCAATGCATTAATCGCCACGACCACAAGCGCAATGACCGTGATGATCTGCATGCCGCCGCTGTTTCCCGCACGCTCAAAATAGATATCAAGGAACGTCAATGGAAGCGCAATAATTAGGTCGATTAATAGAACCGTCCAGCCGTTCATTGGGCACTCCTCCTGGTTTGTCGCTCAAATCATCTCGTCGCCCCGAGATGAGTGCGTTTGATTTCGTGCGGCTAGAGATGATAGCTGCGTACGACGAGATAGGCCGCACGACAAGAAGCGCGGCCAGCCGTCAGGGCCTCGCCCTTCTATAACGGCTTGCTTGCCGCAGGCTGCGCATCGTGGGTCTGTCTCGGACACAACCTCGTATCTGTCCGTATCCACGTCAGAGCCATTCCAACCCGCCAAGCGTCGAGCTTTGAGCCGGATGGTGCTTTCGAATCCGCTTTGCCCGCCGCAGTGCGGGCAGCATGTCGTTTGGCGTGTCGGCTGCATCGACAGTTTTCTTAGTCGCCCAAACGCGCCTTTTGCCCTTCCCACCATGCCCAAACAACCAAGACGACGCCGACCCCAAGCACGACGATCCACGGAAACGCGCCAAAGGCAAACGGTGCAGCGACAAACGCCGCGTTACTCGTGCCGGCGTCCACTGCTCCACACAGCATGTAAATCGAGAGAACGAAAAGCAACAGTCCGCAGATGAAGCGTACCGGTGCAAAACGCAGCACCCACGTCAAATTCCATTTCAACATAGAACCTCCTGTTCTCCGATTTAAGATCCGTCAGAATTTGCGGCAGGCGCTCGCACGACTTTGAAGGACCGCATGAAGCGTGCTGCGCCGTCGTTGCTTTGTCGCTCAATTATCTCGTCGCCCCGAGATGAGTCCGTTTGATTCCGTGCGGCTAGAGGCGTTAGCTGCGTACAATGAGATACGCTGCACGACAAGAAGCTGCGGCCAGCGGTCAGGGCCTCGCCCTTCTATAACGGCTTGCGCTCTCTCCACTTTAGCTGGAGTTCCCGGCGAAACTGGGCGTAGCCGACCATTGCGATGCGTACGGCCGCCATGCCCGCGAGCAGAACACTCCCCATCGCCAACACGTAGCCGATCATCCCATAAGCGTAGTAGAGGAAGACGCCCAGTAGGCTTGAGTGGGGATCGCCGAGCGACGCATCCAGTCGCATGTTGCCGTTGCTGTTCAGCGCCAGAACGAGCCAGGACGACGCATCGCCGCGGAGTAAAAGCACGCCTTTCCACAGCACGGCGAGTCCGGCCGACAGCGCGGCAAGGTTGACGAGCCACACCGCGATGGCGCGAGCCCGGTAAATTTGGTCGGATCTCATGCAGACATTTTGGGGCTGTTCGGCACGGCCGTGCGGGCAAAAGGTTATGGTTTTTGTATAGCTTTCCGCCTGATTTGCGCGCAGACGAAAAAAAGCCCGCGTCCACCGTGAGGTGGCGCGGGCTTCTCGATGTGTGGAAATCAACCTGAATGCCCCATCGGCGAGACGACAGATCCTCTGCGCGTGCGGCTCTCGATCAGGCCGCGGCGCGCGGCTTCGCGAAATGCCGCATTAATGGTGTTGACGTGGAAGCCGAGATCGTCGGCCACGTCGCGTTGTGTGGGAAGCAGGTCCCCCGCACGAAAGACTCCGGTGAAAATCGCATTCTCGATCTGGTCAGCGATGGCCAGATAGACTTTTCCCCGAATGCGGGCGAAGTCCGGGCGCCAGCGCTGCGGGTCGGTAATGCGATGTGTACTGCTGGTATACGGATCGGCGCGCGAGGCGTTTTGCGAGTGCGTCATGCCGCGCATCCTACACCGGCTGCAAAACGACATGTTTCGACCACTCCCGTCCACCGGGCAACCCTTTCACGAAGCCAGTGAAGGCCTTGCCCGCCGGCGGGAGCACCAGCTTGCCTTGCCGTGCGATTGCATCCGCAAGACGCAGGGCGTCCGCGAGCGTCTTGTCGTCCCGCGCGCACGGGGACGCGAGCACGGTCGAGATGAACCGCGCAGCGCGCGCGGCGTGGCTTGCGCCGATGATTCCGGCGATGGCAAGGTCGGCCTGCGCGCCGATATCGGCGTCAGAGAACACTTCCGCTTCGACTACGTCGGTGTCGATGAGGCACCGCCCGATATCTTCTGAAAAATCGTTACTCGAATACGTCATGGTCAGTTCCTGAAATGGTGCGGCCCGTCTGCGGACGGCCGCTAGAAAGGTGTGGGCGCGGTGTACGAAGACAGCACGCAGATGAGCGCGGCTGCGAGAAGCGATGCCGCCACTGTTGCGATGACGATCTGGCGTTGCATGGCACCTCCTGTTTTGAATCAGAAAAGACAAAGGCCCTGCTCCAGAGGGAGACAGGGCCTTCGTTGCGGTTGGGCCGCTGGCCAGTTACTGGGTTGTCCGGGTCACGCGCACGACTTGGGATGGTTCGCCGGAAAGACGAGTACGCGCCCGTCGTCGCAGATCCGGAAATCGCCCTGCTCGCGCTTGGGCGAATGCACAACGATCACGGTGCGGTCCGCCTTTGGCATCGCCGGAGCGTTGCCACAAGCCGTGAGCGAAGACGTGCCGGCGGCTGCCACGAGCAGCATCAGAAAATTCATCATGGTGAAGTCCAGAAAAGAGAATGGCGCCGCCCCGTATGGGGCGGCGAGGGAAGATCACGCAGCGGCGCGCTGTTCGACGGGTTCGCTGACGGTCACGGTGATCCAGTGGCCATCAACGAGGACGTCGCGCAGGCGCGAGCCGTTGAGCGTGTAGACGTGCTCGGCGCCTCGGCGCGGAGCGGCCGCACGCACGGCGAGCGTGGCGCAGCGAACAGCGCAAGGTTGCTTCTGAAACATGGTTGCTCCTCGGGTGTGAAGACGAGGAGCGCCCCTTGCGGGGAGTCGCTCCCCACAAGGGTTAAAGAGAAAATCACGCAGCCATCGCCTCGACGTCGATGACGGCGTCCGCCTCGATGACGAGGTCCGGTGTCTGCGAGATGAAGAATTCACGCGCGTAGCCCCCCTGACGGAGAACCTCGCGCTTCATCTTCATGAACTGCACCTTGCGTGCAGGGTCAAGTGGACCGTCCGACTCGTCGCTGAACAGCGTCTCGTACGGCTCCCCCGCATTGCGCGCGAGATAAAGGGCGATGCCACGCGTGAGACATTCGTTGATCCAGACCTTCTGCCCACCCGACATCACCGATACCGGCTTGGTGCTGTCGTTGTCGGCGTCATGGACCAGGATCTCGAAGCCCTCGCGCAGATCGCCGCTGGCAAGCGCGCGTTGCGTGCGCACCTCGACGGTGAATCGCGGTCCGTAGCACGCCAGCAGCAGGTCGTTGACCGTTTGCGTGAGTGCCGGGCCCGCATCGTCGATGGTCAGGGCAACCAGACCGTCATTTCCGAGGCCTCTGGCGAGCAGCTTCCAGTGCGCGATCTCGTCGGACAGACGTTCAGCCCGCGAGCGGGTTGCATCGAATCCGGCGAGCTCCGTCTGCATGGCGTCACGCTGTGTTTCGCGCGTCGCCAGCTGACGGATGAGCGCTTCGATACGCGCGTCCAGAGCCGTGCTGGCCTCGCGGTTCGCAACGATCTGGCGATCCAGTCCTGCGATCGCGCTGGTGACATCGGATGCCGAGAGCCGGGAGGCCTCGGTTTCGATATCGCGCAAGGCGCCCTGCAGACGCTTCGTCTCGCAATCGCGGTGTTCTGCGACCTGAGAGAGTTGCGCGTCCGCGCTGGCCAGTTCCGACCTCGCGTCAGCAAGCCCGGTGACAGCGGCTTCGAGAAGCGGCTTGCGCGCGGCCAGAGCCGTCGCCTGCTGCAACTCGCTGCGAGCCTTCGCCAGCGCATCACTCGCCTTTTTCAGTGCATCGCGTTTGGGCGCAAGCGCGGCGACAACCGGCGTGAGCTTGTCCACGATGGCCTTGCGCTCCCGGTAATTCGCGCGAAGCGACTCGATCGACACCCGTTGCTCTGCTGCCTTCGCAGATGCGTCGCGTGCCTGCGCGAGCAGCGGACAGGTCGTGTGCATGGCGTGGCCCGCACACGGCACCTGGTCGATCACCGCAGCCTGCTGCTGTAACGTCTTGAGCAGAGCGGCTTTCGATTGGCCCTGCCCCTGCAGGCTGGTCATATCGGCATTCGCGTCGACGAGTGCGGTCTGCGTGTGCCCCAGTTCGACAATCTCGGCCTGAAGTGCCTGAATGACCGCTTCTTCCCGGCCGATCGCCAGTTGCGCCTGATCGCACTGCGCCTGCGCGCCTTCAATCGACCCTCGTTGCGCGAGCGTCGCCTCATGCGAAGCGATGCTCTTTGCGAGCGCTGCGCGCCGCTCACCCAGACGTCGGGTCAGCTCGGTGGCCTGCGATGCAATGCGCGAGAGCGATTCGTTGATATCGCCCCGCTGCTTCGCCAGTTCCCGCACGCGTGCCTCGGCGGTTGCCGACTCTGCCTGCTTCGCCGCCAGCGTCGCGCGCTGCTGTGCGAGCGTCTGCGCGGTAGCCAGAAGGTCCTCGCGTTCGCGCCGTGCATCTGCGATCGCATCAGCGTCAGCCGCAATCCCACGCTCCGTTGCCGCGAGCGTTTCGCGCTTCTGGCTCAGGGCCGAGAGTTCGCGCTGGATGCTGTCGAGGCTGCCCGCGAGCACCTTTGCAACGTCCGCGGCTTTCGCCGAGAGCGCACGCAGGTGATCGATGTGCAGCAGTTCCGCCAGCAGCGACTTGATCTCGCCGGCGTTGTAGGACGCGAGCGGCCGCCGGTTCTGCGCGGAGAAGACGCTGGTGAAGAACGACTCGAGCGAGCCGCACACCGATTCGACACAGCGGTCGTAGGTATCCGCCTTGCCGTCGGACTTCGTGCCGTCTGGTGCCGAAAACGGCTGCCAGAGACCGGCCTTGTCGCGCCACGCAAGGAAGTACTCCGCCTTGTTGGTCTTGCCAGGCTTGCGGAACGTGAACGTCGAGCGGTAGCGCACGTTGGCGTGCTCCCACTCGAGTGTCTTCTGCGCCTGCGGCCCACGAACGTGGTCCCAGTACGAGAAGGCGTCGACGGAGAGCTTCGCGGCATGCGAGGGCATGATCCGGTACGGATGCAGGTTGTCCATGAGGGTGGACTTGCCCGCGCCGTTCGGCCCCTTCAAGGCGATGAGGCCAGCCGGCAGCGATTCGAGGTCAAGCGTGACGCTTTCGCGCCGCATCCCGTCCCGCACGCCGTGGAAGCCTTCTAGCACGAGGATCAGCGGTCGCATGACAGCCCCTCCGCAAACTGAACATCCTGAAGGTAGTCGGACGGCAACCACGGAACATCGTCATCGTCGGGGAACGACGAAGAAACGATCCGGTCAACCGCCACTGGTGCGGCGACAACCGCTTCCGGTGCGGGCGGCGCGATCGTGCCGTCGATTGCACGTTCCAGCGCGGTGCAGGCCGCAGCGAAACGTGTGCCGGAGAGCTTGAGCAGCTTCTCCCAGCTCTCGCATGCCGTGAGCGCCTTCAGCTCACGTGCGGACCACTGGCTCGCATAGCCGTTGCTGTGCGACCAGAGCAGGTTCGTCATCTCGACGTCGGGGGCGACGACGAGCTCGAGCTCGGCGGCGTCGCGTTCGTGGACCATCACAACGAAGCCGTGACGGACCGCGATGACGAAGCCGCGCGCGACGCCGTAGGGTTGATGGAAAAGCGCCGCGGTGAATCCCGCATGCTTCACGAGAAGCTGCTGGATATCGGTCGCGGACGACGTTGCATTGAAATGCCGGACCCAGGCGGGACCAGCGGGATACAGACCAAACATGGGCAAACTCCGGAAAAATGGACGGAGTGCGCCCCCATCGGGAGATCGCTCCCCGTCAGGGTCAAAAGAAAATGGATGCAGTGGATACTGCGATCGATGCGCCAGTAGCGCGGGGTGAACCTTGTTCCGGGAGCGCACTCGTGAGATTCGAGCGCGCTCCCGGAACACGGCAGCGTTCCGCGCGTGAGCGGGCCATACTGGCCCCGCTCACGTGATGGCGGCTGATTTACGCCGCGAAGAGATCGCCTTCGAGCCAGTCGGTGCCGGACTCAACGGTGGTCGGTGTCGACGGCTGCTCAACCGGTGGCGGCTCGCCAACATCGACGGTCGCGCCAACGACCAGCGACAGAGGTGCAGCAATGGGCTGACCATCGAGCCCCGCCAGCACCGCCCCTGCGATCGCCGCCGCATCTGCGGTTTCGAGCATCTGCAGGCGTTCGAGCAACGGCGACGAAGCGACATCCGTCAGCTCGCACCAGCGCGCGAGTTTCGCGTCGACCGAGGTCTCCAGGCTGATGCCCTGTGCGCGGCTGCGCACGACCGGGAGAATGCGTGGCTCGATTTTCACGCCCGGTGCGTGGGCGAACATCGCTTCGATTGCAGCGCGATCCACAGACTGACGGTGCTCCTCGTCGATCTGCCAGCGGATGCGCACGAACGCATCGCCCGAATCTGCAGCGAGCGCGGCGAGCCGCTCCATATCGGGCGGTCCGTCGAAGTCCACGCACAGCATGCGACGCGAAGGCGTGGGCACCAGCCCGGCCGAGGCCGAATGGGTATCCACTTCCCATAACAGGTAACCCTTCTCGCCCTGCTCGCCGTAGTGGAACCGGCCGATCGATCCCGGATAGGCAATGCGCCTCCCGCCGCTCTCCCACGCCTGATGCTTGTGGATGTGGCCGAGCAGGAACGCCGAACACTGCGCGTCGAACAGCGCCGAGAGCGAGAATTCGTGATCGAATCCCGCCATCGTGACGCCGTGTTCCGTTTCGCAGCCCACCACCGTGCCGTGCGAAATGCCCACGGTCGCGATGCCAGCGTCACGCAACTGCGCGTTCACCCTGCCGGATGCCGCCAGATAGGTGCCCAGAACATCGCTGAGATCGGTGGCCGCGGCGAGTGCGCCAACACTCGCCGCGAACTGCCCCTTGTTGATCGTCGGCAGACAGGTGAATACCGCATCAGGACCCATCGCGATGACGTGCGCGAGTTCGTCGTCGCTGAACACCGCACCCGCTGACGCAATGAAGCGGCTGTGCGCGAACGCAACCTGCTGGATGCGATCGGCGACGAACACCTCGTTGGTCGAGCCCATCAGCGCGAAGATATCGAGCGTGCCGGGCGGCTCGTGCGAGAACGTGCCTTGCAGCATGATCACGGGCATCGCCGCCGCGAGTCGGTGAATCTGGCGCGCGAGCGCGCCGAGTGCCGGTGAATGCGCATCGAGCCGGTGATCGGTCGAGTCGCCTGAGACGATGGCCACGCGCGCACCGCGCGCGATTGCATCGTCGACGGCGAAGCCGAAGCAGCGATCCGCTTCGTCCAGCCGTTCGGGCGAGTAATGCAGGTCAGAAAAATGGGCGATCTTCAAGACGCACCTCCGTAAACGAAAAATGGCCGCCCGAAGGCAGCCTCAATGAATGGACCCGCAGGAAGCGGGTTCTAAAAGTGATGTCGCGGATCGAGCGCGTCTCGCACCCGCATCAGCGTCTTGCCGAGCAGGTTCTGACCTCGCCACTTCGCGGGATCTGCAATGTCCGGGTTACGGGCGTCGAGACCGACGCCCCAGATGCGATCCCAGGGACTCGCTTCCACGAGTACCGTTGGATTCGATGCGAACAGCACGGAGCGCAATGCACGGTTCTGCGCGAACTTCTCGCGACAGCCAACGTACACAATCGATTCGCGCTTCCTGTGCCACAGCGATTCCTCGAAGCCGGTGACCTTGCGGCCAATTGCTTTCTGCTGCGCCGGATCGTTCGTGGCCATCACCGCATCGGCTGAGCGTTCATCCGCGAAAAGCTTCGCCTTCGAAAACATCAAGAACTGCTCGACCGAGGTAAACGTGAAGCCACGGTAAGAGAACTCGCAACGATGCCAGTTGCTGAACTCGTCGCCCGCGCCAAAAAACGCGGTGTAGTTGCCGATCCTGTGCATCGGACGACTCCCTGATCAAGATGGATGGGCCGCCGGATGGCGGACGGATTTCGATGCGCGAAAGCGCGGTCGAAAGCGTTTTAGCAAGTCTGCTTGCTGAAAGGCTCTCGTACCGGGACTGGAAAGAGGCGCCGACCCCGTCAGGGGCCGGCTTTGGGTTACTGGAACAGCGCATCCTGCACCGCTGCCTCGATTTCACGCTCCAGCGAAGCGCTATCCTCGAGTGCAGCGACGAGTCGCGCGTTCATGCCGTCAACGTCGTCGACGCGCTTTGTCCAGCCGTTGCCAAATTTCATGTAGGCAAAACGACGGAAGTCACGCTGTCGCGTTTCGACGCTCAGACCCAGACGCTTGAGGAGGTCCGACATCCGCTCAAGCTTGTCTTCGAGCGTTTCGGCGGGATCTGACGAGCTGGCCGACTTCAGGCCACCATCCGCCATCTCGATGTGATCGTGCCCGTTTGCGGAATTGCCATCGAGCGTGACCGGATGCAGCGTGCGCACATTGGACAGAGCGGCAGTGTCGCTCCCTTCCAGCAGCGCGGCTGCTTCGGTGGCCATCGCAAGCGCAGGAGGCTGGTCTTCGGCGCCGTCGAGCAGCGCGCTGATGTCGATATCGGCATCGAGCACCGTAAGCATCTGGCTCTGGCGTACTGCCTCGCCAGATTCGTTGATGCGCGTGATATCGAACTCGCGCTTCGACATCCAGAAGTGCGTTCCGGTGAGCCGGCCACGCGCGAGCGAAACGGTCTGCATCGCCGAGTAAGCCTTCTGCAGCACATAGATCGAGTTGGTCGGCAACTCGATCAACCCAAGCCCCTTGATCTCGGGGATCGCGAAGATGAAGCGCGCCGACAGGTTGCACTGGCGCGACTGATACTGCGGGCAGCGCTCGGGGTTGCACACGCCATCGGGAATCGACTCATCGTTACGCAGGGTGCTTTTGCGCGGCCCAAAGTTGCGCTGGGCGCGCTGTGCACGCGGGTCGCGCTCGGGCTTCGCGTACAACATGCAGAAGCGTGTACCTTCCGTTCCGTATTCGGAGAAGAACTTGCGGCCGTTGGTCCCCCAGGTCGCCATTTCGTTCGGGATATTCGCCATCCAGTCGTTGAAGGCGAACACGGCCGGGAAGCGATAGAGCTTGAGACCATCACCGCGATCCTCGCCATAGCGACGAAGGATTTCGTCAGCAATGTCCGGGTTGGTGAAGTCCGAGCGACGGCACGTGAAATAAGGCACGTTGCGGGGCGCGAGGGCATTTTTGAGACTGCAACGGCGCTCGATCTCCTCGCCGATTTTCTCGAACGATTCGCCGGCGGCGAGCAGTTCGTCGTAGAGCTTCACCGCCCGCTCGTTTTTTCGTGCGGCCGAGGTCAGCACCTTGATACCCGGCCGGATGCGCCCGATGACGGGTGCGCGCGGCGCGCGCTCCTCGACGATGCTGCGCGCGGCGTTGCCATGCATGCTGATCACTGAATTCACGATGGTTTCCTCGCAAGAATGAAGATCGCCGAAGTGCGCATCTCACCGGCCGACTGCGCCAGAGTGGATGCTGCCGCTTCTCCGCGGCGTGTGGCGATGTGTGAAAGAACAACGCGGCGCTCGCTGTCAGCGAGCATCGCGATCTGGGCCGATTCGCACCGTGCGCGCCAGGTGGCGGAGGCGGTATCGGCGGTCTTGCGCTCGTCGTCGATAGTGTGGCTGATCGTGTCGGCGATACGCTGGTCAAGGCTGTTGGGAAGAAGCACGGGAGCGCCTCCAGGCAGAAGATGAAAAACACAGGACGAAAAAAAACGCGCTCCCCTGGCAAGAGGAACGCGTTTGTGGATTCGGAGGGAAATGACCCATACGCCACGTCCCTTTCGGGGACGTGGCGCACAGGGAGCCAGAGGCTCATAACAGGGAACGGAAAGTCGTTCCCGGCGCGACATGATCACGTCGCGCAGACAGCCCTTTTCCGAAAACGTTGAGTTTTCGCCGCAGGTTCACGGGTCAGTCCACTTCGATCGTTCTACCCAGACGGGGGTCTTGAGAGAGAACACCCGAATGTCCGGGCTCGAACGATGTCGCGGCGCAAATGAATGCGGCCGGCGACGAGTATTACGACTGACGGAAGGGGAGCGGATGGCAAGGCGCTCAGCACAAGAGAGATTCCACACCAGGGCCAGCTGGTCGGAGCATGCCGCAAGGGCACGGCTTGGGACAGAAGATGGACTCCGGGCTACGGAGTCGAGGTCGATGCGTCAGGAGACGCGAGCAATGAAGTCAGTATCAGGCAATTTGCGAGGGAATACCGGGGAAATGATGGCCTATATCGTGCAGCTTTTGCCCGATCTGGTCTGAGGAAACGGGCAGACAATGACCGGTGAGAGAGACCACACCCGAAAAACACTATGGCCGCCGTACTTGAATCGGCGCCGCTACCGGATGAACCGTCCGGCGATGCGGCGCAAGGCGGGACGCCAGGCGCTCCCGCTGTCCTCACCCCAGTTCCCTCAGGCACCGGGCTCAAGCCCATCGAGCGCCTGACGAGCGACACGCGCTACGCGAAGATCATCCCCGATTCGCAGCAGCTCACTGCGCTGCAATACAGCTCGCTTTTCACGCGCACATTCGTGCGTTCGGACTTTAACTTCTGCGCGACGAAGATCTCGGTCGCGCGCGGTGGCAAGCTGCACGCACTCGACAAGACGTTGCGCGAGACGTCCGACTGGTTCACCAAGGCCCTCGCCTGGGTGGAGCAGCACCGCGCGCGCAACCTGCCGTGGCCCTGCGAGACGATTGAACTTGAAGTGAAGCGACCGCTTACCGGTCAGCTCGTGCGGTGCCTGTCGCAGTACGAGCGTCTTTTCAAGCGGGCGATCGAAACCCGCAACGAGCAGAAGCTCGGGGACGAGCGATGCTCGGCAATGATCGCGAATGCCGAAAAGAGGCTCAAACACATCGTTCAGGTGTGCATCCCAGACAACGACCAGTACGACGCCGACGGCAACCGCCGCGAATCCTGACCACGCCCACGTATTAACCGATCCAGCTTGACTTCCTCGCTGGCCGGATACGCTCGTCCGTACACCCTTTATGGAGGACCTGATGGAGATAGACCTTCGAGAAATTCAGGCGCTGCACGCGCGGTACGCGCGCGAGCCTGTCGTCATCGATCTGGAGGCGCAGATGCGCGCGCGCCCCGCCCCGCTGCTGCTCGCGCACGATCCTGCCGTGAGCACGTCTGCGCTACGCCGCATGTGGAAGGCGCGCGCGAACGTCGGGCGCGGCGCGCTCATGACGGTGGGCGGCACGTTCATCTGCGCGGCCATCGGCATGGGCGCAGCGAAGCTCTATGGATCGATCGCGCACGCGAGCCATGCAGCCGCGCACGCGCAGACGACGGTGGCAGCGACCGCGACTTCCCCCGCGTCATATACGGCCGCCAGCGCCAACGGCTCTGCGTCCGCGCTCACCGCCAGCGACTCCGACCAGGCAGCGGGCCGCACCGGCTCGCTAGCCGCTGTCGATCCGGCCGCCTTGATGGGGCAATCACCGCAGGCGGCGACTGGCCAGGTCGCGCCCCCTGCTGCCCCGGACAACTACATGCAGCGCGCGGCGGCGTCGCCGATCAGGCAGGCACGCATTCAACGGCCGGACGCGCGGAGCGAGCATACGCCTGCGATTCAGCCCGTTCCGGCAGCCGTGCGCGAGGAGCACCCGCCGGCGAAGCCTCAACCTTCGACCCAGACGGCAGCCGCCGCGACGCCGGCAGCGTCACAGGCCGAAGCCTCCGCGCCTGTGGCACCGGCGATGCATGTCTCCAGGCACGCACCCCGTCGTCACCTCACACCGATTCATGAAGCACCGCCTGCAAACCCGGACGCGAAACCCGCCGAAGCGAAGCCGGCCGCGGGGCGCGGTGGCGACGTTCAACTTTTCTGAGGCACGCGAACATGAAGAACCAACTCAACGTCACGCTGCTCGCGCCCGGGGCCACGATCGAGGGCAATCTGATTCTGGACCATGGCTTGAGCCTGTTTGGCATCGTGGACGGCAATCTGATCGCCAATGAAGGCCTGCTGCACATTGGTCAGGGTGGGCTGGTCAAAGGCCAGGTCGACGGCGAACACGTGCGCGTCGACGGCACGGTGGAGGGCGATATCCACGCGCGCGGCTCACTCGAAATCAACGGTCGCGTGAAGGGCAATATCTTTTACTGCGGCACGATCAGGCTCGGCCCGAGCGCGTCGCTTGAAGGCCAGTTCAAGCGCGTCGCGCGCGAGCTCGTCATTGAGAACGGCGTGAAGGAAGTGACGGAAGCGCAAAACGTCCAGTCGATCCAGCGGTCCGCCGATGCGGCCGCATAGCATCGCTAATTCAGTTCCCAACCACGGAGTCACACGCATGAAGAAACACCTCGCAACCCTGGTCGCAGCCCTCACCGTTTGTGGTGCCGTACACGCCGCGACGAGCGCACCGGACTACACCCTTTCCGTCGCGCTCTCGCACGACGGTACGCCGTTGGCCACGTCGACGTCGATCATTCGCGACAGCCTCGGTAACGAGTCGCCGTTCCTCCTGGCGAGTGGTCAGAGCATCGGCTACGGCGAATGCACGAAGCTGGCCAACGGCATCAAGTTGAACGCGCGCCAGAAGTTTGTAGGACGCCGGGTCGAGGTGGAGACGAAGAAGTCCGAGGGCGGGTCCTTCGACCTCGTGGTGTCGGCAACCGATACGGTCTCGACCGGCATCGCGAAGACGGGCCCGGCCGACTGTGTCAGCGAAGTCGTCAAAACGTCCGGCCTCGATGTGCGAGACATCGCCGTGCATCTGGATTCGGGCAAAACTGTCGACGTGCCGCTAGGCGATCCGCACTACAAGCTCGTGTTGAAGCTCGTCGCCGAGTAAAAACTGAAACTGGCTGCGATACGGAAAAGGCCGCTCTCCCGGAGAAAGCGGCCTTTTTTCTGTTCCAGCGCTCAAACGAAGCGAGTCCATATCTCCCGAATGCTGCCGATCATTTCGCCACGATCGACCGCCACCCGACGCCAGCGGTTGTCATCTCTGGGAACCGGCGTGTGTTCGCCGTAAACGCGCCCGCCACTGGCGTTGATGCGATCCCATCGCGCAACACGTTTGCCCCTGGCAAGAATGCAGACCATATGATTGTCGAGCGTTCGAAGCTCGCGCGCGCGCACGGCGGCGTGCTCGTAGGAGTCCGCCGGAACGACGACGTTCGAACCATGCATCGAACGCGCCGTCACGGCAAAATCCGTGTCCGGTAACGCGAGCGTCACTGCCCGGGCGGCAGCGTCGGTGGATATTCTGCGCCTCATCGTATTTCCTCTGGCGGGTGTATGGAACTGGAGGTGACCGTAGTCACCCCAGGGAGCGCGGCGCTTCTTCAAAATCCAGCAGGGCGATGCATGAGTCGATGTCGCTAAACCACGCGTCGACGTTCGAAGCATCGAACCTGTCCGACGCAAACACCCGCCCATCGCGCGCCCGCAACAGGAATACGGCTTCAAACGCCGTCTCGCCGATGAAGCAGACGCCCTTCTCGTGCAGATCCCGCTCCTCCGTTGCGTCGATAATGGCATCCGCCTTCCACAGCGTCCCGGCATTCGACCACAGTCCATCCGGGTGCCTCGCGAGGTACTCCGCGAATTCATCCGGCACAGGCTTGCCAAACTTCGTTTCGAACCAGGTCGCAAACCATTCGGGCATCTGGCCCGTCGTCTCTGCGGTCATCGACAATCTCCGTTTTCGCAGTGATGGGCGCGGGCGCGTTCCTCCCGCACGTGCAGCTGCGCGATCTTCAGAACGCAGACGATACTGGCCGCACCAACAATCACGGCGGCCACCGTCGAGCAACACCAGGCAGCGTAAGTGAGGAGCAAGGCAGTACCGATCCACGGTGCTGGGCCGCTATGCGAGGTGAGCGTGCCAGTTTGTTGGTCGTGTCGCCAGAGGCTCATGGGAATCTCAGTGCTGGATGTGAGGTTGCAATCACGGCTCGCTGACTTCGGGGACCTGTGATTCCTGGATGAAACGCGTCGCCGGATTCTTGCGGATCGACGTGATCGTAAGCGTCTCTCGCGCGCGCGTCATCGCGACATAGAAGAGGCGTCGCTCGTCGGACTCGGGGCTCTTCGGGTCGGGCACGATGTTCTCTTCCGAGCGGGTGATCCACACGTGGTCCCACTCCAGGCCCTTCGAACTGTGCATCGTCGTGAGCACCAGCGCGTCCGGCGCCGGCTCGTTGTTCGCCCGCTTAAGAAACTCGATGCGCTCGCTGAAGTTGCCATTCAGGCGCGAGATCACGTCGTAGGTTGCCTGCACAGCGCGCTCGGCGGATTCCTTGCGCACATAGGTCATCATCCACTCGCGCACGCCCTCGAGCGCCAGCGAATAGAACGCGCGCTCGCACAGCGACTGCCATTCCGCCAGGCGCTTCATGAAGTTGCGATAGGCCGTGGCGGTGTCTTCGTTCAGACCGACCGCGACGAGATCCTTCTTCTGTTTCTGCGCGAGCGTCGCGCCCATCGCGTTGTGCAGCGCGGTCAGATCGCGCGTGCTCATCCCGGCATAGCCGAGCACCGCGTCGAGCCCGTTGAGCTTTACGCGCTGCACGATCTGCAGCAGATTGCACATCAGCGCGCCTTCGGGCTGATCCAGCACCGAGCGGCCCGACGCGCGGTAGTACTTCACACCGTGCGAGCGGCACACGGACTCGATGGCGTCCAGCACGCGGTTGGTACGCGCGAGGATGGCGCAGGTCTGGCCGCTGCGCAGGCGCGGGGCCAGCGCTTCGACCGCGGCGGCCGCGTCGTCGTACTCGTCGTGGAAACGGCGTGCGACGATCGTGCCTCCTGCCCCCTTTTCGGCGTGGAGGACCTTTGCAATCCGGTCCGCGTTATGCTGGATGAGCCGGTCGGCTGCCGCGAGGATCTCGGAGCGGCAGCGATAATTGCTCCCGAGCACGACGCGCTGCGCCTCGAATTTGCGGGCGAAGCCCTCCATGCCGCGATAACCCATCGCAGCACGAAAGCCGTAAATGCTCTGATCGTCGTCGCCGACCACGGTGACGCACGCGCCTGCTGCGGCGTGCAGTTCCACCCAGCGGTACTGCAGCGGGTCCGTATCCTGGAATTCGTCAACGAGCAGATGGGTGAACGCGTATGGTTCGATGTCACCGGATTCCATACCCGAGATCGACAGCCGCAGCATGTCCTGAAAGTCGATCTTGTCGTTGCGCGCGAGCGCGTCCTCGTAAGCTGCATAAAGCACGGCTTCCGGAGATCCCTCGATCGGGTGCGTGACGCCGGTCTTGATCTGCTCGATGACCGGCACAGCCTCCTCGACCTTCCAGTTCAGGCCGGTTTCCGCCAGCGCACGGATCAGCAGGCCGGTACGATCGCCATCCGACGCGATGTCGCGTCGTTTGCCCGGGCCCGTAATCTGCCTGAACCCCAGCGAATGGAAGGTGCCGGCCAGCAGGCGCTGTTTCGCGCCCGCGCCGGCGAGCTTGAGAATGCGCTCGCGCAGCTCTTTCGCGGCGTCCTTGCTGAAGGTCACCGCGCCCACGCGCGCGCCGGGCTCGGCGAGCAGCGCAGCCGCCTTGGATGCGATCGTTTTCGTCTTGCCCGCGCCCGGACAGGCGACCGCAAGACAATGACGCCGCGCCTGTGCGACTTCGAGCTGCTGCGGATTCAGGCCATCGAGCATGACTGTGTCCCTTACAGGCCGCGAACCGCCGTCATCAGGCGCAGATGGGTCATGTAGCCGCGAACGCCCACCGGATGGAATTTGCGCAGGAAGCGCGACACTTCTTCGTCGACGTCGCTCTGGTCGCGCACGCCATTCCAGACGAGGAAATCGAAATGGTCCATCACGCGGTCGAAGCGCGTGATCACCGACAGCATGCGCATCGAGAAGCGCGAATAGGCTTCGACCTCGATCGCGAGCGACGGCTTCGTGACGGTCGGCTGGAACACGATATCTCCGCGCGTCATCATCTCGCGCTCGGTGCGCTCGCGAAAGCCCTGCGCCACCTCGAGCTGTTCATTCACGTACGCTTCGAGTGAGTCGAGCTGCTTGTCGAAGAAACTGTTGACCGCGCCCATGTCCTGCTCGCCGAACGTCGAGCGGCCGAAGCGCTGCATGTTGATGCTCATGCGGTTAATGTACGGCCACCATTGCTCGAAGAGCGGCTTCAGGCGCGTGTGGTTCAGGCGCACGGCGGCCGGGACGATTGCCGCGCCCGAAAGCTGACGGTCCAGCAGCTGACGGCCGATCTCGCGGCGGCGGCGAATGATCGCGGCGCGCTCCGCAGGCGGCAGGTCGCGAAAGAGCTTGCGCGTGCGCGCCACCTGCTCGCGCTTCTCGGCCGCTTCACTCTCGCTGATCATGCCCTCGCGCTGGAGCGTCGCGGCATCGCTCTCCATGCGCTGGAGTTCGTCTTCGAGTTCGTGATCGTCCGCACCGTCGGTGACCTGGCGCGGGTCCGCCGGCTCGCCTGCGTCGGTAGTACCTGCGGAGTCGCCCGCGCCCAGGCGCGGTCCCGGGGCGCTCGCCAGTGCAATTGCGTCGGCCGCGACGCTATCGGATTTCGTCAGTTCTTCGTTGATGGTGCTCATGTGTCGATCCTGGGAAGTTGCACGCGCACCAGCGCGCGGCATCACCATATTGTTGCGATCGACGCGATGCCCGGAGAGGCGAAACACGTGCAAATGACGCGGCTTTTCAGATCTGAGCGCAGGGAGCGCCGGCGCCACAAGCGCGACGGCAGCAGGCGCCTGTCGGCCAAAATGCAGAAAGCCCACAGGAAACTGTGAGCTTTCCGGTTCAACGACTGCCAAAGACGGGGCTCAGGTCGATGAGTTTGCTATCCACAGGAGCAGCGGCAGCGCGACCGCCAGTGCCGTCCAGCAGTTGGCGACGAGTGGGACTGGGAGCAGCAACACCACGAATGCGCTGCCCGTGGTCATTAGCAGGGCGTGAATCGCAAGGTGGAACTTCAGCGGGCTTGCGAAGCCCGCTGCGGCCGCCCTGACCTTGCGCCGCATTGTGCCGTCGACAGTTGCCGCAAGGCCCAGGAGGCTGATCCCGAGCAGCCAGGTTTTCATCACTACCGACCGGTAGACCGCGCGATACACAAGCATCCAGAACTGCTTCGCCCAGTTCTGCGCGAAAGCGTGCATGCCGTCAGCATCGAAATCGTCTTCGCCGCCCGCGTCGAGCGTTGCCTGCACTGCACCGGAATCAACGAACAGGCGCCGGAACAACGCATTGGTCGTATCGACGGCTGCCGCCGCGCGATCGTCCCCGAGGGTGTTCGCGACAGACTGCGATTCGACGTCGGTGACTTCGAAGAGCTGCCGGTTTGGGATCGCAGGCAACACCACCGCGGCGATCAATGGCAACACAAAGAACCACCACTTCACGTGGCGCACGAACCGACTGCTGCTAGCCATGGAGCCACGCTCCGATCTGGAACAGAAGATAGACCGGAAAGGCGATGAGTCCACTCATGCCGATCCAGAAGCGAGCAGGGTTACGTGACATCACGACGGCAAGCGCCCACGCGCGAGCGGCGCGGCCGCGACGGAACTCTGCGGGCGGCGGCGCCTGAAGATCGTCCTGCGCGCGCACGGACGACAGCACGCGCGCCGCGTCCGCCTCCTCAAGCCCCGACAGCTTCGCGATCAGCGTAGTCGTGAGCGACATCGTAGTCCTCGAAATAGAGACGGAAGGTTTCGCCGTTAAGCGCGCGTGCGGCCAGCTGGAAGGCCGCTGTCTTCTGCGTGATCCGCTCCGGACAGGCCTCGTTCACCATCTCGGTGACGCCGCCGGCGAAACGCGCCTCGAATTCCGTCACCGCTTCGAACATCGGCGACCAGACATGCTCGCGTTCGCCTTCGCGCGCCACGTAGCGACGCGCATACAGCAGATGCGCGCGCTGGAAAAGGCCGTGCATGAAGGCGACGTGGGGCTCGCCGGTTTTGCGCACGCGCTTGTAGGCGGCCAGACCGTCCTCAAGCATTTCGCGCACGAGCGGCTCACGCTCGCCGATGAACTGGTCGCCAATGAAATCGGCCAGGCGCGAGCACGCGAGCTCAAGCTCGGGTGCGATCGTGAAAACGGGCACGAGGCGCGAGGACAGGCGGTTCTCGCGGATGATTTTCTTGAACACGGTGGAGTTCATGCGTTGAATTGTTTTAGCCTTGGAGAATTGGAATACGTCCCTGATGCACGGAGCCGCCGGAGATGCGCAAGAAATACTGCAGGTTGGGCAACTTCTGGATCAGGACCGTCGGTATGAGCGGGACCTTCTCCAGTTGAAGCGAGCGTGTGACGCCACCATTGAATTCGCCGATGTGGCCTTCACTGCCACGGCTCGTGGAACCGGAGATCTGCACATTGCGGATCGCGGTCTCCCCGACCTTGTCGGAGAACCATTGGGCCGTGTCGCTGTCTTCCAATCTTAGGACTATCTGGTTATTCAAATTGCCCAAAACCTGCAGCATCTTCGCGGCATTCCCGAGTCGTGCCTCCAGGTCCGCGCGCGTCTGGAACGCGACAAATGCCTTGAATCCGGCCCCACGCCCCTTGTTGAGAATCTGGATCACCTGCTCGTTGATCGCCTCCGCGATCTCGTCAATGATCAGTACGATCTCCGGGCGCGTGTCGTAGAAGTTGTAGATCGCACCGCACACGGCCGCCACGTCAGCCAGCGCGAGGGACGCAATGGCCTGCTGGACGATGTTGTTCGACAGCGAATCGAGCTCCATGTAGAGCACGGCCTTCTGGCGGATGATCTTGTCGATGTCCCAGATTTCGCGCTCGTCAGAGAAGTCGTCGACCTTCGGCGCCAGCAGCAAACCGGTCTCGCCAGTCGCCAGCATCTGCAGGAGCGGCAGCGCAGACGCGATGATCTTCATGTAGTGCTCGCGGTCGTGCGAGTGGGTCGCGATCAGGCCATCGACGGCCTCGTGACCCAGATCGTGTTTCCCGTAACGCTCGTTGTAGAGCATCACCATCGCATCGACACGCTGGTTCGGCGCAGCTTTGCCGATCTGCGTGCGCGTCGTCGCCACCTGCTCTTCCCAGTTATCGAGGTTCGCATCGCGGAAAAACCGCTCCAGCGCGCGTTCGAGCAGGTGGGCCACGCCCGACTGTGCGTATTTAAGGATGGAGCGCAGGTTGGGCTTGTCGCCCACGTAGAGCTCGCCCTTCACCGAGCGGTCGATGAAGAGAAACGCGAACTGCCGGAACTGCCCTTCTTCCATCAGCTGCGAAATCCGGCTCGGTATTTCGGACGGCTGCGACCAGCTTTCCAGTGGATTCAGGCGAATGGATTCGGACGGTTTCGCCTGATTGAAGTAGAGGAATTTGCGTCCGGCGCGCTTGCACTCCGTCTCCACGCGTCGCTTCCAGTCTTCGTCGCGCTTCGGGTTGACGATGATCAGCACGTCGCCGAGATGAATCACCTGGGTGGAAATGACCTCGTAAGTACGGGTTTTACCCGCGCCCGTCGTGCCGCCCACGAGCGTGTGACCGCCGAGTGCCTTGTAATGCAGAGGCACGTAGCCCTTCTTCGGCTCCATGCCGTGGATCCACGACGCGCCCTGCGGCAAGCGATCGCGCACGCTGTCGGCGGGCGCGAAGACCTTCTCGATCGTCTCCTCGATCTGTCTGCCGGTCTTTGTCTTGCCCAGCCATTTCGGCAGCCCCGGAATGTCCGTCGTGGGCATGCGCAGGATGTCGTGCGCGATCTGGCAGTGCTTCTGCGTCCACTCGAAGCCCAGGCCCAGGTACATCGAATCGACCTCGCTGCGCATGCGTTTCTGGATGGTCAGCAGGCGTGGCACGTCGAGCGTCGTCAGCCACTTGGTCGAGATGGCCAGCCGGAAGCGCAGCGCCTTCCAGATCTGGCGGCCGCGCACGAGCACGGCGACCAGCACGAGCAGCTCGAACGCCCACCAGTACGGCATGCCTGAGAATGGAAGAACGAAGAGCGCGAGTAGCCAGAAGACCCACGCGCGAAATTCGTAAATCGGACGGAAGTGATTGATATAGCTCGTCGCGGCGTTCATGCTTCGCGCTCCAGAATAAGTTCGCCGGCGCGCACGGCCAGCACGACCTCGGCCTGCACGTTCGAGACCAGCAGGCCGCGACGTCGCAGATGTTCAACGAGGGTGTCGCTCGCCACGCCAAAGCTGCCGACAAGACGTTTCGGAATCGAGAGCCCCTTCTCGGTCCACTCGACCTTCGCGCGTCCGGCCGCCACATCCTCGCGCAAAGCCCTGAAGAAATCCCGAATCATGTTCGGCATTCCCTCGAGCACCTGATCGAACGTCGCCGGCGGCACGGGCGCCTCAGCACGGGTCGTGGAGACGGGTGCGCGCATTGCCGAAGGATCGACGGCTACCGGCGCGGGCACGTCGCCGGGAAAAGGCAGGCCCATCTGCGGGTCTGGCCTTGTTGCCCTGGCTGGCGTCGCCGGCGTCGCTGCGGCGGAAGGCGTGGGATGAGTATCCGCCTTGCTCGCGTCGGCCGGCCCAGTTGCGGGAACTGCCGCAGGCTGGCCGGCCGAAGGCGCTTGCGTGGCGGTATTCGCTTGCATCGGTGCCGCCGGCGTAGCCGATTCGGACCCCGCCAGGGCGCCCGTCGGGGGCGTTCCAGCGGGTGGCGTGGCTGCGCCGGACACGGCGGCCGACGCAGGTACTGCCGTCGCCGAAGCAGGAGGCGTGGCCGCGGCCATGGGCGGCGACGTCACGACCGGCTGCACGGCGGCCGCGACGTGGATCGCGGGCGGCACGGGATACTGGACGGGCTCGTAGATGCCCTGCTGCGCCTTGCGGTCGAAGTCCGCAGCGACCGCCACGGCCTGACGCAACACCTTGTGCACCAGCGACTCGTTGGGCTGCGGTCTGTCGACCGGGTTGATCGCCCCGAACAGGTCGGCGAGCACCGATGCCTCGTATCCCGTCAGCAACGCATGCCCGATCAGGTTCTGAGCAAACAGCGCGGTACGCATACGCTCGACCGGCAGGGGCTGCGCGCGGCGCAGCAGCGAATATGCGCTGCCGGCGAGCCACGGGCCGAGTGCGCCGTGCGCCGCAGGGTTCCATTCGGCTCGATCGCTCGCGCGCGACACCGTGAAGTGACGGTAAGGCTCGTCCAGCCCCGAGCAGACGCCAGCAAGGAATACGGCGTGGTTGTACTGCGGCTCAATGCGGCGCCGTTGCTCGGACGGCAGGTTGGTGCCGAACTTCTGGCCGCCGGCCAGACGCATCGCGTAAAACGCCGTTTCCACCGTGCAGCGAAACGCACCGCCAGGCTCGCGGTAAAGCGTCGGCGAATAAGGCATGCTCGAAAACCAGTCGGCACAGCGCGTGAGAACGTCCGACCAGCGTGTCCGGTAATCGTCCTCGCGGGCCTCGTTCGCCGCCTGCCGGATCAGCGCCACACGGCGATCATGCTGGGCGAGAAGCGCCGAAGCATTCATTGCGACGTGCTGTCCCGCCGCCGTCACAGGACACCGCCGGTCGCCACGCTCGCAGCCTTCTTGAACAGTGAACCGGAGGCATTTGCGCCGCCACCGAACATGCCCGCCATCTTCGGAATTTCAAACGAGAGCAGGAAGATGAACAACGAGAGATCCAGCACGTAAGTTGCGCCCTGTGCGGTCGACAAGCCTTTCGCGGTTGCCGTGGTAATCGCCGTGCTCAACGAGCCGGTAACCAGACGCGAGAGGATCGCGCTAATCACACAGTACATGCCCGCGCTCACCATCCAGTCGAGCCAGGACTTGAAGTAACCGCGCGTGAATGACGAAAATCCGAGCGCTACAGCGATCTGCCCCATCACTATCCCGGCAGCTGCCTGAATCTGTCCGAGGTTATTCATGAAGGCGAACACGACGCTCGTGATCATGAGGATGATGTAGGCGAATCCGAGCGGCGCGAGCGAGATGGTGAGTGCAATATATTCGTACCAGGATGTTGCCCCGTATGCCTTCACAATCGCCTCAAACGCCGCGCCACCAGCCGCCCCGATGGACGCGGCAACCCCTTGCCCCGCACCGTTTTGAATCAGGTTAGCCAGTGTCTGGAACCAGTTATAGAAGCCAGGCGAAAACTTCTGGTAACCGATATAAATGGACGCGAAGATGCCCAGAGTTGCCAGTTCTTCGAACAGCGTCACCCAAGCGGTGACCGGATCGCGGGTTGCTGCGTACCGGGCGAAAGCGAGGATGAGAGTGATCAGACCAAGCCCGCCAGCAAACTTGTCAGATTCGCTCTTCAGGCTCTGGCTGGCTTCAACGGCGGCCGGGATCACGGCGTTGAACAACGTCGTGAATTCGGTTGCTGCGGCGTTCACCCCCTGCGCGACTTCACCGGCTTTAATCGTGGCGCCAACCGTATGGTCACCCTTTGATGGCACGCTGATCGTAGTACCGTTATCAACGGGCACGATTTGCTGGCCGCCCGCCTGGGTGTCGTCGGCGCGGGCGCTCACACTGCCCCCCAACATGGCGACCAACGCGAGCATAGCGACGAGATATCCTTTCAGCCGCATTGGATTCCTCAGTTGGTCGGAAGCGCGTTGAGACGGACACGTTCGGCATCCTGCTGCGTCGTGTAGGCCTCAGCTGCCGAGGCGCGGTCCTTCGCCTCAGCGTTGTCGATAGCCTGACTCTGGGCTTCGCCCTGCGTCTTCGCCGCGGTCAAGTTGAGCAGGTCGGACATCTGGCTGGACACGATGTCGAGGTAATGCGTGGTCAATTGGGCTGTCGCTTCCTGGGTCGGACTGAGCGACAGCTGCGACTGGAGTTCGGCGCGCCGCTGCGCGAGCGTCTGCGTGTGCGACGACACGTCGTTGCCCATCTGGAACAGCTTGGTCGCCGTAGCGTCGCCCTGCTTGTACAGCTCGTTCATGTCCGAAAGCCACTGGGACGGCGACTTGCCCGACGACGAAATCAGGTTCTGCACGTGCGAGATGTACTGGCTGCCCTGCTGGAGATTGCCGTACAGATCGGTCAGGTTCGTCACGTATTTGTTGATGCTCGTGAGGTCCCCGGAAATCTGGTCGTACTGCGCCTTCATCGCCGTCGGATTGAGGTTCGTCGCCTGAAGCAGTTGGTTCGCCATCATCTGGTATTGATAGGCGATGTTCGTGTCCTGGTAGATCTCGCCCTTCACGGCCTTGGCCGCCGTGATGAAGTTCTGCGCAAAATTCGTGGGGTCGAACACGACCCACTGGGCCCGCGCGGCCGAGGACACGCCAAGAAGCATTGCCGCGGCTACGGCGGCCTGGAAAATGGTCTTTTTCACGGATTCCCCTTCATTCGAGAGTGAGCATTTCCTGCATGTAGTTTTCACGCCAGTGCTCGGCGCCCGACGTGAAATGCTTGTCGAGAATGTTCTGCGCGCGCCCGTCAGCGCGCATTGCGGCGAGCGTCTCCTTGTCGAAGCTCGTCTGCAGCATGCGCGAGGTGCTGGGCGTGACCCACAGGTAATCGCGGTTGGGCACCGCGTCTGCGATCTGGTCGATCTGCCCGTCCGAGAGCCCAAAAATGTCCGAGTACAGCTTCTTGTTGCTGCGCGCGTCCGGGTTGGCCAGATAGACGATGTTCTGCAACTGCTCCTTGAGAATTTCAAAGTTCGGCACCCGCTCAAGCTGCTTGAGCGACTGCGTCGCAAGGGCGAGCATCGCGTTCAGGCGGCGGATGGTCACCGCCCACAGTTCGAGCCGCGCGTAGAAACGCGGATACATAAAGAAGAAGCCGCACTCTTCGACTTCGATCACGGTGAAACGCTTGCCATCGAGCCACTGCGAGATGCGATAGAACGCGTAGTCCATGAACAGGATCGCGGCCTCGGGATTGTTCTGGAACAGGTCGCCGCATTCGATCGACAGGTTCTCCGAGAGCGAGAAAGCATCGTCCTCGTGGTCGAAGTACTGGCCGTTCTTTTCGCCCTGGGTCCAGATACGCAGGCGCTCGCGCAGGTCGGCCGACAGCAGCGACGTCAGGTACGAGAGCGTCCAGAATTTCGGTTCGTACCCTTCGCCCAGTGTCATCACCTTCTCGAATATCTCGCGCTCCTGCTGCGGCGTGCAACGGAACTCTTCGTCCTCGATCGCCATCTGCACCCACGTCGACACGTATTCGTAGTGCCGGCGGTCGAACAGCAACGAGAGCGGGTTCACGCTCGTGGCCGCCTGATAGCGGCCGGTCACGTCGATGAAGTGGCCACCGGATAGCACGGTAGGTATGCGGGTCGAGCGCTCCTTGTCGAAGCGGATGCGGCGCGCGTCGTGCCTCGCCATCTGCGACAGCAGATAGTTCAGGATGATGGTCTTGCCCGCGCCGTTCGGCCCGACCACCAGCAGGTGCGCGCGGCCGCTCGGATGGTGCAGAACGACGCGCTGAAGCGTGCGGTGCCGTGTCGGCAGCAGCGTAACCGGGCCGGTCTTGCGGCCGAACTGCTGGGTCAGCCATTCGTTGACTTCGGGACCCTCATGCACACCCCGCAGCGGCGCCACGTCCGACACGGCCGCTGTTTCGACGAACTGCAACCGCTTTTGCTGGTCCCAGCGGCCAGGCAGTGTCGATGCCCACGCAGCGCCAAGATTGCGCTCCTCAAGCACCACACCAAAGCCGGCGTTGCTGATCCGCCCGACCACGTCAGCCGTTGCCTGATCGCATTCGTCGACGGTCGCGCCGTAGACGATGATGGAGATGTTCGCGAAGCCAAACTGCTGGCCATCGGCGGTGAGCCGGGAGAGTGCATCCTCCGCCTCGGTGGCGAGGGTCTCACGCCCCTTGTCGTTCTTTTCCTGCTCCTTGGTGATGTACTGCTTGATCATCGCCCACGGATTGATCGCCGCGACCTTGTAGAACTTGCGCATCGCCTTGATGAACGCCTCGGCGCGGCTCGTGTTCAGAAAGCGGAACATCACGCAGATATCAAGTTCTGCGTCGACGTCGCCCAGCACGTCAAGCGCCGCTTCCTGAAAGCCGAGCCACTCCTTGACCGCGATGATCTTGGCGAAGCGCTTGCCGTGCGCCGACTCGAAGAGCAGGTGTTCAGCACCGTAGGTCACGTGCGATTCGGTGAGATGCGTGTCGAGCATCGTCACCGGATAACGAACGCGCCGCGGCGGCACCGACGGGTTAGCAGTCTGATGCAGGTACGCGAGCGCATTCTGCAATTCGAGGCGCTTCATCCTGAGCCGCCCCACCCCGCCGCGCCATGCGTCCAGTACGCCCTCGAACCGCTTGATGTCGGCGGTTAACTGGTCGATGTCGAACGCGAACGCGTTGCGGGTGAGCAACTGGTCCCGGATCGACTCGAAGATCGCCAGCGGGAGCGACTTGCCGCCGACCTTGAGGTGATAGCCGACCTTCTCGAAGAACTTGTTGATGCCGCTCTCGGGCGTGAAGGCAAGCGACACCGAATGGGTGTTGCGGAAGTACTGGCCGCTCGTTGCCGCTTTCTGGTTGATCTCGTCGATGCGCGCGTCCATCGGCGACGCAAAACCGCCCTCGATCGTGCTCCTGACACGCCGCTTCGAGCGTCGCCACCACGCGGTCACCCGGTGGTCGAAGTTCTTGCAGGCGTGGTCGAGATTGTTTCGCGCAGCGGCGATATCGCCCACGTTCGGCGTATCAGCATCGATACCTTCAAACGTGAACGACGTCAGCAGCGATCCGTCCTTGTCCAGCACAAGGTGAGGTGTCACCATCGTCGCCCACGGCGCGATCTCGTGAACTGGGCTGCGCTTGAGCGCCCCGCGTCTGGTGGCTTTCAGCATGCGGGCTCCTGCTTCACGAAGGCGGCGCAGAGTCCCTTGCCGATGTCCTCAAGAGCACGGATGCAGTGCGGATCGTCTGAGGCACCGTTGAACGTGACCGACGCCAGATACGAACCCTCTTCGATCATCACAAACCCAGGCGCCACCACCGAGGACCACGGCACAGCCCCGCGTCCGGGCGCTGTGTTCTTTCCAGATTTCAGCATGGGAGATCCTGATCGAATCCGTAGGGACGGCGAAAGCGCGCCGAGGTCTTGTGCATCGGCGATGCCTCGTGCACGTCCGGGTAGCGGTTGTAGATGATCAGCACGACGCGCCACCATGGATCGCGCGCGCTCATCCAGCGCAGGAAGATGTGCACGCCAACGCCAAGACCAACGAAGGCCGGGATCATGACGAGGTCGAAGCCGCACGAATAACAGAGCAGCACCGTGATCAGACCGTTGCCGAGCGCGAGAACGCGATCAGCGCCGCCAATCTGCCGGGGCAACGAGAGGGCGCGGCTGACCTTGATGCGCTTACGTGCAGACATAGCTGATCTTGAAGTGGTTTTTCAGGATCGGCAGCGCGCAGGCCGCGAGACCGATGCCCAGCACACAGCCCGAGAGGATCTTGGCGATCGTGCCTTCCGAGGACGCGATGGCGATGAAGCCGAAGATCAGGAGCACGAGACCAATACCAAAGAGCCACGGGCCGCTGATCCAGCCCGAGATAAGACAGATCACGTCGGTCGCGGACCCCAGATCTGACAGGTCGGTGGCCGACGCGACGGGCGCAATCGCGCTGAGGGCGGCCGCGATGAGGGTCGTGCGCATTTCGCGCCGGCTGAACAGCCACGTGCCCGCCGCCCGGGCCTGGCGAGCGGCAAATTTGAGGTGAGACAGCAGTTGCTTCATCATGGATTGGTCCACTCCTGTGGGTTAGAAAACGCGTTTGAGGATGTACTCGCCGTTGTCGGCGCCGCGGATTTCGAGGATCTCGGAGACGTGGCGCAGCTCGCCGGTGCGCTTCATGTGCACGACGTAGTGAAAGCAGCTGGCGATGTTTTCGCGCAGATCGGCGATGTCCCAGCGCGTACCGGACGGCACACCGAGCATGGCGAGGCTCTCGAGGCGGCGCAGGCCGCCACGGGCGTTGCTTGAGTGGATCGAACCCAGGCCACCATCGTGGCCGGTGCTCAGCGCCTGGATGAAGTCGTACGCCTCGCCGCCGCGCACCTCCCCCACCACAATCCGGTCAGGGCGGAATCGCAGGCAAAGCGCCACCAGCATCTGGGTGGTCACTCCGGTATCGGCATTCGAGAGCAGCCGCAGCAGGTTCGGCACGGTGAGCTTCAGCTCCGCCGTGTCCTCGATCGTGATGACACGGTCCGTGTCGGGGATCTCTGCGCCGATCGCGTTGAGCAGCGTTGTCTTGCCCGAAGACGTGCCGCCCGCAACGAGGATGTTCTTGCGGGCACGCACGATTTCGCGCAGCGCCTGGCGCAATGCCTCGTTTTCGGTGCCGGGCGGGAAAAACTCGTGCTCCCGGTCGTCACGTGCCCGCGCGAGCGAAAATGCGCCTTTGTTCACGTAGTCATCCAGCGACAGGCTCTTGTCGAGATGCTTGCGAATTGCGAAGGCGTCGCCGTTGATAGAGGTCGGGCGCATGACCGCCGCGATACGCAGGTTCCCGTGACCGGCGTTCAGAATGCCCTGGCCGGTCCCTGCCCTGGCGGACTTCTCCACGGACGACGCGAGCGCGTGAATTGCACCGTTCACCATCGCTGGATGGATTTCCAGATCGAGGCGACTGAGCACGCCGCGGCGTTCGATCCAGATATCGCTGGGGTGATTGACCATCACCTCGGCTACGTCGGGCGATTCGAAATATTCCTGTAGCGGACGCAACGATGCGAAGAACAGATCGACCGCGCTCTTTTCAAGGCGGTTGAATCGCAGGAGAGGAGTATCGGCATCTTCGGACATGCTGGTATTTTTCCGGCGCGCCGTCGCCGCGATGGAGCGAAAGGGCCGCTATATTCGGCAGCTTTGCAATGACGTCTTCGTTGGCCTGCGGGGAGCCAGTTGCGCGCTGGTTTGTCGATTCCGGGGTGACAGGCGCCTGTCGGCCTTTTTGCGGAAAGCTCCACTTTTTGAGCAGCTTTTGACCCGCCTGCCCGGACACGAATCGCGTAGTCGTCGGCCAGGTCGACAGCCAATCCCGATGCGCTGCAGACGAAAAAAAAGCCCGGCTCAAATGAGCCGGGCTGTGTGCAGGGAATTGGCACTGTCAGACGATCACCTCGACGACTTCGCCGAATGGTGGATCTTCAATGCGAGAGAGCGGTACGGTCGCGCCCCACAAAACCGGGTACGACGAAGCAGACTGCGGAAACCGTCCGTCCATGTCCGTCAGGTAGACGAGAAACGCGGGATTGATGCCCTCGCGCTCGATCCAAGCAAACGGTTCGACGAACGACGTGCCCCCACCGCCCTTTACCGGCGCGAGTTCGATCGGGTCGCCCCGTTCGAATATCTGCACCTGGGTAATGCGGGTATCGCAGTCCAGCACGATCAGCCTCGCCGGTTGCAGCGTTTCGGCGACGTGGATCACTTCGCCAGCGAACTGACGTTGCGTCTCGTCGAAAACCGAACCGCTGGCGTCACGCACAAAGACCGCGTCTCCCACTGCCGGGCTATGCAACGCCGGCAGATAGAAGCCGAGATGCAGATACCGGCGATTTGGCATCGCATAGCTGTAGTCGTCGCGGGTCACCTGCTGCGCGAACCGCATGAGGATCGAACGCCAGTCCACCGACGCCTCGGCGGCCGCTTCCACGACCGCAGTCAGCCCTCCTGGCAGTTTGCCGCGCATCTGGGCTGCTTTCGCAGCCTGAAGCGTGGCCACCTGCCATTCGGCTTCCCTTACCGCCTTGTCGCCGGCCGTCGGGTAAGGGCGGACCTCGCCGCAGGACGGTGGGGAAGACTGATCGGGAGCCGCTGACGGTGTGTTCGCGCCGTTCGCGGGTGCCTGTTGCCCACCGGGCGCGTTCGCCCCCGGTTTGCCGCCAGACTTCTCCTGTTCCTTCTGCCTCGCCTCCTGCGTGAGGACCGCGTAAATCTCCTCGGCCGATCGCCCATAAAAGCGCGGATCGTCGAGGCAACCTGGCGGCAATGCCATGCCCGCCTGTCTGACGATGGGGTTGATCGCGTAGTCGCACGCGTCGTTCCAGCGTTCAGCGTCGCGCGGGCCCTGCCGGAAACAGTGCCCGCCGGCCACATGCAGGATCTCATGCGCGAGAACGCCACGACACTCATGATCGTTGAGGGTGGCGAGGTATGCCGGGTTGTACCCCAGCGATTCCCCGTCCACCCAGAACGTCTTGCATGTCGCATCCTCGACCACCTTCAGGCGAAGCGCCAGCACGCCGAAAAACGGTTGGTCCATGACCAGCGCCGTGCGCTGCTTCGAGATGCGGGGATCCATCGTCACCTCACGCTGCGATGCGCAGCTGCGGCGCGTGACCCGACGTCGGCATGGCCACCTGCGGCTTGCCGCCCATGAAGGCCTCCATCAGTTCCTCGATCTCGCTGGCCTTCGCGGCCACCTGCGAGCGAAGCACCTCGGATTCCTTCAGGTCGTTGCCCGTGTGCACGGCCAGATGACGCTTGGCCTGTTCGAGAATATGGACGAGCTGCGGATCGTTGCTGAAATTCAGCTTCGGCAGCAGACCGCACAGCTCGCGCACATTGTCGGCTACGTCCATACGCACGTTGTTGCTCGCGTACAGGCGGTTGGCCATCGCCGACACCGCGTCGTAGAGGCGGTGCACGATGTCCTGATTGGCGTTGTTGATCGAGCGCATCACGTGCTGATCGATTTCGCCACGCAGGCTCGTGAGCACGTCTTCAGGCAGATCGACACCGAACTGGCTGGCGTCGGGAAACGGCAGCACCGACATGCGAACGCCGAACTTCTCGCCAAGCTGCGCGAGCGTCGGATAGTCCGCCTCGTTGAACAGGCCGTTCATCTCGGCGCGCGCGAGTTCCTTGAGGTCGAGGTAGTCGGTCAGGAAAACCTGCACGGCCAGATCGAACTCATCCTTCATGCGGCGCATCTGCTCCGCGAACTCCATGTAGATCTGGGTGGGCAGCAGACGTACCGACAGCTGGTTGTACTCCAGCGTGTGGTCGTAGAAGTGGCGACGAATGCGACCGCCGAGCGACATCACTTCCTTGAAGCTCGGCGCGTGCTCGGGCAGCAGTCGCTTGTTGAAGCGGCCGATGCCTTTTGTGGCGTGGTTCTTCTCCACCTCTTCGGTGACTTTCTCATCGAAGCGGCGGGCAGCCCACGACGAAATGGTGACCGAGCACAGCATGACGCGCGATTGGATATCGGTGATGTTCATGGAAATAGCTCCAGAAAATGAATGAAATGAAAGTGCGGAAAATGACAACGAAGCGCGAGCGCGATGCGCCCGCGACCAGCAGGAAGGAAGTTGCGGAGTGGGAGCGCCGCGAGGTCTGATGCGTTGACGAAAGACAGGAATCAGCCGTGGATCAGCTTGCCGATACGACTCTCGGCGCCGGTGCACTCACGAATGAAATCGTGCGTACTCGCGAGCGCCGGGGTCTTGCGTACGGCATCCGTCACCAGCAGGGCGGCGAACTCCGCGCAGCCCGCGTCGATGAGACGGTTCACATAGACCAGCACGCGGGCGAGATTGCTCTCTTTTGCGTACATCGCCAGCGCCGCGCTGATCGCGTAAAGCGCCGACGGAGCGGTTGGAATCGCGGCTGCATCGGGCGCAGCGAGAATCGCGTCGGGGGACGGCAACTCGCGATAGATGCCGATGAAAGCCATCAGCTCTTTCGCAGCACCCTCGCCCACCGAACCCGCGTAGGAGATCAGTTCCAGATCCTTCGGCACCACGCCCATCGTTCTGGCCACGAAGTTCCAGCTGCGGGGACTCGGCGACTTTGAGATGTCGCCCGCGGCCTTCTGCGCGGAGAGCAGGTCCGGCCGGAAGCGCAGGAACGCGACCAGCTCGGCGGGCACGCCATGGGTGAGTGCCCACGACGTCCACTCCTGGATGTCCGCGACCAGCTCGACGTGCGTGGCAAAGCGGTCCATCAGTGGATCAAGAATGCCGCTCACGCCCGCGTTGTCCTTGCGCCGGTTGGTGGCCGCGAGGAACGTGACGTTGTCCGGCAGCTTGTGCTCGCCGATGCGACGTGCGAGCAGCAGTTGCATCTTCGCGGCCTGCACCGAGGGTGCGGCCTGCCCGAGATCATCGAGGAACCAGATCAGCGGCCGCTTGCGCGCCTGCAGCGCGCGCTCGAGGTCACCGAACGGCAGGAAGCGCGCCGACTGACCGTCGGGCGCTGCGAACGGCAGGCCCTTCGAGTCGGTCGGATCTTCGACGACCGGATGGCTGATCAGCAGATCGTGATCGAGTTCGTTCGCGACCTGCTCGACGATATCGCTCTTGCCGACGCCCGGGCGACCACTGACGATGACCGGCAGGCGCTGGGGCACGTAGGCGAGAAGGAGAGATATCAACTGGGAAGCGTTGACTTGCATGGTGAGGTTTCCTGTGCAGAAAGCCCCGGGCGAGTCACGTCCCCGGCGGGAGCGTGTCCCGGCGGGGTGAATGGAGAGGCCGCAGATGCGGCGAGTGAATAAAGACGATGCGTGCGCCGTGAGGCGCGCGGTGTGGATTACAGTGCAGCGGCCGCGAGAGCGGCGAGTTGCTGTTGCGTAAGCGTCGAGCGTTCGACGCACTGCTGGCCGTGGTAGATCATGAAGCCGTACACGTCGGCGAGCGCGCGGGCTTCTGCGCACAGGGCCGCGTGTTCGGCATCAACGGGCGGGCGACGATCGCGCCAGTGATTAATCGCGCTTTCCATCTGCGCGAGCGACACGGTGCCGTCTGGCTGGTTCATGGAGCCTCCATCTGGAGAAGGCCTGGAAGCGCCGCGCCCATACGGGGACGTGGTCCCTTGCAGGCGGGATGAATGCCGGACTCGCCGGCGTGGTCGATGCGTCAGGGACGCGGGTGATAGATGCCAGTGTAGGCCTGCAACGACAGCGGATCGTCTCCAATGCTGCTGATTTCGATATGGCTTTCGACGTGCCGCGTCATGCCTCAGGATCGTTGACATCTGCTCGGATCAACTCGTTCGCCATCGAGCGCGCCGCCTCCTTCACCTCGTCGGCCGATGTACATGGTCCCGGGCGCGCGCATCCATCGAACGGATAGATCAGCTTGCCGTCGGTGGTGCGCAAGATCCGAAGCGCGGCATAGTAGCGCCCCTCCTCGATGCGTTCCGGATGAATGTCGACGTCATAGTCGTCGCGCGTAGGCGCTCGCACCTTTCCCCTGGCTGCATTGAGCCGCGCAGCCTGCAACTGAGCCTTGCGCATCGACATTACACTCTCCAGTCCGTCACTCACTCCGCCAACGGTCCGCAAGAAGCGCACCCGTAACGCGACGCTGTACACTGCGTGGACACTGATCGCTCCGCATTCACCATGGTTCGCGACTCCGATCTTTCTCCAGACGTTTTCCTGCTGGGAACACCCAAAGAGGTGGACCGGTTTCTTGTTGCGCGCCTGCGTGACGAGTCAGAGTCGCGCCCGACTGTGCGCATCGTCATTAACTGGATGCGGCTGCTGAAGGCGCGGGGCGACGCGTTCGCGTCGCACGTGGTCGCCTGCCATTACTGGCTCTACGAACACAAGCCGGGCTACGATCACCGGACCGCGTTCTGTCCCCCCGGGGAAGGTCTGGGCGTTTCGCCCCGCGCAGTGGGAGACGGCCGCGCCGACGCGCGGCATGAATCGCGCAAAAAAAACCGGCGCTCGAGGCGCCGGTCGGTTTAAGGGATAGAACTGCGGCTGGAATCAGGCCGCGCGCTGTTCGAGCAACGCGCGCGCGTAGGCCAGCGTACCGTCCTGCGCACTCAGCCTGCGCGCTTCTGCCTCGCTGCCACGGGCCAGCGCATACACGTGCGCCGCGCCGCGGCGATAGCTCTGGATACGCGAGTACCCATCGCGGATCGCGCGATCGACATGCTCGGCGCCCGACAGTTCGCCATGCCCGCTCACGACGTAGCGCGCTCGGCCAGCGATCTCGCGCGCGTACTCAAGATCGCGCTGCGCGTCACGTTCAGCCTTGCGCTGCGTCGCGTCACGCTCCCACTCGGCCTGCTGCTCTTCGTTGTATCCGCACATGCCGAAGATCGCGCGACGACGCTGTGCCGCTCGCACGCCGGTCAGCTTCACACCGAAGATCTCCCGAAACGCCTGCTTGCTTGCACGGTTGTGTTCGTCGGCACGGTCGAGCGTTTCCAGAAGCGTGCCGACGTCGCGATTGGCGAGGGCACGCGCCAGGCGGTTGCCGTGATCGTAGCCATGGCGCACGTGCTGCAGGCGCGCGACGTCACAGCGCTGGCGATGCGCGCGGCGGCTGATATTGCCGGCCTTCAGCTCGCTGTTGGCCCGTTCAATGTCGCGCTCGCGGATGCTCGTAGCGATGAGATCGCGCACGCGCGCCGCGAGCGGCGTGACAGGCTCCCCAATATCGACCGGCCGGGTAAATATCTCCGGTAGCGGCAGATCGCCGATCAGCCCGTGCGTATGCAACAGATCGTCGACCTGGGGATACGTGGGCTCATCGGGCAGCAACCGGGCAAGCATCGTCAGGATGTCGGCATTGTTCGCGTCGACCGTCTTGCCGTCGCCACGCATGACGCCGAGTATCGGGCGCAGCTTCGCGACTGGCATCGCACCGCGAAGCTCGGGCAGCGCCGCCAGCGTTGCCGCCCACTCGAGTCCGCGGCCGAAGCCGTCCCCGTCCAAGCGATACGCAGCGAGCACGCGATCGGGAACCGGCAGACCCAGCGCAAGCGCATACGCGATCTGTACCTCGTGACGACTGTTGGTCTGTCGCATGCCGGGGATATCCGGCCCGCAGACTGCAAACCCGTAGGCCGACCGAAGCGCTTCGGAGCAGATTGCCGAGAGAAAGAACTGTGCTCCCCGCTCCCGTGCGCCCGCCTCTTCGGCCTCAATCTGGTCAGACGACAGCAGAAGTTGCGGCCGCCGGCAGATGTCGGTGAAATCGAACAACGCGTTCCAGGCGGCGCGTTCGACCTGCCACGACTGGCGCTGCGCGGTACCGTTCTCGACGAACGCGGCACGCCGGTGCTCTTCGAGCATCGAGGTCACGATATCGGATGCCGATCCCGGCTGACGAAGCGCGAGCACGCCGTTGTAGCGTGTGACAAACACGCCGTCAGGCGCGCCTGCCAGTACGATCTGCGCCGTTTCGGTTTCGCGTACGCGCGCGTCGTTGAACAGCGGGAACAGTCCAACGAGCGATGAGGCGCTGAAGAACGCGTCTGGAGTGGAAAGCGTATACATGGATGATGGCTCCGTAAGCGCGAGACACCACCCATCCGGGGCGATGCCCCGCAAGGGAAGAGAGAAAGAGAAAACGGCGTCAGTCGATATCGAGAATGCGCGACACGGCGGCCGCGACGGCCCACGCGTGCGAGCGCGTCAACGTCTTGATGCGCACGAGCGGCAAGCTGCTCCAGTGGCCACCATCGCCAGCGGCGTGCAGGCGAACGTGGTCGATCTGGATGATCCAGCCCTCGGAGTGGCCGGTGGCCACCGACAGGCACAGCCGGTCGCGATCGACGCGTTCGGGCCACGGTGCGTTGGCCTTGAGACCGAACACCGAATCGTTCCCGTCGTTGATCCAGTTCGCCTCAATGACCCATTGAGGTTCCAGTTCAGCTTGCCGCAGGCGGCCGGCCATCAGGTTGGCCACTACGCCAACCGTCTTGCCAGTGGTGTCGAACGGCGCGGCCGCAAGCGCGACCGGTAGATCGAGTTCAGATGTATTCATGTGGATGGTCCAGAAACGGAAAAGGGCCGCACCCGAAGGTGCAGCCCTTAGATACGTCAGCCTGAAACTGACAAAAAGTGAATTTAGCGCGTATGCGAGCGATGCTCGCGTTCCGCCTCGCGGCCTCGATTCGTCATGTGACCACCGTAAAAATACACAGCGAGCCCGACGACGAGAGCAAACAATCCGAAACCCATGCTCATTCTCCGTTCATGGAATCCATGCCTCGCAGAAACAGTATCACAAAGAGGAACACCAGCATCACAACGTTCGCCGCTGCTGTGTACGTCCAGACTGTAGTGGCATGCCAGTAGCCAATGGCGCCAGCAATCGACGCCGCGGACAAGGTATGCGCAAAACGTCCAAACTGATGTCGCTGGTCCCTGTTCCAGGCGTGCCCGAAGTTGCCAAACGGCAGCACGGATTGAAGCGCCTCGGTGCCAACCACCTCACCACGTCGATAACCGTCAGGCTGCTGAAGCAGGTGGTACTTCACGCCCGACGCTACGACGAGTATCCGCGGGGGCGACTCCGTAGTGTCGCAGTCTCGCAGGAGTTGCTGGAGACGATCCGACAGGTAGACAACGTCGGTAGCAGGATCGAATGACGCGCCCTCGGAAATTTTCAGACCTCCGGCATATTCGACGACGATGCTTACGATTTCCATGCTGCCCCCTAACGTCGCTCGCTGTCCAGGCCGTTGGCCAGGCGCAGCGCGCTGAGCAGCGATTCATATCCCTCACGGGAACCGAGCTGCTCCGCGCTCACCGTGTTGTCGCCGCCACCGGACAGGTCCGAGCGGCCGCGACGGGTGCGAAACGACATCGCGACCGTGCCCCGTGCGGGCGAGTCGGTCACTTCGAGGATGAGGCGATTGGTGTTGAGCGAGACGCGGCAGCCGTTGCCACGACGGGCGGGTTCGGCCTTGATCTCGTGTTCACCCGCGCGCAGGCGAAGATCGCCAGCGACGCGGTGCAGAAAGCCGCGCGCGCGGCGCGTGAAGCGGGCATCGCGCTCGGCGCCCGCGCTGCGGCGGTCGGCGTGCATGACCCGGTTGGTGTGGCTCATGGAAACCTCAATAAAAAAAGGCGGGGCGCTTCACAAGGAAGTGCCCCGCCGCGCAGGAAGAAAGCCGGCTTGCGCCGGCGAGTGAAGTGCGTCAGTGCGTGACGCGGATACCGGAGTTCGTGTCCATCAGCAGGACACGGTCGCCGGGAGAGAAAAGCTGATCGTCGGGCTGCGTGATGACGCGCAACGAGCCGTCGGCCTTGCGGACGACGATTTCGAGACCAGCGGTGCGGGAGAGCGCGGCACTCACGTGCTGCGCGATGAAACCGGATGCAGCACCGGAGACGGCACCAGCGATATAACGGCCGCGACCGTTGCCGATCACCTGGGAACCCAGGAAAGCGCTGACGCCGGAGACCACGAGGTTTTCAAACCCCGAGCCACCGGACGACGCCTGGATGGTGACGCGACGCACACGCATGACCACTGCGGGTTCAAGCGTGCCGGCGCGCTGGACGTCCGAACGCTGATAGATGTTCGGCGAGCCGAAGTCCGTCAGGTTGGCGCAGCCCGTAAGAGCCGAAACAGCAACTGCGACAACGACACTGAGAACGATGCGGATCATGGTGCGGCTCCTGGAATAAAAAAGGGAGCCGCGTCCCTATTGGGAGTTGGCTCCCAACGGGGTAGAAATAGCGGGCGAAGAGCCCGTTGGCCTGGAAGGCCTCAAGAAAATGCCCACAACAGCATGCTGCTGCGGGTAGGTCGATGCGCCAGCGGCGCGAGGAATAGGGACAGTATGTGGGGGCTGCGCGCGCGCAGCGAATCAAATGCTCGCCGATTCGCTAGATGTTTCGCCCGGAGGGGGCGGCACGCCGCGCGCTGCACCGCTCCCCCGTCTCTACGCACTCGCCCACGCAGCCCGTGCAGTAGTGCCGGTCGCGCACGCCCGCCGCGTCCCAGCCCCGGCCGGACGGCAGCGGCGTGCCGAACTCGTGCCCGGCTTCGCGGGCGAAGAACACCGGCTCACCCGCGCGGCCGCGCCGCACGATTGCATTGATCTCGTCGGCGCCAAACGCCTCGCGCAGCGCATCAACGAACTCGCCGATCTCCGGCATTGGCCTCGGGGGTCTGTTCATGGTCGAAAATAACTGTATATTTATACAGTATTCTACTCCGGGAATTCAGGCCATGTATATTTCGACACTCTCGCCAAACCTGCCGCCCACCGGGCTTCCGGCGGGTATGGACGAACTGCGCGCGTTGTGGCTCGACGGGCATCTGGCCATGGGCGAATTCGTCGCTGCCGGCGCGGTCGCGGGCCACGGCGAACATGTAGTGATCACGGGCGCGCTGCCGCGGGCACGTCTGGACGCCATCCTCGCCGACGATCCGTTGGTCGTGCGCGGATTCGGCACGTACACTACGACCGAGATCGCCCCCGCGCGCCTGGCCGACGGCCTGAGACCGCCCTGCCCCGAGCACTGAATCATGACCTCCCTCGACGACGAGCAACTTGCCATCCGGCGCGGCCGCGCCCGGTTCGAAGCCGACGTGGCACAAACCGTCCGCGTGATCGCCGAGCGCTACCGCGCGCAGGGCATGGCGCTGAGCGGCGACACCGCACGCGCCATCCTTGACGAGGCGCTCGCCGACGTTGGCCTGGCATCGCGCTGGCCGGCCGACCTGCTCGCGCCACTCGCCGCAACGGTTGAACTGCCTCCGGACGACGCCGCGCTTTCAGGAGACGGTGGGAATTTGCATCCGTTGATCCAGACCCTTTTCGACGCATTCGACACTCAGGTCGAGCACTGACCTCGCCCGGGTCGACGGGCAAAAAAAAGCCGCCCGCAAAAAGCGGGCGGCGTTGTCGAAGGAAAAGACTTCTCACTCGAATCATGCTGCCTTGCGGCGGCGCGCGGGTTTCTTCGCAGGCTTGTTCTCGGGCGGCGCCTCGTAGCCGAACCGCGCCCATGCTGTGGGATCGATTGGCACCGGGTTCGTGCGTCCCGTGGCGAGATTCACAAACACCGCCGAGAACGTCAGGCCTCCGTTGCGGAACAGCGACCAGAGCAGGTTGAACGCCTGCACGGAGATCGCCTGATTAATGACGAGCGACTGCTTGCGCAGCGCGTCCGCCATCGAACACGAAGGCGTATCGTCCCCCCTGTCATTCTTCGCGTTCAGCATGTCCGGGAACAGGTCGCCCACATGGGGCAGCCTGTCGTGCCGGGGCTTGCCGAACTCGCCGAGAATGACCTGACCACGATCCGTCTCGTTGCCGCAGTCCAGGTAGTAACGCACCTTGCCGCGTTTCGCCGCCTGGGCGATCGCATGCCGCGCGCCGCGCGAGTCCACGCAACCGATCACCATGTCGGCTTGCAGGTTGATCGTGGAATCGACACGCCGCGGCAGAGCCGTCCAGCTCGTCCCCATCAGCAGGTTCAGGCGGTTCACCAGCAACGACGCCTTGTAATGCCCGACGTCGTTGGGATAAAAGCCCTGCCTGCCGACGTTGAACTCGCTGACCGTGTCATCGTCGTAGACCGTGCACTTGATTCCGCCCGGATGACCCAGCTCGATCATGGCGTGATGCAGGCGCGCGAGCGACGGCAGCAGCGCGCTGCCTGTGCCGCCAGCGCCCACCACGACCACGTTCCAGGCACCCGTGAGCATGCTCTCGGGCGTTGCGTGCAGGATCGCGCTCATACGACCTCCCCTGCGAGCGCCGCCAGCCAGTTCTGCGGCACCGCGCCAGCGACTTCGAAACGCCCCTTGATGCACAACCGCAGCGCCACCGACGGCGTGCGATCGCAGTTGCCCAGCACAAGCGCGAACTTCACGTCGTGCTGGTCATCGCGATCGTCCGTCGACGAGAAGTACGCACGGCTGTGACCGTGCGAGTGGCAGTCGACGACGAGAGATTCACCCGCCTGCAGCTCGGGCCGCTCGTAATGCAGATGGCCCGGACCGTGCGACAACGAAGAAAGCGCCACCAGGCGAAAATCGCCCGACTCCGCGTTCCACACGATCCATGCTCCGGCCTCATTCGGCAATGCCGCGCTGGCCATCTGCGCGAACTGCGCCACGAGGCCTGCAGGCACCGGCCCGCACTTCAGGTCGGTGTGCTCGGCCGCCGCGCCGTACGGCACGGGCGTGCGCCAGTCGAACGACGAGAGCCGTCGCACGAGACGCACCCATGGCCGGCTGATCTCGAGGAACACGCCGTTGGACGCGATGAGCAGACGCTCACCGGGGCCGCCCATCGGCGCGACAGGCTCGCGCGTCGGGACCATGACCGAAGGAAACGAGCCCTGCAGGGCAACATCGACCGGATTCATGCCACACCTCGCGAGTGGATCAGATCAAGTACCGTTTCCCCGGTGGGCACCAGCGCTTCGAGAGGAAATGCGCTGAATTTGCCATCGAGCATGTCGCGCCAGAAAGCAAATTCGCCGTTCTCATAGGCGACGCGCTTCCCACCGTTGTTCGGATGGGTGAACGCGGAATCGAAGAAGCCCGATTCCCAGCCCGCGATCGAGTCCACGTCGATGTGCGTTGGCACGCGAGCCGAGCCCACACAGATCAGGCCGTCATCCCACGTGTTGAAGTACGGCGGCTCGAACAACGGAGTGTCCGGGCCCGGACGGTCAGCAACGTTGACGGAGAACACGCGAAAACCGTGAATCCCGGCCTGAAAAACCAGCCCCGGATGCGGCACAACGGCCGTGCGCCTGCCGATCTCCTCAGACTTGAAGAACACGCGGCGCATCGCAGGCGGACACCACCAGGTCACGGCGCGGCTGTTCAGACCAAGCACCGTGGGTGGAAGAAACGCCGCTTTGGCGGCAGCGTTCTCGTCGAGCGCGCGCAGTGCCGTGACGAGCGCATCGCGCGTGACCGGCCGACCTGCGCCGATGACCGTGCGTTCGCTACGCCCCTGACGCTCGACAGGATGAACGGTTGCGTAGCACGCACCGTTTGCCCCTTCGTAGAGCAGGATTGCAGAGGTCAGCGCAACTGCGCTGCCGACCTTGCCGGTAACGACATTTTTCATGGAATGCTCCTAGGAGGTCACCAGCGACAGGAGCCTGTCGAGGCGAGTCATGATCTGGAAAGCAAGCGACCAGTCCGCGTACTGCCTGCAGATGTCGCCTGCCCTGGTGGACAGAGGGGAAAACGCAGCGAACTCGCAGTGGTCGCCGCCCTGGTAAGCCGATTCGATCGTGCCGTCGAGGATCTGACCCACGTAGGTCTCATCGCCCGACACCACAAACGAGACGGCCGAAAACAGCGGCATGATCGACGGCTCGCCGCGCAGAAGATCCCGGGTTCGGCTTTTTCGCATCAACGAACCCAGCGCGAGCAGTTCGGTACAGACCCTGCGCGCCTTGCCGCGAAGCCTCGGGCGCAGCGACCTTATCTGCGTCGGCGAGAGCAGCGGCCGACGTCGCCATTTGCCGTCGCGCCAGCTGCCTGTCATCCCATCGTCCGGACAAATCAGCGGCCTGGCCGTAGAGGGCAGATACGCGGCAATGTCGGAATCGTCCGCGCCGAAGCGCTCCCTGAGCGCCTCCATCGCGTCCTTGTCGGACGCATCGGGATCGCCATCCCAGAACCACGCCGCAAACTCGCCGAGAAACCACTGGGGCGAGCGGACCATCACGGTGCGATACGAGGCCTCGTCAATGACGTTGAGTACGGTGCGCAGCAAAAGCGGATGCGCAGAGCGCAGCGCCTCGACATGCGAAGCCATCTCGAAGAGGTTTTCGTCTGGCAGGCAAAAGCCCAGATACAAGGGGGATGCAGCGATGAAGTCTTTGTCCAGACACACATGCTCGAGCGTCGTACCAACCGCGTTGGCATCGAGCAGCATGGGGCGCACCGTCAACCGCGAGAACTCGCCCTTCTGCCGCGCCACCCAGGCAAAGAACGCCTGGGAAAACGCGTTGAGCTCGTCCGATGGTTCGTGCACGTCCGCCGCCCGCAACGGGCCATAGCGAAAATGCGCGAGGATCAACGCAGACATCTCTTCGCTGGCCTTCCACTTCATGGTGCCCGACAGCGGCACCTGCGTAGCGACCGATGGCAGGCTCAGAAAATCATTGGCAGCTCGATCTCGGGCAGCGGCAGCGCGTGGCGGTTGCCAGCTCGCGAGCGAGCCGCCCTCGACGTCCTGATCAGTTCTCGAAGGGTCGAAGAACATAGTGCTGATTCCTCGTCGGAAAGAAAAACCGCCCTCTCGGGCGGTTCCTGTGCAGTGGAGAGGCTCCCCTCACGGAGAGCACGCAATAGCGTGTCCTTACGCATTGGAGCCCTTGGCACCCGCCGCGCGGACAAACCTGTAGGTGGCGATGTCCCCGGCGATCTCGGGCCCGTCGACCGTTGCGGTCGTGAGCTCGGGATACTGTGCCGAGAAGAGATCGCGAACATCGTTCGGGCTGAACGCCGGGCCGGGGTCGGCAAACTTCATGCCGTTGTAGGTGAACTCGCGGATGAGCTTTGCGATGCTGATCGTCATGGCCTGTCTCCTCAAAGAAGCGCGAAGAGATCGGTCTTGCCGTCGCCGCCTGCCTGTGCGGGCGAGGGCGTGTCAGAGGCCTGCGTCGAGTCCGTCGTGTCGCCACCACCTTCGGTACCGTCGGCATCATCGGTATCGTCGTCGGACGCCCCCTTCGGCGCGGGAAGCGCCGGCTTCGAGCCCTTCGACAGCGCCTTCTGCGCCTTGCCCGCCTGCGACTTCTCGGCCGCCTGCAGGATCTCGGTCGTCGCGCTCACCTGCTCCGCAAGGGAACGGTGTGCGCCTTCGAACGATTGCAGCGCCTGCACGAAACCCGCATCGAGTTCCGCCGGCGTTGCGGTGAGGACGAGAGGCTGGCGCAGCGCGGCCTCTTTCGAGTCCGCGCACGGCATCACGACCACCGACATCTGGTCACCGGCCATCTTCATCATGAGCGTGACCTTGCCGGTCTCGCGCACGAGCGCTTCGAGTTGCTGGAACATGAATAACCTCTCAAATGAAAAGCGCCGCGCGGTCATCAGACCGGGCGGCGCAAAATGGAAAAGCCACGGCGAACGCCGTGGCATGCATCAAAACTTCAGGACCTTCAGAACCTTGCCCGCGTAATCGAAGCCCTCGACCGACAGCAACGCGTCGATCACTTCGGACTTCGATTTGCCGAACACCTTTTTGAAGTTCTCGCCCATCGCTGCGCGCAGCCCCAGTTCGTCGGCCACCACCTTCATTTCCGATTTCGTGATCAGCTCCAGAAACTCCTTGTCGAGTTTCCAGTGCTTTGCGAGATCGAGCCTGTGGTGACGGCACATCGTCGTGAGGTACGCAACGTCGACGCCCTGAATTGCGGACATCGTGACGGCGATCATCAACTTGCCTTCGTTGTCGGCGGCCAGCGTCGCGGCCGCGGTTGCAGCCTTGCCGAAGTCGCCAACAGACGGCTTGTCGTCGATGAGGCGTTCCCAGATCGTGTTGAGCGGACCCGCCTCGATGCTGCGCGCCTGCCCCGTCGCCACGATCGCGAGCAGGTATCGACGCGCGAGCGCCGCATCCTGACTCACCTCGCGACGCAGCGCCTTGCGCCAGAGCGCAACGCGATACGTCTTCACGCGGTCGGACTCGGACACCACCGTCGCTTCGGGTGCAGCCGCAGCGGGCTTCTCGCCCTTCGCGGCGCTCGAAGCCTTCGACGTGCCATTTGACGAAGCCGCTTTCGCAGCTGCGGGCTCCGGCTTCTCGCTCTTGATGCGCGCCGCCACCTTCTTCATGTTGCAGACGGTGTCGAAGCACTGGCCCTTGTAGACCTTGCCGAGCGAGTCGGGCAGAGCGCTGACCGCGGCGCCGAAGTTCTGGCATGCATAGCACGCCTTCGACTGTTCGACGCCCACGCCCTTCGCGCCATCTGCCACGAGCTGGATGCGCGTGTGGTTGTCGCCTGGACGCACGATCCGAACGGTCTGGAACTCGTCGCGCAGGCCTGCGGCCGTTGCGTCGAGCTGCTTTTCCGTCTTCTCGTTGTAGCAGTTTCGGTTCGTGCAGTTGCCCGAGGCAATGGACTCGCCGAACATCTCCGCCTGTGCGGCCGAGTTGTGCTGGCAGCCCGCGCAATCCGATTTGTCGAAGATCGCGGCCGAGAGCGAGCACGAGGCCCGCTCCAGCACGCTTTTCAGATCGGCAACCGTATGCCCCTCCTTCACAACGACCGGCAGGATCTTGTCCTGCTGTTCTTTCGTGAAAGCGGCGAACAGTTCGGCGTGGCCGAGCTTGATCGTGCGGGTATTGAGCGCGTCCAGAACGGACGCACTGCAATTCATCAGCGCGAGGCGCGCGTCGAGAACGGCACGTGTCCAGCCGAGCTGGCGCGCGGCCTCGTCACGGTCCCCCTGGCAGAGGCCAACGATCTCCGCTGCTGCGACAGCCTCCTCCGAGGGTGCCATGTCATCGCGCTGGATGTTTTCGATCAGCGCCAGAGAGCGCGCTTCAAACTCATCCATCTCGCGAATGACGACAGGCATCGGGTAGTCCTCGCCGTGGGCTTCGCGTGCGGCACGAAGGCGGCGCTCACCCGCGACGAGCTGATGCTGGCCGTCTTCGAGCGGACGCACGAGCACGGGTTGAATGACACCCTGCGCGCGCACGGACTCGATCATTTCCGCCATCTTCGCGGGATCGAAATACTTGCGCGGGTTGCGGCCGGGTTGAATGTCGCCGAGGCGAAGCGTATTGGATTGCATTGCGGGTCTCCTGAGAGGGAACCCGCCCCCAACGGGAGAGGATTCCCGAAGGGTGAAGAAAAATAGGCCATGCGGGCCTGAGTCGATGCGCGAAAAGCGCGGTAGGTGAGTGAACGATATCGCGCCAATGGACGCCACGCGCCGGAAAAGATCAGATTTCCGATACGGCTTTTAAAAAAACAAAAGCCCGGGATTTGGTCCCGGGCCTTCGTTCAGAACAGCGCAAGCTGATCGACGATCTCGAAGAACGCGTTCGCGTGCGGCTGCGCGCCAACGGCCTCCTCGAACATATCGGCGAGTCCGTCCGTATCAACGACTTCGGCGGGCCGTTCGAGCACGGCGACGTCGGCGAAATCCTCCGACATCGCCGGTCCCGCCATCGGTTCAGGTTCGAAGACCTGTTCAACGACGGGCGGCGGCAACAGAGCAGCGTCGTCGTGCTGAGCATCATCGCGCGCGCCACCGTCAAGCAGACCACGCAACGCATCCCACGCGCGGCGCATTTTCAGTTTCTGGTTCCAGCCGCCAAGCACGTGCGCGGGCGTGTACCAATGTCCCCAGACCTGCATGCTGAGCGTGTTGCCGTGCACGACCATTGCGGGAACGTGAAGCAACGATAACTGCACGTAGGCCATGTGCACACAGCATTGGTCGATATCGACGCAGGTCGCGTGAAGCGCCCGCTGATAGTTCACGCCCGCCTCGTGGAACGCTTCCGCCATCGCGATGATCATTCCGCCAGCGCCGCACGCCGGTTCCTGCACACGCGCAAAGCCCTGGGCGTCGGCTCGCGCAGCGACATCGCCCCCAAGCATCCCGGCCATCAGCTTCGACAGCGCGTACGGCGTGAAAAACTGGCCGCAGCGATCGTTGCTGATGCCAAGCATCATGTAGGTCTCGCCGAGAACGTCGGTGAGGCCTACGCCGCTGCCGTCCAGCATGCCCTGCACACGAACTTCGAATGTCCCCGTCAGTGCGGCGAACATCGCCGGGAAGCGTTGAACCTCTTCCGGTTTGTACTTGCCCACAATATCCATGTAACGCTTCTCGCGCACATCGTACTGCGCGCGGTCCACGCGATTGCTGATCGCAAGCGCCGCCATCTCGACGAAATCGCGAAACACCGTGTCGAGGTGATGGCCGTAAGAGAACTGCTTGAGCAGGGATACCAGCTCGCGCTGGTGTTCATCTGCCGTGTAGTTGAATTTGCGCTCTGCGCTCTTGCGGCTCATGCCCGCTCCGTAGTTGAAGGAGGCATGAGCCCATCGGGGCAGTCATGCCCCAGAGGGAAAATAATTCGCCGGCCGTGGCCAGCAACTCAATGCGTGATCAGCGCGGAATGGGTATTCCAAGTGATTGCGCGACGCCGAGCGCGATAACCCCATATGCGACGGCGAACACCGGAACCATGACGAAATGAAAAAGGTTGTCGTGAAGCCACCTGAGCGTTTTCAAGGGTGCTCCTTGCGAAGTTAATAATGAATGTCCAGCGGCGCTGGAAGGTCGATGCGTCGATGACGCGAAAGCAGCACTGATCGTAAGCGCCACATAGCGGTTTCAGCACCACGAAAGAGGACCGACTGCCGCCCTCTTTCGTGCTCCTGCGCTTATCCACAGATTTCTTGGATAAGTCTGTGGATAAATTTCCCTGGCGCATGCTTAGCACGCCTATGGCGTTGGCTTTCACGCTCTTTGCGCACGTTGCCCGCGCAGCGCACACGGGAGAATGGACTCGCGTGGCAATGATGCCCGCACATACACGGGAGAATTCAAATGCCAGATCTAAACAGGCGGCGCGCGTGGGCGGGTTCGCTCGCCTTCACGGCCGTATCGTCGTTGGTGGTCTTTCTGCTTTTCGGCCTGCCGTCGCTATCCGGCGCCGGCGACCTGAAGGTGGCGCAAGCGGTGATTTTCTCGCTTGCTGTTGGCCTCGGCCTGGAAGGTGCCAGACGCCTGAAGCTGGTCCAGTTGCGGCGTGAGCTTGCAGCAGCCAGCGACACGAACGTCGTGAACGTTGGGATCAACGGCGTAAGCGTCGGCCAGATCAGTGAGCCGGTATACGCCGATATGCGCTTGGCGTGCGCAACCGATCCGCGCAACTACGTCGCCGCGTTCAGTGACCTGCTCAAGGCGATGGTGTGGCATGCAGCACTGACGTTTCTCGTCATGACAGCTTTTGGGGGACTATATGCGCTTGCGTGCTGCCTCCTGACGCCGGTTGATCTAGCCCAGGCCCTTCTTGCCCTGACGGCGTTTCTCAAGGCACACGCCGACAACGCGGCTGCTATTGGTGCAGCCATTCATATGGCTGCGGTGACGCTGGTGAATCTCTTCTTGTTCCTTTATCTCCTGCTTGCAGGTGCGCGGATGGCTTTCACGTCGGGCCCGTCACTGCTGCGATCGTTTTACAGCGACCTTCATCGCCGCATTCGTATGATGCTCGATGTACCTGTCACCGGAAACGTTTCGCTGCGCCGCACTCGCGCTGAGTGATCCGATGAACTGATAGCCGACAGGCGCCTGTCGGCCTTAACGCGGAAAGCTTCAGTTTTTGTGGAGCTTTCTCGCCTCAATAGCATCTCCCGCAAAGCAGCGCAAAATCTGCGTGCTTTCGCCTCACGTGCATCGTCCTCCAGCCCCATCATGAGACGATGGCTGCCACTCCCGCAACTCCACCTTCCGGTTCGACACCGCTGCGCCTGCGCCGAGTTCTTTACCAGACCAGCGTCTCCGACAGGGGCGAGGGCGTCGTCACCGAGCACGATGCTGACACCGGCATGGTCACAGTGCTCGACACCGCAGACGGCTCATTCTGGCGTGGCCCAGAAGATTGCCTCGAAATTCTTGCCTGACTACCCATGTACTCACGACTCGAATATCTTCTGATTGTCGCCGTGCCTACCTTGGGCGCATGGATCATCGTTCGCTCGACACTCATCTTTCACCACGCGTGGATCGCGTACGTGGGCTTCGGCGCATTGATCGTTATCTGTGCCGCGGTCGCACTGCTGGACAGGTGGGTAAGGCGTCGCGCAGCACGGCGCGCCGCCAACGAACGGCTCGCAATGCACGCCCTCTACCCATCGTGCCACGTCACGCGCCTCTCCGACGGCACCTGGTTTCTCACCGATCGCGCGACCGGACGCGAATACCGCACAGCTCGAGATGGAGCAAACCATGCCTGATGTCACGTTCGCGGGCGTGCGTGTCCCGCTGGCCGAGGTCCAAGAGAGTCCCGCGCGTTATGCGCGCGCGCTCGAACGCGCCAAGGTCACGCCCGGCTATGCGCTTTGCCATTGCCGCGCCGATCACCCGCGACAGCTCGTCATTCGCCGCTACGGCTCGCTGCTCCACCTCGCGGGCTGGCCCGACGACGGGGTTCACCACGCGCAGGGTTGTGACTTCCAGAAAGATCCCGGGCGTGAGCGCGCCGGCACCGGCGGCGACACAACGGCGGCGATCATCAACGGACCAGACGGCCTGAACGTACGTCTGGACGCCGCACTGATCCAGCGCGACGTTACGCCGGGCGCCCGCGCGCCGAAGACCGGCACTGCAACACGGCCCACCCGCCGCCGCGCGCCCCTACTCGCCTTTCTTCAAACCCTGTGGCAAAGCGCAGGCCTTACCTCGTGGTCGGGCACGTCGATGGCCCGGGGTTGGGGCGCGGTCAACGCCATGCTTGTGGCGGGTCTGGGCGCGGACGCGAAGATCAACGGCTCCCCGGCCGACGAGGTGCTCTACGTGATGCGCCGCTATGAGGAAAGCGAACGCGAAGCGATCAACACCGAGTTCGAGGCGTTCATCGGGCGAATCAGCAACGACGGCAACGTCTCGCGCCGATCGCTGATCGTCGGCGAGCTGGGTGAGGTCGCCGACACGCCCTATGGGAAGTCCATCACGCTGCGTCAGCGGCGCCAGAAGTACTTCACGTCGACCGAGTTTGTCGACCACTGCGCAAAGACGTATGCGCACGCGTGGCGCGCCGTCGGCGACGGCAACGCACGCGTGATCGCGCTGCTGCTCGTCGAGCGCACGACGAAGGGGCACCTGCGCGTCGTGGATATGGCTGCCATGCTGTGCTCGTCGACCTTTCTCCCGTGCGATTCCATCCACGAAGTGTCCATGGCCAATCGGCTCGTCGCGGAGCGTCGGATTTTCGAGAAGCCCATTCGCATGGCTGCCAACGACGACATGCTGCCCGACTTCGTTCTACTGGATACGCGTCCCGCGACCCACATCGAGGTCTACGGCATGAACGGCCTCGCCACCTACGAGCGGCGCAAGGCAGAGAAGCGGACCTTGCGTGCCGCGCGCGGCATTCCGGCCGTTGAATGGAACGTGGAGCGCGAATCGCTCGAACACATCGTACTGCCGCCCGCTTCCGTTAGAACTTGACTTTGTGCTGCGCGCAGTAGGCTGAAAGAGCACCTCACTTTTTCATCCTGCGGAACGCACAACATGCCCAAGACCACGGCACACGCCGCCAGCAACCCGGAAGCCGAAATCAGCCACCGCCTTCTCTTTCCCGGCTGCCCAACCGATAGCGTTTCGGTCGCCGACGTACAGCGCTGGCTCGATTCGCTGCCCCCGCTCTACCGGAATCCGATGGAAGCGAACGGAGCCGGACCGGTCGCCGCCTTCCTCTATGCCCGTGCGATCGGGCGCCTGCATACCGGCCTCCAATCCCTCCACGACCAGAGCTGGACCACGGCACGGCTGCTATGCAGTGCGGCCGACGCGCTGCTCGCTACCGACGACGACGACGAGCCGGCGCGCGACACCCGCTACGGATCAGCGCCCAAGCCGCCGCGCGAGCGCGCCGCACGCCTGTTCGCCACCCTCGCCCGCGCACGCATGGACCTGCTCGCGCTGCCCGACGGGATCGCGCGCACCGGCGTCTCGAACGCACTCGACGATGCCGAGCTGCTCGCGCGCGACGTGATCGCCGACCCGGTCCCCGCCAACGTCCTCGCGGCCCTCGATCGTATGTGCACGCCGCTCGACGAATCGGTCCTCGGCGGAGCGACCGCGCGCGCGGACGCCCACTCGATGCAGACGATCCGGCAATACGTCCTCGGCGTCTGCAGCAATGAGACGTCTGGGGCTTGAGCATGGCAGAGAACACTGGCATCGAATGGGCCGATCACACATTCAACGCGTGGCTCGGCTGCACCAAGGTCTCGACGGGCTGCGACAACTGTTACGCCGAGCGCGAGCGCGCGACGCGCATCCTCGACGTCAGGTGGGGCGCCGGACAGCCGCGCCATCGAACCGCCATTTCCACGTGGAAGAACCCCAAACGCTGGAATGCTGCGCACGCAACGTTCTTCGCCAGCCACGGCCGGCGGCAGCTTGTCTTCTGTTCTTCTCTATCCGATGTGTTCGACAACGAAGTGCCGCCCGCCTGGCGCGCGGATCTCCTCAGTCTGATCTCACAGACCCCCGACCTCGACTGGCTGATCCTCACGAAGCGAATCGGCAACGCGCGGGCCATGCTCAATGAGGCGGTTCTGGAAATGACGTCCGGTGCCCGGGAGTGGGACGCGGGCGCCTGGCCGAACCTCTGGCTCGGCGCGACGATCGTCAACGAGATCGAGGCGGAGCGCGACATCCCGAAGCTGCTTGAAACACCAGCCGCAGTGAAATTCCTGAGCATGGAGCCGTTGCTCGGACCGGTCGATATCAGCGATTTCCTCACCCCGGGCTGGCCGCGATGCGAAACGGGCTTTGTCCAGGGTGCGAGATACGAGCATGGCTATTGCGCCACGTGCGCTGGCCACGTCACCGACCCTATTCACCAGAGCGGCATGCACGACGTCATCGACTGGGTGATTGCCGGCGGCGAGAGCGGCGCGGGGGCTCGGCCCATGCACACGCACTGGGCCCGATCACTCCGCGACCAGTGCGCAAACGCCGGCGTTCCGTTCCTGTTCAAACAATGGGGCGAATGGTTGCCGGCCGATCAGGCGGACACGGTCCAGCACGACGCGGCGCGCGCGGCGGCATCGCTTTCGGCCTCTGGTGAAGTGCGCCTCGACGGCGACGCCGTGATACTCCAGAAGGACGACGCATACGTGCTCAAAGTCGGCAAGAAGGTCGCCGGTCGCATGCTGGACGGGCGTGTGCATGAGGGGTTTCCCGTGCACAAGGAACGTTGCCACGGCCGCGCGATTGATGCGACTGCTCGCGCCTGAGGTGAAGCATCGGGCGATGCGTCCCCGTTGATTCCGGCGAGTTGCGGCCAATCCGCTACGCACCTTACAGAATTGAATTCACGGGGACGTTGGATAATGTCGGCCTATTCCAACCACCCGACTCGCCATGTACGAGCAGCTCATACCTTGCGACCACTGCGGCGGCCGACCGACCGTCGGACGTTCGCAGCGAATCATCTCCGACTCGCCCGACCCGTGGTACGACCAGACAAGATGGGGGAGATTCGGCGGCCCGCCCGTTCTCGGCGACATGATGCACCGTCCGCCCGAAGCCCCAAAAACGGAGGCTCTCGTCTGCATCTACTGTGCCGGGTGCGGAATGCAGACCCCATGGGTAGCGTGCGAGGAGGACGACACAGCCGCGCGCAATACCGTCGGGGAAATCTGGAACGCCCGCCTGAACCGGCCCGACGCGGAAAAGACTGATCTCCAACGGCTTGTCGAGCGTGAAGTCGGTGTCTCCGATATCCCGGCTGTGCTGGATCTGCTCTCGCGCACAAAAGCCGACTGGGAAAAAATGGGGCCGATATTCGCGATGCTTGCCCGTCGCCTCATCGACGCCACAGTTGTGACGTTCGACTCGTGGCCCATTGACCCGGTGCTCAACGACGCCGCGCGTTACCGCAAGCTCGTCCAGCTCACAAAATGGGTGGATATTGACGGCGAGCGGTACGTACAGTTCCCAAAGGTTTACACCCACCCCGAAGACCGTGACCGTCTCTTCGAAGACGTCATCGCTTCGGCAGTCGATTCGTTGCCGGACCGGGATCGCTGGTGATCGCTGAGCGAAACGTACAGGCGAAAAAAAACCGGCCTATCTTGCGATAAAGGCCGGTCGAAGGATGATTCTGGCGAGTGCCGGGGATTGCCAGAACCTGAGAGACCCAACAAGGTCATTGTGCCTCGCGCTCTGCCTCTCGATTCCCCCGTATCGTTGGTTCTTTCACTTCCATTTTCGCTCCCCGGCTGCGGCAATTTAGTCTTACAGATAGCCTGCTGAATGTACGCTATCGAACACAATTCGTCCGATGAATAGCGGTGACGGCGACGCCGCTCACGCAGCGTCCAGCAACCGGTACAGGGCCTGTCTCGAAATGCCCAGCGCCAACGCTGCATGGGACTTGTTCCCGGCCGCCGCCTCGAGCGCCGAGCGCACTTCGTCGATGGTCGGAGTCGGTTTAGCAAGTCGCTCCTGGCGCGCGAACGTCGAAATATAGGCGTTCGCCTTCGTCGGCCGGCTGTGGCCCGCAGCCTCAACCACGCGTCTGATCGCCTGCGAATGTCGTTCGGCGTCGGGACGCTTGCCAGCCTGCTTGACGGGCGCTGTCACACCCGCCCATTTCTCGTAGACCTCCTGCAGGTACTGGTGGCGCAGGCCATGGCTTGTCACGCCGAGCCCCGATTTCGTGATGCCGTGGCGCTCCAGCACGTAGTAGTACCAGTTGCGCCACTGCTTGAGCGTACGGTCCGCTGGCACCGTCGAACCCGTCAGCGGATTCGCGAGTCGGGCGGCGGCCTCAAGCACGGCATACTTCTCTTCGATCGGCACCACACGATCACGACCGCCCTTCGTGCCGCGCGTCACTTCCAGCAGCATGTCGATGTCATTGACCGCGCGCACCGGCTGAAGCATGAAGCTCTCCTCGATGCGCAGGCCAAACGCCGCCTGCAATCGCAACTGCACCGCTGTGCGCGGGCACGTCGAGGCGATTTCCGCAATCTTCTCGTGCGCATTCACCCCGTTCGCTTCCCATGAGCGATCAACCTCGGCCACATACGAGCGCACAAGGCCGTTTTCCTTGCGGTCCGCATAGTCATCGAGCGTCCCGACAAGATTGTCCTTGTTCATCCAGTCAGCGAGCGCGCGCAGATAGGTCAGCTTGTTCTCGATGGTGCCGCCGCTTTGCTTCACGCTCACCCAGCGCTGCACCAGCCATTCGATATGTTTGCGCCGCAGGTTCCAAGGGCTCGCGAGCGCGAACCCGCCCTCGCGCAGCTCGACGAGCGCCGCGCAGATCGCACGCACCCGAAGTTCCTGCGTCTTGATCGACAGCGGCTTCGCGCTGATACGCGTGCGGCTATGCACCGATGACACGTGCTCATCAAGCAGCAGGATGAGCTCCGCCGATACAGTGGGCGTGAGCCGGTAACCGCGTACGACCGCACGCACGTTGAGGATTGCCGCCATGGTTTCTCGCTTCCCTGTTGTGTGCTCGCCCGGCTACGCGGCGTGACGCCCCTGCCCGGCGTCCCGTCCGCTTCCACGCGGGCCTGAATCCTGTATTGCTCGTGCCGCCTACCATGCGGCTTCGCCGATGCCCCGGCGCGGGGTTTGCTGCCTTCCTGTCCTTTAGCGATTCCATCCGATCAGCCCGACGCACGGAAGAGATGCGGTCCGACTGTCCACCTTGCTGCGGCACGGGCCGGATTGCGCTTCGCGCAAACCCACTCCCGCTTTAACTGCTTTAACTGCTTTTGCTGCCTGTACTGCGTTGCCGCCTGCCGTGGCTACCCGACCGGCCAAGGACGCATCGCTGCGTCTGGACGGACCGAACAGCGCGTTGCCGTTCGTCCGCCCTGGCCAACTGCCGGGCAATTCCTGTTGCGCGTTTCTGGTGACGGTTGCGCGGACCGTTATGTCTTCCGTACAGGGAGGCGCGAATCACTGGCGTGGCCAGCGCGCAGGCTCTCCCCCGTTCCAAAGCACGTTCATCTCCGCCGCGGTGTATCGGGCTTCGTGAACGCACCCAGCACTCGGGCTGAAGGAACGTGTGCAGACGTTTGAGGAGCGGTCGCGAACTGTCCAACTGTCCGCGTCCACATTTCCTCAATACGCCACATTGCGGCGGACACCCGCCAATCGTATGGATATCGCACTGTCCGGTGGTCCTCAATATGGATCACGGTGGACTTGATCTGACTGAAAAAAAATCCGCCTCACGGTGGAGAGCGGACAGTTGGGGATTTCTGGCCCGTGCGGGCCGCGGAGGATGGCCCATCGGGCCGGGGAAAAGACGCACGAAGTGCCTTGCACTTCAGGTCGATGCGTCAGGGACGCAGCAGGTATTCCAAGAATAAGGGCAGAACGCAAACGCGCAGACCCAAAAGATCACCTCATCCCGCGCGCTTTCGGCGACTTGACTTTGCAATGGCCTCGATAGACTGGACTCAGCAATACCGGAGATTTGCCCGGAGTTTGCCTGGGGCTGCCAGGCAAACTCCGGGATTAAACCGGGGTTCGTGAAAGCAACATGCACAAACCCCGGGCTAATCTCCGGGATAGCGTTTTCAGTGCCGACAAACCCGGACTTTATCCCGGACTTTCGGCGCACCACTTAACAACCATTCAAGAGAACCACACATCATGAAAACCCCCGTCTTCGCCATCGACGTCGGCTACGGCAACACGAAAAGCGCCTACCGAGCAGCAAGCGGCACGGTCGCGACCGACATGTTCCCCTCTCTCGCCCCGTTGGCTGCTACCCGTTCGCTTAGCGGATACGGCGATGCAGTTCTTACCTCGCGCAAGGTCGCGACCGTGACGATCGACCAGATCGAATACGAGGTCGGCCCCGACGTGTCGCTGACCGCTGCGTACGGCAAGACCGGCCGCGCCCTGGCCGACGACTACGTGCTCACCAACAACTATGCGGCCCTGCTCTTCGGCGCGATTCACTTCGCGGGCGTCACGCACATCGAGCGGCTGGTGCTCGGGCTGCCGGTGCATAACCTGAAGAAGTATTCCGATCTCCTCAAGGAACGCTTCGCCGGCGAAATGGACTTCGGCTGCGGGCACGTCACGGTCGACAAGGTCGTGGTGCTTCCCCAGCCGCTGGGCTCGCTCATCTCCGCATCCAGCTCGCGCGGCAAGGCGTTCAACCCCAACGACGAGCACCTGGTCGTCGACGTAGGGTATTTCACCACCGACTGGGTGTACGCGAAGGGCTTCGCGATGGACGACACCCGCAGCGGCGGTATGCCAGGCGGCGCGTCGCAGATCTATCAGCGCATCGCCAGCCTGATCTCCCGAGACGAAGGCGACGACGTCGAAGGCATCGAGCTCATCGACAAGGCCCTGCGCGAGCACACGACGTTCCGCTTCTACGGCAAGGAAATCGACCTCGCGCCCTACCTTGAGCGCGCCGAACCTGTCGTCGCCGGCGTCGTGCTCGCGATCCAGAATAACGTCGGCAGGATGCCGAACCTGCGCTCGATCATCCTCTCGGGCGGCGGCGCCGCTCTTTACGCCGCAGTGCTGCGTCGCGCATTCCCGCGGCTCGTGATCGAAATGATCGGTTCGCCCTGCGTGGCGAATGTCGGCGGCTTTCTCATCGCTGGTGAAGCCGGGCTCGCACGCGAACGGCGCGCCGCATGAACGGCAAACTCGTAATGGAGGTCACGGTCACCGAACTCCTGACTCCGCGGCTGTTCGCGCGGCTGAGCGCCTGCACCTCGCCGCGCGAGCGCGCGGCGGTGTTCAAGGCCTGCGCGGAAGCGCACCTTCGTGGCGAAAGCAGCATTGCGCGCGACGATGCCGTCAACGTGAACGATCGCCATTCAGGATCGACCACACGAAACGACGCTAAAGCGCTCGGCCGCAATGTTCGCGGCTTTGCGACGGCCCCAACGAAGACGAATGAAGGGCTCAACGAACTGGGCTTGCAGAGCATCCCGACGGTGGACGGAAGCGAAACGTCAAGCGTCATGACAGACGCCCTCGGCGACAGTCTCGCCGGGTTCCTCTAGCCCCCCGCGCACGCCTTGACTTCTCTCGGGGCGTGCGAACATGAATTCACGACACCAGTGCAGCGCGGGCCGGATTCGTCTTGCACCGGTGCATACACCGGAACCTCAAAAGGAAGAAGATCATGGAATACGCACTGCTCAATGCTATCCTCCACGGCGAACGACTGACCGAACCGCTCACATGGGTCTATATCGCCGCATTGATCGCCGTGAGCATCGCCGGCTGGATGGTCGGCGGTATCGCGTTCGACCGCTGGCACAACACGGAGAGCGAATGATGGACAGAATCGAAAAGGCATGGACGACATTCATGCGCTGGCCCGTAATCGCGCGGCGCGCGGCGATCGCGGTGGTGTGCTACCTCGTGTGGCTTTCGTGCGCCTGGCTCTACACGCTGGGTCTGCACGATGCCGCCGTGTTTATCGGCACAGTATCGAGCATCGGCATGTTTATCGCGATTGGCGGACTGTACGTGCTTCGCTGCATCTTCTCGCTGATTCTCGGTTGCCGTCGCAACTTCCTGCGATAGCAAACCAGACGCGCAAAAAAAAACGGCGACCCGAATACACCGGGTCGCCGTTTCTTCATGTGCGCGCAATTACTGCGTGCGCTTCGTTGCTACGAGAGCGAGTCGTAGCGTGCAAAAATCAAATGCCTTCTCGAACGGCTCGTCGCGTGCGACCGTCTTGCAGCTCGCGCGGTCGAACACATCAAAGCCCGTCGCCTCGGATTTGCAGACAGGCTGGTGGCCGTTGGCTGCGCCATTGGTGGCCACGATCGTGAAGCGATTTCCCACCTTCATCTGAAAGAAGCTCATTTTCTGCCTCGGCAAAAAGAGCCCGGACGGACCATCCCCGGCGGGGATGAATCCCCACCGGGCAGGTCAAATGGATTGCCGGACGTGCCGGCTAACAGATCAGGCGGTCACCGCCGGGCGCGAGGCCCGGACCAACCGCTGCCCCGTCGGGGCGACTTCATTCGCTGCGAGAAACCGTGCGCTCCACTGGTCCGCAAAATCGGTCCCGCGCACGCGCGGACGATGCTGCACGACGGTGTAGCCCTCGGACCGCAGGCGCTTCGCGAGTACCATTCCGGCCGCAACGCCGGGCGATTTCCCGGTCTTCACATCAATGTGATCGAAGTCCATGAAGATGTGCACGACCTTGATACCGAGGCCTTCCGGCACGACGAACTTTGAGAGCAATACACGGTTCAGGCAGTTCCAGACCGGCACGCCGGTTTCCATGAAGGCGCCGTACACCGTCTCCAGTCCCTCGCCAACACCGATCTCGCCATCGACCGGCTGCATCAGACGCACTGCGCCGCCCGCGAGCGGGTTGAGCGTCATGTCGTTGAGCTTCGTATCGAGGATTTCGCCGTGCGCAGACACGATCGTCGCCTTGGCCGGCTTGACCGGATCGAGAAACGTGCGATGCAAGGTGCCGAGCCGCCCGTCGGGCAACTCGAACCGCGCGAGGATGCCGGGCCATTCACCCAGCACCGCCCCGTCGTGCCGGTATTCGAGTACACCGACTCGCAACGCAGCAGATGGACCAGCCGTCAGGCCGGGCACACGCTCCTGCAGATAACGCATCGAGAGATCGCCGACGGTCTGGCACCTGGCGTCCTGCCACATACCGTTCAGTCGCTTTTCAACGAAGGCGTGGCTCGCCTTGCGTTTCGGGCGTGGCGCCTTGAAGTCCGCAACAGGGCGCGTAGACGCCGGAGCGCCTCCCGTGAGTTCCCGCATCAGCTTGAAGAGGCCGATGCGGCTCACGCGGGTGATCAGTTGCAGGCCGTCGCCAGCCATTGGATTGCCGTCGTTGCACTGGCGACATACCCAGTCGCCGCGACCGTTCCGGTTGTCATACGTGAAACGGTCATCGCCGCCGCACACCGGGCACGCTGTCGCGTGTCCGGTGAGATAGTCTGCGGGGATGCCGTAACTCATCAGGGTCGAGATCCACGCCTGCGGAGAGAGCGTGAATCCCTTCAGCGTGCGTTGCAGCCACTCGTACTGCTCGGGTGACAGCCCGCGTCCAGTCGTACTCATATGTCACTCTCCATAGGGAAGTGGGTGGGGTCGGTGCCTGAGCAACAGGCGTGAAAACTCGTGCTCAAAAGAGCCGCCCGCGTGCGCGAGTCGCTCTTTTCAGCAGGTTTCCTGTGTCGGTCGAAGTGAGTCAGCGCGCGATCGCGCGATACAGAGGGAGGCGTCGCACGACGCACCCGAAGGTGCGCCGCGAAACGTAGGTGAGGATTTGCGGGATCAGCAAACCGTCAAGGTGAGTCTTTCCGGGATCAGATTGCCGCCCACGCCGCGCGGGCGTAGATCTGGCGGAAGGGGATGTCGTCCTCGAGCTGATCGAAGCCGCCGAAGCCACCGCCGCCTCCATTCGAAGACGCAGGCGGCGCTGACCGACCTGCCCCGGCTGGCTGCGCACGGGCGGAACGACCGCCCGCTGCCGGCTGCGACAAACGCTGCGGCTGCGAATCTCGCGCGGCGCGCGAGTCCTGTTCGAAGCCATCGTCGTCACCGGGCTCGCGCCGCTCGCCGCCACTACGGCCGCCGAGCATCTGCATATTGTCCGCGACGATCTCGGTCGAGTAACGATCGGTGCCGTCCTGCGCCTGCCACTTGCGTGTGCGCAGGCGGCCTTCGAGATAGACCGACGAGCCCTTCTTCAGATACTCGCTGACGATTTCCGCGAGACGGCCGAAGAACACCACCCGGTGCCATTCGGTCATTTCCTTGAATTCGCCCGACGCCTTGTCCTTGTAGCGGTCGGTGGTTGCGAGCCGGATGTTGGCCACAGCGTCACCGCTGGGCAGATAACGTACTTCCGGTTCCGCGCCGAGATTCCCGACGAGGATGACCTTGTTGACTGCTGCCATGGAAACTCCTGTAATTAACGTGTGATGGACCAGAGCCACTTGTCCCAGAGGACCTGCTGCCCGTCTTTCATGACCGGTTGCCCGCCTTCGCGGAAAGCTGGCACCTTGATCTTTTCGAGGCGGCGAACCGACACGGTGTCGCCGATCTTGCAGCGCGAATCGGCGATCGCGTCCTTGAGGCCTTCGCCTTGCAGGATCTGTTCTCCCATCGCGGTTTGGATACGCATTGCGAACGAGGTGTAGAACGGCTTGCCGTTGGGCTTGCGCTCGGGAAACTTCTCTTCTCCCCAGCTCACGACCTTGCCGTGTATCGCCGCAAGCATGTCGCGGCGATGACCACCAGCCTTGTGTTGCGCGCGCGGCTCCTGCGCTGCGTGTACCACCGCCCGTTCAAGCCTCTCTGGATGCGCAACATGGAAGTGTTGGGCAGCTGGTGACGGCGACTGCACGTGGCCCGCCGGGGACGGGGACGGTATCGACGACATCTGCAGAGCGCCGCATTCGCGGATTGCCGTGGCGATCGCGTCTTTCAGTGGTAAGGCATGCTCCCGAAGAAGCGACCAATGCGGCGAAAGCTCCGGAAGGATCTTGGTGCCGAATGGCGTGTCGCGCGCGCCCTCATCGAACGCCGGAACGAACTGCACGACACAGTCCCCCTCATCGACGAAGAGATTAGGAACGTCCTCGATGGTGACGAACGTCTCATTCTCTGCGCCCTCGCCGACACGGCGCGGTTGCGCGTTTTGTGTCGATTGCGGGGCCACGTGCACTGTGGCACTGCGCGCCTGGTGCTCCCTGCGAACGTCCCCTTTGACAGCGGGAAAAAACTCAGCGAGTGCGCGGAAAAAATGTTGAGCGGCCATATTCACTCCTACAGCAACGAGCCGAAACAGATGCGGCGCAATTCAGCGAGATCGCGCGCGAGTAGTGGTGTCTCGAAGATCACGGACTGGAGCGTCTCGGGATCGATCCCGTTGACACTGCAAACGTGCTCATACGACAGCGCCCCGTCCCAGTAGCCCATGATCCAGCCGAGCGTGGCGCGGTAGTCGTCGACATCGAGCTTCACGTTGCGCAGCCGTTCGCTGAGCATCGCCGCGCAGTCCATCAGGGACTCCGGCATACGGTCGCCACGGCGGCTGTCGCGCGCGAGGGTAATCAGTGCGTCGATCATCCCTTCGCGCACGGATGCGCTCCAGTACTGCGGATCGGGTAAGGGATCCGGTTTGGGAGGAACGACGAGCACCGGAGTGGCCTCGCCGCCAAAGATGTCGAGCTGCCAGGCAGCGACTTCTGGTTTCATGGGATTGCTCCGGGATCGTCCGGGCAATCGCACCCCTGGCCGGGAATGGATTCCCGGCGGGGGTAAGGGCCACCGCGACGAGCGCCGCGGTGGAAGTGCAATGACGGACCCTAGTCGTGGGTACCCGTCTTCTTCATTGGAATGACAACGGCGGACCGTGCGTACTGACGGACCGGCGTGACCTGTGCAACAGCAACGGAAACCGGCGCGACCTGTTCTGCTGGTTTCGCGTCGGCCTTCAATGCCTGCTCACGAACCTCGTTCGCGCGCTCACGTGCGGCTTCGGCTTCGGCAGCTTCAAACGCCTTCGCTTTCAGCATGATCTGCTTGCGAACCCAATGAATGGCAACAAGAAACAGGAACAGGCCCACGAAGAACGACATCGTGGCCAGATAGACGACAAGGCACAGGGCGAGGAGCTTGCCCGGTGATTTCATGACGTCTCCAACAAACAGCTTCAGCATTTTTCTCTCCAGAAAAATTAGCGCACGAGGGAATGTCCAGGCGGTGCCTGGTAGTTTCGATGCTCGAAGCGAGCAAGGAAAACCGGTGCGCGAAGCACGTGCGCCGTGGCCCGATGTCAGGCCACCGCGTACGGACTCGCGCGGACAGGAAATAAATGGAATATGCCGGCACGAGAACCGTGCGGCCGTTTCGATGCGTGCTGGACGCCTTGACATCCTGAGGTTAGGTCATATGGAGGCGGAGGCCCATCGCTATGCTCGCGAATTCGCGTGAGCTTTCGCCCAGACGCGTTGGGCGGTGTCGTGCCGACAGGCGCCTGTCGGCCAAAACCCGGAAAGCTTCACTTTTTGTTGAGCTTTCCGGGTTTGAACAGGCATGCGCCTGTCGGGCGCGCTCACTTGACTTCTCAAAATGCCTGGCAGACTGGATTCACTACCTTCATTGAACGGAGTGAACATGACCAGCCTCCTTGGTGTCGCCGCCATCGGCTATTTCGGATACCGGCTCGCCCGGCGCGCGCCGCGCCGGCGTCGCAGTGTGCCTGCCGGATCGCCGCATCGACACAGCGCCCCACCCGCAACGCGGGCGATGATCCGTGGCGAAGCCGGCGAAGCGGCCGTGCGCGCAGAACTGCGTCGCGTGCTCGCCGGTCTGTGCGGCAACGACTTCTACCTGCATGACGGTGCGGTGCTCGTGGAACACGCGCCGGGCACGGCGTTTCCGACTGCGGAGATCGATCACATCGCCGTCACGCCATTCGGCATCTTCGTGATCGAGACGAAAAACTGGAGCGGGCAGATTGCCCCTGCGGCGAATGCTGACGACGTGGTTCGCACCGGCGTCGATGGCGTGGCCGAAGTACGCCGTTCGCCGCTCGCACAGAACCGCACCAAGGTCGCTTTCCTCAACCGCAAGTTGCCGCCCGTCTGGCCGATCGAAGGCCTGGGCGTGTTCGCGGCCGCGGACTGCACGCTCCATCCCGGCCTCCCGCTTCCCTTGATCCATATCAACGAACTCGCGCTTTGGCTCCGCCAGCGTCGCACCGACTTCGGCACTGCGCGCAAGAAACCGGTCAATGTTCGCGTCGCATGGGAGGCAATTATGCTCAACGCATCAATCAGTGATTTTGATCTGGAGGAACACCGCAAACGTGTGCGTGCGCACCCTAAAGATGACGCAAACGATGCCGTTTGAATGTTGTGCCCCGCCTTTTAAGCAAAAGCTGCATGTTTTTCATCACCTTTCGCGGGGCTGCCAACCACACGCGCGCGTACCCTTAGCCGGTGAGTGCAATCGGCATCGCCGCTCCTGCTCCGGCAAAGAGGCTTTTCCGCGTGCCGTACCTCCCAACAGAGAGACCAGAAAATGAGCAACAAAAAGAAACCGCCGTTTGATCCCAATTCCGACTCGAGCAAGTCCGGCGACGACCGCACCAATCCGCGCAAGGACCAGCAGAAACTGCCGGCGCCCGACAGCGACTTCGATCCGACTGTGCCAGAAGATGGCGTCGTGGTCCCCTCCAGCGACGACTCGGTCGGCTTCTTCGGCACGCACCTGCCGTCTGCCGACGACATCGCACACACCGCGCGCAATTCGTTCGGAAGCACCCTTTCCGAAGAGCGTCTGCAGGAGCTGATGCGCAGCAGTGCCGAAATCAACGAGTCGGTGCGCCGGATCCTGCACGAACACATGGCGCTCGGATTCCGCTTCGGCGAAGTCATCCGCATCATCCACGGCGCCTACATCGCGAAATTCGGCGACAACGAGCGTACGTTCGAACGCGCGCAGGTCGATGCCTACCACTACATCGAGAAGCTGCATCAGGTCTCCAGAACGAAGATCAAGATGCATCTGCGCTCGTACGCCAAATTCCACGCCAATACAGAGGCGGTGGAATTTCTTCGGCAGACCGACATGCAGTTGCTGCTGCCCAAGGATCTGGGCGACGAGATCGTCAATGCAGTCATCGAGCAGCGCAAGGCCAACCCGGAGCTCTCCACGCGTGAAGTGAAAAATCTGATCGCCGCTTATCGCGAAAAGGTCGACGAGCTGACGGCGACGCGCGAGCAGGTGGAGACCAGTAACGAAGAGGTTGCCCGCCTGACGTCGCTCTACGATCTCAGCCGCGCGGAAGAGCAGCGACTGCAGCGCGAGATGGAGCTGATGCGCCTTCAGCACACCGAGGACCAGGAGGCGACCGACCGTCTGCGCAATGACCTCGCACTCGCCGGCAATTCGCGCAACACCCTTCACCAGCAGCTCAGCGAACTCGAAAAGGAGGTCGCAGTTGCACGTCGTGAGCTCGCCGATGCCCGGGCCCGGCCGCCAGTCAAGGACGAGGCCGCCCAGGAAGACCTTAACCGCCTCAACAGCCAGTTTCAGAAGCTGCTGCAGGAATCGGCCGAACTTCAGGCGCGCATCGAGGCCCAGAAGGCCGAGGAAGCCGAGATCTCCGCGAAGGTCATCGAAGCAGAGACCGCCTTTGAAACCAGCCAGCGGGTCGACGAAGCCGTGAACGCGCTGGTCGTCGAGTTCGGCCAGGTCGCCCAGCGCTACACGAGCGTCCAGCTGCTGTGCATCGCCGAGGGCAAGCTGCAACGCTACGCTCCGATGTTCAATGCGCTCGCCGATATCGTTGGCAAGTTCCATACCGAAATCGTCGCGGCAAGCAAGGCCGAATGAAACGCGCCCGGGGGCGCGTACGGCCCGCCACATGGCCGGTCGTTACTACACCGTGAATAATGAAATGAACCAGACAAAAAATAATCACGCCAGGAGTGCCGAAGACTACAAGGCGTTGCATCGGCTTCATCTGCCGTTCTGGCTCGGGGAACGCATCCGGATGGTCAACTACGACCTCGTCGAGCATATCCGTCAGGTGCTCGTTTCGAGTCCGGCTTTTGGCGAAATCTACGGCGTCGATCTCGAATCAATCGAACATCTGCACCGCAACGAAGCTTCGCTGCGCAGCCTGCTTGGCACGCCGTTCCTGATGGTTTCGCCTTCGCTTCCGACGGTTGAAGACTGGCGTTGCTTCGTGGACGACACGGCAACCACCATGGCCGTCGATGCGCTTCGCAAAAGCATGCCAGCAGAACGCCGCGAAATCACGCGGCAATCGATCCAGCATCACAACCGGCATTTTCTGGATGTCGTCCAGTCAGTCGCCAACCTCAACGTGCTGGCCGCCCCACTGCTTGGCATGACCCCGGAACTGCTGCGCTATCTCGGGGGACTGCCGGCCTATAAGCTCCGCCTGGCCCTCGATCGCATCCGCGATCTCCCGCTTTTCCGCTGGCGTTTTCGCGATGAGGCGTTCTGGTTCCAGTTCACAGCGCACGATATGAACGTTGAACAGGTGGCTCACCACATCATGTCGACAACGCCGTTCCGCGCGGGCGACCTGCCGCACACGGCGACCTGGGCAGGCCTGCGTATGGGTCGCGAGACGCATGAAATGTACGCGGCCGCCCTGATGGCTCACGGCGGCCGCGCGAGCACCGCAGCGACGCTGTTCGGGCTGCCGAAGAGCAAGACGCGTCAGATGTACGAGGCGATCCACAACAGGCGTTCGCCGTGCGGCAACCTGCCGAATTCGCTGCAGTGGTTTGTGGACAAGCCTCAGCACCGCCTGCACTCGACGGTGTTCATCTGGCTTTTTAGCGCGGCGCTCGAAGCGAACGCGAACACGCCGCAGGCGCTGATTGCTGCGGCCGATCTCTATGCGAACCTCTTCTCGGAGGGGGCGCCCGCGTTACTCACGGTGGACCGCGCGTGCGGGCTGACCCGATGGATGGCCGCCGGCACGCGCCTGTCCCTTGCGCCTTGCCGGGAGTGCCGGACACCCTACATCGTGTCGAACAACGAGTCGAAGATCGAAATGCACCACAGCTTCGTGTGCCCGGCATGCAACGGCAGCTTGCTGCCCCGCGTGCGCGGCAGCGGTCGCAACGGGAGGAATGGCAATGCAGCAGGCAGGTAACCGCATCGAATTGCCCGCCGGTCTCGTCGTCTTGAGCACTGACGGCAGGGCGCAGTTCGGCTGGCAAGACCCGGAGACGGGGGACTACTTCGCCGAAGAGGATGGCCGCTGCATCATGAATGCGATCGGCTCCGTCCCGTGGTGCGCGGACGCGATTCACTGATGATGGCCCGCCGCATGGAAGACCTCGCCTGGATGGTCAGGGACAGCGCTTCGGCGTGGCTACGCGGGTACGACGACGGCCGCTTTGCCGGTTATGAGGCGTTCTACCGGGAGGCCAGAAATGTCGCTCCGGAAAGCTTCGATCTCGAACGGCTCAACGAGGACTATTCGGCATGGGTGCGCGAGCGCCCGTCGCGCCTCGTGAGCGCCCTCAACCGTCCCATCGTTGCGCGCGCACTGATCGCTTTTCTCGCCGTCTGGATCGGTGCGCAGACGGTCCCGCATGCGGCCGGCTACGCCCCCAAGACGACTGCAGGCCTGCTGGTGGGGGTGTTCGTCGGCCTGAGAATCTTCCACCGACAGCGGCGTAAAGGCCGGATTTGATGCAAGTCGCATGAAACCCGCCCTCGCGGCGGGTTTTTTCTGCACACGCTTAAAGTCTTTCGAAATCTTTCCGTTACCTATAGGATCGCCCCTGCTGCGGCGCGTCCGGCTCGCCGACTTGACTTTGCGGTGAGCCTGGTAACCTGGTTTCAGGTACGCGCATGGGGCGCGGCTATAAATCGAAAAATGAGGACCACCGAAATGAAACAGCAGAACATCTCCGCAGTCACGGCTTTCGCCTTCGCTGCAACGCTCGCCCTCGCCGCGTGCGGCGGCGGTGGTGGTGGCAGCGATTCGTCGTCGGGTACGAACAATTCGTCGACGGGCGCCGGAAACACGTCCAGTGCAACGACAACGACGAGCGGCAACGTAGGCACGCCGCAATTCGCCGCAAACAGTGCACAGCTGACGATTTTCAACTCGTTGAACCAATATCGGCAGCAATGCGGTTTTCCGACGGTCGCGGAGAATACGAATCTCGACACCGCCGCCCAAGCCCACGCAGCGTACCTTGGATTGAATAATGTCGTGTCGGACACTGAGGACAGCAGCAAAGCCGGATACACCGGCACGACCTATTCCGACCGTGCGACCAAGGCTGGCTTCCCCCAAGGGGCTTTCTCGACGGGTGTGAGCGCAGGCGGAATCTATTCCAACGCAACTCTCACCGAAGCTGAATACGGGACACGTCTTCTCAACTCCTGGCTTGCTGGCGTCTATCACGTTGCCGTCGCGTCGTGGCCGATTTCCGCCGTAGGGGTCGGCGAGTCAGAGACGACTGCGAACGGATTCCCAGTCGCATGGGGCTCGGTGAGCATGGCCAACTACCAGACGATGACGAGCTCCGGCCCGCTGACCTTCCCCTGCCAAGGCACCACCGGCGTGCCGTATGCGACGGCAGTCGGGGAAACGCCGACGCCGCCGAACACGTCGGGACAATGGGGAACGCCGGTCTCTGTGACTGGCAATAATGGCGACACTGTCCGGCTAGTTTCGGGAACGATGACAGATACGTCGGGGACCGTGATTACCCTCCAGCTTCTCGATTCCTCGAACGACCCGAACAACGTTCTTCCGGCTTTTGAAGCGGTGGCCTATCCGGCTTCGGCCTTGCAACCGAGCACGACGTATACGGTATCGCTCACGGGCACGTACAACGGAGCATCCTTCTCCCGCTCGTTCACGTTCACGACCGGTAGCATCACGGGCTAACCACCGTGAGACATGGAGAAAAGCCGGGCTAGTCCCGGCTTTTTCCATGGCTCGCGCTAGTGGTTGCCACCGCAACTCAGACTCGCTCCATGCGTCCAAAGAACTCCGTACGACTCGCCACTTGAGTCGTTGACATAGCACCACGCATGCCACACGTTGGAGGTCACGCACAGGGATTCATCCGTGTACGTCGGTCCGGTCCATGCTACGTCGACGTTGTTGCTACTGTCCCTGATCGCCTCATAGGTCACAGCACTGCTTGGAATCCCATTCTGTGTCGCGCTGTAGCTGACACTCTTACTCTCGCGAGTCCAGACATACGCGTACTGGCTGTGGTACGTGTTGTGGTCGACCAAAGCCTCGCAAGAGCCCCCAGGATCTGGACTAGCAGGCGGCAACTGGCACGCGAGCCCGACCCAATTTGTACCGTTCCAAGATGGCTGCGCCGCCACCAAATAGCCATCCGGACACGTAGGCGGGGTCTGATAGCTGCACACGGGCTGGGTATAGCCCGACCCCATCCACTTCGCTGCCGTGACTGTGGTCCAGCCGGCAGCAGTCGAGCAGCCCGCAGGCGGTGTCTGCGGAGCCCGATACTGCGGCGTGATACAGCTCGAATCCTGATAGCCGTAAGAACAATGCGCCGGGGCGGCGTTCGCACTGGCCATGCCGAGCAACAGCGCGATCCCGAATACGGCGCGCTTCCAGCGCGACAGTCTGTTCTTCATCTACTCCCCTCCTAATAAGCACAATAGGTTTCCACCACGCCTTGGGCTCCTATATCGGCGCCCTGTCCGTCGGTCATCGAAACTGTCCACGGGCCAGCTCCGGTGACGTACGTATTCACCTGCGCGGTGGTATCCACATAGAAGTTCTGCGGGACGATCAGGATCTGCGGCGAGCCGCCCGACGAACAGGTGGGCGCAGGAACATAGGTCCCGTTTGTCACTGCGTAATACTGGTAGCGCGGGGACGGACCGCTTACCGGCACCCACTGGTTGAATAAGCACGAGAGGATCTGCCCGGAGCCGTCCGCGTTCGCCGCAATACGCGTCGTGCCGGTGGTCGAGGTGCAGCTCGCCCGCGGCGTTGCCGTATTCGCAATTTCGAGCGCACCGTAGACGGTTGCGTTGCCGTGCACGGCGGCCGCACCCGTGTCTATCGGCGCCGAGTCGGTGCCCGCAGCGTTCTGCACGTAGAGCGTCCCCGGCGAGCGCACTGCGTTAGACACTTCCACGTTCGATGCGGCGACGATCGGTGCCGCGATCGCGCCCGTCGCGTCGATGCTCCCGACGTTGTGCAGATCGACCCCGTTGACGTTCTGGCTGCCCGTCCACGTCAGGCTGCCGTCGCGCCGGATATACAGCGAGTTGCCGTCATTGCCGACACCGTTCGTCGCGAGAATAGCGGCAGCCGGCGTCCCGGACAGCGGATTGGTCGCTGTCCACGTGCCGCTGATGCCCGAGATCGTTCCCGAATTGCGCGTCGACGAAAAGCCGAACTGCGCCCCCTGCGAATTCGCCGCGAGCGCAATCTGGGCCGCGCCGGCCACGTCGGGCTTGCCGCCACGCGTATAAGGCAACGACGGATAGAAGACCCACGACACATGGCAATTGCCGTCCTGCTCCGTGCAGCCGTCCGGCAGCATGCTGACCTGGATCGTGTAGCTTCCGCCCCAGAACGGGCCCGCGCGGTACGTCTGCTTGAGATTGCCGGCTGTCTTCAGATCGGCGATGGTCGGCGCCGTCAGCGTCGAGTTTCCAGACTGGGTGTACTGGCTGAGCAGCGACGCGTAGTTGTCGTTTGTCCAGCTCCCGAGCGCGTCAGCGATTACCGCCTCGTTCTGCCCCTCGGTCGCAAGCAGCGCGGCGCGGTGCTTCTGGATGTCCTCGCGAATCGAGTACACCGTCAGGATCGCCGATGCCGCAAGGAAAACTACCATCTCGATGATGCTGCCCATGCCTGGTCCTCAGCTTCGCGTCGTGTACATCGCAACGGTGGCAGTGTCGCCACCCGATGCGCACGCGCTGCCCGCCGTCGCGCTGCTGAACGTCGTCGACGGACCGGACACCACCGTGCCGTTGACCGATACCTCGGTGAAGATGTTGACGACCGCGCTCAGCGCCATCGAGCACACCGCTTTCGGCACCGGGTAGCTCGTCACGATCGCGTCGTTGGACGACGTGACCGTGCCCGGTTCCGCCGTCACCTGACCGCCGAAGATGCCGGTGACCGTCGAATAATCGCTCGCCACGCGCGCGCCCGCCGCGTCGAACGCGTGGTTCTGCGCGAGCGTCGACAGCGTTTCGCTGGAGAAGTCGGCATCGTTCGCGGTCGCGTTCTGGATGCCCGTGTGGAACATGCCGACCTCGCTTTTGAACGTCGAGGACTGCACCATGTTGCGCACGAACGGCACGCCGTAAAAGAGCGCGAGCGAGAGGAGCGCGGCCGCGCCGAGCACCGCGCCCGCTTCGATGAGCGACAGTTCGCCGGTCTGCCTTTTCAGGCGGCCGAGGCGGCGCATCTGCGCCTTCTGCGCGGGGGTGCGTTGCGTAACATTGGTTTTCATGTGATTTCGTGCCTGAATTAAGGGTTATTGCCTGAGGTCGCGCTCAGCGCGCCCTGGAAACTGGTGACGCCGGTGACGACGTAGGAGCCGACACCGAGGCCGATAAACAGAGCCGCCGCGACGCCGAGCAGCACGTAGTGGGTGATCCGCGCGTTGCGGCGCACCGCCTCCACCACGCGGTCGAGCGAGGTACGGCCGAGCGACTTGATCGCGTCCACAAAGTTGTCGCGTCGCTCCGCATCGGCGATCCGGTCGACCATCTCTTCGGCGAAGATGCCCGTCGCAAACGCGCGCATCGGCTGCTCGGGATGCTCCTTCAGGCGTCGCTCCATCGTTGAGACATGCCAGCGCAGCCATGGATCGGCATGACGGACGATGCGCTTGAGTGCGGCCGAAAGCGTGAGGCCGGAGTCGAGCAACGCCGACAACGCGACGATCAGGAGCGCGGCGCGAAGATCGCGACGATTGCGCCACATGAGCGGCGCCGCATCCACGCGGTTGCGCAGCGCGCCCGTCCAGCGCTTGAGGCCGTAGTAGTAGGACGTCACACCCGCAGCGAGCAGCGCGACGTTGAGCAGGCAATAGTCGTAGCAGTACGTGTCGATCGCGTACAGGACCTTGCCAGCGGGCATCCACTGGTCGAGGGGGCGTACCTCAAGGACCTGCGGATAGACCATGCCGCCGAAGAGCATGCACAGGGCGTACATGTAGCCGAGCAGCACCACCGGATAGGCCATCTGCAGTGCTGTCGTATTCGACAGCACGCGCTTGGCCGACGCTGCCATCTCGCATCGCTCGAAGCCACGGCGCGCGGCGTCTTCCTTGTCCGAGGCGAATGCCAGATCCAGCAGCGCGTATTCGTCGAGCGGTACGAACGGCTTGATCGCGAGCGCGAGGCCATCGCCGCCGCGCATGCGCGTCTCCATCTCGTCGTAGGCCAGCCAGACGATCTGGCCACGATCACGCGCGCGCTTCTTGAGCACCTGAAGCCGCTCGATGAGCGTCTCGCGGTTTCGCAGGCCCGTGGTCTGTTCGATATCCAGACGCGATTCGCGATAGAACGTCTCGCGAACCTTCTGGAAGCGCCACTTCGCGGCCTTCATGCGCTCGGCGTGCGGCAGACGCATGCAGCAGCGATAGAACAGGCGACCGATCATGACGGCATCCTCCCGTCGCTGCCCGGCATCACCTGATAGACGCTGAACGGCTTCATTCCGCGATCAATGAAGCGTGGATCGATCAGCCCCTGCGAGGCCTTGTAGAGCGCGTGCTCGTAAATGGTCTTGCCCGTCATGTCGGCCGACTCGAAGCCTGCTGTGCGCTCTTTACGCCACGCCTTCTCGGCGCCACGCCAGTCGCGCCGCACGATGTGATCGAGAAACTCCGCAGTGGGCCGGTAGAGCTCCATTGCGAGCGTCTGTCCCTTCGTGCCCGCCGCAACCTTGCCGTCGCGCGTGAGGAGTCCCTTCTTGCGGCAGTGCTCACACCCGTCGTCGTTGCGGCACGCCATCTTCGACGTGTCGAGGCCGAATTTCGTGCGCAGCACTTCGAGCGCCTCCGCACTCATGACCTCGGCGGCAGGTTTTTTGCAGCCGCACAGCATCGGAATGAGTTTCTGGTTGCCCACGGCGTTGATGAACTTGTCGGAGGCCACCTCGTCGGCGGCCAGCATGAGCCGGTCGCCCATCAGACGCATGAAGACCCCGATGATACTGTCGGCGTGGATCGTTGAACGCACGGGGTGCCCCGTGAGCGCGAGTTCGACAACAAGACCGGCGATGGTTGAATCGAGAATTTCCGCGATCGTCAGATCGTCCGGGTCCATGCGCATGAGCGTGCGGATGATCGTCGCGACCTTACGGCGAAACTCCTCTTCGGTCTCGTCCAGACCACGCGGCACCGACTGGTCGGAGAGCCACGGCATCGGATATTCGGACGGCATGCTCACCGCGTACTGCTTTTTCAGTTCGCGGCCTTCAACCATGTACGAGAGCGCACGCAGCAGCGTGGTTTTGGCCGATCCCGTTTCGCCCGAAAGCAGCACGGCGCCACCGCTGACGTGGCCCAGCGATTCGACGATCGCCAGCTGGCTCGCCTCGAGCCCCATCGTGTCGGGCATCCGCACCGAGTAGTTGCGGAAGTTGCCGTCCAGAAGGCGCATCGCGACGTCAAAGCCGCCCATCTGTGGTGCGCTCTGCCAGCGCAGGTTCAACGTTGCGGTCGCCAGCGCGATCGGAATCATGGCCGACTGCGCGGCGCTCGGCTGGAACGCGTTGCCGCTGTTCGTGTTGCTCTGCACCAGATCCTGGTAGACAGCGGAAAGCGCGCGCAGAATCGTCGCCTTCGGCATGCGCTCGTAGGTGTAGAGATCCCCGTCCACGCGAAAGCGCACCTCTGCGTCGGAAAGGTAGTCGCGCGACTCCCAGTGCACGTCGCTCGCGCCGTAGTTCTGCGCAGCGTCCATCACGTCCAGGAACAGGGCAATCGCGCGCGAGCTTTCGGGCACGTGCTTCGAGAGCCGCATGCGCGCACGCTCATAGACGCCCGCGATGACGTCGGCGGTCGCCACCATCTCCTCGCGCACGGTGATATGCACGCGCTCCAGGTCCTTCAGGTAGGTCGCATACAGGGCGGTTTCGTGAAACTCGCGCGTGGCGATTACCACCGCCATGCCAGCCTGCATGTCCACGGCCACGAACTCGCGTCGGGCTTCCACGGTGATACGCAGCGTTGCCTCGGGTGTGGAATCGCACAGCACGCGCTTGAAGTCCGCGAGCGCCTGCGCCGAACTCAGGCGCGGCATCCCGACCGGCGTGTACTCGATGTCAGAGACGGTCAGCGCGCGCGGCGGGCCCCCTTCGCCCTTACTGTCGCCCGCAGCTTTGCGCCCGGCAGCCGCCTCCTCGCGCAACTCGTCACGAGACCCTTTGCTCGCGTCGCTGAGCGTTTCGCCGAGCGACGCTTCGGCCGCGGCAGTGTCCACAGGCACGGCCGCTGCATCGGGCGCTTCGTCGCGCGCTTCGTCGACAATCTCATCACGCGCGCCCGCAACGGTGGCGTCGGCCTCGCCCTGCTCCGGCCTCTCATAGCGCGGCGCTTGCGCCGCGAACGACGCCGCCTGCGCTGCGTCGGCGAACATCGAGGCATCGGCCTCAACATTACCCGCCGCAGTGTTCCCGGTATGCGACCACCCCCGTCCGTCGACGGGTTCAGCGGGCTGCGTTGACGCTACGGGCTCCCCCTGCCGACGGTTCACGCTGTCAGCCGTCTCGTAGGCGTCGACGTCGGTAACGTCCGCATCGCGCAGGTAAGCACCGAGCGATCCGGCAGGCGCTCCGTGCCCGTTGCGCGTGGGATGCCCGGCATGCGCTGGCCGCGTCGCACCGAGAACCGGCTCGACCGGAGCGGTGGCCGCAGTCGATTCCGACTCCTCCACGAAGCCACCGCGCCATGCACGCAGCCGCGCCATCATGCCGACCCGGGGTTTTTCGTTACCTTCCATATTTCCGAACAGCGACATTACGGCCTCCCGAAGCTTGAAATCGGCTGAGCGATGTTTGCGCCAGGCGGCAATGGCGACGACAGATCGCCGAGTGCCGATCCGGCGACAAACGTCGAACCGGTGGACTCCTGTGCGCCGCCGCTCATCGGCACACTCCAGGTGTGTTTGCCCTGCGCAACGACAACCGACAGGCCATCGACGCGACGGGCGACCCAGCCGTTGAGCAGCTTCTCGCCCACGCGCGCCGGATAGACCGCCCCGTTGAACTGATAGAGAACGTGCTGGCCGAGCGCGTCGGAATAGGCGCCCACGAACGTCACCGGCGTCGTGCGTTCGCGCGGAACGAACGGCTGCACCACAGGCGCGGGAGCGGGTGCTGGCGAAGCGGGCACGGGCGTCTTCAACATCACGGCCCCGCCGCTCGCAGGCGTGTCGCCGTCTCCACGCAGCGCGCGCGTGAGTTTGCTGCGCGCGAGCTCGTCGATGTCGTGCAGCGTGAGGTGACTGTCGCCAGTCACGTCGGCCACCGTGGTCCCGGCAGCGCCAGCGCTCGCGGCCGGAGCGCTTGCGGCAATTGCGCGTGTGCGCGCCGCCTCGTCGGTCACGCGGGACGCCGGCACCGCCGTGGAAGCCGCAGGAGCAATCGTCGATGAGGCGACGACGGGATGCGATACCGGGTGCGATTCGGCGTGCCCCACTGGATGCGCGACAGGCGCAGCTCCCGTCGATGCAGGCATGGATGAAGGCGCGGGTGCGATGGCCGCCGCGAAAGATGGCGCTGTGGCGTTGGCGGCGTGGGCCGGGGGGGCAGCAGCGACACCGGCAAGCAGCGCGATGCCAAACGGCACGGCCAGGTGGCGTGATTTAGTGGACGACATAGTATTTGCCCTTCGCAACGAAATGGATGCCGACCTTGCCCAGTTCCTCGGGCGCGGCGGTGTCGAGCTTTACGCTCAGGGACTCGAGGGTCATGTTCGGCGGCAGCGCAGCAAGCAGCGGCGATTGCCACCGGTAGCCGTCGATTTCCCACCGCCCCTCGCGCAGCAGCGCCCGACCACGCTCGTCGCGCGGCGGCGGCTCCGGGATCAGTGCACGGCTCGGTTCGAGCTTGACCTCGTAACCGAAGCTCTGGAGATTGAGCGGCTTGATGGACATGCGCTGTGGCGGCGTCTGCAGCATTTCGATCAGCCGCTGTTCGTCGGGCCACGCCTTCATGTCCGAGACGGACAGATTTGCAACGCGTGGTACTTCAGGTCCGCGCGCATAAAGATGCAGTCCATCCGGCGCGAATGTGACCGGCTGCATTGCGGCCGGCGCACTGCGCGAGAAGTCCTCGAATGCACCGCCCGCGCGCTGGTACGTCATCGAGCATGCCCCCGTCGACGGGCATTCGGCCTTCTCGAACTGCCAGCCCGAGCGGTTCGTGTCGATGTAGTCGAGCAGCGTGAGCGCGCCGGGCGCCAGTTGCGATGCGAGCGGCCTGTGGCCCGCGAACACCTGGCGCATGGCCTGCTCATAGCGCTGATCCCAGCTCGGCGCCGTGTTCACGACCGGCGGCGGGTTGAGCGCGCCCCACATCTGCTTTCCGGCGAAGCCCGCGATCGCCAGCGCGAGCAGCAGCACAACGGACGTCGGAATGCCGCCCGGCACGCGCTTGATGCGCCCCGCTTTCTTCTGCTGCAGCAGCTCGGCGGGACTGAACCGTTCATCGCCCGGTTCGAGCGCGTCGCCCGAGACCAGCACTGTCAGCCCCAGGGGCAGCCTTGCACACTGCAGCTCGATCTCTTCACGACGTTTCGCTGCGGCGGCGAGCGCGATCACTTCATCACGGCGCACCGCGCCACGCACGACGTGCACAAGATGTACCTGCGCGCCGTCCTGCATGAGCACGAGTACGGCGGGCTTCGCGCGCACGCGCTCGAGCATGGCAACGCGCGCGGCGCCCGAATAAAGCTTTGCGCCACGCAGCTCGCCCTTCTCCCCGGGCGCGGAAACACCGGGCGCGCAGAAGCCGCCGATCAGCTCGGTGCCGACTGTCATTTCGACGTAGTGCGTCGCGGAGAAGTCGCCCGCGTAGCGTGCGCGGCTCTCCTTCGCCCCCTTCTCCGGATAGGCACTCCACTCAAGCCCGAACGCGAGGCGCGCGCGCTTGTCTCCGGGTAGCGGTTCAGTGATATGCATGCCGGTCGCGCTCACATCGAAGGCACAACGCTGGCCGTGAGCATCACGATCTGGAACGTGCGCGACTTGTTCCACGTCCCCGTGATACCAGCAAGGCCGCCGTTGGTCGTGCTGTCCGCCGTGTCCGTCACCGCGCCGTAGAGCACGACGGTCTGGCCATCCGAGAGCGAAATCGTCTGGTCATCCTTGTTGCCGATGACGTGCGCAAGCTGGATCGACTGGGCGGTTTGACCCGAGCCCGCGCCCGCCGTGGTGAAGGGTCCGTTCTGCTTGGACGAATCACGCCAGTACGCGAGTACGATCTGGTTGTGATCGTTCACGGCGGGCAGGATGTGCAGGAAGTCGCCTGTCGTGAGCGTGCCCGGCGTGAGGCCCACCACGCCGCTCGACGTGCCCGTGAGGCTCCCCGACGAAGGCGATGTCGTGCGCAGATAGTCGTCCGACTGGAAGTTCGCCACCGACACCGGCAGACCGTTCAATGTCATCTTGGTGATCGTGTTGTCGGAGACCGTGCGGCCATACTGGTTCAACCCGTTAATGACCGCGTTCGTGCCCGAGAACGGCGCGTTCGACTGCAACACCGAGAAGCCCATCGTGCCACCGCCCGAGGCAAGCGACGTCGGCGAGGCAAAACTCACGGCCCACTTCGCGAGGCCGCCCTGGATGCTGTTGAACACCACATCGGCATTCAGTCCGGACTGGGTTCCACGATTGAGTGCGATCTGGATCGTGCGCACGCGCAATGCCACCTGACGCGTCGAGATGGCGTTTTCGTTCTTGAGCAGTGCGCCCATGCGGTCGGCCGCTTCTTTCGTGTCGTACACCATGACGAGGCGACTTTGCGGATTGACGGTGATCTTGCCCATCGGCGAGCGAAGGTCATTCAGTTCTGCTGTGATGCTCGCGATCTGGTCGAACTCGCCCTTGCGGCCGGTCGACGTCACGGCCGAAAACGAGCCCGTGTCGTTGGTCGAGCCGCCGGTCGAGCCCGTGGACTGGTTGCCGGTCGACGTGTCGGTGCCCTTCGACATCTTCGATTCGATCGACACCTTCCCCGGAATCGCTGCGATCTGGAACATGCGCGTGACGAAGCGGCTGACGTTGATGGTCGAGCCGTCGAATGACCAGTCGAGACCGAGGTCTTCGGTCACGTCGTGCATGTACTGGCCAACACCGCAGCCCTCGCAAGGCTGCTCGTACACGGGCTCTTCGGTGGTCTTCAGGCCCACGCCCACCATCGCCTGCGTCGTCTTGCCGTCGTTGCTCGGACGCGGGATCAGCGAGTCGCGCGGGATGTACACGTCCGGGCTCACGTGCACCGGATAGCCCGTCGCGTTCGACACGAGGGTCGCGATGGTCCTGATGCCCAGCTTCGGCGGGAAGGTGACTTTCTTGTCGCGGAAGATCGCGGGCAGCGTCGCCTCGTAGGCAACCGGAACCGGGCGATCGCCAAGGAACGCGCTCGGCACAAGCTCAACGAGCGGAATGCCTTGCCCGAAGCCGCCGTAGGCAGAAGACGCCGTGAGGTTCGCCTGGTTATAGGCGTCGTTCACGTCGCCCTGCGTGACAGCGCAACCGGCAAGCGTCGCCAGGAGCGCCGAAGCCACGGTGGCGGCAATGAGAGAGCGGTGACGGAGTTGGCGCATCGGATCAGTCCTTGCAGTTCGCCGCGCGCGCGATCACGCGGATGACATTGTTGGTGTGCTCGCAGACACGCGCGGGCGTGCGCATATGGTTGGTGGCCTCCATCACCTGCGTGAGCACGGAGCGGAAGTCGCCGGTGAAGGTCGCGTTGAACTCAACCGGCAGGTCGTCGTCGATTTTCCAGGCGAGTTGCCAGCCGAGCGTTTGCAGCCACGCATCCAGCGCATTGCGCAGGTTCATCGACTGCGGCGTGATCGAGAACGTCATCGTGCCGGCCGGCTCACCGCCAGGCGCGCCAGGGAGAACGACAGACTTCACGTCGGTCGACGTCGCGAGCGGCGCGGAAGCGAGCATTGCGGCGGGCGCGTTCGACGCAGCGGCCACGCCCGCGGGCGGCGCGGGAGCTGACACTGCCGACGCAGGCACCGGGGCCGATGCTCCGCCAGGCGCGGGGGCAGCGAGCGAGCCCGGGCCGAGCACCTGCCAGCCATCGCCCGCGGGCGCGGGCACCTTTGACCGGTCGGGTTCGACGGCGGCGGCAGCGGTGGCGCAACAGAGAGCCAGCAGGGACGACGCGAGGATGGGAATTTTTCTCATTGCTTAGTGCCCCTGCAGGCGGCGATAGATCGAGTTGGCGTAGACGAGCTGGTGCGCACTCGTCGGCGAGTTGTAGGCGCCCACGGCCTTCCAGGTCGGACCGAACTGCCGGATGTTGGACGCGAGAATCCACGTGCCGACGTAGGCGTTCACACAGGCGTTGAAGAGGTGCTCGCGCCGGATGCCGTAGCGCGCGAGCTTTGGCAGCCATGACGAATTGATCTGCATGAGGCCGATGTCTTCGGTGCCGTTGCGGTTCACGTTGACGGCGTCCGCGCGCATGCCCGACTCCTGTTTCGCGATCGCGCGCACGAGCTGCACGTTGATGTGGCGGAATGCCGCCGCGTCGTCGAGACAGTCGGCGTGTGCAACGAAGGGCGTGACGCTGGCCAGAGCCGCGGCAGTGGCGATAAAGAGCGGGCGCATCACGACGACGCCCCCGTACGCTCGAAATACTTCACGTCGTGGCGGCGCAGCACGCTGATGGTCTGGCCGTCGGCAGTCACGATGAACTGTTCGGAGGTGCCGTTGAACATGAAGTAGCGGCCCTTCTGTTCGCCCGAACCGAGGTGATGGACATCGGCAACCGTCACGTTGATCACGCTGGGCGCGAACTTGAAGTACGTCTGGCCGCCCTCGTCGAACACGGATTCGAGATGCGCGGCGTTGCCCACAGGAAAGTCGTAGACCGTGCCCGCATTGCGCGCGACCTCGACGTGGTTCGTCGCGTCGGCAACGACGAAGCGATCTGCCCGGTCGATCGTCATCACGTTCGTACCGGCATCCCATTTCGGATGCAGCGACGTGCCGTCCGCCGTCGTGAACTTGAGGTCCTTCGGCTTCGCGGCGAAGCGGATCTGCGTGTGCGTATCGTCGCCATCGCGGATGGCGTTGGCACCGAAGTACTTCGCAAGCAGGGACTCGGGCGCGGACACATCATGCGTTCTTGTCGCAACGGTCGCGGCCGGCTGCGACGACGCGGCCACCGCGTAATTGAGCGCACCGGACTTCTCGACATCACGGCGCAGGCGCACGTGGCGCGTGTCAAAGTCGACATCGGCGTAGAGGCCGCTCGCGTTCATCAGACGGTCCAGCGCGTGCAGCCAGTTCTCGCCGGGCTGGGTCTCGAAGCGCGTCGCCGCGGTCAGGTCTACGTCCTTTTGCGCCGTTCCGCTCCAGCCCTGCGGCACGAGTGCCTTGACCGTCGCCGCCACCGGCATGTTTGCGTTCAGGTTGCGCACGGGATCGAGCGCACCGTGCTCGCCGATGAGCGCCAGGCGCCCGCTGAAACCGGCGAACGCCACCGGCTGGTCGTCGCCCGAACCGGGCACGATGCCGTGCCCGCCGATGAAGCTGTTCGCGCGGTTCCACGTCGCGGTTGCGGTGTGGCCGGACACGCTGTACTGGATCGACGCAGGCGTGCCATCGACCACGATATAGGGGCCTTCGGGATGACTGCCTGCGACGGTGATGGCCTGCCCCGCACGCGGCTGGATGTAGGTCTTCGAACCGTCGTTGAAAATCAGCGCGGGCCGCTCGGCGATGCCGCCCACGACTTCGTAGTCGAAGTCGAACGGGTCGGTGTTGGCGGCACTCGCGAATGGCGCAGCGAAGGACGCAGCCAGGAGCGCGCCGAGGATCGCGAGGCGGTTAGCGGTCTGCTTCATAGGCCTGCATTAATCTGGTTGAGGTGGCGCACGAAACGCGCGAGATACGCGCTGCCCGGTGCCGGGTTCGCACTGTGGTAGTACGCGATCGCCTTCGCCACCGAGCGCGTGCTCTGGTAGTTCTCGTTGAGGATGGATTCGGCCACGCGCACATTCGTCGCGGGCGAGAGCGCGTCCCAGGGCGACGCAAAGCGCTGGTGGTGGTACCGCCAGTTGATCTGAAGGATTCCGACATCGAAGTCGGAACGGCCGGCCGCGATCAGCGCGCGCATCGCGCCATACGCGTCCTCGCGCGTGCGAAAGAAGAAGCCCCGGCCCGCGACATTTAGCGTCCACGGCCACGCGCGACCGTTATAGGCCGACTCGTTGAGCGCAATGCCTGCGAGCACCTTCGGATCGACACTGGTGTGCAGCAGCTCGAACGGCGTGACCACGCTCGCGCACGCCCAGCCGCCACGGCCTTCGGTCATCGCAGCGAGCGCGTCGTCATCCAGTTCGGCGGGTTGCAGCCAGCCACTGCGAACCATCAAGCCGGCGAGCGACTCGTCACGCCCGTCGACCGACACCGTCATGCCCGCGTCGGGTGTGCTGCGAACCGGCTGCCCCAGCAACGGCGCGGCCCACGTCTCGAACGGCGTGAGCCCGCAATAAAGCACCGGTTTGCCGTCCAGCGTGGCGACCTCCCGCGCGCTACCCGAACCGAGCACGAGGGACACCGGGCTGATGACCTGGGTGATCGACGGACCTGGAGCCGCAGCGGCATGCGCGCTAACAGCTATCGCGAGCGCGAGGGACATGAATGCGAGCGCGCGCCTAGCCACGGTACGGCTCCAGGTGAATGTCGCGATTCACCTTGATCATGAAGCGCTGACCCGGCTTGATCGTGATCGTGGGTGGAATGTTCTGGTATCGGCTGAGGATCGACTGCGACGTTTGCGCGGCCACCTGCCCGGCCGTGTTGCCGACCTGCGTGACACCATACGGGCCACTCGTTGTCGAGCTGGTATCGCTGCCGTCGAAATGGTTGAGCAGGATGGCGGTCAGGAACGACGCGCCATAGATCGTCCAGAAGTGATTGTTGACGTCACCCGAGAAGCCCGCATAGCCATTCTGGTCCGCACCCTGTGCGCCATAGAGCGGCACCTGCTTGCCGTTGGGCAGGCGCATCTCGGTGGCGGCCACGAGGATGCTCTCCTGACCGACCTTGATATCGCTCTGGTACGGTGCAGTGATCATCGTGCCCTTCGGGACCATCAGACACGTGCCCGTGACGCTGTCGTAGACGTCCTGTTCGACCATCAGCGCGGCCGTACCGGGGCGGTCCGAATTCTCGCCCTCCATGACAAGCACCGGAATGTGATGCGGCGGCGAGAGCGTGCACGCGCCCGACTGGCCCACGAACCCGGCACTCGAGAACCCTTCGCCCGACGCCGACTGCGCTTTCACATCCTTGATGAACTGGATATCGCGCTGGGCCGACGAGGTCGTCGAAGCCGTGTTGCCCTGCCCCATGGCCGCGCTCAGCGCCCTGGCCTGGGCTTCAGCCGCGCCCGTCGCCGATTGCTGCGCCGCGGCCGCCTGCATCGCCATCTGCGCGGGCGTCATCACGCCCTGAACACCGGCCTGGCCGGTCGACTGCGCATTCTGCTGCTCGCTGATCTTTTTGCCCGGCGTGAAGATGGGCGAAGCGTAGATCGCGTCAACGTTCGCCTGGGTGCCGAGATTGGGCGATGTCGTTTCCTTCGCGAACTGGTCCACCGAAAGCGTCGGCTTCGAAGTCTGTGTGGGCGCGGATGCGCCGGCCGCCGCCCGCGCCTTGCGTTCGGCTTCGCGCGCGGCGGCCTGCTGGTCCTGGATGATCTTGTCGATGTCTTCGCCGCTATGCGTGTGATCGACCGACGCCGCCATCTTTGCGGCCTTCTCGGCCTTTGCGTCCGCATCGGCCTGGCTCGCTTCCTTCGACTGGTAGTAGAAGCCAAGGCCGCCGATGACGAGCGCGAAGAGCATGCCGACGGCGAGCAGCGCGCCGCGCGGCGACTTGCCCTTGGTGACGCGCTCCTGGTCGGTCGCCTGGGGGTTCTGGTTCGACATGCTCAGAACCCGAAGATGCCGCGGCGACCGCGCGTGATCGTCACGTCGTCGCTCCCGGCGCGCAGCACGATCTTGTCGGCGAGCTGCTGCACGACGATGTACGGGCCGCGACGGATGAAATTCGGCGCGACGTCGTCACCGTGATCCTTGACGATCGGCACAGCGAACGGCGCGCCGGCAGGCAGGCGCAGCCAGACGAACTTGCCGTCGTCGAACACCGTCTCGGGCTTGAACGGCGCGGAGCCCGACACCGTGTATTCGAAATTGAGCTTCTCGGGCGAGACGCCGAGCGGCCCCGAGTCGGTCGAGCCGCTGCGCCCCGCGTCCGGGCCAGCGTCCAGTCCGGCGCCCTGACCTGATCCACCTGCCCCGCCCGCATCTGCCTCAGCACGCGCGCGCGCCTTCTCCAGCAGCGACTGCTGATAGTGGAAGCGCACGCTCTGGTAGAAGAGGCCGCCGACCGGTGAAGAGACGAGCGTAAAGTCGTAGTCGCGCAGGTTCGTCGTGATGTGCATCGTGTTGACAAGGGACGGCCGCATCGGCTTGATGTACAGGTGGTTCGCGTTGTCCGAATCCCAGGTCCACGACACCGTGTCGCCAAATGCCGGATCGCCGACCAGCTTCTCGCCCGGGGCGAACTCGATCGTCGTGAGCTTCGCGGGCGCGGCCATTACACGAAAAATCTGGTCGCGGCTGTAGTTGAAGACCACGATGCGCGCGTCGTTGGGCATCGTCACCGGATCGACACCCGTGTTGTACGGGTTCACCGGACTCATCGGGTCGCCAATGATCGAGCCGACATCGAGCGGGCCGGAGAGCGTCTGCAGGGACTGCGTCTTGCGCGCGGCGTGCGCGGGGAAGGAGATCGCGAGCGCGCAGACGAGCGCGGCAAGCGGCACGAGGGAGCGGGATGCCGGGTTCGTCATGCGGTTTTTTGCAGCGTCCAGAATGGGAAGAAGATCCCGAAGGGGTTGGTGCCGATCGCGTCGTCAGAGCTGGCCGGAACGATCTGGTAGCGCAGCGTGAGCGCGTAGCGCACTTCAACGGGTTTGTCCGACGGGAACTGGGTAGTCGTCGTCGTGAATTCGACAACGACGGTCGAGTCGTCGAGGACGGACACGTTGATGACCTTCACCTCGCGAACGAGCTTGGGGTTGGCCGTGATGGTCTGGAATGGCGCGTCCTGCTTGAGCCAGGCGGCAAACTGGTTCTTGCCGTTGTCCACCATCTGCGCCTTGACCGCGTTGATGTTGCGCGCAAGACGCGACGTCTCGATGGTCGGCGTGAGGACCGGCTCGATCGTGAACCAGTATTCGACCGACTCGGAGACGGACTTCCTCAGCGCCTGATCGTCGGGCTTGTAGGCGGCGAGCTGGCGAACGAGCGGGTGTCCACCCGCATCGGCGGACACGCCGTATGCCTTCACCACGGACGGCGGCGGCTGCCGGGTCCACACTGCCCCGCCGGCGATGGCCGCGAGCACAAAGCAGAAGAGCTTCCAGTGGTTCGCTTCGACACGCAGGCGCGTGCCTTTATCGAAGATGATCTTTTCGGGATCTTCTTCGGAGTAGCCGCCCGGAGCGGTGGACAGGGCGATCTGCTTTTTGGAACGACGCAAGAGAGGCATGACGCGCGCGCAAGACGAGTTGGTTCGCGTCAATTGAATCAGTGCGGCACCCCACGCTTTGGGGCAAAAGGCGAGCTATTTTGCATACCATTGCGCGCGGGGAGCGTGCACTTGCGCGAGCGACAGGCGCCTATCGCTGTAAGTGCGGAATGGTGATGTTTTTGTGTAGCTTTTCGAATGTCGTAGCTAATTCAGGGTAGATACATTCGGGCGGTACGGGCTGTTACTCGCTTCCCAAATTTTGCACAGAAACCGCTATCGCAGCCGTTCCAAACAAATACTTTGGAATCAATACCTTGCGGGATCATATTGGCTTAAAAAACCGTGTACCACCCGACAGGCGCCTGTCACTCTGATTCAATTTGCGCAACAAAATCATCATGCCAGGTCAAATCCCTATATCTTAAAAGCCAATATTCGCAACAATAACAACACTCCGCTACGGGGAAATGTACGCATTTTCCTCATATGGCCGGTGGCGAAATCACCACTCGTTCGCCTGAATCTAACCTGCGCCTCAATACTCTGTTGCGATTCTCGGCAGTGCCGATCTTCGCCGCAGAACTCTCGATTTAGCTCGCAGAGGAAGCCATCCTCCGCAATTCGCCAGCGATGAAAATGCAGAACGTTTCGGCGATGGCCGGCCACTGCAATACATTTGCCGCGTTGATCTGCGCAGGGGTCATGCCCTGACGTTCAATGCAACGAATACCAAGAATATTGTTGTGCGCTGTGAATTTTTTTACGAAACCCTCACGCTCCTTCTCGTTGAGTCCGGCGAAAATTTCGCGAGCTCGAAGGATTTCATCTGAACGACGCGCGTCGGCCGCTTTATCTCCCGCGACGACGCTGGCCACAGCAGCGCTACGCGCGGATGTCTTCGCTTCTTCTACCGCGAGTGACTGGGCAGCCAACCTTGTTTGGATCGACTCAACCTGTCTGTCGGCTTCTGCCACACGATAATTTTCGGCGAGTGCCTTCATCAAATATGCCGACGCGCGTTTGACTTTCGTACCTTGTCGAATGGTCCAGCGTGTGTATTCGATCGCCTGCTGAATGCGGTCGTCGGTCCAAGATGCGCGATTACTTTCAATTTGTGAAAATTGCTTTTCGGTAAGTCCAAACTCGTCTTGCAGTGTCTGATAGAGCGCTACCGAATTCAGCATCGCGGCCTTAACAGCAAGAGCGCCCTCCTTCCGTTTGAATTTCAGTCGAATTTGATTTTGTTTTCGTGATCCAGGTGTGCCCGCTCTCGTCTCATATGAAAGCTCAATATCCGATAGCTCGTTGATTTGCTTTACTGCGGGCTCAAGATAGTCCCGCTTGAAATATTTGAACTCTGCATGGTTCGCCCACGAGCGACCTGGCAGGTTTCGAATCACCTCGATAGGAAGCCATACCGTCGTATTCGACGCGAGCATCGGAAGGACATAGTCATAGATCGCGCGCGCGTAAATGACCGTGAACTTCGATGTCACCAGCAGACTGGTCCAATAGGAATTCTGCGGGTCTTTGATTAGTCGCTGCAGCTCAATCGGAACCCTAAACCTTATGCGACCGTTGCGAACGCTAACCCGCCCGATAAGCTCTAACCAATCCCCGTCCTCGGGTGTCCCCCCAACCTCTTGAACGTCTGTCGATTCCACCACGGAAGCATCTACATCGGACTCTTGGCCGCGCTGAGAGTCCTCTGCGACGAGCCGCCCCTTCTGATCCACGGAGACAACCGGCGCATTAGTCACTTCGAGCATCGATGATTTGACGCTCCGGATTACGCTTGAGAAATGCTCCCGGTTTTTACTGTCATATCGCATAAGCCACTTGAAAAAGCTCAGCGTCACCTCATACGCGTCCTTGATCTCCGGTTCCTGCGCAACGATGAAATACGCAGCATCTACGAAACGACGTGCCGACAACCCAAGCCCTACGATGCGCGCAAACACTTGGTTCTTTTGGTATCCGATGTCTGACGACGTTTCAAGCTCGTGTATACCGGCCCGTATCGGCGCGCTTTCGACAAATAAGTCGAGCGCATACTGGAGGGGTGTCACGCTCTGCTCAAAACTTGCCATCAACGACTCCTTACTCTCTGGTCACTCCCTAACAAAAGTACTTTAGCACGCGACGGTGAGAAACCCCAAAGATCCATCTCACCTTGAAACCGACTCTCCCTTCGGTACATAGTCTCTCACCGTCAGGCCCAATATCTCTCACCTAACGTCGCACTACACGACACGTAGATGGTTGTTTTTATGGGATTTATCGTCGTTGTCCACAGGGATCGAACGGCGAACTCACGGGGGCGCCCACGCAGGTACACCATCTCTCACGTTAAGCGAACATAACGTCTCACCTTTGGTACATCGTCTCTCACCGCGCGAGAACAATAAGTCTCACCCGCAGAACAAAATCTATCACCTTTAGCGGATAACTATTTGATTTCACGTGGTTTCTGTTTTCCCTGTATGTTTGTTTGTCGGTCTTTTAATAAAAAAACTAACTTACCTACGAAAGGTGGATCCGGCTCCTGAAGGCGGGTCACCCCTTGCCTCCCACGACTTCCACGCCGATCGGACGTTCTTGCGATCTCGCTCTCCCAATTCAGGCCTAAAGGCGTACAAAATCTCTCACCTTTACCCTGCTGCGGAGGATCTAGGCTTTCTGCGGAAAGCCACTCCTTTGATCGGGTAGAAGAATTGCCACATTTTCTCTCACCCTACGGATGGCCCAGCGCTCGGAAAGGTGATGGATTTTGTACCTCTTTTGACATCGCCAACAGTCGGTTTGCCTACTATCGAGGTACTGATTTACTGGAACGATCACTCGTGAAGCTCACTGCGCCGGCAATTTGACAGTGCAAGGGTGCTAATAGCTTGCCGATTGCGGTATCCTGCGTTTAGCTCAATTTTTCTCTGGAAACTCTGAAAATGGCAAATGTCAGCCAACCGCTTCCAATCGACCGCACGGTCACTCTCGAAGAAATCAGCGACTTTGCGGAGGTCGTGACTGACTACGCCTCGGAGCTGCGTGATCGAATACTTGCCCCAAGGCCGCGAAAAAATCCCCCGGTGTTCACAACGGGCGAGGTAGCGGAGTTGTGCGGACTCACGCGCAATCAAGTGCAGTACCAGATTTCGAAGAACGACGGTGTGCTTCCGGAAGGTACTAGCACCGGCACAGGTCGGAGCCGCAGCCGACTTTTCACCTTGGCCGAAGCGCGGGTGTGGGTGCAGCGCATTTCGGACATATACCAGACTCCACTTTTAGCGGGACCGAGCGATGATTACCAAGGGAAGGTGATCATCACCTCTCAGCTCAAAGGCGGTAGCGCGAAGACGACGACTGCAATGTGTCTTGCCCAAGGCCTGACGCTAAGAGGAAGAAAGGTTCTCGTCGTTGATCTGGATCCGCAAGCATCTCTATCGGAGCTTTGCGGTCTTTATGCCGAGAAGGAGGTGTCGCCCGAGTCCACCGTTCTTCCATACATCTACGATCAGAACGTTGAGGGGGGATTGCTGAATCGCGTGCAGTCGACCTATTGGGACGGGCTGGATATCATCCCGGCGCACACGGAACTCGTCGGCGCTGAGTACCACTTGCCAGCGATGCAAATGAGGACACCGGGTTTTAAGTTTTGGCGCGTTTTACGCGATGGCCTAGAGCCGCTCCGCAGATACTATGACTACATTATTCTGGACACGTCACCGTCGCTGTCCTATTTGAACCTCAACGCGCTGATGGCCGCGGATGCGATGGTAATGCCGATGGTGCCGGAGAACCTCGATTTTTTCAGTTCGCTGTCGTTCTGGCGGCTGTTTTCTGATGTCGCGAAATCATTCATCCGGTTCGAGGCAGACAAGAAATACGACTTTGTCTCGGTGTTGCTGACGAGGGTGAATTACGGGCCGACTTCATCGGCACCCGTGGTCCGGACCTGGGCGCAGGGCGCCTATCGGCAATGGCTAGACCCTTTTGAAGTACCCGCTAGTTCGGTAATGAGTTCCGGCGCTCTGGCTTTCACAACCGTCTTTGACATTAGCAGCAATCACAGCCAGGCGAAGTCACTGCAACGTGTTCGCCAGCCTCTCGTCGACTATTGCCGTTGGGTGGATGAACAGTTTGTTAAAACCTGGAAACAAGCATCATGAGCAAACTTCGAGAAGAACTCCTTGCGAAAACAAGCGGTGTACGCTCCACTGCCGAGCGGACACCTGACGTCAGCCGCAGAGCCGCACGCACTGAGACTGCCCCAGGGCTAGCTGGGGCGCTTGCGGTCGCGCAAATGCGTGTGCAAGAGCTTGAGGCCGCAGGCGGGGCGACTGAACTTCCGGTCTCGGCGGTAGTTCCCAACCCTTGGCAGCCCCGGCGTGTCTTCAATGAAGACAAGCTCACGGAGTTGGCCGAATCGATTCGCGAATCAGGGTTGCTTCAGCCTATTGTCGTTCGTCGCTCAGAAACCGGGTATCAGATCGTGGCAGGCGAGCGACGGTGGCGTGCGCACAAGTTGCTCAACCGCGAGATGATCAAGGGCCTCGTCGTTGAGTGCTCTGATCAGGACATGTCTGTGCTCGCGCTTATGGAGAACATCAGTCGGGACGATTTGACTGACTATGAGATATCCCTTTCCTTGCGAGCAACGGAACGAGAATTTCCAAACCGGACCCGTTTAGCGGAGGCGGTCGGGCTGAGTCGACGCGGTCTCTACAAGTACATGTCGTTTTCGATGCTGCCTGCTTTCATGACTCGTGACTTGGATTTGAATCCGTCGCTTTTGGGAAGCAACGCGTCGGATGCTATCTCTGCCGCGATTAAAAAGCACGGTGATGAAGGCGTTAAAGCGGCTGAAGAATTGTGGCCGGATCTGGTGAGAGGAAGCCTCGATCAGTCAAAATTTGCGGGCGCAGTTACGGCTCTCGTCTCTCGGAGACATTCTAGAGCTACAGCTTCCGACCGCACGATTGACAAGTTTTTCTCCGGGAAAGCGCAAGCTGGGAGTATCACGAAGGACGTTCATGGGTTTACCGTTAAGATCAAGGCGGGCCTTTTATCGGATGCGCAAGAGTCGAGAATACGACAGTTGCTCAGTGAGTTTTTCACCGGCGACGGAGAGTAATCTAGATACATGGAAAAGCCCGCGTTAGCGGGTTTTTTTTCGCCCGGACTTGGGTTTGATCGGCTTTGACGCCGGTCGAGAACGTATGTCTCAATGCGCCACGACTCTTTCCGGGCCTGGCTGCATGTGTGCCTAAAAGGCACACTCTATGAAGCGCAGACCGGCTGAATCTGGCATCGCAAAGGAACTGTCGTGAACGATCTTTCAGGAGTGTAGGGGGATGGGATGGGGGTGCCTAAAAGGCACACTTTCCGCTTTGAGGGCACGCTGCAGTCCGGCCTTGTCCCGGGGCTAGGATCGGATGGCGACGAAACTCCGGGATTATCCCGGAGTTTTGCTTCCGTCTCTTCGTTACTCCGGGATTATCCCGGAGTTTGCATCTAGTAAGTCTAGGTTAGGACGAACGGGTCGCGACTTTTCCTTCCGCGCGAGAGACCGCCCAAAACCGACCTACAGCTTGGTGGGGATTCAAAGGCGTGCCAGCGGCGCCTTCAGATCGACCGCGACCGCGTCGAAATAGTCGAAAAAGAAGTCAGCCAACATTTTCGGGCCGACATGCTTGACAACGTTGGCGGGCGGACACTATCGGACACCAGCTACTTCGATCGAGAAACACATGCCCACGCTCTTTGAATCCCAATCCATTCCGAACCGCCTCACCGCTAAACGCGTTCATTCAGGCATGCGCGCACAAGGGGCATCTCACTACGAGATCGGGCATTTCTATCGCGCCATGCTTTCGCGGCGTCTTTGGCCTAGTCAGAAAAGCATGTCCGACTTTTTGGAGGTTTCAAATTCGAATGTCTCACGGGCCATCGCCTTAGCGCGTATTCCTGACTCCATCGTCGCTGCGTTGGGTGGTCCAGATCGCCTTACATTCCGGGCGGGCGATCTTTTGCTGAGCGCGATCGAACATCTTGGCGAGCGAGAAATTATCGACCGTGCCAAACATGCCTCAGCGCTAGGCTATAACGCGGTCGACGATGTCTTGGAAATTCTCATCACAAACCGTTTGCCGAACCGCAAAGTCACGAAAGTGCAAGTGCGGTTGTCGCGCGACAAGCGGACTCTGCGTGTTGAGCTTCCCGAGATTGGGCGGCTTCTTCCCCATCTTGGGAAGCTGGAAAACTATCTATCAACCGCGATTACGATGTTTGAGGTGACTCTTGAGGCTGAGGCGGCAGCAGCGATGCTCGGTCAGTACGAGCAGCTCCGGAGCGAAATGGATCAGATGTCCAACGGAAGACGATTGGACCGTAGCCCGGAGTCTATGAAACGGTCGCAGTGAAAACGCGACCTCGGTCGAGACTCGGGAGCCGCACCATCGGGGCTCAGCGGTCCGACACCTCAGTGCGCAGCTCAGTCGGTCCTTCGTCGCGAGACGCCGCTTCCTTGGCGTCCCGGCGCCCGAACATCGCGCTAACCTCATTCATCATCCGACGTTTTTCGGCCTGCAGGTAGATCGACGTGGTTTGGATCGACCGGTGGCCTAGCACGCGCTGGACAACGTCTATAGCACGTCGTTGGCCGCCGCAAGTGTGCCGAACGTGTGCCGGAAAGCATGAGGCGTCATCTGTTCGAGCTGCGCGTGTGTCGCGGGCGAAAGATTCTCAAGCTCAGCGAGCAGGCGCTTGCGTAGCCAGTCGATGATTTCGTTGAAGGTGTCCGGTCGATACGCCTGTCGTTCGCCTGACCGGTGTTTTTTTTGGGCAGCCTTAGTCCTGGGAATAACGAGCGGCGAGAGCAGGGGGCCCTCCGGTTTCGGCGCATCGAATTGCTCGCCACGGTCTTGCCAGTGCGCGCGGAGCGCAGTCACCGTCTCGGTGCTCACGGGCACGGTACGCTCCCGGTTTCGCTTGCCGACGATCGTCAGTGCCCAGACCTCCTGGCCGTCATCCGTCGGGTACGGTTCGAGCCGTTCGCGCCGTGCGCCTGCGGCTTCCTCGCGCCGCAGACCTGAGTCGCCCATCAGCAGCATCAGGCCATGCACGATACGCCAGCGCTGGTTTCCTGCGGGGGCACTCTGCCGCCGCGTGTGCTCACGGATATCTGCCCAGAGTCCGGGCGCCAGGGCTCGCTCGACCTGGATTTCGCCTTCCCGCTGGATTGTCACCGGGTCGCGTACGCCTTTCCACGGATTTCCCGCGAGATATCGCATGTCGACGAGCCACGCGAAGGCCGCGCGCATGACGCGAACAGCGTACAGCTGCGATTCGGGGCTCAGCTCCTCGGTTGCGAACGGGCGCCACCGGTGTGACGAACGGGCGGCGCGCGCCCCGACGAACGACGGTGCGGGGAGCTTCAGGAAGTCCTTGTAAGCTTCGCAGTCGTCGACGAGCAACGAACTGAGCGCCTTGCCGCGAACGGTAACAGCCCACAGCAGAAAGCGTTCGGCTTCCTTCGTATAGGCGCGCAGCGTTTTCGGGCGATCCCGGTAAAGATGCAGCCAGGCCCGCACGGCGGCCAGATCGTTGCGTGCGGCAATGTACGGGAAAGCCACCGAGCGGTTCAGGCCCGCCGAGCCGTCCAGCACCTCCCGCAGCGCCATGCGCTCAAGCGGAACGAGCACGCCGCTAGCACCGCCAATCGCGATGATGTCGTGGTCGGGGGCGACGAGGGGATCGATGAGATCCACGTCGGCGTCGACACGCAGGGCGAGCGAGTCCTCATGACGGCGCAGCCACGCGACGATCGCGCGCGCGCGCCCCGGGCCGACGCGGGGCACTGAGCGCCACCAGCTGCCGCCTCGGGCATTGCAGTACGCCACCAGATCGCCAAGCGTCGCCACGCCGCGCGCCTTCAGATATCGCGCGACCATCGGCCGGAACCACATACCGATCCCATGCGTGGCGGCCGGCTTCGCGACAGCGAGGCGAGCAGCCTCTTCGACCATCTTGAGCGACGCGGCCGTGAGTCGTGCGCTACCGTGCTTTTTGATCGAGGCCTTTAGGTGGTCGGCCAGCACCGGCGAGCCGTGCTCGATCGCCATTGCGACCAGCGTGGCCAGCATGTCGCGCAGGTAGCGCTCCATTGCGCCGGGCGTGGCCGCGTGCGGGTCGTCGTCCTCGTTGAAGTAGGTGCGGGCGATGATCGCCGACGGCAGGCGCTGCACGAACGCGCGCAGAGCGGCGAAGTCTTTTGCCGTGTACTGACGCTGCAGATCAAGCTTTTCAGGCATGCGACTATCTCATTAGTGCAACTAACAATCAGGGAATTCTAATCAGGGCGGGCGCCTCACGGCGCTTAACCGGGGCTGTCAGGACGGGAGCCATCTCCGGCGGGTAGCCCCATGGCCCGCAGCGCGAGGCGCGCGGCGGCATAGCCGGTCGACGGATGCCGCTCGAAGATCCGCTCGAATTCCGCGCCAAGGGCGGCGATTTCGGCCCTGGCTGCGACGTCCTCCATGAGTCCGAGCACGATCTGCGCGTAACGCACCGGTCCGAAATGAACGAGGTTGCGCAACACCTTCGTGTGCGTCGAGAAGAGTTCCGGGCCGTAGCGCCGCACGATCGACGCGACTATCGCACTGGCGGCCGGCGTGAGCGCGGGCATGTCGCGCACGAGGCGCAGATGCGGCGACGTGTCGTCATCCGTCCGATGAAGGAAAACTCGTTCCAGTCGACGCGCATCGATCAGCCCGCACTCGCGGTTTCAACTTCCCGCCAGAACAAGAATCGCTTCAGCGGCGCCAGAAGTGAATATTTGAAACCTCGGTTGAGAGAAGTAAAAAACTGAATTCTTGAGGCATGGTTGGGCTGCAACGGGCGATTTCGTGAAACATCGACCAGACAAGAGAATATCCCTCCAAAGCCAGTACTGTCGGGGGATCTGGCGATTTTTAAGGGCGATGTTCCACGAAACCGCGCGTTTCCGCCCCGAAAATTCCGCCCTGAATGTGCGAGATGCTTCCTCGCGAGTCGGATAAGGCCTAAGGTGTATTGATCGTTACGTGATCTGTAATTCGGTGGCGCAATAGTGGCCGACCGGCGGCCGGATCTTCTCAATCATTCACCTGGTGGGATTCGTGTACTACAACGTGAACATCGTCCGCAGGAGTAATGCGATGCGCACGGCACGTTTTCACAAGGCAGTGACCCCGTTGCGGCCGCATGGCTCGCACCGCTTCGACGTGTTCGGTCCAAAGATCGGACGGCGGCTGACGCTGTTCGGACGCGAGGCGTTGCAGCTATGGCTGCGTCTCGAGGCCGACCCACAAGTGCTCACCTATTGCGAACGACCGATACCGGTCCCGGGGCGGAGCAGGCCTGCCGACTTCTGGGTCGAAACGAACGGTGGTGAGCACCTTTATCTCGTGGCCCGGTTGCCGTCGGGTCAATCGGCAGGGCAGGGTGCCGGCCCCTGCCCGGCGCTTGAGGCTTGGGGGAGAGCGCGCTCGATCGCGCTACGCATCATTTCGCCGGACGATCTCAACGACAGCGAGATGCTTTGCCAGAACCGGCTGACGATGCTGCAGTACGTCGCAGCCCGCCCACTCGCCACAGTCGCCGAATTTCGGACCACCATCCTGAGCGCGTGCGAAAGCGGACTTTCGCTTGCCGTACTCGAGCAACAGTTCGACCAGATTGATCCGGCCGTTGTGCGAACGACGGCCTTCTCCCTCATCCTGCAGGACCGGCTCGCCTGTCCCACGATCGCATCGCAGCCGCTCGGGCCCAGCAGCCATCTGGTGGCGCGATGAAATCGATGACCTTCGGCTCGCTACGCTTTGACCGTCGCTCGATACCGCCCGAGATCGCCGATATCAGCCAGTGGCCCGGCGCCGATGACAGTGCACTTGGCGAGCGGGCGCGCCCGCTTTTCTTGAGACGGGTTCGTGCGATGACGCTGTTCCTCGACGCGGCTGTCCCCCTGCGGGAGATCGGCCGGGAGACCGGCGTGCGCATCAACGATCTCTACCGGCTGTTCGAACGGTGCATCGCCCCTCATGAGGACAGCCGGATTTATGGATGCCGTGCGCTTTTGCCCTGGCTGCATACGCGCCCCTATGAGCGTTGTGCCCGGGTAGCGGGGTCATCGAAGAGCGCCGCAAGCGGTGCGTTCGACCAGTTACTGCGCCGCTATCCAGAGATTGAACGCTGGATAGCGCGAAAGGTTGCGGCGCGCAGCCGAAAAATGACCAGGCTCGAGGAAGTCCCGCGGCAACTGTGGCGGCTGCACGCAGGCTTTCTGGAGCAGTGCCGGGAGAATGGCATCCAGCCGCATGAGTACCCCTTCAACCAGAAGCATCTCGGCGAACGCTCGCTGGCGACGCACGTGCGCAAGCTTGCGAACCGCGAGTTCGCCGCTGCGGCTCGCGCTGCCGGTGCCCGGCAGATCGGGCACCAGTGGCAAGCGGATTCGGGCGATGTGCGAAAGGCCGCGACGTTTCCCTGGGATGTCGTGGAGTTCGATGGTCACAAACTCGATGTCCGGCTGACGCTGCGCATTGATGATCCGTTCGGTTTCGAAACGCTGCTGGTCCTGCACCGGATCTGGGTACTGGTGCTGCTTGATGTAGCAAGCCGCGCGGTGATCGGATACGCCATTTCACACGGGCGCGAATACAACAGTGACGACGTCGCGCAGGCACTGCAGGCCGCGCTGGTGCCGCATGTGCCTCGCGAACCGGCGATCGCCGCTCTGCGTGTTCGTTCAGGGGGCGGCTTCCCGTCGGCGGTGATTCCGCAGACCGCGTGGGCGTGCTGGCGCACGCTGCGCTTCGACGCGGCCAGGGCGCACCTGGCGAAGGCGACGCTCGAGCGTCTGACGGCGGTAGTCGGCTGCGCAACTGACAACGGGCCGCCCGGCGAAAAGAATGAGCGCGCATTTATCGAGCGATTCTTCGATCGACTCGCCTCGCATTTTGCTCACCGCCTGCCAGCCTCCACCGGACGTGACCCCCGATCGGTCGAGCGCGCACTCAGTGATATCGGGGGCGACACATCATTGATGATGACACTGGACGAGCTTGAGGATGTGATCGACGTTGTGCTCGCCAATTACAACGGTGAGCCGCACGCAGGGCTCGGTGGCCGTACGCCGCTTGAGGCGATGCAGTTCCAGCTTGAACGAGGCGAAGGCATGTTGCGTACGCTGCCCGAAGCGCGGCGCAGCACGTTGTGCCTGCTGCAGGAGGCGCGCATGGTCACTGTTCGTGGCAACGTCGCCCGCGGCGTGCGGCCCCACATCAACTTCGAATACGTGCGCTACGACAGCCGCCTTCTGTCGGGCATGACCGGGATGATTGGCCAGCAGTTGCGCATCTACTTCAACGTGAAGGACATCCGGCACCTGCACGCTTTCTTCATGAACGGGGCGGAGCTGGGCGTGCTGACCGCGTCTCGCCCGTGGTGTTTCACACCGCATTCGCTTCGCGTCAGGCAGGAGATCTTTTCCCTGATGCGCCAGCGCAAGCTCGCCTGGCGTGAAGGTGACGATCCGGTTGGCGTGTAGTTTGCGTGGAAGCGGGACCAGGCCCGGCGGCATACGCGCGACGCGAACGATCTCGCGCGGATGCTGGCCGACCGCGCGAAGGCCCACACCTTGCCAAAGGGCGTTCCTGTTGAGCCGGCAGTTGAACCGGGCGGCAGCCCAAACGTGGCCCTGCCGGGCAAGGCAATGCCCATGAGCGCGGCTCAGCCTGCGCCGTGGCTCACGAAAATCTTCACGTACTGAAGCGATGCTCGACGCCCTGAAACGGCCTGTCGACGCTGCCGATCATCCGCTTTCGAGCCAGTCGTACATCGTACCGACACCGGCGATCGCGGCGATGTATGCGCGCGTGCGGCACTGTCTGCGGCGCGGCGTGACGGGGGCATTGATCTACGGGCACACCCGCTGGGGCAAAACATACGCCGTCCGGTACTGTGTGCGTCTGCTGCGTCACGAACTGCCGCGCGTGGTCGTACTCACGTTTGGCATGCCGCAGAATCCGTCACACTCGGAAGCCCTGTTCTTCGGCATGCTGCTCGAGGCCGCCCGGCATGCCCGCCCGGACAGCGGCACCGCATTGCAGCGCCGCCTGCGGCTCTACCACAAGCTGGGCGAGCTCGTTACACGGGCATCGGGCAACACACTTGTCGTGTTCGTCGATGAAGCGCAGCGACTGGAACTGGAGCATTACGAATGGCTGCGCGATGTGCAGGACGAGCTCGGGCGTCGTGGCATCCGCATGTTCGTGTTTCTGGTGGGCCAGCCCGGACTTCTGAACCGCAGGAGCGCGTTCACGCAGAACGTCGATACCTCGCAGATCGTCTCGCGCTTCATGATTGAGGAGATGCGCTTTACCGGTCTGTGCGCGCCAGCCGACCTGAAGATGTCGCTCGCCGCCTACGACAGCTCGGTATTTCCCGAGGAAAGTGGCTGGACCTATACACGCTTTTTCCTGCAGCGGGCGTTCGATAACGGATTCCGGCTGGGCGCGCAGCAGCAGATCCTCTGGGACTCCTTCGAAGCCGCGCACCGCCTTGCCAGATTTGATTTTGCGCTCGAGTTACCTATGGAATTTGTGGCGCGCTCGGTCGAGATCGCATTGACGGGCAACATGGAGCACGACGGCCCACGCTTCGAGCTGAGCCGCGCCTGCTGGGACGAGGCCGTTGGCGAGTCCAATTTCGTCGCCGCGCTCGAAGCGTTGCGGATCGTCTTCGTCGATGACGCAGGCCCGCAGTGACGCGACGCTTCGACATCCTGCTGCCGGACGACCATCCCTTGCAGCACGATCCGTGGTGCTGGCGTGACGACTGGCATGTGCAGGGAGAGTCAGCCTTCGCGCTGCTTGCGAAGTTCCAGCGTCTGAACGCACTCTCCTGCAAGGCGCTCGCTGAGTCCTTTGCCTGGAGCCGTGGCGGCATGAAGGCGGTCCCACGGAAGATCGACCTGCGTGATGCGCGACGCTTCGACCTGCAGCGCATGATGGACCTGCTGCGCCTTCGCCTTGTCGATGTCGCGGCCGCCTTCGTCATGCCCTCGGGGAAGGCGCACCTTGTTGCGTCTCCGAGCCTGCGCTGGTGTGCCAGATGCGCGCGGGACGGCGTGCATCTGACTGCCTTCCAGTACTACAGGCTGGGGGAGTGCCCTTTTCACCACGTGCCGTTACGCGAGTACTGCGAGCAATGCGGCGCGGCGATTCCTTATTGTCTGCGTGCCGACCTCTTCAGGACGCCATTTAGCTGCCCGACCTGTTCGCATCCCTGGTGTGAGCCAGCCAGCGGCATCGATGACCTCCGCCTGCGTCGTCGCCAACGGTGGCAGGCCGCGAGATGCGCGCCGCTTACGCTGCTGCCCACCCCTTCGTTCGTACTGCAAACGGATGTCGTGGTGGGCACGTTCGATCCGCTGGGCGGCCAGGTGGCGAGAGGCCGGGCGAATTCGCTCCACGCGGTGGCTGCGCCGTGGATCACCTTCGGTCTGACGTCGGCCATGACCCGGGCAGAATCCGCCGGGAACGTCTGGGCGGGGGTGAATGCGCCTGGCGATTTCCCCGACAGCACCAGTGGTCATCCTGACGACGCCCAGGCGCGTAGCTGCTACAAGGCCGTGCTGCGCCGTATCGCGAAGACAGTCGGGCGCGCCCATCGCAGGTGTGTGCGTCTGGCTGTGCAACAGATGTGCGTGCCCATGAGGGCATCCGCTGCGACGCCATGGTGTCCTGTTGCGCACGCGATGCTGCGGTGGCGCTGCAAGTGGGAGGGAGTCGGTCAGCCAGGATCGCTGTTCCAGCAACCATTTCATGGGCCGTTGGGCCTGGCGATCTGGCTGTCTCTCGACGCGCCCATTGCGCCGGCTTCCTGGAGCCGTGAAGCCGGGCAGTGGCTGACGTTGCATGGCCTCACGACAGCGTGCCTGGACAGTTTCTACACCTACCTTGTGGAAGCACGATCGGCTGGGGCGAGCCAGCACATGCAATGGCTGCCGTTTCCCGTCAGGGACTTTTCATCGCGCGCGGTTGTTGTGCGCGATACCGGCACCGCTCCCGGGGCGGCGCAGCTCTGCGTCATTGCCCTGGATCCCTCGCATGTCGAACGACCTTTGATTAGCGAGCTGGGTTTACCGCTCACGAAGCTGCCGTCTTCGGGCATGCGTTGTGCATCTGTTGCGCAGATTCACGCCAATGAGCATCAACTGAAAAAAAGACGCTCACCTCATGCGCGATGAATAATCCAGAATAAAAATGTAACAAACGGTTACTTTTGAAGGTATTCAAATCATCGCGATGTACCGTCTCGCCCTGCAGTATTCGTATACAGAAAAGCGGGATGTTCAACCGCTGACCAGACCAGAATAGAAAGACCATCATGCGAAACGGGGAAGTGCTGCTTGCCGCACGCGCCATGCAGCGCGCGGTGGCAGCAGGCAGACTGCAGTTTGAAAACGCACGGCTTACGCCCGCGCGCCATGCACTGTGGCGGCGCGTGACGGCGGCAATCATGGCGGTTGTCATGTATCTTGCGCCGGCCGTGCTGCTCTGTGACGAAGTCGCCCGGGCGGCCCCCATCGTCGATCCTCGCGCACCGGTCCCGTTCCAGCCCACCATCACCCAGAGCAGCGGCGGCGCGGCAGTGATCAACATTCCCGCGCCGAATGCGAACGGCCTTTCTGTCTCGCAATTCCAGAGTTTCTCCGTCGGCGCGCAGGGCGTCATTTTCAATAACAGCCTGGTATCGGGTACCTCGCTGAACGGCGGTCAGGTCAGTGCAAACCCGAATCTGGCAGGACGCACCGCCTCGACAATTCTGGCCCAGGTCACATCGACCGGCAGTCAATATGCGTCGGTGATTGCGGGACCGCTCGAGGTTTTCGGAAATTCTGCATCCCTGATCATTGCCAATCCCAACGGCATCTCGATTCCGGGCGGCACCGCCCTCACGAACATCTCGAACCTCACGTTCACGACCGGCGTGCCGCAGTTCATCACGACCGCAGGGGGCACGCCGACGACCTGGGACAACGCGGGGGCACTCGCCTGGAACGTGAACGGCGGCAACATCTCGATCAACGGGCCGCCCGGCAACGACGGCACCCCCGGTGCGGGCATTGCCGGGACAGTTGGCAATATCGATCTGATCGGCCAGACCATTTCGCTCAACGCGCCCATCCAGGCCAATGACCGGGTGAACGTGATCGCGGGCAACCAGTTGGTCACGCCCTCCGCTTCGGCCACCACCGGTAACACTTACACGACGGCTTCCAGCGGCAGCACGAATACTGCTGCGGCCATCGGCTCCCGCAGCGGCAACGGCAGCGTTGCGATCGACGCGAGCCAGTACGGATCGGTGACGAGCGGCACCATCTTCATCGTTTCCACCGCGGCCGGCATGGGTGTGAACATGCAGGGGCCGCTCGCTGCGACGGCAGGTAATGTCGTCGTCAACGCCAACGGCGACGTGACGGTTGCGCAGACGTTTGCCAGCCAGAACGTCACTCTCACGAGCGTGGGCGCGACGAACATCACCGGTACTTCGCTGGCGAACCAGAACTATACGGTCAGCGCCAACGGCGACATCAATGCGACTGCACCGGTGTCTGCGGGCCAGAATGTTTCGCTTGCCGCAGGCGGCAATCTGAACGCGACGTCCGTCGCGGCCAATGGCAGCGCCACGCTCAATGCCGTCAACTCGATGACGGTGGGTTCGGTGTCGGGCGCGACGATCGCGCTGCAGGCCACGACTGGCGATCTCACGGTCAACTCAGCCCTGACGGCTCCAGGCACGATCTCGGCGAGCGCGGGCGCTGACCTCACCATCAACGCACAGGTGCAGGGTGGCAGTACCGTGTCGCTTTCGGGCGGCAACGATGCGACGGTAAAGGGCGCCGTATCGTCGGTGGGGGCGGCAAGTCTCACCGCGACGGACGGGACGGCAAGCGTGGCCGGTAACCTCCAGTCGAATGACGTCGCGAGCGTGAGCGCCGGACAGAACATCGTGCTGGGGGGCACCACGCAGGCGCAGGGGGCTGTGACGCTCAGCGCACAGTCGGGCTCGATCTCGGGCAGTGGCGATCTGGCCTCGGCGCAGGACGCCGTATCGCTCACCGCGGGCCAGGCCGTCGGGCTGACGGGCAATGTTCAGGCTGGAACGGACGTGACGGCGAGCGCTGGCACCACGCTGTCGATGAGCGGTGCCGTGACGGCGCCAGGCGCGGTCACGCTCACAGGCGGCGGGGACGCGACGCTCGGCGGCAACCTCGTAAGCGGCGCCGCCCTGTCGGTCAATGCCGGCGGCAATGTCACCCTGAACGGCGTGGTCGGGTCGGTTGGCAACATGGCGCTCACGGCCGGGGGCACGCTGACAACGGCCAGCCAGGTAACGTCGCTGGGCACGCTTGCGGCAAACGGCCAGCAGGGGGTGAGCCTGGGCGGCACGGTCTACAGCGGCGGTAACGCGCAGGTCGGCTCCAGCGCAGGCACGGTATCCATTGCGGGATCGTTGACGGGACCGGGTACGATCGCGATCTCGGCCGGGCAGGACGCGACCGTCACAGGCAGCGTACACAGCGGTGACAGCGCAACCGTCACCGCCACACGCGATGCGAACCTGGACGGCGGTCTCGAAGTGGACGGCACGGGCAATGCCACCGTGACGGCCGGGCGCAACCTCAACGGCACGGGCAGTATCAGCGTTGCAAACAACACCACGCTTTCGGCAGGCAACAACCTGAGCGTCAGCGGTGCGATCGAGACGGGCAACAATCTTTCCGCCACGGCAGGCCAGAACCTGGCTGTAGGCGCGACGACGACGGTCGGCACGCAAACGCTGACGGCGACCAGTGGCAGCGCCACGCTCGGCAATGCGCTCTCGGGCGGCGCCATGAATGTGACCGCGGGCACCGACGTCAACGCGCAGGGCACGGTGCAGTCGCTTGGCAGCCTGGCGATCAGTGCCCGGGGTGGTAACTTCGCGGCAGCCGGCGCGGTATCGACAGCGGGCACCGCGACGCTCAGTGCAGGACAGAATCTGACGCTAGATGCCCAGACGACGGTCTCGCAGGATGCCACGCTGACGGGCACCAGCATCACGACGCAGGGTCTTGCGGTGGGCGGCAATCTCACGGCGACTGCCACGAATCACGTCGATACGTCCGCCGGCCAGCTGAACGCCGCATACAGCACCAGCGCGCCTGCGCTGGAGGTGACCGGCAATGCCACGCTTTCCGGGGCGAGCGTGACGACGGCCAACGCGGTGATCGGGGGCACGTACAGTGCAACGGGCACCACGAGCCTGACGACGGGTGGGACGGCCGCGTACATGGGCAGCGCCACGCTCGCCGGCGGCACGGTGACGAACGTCGGGACGCAGATGGCGCAGGGCAACCTCGCCGTCTCGGGAAGCACAGTGACGAACCAGGGGGCGCTGTCGTCGCTGGAAACGATGGCGCTCACGGCTGCGAACCTGGTCAACTCCGGAACGATCTATGGTCTGAACTCGAATCTCACCGTGTCGGGCGCGACGACCAACACGGGCGGGCTGCTCGGCACGAATGCGCTTACGCTGAGCACCGGTTCGCTTGCGAACAGCAGCCTGATCTACGCGGGTGACACCTCGAATCCGGCTGCTGCGACAGGCGATACCGGCGTGACGGTGACCGGTGGCAATGGCTCATACAACAACGTGAACGGGCAGATTCTCGGGCAGAACAGCGTGACGCTGGCGCTACCCAACCAGAGCGTCGATCCGTCTTCCAGCGCATTCGGGACGGTCATCGGCGGCAACGCGCTCAGTCTCAGTGCAAAGTCCGTCAGCAATACGGGCACGTGGACGCTGCCGGATACGGCCGTCACGGTGAGCGCTTCGGGAGGCATCAGCAATACCGGGACGATCAACCAGGGCACGGGGTCACTGACCCTGAACGGGACGGTGTCGAATTCTGGAACGCTGAACGGGCATGATGTCACGGTCAACGGTGCACTCGCAAATGCTGCAGGCGCAACGGTGCAGGCGGGCGACGCGTTCACGCTTGCTGGTTCGGGCACAAACGCTGGTACCGTTGAGGCCGTCAACCAGATATCCATCAGCGGGACCGCCTACGACAACTCGAACGGCACCACGGCCGCGGGCAACAGCAGCAGCGCATCGGGTGCCGGCAACATGGCGATCAGCCTGACGGGGAATCTCGTCAACGCCGGGGGCAAGCTGTCGGCGACGAACAACCTCACGATTGCGGCGAACGATGTCATCAATTCCGGAGCAACCGGAACGGGCGGCACAACCACCACCACGACGACTGTCGCGAATCCGGGGCTTGCGCTGGGACTCACGGTCGGCAGCGACACGGTCGCCTATTCGTTTTATTACGGTTCGGGAGAGGCGGGATTTTACTGCTGCACGACCTGGTCCTACAACAATCCCACCGTCACACTCGCCGATGCCCTTTCTCCCACCGGCGTGGCGGACCCGACTTCGATTGATGCGCTGACTGCAGCCGTTCACGTGAGCTGGGCCAAAGCCAATGTGCAGCCTGCTGCGATCAGTGGCAACACGATCACCTTCGTTGAGATTCCGACGCCCGACGCAAATGGCAATATCGAGAACCTCTGGTTTGTCGAGACTGCGGAGAATGCGGCGCATGCGATCGCAACGAAGACCATCGATCTTCCGACAGCAACAGAGACGATCACCACGACGGGTGGCGGGACGTCGTCAAGCTCGGTCATCGCTGCAGGCAACGATCTGAGCCTGACGGCCAATACACTCAATAACCAGAGCGGAACGGTGAGCGCCGGGCATGACGCGAGCGTGAGCGTGCAGTCGCTTAACAACAGTGGGACGACCTATTCGTCGACGGTGACGGACACCGTGGACCTCGCCTCCCTCAACGCCTTTCTCGCAGCCGCACCGTCCACCATCTCGGTCTGGGGCAGCTTCTATGCTGCCGATGGCACGTCAGCAACGTGCGCGAGTGATCGCGGCTTCTGTATCACGACGAAGGGCATCACCCTCGACGCGCCGGGCACCGTGACGCCGGTTTCGACGTCGTCATCGATTACGGTTCAGGGGGCAACCGGTGAGATCGTCGCGGGTCACAACGTGAACCTGTCGGGCGGCGATCTGGTGAACGCGGGTACGATTACCGCCGCGAACGACGTCAATGTGTCCGCGAGCAGTTTTACAAACCAGGGAACCAGCACTGGCACCGTGACGACCACGGTCGGTTGCGCAGCGGGCTACACAGGATGCAACGCGGCGGCAACAAGTAACAATAATTCGCAGACCTACAGTTACCAGCAGATCAACAGTAATGTGACGGCAGGCAACGACATCGTCATCGCGGCGAACACCGTCAACAATACCTACGGCAATCTCGTAGCAGGTCGCAATGTTGTGATTGGGGGCACTGGCACGGTCGCAGGTGACGCTTCGGGCACGCCGACGAATCTCACACAGGCAGCTGGCGTGACGAACACCTCCGGCGCGATTGCCGCAGGCAATGACGTCGACATCAGCGCTGCGAGCCTCGTGAACACGATCGCGGCGCCTGTGCAGATTCACCAGAATTACGGCAGTGCGACGCCCTTCACTGGTTGCACTTTCAACTGCGAAGCCTGGGTCGACGTTCAATCGGCCAGCGCAGCGACGATCGTCGCAAATCATGATGTCAACCTGAGCGCGGGCTCGTTCGCGAATACCGGCAGCCTGATCACGGGGCTCAACAACGTCACCATCAGCGCGACGGCGGCTGCCACGAGTGACAACCAGTATCTGGGCGCGTACTGGCATTCCAGTTCGGGTGCGAATGGTTACACGGCGTGGGGCTGCGCGAATAATCCGGCGCTGTGCGCGAGCCTGTACGGCAGTGCATGGAATGCGGGCCAGGCGCAGGATCCGGCGGGCCTGCCGTCGTCAGTCGGTCTTCCGGATTTCGTGCCCGGAACGATCCAGGCGGGTAACACGCTCGCGGTTCGCTCGCCCACCTTGACGAACACGGGCAATGTGATCGGGCAGACCGTCAGCCTTTCCGGTTCGACGCTGGTGAATGGCCTCACCAATCCGAATGTCTATACCCCGCCGCCCGCCGTTTCCGGTCAGGTGATCACCCTTGGGCCGCCTTCCGTTCCCTCGTCTGCGACCACCACCATCAATGCGGCGGGTCAGGTGACGAACCTGAGCGGGGAGCGCGTATCGGTAACGGGCACGGCGGACGTGCCGCAGCAGTCGATGATCGGCGCGACAACCGTGGGCAGTCCAACCGCGCCCGCGGTGAGCAGCACGGCCGCGCCGGCGGCGACGAGCGTGACGACGGTGAGCGGACAGACGATCAGTGTTTCGTATCTGGTGAACAGCCCGGCAGCGGCCGTGACCAGCGACCTCTCTCCCGCGGCGCTACTGAGCCAGTTGCCGGCGAGCCTCCAGCCGGATACGACACAGTTCTACTACGATCCCTATACGCAGGCACAGCAGGTCGAGCAGGCAGCGCTGCAGGAGACCGGCAAGGCCAGCTTTTATGCGCTGCCGTCGACGACGGACGCGACGAGCCAGACGAGCGTCAGCAACCTTGACACGGCTGCGCTCTACGGTGCTGCGCTCCAGTACGCGGAACAGAACAACGTCGCGCTCGGCACGCAACTGAGCCAGACGCAGCTCGCGCTCGTCAACGAGCCGATGCTCTGGTATGTCGAGGAGACGGTGCCGGAGCCGGGCTGCACGGCCACGGGCAACGGCGTGTGCCCGACCGTCCAGGCACTGATGCCTGAGGTGCTGTTGCCGCAGAACTTTGCACAGGTCAACGCCGACGGCACGATCACGGGCACGAACGTCGCGCTCGATTACGCGAACAGCATCCTCAATACCGGCACTGTTACTGCAGAGAATCTGAGCGTCGACACCGGCTCGCTGACCAACGAGCAACGCTCGACCAACGTCGGCACCATCTATGAGCTCGTAACAGACGGTCTGCTTGCGAAGACGACCGGCACCGTGGTGCAGCAGGGCGGCTACATGTCGGCCGCCAACTACCAGCTCAACGTCGATACGCTGACGCAGATTGGGGGGGCGCTCACGCAGGTCAACGCGGATGGCAGCGAAAACGCGGCGGCGACCTCCCAGCTGCTGGCGAACCTGAAGAGCCAGCTTGGCAACCAGTTCACGCAGACCACGGCGAGCGACAACCTGCACACCGAGCTCATCGGTGCGCCGTCGACGTTCGATACGATCTTCCAGATGGCGGTGATCGTTGCCATTGCCGTCATGTCGGCGGGGGCTGCGTCGCTCGCTGTTGGAACTGCTGCGGGAGCGACGGCAGGATCAGGCGCGACCTTCGCTGCTGCCGGGGCGGGCACTGCGGCAGGGGTGGGCAATGCCGCGATTTCCGCTGCAGTCGGTGGGATGGTCAGCAATTCCCTTTCCCAGGTTGCGTTTGGCAATGGCAGCTTCAGCGTTGCGAGTCTGCTTGAAGCGGGTACCACTGCATTCCTGACAGCGGGGTTGACCGACGGGATCACGTACGCGAATGGTGCACTGGGTTTCACGACAGAAGCGTCGAAGACTAGCCTTGCTGCGCTGGCTGGCGTTCAGGCGGTTGGCAACGTCATATTGCCGGGAGCATCATCGGCGCCTGGCACCACATTGCAGACTGCGCTGGCACTCGGGGCGATTACCGGCATTCAGGCCGGCGTGCAAAGCGCAATCGAAGGCGGCAGCTTCCTCACGGATCTGCGTAACGATGGTGTATCCAATCTGGCAGCGGCTGCGGCCTTCTCTATCGGAGATGCAAAGAACGATGGTCTGAACGAAGGGGCGTATGTTGCAGCACACGCGGCACTGGGGTGTGCGGCGAGTGCTGCTGAGGGGACAGGGTGTGCCGGGGGGGCCGTGGGAGGCGCAATCTCCGCTGGCCTGAACCCGATTATCAACAGCAGTGGTGATCTCTCTCCCGCTGCATTGGCTGGAATTGAGACGCTGGTAAGCGGTAGCGTCGCGGGTGCTCTTGGATTCAATGTGCAGGGTGCGGTGACAGCGGCCCAGAACGAGACACTGAACAACTTCTGCGAGCATAACAGCTGCGGCAAGTTCATTACCGCGCTAATCAATAACACCAGCAACGCGTTGAATGCGGGTGCTGATGTTCCTGCGATGGATTCTGCCGCCGGACAGGACGTGCTTGCCGGGATGGGAAATACGGCGCTGAATCTGGCGACCTTCTCGCTGCCGGGGATGGCGGATTTCACGCAATATTTTCAGTACAACAATGCGACGCTCGGCACGCTGGGAGAGATGTATGCGACGATGGGGCTCAGTGCGCCAGTTGCATCGGCATTTGAAACCGCGCTGGGCACATACAGTGCAGGCGTTCTTGCAGCGGATGCGGGTAGTGTTAAGAATGTGAACCCTACGGGGTCGTTGCAGAATTGCACGAACTGCGTGGCAGTTGTCGACAACTTACTTACTACTGGAAGTCCTGCTAGCGCATTGCCTCGCGCGACACCTGTGCCATTTACTCAACTCGGCCAGATGTATGGCACCACGTTTAGTGGCTGGACGACACAGCAAAATATCGAGTCCGCACTGCTTGCTGGTGGGAATGGGACACGAGCAGTTGTGTATGGAACGGACGGCGTTACTGGGCACGTATGGAATGCTGTCGTGCAAAATGGCACAGTGAATTATATCGACGGTCAAATTGGTGCTGGTGGCGCGGCGAATTTTCAGTACTTCTCGCACTTTCAATTTGGAGTATTGCCATGACGCTTGATCTTGCCGCTGCGAAGAAGTTGGCGCTTGAGTATCTCGCGGAACAGCAGAGCAGACCAGGTGGGGTGCCTTACTCCATCGTTGATTCGCGAATCATGGAAGACGACGATGGATGGTACTTCCCTTACCAGTCGGTTGAGTTCTTGACGACCGGAGATATGAACGCTTCACTCGTGGGAAACTGGCCAGTCTTTGTTAGTCGAGATGGTCTCCATGTCGGCCCGTGCCGACCTGAAAAATGGCAGCGTCGCAATTGATGTTATGAAAGTAGATTGACGGGCGGGATAGTCGCACGCCCGAAACTGACCGACAGCATCAGTAAAGCGAGCCCAGTCACATGACTGATTCGTGCTTGATGGCGTCGGCGAGCGCGATGGCGCTAGGCACAGCATGGTCCGAGGAGCGCCGATAGAAAATCCTCACTGCGACCTTGCTGCGCGCGTCCTCGTTGGGCCGCATTTGCCGGACTCCATCGATTGTGCGCCGAAGCCGTTCGTCGGCAATAGTGCGATGTTCGTCATGTAGCCAGTTGTTCGACGCGGGCATCGAATTGCGCAGCTGCTGTGTCGACGACTGCCCGGCGTCGTGGTTCGTCTCGGGACAACGGGGCAGTAAAGGTGTCGTTCGCTCCCGTTCCAGCAATCAGTGAGTCGAGGATTTCGTGGATAGATAAGGGTGTGTGCGGTTAGTACGGAACCAGCAGGTATTCACTGCGAAGGCGACACGCTACTTGTGAGCAAAGACGTCAGGGAAGTTTTGCAGATGGGTTTCTGAAGTTCGGGGCGCTGCATCGTGGAAATTTATAGAAATATGGAATCCTGATCAAGTGTGACCGTATGGATTGGTGAATCTGTGCGTGGTATGAATCTGAGAACAATAGAGAAGAATATGAAGGACCACGTTGAGTTGTCCGGGGAACGCGTCTTCAGACTGAGGCAGTTGTGCATCTGGGTGTCGCTCGTGTTTGCGATGGCCGATGCTCACGCGGTTGGCATCGTGCCCGACGCAGGCACGGTGACCAGTGTCACAACGGCAGCGAACGGTCATCAGACCGTTGCGATTGCGCCTGCAATTGGTGGCGTTTCGAATAACACCTATTCTTCGTTCAATGTCTCGAAGTCTGGCGCGGATCTGAACAACGTCGGTGTGAACGCTGGCACGATCGTCAACCAGGTTACCAGCACGAATCCTTCGCTGATCCAGGGCGCTATTTCGGTGCTCGGGCCTCGAGCGAATGTCATCCTTGCCAACCCGAACGGTATCACTGTCGACGGCGGCTCATTCGTGAACGCCGGGCACGTCGTGCTTTCGACCGGTCAGGTGAGCTTCAGCGATACGACGATTTCACCCGGCCAGATCCAGCGCAACGTGGTGCTCACGACCAGCGGCGGCACGATAACGATCGGCCCGGGTGGGCTGTCTGGCACGCTGGTGAATCTAGACCTCATCGCGAAGCAGCTGGCCGTGAATGGCCCGGTCACCAACAGCTTTACAAGTTCGAACGACGGCGTGCGGGCCATGATCGGCAGTAGCACCAGTACATACGATACGGGTTATTCCCCGTCGGACGACAGCCACGACTGGCTTGCGAGCACAACGCCTGCCAAAACACTGAACTCCGGGATTGCGGTCGACATTACAGCGGCGGGCGGATTGACCGGGGGGCGCGTGGAACTGGTTGTCACCGATCAGGGCGCAGGCGTACGCAGTGCGGGCAGCCTCTATGCGACTGCGGGCGATGTGATCGTGCAGGCCGATGGCGACATCACGACAACGGCGGGTTCCATTACTGCAGCGAACGCTGCATCACTTGTCGCCGGCGGTGCCATGGCAATGAAGGCGACAACGGTGCAGGCCAGTGGCGATGCCACGATAACGTCCGGTGGCGCCATGTCGCTTGCCGACGGGCAGGTGTTAGCGGGCAACGACGTGGGACTGACGGCTGCGGGCGCGCTTGCCGCGCAGGGCATGACAGTGGGCGCTGCGAACAGCACCACGCTCTCGGCCGCGGCCATGGCCATTACCGATGACTCAACCGGATTTTCGAAGATTACGGCAGACAATGCGCTTTCGCTCACGGCGACCGGTGACATCAATATCGTCGGCAGCCAGCTTCAGGCAGGGCTCATCGCCAGCTCAGGCGTGGCAAGTGGTGGAGACCTCACGCTTAACGCCAGCGGCAGCATCACGAACCGTTCCGATGCCACGAACCTCGGCATCCTGTTTGCCGCGAATGGCGCCGCGGTGTTGAACGCGCAGGGCGACATCATCAACGATAACGCCCGGATGCTGGCCAATGGCAACGTTACCCTTGCCGCACAGGGTGACGTGAACAACGTCATCGATCACACGGGCGGCGTTAACGGCGGTGCGCCGCTCGCTTACTCACGCGAAGGCGGAAGGTTTCTCTTCTTTCAGCATACTTCGAGCGGCTTCGATGTGGACTACGGTACGGTGACCGAGCCGGACCAGCTCGCCTATATCGCGTCGACAGCAGGTAACGTCACGATCACCGGTCGGAATATCACCAACTCGGGCGGCATCATCCAGTCGAACGATGGCGATATCACACTCACCGCGCTTCAGGCTTTCAGCAATGCCGCAGTCTTTGCAGGTCAGGCCAGCGAATCGCGAAGCTGCTTCATCCTCTGCCACGGTAGCGCTTCGAGCACAGTGACGCCTTACGGCGGGACGATCCAGTCGGGCGGCGATATCTCCATTACTGCCGGCACCAGCGCTATCAACTCGGGCGGCAACGTCTATGCGCAGGGCAATCTGGACGTCACCGCGCCTGTGACGTACGCCACGGGCGTGACAGGTTATTCAGCGATCAACCAGGAGCATGGCTTCAAGGCATTCTTTGGAAGCACCTGGGCGCAGATCATTGCGACCGATGTCGGCGGCGGCTTTTCGGCTGATGGCCTGGTGAGACTCACGGGCGATGCGGTCATCAATGGCGGCTACATCTCGGGCGGCAAGGGCACGAGTGCAACGGGTGGCATCACGACGCTCAGGGCTCCCTCGCGCACCCCGGTGCAGATTGGTCAGCATCTGGGCCTGGCGAGCTGGGGGTGGTACTGATGACGCGTGATTTCCTGGCCCCCGGCGCCAAGCGGTTTTTCGTTTTGCTACTGAATACGGCAGCAATATTCGCTTTCGTGAATGCCCGCGCCGATGCGCAGACACCGCCGCCTGGCGCTGTGCCCGCAGCGGCCCCCGTTTTGCCCCCTCCGGTTCGTCCGGTTCAGGATCCGGGCCTGCAACTGATCGACCAGCAGCGTGCCGCAGCGCGACAGCAGCAGATCGGGCAGGCGCCTGCGGACGTCAGTGTGGTGACACCTGAGAGCATGAGTGCGCTGGACATCCCGCTGGATACGCCTGTCGACCAGATTGTCGAGACCGGACCGACATTTCGCATTGATCGAATCGCGCTCACGGGACCCAAAGGCTCGCCGGTTGCCAGAACAGCCGTATCTCACGCCACCCTCGAGTCGATCATAGCCGCATTTGCGGGGCGTGAACTGGGCTCGCGACGCGTGAACGTTCTTCTGAGACGTCTCACGAACGCTTACGTGTCGGCGGGTTACGTCACCACGCGGGCACTGCTCGGAGCGCAGAATCTCAGCTCCGGCACGCTTGAGGTCACCATCGCGGTTGGGCGTATTGACGCGTTCACGGTCAACGGCAGGCCGGTTCACCGGCTCGCGACGAACGAGACCTCCGCCGGAGGTGGGTGGCTGACCGACAGCGGATACGAGTCGGCATTTCCGGTCGGCGCGGGCGATCCGCTGCGCCTGTCCGATATCGATCAGGGGGTTGCGCAGATCAACCGCATGCGCCGCAATCAGGCCAGCGTCCAGATTCTGCCGGGGCAGGCCGCGGGCGACTCGGTGATTGCGATCAGCAATCCGGCAGGCGAGCGCGTTTATGGCACGCTTGGCGTTGACAACTACGGCGCCCAGTCGACCGGCGTAACGCGCTACCGCGCTGGTCTGGAGATGGACAACCTGATCGGCCTGCAGGAGGTGATGAGCCTGAACTACATCGACAGCCTTGAGAGCAACGCGCTGGTCGGCTCGTTCGCGCTGCCCTGGGGGCGCAACACCTTCAGCTATACCCTCTCGGATTCTGAATACCAGCAGCTGATCGGCACGACGGCCCTGATGTATGGTCGCACGCTCAGTCATATTTTCGGCTGGAACTATCAGGTCATACGCTCGGTATCCGACCTCGCCGCCGTGGACGCCACGCTGTCGTGGCTTCGCACGGACCGTGAGGTCAATGACATTGATCTCGATCCCCAGCGCCTGGCGGTGCTGCGTGTTGGCGGCAACTGGCTCCACAGGTTTTTGCTTAACGACGCGCAGGGCAACGTGACGCTGGATGCCGGTATTTCGCAGGGGTTGCCGTGGCTGGAAGCCGATCACGACGCAGCGGGGATTTCGCGTGACGATGCGCATGCCCAGTTCACAAAAGTCGACATGACGGCGACCTATACCGTGCCGTTACCGAAGCTGGGTGGCCAGGCGTTTGCCTGGCGTGGTGCGGTGGGCGGGCAGTACGCGAACGTGGCTTTATACGGCACCGCGCAGCTTTACCTGGGCGGGATGGACACGATTCGCGGTTTCAGGTCCGGCGATCTCGCAGGCGACCGGGGACTGTACTCACGCAACGAACTCGCGTGGGTGAACGTGCCGGCGTGGCACGACGCGCGCATCGAGCCCTATCTGTTTTTTGACGCCGGCAAGGCAGGCCTGGTGGCAGTGGGGGGCTTCCCTGCGCTGGCTGGAACGGGCGCCGGCTTGCGTGCGCAATGGCAATGGCACGGGCACCAGCTCTCGGGCGAAGGCCTGGTCGGGCGTCAGATTTGCCGTCCGGCGGAAATCGGGCCACGCGCCACGCTCGTGCTCGGCACGATCAATCTCGCATTCTGATTCCTCACGAAAGATATCCCACAGGAGGTTACCTTTGTCGAAACTCGATACGGCGATTCGTGCCGCATGCATGACCGCTTTCGCATCCGTCGCCGCAGTAATGCTGGTGCCGGTCATAGCTCTGGCTGCAGACTCTCCGACGGCGGCCGGGCCGCTGCCATCAGGGGCTGTCGCGGTCGTCAACGGCGTCAATGTCACGCAGGTACAACTCGACGATGCCGTCAGGCTGGCTGCGGAGCTGGGTCATCAGAGCGATACGCCGCAGTTGCGTCTGGCGCTCAAGCAGCAGCTCATTGCGCGCGAGCTGTTCCGGCAGAATGCTGAAAAGGCTGGCTACGGTACGAAGCCAGAGGTATCGCAAGCCATGGAGGCAGCGAAGGCGAACGCAGAAGCGCAGTTGTACCTGAAGGACAACGTCCACCCGGAGCCGGTCACCGACGCGCAGGTGAAGGCGCGCTACGACGAACTTGTCGCGACGCTTGGCAAGGAGGAATACAAACCGCGCATCATCGTGGTTCCTGATGCGGCAACTGCGACGATCGTGCTCGCACAACTGAAGTCCGGCCAGGCTTTCGAGGCCCTCGCCCGTGAGTACAGCAAAGCCCCCGGCGCAGCGGCGGGTGGTGAGCTGCCGTGGGTGAGCTTCAAGGTTCCCGCTGAAGAAGGCCGCACGCAGGGTTTGCCGATTGCTCTCGCGAAGACGATTGCCATGCTGCCGGTGGGTGGCGTGACGTCGGAGCCTGTGATACTGGGCAGCGACAGCAAGGGGCCGGTCGCGATCGCGAAACTTGACGCAAAGCGGCCGACGCAGGTGCCGGCGTTCGATCAGGCTAAGGATACGATCCGTCGTCAGCTGCAGGCACTTGCACTGGAGAAGGCCGCGGCGCAGTTCACGACGGGGCTGATGAAAGGCGCCACGATCCAGCAGTAAAATTGAGACTTGCGGTGGGCCATGAACGGCAGACGCAAGACAGAATGTGCTCAATGGACATGGCGCCAGCGTTGTGTGGGCGAGGCACGGTGACGGACGACGGGCGAGATGCGCGCGATCGACGCGAAGCGCGGTGGCGCATGCCTGTTGCGGGCGTATGTGGACAAGGACAGGCCGCTGGCGCGGGAATACCATCACGGCCATGTCTGGAAGGCACCGGCGGAGACAGATGAAGCACGGCGCTCACTGGTTCCGGGCATGTGCAATTCCTCATGGTATCCACGCTAAAAGCCGCTGGAAGTGTCAGCGTTACGAGACAACCGGCAGACTTTCGTTCTGAACCAATGTTCCGGTTTCGAGATTGATCAGGATTCCAGATTATTGGCAGCCGCAGAGCGTTGCTGTAGAAGTCCACGCATGATCGCGTAGACGGCTGGCAGCGGATCGTCGTCACGCTGCCAGTCGACTTCCGCATCAATATCGGCGCCCGCAAACCGGCTGTCGGCAAGCCGGGCGAAGCCATCACGCACCGCCTCCGGATGCCGCGCCTGAAAACCGGGATCGGCGAAGGCCTGTTCCTCGATCACGAGCAGCACACGCCATGTCGGAGCTTGAGCAGGGTAGCCCGGCATGGCTCGTGGGCGGAATATCGTGCGTTGCGCGAGCATGTTGACGAGGCGCTGCAGGTCCAGCGCGGCACGCAGGATGGCCCCGTTGGAACGATCAGTATCGGCCGCAAGTTCGTCGTCATGGGTTCGCGCGTCGGCGTCAGGGAAAGTGAACATGGCTGATCAGGACGGAAGTTAACGGACCGCCTTGTGCATTGAAGCCGGATGCTGCGCAAGGACCTCGCGTATCCGGGCGAGGTACTGCTCGGCAACCGGGTTGTCGGCGACGATCTGGGGTGCACGGCGGGGAGCAGGAGGACGCACGCCAAGATAGCGGCATACGGCCGAAAGGTAAGGCTTGGACCCGATACCGCCATGCTGTTCGCGCTGCGCGATCAGCCGGCGGGCAGCGTCACACAGGCGGGCGTCACCAACATGCCTGCGCAGCCAGGCGAGGGTTTGCCGATCGTTGTCGTTGAGGATTCGAACCAGGTGCTCCATGATTGCTCCTGCCTGTATATCCATACATGTAAATATATACAGTCTTCTCAGTAGAAGCAAGGGTGGAGCTCGGCCCGTGCAGCACGGGATTCGTTGTGCCGCTTCTCGTTCAGTGGCACGCGTTTTCCGGCAGGGCGTGGAACTAGAGCGACGAGGGGGAGACGTTGCACACGCCGCCCTCGAATGGCGGGACGACAGGCGTCGCTCGCGTCAACAATTGCGCAGCCGGACCGTCCGATACGCGGGCCCGGCACCAACGGGGTGGCGCTTAGAAGCCGCGGCCAGTCTCTGGCGCTGCCGGCCAACTTCCGGTGTCGACCCACAACAGACAGTCGATCCACGTGAAAGCGGACGCTCACACGAGCGTTGCCATCACAACGAATCTGGACTTCGCCGAATGGTCCAGTGTATTCGGCGACGCGAAGATGACGACGGCGTTGCTGGACCGGCTGACGCACCACTGCCACATCGTGGAGACCGGCAACGAAAGCTATCGATTCCGGCACAGCAGCGCCAGTGCAAAGAAACGCATCCGCACACGTGAAGCGGCGCGCAGAGGCGACAGCGCGAGCGCTGCCGAGTCAGCCTGACGTCGTTTGCCAGCGCAACGCATCCTCATGCGCAGGAGGACGACGACCCCGGAAACCCATACACATATCCACAACCGGTCCGGCTATAGACCGGTCTCCACCCCGGCTCAAAATCCAATCGGCCCGGTGGCTCAAAATTCCGTCGGCGCGGACACTCCCCAGAGATCACAGTGAACCGAAACTTGAGGTTCCTTCTTTGACAGCGATCAATGCCGATCCTCAATTCGAGGCGCGGGAAATTGCTTCAGAGGACTTCGACGCCATTGTTTGAGCCTGCCCCGATAGCGCGGCATATACGCTCTCAGCCGCTCGAAAGCCGGCCCGGGTGGCCCGTGCCGCAAATGACGGGCTTCCTCCGTGGGCGCAGTGTCTCACATATTGGGGAAACTCCCGAGCAAGGCGATCGCCCGTCGCAGCTTTGGTAACGTTAGAATGTATGCTCTAAATTGATCGGCTGCCTTGGCTAGCAATGTCTGCGCTCGCAAGCCGGGTGATCAGTGCGTGCGGCGTGCCCGTTGCTTATCCCGGCAGGCTTTCATAACTAGCACGACTGAGCAACGCACTAATTTGCTGACTCTGCTGCCACCGCAACTGCTTTTCGTCCACCGCGGATCGTATGGGCACCGGAACTCGCGCGGCTGAACCTGTCTATTCCTGTTTGAGCCCAGCTGGAGCAATTCACGGCGGTCAGAGCGGGGGGGCGTAGCACGTCACCTGGGAAATCTGTTTGCTCGTTTTTTACACGCATCTGGATAAATAAGCGGAGCACTTGCGGCTCGACAGTGAGAAAGGCGCGCGGGCGCATCTCTCCGTGTTACGGAATTCCTCAAGGAGGAAACAGTATGCTGAGCCCCCACGAAATTGCCACGTTGATGCTGGTGAAGGACGCCCCTGATCGCGTGGAGGCGGCGCGCATCGAGCTCGGCGCGCTTCACGATCTCCAGTTGATCGAGATTGGCTCGCCTGCCGGTTTGCCCTTTGCGTGCGTAACACCGCGCGGCGATGCGCTGTTGAGGGCGATCGCACGGGTGCGTTGACCACGGCTATTCGCGGCGGACTCCTACGCACGCGGATCATGTTTGTGTATCGGGCTGCCTCTTGCGATGGGCAGGTCTCCTCTGCTGCTCGATCTGGACGATCATGGATGGTGGCGATACCGTGGTTGCCTGAACTGAAATCCAGCACGCCACGTCCGCACATGTCCTGGCCGGCCACCGAGCGCACGTCGAGCCCGCGCGAAGACGCTTGAGTGAACGGTTGCTGTGTGACGGCCCAACGTGGAGGTCCAGGCCGGTATTGACGCCTGAAATAAAACTGCAGCGCGCCGGCCTCGGAGCTTCAATGATCTGCTCGTGCGACCGCACATGTGACGTCGCTTCGGCGTCACCCCACTTCAGGAAGATGTGGTGTTGCTGGTTACCACTGCGCAAGAAGTGTGCAGGGCGCTCGACTATGACCGGTCCGACCCACTGTCCGCGAAATGCCGAAGTCCGCTGGGTAACGGCCCCCATTGTTGGCTCGTGAGAAAGCGCGGAATCAAATACGCATCAGAGCAAACGGGCGAAAGACGTAAGAAAAAAACCACCCCATCTGCCCGATGTGCGGCGGTGAGTTCACACGCCGGCGCCCGGGCGCCGATGATTGCGAGAGTGTCGGGACTGCAATCAGCCGACAAAGTACCAACTTCAAATACTTTCGCCTACCTTTGCAAACGTTCCCCCACTGCAGTCGGCGAGAGCCAGCTCGAAATAAGTAGCCGGTGGCACGTCCTTCGCGTCGTCAGTGCACCAACTGATTGAGCAAAGGAATGTGATTGAAGAACACCTTCTGAAACCTAAAAGAGGCTGCGTGAGTGGAGCGATGCGTACCACTCATGACTCACGAGGGTTCTGCTAGCCGTGCCTCCACGGATACGTGTCCGTAGCGCGAATTTGCACGAAATAAGGCGGTCTACGCGGCGTTGGCGAATCTCGTCCCGCGTCGCCTGGTTCTCTCACACGCACCAACGGGTGCCGGGTGATTTGATATGCACGAATTTCCTGCGATCCAGGCCCGGCGTATGCTTACCCCCATATATCGCGCGACGGTCGAAACGGAAGTTGCCGACTCCGGCCACGCAAGCTCGGAGGCAAGGATGCAATGTTGAGCGGCTACCATCAAGCGGGCGGTCGCGCTTTCCGCTTCGTTCTGGCGCATCCGCTCCGATTCCTGTTACTCACCTGCAGGGGTTTCCGGCGTAACCAGGGGTTTCTACTTGCGGGCGCAATCGCGTACTACGCGCTGTTGTCGGTCGTGCCGCTTTTGATACTGGCCGTGATTGCGCTCAGCCATATCGTTCGCGAGCAGTTGCTGCTCGATACTCTCGCGCATCTGCTCAGATGGCTGATCCCCGGGCAATCCGAAGCCATCGTATCCGAGCTGGCGAATTTTCTCCTGCATCGCAATGTCGTTGGATGGTTTCTGGTTGCCACGATGATTTTCTTCAGCTCGCTCGCGTTCACTGGACTGGAGAACGCGTTGTCGATCATCTTCGTGCACCGGGTCGCGATCCGACGCAGACACTTTCTCCTGTCGGCGATCGTGCCGTATCTTTTTAGCCTGTCTCTCGGTATTGGCGTGCTAATGGTGACTTTAGTTTCGAGCAGCCTGCACGCCGTGGCGCAGGACAGCATCGTCCTGTTCGGTCATTCATTTCCTTTAACGGATGCGACTCGCGTTGTTCTTTATTTATGTGGTTTTTCAGGCGAGGTTTTGGTCCTGGCAGCCATATACCTGGTCATACCGTCGACGCGAACTACGTTACGCCATGCATTCGTGGGGGCGCTCGTCGCCGGCGGATTGTGGGAGATCACGCGGCGCATATTGGTCTGGTATTTCGCGACGCTTTCTCAGGTGAGCGTGGTCTACGGATCACTTGCGACTGCCATCGTCGTGCTGTTTAGCCTCGAAGCGCTGGCGACGCTTATGTTGTTTGGCGCCCAACTGATCGCGGAGTATGAGCGCCTTGAGCGGCCTGACGAAGGCATCGAAGAGCAGGCGCTTGATACCAGCTAGGTAGCGTGTGAACTGGATTCACGCTCGCATTCATCTGACCTCTGCTCGCAGAATTATCGCGACGATTTAGCCTTTTCCATTTGCTTCTCGGGTGTACTATTTGCCTCTCACTGGCCTGGAAAAACAACAGATGACGTGGAGGCAGCAATGCTTATCAGCTTTCCGGCAGATCCCCTACCGCAGGTAAATCGAAGAGTCCTTAGCTTCTATGTGCTCGTCGATAGCGTCGATATAGTATGCGAAATTTCTTTTGAGGCACTCGAAGACCATTTTGGCGTGAACACGCGTTCCGGGCAATCGGTTGTCGACGCTTTCCATGCGCACCGTGAAGAGTTCGCGAGCCTCGTAGGGCATACCGTTTCGCACCGCCTTCATGGGCGTCGTTGTCAGATTTTCTCCCGTGATATTGTCTATGCGCGCGCCGAACGACACGCGTAGGTTGGGGCGTCAAGATGGGACCCGCCCTCAAGCGGGTGCAGCGACGGGTCCGATTTTCAGAGAACTATAAATCGACCGGATTGTTGCTTCCCGTCAGGCCGGTATCCTGGCGAGCCAGCGGATCGGCTGACCAGTATGGGCGGCGGCCGTAATAGTCGTGCAACTGGGTGCCCCAGGCGGCGTCGGCCATCGAGGGCCAATGGTCCTTGTCGAAGCCGGGGTCATCCTTGATACGCTGGGCAGTGATGTCCACACGGAAGCATTTTTCGGCTGTGTCGAGGGTCAAGGCGCTCCACGGGATGGCGTGTAACGTGTTACCCATGCCGAGAAAGCCGCCTTCAGAAAGGACCGCGTAGGCAATCCGGCCACCGCGGACATCGAGCATGATGTTGGAGATTTTGCCAACGTGTTCTCCGTCCGACGTAACGACCTTGTTTCCATCGAGGGTCGACGCATCCATGACTTCAGGACCCGGGCCTTCGCCGACGCCGCCACCTATGATTCGCGCGCCAGTGCGTTCTGATTGGGGATCTAGGGCAGTCATTTCCATACTCCAGATTTGATGTTGAGACACTGCCCAAGCGCATTTTGTATGCCTTTATAGGCAATCGGTTAGAAGGTCCATTTCAACGGATGCCATCTTTGCGCAGCAAGAGCCTGGAACCGCGGAGCGATGCAGTTTCCCCTTCCTGACGATTCGCCGCGCTGCGTCAGTCTTGGTGCAGAAACCTGATCGACCACGGTCAGCAACTCAGCAAGCGCTACAGGCTTACGCAGAAAACGTGACCAGTATCGATGCGGCTCATTCGGCTCGGGCGCCGCTGACATCAGCGCAACTGGCAATTCTGCAAGTAGCGGATGGGCTCGCAATATCCTGCAAAACTCCACGCCATCGATGCCGGGCATTTCGCAGTCGGTGATCACGCACTGAATGGCCATCTGGCGGATCACCGACAAGGCGGAGGCCGCACTCGACGCCATGGTCACAGTGTGGCCGCGATGCACCAGTTCCAGCGCAAGAGGCAGGATACTGTCTGGGTCGTCGTCAACAAGGAGAATACATGTCATGTGCCTCACCGATTCGCGACAGGCGACCGCTCATGCCAGGCTGGCAGCATGTTGCTTCGCGGCAACCACGAGAGCACCAGAATGACTGCAGTGCTGACAGGCCACGCGGGCCCGCTGACTGGTACGCAACGGCCATGCCGCTTCCCGGTACAAAGCCGACTTGTCCTCGGCAGCGTGGTCTAGCATTAACGGAAGAGATGCCACTCCCCGTGGCTGGCCGTCCGCCCGAACCTTCCGACGAACCTGATCCGTTGCCACATTCATGACGACACGTCGCGTCCTGCCTCCTGGTGCTGTTCCCATAGCCAGCAACCTTGCGTCGAGTCAGCTTGCCGACGGCGACGGCGGTGCGCATGCAGTCATCGAGCACTACCGGCGAATCCTCAACAATGCTGTCGACACTGCGATCGTGACGTTCGATGCGAGTGGCGTTGTGACAGGATGGAGCGAAGGGGCCCAGCGCATGCTCGGCTGGACAGAGGAGGAAATGCTCGGGCGTTCCCTGGCCTGTATTTTTCCGGCGGACGTTGGCGGTCATCTGGTCCTTCAGCGGGAGGTCGAGGAAGCAGTGCGCCAGGGCACCGGTAGATCCGAGGGCTGGCGAGTGCGGAAAAATGGCGATCGATTCTGGGCCATCGGCGAAGTGAGGGCACTATGGAACGGCCAGCCTCAGGCTGGTTTCGTCAAGGTACTCCGCGACAGGACGCAGGTCCGCGAGACGGAGATGGCATTGCGGGAGCGTACGAGAGCCCTGGAGACACTGAATCGCGCGGGTACCGCATTGGGACAGGAAAATGAACTGGGAAAGGTAGTCCAGATAGTGACGGATGCGGGCGTCGAGCTTACCGGCGCGGAGGTTGGGGCTTTTTTCTACAACGTCGAGAATGCCGACGGTGAAAGCAACATGCTCTTCACGATATCGGGCGTGCCGCGGGACGCGTTTTCACGTTTTCCGATGCCACGTAATACAGCCGTGTTCGAGGCTACGTTCTCGGGTTCGGGCATCGTTCGCTCGGACGATATTACCTGCGATCATCGGTATGGACACAATGCGCCCTACGCAGGAATGCCCGCAGGCCATCTTCCAGTGCGCAGCTATCTGGCGGTGCCGGTCGTCTCACGATCGGGAAAGGTGCTGGGAGGACTGTTCTTCGGGCATTCGCAGCCGGCTATGTTCCGCGAGGATTCTGAGCGCAACTTGACCGGACTCGCGGGCGAAGCCGCCGTCGCGATCGACAATGTCCGGCTGTTCGAAGCAACACAGGTCGAAATCGAGGAGCGTCGGCGTGCCGAAGCGGCACTCCAGGAGTTGAATTGCCGCCTGGAGGAACAGGTCAGAGTCAGATCGGAGGAACTTGTCAGGAATGCTGAAGCATTGCGACAAGCCCAGAAGATGGAGGCGTTAGGCCAGCTGACCGGCGGCATCGCTCATGACTTCAACAATCTCCTGCAGGTCATCGTCACCAACCTGGAAATACTTTCACGAGGCCTGCCAGATGGTAGGCTTCGACGCGCTGTGGACTATGCCATGTCAGGGGCACGACGCGCCGGCTCGCTTACCCAGCGGCTACTGGCGTTTGCGCGTCGACAGCCTTTAGATCCCAAACCGTTAGACCTGGCGCTGGTCGTGCGGGAGGCGTCAGACCTGCTCCGGCGCGTGCTGGGCGAGACCGTAACGCTCGAGACGCGGGTTTCCCCCGATGTCTGGACTATCGAGGCTGACCCGAATGAGCTGGAAAACGCACTGCTGAATCTCGCGGTCAATGCTCGCGACGCGATGCCAACGGGCGGCGTACTGAAGATTGAGACATTCAATTGCAACGTCGATGTTCTCTCGGGTTCGCCGAAGCATCCAGGACTGCGGCCGGGGCAATATGTGGTGATCTGCGTCATCGACAACGGCGTCGGGATGGATCAGAGAACCGTCGGCAGGGCGGTCGAGCCGTTCTTTACGACCAAGCCCGCTGGCAAGGGAACTGGGCTGGGACTCAGTCAGGTCTATGGCTTTGTGAAGCAGTCCCATGGCTATCTCAAGCTGGAATCAGCGCTGGGGAAAGGGACAACGGTTTTTATGTATCTGCCTCGTTACGAAGCCGGCACGCAGCCTGTTGATGACGGCGCGATCGAAGAGTTGCCGTGGGGGCGAGGAGAAACCATACTGGTTGTCGAGGACGATGGCGAAGTGCGGGCCAGCGTGATCGCGGCACTTCACGACGTGGGATATCGCCTCCTCGAGGCCTCGAATGGAGAAGCGGCGATATCGATACTTGAGCGGGAAAGCGTTGATCTCGTCATGGCCGACATGATCCTCCCGGGCGGAATAACAGGCAGGGAGGTCATCGAGGCGGGGTGCGATATCCAGGCGCGGGTCAAAGGGATTTTGATTACGGGTTACGCGGTTCCCTCCATGCCTCCTGCCGGTCTACGTGAAACGGTCACGGTCGTGGTAAAGCCATTCACGCTGCTTGATCTGACGACCGCCGTACGCAGCACGCTCGATGGCCGGCAGAAATCCGGGGACGGGGACGAAGGCAACGCGGGAGCTTGACGCTCGCATGTCCGATGCGTTCACGGTTCGGGATCTTCGTCGTCGCCGTGGTTTTCGGGCGCCGTTTCCTCGTCGGATCGGTCGAGTTCCATAAGATGAATCATGCTCTCAGCGTCAACCACAACCTCTTCGCCGGCACCGATTGTGGTTTCATTGCCGGCGTGGCGGTCGGCAATTACGCGTATTGAATTGTCGCCGTCGTTGTATATGCTCACTCGCATAATGATCTTCTCCCTTGAGCAGAGATCGTCGGGTGGCGCATCGCCGCTCTGGCCGATGTCGCGAACGATGCGACGGCGCTTCAGCCGTTGAGCCCGATATATATGTTGGGCAACAAGAATTATATAAGCTGCGCTGTCTTGCGATTGTGCTGCTCGCGCAGATTTAGCCACGATCCAATTCGTAGCTTCTGTATGTGGATATGGCGGTTCTGGTACTGCCGCCAGTGAGTTTTACCGGGACCTCGCAAAGGACGTACGCGCAAGACGAGCCTTGACGCCTGGTCGTCGGCGGAGGCAATCATCATGAGATATGAGTACAACGGATGGATTATTGACGCGACACCGGACGTCTGCGTCGGAAAATTCTTCGCCCATGCACGGCTGACGAGCATCTCGTGCGATGCGGGGGAAGAGCCTGAGATGCACATCGAGCGCGATATCGCGTGGTTCGATACTGAAGAGCAGGCTGTGCGATGTGCTCGACAATGGGCTATTGCGTGGATCGACGCGCGGCAAAGTCACGGCGAATGCCTACAAACAACGATGCCCGTAACAAGGCACACGCGGAGCGTCCGCCACCGCGGGTAACGTCGGTTCGCTGGTCGTCTCGGAGTGCCGCCGTGCATGCGGCGCCGTTGTTTCGGCGCGTCTTCCCCGATAAACGAGCCCGATATGCTACGCACAGTTCTAGCTGCCGCTCCGGCCATGTTGCATTGGGCAGAATAGAAAGACCAGTCGAGCGGCGATGGCCGAGATACTCAGCCCCTGCCGGTGCAATTCCAGAATCGTCATAACCTCTCCCAGTTCGATCACCGACACCCCCTCGCCGGATCCGTAGCGGGATATGGTCGGTGATCGGGAGGGCGACGCCGCTTACGCGGCGCCGCCAGACAAAAACTGTGGAAAATTAGTTCGACGAAAATGAGGAGTATCTATCCGACGCTGACACATGGTCGCCTTCGATGAGCGTGGCGTGACGTTCCGCTGGAAGGACTACCGCGCGAAGGGATGCACCCGCTACAAGACCATGACGCTGGAGGCCAGCGAATTCATGCGCCGTTTCCTGCTACATGTGCTGCCAGGTGGATCCCACCAGATCCGTCACTACGGACCGCTTGCGAACCCGATGCGCTGCGCCAGGCTCGCGAGGATACGCGATCTGCTGCACGTCGTACCCGAAATCCGCCTGCCAACGGACAACGCCATCATCGAAGTCCGGCCCGTCTTCACGTGCAGGCACGGCGGCGCGCCGATGATCGTCATCGATATCCTTGCGCGCAGCGCCCCGATCCGCGCACCGCCGATGCGCCGGGATCAGACATGAACTACACGGACCCTCGATATCCGAACCGACGGTCGGCTTTGCGGCAACGCAGCCCACGAGAGCACGTTTGCGTGGGTCGCTTCGCAAAAAGCGCTTCGCCCACCCACTTCAGCATCGTGAATGCACGACTGCACCGCTTCGCTTGCGCGTTAGCGACCGTCCGGCACCCCGCCAGAGCGTGCCGCATCCTGCGCCACAGAGCATAGCGGCCTATCAATCGCCATAGTCACGAAGCCTCCAACTGCTCTGGGGCACCCCGCGGTTTCCTCCATCGGGTTTATTCGCCGCCTGCCGACACGCGCGGATGCATGCACATTCCTGCGGCCGATGGCAGACAGCGAATAAACCTTAACGATTCACGTCCCACTGTTGAGCGCGACGATCGTCGAGGGCCCTCGTGTCACGCATTCCTGCCTATGCCGTGGCCGCACCAACCATCGACATCCCAGAACCACGGCCGCGACCTGCCCTGCGAAGCCAGGTTATGCGCGGATAGGCGAATGTATGGCGGCACGCCGCGTAGCCAACGAGTTGTCGCGGAACAGGCGCCTGAAGTCCCGGCGTTACTGCGTCGGCTTGCCGGGCGGCGTCATCGAAAGCCCCTCGAGTGCTTTCCTCGCGCATGTGAATCCAGCGTTCGGATAATGCTGAAAAACGCGGTCAAGTTCATTGAGCAATTCACGAATATTCGGAGCAGCCTTCCCGTCATCTCCGATCAGAACTGCTGCCCGCGCAAATGGGAGCGGCCCCGCCTTTACCAATGCACGAAGCGCGGCGGCGCCGCTTTCCGTGAACAGCCGCTCGCCATAGACCCGTATGACGGCGCGGACGATCTCGCCAGAAGCGGGAAGGAGTTGCGGCATGACCTTGAGCAGTCGGATATGTGATGAACCACTGGCGTCGAGAAATTGCCCGATGTTTTCGATGTCTTCATTCAGTCGCTGGACCGGGAGATCGATCGCGTAAAGAAAAAGCCGCACGCGTTCGTAGAGTGCAGCTTCCTGATGTGGTATGTCGACGGCCGGGCTCATTTCGTGTCTCCTCGGAACTTTCCTTGATTGGGCGACGGGCGAGGCAGCGCAAATTTCCTGAAACCGGACGCGTGATCTTCTTGTTGGGCGAAATAGTATGCATGACTAATCGTATGTAAACGCTTCGCCGGAAATCCGGGCGGGAGTTGCGACGCGATGCGAGCCAGAAGAGTAACGCATGGCCGCGCTCCTACGTCAGACTTTTTTCTGTCCGAAACCGGTTGTTTTGGGACAGCGCGACGCTGTCGGCGCCTCAGGCCAACGAAGGCTCGCCGGGTCATTGCGAAGCCGTGACAAAGGTCCGTCTCCTGTTCTGTGCGGCTGCCCACGCAGCGCCAGATCAGCCGCTGCCACCTAGCGAGTCGCACGATTCAGCAATGATTCGCAGACGCATTCAGAGACCGTTGCAATTCTCCTTGAGCCGCGATATCACACAGGCCTACCGGTTGAACGTGAACAGCTCACCCGCGTGGCGTCCAGCAGCGACCGGAAAAAACAATTCCTGAGAGACACCGATGAAAGACACCCGGGCCCTTTGCCTGTCCTGCGCACGCCTCTTTTTCGATCCGTGTTTCGACGTTACACATCTTGTTGACGACGGGATCAGCGAGAGCCGGCCGGAAACCCGACGATTCGCATGCCCCCTCTGCGCCGCTCGTTGGGAGGTTCACTGGCCAGACCTGCTGGCAGGCGATATGACCTGGCGGCTGGTCGGACTACCATAGACAGGCCCCGGCCCCTGCCTGTCGTCTTCCGAGGGGAAGTGCTGATGTGCGGAATACGCGTTATACGTACGCTCAACCGGGGCATCCCTTCTGGTATGTTTTGCTTTCACTCTTTTGCGCTGCGCGCCCGTGACATTTTTTCGCAAAGGTCTAACGAATTGCAGCCGGTATCGTCTGGCTCGCAGGATCACTTCATGATCGTTAGCTTTCCGAACGAAATCGGGCCGCGCGTGGTGAACAGAACGCTGTGATTTCGCGTCGTGGTCGATGGTCGCGATGTCACGCGTGAGATCTCGTTCGAGGCGCTCGAAGATAATTTCGGTGTCAATCCGCGGCGTCGACAGTCGGTGATTGAAACATTTACCGCGCATCGCACAGAGATAGAGCGGGTCGTGACGCGCAGCATACCCCATCGTCTCAGTGGCGCCCGTTGCCAGCTCTTCTCGCGGGATCTCGTCGGCGCTAGTACGCGTCGTACGTGAGACGTGCTGAACAGGACAGCAGTGGAGACCGCTTCGGAGGATCCTGCACCACGGCTGATGCGGCTATCAAAAATTCGGTCGAATATATTTATCTTCAAACCCAATCATGTTACATCGATTAACATGGGAGTCCTGATTGTCACGCTGAAAATGACCGGCTTGAATACGTTATTTATCTGGCTGCTCATTGTGATTCCAGTTAGCTAATATTTCGCCAAATGTTTTTGGAGTTTTGGCGAAAGTCGGTCATTTACGCCCCCGCGGATGCGATATCAGGCGATTGGGGTGGCGGTCTGCTCCGCCTTTCTGCTGAGTCTGCAACCGCGGCGCATCCAGCCGAAATGAATATCCCGCCTGAAGGGCCGATGGACCGCCGCGTATCCGCTGCCGACGACGGTCACCCCATTTTTATCCATCTACGGGAGTTTCGTCATGTTGATGCAAGAATCCGCAACTGCCTTCGGAAAAGCCTGTCTGGATGATTTTTTTGGACTCACCCAGAAAATGGCTGATAGTGTGGAGCAGCTTTCTGAATTGAACCTGAGAGCCGCCCGAACCGCAGTGGCCGATTCGCTCGAGAGCGCGCAAAAGGCCGTGTCGAGTAGGGAAGTGCAGGAATGGAGTGCTCTTCAGGACAGTCTTGCACCACTGGCGATGGGAAAGATGAGCGCTTACGGGAGCGAAGTGATCGAAATTGCGCTGGCCGCGCGGCTCGAATGGGTGCGGTTCGCGATCGCAAGGAGCGTAGCGTACGGTCGTGGCCTGCAAGGGCTGGTGAAAAGCCCGGCATGGCCGATGCCGGCCGGCGCAGAAGCCGCCGCGGCCGCATTGGACACCGCGATCACCGCCGCGAATTCACTCGTCCAGAAGGTCCAGCAGACCGACGAACAGGTGGTCGAAGTCATGCGCGGAAATTTTCCCCTGGCAGCTGATGCAGCGGCACGGCGGCCGGCGCGGGCAGGCACCCCGGGCACACGCGCCCGGTAACGGCAGCTTCGAGGTTTTCCCGTCGCCTGTTTGAGTCGCGAAATCATTCAATCCGCATAACCGGCTGACCCGCGTTCGTCCTGGCATTGAGGCGCCACGTTGGCAGGGGGCTGTCTGCTTATGCGTAATCGGGCGCCAGCTTTACACATTGCAATTTTTTTTCAATATGGTGTGTCATGCTGAGTCCTCACGAACTGTCCACCCTGATGTTGGTGAACGAAGCGCCGCAGCAGCTGGAGTCCGGCCGCCTGGATCTCGATGCGTTGCGCGAGCGCCGCCTCGTCGTCGTCGAGATGATGGAAGGCGGTCAGACGGCGCCGCGACTGACGCCGCAGGGTGATGAGATACTGAGCGCAATCGAGAAAATCCGGATCCGTCGGGATCGCACCCATGCCGCCCGGCATTGACGAAGAATTCGGGCACCATCCAGATTGGGTGCAAGAGTGGAGAAGAACGTGGAGCAGTCCTGGATAGGTCTTGCAGGCGGGATCGTGGTGCTCGCTCTTGCTGCTGCCGGCGTCATCGCGCACTACCGCCGCGAGCGCCGGCGAGCGGATCTGTTACGCAATCTCGACCATCATGAGTGGTGGTAGCAGTAAGTCGAGCCACGTGACGCCAGGTGCTTCCCGATGACCGACGGGCCACTCATCTTCACGCATCTCAATTCCCGGCTCCACCGGATGTCAATCCCGTGGATGGTGGGCAGGGAGCCTCCACGGGAGATCAAGCCAAACCGGCGAAGCTTTCGTCGATGGTACCCCCGGCAATATATTGACGGGTGGTCCGGGATTCGGCGTGCGCGACCGCATCGGCGAGTGTGCCTAGCACGATTTCCGACGCGTGCCGCGCGTAAGCCACCGCCTTCGTCGTCCCCGCAAGCGCATAGCCAGCCTGTAGTCGCCAGATGCCTGCCGGAGACCGTTCGTCGAGCATCGCGAGAGCGACTGCGTGTTGCTCGCTGATCAACGTATGCGCGGATCTTGCGGTGAGATCGAACAGTCGTTCGGCTGCATCGATCCACAAATATGCCCACTCGTGGGCAGTGTCCAACGGTACATCCTTTCGGTCCACGGATGCTTCGCGAACTTCAGTGCTTCGGTCTGCGCTCATCATTCGCTCCTCGAAATCGTGCCAATCGCACGCGCAAAGTAAGGGTGAGGCGCGCAAGGGGCATGCCGTGGTTTGCGAACGCATCTCACATTCCATGCGCACGGTCTGTGAGTTGAGCGGGCGGCCAGCGCGAGGCGGATGGCAGGCGTGGACGGTCTAAATAGTTAGTGTTACGTATTAACATGCAATCTCGGTGAGCGCGCGACTAGACGAATCGGTGGTGTTCTATCTGAACAGCGGAAGACAGTGCGAGACCTGTCGAAAAGTTTCCGTTTTGCGCGGCGATGAGCAAAGGACTGACATTCCGCATGGGCCAGACCCATGTGAACCGGTGGACAGGCCGTCTCCTGTGACGTAATCAGGACGGACACGACCCGTCTTTCGGGATTACGGACACAGTCTCGCGTGGGGCGGGACCGGGCGATGTGCAAGACGTTCCGAAACAAGGAAGACCGGCTGCTTCAAGGTCGTGATCAGGCACTGAATGGCTGGGTCGAGTGATGGCTGACAACTGGACGATGGAGGCGAAAATGGCATCCGGACAGGAAAGTCACAGTGCAGGCGGCAAGTCGGAGCGCAGTGTAGACAGCGCGGTAGAGGCCACGTTTCCGGCGAGCGATCCGCCTGCGATTGGCGGTGCGACGCGGATCGAGGGCGAGTCACCAGAGCCGGACGATCGCGAGGGGCGTATCCGGCGGCGCGCGTACGAGTTGTGGGAAGAAGCGGGGGCGCTAGACGATCAGACCGACGCGTTCTGGTATCAGGCCGAGGCTGAAATCTCCGGCTCCGAAATGGACGGCGACGACAAATCCGACGAGCAGTAACCCTGGCATTACAGTGAAATCAGATAACGCCAAAAAGGGCCTGCGCTATGAATCATGTTTCTAGACAGCCGCCGAGGGACGAAGACGAGTGGCGCGTGTGGCACCCTCGCACCGCAGAATACCGACGAGCAGAGCTACGGCATCACCCCCGTCAACATCGACGATTTTCTGGAAGGGACGCCGGTACCGAAAGCGGTGAAGGAAACGATCTGGCGTTTCTACACGGCAACGCGGCACAGGCGCGCATTGCCGGTCAGCTTTCTGCAAGCTGAGTGATTCGGCGGTTCGGTATTAGCCCATGCCCGGGCCCGCAGATTGCGCATTGGCGGCAACCCCACATCGTCGCAAGGAGACAATCATGCCCCGTGAAATATCCCACCACGCCGGTGCGGCAAAGTCTCGTTCCGCGAGGGCCGCTGACGCTCCCGATGCGATCAGTCTTTTAAAGCGCGACCACCAGGTGGTGAAAGGGTTTTTTGAATCGTTCAAGCAGGCCGCAGATGACGACCTCGACGCAAGGGCGACGTTCGTTCGACGTGCCTGCGAAGAACTCACGATTCACGCGATGATCGAAGAGGAGTTGCTGTATCCGGCCGCCAAAGAGGCGCTTGACGAAGACGACCGCCCCGACGTCGAAGAGGCCTATGTTGAACATTTTCTGGTCAAGGTGCTGATCGAGAAGTTTGTCACGCTGAAAGCGGGTGAACCTGGATTTGACGCGACCTTCAAGGTGTTGAGCGAGATGGTCTCGCACCATATCGAGGAAGAAGAATCCGAGCTTTTCCCAAAGCTCAAAAAATCCGGCGTGGATCTGGTTGAACTCGGGAAAAAACTCCAGGTTCGCAAGGATGCGTTGAATTCAAAGGTGCCGAAGGACACGGGTGACAACACAATGCGTGTGCATTGAATCGAAGGCGCGCGTTGCCTTTCGGTGATCGGTTACGGGCGATTTGGATGCTCGGCCGTCCTCGTGTGCTCGTGGCAGGCCGCTATGGCTACTGGCGCCCTTAACCCGAGCGCGCTTCCACGTCAGTGAGGAATATATGGCTACAGGGATTGTGAAGCGGTTCAATGACGCCAAAGGCTACGGTTTTATTACGCCAGACGATGGAATTGAGGACCTGTTCGCGCACTTCTCGCAGATCCAGTCGAACGGATTCCGGTCGCTTCAGGAAAACCCGAAGGTGACGTATGACGTGAAGTCGAGCCCAAAAGGGAAACAGGCGGCCAATATCAGTACGACAGATTGACCGGCTTCCCGCTTTCGAAGGTCTTCACGCACTCGCTGGTTTTTTTCCAGCCCGGAACTGCCGGATCCTGCGCAAGGGGTGTGGACAACCTTGAACTGGAAATGCATCCGGCGCCGCGTCGGTTGTAATCGGCGTGGCGTCGTTGCTTACGCTATTCACCCTCTATTTTTCTTGTTGGACCGGAAGCGATGCCACATGTATTGATCGTCGATGACGACGCAGATACCCGCGAAGCGCTCGCCGCCGTGGTGGGCGAAGACGGGCTCACCACCGCCCAGGCCGGCGACCTGCGCGAAGCGCGCATCCAGCTGATCCGGCAGATGCCGGACGTCGTGTTCACCGATCTGAAGCTGCCCGACGGCAGCGGCACCGATCTGTTCCAGGACCTCGATCCGCGCTCGGGCGTGGAACTCGTGGTCATCACCGGTCACGCGACCGTGGAGACGGCCGTCGACGCGCTCAAGAGCGGCGCGATCGACTATCTCGTGAAGCCGATCAATCTCCAGCGCGTGAAGGCGATTCTCAACCGCCTGCCGCGCGCGGGCGACCTCAAGGCCGAAATCGGCACGCTGCGCGGCGAACTGCGCCGCATGGGCCGCTTCGGCCTCATGCTCGGCAATTCGCCGGTCATGCAGGACGTCTACGACCAGATCAGCCGCGTCGCGCCCACGCCCGCGTCGGTGATGCTGGTCGGCGAATCGGGCACCGGCAAGGAAGTGGCCGCGCAGACCATCCATCAGCTGAGCCTGCGCCGCAAGCACGAATTCCTCGCCGTGAACTGCGGCGCGATTTCGCCGAATCTGATCGAATCGGAAATGTTCGGCCACGAGCGCGGCTCGTTCACGGGCGCGGACCGTCAGCACAAGGGCTATTTCGAACGCGCGAACGGCGGCACGCTGTTCCTCGACGAAATCACCGAAATGCCGATCGAGCTGCAGGTGAAGCTGCTGCGCGTGCTCGAAACCGGTCTGTTCATGCGAGTGGGCACGACCAAGGAAATCGAGACCGACGTGCGCCTGATCGCGGCGACCAATCGCGATCCCGAGCAGGCCGTGGCCGAGGGCAAGCTGCGTCTGGACCTGTATCACCGCCTGAACGTGTTTCCGATCAACCTGCCGCCGCTGCGCGAGCGCGGCGAGGATGTCGAGCTGCTGGCGCAGGCCTTCCTCGACGAGCTCAACGAGCGCAACGGCGCGAAGAAGCAGTTTCCGCCTGCGGTGCGCGAGATGCTTGCGGATTATCCGTGGCCTGGAAACGTGCGCGAACTGAGGAACTACGTCCAGCGCGCACACATCATGTCCGGCAACGAATGCGATCTGACAGCGACAGTGCCTGTGCAAATCTCATTGGCGGGACGCGACATCGACCACAAGGTAACAATTCCGTTCGGTACTACGCTTGCAGACGCCGATCGTAAGCTGATTGAGGCAACGATGGCGGAGCACGGGGGAGTAAAGGCTCGGGCCGCCGAGGTACTCGGCATTAGCGTGAAGGCACTCAACACACGGCTAATGGAGTATGGCGTGATCCTGGCCTGAAACGTCCGATCTTGCGTCCTTTTCAGCGAGAGGTCACGCCGGGATCGGCTCTGGGGTCTGGAATACAGTCGTAACCGTGCGAGCGCCAGTGATACGTTGTTGCGGTCTTGCCGGCGACTGAGAATCCGTTCACGACCGCAGCGGGCGCAGTGCTGCTCGTGTTCACGTCGCATCATCGCCCGACCCTGCGGTGAGGTACGGCCGGAATACGGGCGCGTGTGATGCGTATCTGACATTGCAGTAAGGCTCCGTCACAAAGCTTACGCATTGTCATGGCGCCGCCGTGCACGTGACCCTGCGCGTCCGCGTTAAGAGTAAAGCAGCCGAATTGTTGGTTGTGTTTTCTCTATCGGGAGCATGTATGAAGCAAGCCGCAAAGATTATTACCCTCATAGCAGTAGCCTGCGCTGTTCTCGCTCCGACTTTCGCGGAAGCGCACCCCCATCAAGTTTGTCACGTGGATGGCCACCACCATCGTGTTTGTCACATGGTGAAGTAGGCGCAGGGCGGCGCTAGTCGCGTTTGTTTTGTGGGGGCTCGTGGCTCTCCACGACGACGATGCGGGCGCGTCCGATATGGCCTGCTTGTATGGCAGAAGCCGTGCGGCGAGCTTCCGCAGCCGCCCCGCAACTGCCAGTCGAGTCACGGGAAACTAACGTCTGGTCCAGGCTGACATTGGGCTTCTTGTGATTCTGACTGCTGCGACAACATCATTGCCGATCGCTAGCGAAAAAAACGCTGTAGCGTGACCGTATTTTGCCGATTAAAAATAGTACTTTCTTAGGGGCAAGCGGCGTCTCCCGATCCCTATCTAAACTGTCCGTTCTAACGCGAGATAACAATTCCCTTGCGGCCATTTCCGGCGCCATACCGTTCAGGGCGAATAGTTATCGCCGTCTTCGGTTAACTTCGCTTATCGAAATAGGCAACACATCACCGACATTCAATTTATAGCTGGTTGGAAAACCCTTCTTCGTGCTGAACCGCGCAGCTAAACATAGTCGATGAATCGATTTAAGACAAAACTATGGCAGCATCGCAAGTCAGGCGTTAGTCGCCGCCAGAGCGCGAACTCCCCTGCATTATCAGGATGGCCTCACGTGGAATGTTATCTAATATATCAAGCAATGATAGAAAGATCCAACCATGCGCCGATTCGGGAAATTCAAATCAGATAAAACGGCCACCTTCTATCATAAAATCGATGGGTCCGTAATAAATTATTAATATTTATTACTATTTTATAAAATTGCAAACTCATTTCTCGCAAATTGAACTCGAAAATTTTAGATACAATTGTCATGTCATTGAGTTGGAATTGATTATTTAAACATTTGCTGCATCCTCATGGATCGAGTTGTGGGCCTCAATAAATACACGGAGATGAGATGGCTTTGCCTATGTCGATCGGCATCCTTCTTTTCAGCGGCTTCCCGTTTCGGGATGTAGCCAGAATAGTGGAGACGTGTGGCTCAACGAGCCGGCCAGGCAATGGTGCGTGGGAGGAGCCAACCGACGTCCAGCGGAATATCCACTTCCTCTCGTTGAGCGGGGGGCGCGTTGTCAGTTCGTCGGGGGTGCACGTGTGGACCGAGCGAATTGACCTCGATAGCTCCGCAAGCGGTTTCCAGATGATGGTAGTGGCCAGTGGTAACAGTTGCGACCGAGCTTGGGAGGATGCCCGGCTGTGTGCATGGCTGCGCCAGCAGAGTTTGCAGAGCGGTGTCGTTGCATCAATCGGGAGCGCTAGCCGTTTTTTCCCCTGCAGCGGCGGCCGGAGGCACGACAAAAGAGGTGCCGTTTCTCACGAGCATTAAGCAATACGGCAAGAAGCTGCACGAGATTTCGGTCGGAATGCGCAGCGGCGGAGTTCGACCGCGAAGCCGTCGAATGGCGAATTTCCTGCAAAGGCGAACGTCGCTTCGTGGCCGCGCACGGACTCATGCGTTTTGCATAGGATCGTCCGCGGATGATCGCCGACGACCGTCCCAAGGCGACCCTCTCCGGTCAGATAACTTTCTCCAAATCGGCCAGTCAGCCGGATTCAGGTTTTGCGAATTGTAGTGCCCATAAGCCGCCGTTGGCGACCTCACCCAATCGGGCCAAGAACGGTCAATCGACGACATTTTCAAACTCGTTGACACCCATTAGCGGACGGGGTGCCATTCGTCAGCCAATGCCCTCGAAAGTATCATCGCCGGATCGCCTCGAGCGACCGGCTGGCGATTTCCGCAGTGCTCAACAACGATTCCAGCGGCACCGCATCGCGTGCCTGGATCGACAAGCCCTGGACGACGCTCGTTATATATCGCGCCCATGCGGCGGAATCGACATCCGTCCTGACTTGCCCTTCCTGTTTCCCCCGCTCGAGTCTCGCTGTCGCCCTCTCGATACCTTCGGCGCGAAGTCGGCGTCCGTATTCGGTTAGCGCGTCGTCGCCTGGTCCCGCCTGCGCCATGGTGATCATGCAACCGGGCGTCGCTGGATTCTGGGAAAAAGCTATCGCGGCATCGTGAAAGAGCCGCATCATCGCATCGACAGCGTTGTCTTCCTGCTCCAGGGCCCGCGCACCAAAGCCACCAATCGTTGCCCGATAGCGTTCCATCGCTTCGCGATACAGCGCTTCCTTGGACTCGAACGCCGCATACAGGCTTTGCGCTGAAATGCCCATTGCGACGGTCAGCATCGGAATCGATGCGCCCTCGAAACCCACGGCCCAGAACACGTTCATCGCGCGCTCCAACGCGACGTCCCGCTCGAAAGCGCGCGGACGGCCCCGCGCGCTCCTATTTTTCACATCGACCATTGTGGTATTGTCCATGAGTCTGTATTATGGAATGGTCATTGTGACATATCTCGGGTCGAGCGGTGATCTTGCCTGACCGCGCCCTTTCCCACCGATGCAAACCGGAGCCTTTCCATGCTGTTCGATTCGATAGCAGACTACTTCAAGCCGGAAGCGGTGTCGCAAGATACCATCGCGATAAATCAGCGCCTCAAGAAGATGCTCGCCGCCAGCGCCAGGCCGGCGGATCTTGCCGCAGCGCGCGACGCGTACGCTAGCGGTCGGCTAGGCATTCCCGTCGGACCACGCTCGACGCGCGCTCTGACGCGCGTGATCCCCGGTCCGCGGGGCGACATCGAACTGCGCATTCTGGTTCCGAAGGTCGTGCGCGGCGCTTACCTGTATATCCATGGCGGCGGCTGGATGATGGGTTCGAATGATCTCAGCGATGACCAGCTTGAACTGATCGGACAGCGCGCAGGGCTCGTTACCGTCAGCGTGCAGTACCGGCTTGCGCCCGAGCACCCGTTCCCGGCGCCCGTCGACGATTGCGTCGCCGCAGCGCGCTGGCTGATTGCCAACGCGCAGAGCGAGTTCGGCGTGTCGTGGCTGGCGATCGGCGGCGAATCCGCAGGCGCACATCTGACTGCCGCGACGCTGCTGAGGCTGCGCGATGAGGGACTCGGCAATGCGTATCGCGCCGCAAGCCTGATGTACGGGTGTTTCGATCTTTCACTCACGCCGAGCCTGCGGCGCGCTGCGCCGGATACGCCCTTCGTCGATTCTGCATCGGTGGCGGCGATGGTCGATGCCTTCCGCGCGAACGTCGAAGCACGCGACCCTGCGATCTCGCCTCTTTATGCCGACCTGCGCGGGCTGCCGCCGGCGCTCTTCTCAGTCGGCACGGCGGATTCGCTTCTCGACGACACCCTGTTCATGAACATGCGCTGGCGGGCGGCCGGTAACGATGCGCAACTCCAGATCTACCCTGGCGGTATCCACGGCTTCAATTTTCTCGAAGGCGAGCTGGCCTCGTCCGCGAATGAGAAAGTGGCCGATTTTCTGGATCAGCTAAACCTCGCGCATGTCGGGCTCCGCGCGATCGATCCGAAAGAAGCTCTGACCTGCAACGACTAAAAAGGACATCCTATGACGTTACGAGACCAACCGGCCTACGTCATCAGGATGCCCGCGAAACCCGGGGCAGGCGACAAGCTCTGCGAGTTGGCGGCCGCAGGCATGGAGAAGTCCGGGCTTCCGATCGTTTCATCATTCTTCGTGAGGATGGGGAGCCCGACGTCTTGTGGAACATCGAGGTATTCAAGTCCAATACGGCAGGGCGGCCCACGAAGACAGTCCGCTCGCGGACGTGCTTCGCGACGAGATTCTGCAACTTCTGGCTGAGCCGCCAATGCGTATTTCGGCCCGTCACTCCGCCGCCCCTATATGAGCGCACCGATGGCCACAGCGCGGCCGCAAAAAATCGAAGGATGATCTGTGACCGGTCAGTGCTATACCACTTGGCGGCTGCATCTTTTTTTCAGCCGCCGTTTGCACGCTGCTGCCCGGATTGGCTCAAGCGGGTCCGGTTCGGCAGGCCCTCCGCGCCGGCGGGCACCGACTCGCATGCTAATCGCACGAGGCACTGACCGGCTACAAGAAGTCAGTCGAGAATCCGGAGAGATCGCTAACAACCGCGTATTGATGACTCAACGGCCAGAGTTGATAGCATCGAGCACAAGTGCAGCGGCAACGGACGAATCGATTGATTCTCGCCTTCATAAGGCTCCATGGTCCTGTTCCATGTGTGAGGCACGCTATGCGCCTACGCTACGGAAGCGATCCGGGCCGGAAACGACGGAAGATTCATCTGATCGAGCACTGGCTTGACGATTTGGAGAACATGCGTAAATGACGGCCTCGATGCCACTCGTTTGTGGAACCTGGCGAGGTTCGGGTAGGGTGTCAAATCGAATTTGAAATAGGGTTCCCAGCCGATCATCACGAAAAGGTAAGCATCAGCGACGGTGAAAGTATTGCCCGTCAGATACATTTGATGCGTCATCCGTTGCTCAATGTAGGTCAGCCTGCGGTTGAGGTTCTGGCGATGTATTTCTTTCGCAACTTCGGGCATATTCGGGTGGAACAACGGTCCGATAGTTTTGTGGACATCGGCGCCCACGTAGCTCAACCACTCCATGACGCGATAGCGTGCCAGTCTGCCTGGCTCTGGAATCAAGCCGGATTCGGGTTTCAGATCGGCGATGTACTGAAGGATGACGCCGATCTCGGTCAACAGTTCCCCGGAGTCGAGCCTGAGCGCCGGCACTCCATTCTTGGGGTTCACACTAGCGAATGGCGTTCCGTCCGTGATCAGTACATGAGGTTGCGCGTAGATGTCGACAAACTCGATTTCATGCGTGATGCCCAGTTCAAGCAGAACCATGTGAGCTGCGTTCGAGCACGCGAGTGGCGAGGTGTACAGGACCATCAATTTTCTCCGACTTTGTTGTTCAAGGTGAACAGCCAGATTAAATGAGATGTTTCTTGATGGATGTGCCGATACAATCAACTGATGTGCTGATCCAATCAACGTGATTCAAGCTTTTGGCCGAATCTGCTAGATCCATGTTCGAGTTTTGTTATGAGCGCCGATACCCGAATCCAAAGGAAGATCTGGTCGAGAAAGGATGTGGGGTTGACTGCGTCAGTTCGTCAACGAAACGATTTACTCGTCCATACTTTCGTCACAGATCATCCGTCGCTGATCTTACTAAGACGTGGTCGAAAAATCATCAGGATGAGCGGCAAAAAGATCGTTTTGTTACCTGGTGATGCCGTGGCCGTCGCGCCGGGTACCATCTGCGATGTCCAAAACGAAACTGAGCGCGAAGAGTTTGAATCTACCTGGGTCGTCTGCGCGGATATGATCCTTTCACGATTCGAAAGCGCACGCCCTACCCACAAGAGGCTAAAAAGCGCTGTTGCTCTGAAGAACCTGGGCGACGAGTTCGTGCAGTCATTTGAGCGTTCCGTACAAGCCATTGTTACGCCTGAGCGCATTCCCGACATCGTTGCCGATCACCGCATGCAGGAACTGCTGGCTTGGCTCGCACATACCGGACTGGTCTTCACTGCGGACACACCGTCCGATCTTCAACGGAAGGTGCGTCTCATGGTCGGAGCCGCACCGGAAAGGCCTTGGATTTCAAGAGATCTGGCGCAATCTCTTGCCATGAGCGAAGCGACTTTCAGGCGTCGCCTTGCCGATCAGGGGCAATCTTTCAACGAAATTCTGATTGATGTGCGAATGTCGACAGCGCTTACGCTCTTGCAGGTAACGGATCGTCCGGTTGCGGAAATTGCATATCAGGTCGGCTATGAATCGGCATCTCGTTTTTCGGTTCGGTTCAAGAAACGTTTCGGCTTTTCACCAATGGCTGCCAGGGGCGTCCCATCACAGCTTCATACGCCATCGGGCGTACCACGGATGTTCAACGACCGCTCTCGGAGAGTCTGAGGGGCCGCTTGGTCGCCTACGGAAATCTACCGTTCGTAGCTATCGACGGTGGCCATGCGCATCCTGAGAACTTCCGCACGCGGCCAGAGAAAGTCTTCCGATGGATTGCTCATGATGGTCGCTTGGCTGAGGTCGCCAACGGCCGCTTCCCGGCACTTCAGTTCGCAAACATGGAGTCGAGTGACTGACCGCTTTGGAGAGGGCCGGCTGACCGAAATGGGTCGGGCTGCGTCCGTCAGCTCGTCAAACTCATCGCAGGAAAGCGGCCAGTGAATTTGGCTGCCCGGGAGCAGCCAGTCGACAGTGCGTACTCCCGACCCACTGCGGCCGCTCGTGCCTGAAACGAGGGGGCGTCAGTTCACGGCCCAAAAGCAGACAGCCATGCAGCATTCGATAAAAGCAGCGATAGAATGCGACGTCTCCGTTGAATTGATCGCTGGCTCGATAGCTGGGACGCGACTCATACCCCGTTTTTCCGATTGCACAGCCAATCTTCAATGGCTTCGACAAGAGCGACTGGTTGCTCGATCGGCAGCATATGTCCGGAATCCGGAATCGTGACGAGCGTTGAGCCGGGAATGGCCGCGCTCAATTCTGTGGTCTCGCTTGCTGAGCGTAGATCGTCGGCGGCAGCAGCTATCACGAGAGTTGGGCATTCGAGCGCCGGTTGGCTATTGATGGTCCTGCTCAAATTCGACTGGCTGGCCAGCGCGGCATACCCGAGTCTCCTCCCCATTGACCGAATCCGCTCGATCAAGGCGTCGTCGCCACGACGATTCTGGTGAACCGATCTTGCTATCGAGGACCGGCTAAGCCCCTGAAAGCTGTCCGCGGTCAGAGTAGCGACTGCGTTCCGTTTTGCCTGTGCTTGTTCTGGCGTGTCATCCCTGAGCGAAGAGGCGATCAGGACAAGCGCTTCGACGCGTTCGGGATAGCGTTCAGCAAGTTTGCGGGCGACATAACCGCCGAGCGAAAAGCCGACGAGAACAAATCGATCCGGCGCACGACGAGCCACGTCGTCAGCGATGTCTTCGATCGTCTCAACGGTAGCCAACCGTGGGCGAACGATTTGTCGTCGGTGCCCGCACAGCGATACCACTTCATCCCAAAGCGTTTCGTCCAGCATGAATCCCGGGAGTAAAACCCAGGGAGACTCGCAATTCGTTGCGCTATTGGTCGTTTCCAGCTCCATCGTCAACCCGTTCGAACTTCTAGCGGCGCGCTTGGCGTAACAATTCATCCGCCGCAGATTTCAACGTACAAACAGCGATGGTCTCCAACGCTAACGCCAGATCCTCTATGGCGGGGTAGGATGGCGCGATCCGCAGGTGCACGTCGTCTGGATCATCGCGATAAGGGAAGCATGAACCGGCAGTCGCAAACTTCACGCCCAATGATTGCGCCAACGCTACAGTTTTCGCTGCAGTGCCTGGCACGACCTCCAGACTGACAAAGTATCCCCCTTTGGGCGATGTCCAGCGGGCCAGTCCGCTTGTCGCGAAGTGTCGTTCAAAAACATGGCTTACGAGGTCGAACTTCGGCTTCAACAGCAGCCGGTGTTGTTCCATTAACGCTTTAACTCCGCTGGGACTTCGCAGGAATCTCGCCTGGCGCAGTTGATTCAGCTTATCAGGGCCGACACTGCGCAATCCCGCTGCGTCGAGCCACCAGCGAATGTTGGCCTCCGACGCACCGATAGCGGCGACACCAGATCCGGGATGCGTCATCTTGGAAGTCGACGTGAAGATCAGTGCCCGATCCGTTGTTCCTGCTCCGACACACGCCTCGTAGAGATTTGCGAGGCTTTCGTCTACGTCCGCTAATGGATGGACCGCATACGCGTTATCCCAGAACAGGCGAAAATCCGGAGCCAGCGTGGGCATCGTGGCAAGCTCCTTGACTACCTCGTCGGAGTAGACGGTTCCCGTTGGGTTGCTATATTTGGGCACGCACCACATGCCCTTGATGCTCGGGTCTGTAGCGACCAGGCGTCGAACGGCGTCTACATCGGGTCCGTCGTTGAGCATGTCCACCCGGATCATCCGGATGCCGAAATCTTCGCACATGGCAAAGTGACGGTCATAGCCCGGCACAACGCAAATGAACGTTGCCCCGTGTTCGCCTGCAGACCAGGGCGCTGTCCCGCCTGGAACGCCCTTACGCCACGCTAGCGCGATGCATTCGTACATGAGTGCCAGGCTGGAATTCCCGTGGACAATGACTTGCGCTTCGGGGACACCGAGAAGCGGCGAAAGCAAACGCCGGGCATCGAGGATGCCCTGTTGCCCCCCATAATTTCGGCAATCAACGTCGTCGGCCGAAATCGGCGGGTCGATCAGTGCATCATCGAGCAACGCATCCGACAATCTGAGCTGTTCACGGGCTGGAATGCCCCTGGACATATCGATGCATAAGCCGAGGTCGCGAAGTTCGCGCATACGGATCTCTGCGTCGTCCCTGATTTGCTCCAGATGTTCACGAGTCATCCCCTCGCCAGTGATCCTGCCTGCTTTCGTCGTCACACAATGCCCCATAAAACGAATCAAAGTATTCCTGCCTGAAACTGTCCAGCGTGGGCTTTCAGTCCGCGCCATGTGGCCGTCTTAGGCGCCTGCCTGCTTGCACGTGGCAAGCGCCCCGATCTGCACGCATTAGCGGCCGGTGTGCTTTTTCAAACGCATCGCACTGAAGAGGCAGCCCAGCAGTGCGCAAGCGCCGCCCAGAAAGACGGCCATCCGGGACCCTGACGCGGGCCACCAGTGAAAACACTGGGCGACGAGGCCCGCACCGAGGGTCTGCCCCATCAGACGTGAAATCGCCACGACGGCACTTGCGCCACCGCTGCGCACCGCTGGTGCGCCGCTCATGATTTCGCGCATGTTTGGCGACTGGAACAGCCCAAAACCGATTCCGCAGACTGCGAGACGAAATGCGATGCCCGCGCTCGACGCGCTGCCATTCATCAGCGCAATCGAAGCCATTCCCAGCGTGAGAATGATGAGCCCCAGGCTGCATAGCAAACCTGATGGATATCTGTCGCTGAGTGGGGCGACGACCACGGCCATGAAGGCGACAAGAAGCGGCCACGCGGCAATGACGAAGCCCGTCCTTGCTACGGGCATGCCGAACGTGCCCTGAAGGAGGAAGGGGAGCGAGACAAGCGCCAGCGATTGTGTCGCGAACGCGCAAACTGAGGTAAGTGACGATAGCCTGACGACTCGAATCGCCATGAGATCGACGGCAAGCATAGGGGCGGGATGTCCGCGTTGCTTTCGCATCAGCGCCACAGCGCACGCCAGAGACGCGCACATGCAGAACACGGCAAGAGCGCTTCGGCCACCATTCTCCAGCATGCAGATGCCGAACATCAGCAGCCCGAAGAATGCGGCGCACAGGGCGGCGGAAGCGGACTCAAATCGATGTCTGCCTCCCGCGACATCCGGAAGATAGAGGGCAGCGAGTACGATCGCCACCGCTGCCACTGGCACGTTGACGCGAAACAGCCAATGCCAGCTCGCGAACGTCAGGATGGTCGATGCGACGACCGGGCCAAGTGTGAATCCGATGGCGACCACCAGCGCGTTCGTGCTCAGGCCTCGCCCCAGCATTCTGGGCGGATGGATGTGTCGAATGAATGCAGCGATGACACTCATGATCGCCGCTGCACCCACGCCTTGCATCGCCCGCCCGGTAACGAGCCATGCGAGTGTCGCCGAACTGCCGCAGACGGCCGACGCGAGACCAAAAAGCGCCAGACCGCCGATGAACACCCGCCGATACCCCATCGACTCGCCAAGTGCAGCAAAGGGCAGCAGCGCGGCAATCATTGCAATCTGGTAGGCGTTGGTCACCCAGATGATCGTCGCCTCGGTCGAGTGCAGATCCACAGCGATTTCAGGTAGCGCCGTGTTTGCGATGGTGGTGTCCAGTGCGGCAAGAATGGCTGCCGTCATCAACGCAGCCATACACATGCGGCGTCGCGCAGTCGACACGAATTCCTCTTGCACCACGGCCTCAGCCTGAGCCGGGTTCGTGGCCGCGCACGCCTGCTTCTCCAACACCGTGGTGGTATTCATTTCACGCGCCATGTCCAGTTGAGTTCGTCAGCGACCACGCCGCGCTGAATGCCGACCAGTTCGTCTCGCAACGCATCGGTCAGCGGTCCAGCCGGGATGGTGAATTCGCCGCCGTCAAAACGAACCTTGCCGATGGCGGCGATCACCGCGGCTGTTCCACAGGCGAAGGCTTCGGTCAGGCGGCCGGTTGCGGCGTCTTCACGCCATTCATCGAAGGAATACGGCTTTTCCTCGACGCGAACGCCGCGCCTTTTCGCGAGGCCGATGATGGAGTCGCGCGTGATGCCGGGCAAAATCGTGCCCAGAGAAGGCGTGACCAGCACGCCGTCCACGACGAAGAACACATTCATACCGCCAAGCTCCTCGATCCAGCGGCCTTCGGCGGCATCGAGAAAAACGACCTGATCGCAGTCGTTGCGAATGGCCTCGGCCTGAGCGGTCAATCCAGCTGCATAGTTCCCGCCGCATTTGGCCGCGCCCGTGCCGCCCCGGGCTGCGCGCGTGTAACGCTCCGAGACCCAGACGGCAATCGGCTTGGCGCCGCCCTTGAAATACGCGCCAGCGGGACTCGCAATTACGCAGAACGTGAACTGCGTGGCTGGCCGCACGCCGAGAAACGACTCGGTGGCGAACATGAATGGGCGCAGATACAGGCTCGTCCCCGCGCCTTTGGGAACCCAGGCGCCGTCCATGCGGAGCAGTTGCTCGATGGCATCGACGAAGACGGATTCAGGAATCGTCGGCATCGACATCCGGCTTGCCGAGGCATTGAACCGCCGCGCGTTTTCTTCGGGGCGGAACAAGGCCACGGAGCCGTCGGGTTGCCCGTAGGCTTTCATGCCCTCGAAGATTTCCTGGCCGTAATGCAGGACCGCGGAGGCCGGGTCGAGCGAAAACGGCTCACGCGGACGCACTCGCGCATCGTGCCAGCCGTTTTCGGCTGTCCACTGGATCGTTACCATGTGATCCGTGAACACCGTGCCGATTCTGGGGTGATGGAGCGCCTGCTCGCGTAGCGCTGCTGGGGCGGGTTGGGTCGTCGACGTTGTCGAGAATTGCATGCTGAACACTCAAATCATGAAGCTGACGGTCGCACGGGCGCAACCGTAGAAAGGACGGACGCGCGTTACTGAGCGCCTGGACGCCGCGCAGGTGCGGTACAGGCGTTATGCTCCGCTCCCGTTCATCCCGCGTCCAATATCGTTTCGTCGATAATTGATACATAATTCGTATCATGGATCTCCGCAGACTCAGATACTTCGTGGTTCTGGCCGAAACCCTGCATTTCGGCCGCGCGGCGCTACGCCTGAATATCGCGCAGCCGCCGCTCAGCCATCAGATCCGCGTGCTTGAGGAAGAACTCGGCGCGCGCCTGTTCGATCGGAGCAATCGCCACGTCGAACTGACGGCGGCCGGGATGGCGCTGCTGCCCGAGGCGCGTGCATTGCTGGCGCAAGCAGAAAAGACCAGTGCGATTGCCGCGCGCGTAGAACGGGGCGAGCTGGGCGAGTTGCGCATCGGCTTCACGAGCGCGGCGGCGCTGACGCACGTGATACCGCGTCTGATATTGGCTTACCGTCGTGACTGGCCGGGCGTACGTTTGAGCATTCACGAACTGACGACTCAGGGACAGTTGACCGCGATGCTCGAGCGTCGCCTCGACTTCGCATTTATTCGCGGCACAGTCGCGCCGGATTTGCCGCCGGCATTTGGCGCAGTGCGCTTGTTCGAAGATGCGTTTGTCGCCGCGCTCCCGCCAATGCATCCGTGCGCGAACGCGAGCGGACCGCTTTCCGTCAAGGCGCTCACCGACGAGCCGTTTGTCATGTATCCAGCCGATAGCGGAACCGGCGCGTACGAGCAGGTGATGTCGCTATGCCGTCATGCGGGTTTTGCCCCGCAGATTGTGCAGGAGGCGCTGTCTGCCGCCACGATGGTCGGTCTGGTTGCGGCTGGATTGGGCGTCGCGTTGGTGCCGGAATCGTTCCAGCGAATCGAGGCAAGCGGAGTGGTATTTCGCCCGTTGCGTGAAAGCCAGGCGAGATCGGCTATGTGGCTGGTCTTTCGTGCTGATGACGTTTCCGTGCGCGAAGCGGCATTTCTGGCGCTTGCGGGAGTCAGCAAAAAGGCTCGGCGTTCGCCGGCGGGGAGTTAGGCCGAACGACCTCCCGTCGGCCTGAACGGTCCGTAAATATGGCCGTTAATCCGTGCAAAGCGGTCGATCAAGTGTGCTGATTTGGGTCGTGCCGAACGGCCGGAACTGGCCGAACGCCGTCTTATGCGTCTCGCATGAGGCGGCGGATTCGCGGCGGCAAACGCGGTGCGCCCCGGAAGAAGCACTCGGAACAGCCAATCGCGGCCTCTCAAAAATGGAGCGTCGTGGTGTTTCACCCGCATATCTCGGCATCGAAAGGGCCTCCATCTGCTGTCGCTCTGACTAGAATCGAGTGGCCCGCAAAGATATTGCCGTCGTCAAACCAAAAATCGACTTTCCCGTTACTGAAAACGGTCACCTCTTTAAGAGAAATGCTTTCACAAAAATCCTGTGCAGCCATCGCACTCTCGGCTTCATGTAGCCAGCTCTCATTCTTCACAGGTAGAAGCCGTTGCGCAGCAAATCTGCTGGCGATCATATGCCACTCTTGCAACCCACTTTGCACAACTCGGGCAGCACTAACGGCTTCAGTTGAAGCATCTAGCTTATTCGGCACAACGTTGAGAATGACGATCGTACCGTTCAACTGCAACTGCCCTTGAACCATCCGACCCGTCGATCCAGCACCAGTGAACCCAAGTTCTCATCCTCAATACACCTAGACTCGGCCAGTTTCCTCGCCTGAATTTCCAACTCGGGATCGGGCTGTTCGACAGGATCGAGCCTATCGAAGAGACCCTGAGGAGAATCGACACGGTCATCTGCAAGTCGCAATGTCCCAGCAATCACAAGACCTGGACGAATCTTTTTCTTCAGCAAACGCAGTTGCTCGTCGGTCACCCGGCGCCGGATCGTCAGCCTGTCTAAGCGGACGGTCAAGCCGTCAATACGCCAGGCTTCTAAGTTGATCGTTGCCGACCACAGACTTTCCCCGCGTAACTTGGCGGCGGTTACACCATTCGGTCCGACAACGCCGCTCAACCCAACCTGCGGAGAGCATCCTAGCTTGTCGTATATCAACCGCTGCTGCTCTATTAAACCGCTGATAGGGTCGCTCATCTGGGGTTCGCGGGTCGATATCGGGTTGATGGGGATGCTGCGACGCGTCGGTGTCTGGCCGCGCCGGAAGCAGATCGTCGACGATTTGCAAAGGAGCGTCAAATGTCTCATCTTGGCCGGACCGCGACCGCTGTCGTCGATCCCGTTGGCGTCGCACGAGGGGCGGGTGCTCAGAGCGCTTTCGATTCCGCGCGCTGCTTGACTGCGGCGTTCATGGCCAGAAAGTTTCGCCGAGTTTCCTCGATTACGTCTTTCGTCAGCCGCCCAACGAGCAATCCAGTGAAAGACTCCGTTTGCTCAAGGTGGGTTCCTCCGCTTATGGCCGTTAGATGAATGCAATGAGTACCGTCGAAGATGCCACGAATCCATACACTGCCGCGCCAGCAGAGGTCTTGTTCTGGACGAACGAGCAGGACGGTCGGCCTGAACACCATCGAATTCGATCCTGTGCCTAGCACAATGCGGATTGTTGATCCTTCCTTGAAGTCACCGTCAACGCGAGTAATGAAGGGATTCCAATCAGGATACGCGACACTGTTCGATACGACTTTCCAGACATCGGCGGGTGATCGATTGATAAGCACGTCGGCATGCACGCTGCTATCTGCGTGAAGGAGGAATAGTGCTCCCATTGCGCCGACAACACTGACGACGATGCCTTTCAGTAGCAACCTCCGTAGTCCCATATTCGCCCCATAATCCGTTGCAATCGTTCTGCTGCGCCATGAATTCCCACATTGTTGACGATCAACCCTCCGATGTCGAAGGGCTGAAACTGGCCGAGGCCGTGTAAAAACACAAAAGTGCTCGGTTTTCGGGTGTCGCTTTACCCCTCCCGAGTCACCGCCAGACCGATATGCGTGGATATGAAGGGTCGATTTTTGAGAAAGCGTCGGGATCCGCGCGTTTTCATACGGCCTCGGCCGGGTACGGTCTTAGGGTGTCGCTGAAATTGCGCGTTGCACGCCAGTATCGAAGTGGTCCCGATACCAATTGATCATGCCTCGCATATACGGCTCGGCCGGTGGCGTCTCCCCGGCACCTATAAGCTCCGCACATGCGGCAGCTACTGCGGTGAGAATCCGGGCCGCTTCTGGAACATAAGGGAGATCGAGCGCCTCGTCATGCCGGGCCCGGATTACTTCGTATCGAGCGTTCTCTGGCAACGTCCATGCACTGACCAGAAATTCCTGCACACTCACTTGCCGTCCGTTTACCTGAACAGTGCGACTGCGATGTTCTTCGGTATAACCTGCTTGTTCCAAACGTTCGCAACTATCAATAGCTGCATTTAAAACATCACGAATCAATCGCCAATCAGTTTTCATTTCGCGCCCTTAAGGTAGCTGTAATGAAACACTCAGGGTGTCGGATCGCTTGCGCCAACGCCCCATGATTGTCACCGATCCGAGGTGTCGCGTCGAACGGCCGGTTTTGGCCGCGTGCCGAAGTTCGCGGATGTGCGTGGCCATTGCGGCCCCGCCGACCGGTGAGTTTCTGTAGTTGACCCGCTGCAGCACCTCGTCCAATCACGCATCCAACGACAGCCTTCCAGATATCAACGGCCATGCACCACGCTAAGTTTGACCATCTATCCGTCGGCGACATTAATATGTCGGGGACGGTCCTTAACGTACTACCGGTCGGGCGCTGCCACCAACAGGACGCTGCGCCGTTGCACGAGGGCAATGACAATGCACGGTCGTCCAGCGTTCGCAAGGGTGATTGCCGCGATCGTTGCGATAATCGCATCGGCATGCGTTGTCGTGCATGCGGATGAGAGAGAGCCGCTCAGCTTCATTGATCCGGCCGACGGGCAACTGGACATGAGCGATTTCCTGCTCAAGCACAAGGGGGCGCTGCCCGTGCCCATCGTGATCACTGAGCCGGCCGTGGGCTATGGCGTTGGTCTCGGCCTGCTATTCTTCTCCGGGCCGATCGCCGAGGAAGCGGCGAATTCAACAGGCGATGAGCGTAACCGGACTCCGCCAAATGTGACGGCGCTCGGGGGCCTCTACACCCAGAACGGCACGTGGGCCGCAGCAGCCGCCCACTTTCACACTTGGGACGACGACCGGTATCGTTACCTCGGTGCGGTGGCAAAGGTCGATGCTCACCTCGACTACTTCGGACTTACGAGTCAGCCCCGCGCCTATACCCTGATGGGTAGTGCGCTTCTTCAGCAGTTCCTGGTGCGGTTCGGGAACAGCCGCTGGTATGGAGGTGTGCGATATGTCTACTTCGACTCGACGTCCAGCTTCACAGGTGGCAACGTGCCGGCCAGCATTTCCAACTTCGAGCGGGACCAGCGCATTGGCGCCGGCAGTCTCATCCTGGACTACGATTCGCGCGACAACATCTTTTATCCGGCCTCCGGCGGCTTCGCTGAATTTGAGGCGCAGTTCGCCCGAAGCGGCTTCGGCGGAACCCAGAACTACGATGTTTATGCCGCTCGCGGCTTCAAATGGATTCCGCTTACGCATGCGCTGATTGTGGGCCTACGCGTCGACACGAGGTTCTCGACGGGTGACATCCCATTCTATGCACAGCCGTATGTCGACCTGCGGGGTGTGCAGAAAGGACGATACCAGGACCGCAATGCCATCTCGACAGAAGCGGAGTTGCGCTGGGACGTGACGCCCCGATGGTCGTTACTCGGCTTCACAGGCCTTGGCAAGGCGTACGGACGGCTAGAAAGTTTTTCGCAAGCACAGAACGTAACAAGTATCGGCGCGGGGTTCCGTTATCTGATCGCACGCAAGCTGGGGGTGTCCATTGGTATCGATGTCGCGCACAGCAAGGATCAGAATGCGTTCTACATACAGGTCGGCAGTGCGTGGCGGTGAGCCAAGAGCAACGACACGCCGGACTGATCCGATAGGAAGTCCTGTGCGCGCTGGCCAAGCGGCAACGCGGCCGGTTCGGGGCAGAGATGATCGAGCGCGCGACCAGCGCCAAAAAGATTGTGGGCTTGTTGCGTTCCGGAAAACCGGTCATGCTCGCGGCGGACATGGACCAGGGCGTCGACAACTCTGTTTTTGTCCCTTTCTTCGGCATTCCCGCCTGCACGTTAACGGCCGTTTCGCGGCTCGCGAGACTGGGGCGCGCGCGGGTTGTTCCGTTCGTGACTGAGGTGCTCCAGAACTATCAAGGGTACAAGTTGACGATTTTCGAGCCGCTCGCGGACTTCCCATCGGGGAACGATGAGGTCGACGCACGCCGCATGAATGCGTTTCTCGAGGAGCAGGTCGCTAAGTTTCCCGAGCAGTATTACAGGGTGCACCGACGCTTCAAGCACCGACCACCTGGTATGGCATCGGTATATTGAATGGTTCGCCAGGTCATGGAGCCTTCAGGTAGCTGTTGATTTTCACCGAGTCTTAACCCACCGGCTCTAGCGGGTCAGTTCTGCATGAACATCGACATCCCGACTTCGTCGCGTGGCAATGGCATGCCGATGCGGCCGCCGCAGCGCCGCGGGCGGCCACGAACACTGGAAGCGAAAGCGCGGCGCCTTTTGCATGAGCGACGCTCTGCAAGCGCTGGAACAGTGGGCGAGTGCGCTGCTCTCGCGGCTCGCGGCGCCCGAGCGGCGCAAGATCACGCTCGGCGTGGCGCACGATCTGCGCCGCAGCCAGCAGGCGCGCATCAGCGCTCAGCGGAACCCGGATGGCTCGAAGTGCACTGCGCGCAAGGCGCAGCAGGGCAAAACCTGCGTGCAAAGGCGGGCCGTGTGAAGCGCGCTGCGATGTTTGCGAAGCTGCGCACCGGCCGATACATGACGGTCGAAGCGACGGCGGACGGCCTCGCGCTCGGCTTCGCTGGCCGCGTCGCGCGCATCGCCCGCGTTCACCAGCTCGCCGAGCTCGCGCCCGTGGCGCCCGGCGGGCCGATCGCGAACTGATACGCGATCGTCTGCTGCACCACATCTCAACCGGCCGCTGACAGAGCCCGAGCAGAAACTCACAGAGCAATAGCCTCGTATTGTGAGCAAAGCTGGACGAGCATCGCCAGAGAATTAGCCCCCATCTTTTCCATCACGCGCGCCCGATGTTGCTTGATCGTTTTCTCTGCCGCTCCCAGCTCATAGCCGATCACCTTATTTCGACGGCCTGTCACAACAAGCTCCATGACCTCGCGCTCGCGCGGTGTCAGGGTGGCAACCCGTCGCTCGATTTCCTTGCGACGCTCCCGTTGTTCGAATAAGCGCCGCCCGCAATCGAGCGCGCGTTCAGTGGTCTCGAACAGGATCGACTCGTCGACGGGCTTCACGAGGAAATCCATCGCGCCTTCCTTCATCGCAGTTACTGCGATGTCGAATTCGTCGTGCGCAGAAAGAAAGACGATCGGAACAATGCCGTCTAGCTGTCGCTGCACCTCGATTCCGTTCGAATCTGGCAACCGGACATCCAGCAGGAGACAGGCCGGTGCCCGTTTCAGCTCCGCTCTTCGCATGAATGAGCCCGCATCTTCGTACGTCTCCACGCAATAGCCATTCGAGCGCAGCAAGCGGCCGAAAGCATTGCGGATGTGTGCATCGTCGTCCACCACGAAAACCACTTGGTCAGGAATATTCACGATGATCGCCACAAGTCGGTACTCATGCGCGCTCCTTTGAGAGTTCGCTGTCACGATACGTTAGCCTTCCTATGGCGTCGGGATGGCCGCCGGGGTTGTCAAGACTAGTTATTCGACACATCTCTTTCGTGAACGAAAGTATAGGAAGAAATTCTCGCTAATAAGGCGGCGCGGCCTTTGGAGTCGAATGTTTGACCGCTGTCATACAAGATAATGCGACCTGCATGCTTTCTCGTTCAAAAAGCGTTGCAGTCGCAAAGTTTCGAAATATGAAGCGTTCATCGAGGGGGCTCAAAGGAGGTTTTTAGTACCAGGCCGCGCTACGCATGCCACCACTCATCCCTTGCGAGCGGCAACGGCAACATGCTCGGGATGGGCGCCAACGAATTGCGCCTTATATTCAGGTACCCGAAGGAGGCTCTCACCTGGTTCGAAAACAAATGGTCGAGAACGAAGACAAGGCTGCATAGGCTTTCAGATACACCTCTTCATATTTCACGCTTCGCCACACGCGCTCGACGAACACGTTGTCTCGCCAGGCACCTTTGCCGTCCATGGACAAGCTGATGCCCCGGCTGAGTACGGCCTCGGTGAACACTGTCGCGGTGAACTGGCTGCCTTGGTCGGTATTGACGATCTCAGGTTGCCCGTACTTCGCGAACGCTTCTTCGAACGCCTCGACAGCGTGCATCGCCTCCATCGTGATCGCTACGCGGTGGGCCAGTACCTTCCGGCTGGCCCAGTCCACCACGGCGCTCAGATACACAAAGCCGCGCGCCATCGGGATATAACTCGTATCCAGTGCCCAGACCTGGTTTGCCCGATTGATCGTCATGCCCCGCAGCAGATACGGCCAGATCTTGTGCTGCGCATTGCGTCGGCTCGTGTTCGGCTTGCAGTACAGCGCCTCGATACCCATGCGCTTCATCAGCGTGCGCACGCGCCTGCGGCCAATCTCATGTCCCTCGCGACGCAGCAGGCGCGCCAGCATCCGCGCTCCCGCAAACGGAAACTCCATGTGCAGTTCATCGATCCGGCGCATCAGCAACTGGTCTGCCTCGCTCACCGGTTGCGCCCGGTAGTACACGCTCGATCTTGCGATACCAACGAGTCGTGCCTGCTGCGAGACCGGCAATGCGTGCGTACGATCGATCATCTCTTTGCGCTCAGCAATCCCGCTTTGTTGAGCGCGCCGCTTAAAAAATCGTTCTCCAGCGTGAGCTGGCCGATCTTCGCATGTAGCTCCTTCAAATCGACCTGCGGCTCGCTCGCTGCCGTACCGCCTGCGCCAAACACGTCGGCGGCACGTTCCTGCAATTGCCGCTTCCATTCGGTGATCTGGTTCGGGTGCACATCGAACTGCTGCGCCAGTTCGGCTAGCGTCCGCTCACCCTTGACCGCCGCCATCGCCACTTTCGCTTTGAACGCGGCTGAGTGCGTCCGTCGGGTTCTCTTCGTCATCTTCAAGCTTCCTTTACCGGCATTATCTCCGGCTCAGGCCCCGAGCGTTCCACTTATCCGACTGTCCGAATTTGCGCGGCCACCTCTTTCGGTCATAGGAATCGAAATCGGTTGCTTGGGCAGTCGAGGATATTGTTCGCCCACTTGACACCGGTCCCGCTAATGGGTGTTGACGATCATAAATGCGATGTCGAGCGGCCGCTTTTCGCCGGCAAGCGACCGCTCACCGGCCAACTCGCCTTCAAACTTCGGTTTGTTCCGCCATTTCAAGGGCGTCGTCGACCTATATGCCGAGGTAGCGAACCGTGCTCTCTAGCTTGGTGTGTCCGAGCAACAACTGCACAGCTCGAAGGTTCTTCGTGCGACGGTAAATCAACGAGACCTTGGTGCGCCGCATCGTGTGCGTGCCATACGCCGTGTCGTCGAGCCCGATGGAGGCGACCCACCGGTGCACCATACGCGAATACTGCCTCGTCGAGATATGCGGAGACGCATGCACACGACTCGGGAACAGATAATCGGTTGGCTTCAACCGCCGAGCTTTTATCCAGGCTTCGATGCTCTGACGGGTTTGCTCAGTGATCTCGAACTGAACCGGCCGTTGCGTCTTCTGCTGCATGACCATTGCGCGCGATCCGACGTGACTACCCTGGCAGACCTCGTGCACGAGCAGCCGCGTGAGGTCGCATGCGCGTAGTTTGCTATCTATCGCTAGATTGAACATAGCCAGCTCGCGGACGTTCGAAGACATCTGCAGCCTGGTGCGAATTGCCCAGATTTCCGGAAGCTTCAACGGCGGCTTCTGTCCAGTGAGCTTGCCCTTGTTCCACGGCACGCGGGCGCCGGTGGGACCATTCCGCGTTTCCATGACGATCTCCTTCCAGTTGAAGGGAGATCCAGTGTGCGCGCGTTGCCAGCGGTCGCAGACCGACCCTGATCCGCCGCTGGGATTCGCGCGACTGCGGTGACCGGTTCCGGAGTCAACCGGGCATTTAAGGGACGACTCTGAGCTGCCGCCCAGTTTCACGTCTGTCCTTGTGACGTAAGCCGACGCACCAGTTCAATCATATGCGCCGGCGCAAACGGTTTGCGCACATAGCCAGCAACCCTCAAAGTAGCAGGTAGCGAAGGCAGAGCGGTGATCAGGACCACGGGCACCGTTGCGAGCCCAGGGTCACCAGCGAATGCTTCGATTAACTGCCCTCCGTCCATCCTGGGCATCATGTAGTCGGTGATGACCAATGCCGGGTGCTCTGATTGTGCACAACGCAACGCCTCTTCGCCGTCCTTTGCCCGGAGCACCTGGTGGCCTTCAAGCGCGAGAAGTGCTTCGATGGCGTCGAGCAGTCTTGGATCGTCGTCTGCCACTAAAATCGTCGCCATCTTGTTCCCTGGTGCGGCTGGTCTGCGACGTCAGCAATTTTCATAACTAGGAAGTGACTTGGCTTGCAACCCTTGCGAGAGACGCGGAACCAGATGAAAGGAGGCTTTCCAGAAATAAAACAAATCGCAATTCAATGAGGTTTCGCATTGCGGCGGGAACCTCCGAGCCTAGATAGCAGGGAACACCAAACGCGGTAACGCCGGTGAACGTCGGGGAGGTGGGCGATCAGGATCGCGACGAAAAAGCTGGCCGTGATTTGCGTTAAATGCAGTGCGCGCTTACTTTCCTAGGCGTAACTTACGCGCAAAATAAATTGCCGCACTACCCGATGCGGCGATGAGTTTTACACGCCAGCGCCAAGGCACTGGTGATTGCGAGGTCTCGGGATCGCAATCAATGTACAAATTACCAACTACGCGTGCTTTCGTCCATATTTCGAAACATTATGGTACCGCTGATGGTGTGAAAACATGCGAGCAGATTTCGTGAGGCCGCTGAACTGCGCTTCTCGTTGGCTCGTTGCGGCGATCAATATCCGCTGCCAGCGGTGCAGCGGCGGCACAAGCGACCGAACTTTGCTGCACTAGAATGTCGCTTTCTGGCCGGCCGCCGCCCTACGCGATAGCCAATCGCACGACGATCCTGGTGGTCGCACCGCTCCACAGCTGGCGATCATTGTGGGCCGCAATAAATACACTGAGATGAGATGGCTTTGCCTATGTCGATCGGCATCCTTCTTTTTAGCGGCTTCCCGTTTCGGGATGTAGCCAGAATAGTGGAGACGTGTGGCCCAACGAGCCGGCCGGGCAATGGTGCGTGGGAGGAGCCAACCGACGTCCAGCGGAATATCCACTTCCTCTCGTTGAGCGGGGGGCGAGTTGTCAGTTCGTCGGGGGTGCACGTGTGGACCGAGCGAATTGACCTCGATAGCTCCGCAAGCGGTTTCCAGATGATGGTAGTGGCCAGTGGTAACAGTTGCGACCGAGCTTGGGAGGATGCCCGGCTGTGTGCATGGCTGCGCCAGCAGAGTTTGCAGAGCGGTGTCGTTGCATCAATCTGGATCGCTAACCGTTTTTTCCCTGCAGCGGCGGCCTGAGGCACGACAAAAGAGGTGCCGTTTCTCACGAGCATTAAGCAATACGGCAAGAAGCTGCACGAGATTTCGGTCGGAATGCGCAAGCGGCGGAGTTCGACCGCGAAGCCGTCGAATGGAGAATTTCCAGCAAAGGCGAACGTCGCTTCGCGGCCAGCATTCGTCTTCGCCCATCGAACGGCGGTTTAATGGGATGAACCGACACCTGAGCGTCCGACCAACGCGGCAGCCGGATGGCTCTTCATGGCCGCACGGAGTCTCAT
>NZ_CAJZAR010000044.1 GCF_914484835.1 Paraburkholderia tropica
TTTTCACACGGCCTCGGCCATGAAGAGACGTACACCAAGATGTAGTCGATGTTCGCTTTGCGCCAGTAATCGGACATTCAGTTCCGTCCTCTTCGCGGTGCGGCATTGCTCAAGTACGGCGTTCACTAAAGAATTACCTACTATCGCCGTAATAAAGGATGTTACGGAAAATTGAGTTTCGGGGGCGACGTTGAAACGGCAGTTCTGGATTGGAATCGGTTTGATTTGCATGGCACTGAGCGGATGCGCAACCCGGCAACTTGTTGCGACGCCTTTGCCCGAATCACGGGTCGGTGTGATGAGCTATGCCGAGATGTCTTATCAGCCACTCGCACTGAACGATGCAAAGTCGATTGACTTCGACGCGAGTACTTCACCAGTGGCTCGGTTTCCAGACGGGCTTGGCGTTTACGCCTCCTTCTCCCTGGATCAACAGTCCGCAGCCACCGTTTTGCGCGTCCGCACATGGTTTTCGAGTACGTGGTTGCCGCTGGCGACGGTGCTAAAGCCGTATGTGATGTTCCTTGATGCTGAAAAGCATGTGATCAGCAATGTCGAGTTATTCGGCGGCACGAACGGAGCGACCTTCGTGCAGGGTAGCTACAAGCAAGGTTACTTCCTCGTTCCACCGACCGCGCGGTTCTTTATCCTCTATTCGGCTTCGTCGGAATCCGATCGGATGGTTCTCACGGCGCAAACCGGAAAACGGTGGGGCATCCCCAATGCCTATAGCGGCACAGTTGAGGTCAAGCAGGAGTTTTCGCACCAGTGAAAGTAAAAACATTAGTAACGAGCTTGCTGGCTCGATTGACGATGTTTGCGTTCTCCCTGTCGGTAATGGGATGCGTGACGACGAACTACATGCCGCCCCCAGGTGTGCCGACGGCAAACATTCGTTTTCGCGAGATCGGCGAAGGAGGGTTCTTCCTTTATCAACCCCCTCCGTTGCCGGGTTGCTATCTGCCTAGCGATCCACTGGGTGGCGCGCTCGGTGGTGAGCCCATCGGCGTGGCGGACGTTCCTCCCAAAAACGACCATACAATCATTCTCATTCCCAGCCATCGCCAGCAGCCGAGACTGGGGATGCCAATCGACGGCGCCTATATCGACCGGAGTTATTTTGAACTCAGGATGCAAGCGGATCATTTGCTGACGCTGCGCGTGGTGCTTCCGGGTCGAGACCAATTCGACAGCGCCTTTCGCTTTACTCCAAAATCAGGGGGGAACTATGAGGTAACGGTCCATCCGGGAACGCCGCTGAAGGTCGATGTCTATCACATTGACTCCCACGATGGACACTACGCCCTAGAGCCTGTTAACGACCTCGAAATCATTCGGCGATGTTCGTGAACGTCGCAACGCGATCGGCGGTTGAGAAGCGGGCTTGAGTCATTCGGCGTAGCACGGTGATTGCCTGCTTCGGGTCGCATGCTACCGACCACTGCCGTCTAGGCGCAAAGCATGCGATATGCGACTTGCATCGGTTGGCACCCGCCATGAACGGTCAGTCGACTTGAGCATCCGAGTTGTTCACAATCGCTCGTGTTGACCAAAGTCGACGCACCAATGGCCGTCAGGAGGAGCCACACCATTCGTGGAACCGTTCGAGTACCCGAAAGCCAACGTAATCGAGTTTTCGCTTGTACAGCCAACGGTAGTAGCAATCCCAATAGCTGATCATTCGATCATGCGTGCGTTTCATGAAAACTGGGTTTTCCCTGAAAAACGCGCCGTAAACACACTGATCCATGGATGGCAAGTTCGCTTCAATCTCGGCGAGAATTTCAATTACATACTCGCCGCAAAGGTGCACGATGAAAGGCGCAATCCAAGCTTCGGGTGAACTGGCCAGCCGCCCGATATGGCGCTGGCGCACATGTCCGTCAAGGTGCCTCGTTAGCACGCAAGCATAGATGGCCGCTTGAGCCGAGTTCAGCTGAGGGAATAGCGTGTCATCGCATTCGTGGTGAATTCGATACGGGATGTTGAGTGATTCGCCTCGAACAACGACAGCCGCTCCGGGATGAGTTGCGGAGCTGGGTCGAATCAAATCCGTGACGACGGTCACTTCGGAGCGAAGCACTTCGGGAAAGGCAGTCAGCAATGGACCGCTTTGAACTCCGTTATTCGCTGCCCAGGAGCTTGCCATAGGGTTTCGCCGTCAACGCAAATATGCAATTGTGTCATACGTAGACCTACCGCCGGCTGTGCCTGCGAATGTCCGCTTTGGGTTTCTGGGAGTGTCCCTTCAGGGTCGAAATGCGCCTCTCGCCTCCCCTGCGCCGCTCATGAAATGTCTTTCGGCCTTACCGCCCCGAACTACGCCTGCGCGCCCCGAATCAAGGCCCGGGCACAACGCTGCAGCGCACTCGCCGCCGCCACGGGTATGGCTGTTCGAAATGGAGATTCAGCAGGCCACCGATTAGAAAGAAAATTTATAGAGCGCCGAAAGACGAAGCCTCTCCAGGCCTGGCGAGGACTAACCGGAAAATTGCTCGAAAATCAAAGCCCCCCTACCGCGTGACATTGAGTTAGCTAGCTCGACGCCAGATAGCGTTGCGGCGATTCGCCCGTGACCTGCCGGAACATGACGATGAACGCGCTTGCGCTGCGATAGCCGAGATCTTTCGCCACCTGCGCCACCGAGTGCCCGAGCGTGAGACGCGTGATCGCTTCCGCCACGCGCATCTGCTGACGCCAGGCCACGAAGGTCAGCCCGGTCTCCGCGTGCAGGCGGCGCGCGAGCGTGCGCCCGCTCGCGCCGAACTGCTCGCCCCAGAAGTCGAGCGAGAGATCGCTGCCGGGGTCGTTCATCATGTGCTCGCAGAGCTTGAGCAGGCGCTCGTCGCGCGGCAAGGGCACGCCGGGCTCCGCGAGGCTGGGCGTTTCCGCCAGCACCTTCAGCAGCAAGGGCGCGGCGAGCCCCGCGCGGCTCGTGGCGGTATAGCTGTCCGCGCCCTCCACCAGCGTGAGCGCGAGTTCGCGCAACAAGGCCGAGACGCCGATCACGGCCGGGTCGTCCCACGGCCACGGAAACACGTCGGGTTCCAGATAGACGCTGCACAGCGCCGTGTCGCCGACCGCGTGCAGTTCGTGATCGACATCCGACGGCAGCCACACCGCGCGCGACTGCGGCACGGTCCACGTCCGCGCGGGCGTGAGCACGCGAATCACGCCTTTGACCGCGAACACCAGTTGACCATGACGATGCTGATGCCACGTCACGCGTTCGCCGTGACGGTAATTCACGAGCGTCGCGGCGACTTCGCGCGGCAGCGGCGCGCGGGCCATCGGGTAGCGCTTGAGCAGAAACGACTTCATCTGGCGGGCGCACAGGCGCGGAAGAAAGTGGCTCATGATAGTGGGATTTGACTAAAAGTTGTCAAAAATTCGATATCGCCTGTCCGCCTTTAATTCACATAAGCCGGTAATCTCCTTACCCATCAAGGCTTCGATCGGATCCCCGTTCGAAATCAATAATGCTTCTCATTCGTGCGATTGACCGCGTGCCTGGCTGTGTCATCGACTAAACGGTCGACTCCGCAGTCAACACCCGCACGGACGATTTTTCCGCCGCTTATGCCCCTGATTGCTTCATTGATCCGCAGTTCGCGCTGGCTTCTGCCGCTCGCCCTGCTCGTGAGTCTCGTGAGCGGCTTCGCCAACGCGGCGCTCGTCGCGCTCATCAACCAGGCACTGCAGGCGTCGGGGCCGCAACTTCTGCAACTGGGCGTGCGCTTCGCCCTGCTCGCGGCGCTGGTGCTCGCCACGCGCGTCGGTTCGCAGACGCTGTTCATGTATCTCGGCCAGCGCGTAAAAGCGCGCCTGCGCATGCAGACGATCGGCCGCATCGCCGCCGCCTCGTTCCGCGATCTGGAGCGCTGCGGCGCGGCGCGCGCGCTGGGCGCGCTGACCCAGGACCTCGACAGCATCGTCGTGTTCTTCGTGAGCCTGCCGTCCATTGCGATGCAGGGCGCGGTGATCGCCGGCTGCCTCGCCTATCTGGGCATGCTGTCGCTGCCGATTCTCGGCGTCGCGCTCGTGGTGCTCGGCGTGGGCACGTTCGGCACGCATCTCGTCGGCTCGCGCGCGCTGCGTCATCTGCGCGCCTCGCGCGAACGCGAGGACGAACTGTTGCGCCAGTTTCGCGCGCTGTTCGACGGCGCCAAGGAACTGAAGCTGCATCGCGCGCGCGCCGATGCGTTCGTCGGCGGCCATCTCGCGCCACATGTGGAAGCGGTGCGCGCGCAACGCACGCGCGGCTACGTGCTGCATGCGCTCGCGGCAAGCTGGGGCAATCTGCTGCTGTTCGGCTTCGTCGGCCTGACGATCTTCGTGCTCGCCCGTCTGTTCGACGCCGACGCGCATGTGATGTCGGGTTACGCGCTCGTCTTTCTCTATCTGATCATGCCCGTGGAAGGGCTGCTGGCGGCGTTGCCCGCGATCAGCTCGGCGCGCGTGGCGTTCGAGCGCATCGGCAAGCTCGAAGCCGCGCTGCCGCCCGAGCAAGTCCGGCTTGCCGATGTCGATGCCGACGTCGATACCGATCGGCCCGCGCCCGCCGCGCAGCCCGCGTTCTCACGCATCGTGCTCGAAGGCGTCGAGCATCGTTACGCGCGCGAAAACGAAGACGGTTTCTTCACGCTCGGCCCGATCGATCTGACCTTTCGTGCGGGCGAACTCGTGTTCCTCGTCGGCGGCAACGGCAGCGGCAAGACCACGCTCGCGAAACTGCTCGTCGGTCTGTATGCGCCCGAACGCGGCCGCCTGCGCGTCGACGACGTGGCCGTGGACGACGCGACGCGCGCCGCCTATCGGCAGCATTTTTCGGTGGTATTCAGCGACTTCCATCTGTTCGATTCGCTGCTCGGTTTGAGCGCCGGGCGCGAAAGCGCGGCGCGCGCGCTGCTCGTCGCGCTGCAACTCGACCACAAGGTGCGGATTCAGGATGGCGCGTTTTCCACGCTCGCGCTTTCGCAGGGGCAGCGCAAACGCCTCGCGCTGCTGGTCGCGTTTCTGGAAGACCGGCCGTTCTACGTGTTCGACGAATGGGCCGCCGATCAGGACCCGGCCTTCAAGGACGTGTTCTATCGCACGCTGCTGCCGGACCTCAAAGCGAAGGGCAAAACCGTGCTCGTCATCACGCACGACGACCGGTATTTCGATCTCGCCGATCGCCTCATCAAGCTCGACAGCGGACAGATCGGCGCGATGCGTTCCGGCCTCGCGGACGATCACGACCGCGACAAAAACAGCAAGAAAAACAGCGGCAATGACATGGCGAGCGCCGCATGAACGCGATCCTGCAAGAAGACGCACACAAGGAAGCAGACGAAAAGGCGGCCTTCACCCTCGAAGGCGTCGCGTACGCCGCCGGTGGCCGCACGCTGCTGCATCCGCTCGACCTGACGATCGAGCACGCACGCGTGACCGGACTCGTGGGCCACAACGGCTCGGGCAAATCGACGCTCGTCAAACTGCTGGCCCGCCAGCTCGATCCCGCGGCGGGCGCGATCCGTTACGCGGGCCGGCCGCTCGCGCACTGGAGCGCGCGCGAGTTCGCGCGTCAGGTCGCGTATCTGCCGCAGCAGACGCCGCTCACCGACGGCATGACCGTGCGCGAACTCGTCGCGCTCGGGCGCTATCCGTGGCACGGCGCGCTGGGCCGTTTCGGCGACGACGACCACGCGCGGGTCGACCATGCCATGCGCGCCGCCGACGTGCTCGCGCACGCCGATCGCCCCGTCGATGTGCTCTCGGGCGGCGAGCGCCAGCGCGCGTGGCTCGCGATGCTGGTCGCGCAGGACTGCCGCTGCATGCTGCTCGACGAACCGACCGCCGCGCTCGACGTGGGCCATCAGCTCGCGGTGCTCGACCTCGTCCGCACGCTCTGCGCCTCGGGCGCGATGAGCGCGGTCGTCGTGCTGCACGACGTGAACATGGCCGCGCGCTTTTGCGACCGCATCGTCGCGCTGCGCGAGGGGCGTCTGCTGATGCGCGAGCGCGCCGCCGACATCATCGATCCGCAGCGGCTCGAATCGATCTACGGCGTGCCGATGAGCGTGAGCGTCGATCCGGCGAGCGGACGCCGCCTGGGGTTTCCGGCATGAGCGCGACGACCGCGAATCCGCATCGCCGCCGCGTGCTGGCTGCGCTGACCGCGCTCGCCGCGCTGGCGTCCCCGTCAGGCTTCGCCACGACGCTGCCCCGATCACCGAGCCCGCAACGCTCGCCGCAGCGCATCGTGGTCCTCAACTGGGAGCTGACCGAAACGCTGCTCGCGCTCGGCCGCGCGCCGGTGGGCATTCCGCTGCCGGACTGGTACACGAGCGGGATCGTCGCGCCGCCGCTGCCGCCGGGCGTCGCCGACGTCGGTCTGCTCTATCAGCCGAATTTCGACGTGCTGCTCGCGCTCGCGCCGGACCTGCTGATCGTCACGCCCGCCCACGCCGCGCTGATGACGCCGCTCCGACGCATCGCGCCGACGCTCACGCTGGGCGCGTACATGAGCGCCGCGCAACCGTTCGAGGCGCTCTGCACCGAAACGTCGACGATGGCGCGCGCGCTCGACGCGCCGGCGCGCGCCACGGCGTTGATCGCCGCCACGCAGCACACATTCTCCACGGCCGCCGACGCGATCCAGGCCACGCCGCGCCATGCCGCGCGTGCGGTGATCGTCGCCGAAGCGCTCGACGAGCGGCACTTTCGCGTCTATGGCGCGGGCAGTCTGTTCGACGCGGTGCTCGCGCGTATCGGCCTGCGCAATGCCGCGAATCCACGCGACGCGGCGGGGCGCACGCATAGCGCGCCGTGGCAGACCAACCTGACGGGATCGGCCACCGTTGCGCTGCAACGCCTGTTCGACGCGCCGCACGCGGACATCTTGCTGGTCGGCCCGCTGCACGCCGACCTGCGCGCCGCGCTGAACGCGAGCCCGCTGTGGCGCGCGCTGCCCGCCGTCCGCGAACGCCGCGTGACCGTGCTGCCGGTGATCGCGGCGTTCGGCGGTCTCGTCTCGATGCAGCGCTTCGCCGCCGCCATGCCCGTGGCGCTGGCCACGCTCGACAACGGCGGAGGCGACCTTGCGTAACCTCGCGCGTCCGCCCCTGCTTCAGCGCGCCGCGCCGCCGCGCGACTGGCGTCTGCCGCTCGTCGGCGCGCTGTTCGCGCTCGCCGCGTGCCTCGCCGCCGCCGACCTGCATCGCGCGCTCGCGGGCGCGCCGTTCTGGAGCGCGCTCACGATGCCCGCGTCAATTGGCGCGCAGGACGTGGGCGCGGTGCTGGTCCATTACAGCCTGCTGCCGCGTATCGCGATGACCCTGCTCTGCGGCGCGGCGCTCGGCCTCGCGGGCACGCTGATGCAGCAGGTGCTGCGCAATCCGCTTGCCGAACCGATGACGCTCGGCGTGTTCCCCGGCGCTTATCTCGCGCTCTCGATCGCGACGATCTGGATGCCGGGCTGGCTCGCGCTGGGCCGCGACACGCTGGCGCTCGCGGGCGGCGCGGTCGCGATGCTCGCCGTGTTCGCGCTGGCGTGGGCGCAAGGCATGTCGCCGCTCGGGGTGATCCTCGGCGGCATGGTGGTGAACCTGTACTGCGGCGCGATCAGTCTCGCGATCTCCGTGGTGCATTTCGACCGGCTCGCCGGTTTGCAGATCTGGGGCGGCGGCGCGCTCGACCAGAGCGGCTGGCAAGCGGCGCTGCATCTGGCCGTGCGGCTCGGGCTCTGCCTGCTCGGGGCGGCGCTGCTCTACCGTCCGCTGAGTCTCTTCGATGCGGGCGACGCGACGGTGCGCAATCTCGGCGTGGCGGTCGGCTGGATGCGCGGCGCGGCGCTGCTCGTCGCTGTGGCGCTGACCGCGTTCGTCGTCGCCGACGTCGGCGTGATCGGCTTTATCGGGCTGGCCGCGCCGCTGCTGGCGCGTCTGGCGGGCGCGCGGCGTTTGCGCGACCGGCTCGTCTGGGCGCCGCTCACCGGCGCGGCCCTGCTCTGGCTCACCGATGAAATCGTGCGCTTCGCCGCGCAAGCGGAGTGGTTTTCGGCGCATCTGATCGCGACCGGCAGCGTGACCGCAATCGTCGGCGTGCCTTTGCTCATCGCGCTGCTGCCGCGTCTGCGCACGCGGCCCGATTCCACTGCGACGCCCGGCCCGCGCCACGATCCGCGTGCGCCGCGCACGTTGCCGCTGCTCTGGGCCGTGCTGCTGCCGCTCGTCTGCGTGCTCTCGCTGATGGTCTCGCGCGGCGCCGATGGCTGGAGCCTAGCGACCCGCGCGCATATCGACGCCCTGCTGTTCTGGCGCGTGCCCCATCTCGTCGCGGCGCTGGCGGCGGGCAGCCTGCTCGCGACTGCGGGCACGCTGCTGCAACGCATGACCGCGAATCCGATGGCGAGCCCCGACCTGCTCGGCGTGGGATCTGGCGGCATGTTCGGCATGGTCGCCGTGCTGTTCCTGAGCCAGCGCCTCGTGCCCGCCGCGCTGTTCGCGGGCTGCGTGGCCGGTGCGTTCGCGACGCTGATGCTGCTGCTCTGGTTCGGCCGGCGCGCGCGCTTCGCACCCGAGCGCCTGTTGCTGGTCGGCATGTCGATCAGCGCGCTGTTTCAGGCGGTGGTCGGCGCGCTGATGTCGAGCGGCGATCCGCGCGCGGGCGTGCTCGTCGATCTGCTGATCGGCTCCACGTATTACGTCGCGCCCGGCATCGCCTGGAGCATGGCCACGCTGGCGCTGCTCGCGCTCGCCGTCGCGCCGCTCACCGCGCGCTGGCTCGGCACGCTCGCGCTGGGCGCGGATGCCGCGGCGAGCCTCGGCGTGCCGGTGGGCCGCGCGCGCTTCGCGTTGCTGCTGCTCGCCGCGCTCGCGACGGCGGCCGCCACCGTCGTCGTCGGGCCGCTGTCGTTCGTCGGGCTGATCGCGCCGCATATCGCGCGCTTTTCCGGCGCGCGGCGGCCCATGCCGCAGCTCTATCTGGCAGCGACGCTCGGCGCGCTGCTGATGGTCACGGCCGACTGGCTCGGCAGGCAAATCGCGTTTCCGCAGGAGGTGGCGGCGGGCCTCGTCGCCACGCTGCTCGGCGGACCGTGGCTCGTGGCGCGGGTGTTAGTGCGCGGCGTGCGCCGTTGATCGCGCGGTTTCAGCTAGCGAAGCAAATAGCACATCAAGCAGCACATCAAGGGCAAACGGGGCCCTCAAAACCCCCGTCCATAACGATCGTCCCTCGCATTTTTTTACAGCCCGCCTTGCGCGGGAGGAAGCCGTTCGGCCTTTTTCAACAGTGGGATGATTGACGATGACAACGAGAATAGACCACCGTGGCGCGCGTCGCGCGCCGGCTTCGGGATGGTGGAGGCTGGCGCCGCACCGCGTCACGCGCGCCGCGCCGCGATTCGCGCTCACCATGACGCCGCTCGCCTTCGCGGCGCTGAGCCTCGCCTCGCCGTGGGCGCGCGCGCAAACCGCGCCTGCCGCGAACGGCGAGGTACTGCCCGCCGTGACGGTATCGGGCGCGAACGACGCCGACGCGACCACCGAAGGCAGCGGCAGCTACGCCGCGAAGAAGGCCACGATCGGCGGCAAGGTCGCGCAGTCGATCAAGGAAACGCCGAACTCGGTTTCGGTGCTCACGCGCCAGCAGATGGACGACCAGAACGTGACGACCATCCAGGACGCGCTGCGCTACGTCACCGGCGTGAGTTCGATCGATTACGGCGACGGCACCGCGTATTTCCGCGCGCGCGGCTCGCAGCTCGGCATTGAATTCGACGGCGTGCCGACCTTGAGCGGCCTGCAATATCAGCTGCAATTCGATCTGGCGATGTACGACCGCGTTGAGATCTTGCGCGGCCCGGGCGGATCGATCGACGGCATGGGCGAGCCGGGCGGCGTGGTCAATCTCGTGCGCAAGCGCCCGCAGGATCAGTTCCATCTGGCCACGGAAACGCAGGTCGATTCGTTCGGCAGCGTGCGCCAGATGATCGACGTGACCGGCCCGCTGAACAAGGACGGCACGGTGCGCGCGCGCGGTGCTGGTGGGCGGCGACGGCACGCAGTCCATCGACCGCACGCGCAGCAAGGAAGTGATGGCCTACGGCGCGCTCGACTGGGACCTCACGCCGCGCACGACGCTCTCGCTCTCGGGCGGCTATCAGGTCTCGCCGATTTCGGGCATCGACTACGGCGCGGGCGGCGTGCTCAACAGCACGCGCACCGCCCTCACGGGCCGCGTGCCGAGTTCGTTCACGCAGAACTTCAGCCCGAGCTGGAACTACGCGTACACCTCGCTGCAGGAAGGCAACGCAAACCTCGTGCATCGCTTCGAAAACGACTGGCAATCGTCGACGACGCTGTTCTATCGCCACGAACTCTCGAAGGCGTATTACGCGTACTCCGGTCCCGGCGCGACCGCAGACGGACTCGCGCGTTTCGGCGATCAGCGCCAGCGCACCAGCTACGACTGGTTCGGCGCGGACAGCAACGTATCGGGCCCGATCCGCCTGTTCGGGCAGACGCACACGCTGACCATCGGCGCCAATTACTCGGTGATGACGTCGAGCGCGCAGTCGGGTTATCTGGCGCTCACCGGTCCGTATGGCGGCGCGTTCAGTCTCTACGATCCGAACGCCGTGCCCGCCGTGGACGTGCCCTACACCTTCGGCACCAACCATCGCACCGTGCAGTACGGCGTCTATGCGCAGGCGCGCATCAAGCTCGCCGACCCGCTCACGCTCGTGCTCGGCGGGCGCGAAGCCTTCCTGCAGGACCGCACGCAATCGACGCTGCCAAGCGTCACCGACTGGACCACGAACGCGCAGATCAATCACCGCTTCCTGCCGTCCGCGGGGCTGCTGTGGGATATCGTGCCGTCGCTCACGGCCTATGCGAATTACGCGCGCTTTCTCGACGCACAAACGGAGAGCACGTATTCGGGCGCGGGCCTGCCGCCGCGTTCGGGCGAGCAGTATGAAGTGGGCGTGAAAGGCAGCTTCCTGAATGGCCGCCTGAATGCGAACGCCGCGCTGTTCCGTATCGACGACAACAACCGTGCGGTCGCCGATCCGGCGCACCAGTATTACTACGTCTCGGCGGGCAAGGCGCGCGATCAGGGCGTCGAACTCGAAGTCACGGGCCAGCCGACGCCGGACTGGAACGTCTACGCCGGCTACACGTATCTGAACGCGCACTACGAGAATGATTCGCCCGATCTAACCGATGGCACCGACCCGAAGCATCTGTTCAAGCTGTGGACGAAATACACGTTCTCGCGCGGCGCGTTGCGTGGTTTTTCCGTGGGTGGCGGCATGCTCGCGCAGACGCGTATTTCACGCGGCGTCGAACAAGGCGGCTATGCGATTTTCAATGCGCAGATCGGCTATCGCTTCAACAAGCACGTAGAAGCGTCGTTGCAGTTGAATAACGTGTTCAACCGCGAATATTATATTCGCCCGCCCAGCACGTACTACAGCGTGTTCGGCGATACGCGCAATGTCATGTTGACAGTTAGATCGGACTTCTGATTAGTTTGGTGGCCGCACGAGTTGCACTCGTGCGGCATACACTCAGCCAAGTTCCGCCAAGCAGCGTGCAACTGCCACATTCTCCCCCTCAATCACTATGGGGCTGATTACGCCGCAGCGAGGTGCGTTTGCATGTCGTGACGTTCACCGCGTGCAGTTCGTATTGAAGACCGAGTTCTTCGAGCACACGATACACGTCCGAAATCACCCGAAAATCTCTGCTGGAGCAACCGATTCACGCCCTGATTCGTTCAGTCAAGCTTTCGGAGGCAGGAACCCGCCCCTTTCGAACGTCGTCGAAACGCGTCGCGTTGCGCGGCGAGGCTAAACAGGATCGCAAGAGATCCTAACGTATCGAGCAAAGCACACAGCATGACTTTCTCCCATTAACGCCTGAGCATCGGTCCATATGTCTTTACAAAAAACGCCAGCGTGATGCCGGTCGTGGCGATCAGCGTAATGGCGCGGACTATGTCCGGTCGCGCCCGCCGCCCGACCAGCGCACCTCCGTATCCGCCAGCGATTGCGCCTGCCAGCATGACCGATGTTTCCGGCCAGCGAACCACGCCGGCAACGACAAAAGCCATCACCGCCACCACATTCGCCGCGCTGACCAGCAGCGTTCGCGGCGCGTTCAGATGCTTCAAATCACACGTGTCCAGAAGTCCCCACATCGCGATCATCATGATCCCGACTGCACCGCCAAAATAGCCTCCGTAGACACCTAGCAAGAACTGAATGGCGAGGACCACATGCGCGTGAATGCGCCAGCGCGCGCGTAACGCCGCGCCGATTCGTCGTCCGAACGCAAGCGCGACCGACGCTATCAGAAGCAGCCACGGCAACATGAACGTAAACGCGACTGATGACGTACAAAGCAGCAGCACCGCGCCCGTCAATCCCCCGCAGAGCGTTACCGCGAGTAGCCCGCCAAGCGACACGGCGCCCACCGGTTTCAGCCCGCTGCGATACGCCCATGCGCTGGCCAGCCCGCCTGGAAACAGGGCGACGGTGCTAGACGTGTTCGCCAGAACCGGAGGAACGCCCGCGGCAATCAGCGCGGGAAGACTGACGAACGAACCGCCGCCTGCCAGCGCATTCATCGCGCCTGCCAGTGTTCCTGCGGAAAAAATCATAAGCATGGAGTTCATGAACGCCATGCTAGCCAGGCGGTGCTGCCTGAACAATCTGGAACTACCGGTGCTAGACTTCGGAAATTCCGAAGGGAAAGATAATTGCCATGCGCTTTGACCTGACAGATCTGCGGCTCTTTTTAACCGTAGTCGAATGCGGAAGCCTGACCCAGGGCGCCCGCTCGCTGCACCTCGCGCTCGCGTCGATCAGCGAGCGCATTGCCAGCATGGAATCGACCTTAGGCGCGCCGTTACTCGAACGCAACCGTCGCGGCGTACGACCGACGGCTGCGGGCGACGCACTGGTCCGTCATGCGCGTCTGATCCTGGGTCATGTCGAGACGATGCGCGGCGAACTTCGAAGCTACGCAACCGGCCTCAAAGGCCGGATCAGGTTGCTGTCCAACAGCGCCGCCATGGCAAGTTTTCTGCCTCCGGAACTGTGCCAATTTCTGGCCGCCCATCGCGACCTGTCGATCGACCTGGAAGAGCGTACCAGTGCGGACATCGTGCAATCTTTGATGAGCGGGCGAGCCGACCTGGGGCTGGTTGCTGACACAACCGATTTCGGCACGCTGCAGACACAACAGATCGGAACAGATCAGCTTGTCGTTGTTGTCGGCCGGTCGCACCATTTTGCACAGCAAGCGAGCGTTCTGTTTGCCGATTTTCTGCGCGAGCCGATTGTCGGAGTCGCCGACGCAGCGCTCGAAGTGTATCTGGCAGAGCGTGCATCCCGCCTCGGAGGTCAACTGGACTACCGCATCAAGCTACGCAACATCCAGAATGTTGCGATGAACGTCGAGGCGGGCGTGGGAATTTCAATCGTTTCCGATCAGGTGGCCAGAGTCCTTGGCGGGAATCTGGTTGTGTTGCCGCTCCAGGAAACGTGGGCCAAACGGCATCTCTATCTTTGCGCCCGGGACTTTTCCGCGCTGACTCCGCATGCTGCCCTCCTCGCAGCGCAATTACTGAAGCGTGCGCAGTAGTTAGCGTAGCCAACAGATTTGATTTTGTCTGCAAAGCCTTCAGGGAAAGACACTCAGCCCAACCGCAACGCTAACACTGCGTAATCGATGAGAAGCTAATGCCGCTGGACGACAAAACAAAAGCCGGATTGCCCGGTTTCATCGTGGTTGGTCACTTCCTTGCGATTGCGCGAGCAGGCGGCCGGCTTCGAACGATCACCTCGTCGAATTGACGTGGTGTTCGGGTGAACCTGCTTTGCAACCCGGGAAGATCTGCGACATGGCATACGCGCTGTGGCTCTCATAGCCGCTACTCAAAGCGACCCGGGTGATCGGTGTTCTCTGTAGCAGCATCGCCAGAGGGGACATCGTGCTCATAGCAAGTTGACCCGCCCAAATCCCGGCAGTGGTCGGGTCGCCTGGATCGTGAGCTAGCGCCTGGCAAACCTGCTGGATTTCCGGATCCACAGGCCATGGCAAATGAAAGGGAAGACGCGGCTGGCCTCCGGACAAGTTTCGTTTGCGCGCCACCAGTTGTGGTGAGACGCAAACGAAATCTGGTTTGGTGCAAACAAACCCAGCTCATGGCGGAAATCGTAGTGCAGTCGGCTCGCCCAGTGCTTCTGGATAACGAAGCGCAAACCGCTCAAATAACCTAAATACAGCAGCCGAGCCACTCACGACTCCTGGGCCGCCCGCAGCACCACAGCGTCAAGCCTGAAACTGAACGTCGCGCCACGCTGATCCCGTTCGATCAACTCGATAGCACTGCCATGCAGCAGCAGCATCCGTTGCACGATCAACAATCCCAGACCGCCCTGGCGACGCACATCACCGGAACTGAACGCACGCCTGAACAGATTCGCGCGAAGCTCAGGCGCGATGCCCGGCCCGGTATCGCTGACCACCACCGTCACCTTGCCATTTTCGCCGGCAAGCTCGACGCTGACCTCGCCGCCCTCGGGCGTATGGCGGATCGCGTTGTCGAGCAGATTGGTCAGCACGCGTTCGATCATCGCCAGGTCGGCGCAAACGGCAGGCAGACGCGGCGGAATCACGGCTCGCAAGCGGATCTGGCGGGCCTGCGCCGCAAGCTCGAACTTCTGGAATACGTCCTGCACGACGTCCGCGAGGGGAAACGTCTCCAGCGTGAGCTGGACGTTCTCATGCTCGAGGCGTGCCAGTTCGAACAGCGATTGAGCCAGCCGCCCCACCTTCGCGCTCTGGGTCAGCGCAATCGCCAGATAGCGGCGGCGCTCGGCGCCCTCGAGCGTGTCGTCCTTCAAGGACAGCGTTTCGAGGTAGCCATGCAGCGACGTGAGTGGCGTGCGCAAGTCGTGTGAGATCGTCGCGAAGAGTTCGCGTCGCTCCTGGTCCTGACGTTTGAGTTCGCGCCACTGCACGCCGATGCGCTCGACCATCTGCGCAAACATGCGTTCCAGAATGGCGATCTCGTCGCGCGTTTCCGTGCGCGCCGCCGGGCGACTGAGCACGAGCGGCACAGGCTCGGAGCCTGCCTGGATCGACGCGTCGATTCGGCTCACGGTATCGGTCAAACGCCGCAAAGGGCGCGTGATCAGGCCAAACGCGATCAGACCAGCAATCAGGCCAAGCGACGCAACCACGGCCATCAAGCCAAGCGTCGTGCGCAGCACCGTGCTTTGCGCGAGCCGTGTCGCCAGCGCATCGCGCGCCTCGCCGATCAGCACGACATAGATGTACCCCGCCGGACGCCCGCCAGCGCCTTGAACAACGGCGGCGCTGAACACTTTTCTGGCATCCACGCTGCGCGGATCATCGCCGAGAATCGGCAACGCATCGTTGGCCAGAAAGCGCTGCACCGGTTGCAGGTCGACGCGCGTGCGCCGTATGTGCCCCGGCGGCGCGTCGTCGCCCGTGATGCGGCCGCTGGTGTCGAGCAGGTACACCTCGACGCTCGGATTCACTGCCATCAGTTGTCCGAACAATGTGCGTAACGCGGCAGGCTTGGGGCCATCCGCGCCCATGAGCGCCGAGTTATGAGCGATGTGGGACGCGAGGTCGTGCGACAGAACCTGGATGACCTCCTGATCGTGCAGATCCGAAGCGCGTATCTGCAACCACGCCGACGCCCCGCAGCACGCGAGCAGCAACACCGAAAATACGATGGATATCCGCTGCGTCAATGACAGTTTCACGACGCCTCTCCTTGTCCGCTGTCGCGGGACGCCGATGGCGCGAGCGGGTCGAACTTGTAGCCGCGCCCCCAGACGGTCAGGATGCGTACCGGTTGCGCGGGATCGGCTTCGATCTTGGTGCGCAGGCGGTTGATGTGCGTGTTGACGGTGTGCTCGTAGCCTTCGTGCTGATAACCCCAGACGGCGTTGAGCAATTCCATGCGCGAGAACACCTTGCCCGGGTGGCGCGCGAAGTGATAGAGCAGGTCGAATTCACGCGGCGTCAGCTCGATGCGCTTGCCGTCGACCTGCGCCTCGCGCGTGACGGGATCGATCGAAAAGCCGCCCAGCATCAGCGTGCCGCCTTCGAGCCGCAAATCCTTCGCCATCGCCTCGACCCGACGCAGCAACGCCTTCACGCGCGCGACGAGTTCCAGCACCGAAAAGGGTTTCGCGAGGTAATCGTCGGCGCCAAGTTCGAGTCCCAGAATGCGGTGCACCTCGCTCGAACGCGCGCTCGTAATGATGATCGGCGTGTAGCGCGTCATCGCCCGCGCGCGCCGGCAGATCTCCAGCCCGTCCACTCCCGGCAGCATCAGGTCGAGAATCAAGGCGTCCCAGCCGCCCTGCTCCAGCAGACGCAGCCCTTCGGCGCCGTCGGCACTGTGCACGACCTCGTAATGTTCGTCGCGCAGATGCAGCATGAGCACGTTGGCGATATCCGCGTCGTCCTCGACGATGAGTACGCGTTTGGTCTGATCCATGGGGTCTTCAGTGATCGGCGCTGCGCGCCGCGATGAAAGGTCCGGATTGAAAAGCCCATTGTGCAGAAAATTCCGCTCCGGAGTTATCACATTTAATTTTACTTTTCGTGAGGACTTCGGGATCGGCCGCTACCTATGCTTCGTGTAACGGTTGCGCGCTGTCCTGATCCGCGGGCGGCGGCGCATCGCACACGGAGAACATGATGAACACACGTAGACGCCTGTTGCTATCCGGCGGCGGCGCGCTCGCCGTCATGGCCGCGCTCGGTCAATGGCGCGCGAAGGCGGCCCAGCCCGCCAGCGGCGCGATGGCCATGAGTGCGGCGTCCGGCGCTGCCGGGCATTTCGCCGTCGTGCATACCGATGCCGAATGGCGCAAGCGCCTCACGCCCGCCCAGTACGAGGTGCTGCGCAATGCGGGGACGGAGCGCGCCTTCACCAGTCCGCTCAACAACGAACACCGCAACGGCACGTTCGCGTGCGCGGGTTGCGCGGCGCACCTGTTCGCCTCGAACACGAAATTCGACAGCGGCACGGGTTGGCCGAGCTTTTATGCGCCGCTGCCGCACGCGGTGATCGAGCGCGAGGATCTCTCGTTCGGCATGGCCCGCACCGAAGTGCTTTGCAGTCGTTGTGGCGGCCATCTCGGCCACGTCTTCGACGACGGTCCGAAGCCGACCGGCCTGCGCTACTGCATGAACGGCGTCGCCATGACCTTCACGCCTCACGCGGCCTGAGCGCCTCGATCGATCCGTTATCGCTGCTTCGGACATCACCATGTTACTCATCGTCCTCGCTTATCTCGGCGGTGTGCTCACCATCCTGAGCCCCTGCATCCTGCCCGTGCTGCCATTCGTGTTCGCGCGCGCCGATCAACCCTTCGTGCGTTCCGGCCTGCCGCTGCTCGGCGGCATGGCCGCGACCTTCGCGGCGGTCGCCACGCTCGCCGCCGTCGGCGGCGGTTGGGTGGCTCAGGCCAACGAATATGGCCGCTGGCTCGCCATCGTGCTGCTCGCCGTGTTCGGCCTCACGCTGCTGGTCCCTCGTCTGGCCGAGCGCATCATGCAGCCGCTCGTGAACGTCGGCAACCGGCTGTCCGAGACCACGCAGCACGAGCGCGCGCCCGGTGTCGGCGCCTCGTTTCTGCTCGGCATCGCGACGGGGCTGCTGTGGGCGCCGTGCGCGGGTCCGATTCTCGGCCTGATCCTGACCGGCGCGGCGCTGCAAGGCGCAAGCATCGGCACGACCCTGCTGTTGCTGGCCTATGCGGCGGGCGCCGCGACTTCGCTGGCCGTCGCGCTGCTGCTGGGCGGCCGGGTCTTCGCGGCCATGAAGCGTTCGCTCGGCGCGGGCGAATGGATCCGCCGCGGCATCGGCGTGGCGATGCTCGCCGGTGTCGCCGCTGTTGCGCTCGGGCTGGACACGGGCGTCCTCACGCGCATTTCGACGCTCGCGACAGGCGGTCTGGAGCAGCATCTCGTCGATAGCTTCGCCCCGTCGAAGCACGCCGCGATGGCGATGACCGGCTCCGTCAATTCATCGAAATCGTCGAATGCGTTGAATGCGCGGAACGACAGCGCGGATACCGGAAACACGATGGCGGCAGGCGCGATGTCGGCCAACGGCGGCGCGATGATGCGCGCCTCCGACGCCATGCGGCCTGCGACGACACTGCCGGTGCTCGGCCAGTTGCCGCCGCTGGACGGCGCCGTGCAATGGCTGAATTCGCCACCGCTGACCGCTCAGGCACTGCGCGGCAAGGTCGTGATCGTCGATTTCTGGACCTATTCGTGCATCAACTGCCTGCGCTCGCTCCCGTACGTGAAGGCGTGGGCCAGCAAGTATCGCAACGAGGGACTCGTCGTGATCGGCGTGCATGCGCCTGAATTCGCCTTCGAACGCAACATCGACAACGTGCGCAAGGCCGTTCACGACCTCGGCGTCGATTATCCGGTGGCGATCGACAATAACTACGCGATCTGGCGCGCGTTCGACAACCAGTACTGGCCCGCCCATTATTTCGCCGATGCCAAAGGACAGATTCGCTACCAGCATTTCGGCGAGGGCGAATATGACCAATCCGAGCGCGTCATTCAGCAACTGCTCGTGGAAGCGGGCCACCCGGAGGCGGCAAACGTTCCGCTCGGACTCGGCGGCACAGCGGAGCGCGGCGTCCAGATGCAGGCCGACAACGCGGATATGCGTTCGCCCGAAACCTATATCGGCTTCGAGCGCGCCGAAGGCTTCGCGTCGCCGGGCGGCTTCGCCCAGGACCGCGCCCGCGACTATCGCGCGCCGTCGAATCCCGACCTCAACCACTGGGGACTGGCAGGCGAATGGAGCGTGGGCGCCGAGCACGCCACGCTGGCAAAACCGGGCGGCGAAATCGTCTACCGCTTCCACGCACGAGACCTGCATCTGGTTTTAGGCCCCGGGCCCGACGGCCAACCCGTGCACTTTCGCGTGACGGTGGACGGCAAGGCACCGGAGCACGCACACGGCAGCGACGTGGCGCCGGACGGCGCTGGCGTAGTCACGGCACAGCGTCTCTATCAACTCGTCCGCCAGCCCGGCGACGTCGCGGATCACACCTTCGCGATCCAGTTTCTCGATCCGGGCGTCCAGGCTTTTGCCTTTACCTTCGGCTAACCCACTTAGGCCGGGCGAGCTTCGCCCGGCAAGGATGAACATCGTGAATCCGCTTTTCATGAAATCCAGCAAGCTCGCCCGTTACGGCGCTGTGGCGATCGCGGTGGTCGCGGTCGCGCTCTGGCAGCGCAGCGCCCACTCCGACGAACGCGCGGTCTCGATTCCGGCACCGCTTCAGGACGAGCCTGCGAATGGCGTTCATTCGGAAACCGCCGTCGTGTCGGGAGGCTGCTTCTGGGGCGTCCAGGGCGTGTTCCAGCATGTGCGCGGCGTCACGCAGGTCGCGTCCGGTTACACGGGCGGCGCGGCCGATACGGCCCAATACGAGCGCGTGAGCGACGGCGATACCGGCCACGCAGAATCGGTGCGGATTACGTTCGACCCCACCGTGATCAGCTACGGCAAGATTCTGCAGGTGTTCTTTTCTGTCGCGCACGACCCGACCGAACTCGACTATCAGGGTCCCGACCACGGCACCCAGTACCGCTCGGCGATCTTCCCGATGAACCCGCAACAACGCAATGTGGCAAAAGCCTATATTGCGCAACTACAGGGCGCGCATGTTTTTTCGAGTCCGATTGTGACGCGCATCGAGACTTTCAAGGGCTTTTATAACGCCGAGGATTACCACCAGAACTTTCTCGCCCTTCATCCCGATTACCCCTATATCGCGATTAACGACATGCCGAAGGTCAATGCACTGAAGAATCTGTTCCCCGCGCTTTATCGACCCCAGCCTGTTCTGTTTCAGACTGTGGCGCGTACCGGGTCATAGCCGCGCAGGAAAGCGGAGCGATTTCGAATTGGCAAGCGGCGATTAACTAATACTTTTTAATGTATAGTCGCTAATGCGGTGAGAGAACGCAACTCGTTCTCTCCATCGCGTCAAGCTAACGATCACTCTCGACTACTAACCTATGACCCTGACGTAGCATGCAGGAGTTCCCTTTAGTTGCCGAATCCGCCGGGCACGGCGGGCCGCACAACCAGGCTCCGGACTTCGCCCACAATGACCTTTTCCTGTCGGCGCCTATTCCGATCATGGTAGAGGACTGGTCTCGCGTCTATCTGGCAATCCAGGCTATTCGCGACCAGGGTGTCACGAATCTCGACGATTATTTTGATGCCCACCCCAAAGCGATCGACGAGTTGCGGGGACTCCATTCGTTTGTCGAGGCGAACCATGCCGTGCTGGAACTGTTCGAGGCCAGTTCAAAAGAGATCTTTTTCGACTCCGCCCGGAAGCTGCTGCCCGCCAATCGCGACAGCAACATTGTCGTGTACCGGGCCATGCTCGACGGCAGTTCGGCATGCCAGGGCGAACGCACGCTGGTGACGTTCAAGGGCAAGGAAGTGCCGATCGTCTGGCGCTGCTCGCTGCCGCGCGACGCAGAAGGATATCGGCGGCTCTGCTTTTATGCTTTCGATGTGACGGAGCAAAAAGAAAACAACGATCGATTGCAGGCAATGCGCGCGGAGATGGCGCGTGCTGCACGCGTGTCGCTATTCGGCGAACTGTCGGCATCGATACTGCATGAGATCACTCAACCGCTATCCGCCGCCAGTACATCCGCGGATGCCGCCGCCCGTTGGCTGACTCGCGACATCCCCGACGTTGAAGAAGCCTTCTCGTCAATTCAGAATGCGGCGCGCTGGGCGCGCGATGCCACCGATATATGTCGGAAGATGCGCGGGTTTCTCGGCAAGGTTCCTGTGCAATCCATTTGCGCGCCCGCCAGCCAGGCTATCGATGCTGCGCTCTTTCTCGTTTCGCCGGAAGCCAATGCCAAAGAAATTTCCGTTACGCGGCAAATCGCCGGAGACGCCACCATTTTCGCCGACCCCGTTCAGATCCAGCAGGTGCTCGCCAATCTTCTGCTGAATGGCATTCACGCAATCGATTCGAGCCGGTCGACCATTCGGACCTTGTCTTTATCGGTCCGGCGCATTGACCACGGTGAAACGCTATTCGAAGTCTGCGACACGGGATCGGGCATGAGCAACGAAACACTGGAATCGTTGTTTCAACCGTTCTTCACGACCAAAGTCGACGGCATGGGCATGGGCCTGGCAGTGGCCCGCTCGATCATCGACGCACACGGCGGACGTATCTGGGTCGAAAGCTCCACGGCCGCTGGCACGTCCTTCCGCTTCACGGTCCCCACGACGGCCTACGACGGCACCCATCGATAAACACTGAGATGACGAAAGCAGACCGTTCCCCGCTCGATGCGCCACAGGCGACCGACACAGCGAACGAACCAAGGCCTCACGCGCCCATGCAATCTCCCGCGACGCTCTTCGCAACGGATACCGGAAACGGCGTCAACGTCATGTTCATTCATGGCTGGACGTGCGACTCCAACGACTGGATGTGGCAATTGCCGCACTTCGAAACCCGGTATCGCGTGATCGCTGTCGATCTGCGCGGACATGGCCGATCGGAGGTTACGCCGCAAGGCACTTATGCGCCCTCGCACTACGTCTCGGATATCGAGGCGTTCATGACGACGCGCTACCCCGGCCAACGATTCGTGCTGGTCGGGCATTCGATGGGGGCGCAGATCGCTGCCCGGCTTGCCGCAAAACGCCCAGACCTCGTCGGCGCGGTTGTATCGGTGGACGGTTCACTTGGCGTGTCGGACGCTGCTGCCGATTTCCTGGCGAAGACCACGCAGGATCTGGAAACGGGCGATCCCGGTGAGGTGGCGCCGGCCCTGTTCACGCTGCTCTACGATCGCGACACGGACCCGGCACTCAAGTGTTGGCATTCGAGGCGCGTTCGAGGCATGCCCTTGCCTGTCGTTCGCGAGTCGTTTGGACCGCTCTATTTCGGCGACGATCAGATCGGCATGGGAGAGGCAAGCGCGGCCTTCTGCCGAAGCCTCGATATTCCCTTTTATCACTTGAGCCGCGACGCCGGGCAAGTCGAACTCATGCGCGCCTGGTTCTCGCATCCCAAGTCCAAAGTCGAGGCGTGGTCCAATACCGGACATTGGATCATGCAGGACCGCAAGGACGATGTTAATCGCGCCGTCACCGCCTGGCTTGACGACGTCACATCAGACTGGCACTAAGCTGCCAGAACCGCAACGATCAGACTGTTGCCGGAGGCGCACCCCATTCGATCGGTGCGCCAACCGGACGACATTTAACGCGCGCATTTAAACGCGTGTTGTCGGGAACGACGAACGTCGCACGACGTTATTCCGCAGGTTTGGTCGGATTCCACAGCTTGATCTTCGAATGCTTCTCGTAGCCCTTTCCATTGGGATAGCTAACGAGTTCCAGTTCCGATCCCCACGGCGAGCGGAAGTGCACCCACGTTTCGCCTTCCGTGTCGCCCGACGACATCGTGACCGGATCGCCCAGCACGGTGATTCCCCGCGACTTCAGATAGGCGACAGCGCCATTGATATCGTCGGTATAGAACGCGATATGGGACGCGCCGATATCCTCCGATTTCGGCATCTCGTTGCTGCCTTTTGAGTTCCGATACTGAAACAGTTCGATATTGGAACCGGTGCCGCAGCGGATCATGGCGATATCGACGCTATCGGCGCGCGGCACGAAGCCACCCGACATATGGGTCAAATCGAACGGCCCGATGTGCGTGACCGGTACACAGCCGAACGTGTCGGAAAAGAACGCCTCGGCTTGCGCGAGATTCGGCACGCTGACACCCACATGATCGACACCGACCGCTTTCACCCCGGCGGCATGCGCCCCCACCCCGCCTAGCAGAGCGAGCGCAGCCAGCACATTGGGTACGAACTTCTTCATGATGCTGTTTCCTTCTTTCATTGGCGATTGAGAAAGACGCGCGCGCTCGTGAGCTTGCCGTCTTCGATGGTGAAAATGTCTTCGCCACGCACCCGATTCGGGTTGTCGCGCGGACCGTAACCCCACGTCACCCGGCCCACGCCGTGATTCCACGCGATGGGGTCGGGCGTAAAGACAAAGCCCTCGTGGCTGCCTCGCAGCTGTTCGATCAAGCGGCCGACCGCTTCATAGCCGGTCGCCACACCGGATTCGTCGGCGACGAAAAAGTTTTGCGAATACGCCTGCGGAAACTTCGCGGCGCGGCTGGCGGGATTGGGGTCGTTCCAGATCTCGAAGTGCAGGTCAATCAGATGCTGCGCGGCGCGGGCATCTTGATGGTCGGTATCCATACGCGTCGTTTCCTCTGAGTGTGCGACGCAGGGTGCCACGTAAAACGCAGCGCCCGGCGCCGTAAGAGCCGTTATTAAAACGACTCGGCGAATCAGGTTTTCCATCGCTCGATGAGTTCTCTTCGTTTTAACCGGGAGCGAGATTACCGATGCAGCGCCACGCAGTCCTTGTTGGCGGATTAATTGTTCTTAAGGGTCGACGGGATCGATTGGCGTAGCGGCCTGAACACGAGGCTACCTGGCGATGCGGACCCACTCAAAAAGCCCAAATCGTGAGACGCGTAAGTTCCGCGTCCTTCAACGACGCTTAAACGCTCTTAAGCAATGAGTGAGGCGATTCCCTGAAGCAACGTCTACTTATACTTTTGTATAACGCCAGAGATGCAATGAAAGAGGCGATTTAACGAGGCCCCCGTCGAAAAGTGCAAGGATTGACGGCCAAATTTGCAACGCCTCGCCCGCGAAACGCGCGCCGACCGTCAGCGCAGCGGCGCATCCTGAGTGCGCTTAACACTTAAGGACTATGGACCCGTTACCGTCGACGAAATAGCATCGACAGGGTTAATCGACCGTTGCCATTTTTTTTAGCTCCCGGCAACTGTCGAACCGCGACACAACCGAAATCTCAACGACTTAACCGCTAGTGAGCCGAACATGTACACGTTCGACCGGGTAAGCGTCTGTCTTGAAAGCCGCGAGGTGTACCTCGGCGGCCAGCGGCATTCGCTCAGCACGCGCGCGTTCGATATTCTTGAACTGTTAATCAACGCGCGAGGGCGTCTCGTCACCAAGGACGAAATCATGCGCGTCGTCTGGCCGCGGACTTTCGTCGTTGACAATAATATTCACGTCCATGTCTGCGAATTGCGCAAGCTGTTCGGTGGCAAGCAAGGTTGGATTCGCACCGATTCCGGACGTGGATATCGCCTGACGCCACCTGAACCGCGCGAGCGCGAGCACCAGCCACGCGCCGCTTCGCCCGCGCTCGCGGCACCCCGTGCGCTGGTCGGCCGCGAACGCGAGCTTGCAGAACTGCTCGCGCTAGTCGACAGCGAGGCGCTGTTGACGCTGGTCGGTGCGCCAGGCATCGGTAAAAGCCGTCTCGCGCGCGAACTGGTGCGTGAGCGTGCGAGTACCGGGGATAGGCGAACCGTCTTCGTCGAACTGGCCGACGCCGCGCCCGGGACGTCGGTCGTGAGCGCGCTCGCCACGGCGCTTGGGCTGCCGTTGCCGCACGATCGGTCGGCGATCGTCGCGGCTGTCGCGCAGCGCCCTGCGCTCATCGTGTTCGATGGTTGCGATGCGTTCATCGATGAAGTCGCGTCCCTTTGTCGGACGCTGTCGACGTTCGGCTCGCGGGTTCACCTCGTCGCGACCAGCCGCGAGCCGCTGCATCTCTCCGCCGAACGGACGTGGCGGGTGCCGCCGCTCGGCACGCCCGCCGCCGCCGGAAGTGATGCCGAAGTGGCCGCCGCACCGGCCGTACGCCTCTTCATGCAGCGTCTGGGAGAGACGATGGGAGACGGAGCGCTGCAAACGGGCGAACACGGCCAGAACGTGCTCAATGTCGTCGCGTCGCTATGCCGGCGCGTCGGCGGCAACCCGCTCGCACTCGAAGTGGCGGCTGCCCGCGCCGCGACGCTGGGCGTATTAGGCGTGCTTGAACTATCCGACGAACAATGGCTGGTTCTCGGCAATGCCATGCGCGAAGCGCCCGCCCGCCATCGTTCGCTGGCAGCGGCTTACGCGTGGAGCTGCACGCGACTCGCGCCGCACGAACGAAGCGCGCTCTCCCGACTCGCGTCGCTGCCCGACAGCTTTACGATCGAGACGGCCTGCGCCATCGCTGGACACGGCGCGCTCGATAACGAAGCGATGCTGGACGCGTTGGCGTCGCTCGTTTCGAAGTCGCTCGTCGAAGTGGAAACGACGCCGCACCGCGACGGGCGGCGCTATCGCCTGCCGCATGCATTGCGCGCGTTTATGCACAGCTTGATCGCGGCCGCGGTTTCGCAGCCAGGCGACGCAAAACAGGCAGAAAACGCAGCCATCGTGGTCGATACCGCGCCGCGTCTACACGATGAAACTGCGATCGATTCGTTGCGCACGCCGGCTTCTGCCTCGCCATCGATTTCCGAGCACACTCCAATCGCCTACGCGGAAGTCGCCGTCCCCGTTGCCTCGCTACGCATGGGGAAGTCGCCAGCACAGAGCGCATCGCCTCCACGCCGTGACCGCCCAGGCGCGCGCGAGCCAGCGAATCACCTGCGTCTGCCAACCTGCGACGGACGTGCGAAAATCGCGGCGAGCTGCCGTGTGCCGAGCGTGTTCTGTCTCGGGCAAGGCAAGCGACGTACACAACGAGAACGCTCCTGATCCCATGGCAATCACCACGGCGTGGACAGGCACGGGCGATCACGCCACACCGTCCGCTTACCCTGGGGAGAGCAACGTGGAATTGCACGTGAGTTCGGCGCGAGAGTACGCACCGGCGCAAACTCAACCGCCAACACCCCCGGACACTTGCGCGCCAGCCACCGAGAACGACGCCTCCAGCGCCGAATGGCGCATCTGTCGCCGCCTGGCGTGGCAGACCCTGCCGGTCCTCGTGTTCACGTACCTCGCCGCGTACATCGATCGTGTCAATGTCAGTTTCGCGGCACTGCAACTGAATGGCGAACTCGGTTTTTCCGATGCGGTGTTCGGTTTCGGCGCGGGCGCCTTTTCGCTCGGCTACGTCGTGTTCGAAGTGCCCAGCAACATGATTCTTCAGTACGTCGGCGCGCGCCGCTGGCTCACACGCATCATCGTCTCCTGGGGTATCGTCATCGCGCTCACGGCGCTGATCGCCACGCCGAAGCAGTTCTACGTGATGCGCTATCTGCTGGGTATCGCCGAAGCGGGACTCGTGCCGGGCATCGTCTACTACATCTCGCAGGCGTTCCCGAGCTATCACCGCGCGCGCGTGCTGTCGATCTTCTATGTCGCGCTGCCGCTCGCGGGCGTGATCGGCTCCCCGTTGGCCGGTTTTATCATGCAGCACCTCGACGGCGTGATGCACGTTTCCGGCTGGAAGTGGATGCTGATCGTCGAGTCGGTGCCGGCCTTTCTCGCCGCGCTGTTCTGCTGGCTGCGCCTGGACGACGATGTCACGCTCAGCCAGCGCAACGCGCCCGCAGAACGCGCTCAGCTCGCGAGCGCACTCAGACACCATCCGGCCGCCCCCTCGTTCCCGCCCGATGCGATCTACACGAACGGTCTCGTGTGGGCATTCTGCGCGATCTATTTCGTCGTTGTGTTTGCCATCTACGGCTACACCTTGTGGGCACCGACCATCATCCAGTCGCTCGGCGTGAGCGGCGATTTCAAGGTGGGCCTGGTCGCGGCGCTGCCTAACGTCGTGGCCATCGGCGTCATGATCGCGGTCGGACGCAGCGTGGATCGGCACCGCGAGCGGCGCATCCACCTGGCCGTTCTGATGTTGATCACCGCGCTCGGCTTGACGATGTCGGCGCTGTTGCACCAGCACCTGTACCTGTCCGTATTGGGGCTCTGCATCGCCAACGCGTGCCTGCTGTCGATGCCGCCGGTGTTCTGGAGCATGCCGACCGCGGTGCTCAGCCCCGCTGCGGCGGCGACCGGCATCGCGTGGATCAGCGCAATCGGCAACCTCGGCGGTTTCTTCGGACCGTACATGGTCGGCCATTTGAAGCAGAGTTCCGGCGGTCTGCTTTTGCCCGTCGTGATGATGAGCGGCTGCTTGCTGCTCGGCGTGCTGCTGACACTGCTCTTGCCGAAGCGGCTGGTCAATCCGTGAAGGCGATGCGTCCGTTCGCAGTCAGCGCGTCATTGGCACGCTAACCCCGAGCGCTTGCGCCTTCAGCACGAGATCGGCCAGCGAGTTCGCGTTCATCTTGACCATCGCATGCTTGCGATGAATCTTGACGGTGATTTCGCTGACGTCCATCTTCGCGGCGATCTGCTTGTTCATCAGCCCGCCGGTCACGAACGCCATCACTTCGCGCTCGCGCGGCGTCAACGTCGCGTAGCAGTTGCGCAATGCAGCCACCTCGCCGTCCGCGGCGCGGCGCTCCCGGTCTTTCAGCAACGCATTCGAGACGGCATCGAGCAGGTCCTGATCGCGAAACGGCTTGGCGAGGAAATCGGAAGCGCCGTTCTTCATCGCCTTCACGGACATTGCGATATCGCCGTACGCGGTGATAAAGATAATCGGCAAGCCCGACGCACCGGCAACGATCTGATCCTGCACCGCGAGCCCGCTTTGGCCCTTGAGACGCACGTCGAGAATCAGGCAACTGGGCACATCGGGCTTGTCGAGCGCCAGGAACTCCTGTGCCGACGCGAAGGCCTGCACGTTGAGATCAACCGAGCGCAACAGCGTGGTAATGGCCGCGCGCATCGAGTCGTGATCGTCGACTACATAAACGAGCGACTGCGCGAGCGGTTGTACGGGTGATTGCGCGAGTGACTGCGCAGCGGTGTATTCATCATTCATCGGTTGTATCCCCAGTCATTGCGAGCACCGGATTCTGTGTCGGTTGTTGCGTCGCGTTCTGCGCGAGCGGTAATGTGAACTGCATCCGCGCACCCCTTCTTTTGTTATTTTCGGCCCAGACGCGTCCGCCGTGCGCTTCGACGATCGAACGGCAGATCGACAGGCCCATGCCCATCCCGTCCTTGCGCGTCGTAAAGAACGGCGTAAAGAGCAGTTTTGCGTTGGCCTCGCTGATGCCGTGGCCGGAGTCGTCAATCTGCACTCGCGCCGCGCCTTCGTCGCGCGCCGTGATGATATTCAGCTTCGCGCCATCGGAAATATTGGCCATCGCCTGCACGCCGTTCATCAGCAGATTGATCACCACTTGCTGAAGCTGTACGCGATCGCCGCAGACGACGAGCGGCGCCTGGGCGAGCGACACCGACATCTCGACACCGTGACTGCTCACTTCCCGGCGCACGAGTTCGACCGATTCCTCAATGATCCCATTGACGTCGACGTCCGTGATATCCGCGTCGCGCTTCCTGGCCATCGTGCGAATCCGGCGAATGACTTCGGTTGCGCGCTTCGCGTCGCTGGTGCTTTGTTCGATCGACGCACGCACCTCGGCAAGTTCCGGGGGATTGCGATTGAGCCATCGCAGCCCGGCTTCGCCAGTCGTGACGATCGCAGCAAGCGGCTGCGTGACCTCGTGAGCGATCGACGCCGCCAGTTCGCCGAGCATCGATACCCGCGTTGTGTGTGCAAGCTCGTTGCGCGAACGGTCTAGCGCCTGTTCGGCTTTCCGTAATGCGTCGATGTCGGTATTGACGCCGTACCACGCCTTGGCGCGCCCGTCGGCCCCACGCAACGGCGCCGACGCGATGACGGTCCATCGATAACTTCCGTCCCTGTGCCGGATGCGTGCGGTGCGCTCGAAATGGCGGCCGCTGTCGATGGCCTCGCGCCACGCTGCCTGCACTTCTGCAAGGTCGTCGGGATGCAGAATGTCGTGCCACACGTCGCCTTCGCAACGGGTGTCGATGCCGTACTCGCTCCAGCGCTGGTTCACGTAAGTCGGCCGGCCGTCATCGAACGAACTCCATACCATGGCCGGGATCGCATCCAGCGTGGCGAGCAGTTCTTCCTTCTGCTCGCGCAATTCCTCTTTCTGCTCGCGCAGTTCGACTTCCATGCGCCGGGTTTCGGTGATGTCGTCGTCGGTCGAGAGAATGCCAACGGGACGGCCCCAGCGGTCGCGCGACAGCATCACGCGGCTCGCCACCCGAACGGTAGCACCATCCTTGCGCACGCGCTTGAGCTCGCCATGCCAGTGGCCGCTCTCGATGGTTTGCTGGTGGATTTCGTTATAGGCGACCGCGCCTTGCGTCGCGGTGAGTTCGTGCAGGCGCCGGCCGATCGCTTCCGCGGCATGCCATCCGTAGAGGCGCTCGGCGCCGTGACTCCAGAATGTGATGCGATCGTCGAGTCCGTAGACGACGACGGCATCGTGCGTGAGGTTGAGCAAATCGACGTGGTGGCGCAGCGTGGCGTGAACGCCCTGATTGCGCACCGCGAGAATCGACACGGCGATCAACGCACTCAGGCTCACCCCGCAGCGCGCGATCGAACTAGGCGCGACCGGATCGTTCTGCGAAATCAAGAATCCGAGCATGGTCACGGCGACGCACAGCCACGCCACGGCGACGGTGACGCTAGTCGAGGCAACGGACGACACCAGCAACACGACCACCGCATACAGCACCGCCACCGCAATATTCAGCGGCGCGAAGGCGTCGACCATGAATACGCCGAGCCCCACCATCAACGCGAGCGCATAGACGATGCGGACGTTGCCCAGCGGTCCGCCGCCCGCTCCGGCTTCGAGCCATCGATTGCTGTCTTGGGTTTGCGGTGGTGTCATGCGGATCAGCAGGAGAATGGGACGAGCCCGTGACTCTCAGGCGCCGTCGGGCCGGTTCTGTTGACGCCCTTCCGTGCCTGCGGCACGAATGGCGTCCAGACGCTCGCCGATCTGCGCAGCATCGACAGGCTTGCTGAACACGCACAGCGCGCCGACTTCACGCGCCTGCCGCAGCAGCAAATCGGACGCAAACGCCGTGATGAAAATGATCGGCGGCGGCGCACCGCGTTCGAGCAGACGGCGAACCATCTCGATGCCCGACAGGCCCGGCATCTGGACGTCGGAGATGATGCACGCGACGTCCGCAAGCGTTTCGGCATGCAACAATTCTTCCGCCGACGCATGGGTGCGGACGTCCCAGCCGAGCGAGCGAACGAGGCTGCGCGTGGCCTCCCGGACGGACGCGTCGTCCTCGACGATCAAAACGACATGATGAGCAGACACGCTGGGGTGGTCCTTGGTCTTTTCTGGTTGAAGACGGCGGAACGGCAGACGCCCCGAGTCGGCAAGTCAGGACGTATGGTACTTTAGGTGCCCCAAGTCGGAAACCAGCTAAAAGTATGATTTCCTCGTGACCCTTCGAGGCGCACGCCCAGCCCCTGTTTCGAGATTCTTCACCCATTGATCGGGTGCCGCGCGCATCACGCAACGCGATCCACGAATTGGCCGGGTTGTGGTTGCCCACGCACCTGTCTCCGGCTTATACCGTCTTCCTGCACGGATTATTGGCCACGCGAACCGGCGGTCGATTCGGCGCAATCTGCCGAACGCCGCCAGCCCGCGTTGTTCGCCAGACGCGTTCAGACCTGCGCGATACCGCCGTCGGCGAATACTTCGGCGCCGTTGACGAAGCTCGAATCATCCGACGCGAGGAAGGTCACGACCTTCGCCACTTCCGATGCCTCGCCCAGACGGCCCATCGGCACCTGCGATGCCATATAGGCGAGCAGACCTTCCTGCGCTTCCTTGCTGGTCCCGCCGAGTTCGGCGAGCCCACCCGTGCGGATCGGGCCAGGCGCAACGACGTTCACGCGAATACCGCGATCCTTCAGGTCATAAACCCAGCTTCGCGCAAGCGCGCGCACCGCGGCTTTCGACGCGCTGTAAATGCTGAACGCGGGCGTCCCCTTCGAACCGGCGGTGGAGCCGGTCAAAACGATCGACGCGCCCCTCGGCATCAGCGGCAGCGCTTTTTGCACCGTGAACACGAGCGCTCGCACATTGCGGTTGAACGTGTCGTCGAAATGCTGTTCGGAGATATCGCCCAGCGGCGCCATCGTGCCGCCGCCCGCGTTGGCATACAACACGTCGAGCTTGCCCGTTTCGCTGCGAATTTTTGCGTAGAGCGCGTCGAGATCCGACAACAGCGTCACGTCGCCTCGCACGCCGCGTGCGTTGGGGCCGATGTCCGCAACCGCCTTGTCGAGTTCGGCCTGACGACGACCCGTGATGTAGACCACTGCACCGGCATTGGCCAGATCCTTCGCTGCCGCGAGCCCGATGCCCGTCGTACCGCCGGTGACCAATGCGACTTTACCGTTCAGCTTGCTGCTCATGTTGCCTCCTCGAGTGAATGTCGGTGTTGGCAACGATAGAGATCCGCGGACCGAAAGTCCTGATCGGCCATTAAGCTTTCTTAAAGTCGCTGCGGCGTGAATCAGCGAGGCAGCGGATCCGAATCGGCCGTGCCCCGCGTTTTTTACACGACTCGCTTAGATCTGCTGCTGACCGCCATCGACGAACAGTTCGATGCCGTTCACGAAGCTCGCGTCGTCCGAAGCGAGGAACAGCGCCGCGCTGGCGATTTCGTTCGGCTCGCCCAGACGGCCCATCGGAATCTGCGCGGCCAGGTAGTCGGCGAGACCCTGACGCTGCGCGGCGTCGTCACCGGCCAGGTCGAGCAGGCCGGGCGTGCGGGTTGCGCCGGGGCTGATCGTGTTCACGCGGATCTGGCGGTCCTTGAGATCGAGAATCCAGTTGCGGGCGAACGAGCGCACCGCGGCCTTCGACGCCGAGTACACGCTGAACGCGGCCGTGCCCGCGCTGCCCGCCGTCGAACCCGTGAGGATCACCGATGCGCCTTTCGCCAGCAGCGGCAGCGCCTTTTGCACCGTGAACAGCACGCCCTTCACGTTGCGGTTGAAGGTGTCGTCGAAATGTTCTTCGGTGATGTTGCCGAATGGCAGCATCGAGCCGCCGCCTGCGTTGGCGAACAGCACGTCGAGATGACCGTGTTCCTCCTTGATCTGCGCATAGAGCGCGTCGAGTTCGTTCAGCTTGGTCGAATCGACGCGCGCGCCGGTCGCCTTGCCGCCTGCATCGCGGATGCTCTTGACGGCGGCATCGAGTTCAGTCTGACGGCGGCCCGTGAGGTAGACGTGGGCGCCTTCGGCGGCGAAGCGCTGGGCGGTGGCGAGGCCGATGCCGCTGGTTGCGCCGGTGACGAGTGCGATCTTGTTGTCGAGTTTGCGTGCCATGGTGAAGCTCCTTTCTTTAAGTCGGTGGACGTTTGGGTTGGGTGTTGCGTGCTGCGATGTGAGAAGAATATCGACCCACCAGACTTTTCGAAATAGAACCGATTGCAAACCATCATTGCAAAAATGCAAACTCAGCCCGCGTTTCCGTGCGTGGTTTAAGAACTTTTAATACGGCGACAAGGACAGCGCGCATGGGGTTTCGGTAACGTCCTCGCCAGGGTTTGGGACGCACTGTCAGCCCTTCACATACACACGGCAAACGGAGAAAAACGTGAATATCGAAACTGCGATGGACGGGGCCAAGGTTTCCCGACGCAAGATGCTGACCGCGACGGTCGGCGTGGCTGGCGCGGTTGCCGCTGCAGCCAGCGCGCCGGTTAGCGCGGCAGCCGCCTCGGCCGGCGGCAAGGGTGCGTCGAACGAGCACGGCGCCAACGGACACGGCCACGACGAAAGCTTCGTGCGCGCCAAAGACGGCACGCTGATCTATTACAAGGATTGGGGTCCGAAGGACGCGCAACCGATCATGTTCCATCACGGCTGGCCGCTTTCGTCGGACGACTGGGATACGCAGATGCTGTTTTTCCTGTCGAAGGGCTACCGCGTGGTCGCTCACGATCGTCGCGGTCACGGTCGCTCGGCCCAGGTGTCCAACGGTCACGACATGGATCACTACGCATCGGACGCTTTCGCCGTGGTCGAAGCGCTCGATCTGCGCAATGTGGTGCACATCGGTCACTCGACCGGTGGCGGTGAAGTCGCGCGTTATGTCGCGAAGTTCGGTCAGCCGTCGGGTCGCGTCGCGAAGGCCGTGCTCGTCAGCGCGGTGCCGCCGTTGATGGTGAAGACCGAGAGCAATCCGGAAGGTCTGCCGATCGACGTGTTCGACGGCTTCCGCAAGGCGCTGGCCGAAAACCGCGCGCAGTTCTTCCTCGATGTGCCGACCGGCCCGTTCTATGGCTTCAACCGCGCGGGCGCGAAGGTCTATCCGGGCGTGATCCAGAACTGGTGGCGTCAGGGCATGATGGGCGGTGCAAAGGCCCACTACGAAGGCATCAAGGCGTTCTCCGAAACCGACCAGACGGGCGACCTGAAGGCGATCACGGTGCCGACGCTCGTGCTGCACGGCGAAGACGACCAGATCGTGCCGATCGCCGACGCGGCGCTGAAATCCATCAAGCTGCTGAAGAACGGCACGCTGAAGACGTACCCCGGCTTTCCGCACGGCATGCTGACGGTGAATGCCGACACGATCAACGCCGATCTGCTGGCGTTCGTGCAGAAGTAAATCGGCATGAAGCTGCGGCGAGCCTCATCATCATGAGGCGGCCCGCCGCGCCTCGTGCCACGATCTCAAGCCACGAAAAAAGCGCCCGCTGTTCTCGCGAACAGCGGGCGTTTTTCTGTGCGGCGAACGCGGACTATGCCAGTGCCTTCAAAGCGTGATGCCGCGAACGGGCTGTTCGCGGCGTGAGAGTCATACGGTCGTGAGGCGCAGACGCGCGGATCAGTTCAGGCGGTGGACAGGGCGTGCGCCATGCTGTCCACCGATGTGCGTCTGCGCCGGCTGTGCGCGATGCTTAGACAGCGGCGTCAGCCAGATCGAAACGGTCCAGGTTCATCACCTTGGTCCAGGCCGCGACGAAGTCCTTGACGAACTTCTCGCGGGCGTCGGCGCTCGCGTAGACTTCCGCGAGCGCGCGCAGCACGGCGTTCGAACCGAAAACCAGATCGGCGCGCGTGGCGTTGTACTTCACCTCCCCGCTCTTGCGGTCGCGCCCTTCGAAGCGTTCCGACGACGTATCGGTCGCTTTCCAGGCCGTCCCCATGTCGAGCAGGTTGACGAAGAAGTCGTTGCTCAGCACGCCCGGCTTGTCGGTCAGCACGCCGTTGTTACGGCCGTCGGCATTCGCACCGAGCACGCGCAGGCCGCCGATCAGCACGGTCAGTTCCGGCGCGGTCAGCGTGAGTTGCTGCGCCTTGTCGATCAGCAGCGTTTCGGTCGACGGGCCATCCTGCACGCGGCGATAGTTGCGGAAACCATCGGCGTGCGGTTCGAGCACGTTGACCGATTCCACATCGGTCTGATCCTGACGCGCATCCACACGGCCCGCGACGAACGGCACGCTCACCTTCACGCCGGCCGCTTCGGCCGCCTGCTCGACGCCGACCACGCCGGCCAGCACGATCACATCGGCGAGCGAGGCCTTGCCCGACGCTTGCTGGATCGCCTGCAGCTTCGGCAGCACGGCGACCGCGGCCTTGTTCACGTCCCAGTCCTTTTGCGGCGCGAGTGCGATGCGCGCGCCGTTGGCGCCGCCGCGCTTGTCGCCGCCACGGAACGTCGATGCCGACGCCCACGCGACCGACACGAGTTCGCTCACCGACAGACCCGATTCCGCGATCTTCGTCTTCAGATCGGCGATATCGGCCGCGCTCGGGTGATGCACCGGCGCGGGCAGCGGGTCTTGCCAGAGCAGATCCTGCGCGGGCACTTCGGGGCCGAGATAACGCGCCTTCGGGCCCATGTCGCGGTGCGTGAGCTTGTACCAGGCGCGCGCGAACGCTTCGCTGAACGCCTGCGGATCGTTGAGGAAGCGGCGCGAAATCTTCTCGAACTCGGGATCGAAACGCAGCGTCAGGTCGGTGACCAGCATGGTCGGCTTGCGCTTCTTCGACGGATCGAACGGATCGGGAATGATCTCCGGCGCGTCCTTCGCTTCGAACTGGATCGCGCCAGCGGGGCTGCGCGTTTGCACCCATTCGTACTTGAACAGGTTTTCGAAGAAGTGGTTGCTCCACTGCGTGGGCGTCTGCGTCCAGATCACTTCGAGACCCGACGAAATCGCGTCGGCACCCGAACCCGAGCCGTAGGCGCTGTGCCAGCCCAGACCTTGCGCTTCGAGCGCAGCGGCCTCAGGAACCTCGCCGACGTTCTCCGCCGAGCCTGCGCCGTGCGTCTTGCCGAGCGTGTGGCCGCCAGCGATCAGCGCGACGATTTCCTCATCGTCCATCGCCATGTTGCCGAACGTTGCGCGAATCGCGGGCGCCGCCGATGCCGGGTCGCCGCTGGCGTTCGGGCCTTCGGGGTTCACGTAGATCAGGCCCATTTCGGTCGCCGAAAGCGGGTTCTTCGCGAGCGTTTCCGGATCGCGGTGCGTGAGCCACGCCTTCTCGTTGCCCCAGTTAACGTCCATGTCCGGTTCCCACACGTCTTCGCGGCCCGCTCCGAAACCGAAGGTGCGGAAACCCGCATTCTCCAGCGCGACGTTGCCGGCGAGCACGATCAGGTCGGCCCACGAAATCTTCTGACCGTACTTCTGCTTGACCGGCCAGAGCAGACGGCGCGCCTTGTCGAGGCTGACATTGTCCGGCCAGGAATTGAGCGGCGCGAAGCGCTGCTGGCCGCGGCCCGCACCGCCACGGCCGTCGACCATGCGGTAGGTGCCGGCGCTATGCCACGCCATGCGGATGAAGAAACCGGCGTAACTGCCCCAGTCAGCGGGCCACCATTCCTGCGAGTCGGTCAGCACGTTGCGCAGGTCGGCCTTGAGCGCGCTGTAATCGAGCTTCCTGAACTCAGCGCGGTAGTCGAACTGCTCGCCGAGCGGATTCGAGCGGCTCGAATGCTGATTCAGCAGATCGACGCGCAACTGGTTCGGCCACCAGTCGCGGCTCGCCGTACCGCCGCCGGCGGTCGGCGTGGCGGCAGCATGGAACGGGCACTTGGATTCTTCGGGCGTGGGGGTATCGATGGGTGTGCTCATGGTCACTCTGGTTGCGTGGGGAAAACAGCTCAATATAGCCGTTCGTCGCCGTACGAGTCGCTAAGAGGGCCGACTCGCATTGGCAATCGAAAAAATGGGGGCGTCGGGTAACCCGGCACGCAAATCGGAGTATTTTTTCGGCGCTTTTTTTCGCCGCTTTTGTCGCGGCGTGACACCACTCGCTGAGCACCAGGCAGCCCGTTCGACGCCGGCTCAGATCGAGCAATACGGCGAGACGTTGCGTCTCAGGAGACTTTGTCTCGCGGATCGTCGATGATCTGCCGCGCGACTTCGTAACGAACGCCCTGGCGGTCCAGGATGCGTACGTTGTTCACCACGGTGGCCAATGCAGTCAGGAAAGTGTCCGCGCTCTCGTGACGCTCGTAGGCTGCCTGGTCGGCCCACCCTTCCACGAGATGGAACAGGTTGGGATCGGTCAAGTCCGCAGCAAACGCGTAGTAAATGCACCCTTGCATCTGCCGCGCGGCCGTCATTTCAGGAATGACCGCATCGACGAAAATCTGGCGATCTTCGGGGTGAACGCGATAGTAGGCCGTGACGACAATGGCGGTCGGCAAATTCTTGTCGTGATCCGCGGCGGATTGGCCATGATCGGGAAATTGCGCGCTGTAAGCGCTGGCGTTTGCGATCGTGTTCATTGCTTCCTCGGTTTGTTCAGTTGCCGCGGTACGCGACCGCGAAATGGCGTGCTTCCTCGACGAAACGCGATAGTTTTAAATTCACGCTTCGTTAAACCCGGTAACTTCCAGTTGATGTCCAGATTAACGGACGAGCGAACCTTGATTCTTTGAATTCTGCTTAATCTTTCTGAAATTGATTCCAGTCATTACGTATCGGGTAACGAGCAACGCGGTGCTTATGACGACTGCGTGCCATGCAAACCCTCGGGCAATGAATCCGCTTCCTGCCTGAGATACGGCGATTTTCTCGCCTGGCCAACGGGGGAATCCTCTCGTCGGTCAGGCAGCGGCATTAGTTCGCGCCATACGCATTAATTGCCGAAATAGACGTTACAGAAGCTGGCCGGTCCGACACATTCCCGCGGGCCAGGCTTCTTCGGTGCGACTCGCGTACCAGCGGCCGAAGTCCCCATCGGCGCGCCGCCCACGGCATCGTTCGCCTTGGCGTTCTGCTGCTGATCTTGTGCTGCAAGCTTTGCTTCGGCAGCCTGAATCTCGGCGGGATAGTTGGCGTCATTGCCACCCGCCGGACTGTAGCCAGCCTGCTCGACACGAACCAGATCGGCGCGAACGTCTGCGCGGGTGAGGCCTTGTGCCGAACTGACCGTTGCGTAGCCAGCTGCGGCGGCGACAAGCAAGGAAAGAGCAATCGAACGACCGGTTTTCATTTTCAACTCCAGATTAAATAAAAGTGCTTGAATTACGGGCTTTTTAGCTTTCGCCATCGACTTCGAATAAATCGACTTGACTCAGCCCTCGCTACGACGACGAGAAGAATTCAAACAGGCGTGCATTCATTCTGTTTCTCCTCTTTCGGACATCCGGCGAAGTGTTGCGGAGCCGATGGAAAGGAGAATAGCGATCGGGTTTAATTTGCGAAATAGAATCGTTTGAAACCTATCGTTGCACAAATGCAATGACATAGACCGAATGAGCTGGCGCGTCGCTTGGGATTCAGTTCGGCTTACGCGAGTGCCATATCAACAAGGCATCGCGCAGATCGCAAATAGGTATTTTTCGTATGGCTTTGCGTTCCCTAGACTCGGGGTCATCCAGTCACATCAACGATGGGTGAACGACATGAGCAAGGGAAGTCACGCGCCGACCGCACCGCGCCGGACCGACCGCCGGGTTCCGGCGGCACTCGAGAAGATTCGCCAGTTCACGCCGAACTGGTTCGCCGTCACCATGGGAACAGGGGTTGTCTATCTCGTCCTGAATGCCCTGCCCGGTGCGTCGCCCGCGAAAACGGCGCTCGCCGAATGGCTCTGGCGCATCGACATCGGCCTGTATGCGCTGTTCTTCGCCCTGTTTGCAAGCCGGTTTGTTTTGTTTAGCGAAACGATCAAGCCATTGCTTCGTCATCCGCTGCAATCCCTGTTTCTGGGCGCGCTGCCGATGGGTCTCGCGCCGATCATCAACGGCATCGTCGTGTTCGCCGGTCCCCGTTATGGCCACGGCGCGTATTCCGCCGCGCTCAGCTTGTGGGGCTTCGATGCGGTACTCTCGCTCGTCGTCGCGATCGGCGTGCCGTATCTGATCTTTACGGCCCAGGATCACAGCATGGAGAAACTGACTGCGGCGCTCCTGCTGCCGGTCGTCGCGCCTGAAGTCGCCGCTGCGAGCGCCGCCTTGCTTGCCCCGCATCTCGACGCGCCGACCGCGCAGTGCGTGGTGGGCGCCGGTTACGTGCTGTGGGCGATTTCGGTGCCGCTCGCGTTCTCGATCCTCACGATCGTGCTGCTGCGTCTCATCGTCCACAAGCTGCCGCATCGCGAACTCGGTGTCACCAGCTGGCTCACGCTCGGCCCCATTGGAACGGGCGCGCTCGGCCTGCTCACACTCGGCGATGCCGCCGTCAAAGCATTCGCGGGTACCGCGCTGCAACCGGTTGCCGCCGTGGCACAGAGTTTCGGCGTGCTGGGCGCGCTGCTGCTTTGGGGCGCCGGACTCTGGTGGCTCGCCTGCGCCGTGCTCTTCATGTGGCGTTATCGCCGCGAGGGCCTGCCGTTCAATCTCGGCTGGTGGGGCTTCACGTTTCCGATCGGCGTGTACACGCTCGCCACGTTCAACCTTGCCCGCGTAACCGGCTTTCACGGCTTCACGGACGTTGGTCTGGTGCTCGCCGTCGCGCTCGACGTGCTCTGGCTCATCGTGCTGGGCCGCACGATTCGCGGCCTCATCTTCGAGCGGCTCGTTCACGCGCCTTGCCTTGCCACCAGCCGTTCGTCGGCGACTTGACCTTGCCCACGTGCACGAGATTCTCGGCATAGCGGGAAGCTAAGGTGTGTCGCTCTTGGGCGACTGCGAGCTTGCTGGATTTTGGGCGGACTGCGGTCCGCCTTTTCGCGTTCTGAAATTGCGCATCGTTCGTGCCGCACGAATTTTGAATCGCGATCGTAAAGTTGCCGCGAAGGAATAAACGCTCACGACGCGTGTTCGCCTTTACACCATGCATATAGCTCGCCAGCGCAAAAAGGCGCTCACACATGACACACCATGAAAACCGTTCTTGTAGTCGAACCGGATCCCGCTATTTCAGAACATGTCGCGCAATCGCTCACTGAGGCGGGCCTGAGTGTCGAGATTGAAACGACTGGCCGGCATGCCATCGGCAAGCTGGTGAACAGCGGCTATCACATGGTGGTCCTGAATCTCCGGCTTCCCGATCTCGATGTCTATTCGATCGTCGCCTCGATTCGAGGTCTGGGTGTCACCATTCCGATGATCGTCCTCGACGCCATCGGCAATGTCGAACGTTGCATCAAGGTATTGCGTTCAGGAGCCGACGATTATCTGACGCTCCCGCTGGACTGGGATGAGTTTTCCGCGCGCGCGATGGCCATCCTGCGGCTCCAGGCGCGGCGCACGCTGTCTTCCGACGCTTCGGTCAACACCGTGCTTCAAGGCAACGGCATCGTGCTCGACCGCGTCCAGCGCACCGTATCGGTCGAGGGCGACGTCGTGCGCTTGCGTCCCACCGAATTCCGGTTGCTCGAATTCATGATGCTCAATCCGGGACGCGTCATTACCCGCGCCGAGATTCTCGAAGTCGTCTGGCATCGGCGATTCGATCCCGGCACCAACATCATCGACGTGAATGTCGGTAATTTGCGCTCCAAAATTGGCAGGCCGGCGATATCGAAAATGATTCGGACGGTACGTGGCGCGGGGTATCTGTTCCGTTCCGACAATGCCGATCGAGCAGCTTCTGAATACGTTTTTTGATCCCGAATACGAACCTGGTCGAGCAGTGAGAAACCGATGCCTTCTATCTATCCAGCCTACCCACCCACAGAACGCACTTTCAGTTTTCAGGCAGCCCTTCTCGCTGGCCTGCTTTCCATCGTCGTCAACACGACGCTATTGATCGTCGCGGATCACTTCCATATCGTGACGGCACGCGGAGGACTCCTGACACTTCTGCTCGATTTAATCGGCGCGCCGCTGCCGTCATGGCTTGCGTCCTGGGTTACGTCCTGGCCGTTCCGGCAGCTCTTTCACGTCGCGGTTGGCGTTGCCATGATCGTCATCTATGCAGCAACACTGGCTCGCTTGTATGCACCGGTGATTGCAAAGGGTCTCTTTTCGGCGGCGCTCGTCTGGCTTGTGAACGCCGCTGTCATTCTGCCCGCAATCGGCCAGGGGTTCGCGGGGGCGAAGATGCTTAGTCCGTTGGGCATGACACTCTTCGGCGCCGCGCATACGCTTTTCTTTCTCATGGGTGCCGTTCTGTACGAGCGTTGGCGGTGACCCGTGAGCACATTCGGTGCATCCGCACCGATCCGTCTCGCGAGGCCAGCTTACGCACGTTGCGTTATCGGTTCATCGACTGACTTTCTGGACTGTATGAACTTCACACACCTACTCGCGTTCTACGAGGTCGCGCGCGCGGGCAGCGTCAGCGCTGGCGCCGAGCGCCTTCACGTGAGCCAACCGGCCGTGACCCGGGAATTTCGCGAACTGGAAGCGCGAATGGGCCTTCCTCTTTTCGACCGTCTGCCGCGTGGCGTCGCGCTGACCGAGGCGGGCAAGACGCTGTTCGAATACGCCGAGCGCATTTTCTCACTCGCGGATAGTGCCGAAAATCAGTTGAAGGAACTCGCGGGACTCGGCGCCGGACGCGTGAAGATTGGCGCAAGCGCGACGCTCGGCGTGTACTTCGTGCCCGAAGTGATCGCGCGATTCAATGCGAACTACCCACGCGTGGCGATTGACCTCACGGTCACCAACACGGAACGCGTCGAATCCGGACTGGCCGATCTCACCTTCACGCTAGGCTTCGTCGAAGGCCCATTCGACGACACCGTCCTGCACGCGCGTCATATCGGCTCCGATGAAGTCGCCGTGGTCGCTGCGGCGGGTCATCCGCTCGCGGGCAAGCATCTGCGAGCCGACGAGCTTGTCGATCACGTCGTCATCATGCGCGAGCCCGGATCGGGCACGCGCGCAATCGTTGAACAGACCTATGCGCAAGCGGGCATGCGGATCACGCCGCTGATGTCCGTCAGCGACACGGAGGCGATCAAGCGCATGCTGCTCGCCCAGAATGCGCTCGCGTATGTGTCGCTGCTGAGCGTGCGCGAAGAAGTGCGGCGCGGCGAGCTGACGATCATCGAAGTCGATGATCTTCGCATCGAGCGCCCCTTGCACATGGTCTGGAACACAGGGCGGTCGCTCTCGCCGAGCAGTCAGGCGCTGTTCGATCTCGTCGTCGCCACGACGCATCCGCCGACCATCCGAAATCGGCGCAGGCCAGTCAAATCTTAGGCCATCGCCACGCCGGATCGGAAAGATGCTCGGCGAAGTAATCGGACAGCGCCGACACCTTCGCGGGCCGCGCGCGCGCCGAAGGCGTGACGAAGTAAAGCCCGCCCTTCGTCAGCGACCAGTCGGTGAGGATCGCTTCGAGGCGGCCATCGGCCAGATACTCGCCCGCGATGAATTCGGGCAGCTCCGCAATCGCGAGGCCATCGAGCAGCGTGGGCAGCAGCGCATCGGAATTCGTCACGCGCAGCGGGCCGGTCGGCATGACCGGCTCCTCCTCGCCCGCGTCGTTCGTGAAGCGCCAGACATCGCTACGCGCGCGATACGCATACGAGAGACACGGACGATCGACCAGTTCACGCGGATGCGCGGGCCGCCCTTCGCGCTTCAGATACTCCGGCGACGCCACCACGAACTGCGTGACCGCACACAGCCGCCGCGCGACCAGCGACGAATCGGGCAACGCGGCGATGCGCAGCGCGGCATCGAAGCCGTCGGCGACCAGATCGACCGACGCATCCGAGAGATGCAGGTCGATCGACACTTCTGGATACGCGCGAAAGAAACCCGGCAGCAGCGGCGCGACCCAGCGCAGCCCGAACGACATCGGCACCGCCAGGCGCACGAGCCCGCGCGGCTGCACCGACATTTCGCGCGCCGCGCTCTCGGCTTCCTCGGCTTGCCGATAGATCTCGCCGGCCTTCTCGCAGATCGTGCGGCCGAACTCGGTCAGCGCCAGTTGCCGCGACGTGCGGTTAAAGAGCCGCGCGCCCAGCCGGTCCTCCAGGCGGGCCACGCCGCGCGAGACCGTGGCCACCGACACGCCCATCGCACGCGCCGCCGCCGCGAACGAACCCTCTTCGGCGACCTTCGCGAACATCGCCAGTCCTTCGAAATCAGGCAGCTTCGCCATTTCCCCTCATCTTTGCATTTGTGCAACGTTAGATTGCAATCAATTCTATTTCGAAAAGGCCGGGCCGTCGATATTCTTCTCACATCGCAGCACGCAACAGCCAACCCACACATCCACCGACTTAAAGAAAGGAGCTTCACCATGGCACGCAAACTCGACAACAAGATCGCACTCGTCACCGGCGCAACCAGCGGCATCGGCCTCGCCACGGCCCAGCGCTTCGCCGCCGAAGGCGCCCACGTCTACCTCACGGGCCGTCGTCAGGCTGAACTCGATGCTGCCGTCAAGAGCATCCGCGATGCAGGCGGCAAGGCCACCGGCGCGCGCGTCGATTCGACGAAGCTGAACGAACTCGACGCGCTCTATGCACAGATCAAGGAAGAACAGGGTCATCTCGACGTGCTGTTCGCCAACGCAGGCGGCGGCTCGATGCTGCCCTTCGGCAACATCACCGAAGAACATTTCGACGACACCTTCAACCGCAACGTGAAGGGCGTGCTGTTCACGGTGCAAAAGGCGCTGCCGCTGCTGGCCAAGGGCGCATCGGTGATCCTCACGGGTTCGACGGCGGGTAGCGCGGGCACGGCGGCATTCAGCGTGTACTCGGCGTCGAAGGCCGCGGTGCGCTCGTTCGCCCGCAACTGGATTCTCGATCTCAAGGACCGCCAGATCCGCGTGAACACGATCAGCCCCGGCGCGACGCGCACGCCCGGCCTGCTCGACCTGGCCGGTGACGACGCCGCGCAACGCCAGGGTCTCGCCGACTATCTGGCCGCGCAGATTCCGATGGGCCGTCTGGGCGAGCCGAACGAAATCGCGAGCGCCGCGCTGTTCCTCGCTTCGGACGATGCGAGCTTTGTGAACGGCATCGAACTGTTCGTCGATGGCGGTCAGCAGCAAGTCTGAGCGTGGTTCGAGCGAATTCAGGGCGCGCGCAGGCGAATTCAACGATCGCATCCGCGCCCTGCTCGCATCGGCTCACTCAAACGGAGTTTCATCATGATCGAACATCGCCCTTTTCATTCGCTCGGCGCCCTCCGGCGCGACTGGCTCCATGCGCGGCTGCATTTTCGCGTAGGCGAAACCGGACGCGCTGAGCACGCGCCGCTCGGCCCGCTCTATGTGTGGAACGATGACGAATTCGCGCCCCATTCGGGCTTCGGCCTGCACGCGCATCGCGACGTGGAGATCGTCACATGGGTGCGCTCGGGCGCCATCACGCATGAAGACGATGCAGGCAATCGCGCGCGACTCGTCGCCGATTCCGTGCAGGCGATGAGTGCTGGCTCGACGATCTATCACGCCGAGCGCAACGACGAAGACAAGCCTGCGCGGCTGTTTCAGATCTGGTTGCGCCCGCGTACGCCAGGCGGCACGCCTCGCTGGGCGACGCGAGCCTGCCCACGCGAATATCGCGAAGGCCGCTTCGTTACGCTGGCGAGCGGCGATCCAGACGACGTGCGAGCAGGCGCGTTACCCATCAACGCAGACGCGCGGGTCAGTGTTGCCACGCTGCGAGAGGGAGCAAGCGTGAGTCGAACGATGCCCGGCACGCGGGCAGCCTACCTTGTATCGGACCACGGCGACATCGATGTCGGGTCACTTCGCGTCAGCGCTCGCGATGGTGTTGCTATCCGGCGAGAGCGCGAAATTTCACTCAGGGCGCACAAAGACACCGACATTGTCATTGTCGAGTTGCTATGAGGGTGCTGAAACTTGCCAGGTACGAGTCCGAGAATGGCAGTATCCGGCAAGCCACGGCGCCTCGTGTCATCTTTTTATAAACTGCGTGGCGAGCCGGGAAAATCTGAAACGTTACTGCGCCATTCTCTGCTTCGACCGTTTCCTGGGACTGTTCATTGACGTCAATAATCGCAGTCGTTCCCGCCCACGCGAAAGCCGCGACATGACCGTTCCGATCGGAATATCTAACTCGCGCGCGATCTCTGCATAGCTACATTCTTCGACGCCAACGAGCAAAACGACCTGAAGCTGTTCATCCGGAATCTGCATTAGCGCACGCTCGAGATCTCGAATCTCCAGGCGTCTCGATGGATTCGACGTGATCGCCATCTCGTCGAGAAACCATTCATTCTTTTCATCGACACCCATGTGTAGGGCCTTTTCCGATTTCTTGAGAATCGTATTCACATACACATTGTGCATGAGGGTAAAGGTCCAGGCGCGCAGATCGGTTCCGTTCTGAAAAAGCGCATGCTTGTTGAGCGCGCGCTCAAGTGTGTCCTGAACCAGATCGTCGGCCTGCTCGCGACAACGCATCAGCGCTCTCGCGTATCTCCTCAATCGCGGCACCTGATCCACGAGCTGATGTCGAAAATCCATTTCCTCTCCGCAGGATCGTACCTTGAATAACCGGTATTCAGCCCTTTCATAACTCTTAAGATTTCTGAAGGACTTCTCGCGCAATTCCGAATAGGGTTTTGATGATGGCAGTGACCCATTCATCGCTTTATCAGACCCGACGCGGCGGCAATGATCCGGGCGGCAGCCATCGAGCGCGAGCGTTGTTTGCCAACGCTCACTGATGGTGAATGAAAGCGGCAGCAAGGCGCGCCGCGTGACGGTGGACGGTGGCAGAGGCCCGCAGCGCGTGCCCCTGCCCACTCGGTCAATTGAGCGCCTGAACCTGCACCGGCGATCCGGTATGACCATCGATCAACGGTACGATGACGAGATAACGTCGCCCCGCTTCCGGTTGAGGCGCATTCACCGAGACGACTTGCCGTATCTGACCAATCGCGTTGACGATGGCCGAGCCGGCGGGATTGGTCATAAAGTTCGCCAACGCATCAATGCGCCCACTGCCATCCGGGCGATCAGCCAGGCCAAGGACGTAGGGTTGCTTCGGCTTCAGGCCCGTTACCGACGCCTGGAGCACCTGCAGCAAGCCCTGATCGAAAAGCGCAACGCTCGTCGGGAAATTCGCTGCACCCGATACGTGCCCCCCTGCCGCGCCAAGATAAAGGTGAGCGGTATTCCCGGCGACGCCAAGCGGCTGGAGGTTTTGCATGCCGTCACCTTCGGCCACTGCGCCAGGAACATACGTGACCGCCTGAGGCGCCTGGCCAATCGGCACCTGTGCAATCACCTTGTTGGTCAGCGTATCGATGGCGGCAAGTGCATCGGCGTTCTCCAGCCCGACATACACGCGCGTACCGTCTCCCGAAGGCCAGATACCATGCGGCAGATTGCCAACCGGGATCGTCGCTACCTGCTCGTAGTTGTCGGTACGGAACACTTTCACTTCGTTCAACCCGCCCACCGTCACGTACGCGAACATCCCCTCGGCGTTCTTGACGATATTCACGTGGTTGGTGATCGGGCCAGTGTCCAGCGTCTTGAGCAAATTGAACGGCGGCTTCGCCTCGAACACCTGCGTCTTACCAACATCCTTGAGGGTGAACCAGACCTGCTTGCCATCCGGACTGGCGGCAATGTTCGGGCAAAACGGACTGGCTTGCTGCACCTTGCCGACGATCTGGTGATCGGCCACCGAAATCACGTCGACCTCGGGATTGAAGGACGAGCAAACGTAGCCGTACTTTCCATCGGGCGAAAATATCTGCATGCCGGGCCCGGCGGGAACGGTAATACGCGTTTTTTCCTCGTAAGTCGTGCCGTCGAGGACCGCGACATAATTCTCGCCGCGCACCGTCACCCAGACTTCCTTTCCATCGGGCGTGAAAAACGCCTCATGCGGGGACCGCCCAACGTACGTCACATGCTTGAGGGCATTGGTTTCGGTATCGATGAACGACACCGAGTTCGATCCGATGGACACGACCGCGAGGGTCTTGTGATCGGGCGAAAATCCCATGCCGTGAACCAGCACCTGACCACGGTAGAGCGGGCTAAAGTTCGTCGGCGCCGGATCGCCGAGCCGAATCACGCCGAGAAGGCGATTGTCTGCGGGATCGGTGACCGAGACCGTATTGGAGAACTGTTCGGCGGCATAAACCCGATCGTGGTGGCTGACGCCAATATCAGGCGCGCTTTCGGCGCCCGGAACCTGCCCGGCCGAAGCGAGACTGGAGACGGCTAAAGCCGCAACGAAGGCAATGGTCCGCAACCTCAATACGCGTGCACTCATTTCTGATCCTCGTGATTGGACGTCGATGCCGGCGTGTTCATGTGCATGTTCATGTGCATCGACGAATGGTCAGGCTCGTTAGCCTTGTTGGGATGAATCTGGTCAGGCGACGGCACCGATGCCGGAAGCGACTGCCCCAGCGCGACACGCATCGCCACAATTTCTTGCTGCTGCTCGACGATAATTTCCTGTGCGATACGGCGCAGTTGCTCGTTCGTGCCATACCTGAGCTCGGCTTGCGCCATATCGATCGCGCCCTGATGATGGGGAATCATCATCGCGACGAAATCCTGATCGACGTCGCCCGACGGCTTCACTGACATGCCGTCCATCATCTTCGACATCGCCACGTCGTTTTCTTTTAGAAACGTCGATTCTGTATCTGTCTTCGACGTGACATCGCCGCCCGAAGCATAGGCAGCGGATGAAATCGATAAATACGCGAGTGCGACGAGAATGCCCGGAAGCAACGGCTTTACGTTTTTGAATACATTCATGGTTTTCCTTTGGCCTTCATTCACCGTGGCAAACACGGTCGTTTAGCGCCTTATTCCAGACGGACCGGAATTTTCGCGTGCGCTGTGACATAGACGGAGAGCACCGTCACAACGGTTCAACTAGTGAAGTTGGATTCGGGTTAAACGAATTGCGATGTACGTTCGCTGTTTTCTATCTGGAGATAGCAACGCTTTATGCTTGCCAGGCGAGGGCCGTTTTGTGCATCGCCCCACGATTCATTCCTGGCGCATTCGTCACTCAGCGCGGCAAGCAGGCGCTTGTTTATATGTATAGGGAATCTATCGATCTTCGCAATGAATGTCACTGTCCGCGGGCTGAAAGATTCTTAAAATTGAAGAATCTGCGGACTAGTGCCGATTCGCCACGCCCACCGCGACAAAGGTGTTGTCGCGCTGCTGCTGCGGAATCTCCGCATCCTCGATGAAACTCGCGCCAAGGGAGCAGTCACTTGGCGTCACCTCTGTCAAAAGGCGGTAGGTTTCTTCCGGCGACCGGCAGTCGCAAGGGCTTCAGCTATTTACCAGATGCTTTGGCAACAGTAAGGTCAATATCGAGCCGAGCAGCAGACAGCCGACCATTGCCGCGACCGGTACCATCGGACTGCCGGAACTTTGCTTCAGATACCCTACCGTATAAGTTCCAAAGAATCCCCCTAGATTACCGACGGCGCTGATCAAGCCGATACCACCTGCGGCCGCAGCCGGGGCAAGCACGGCAGTCGGCATGCTCCAGAAAATTGCCAGCACAGACAGCAGGCCCGCGGCTGCAATACACAATGCAAATACGGACAGCCCAACGCTGTGGTGCAACAGTGCGGACATCGTCAATCCAAGCGCCGCGAGAAACATCAGCGCGGCGACATGCAAGCGCCTTTCGCCGATCCGGTCAACGTTACGCCCCACCAAAATTATTGCCACTATCGCGACCACGTTCGGGAGCGCCGTAAGCAGACCTACCCGCAGGTTGCCGTCAACGCCGAGCGAGTGAATGATAGTCGGAGCCCATAATGCGTAGCCATAGCACGCGAACCCATCGAGAAAAAAGATCGTGCAGAATGCCCATACGAGACCGCTTGAATAGACTGCCCCAGACGCGATGGGCAAACTCATTTTCCCATCGCGGGCAAGTGCGTGAGCAAGGAGACCGCGGTCGACCGCATCATAGCGCGGGCTATCAATAACGTTGTCTTCGAGACGCCACCAGCACAACAGGGCGGCGATGAATGCCGGTACTGAATCGACAATCAGCATCCATCTCCAGCCAGCAATATTCAGCGCTCCGTCGAGGTAATGCATGACAAGGCCGGCGAGTGGCGAGCCGATTACACCCGCCAGCGGCAGGGCCACATAAAACGTCGAAATTACGCGCCCCCGGTGACGTCGCGGAAACGAATGTGAGATGTAATAGATGATGCCCGGTACCAGACCTGCTTCGGCGATGCCGAGCAGATACCGCATCGCGTAGAACTGCCTCGGTGTAGAGATCAGCGTCGTCAGCGCCGTGAGGAGCCCCCACGAGACTATGATGCGCGTCAGCCAGTGGCGCGCACCGACGCGCTGCAAAATCATATTGCTCGGCACCTCAAACACGACGAAACCCAGCAAAAATGTTCCCGCGCCGAAACCGAACACCACATCTGAAAAGCCGAGCTGGTTAGCCAGTTGCAATCGCATGAAACTGACGTTGACGCGATCGATATAAGCCGCCACGTAGGCAAACATCAGCACCGGCAGGATGTGCCACATAAGGGTACGGCAGATGCGTTCCTCAGCGGCGGTATCGGAGATAGCGGACGCCGACGCGTCTGCGAAAGTCGCATTAGATTGCAAATCGGTCTCTCGAAGGAGTGCAGCCGACATGGGTTCATTGGACGAACTGGACTGCATCGCGCGTGGTTGCCATCGCATCATGAAGAGACTCGCCGTAGACATTGAAAGCTGGGACGCGGCCATACACTGCATCACGCAGTTCATGTCTGATGGCGTGAAACGGAGAACCGATGCGTACGCTCAACACGCCCGCTCACAAGGAGCGCCGGGGCGCTCAGTTGATAGTAGTTTTGAGAGCCGCGTATCTTACCGGATTTAATATCTATGCAACATCGCATTAGCGATGCTGCGTCAGAGGTGGTGCGCGTAATGCGAGACTCCGGCCAGCAATCCGGTGGCGTTCATTGATTAGTTTTACAACATACTCCCAATGGCTTTACCTAACACCACGATGGGATGACCAGCCGCCTACGATCGTTTTTCTACGCGTCCTTATCGGTTCTATGTGCTATTCGGGCATGCTTTTACCGATCCCAGCAAGCTTGCCGAAGAACTCCGCAGACACCGCCTGCTCAGTCGGTAGCCACGCCAGAACGGATGGTGATCTTGAGTCGGCGAGCCATTGCTTTGGCTCCGAAAACACCCATCGCGTTACGCATTTTGCGGTCACACTCCCCGGCGACGCAGCATCGTTACGCAGTGATTCTACGGTGCGGCACCGCCCGTCGTTGTGCTTCCTGTTCGGCTTGCGGTCAGATGCCCGATCACACACTTTCTGCACGGCGGCATGGCGCAAATCGGGTTTAAATCGCACACGGGTGTCGATCTACCATTCGCTCCAATTGCATAATCGATCTGGAACGACGCAAAACCTACGATTGCCGTGTCTCCTCCAGAGCTCAGGATCGCACTGTCCGAGACGACGGGCAAGGTCACGACCATTGGCAGCGTCACTGGAAAGTCGTTGTATAACGACGGCAGCTTCAGGCCTGGCGCGATGAAGATCGTCTCGCCGACCGACAAATCGATTCCGCTTTCGTGGGTGATCAGGCAATTGAGTACGAAGGCGCTCCTCGGATTCATTCCCGAGCATGGCCCATAAGCACTGGGATTCGAATCGAGGGTCAGCGCAGTCCACTGCGCAGCCGGGCCCGCACAGTTCAATGGCACGCCGCCGCCAATCTGTATCTCCTGGCCGGCCGCGCGTTGGCCGCTGCTCCAGTAGGCCGGATTCTGGTAGACACACTGGTTCAATGCGATCGGGAAAAAGCTCCCACGCGCTGCCATGTCTGGCGCGGAGACGGTGGCTACGGTCTCGCCCATGGCATATAGGCTCGTCATCGCGGCGCAGCCAAGCAGTGCAACCATAAACAAGGCCCGTCGAACGACGGCAGTACCTTTTTTACGGCATGCCACGCTGCGGTGGCAGGTCATCTTGTCCATGTCGGCTTACACCCTGTGCGCAGGTTCAACGCGGCGCTATTGACAAACACCGTTATTGACGAAGTCATCCCGGGTTCAAATTTAATGCTGTTGAACGGACAGATGTGTGCGCCTTCGAACGACTGATGCGGATTAGCTAGCGGACATCGGCCATATGCACTGCGCTGGCCACTGAGGGTCGCACTGAGCCGGTCGTCCTACTGTGCATACAGAAAGTCCGTCCCCACGACATTGCCGAGTACGCATACAGCCAGGTACAGATGGCTCCTGCTATTGGCCTGATCACCGCTAAGAATCAAGGGAACACCCGATCGAACCCTCATTCATTTGCTACTTTTTGCGTTAGATCAAGATTTCATCGACTCCCACCAAAATGTCCTACCAAATAGACTTTTTGTACAAGGAAATCTCCGTTCCATAAGCGCAGAGTAGCGCTCTATCGAGACATATCGAATCAACAATAATGAAAGAAGAGACACCCTCAAATTCCCTCCATTAATTCCCCTCTCAAAGATCAACATCGGAAATCACCGATCAACAATATCCTCGCCGAAAATCGTCTTGACGAAATAAACCCTCTAATTTCGTCATTAAATCAAATCACCCAAAAAGAGTCTGCCCGATGAAAAAGAAGAATCTGATCATAGGCCTCGCCTGCTCGGCCAGCGTAATCGCCTCGGTTCCGGCCGTTGCCAAAGACACATTGCTCTTCAATCGTATCGCCCCGACCCGCTCCGAGCTGTACGTGGCCAATGCCAACGGCACTGGAGAACACAAGCTGCTCGGCACGCCGGGATTCGATTACAACGCGCGCTTTTCGGATGATGGCCAATGGATCGTTTTTACTTCGGAGCGCGAAGGACGCGGGCAATCCGACATCTATCGCGTGAAGGCGGACGGCACTGCGCTCGAACGCCTCACCGACGATCCGGCCGTGGATGATCAGGCGTCGATGTCGCCGGACAATCGCTATGTGGCCTTCATGTCTGATCGCGGATCGCATCGCGCCAATATCTGGATCCTCGATCTCAAGACACGCAAGCTGACCGATTTGACCGGTAAGGCATCGATTCAAGGTGACCCGATCAAACCCGATGGTTTCTATCGCCCTTCGTGGTCTCCCGATGGAAAGTGGATTGCCTTCACATCCGATCGCGACACGGAATGGAAATCTCATGACAAGGGCGTCGCCTGGGAGCATTTGCAGGAGCTGTCCGTCTATATCGTCCATCCCGATGGCAGCGATTTCAAACGGCTGTCTCCGGCAGGCGTGACGACCGGATCGCCCAAGTGGTCGGCTGACGGCAAACAATTGATCGCCTATCAGGGTGATGTCGAGGTGAGCTGGCTGGCTCGCGTGGATCAGCTGTCGATGAAGGCCACCTCGCAGATCGTGGCGATCGATGTGGCAACCGGGCATTCCACTGCGCTGACGGCTGGCCCCGGCATGAAGCTCAATCCACAGTTCTTGCCGGATGGGCGTTTCGGCTACAGCACGAAGTCGGCGCAAACGACCGGGATTATGTATTCCGATGGACCTGAACCGTTTCCCGCGAACCTGCGCGACCCGTCGTGGAGTCATGATGGAAAGCAGGTCGTCTACGAACGCATCGAGAACCTGCCGCTGGCGCAGAACACGCCGCTGTATAGCTGGAATCCCAAGTTCGACTACCGTTACACGGACGTCTTTCCGATGTTTGCCAAGGACGGCACACTTGCCCTGTCCGACAAGAACGACGACACCTCGCTCGTGATCATGAACGCCGATGGTACGAACAAGAAGCGGGTGTTTCAGTCGACCACCAAATGTGCTTCCGGCAAGAATCCATCAGGCCCTTGCGGAGACATGATTGGCGTCGCACTGGCACCGTCCTGGATGCCGGACAGCAAGTCGCTGGTCTTCAGCTTCGGCGGCTATTGGCGAACCCGCGACCAGAACGTGGCCAACGTCAAGATGATCAATCGTGACGGCACCGGTGTTCAGGATTTGACCTCTCCCACGTCGAACACCGGATTCGCCAGCGTCTCCCCGGATGGCAAGCAGATGGTCTTCCGGTCGTGGGCCAAAGGCGACGAGGGATTGCGCATCATGGATCTCGAAACACGCAAGGTTCGCGTGCTCACGAGCGATTGGGACAACGTGCCGGGCTGGTCGCCCGCGGACGACCGGATCGTGTTCACACGCAAACAGAAAGACGGCAATTTCGACATCTTTACGATCAAGTCGGACGGCACCGAACTGCGTCGCCTGACGAACTTCCCGGCATCCGATGCGCATGCTGTCTGGAGTTGGGACGGCAAGAAGATTCTGTGGAACAGCAGCGAATATGGCTTCAAGGACGAAGCGGCGCTTTATGACAATTCATTCCAGCCATACGGGCAGGTATGGTCGATGAATCCGGACGGCTCCGAAAAGGAAATGCTGACCGACAGCCGTTGGGAAGACTCGATGCCAGCCTTTGTGCCGCCACCGTCTCACATCACCGCGAAATAGGTTTGGCGCTACTGGGGCTACGCGCCAACAGCGCCTGAGGGAAGACCGGAACGCCGCGCTGAGCCGGTCCACCGCCGCAGCGCGTTTCTGCGCTACGCATGAGTCGGTAGGCGGCCAGTCTCGAACATTCCGCGCACGCGCCAGAATGACAACAATGCGCGGCAAACGCGACATTCACGTGATGCAACCTGCTTCGTGCGGCTTAAGCTCTCCCCCTTGCAACACGACACGCTGCGAGATCCCAAGCTGCGCACCCGACGCTCTTGAAAAACACCGGCGCGGTAGGCGCGAGCCTTTGCCTGATGGCGTCCGCGAGCGTATGCATCAGGCTCCAGTCGAATCCGGCCCGAATCAGGTCGCCCGCTTCGTGCTTCGCGCCCAGCGGATCGTCCACGACGACGAAGCTGCTATCGACGGTTGACTTTCCGACTTCCGCCGCGTCCGGCGTAAACGCCCCCACGCCAACCACGAGCCGCCCTTCGCGCGCCGGTCCGTCGTAGACCGGCGACTTGCTGGTCGTCACCGTCACGATCACATCCACGGAATCGGGAATGTCTCCGTCGAGCGCGCTGAGATTGGGTGCGAGCGGCGCGAGTGCCTCCACGAAGCGCTGCGTGGATTCGGGCGTCATGCCCCGCGCGAGAATTTGCGCCTGTGGAAAGAGCGCCGCGAAGGCTTCCACGTGATTCGCCGCCTGCTTGCCGGTGCCGATGATGAGGATCTCCTTCGGCGCGGCCGCGTGCAGCGACTGGATGCCGAGCACGCTGATCGCTGCCGTACGGCGGCCCGTGACCGTGGGACCGTCGAGCACGAACAGCATGGCGCCCGTCGACGCATCGCACGCGATCACCTGACCGTGAATTGTCGGAAGCTGGCGTTTGCCGTTGCCGGGGCAGACGTTCACCAGCTTGTGGATGGCGATGTCGGCCGCGCTCGACGGCATCGACAACATCACGCCCCCCTCCTGGAGCGGCACGACGAGCCGCTCGGGGCTCGCGATCTTGCCGTCCGCGTAGTCGAGAATCGTCTCGCGCAGGACTTGCACAAGCATCGGATAGTCCAGCAGCGCCGCGGTTTCGTTGGCGTCGAACGTCTTGAGTGAGTGGGTCATAGTGTGGCGTCTCGAATAGTCGATGATGTTAAGTGGGTTTAAATTAAACCACTTTTGGTCTGAAATCAATCCGTTAATACGCCAAAATCGCTAAATCTGGCAACCAATAAACCACTTATGACAGAATGTGCGCTTGAAACTGGCCACCCGTCGCTTCCAGTACTGTTAAGTGGTATATTCAAGACCAACGCACAACAGGACTTCCCAATGGCTTCCGCTCGTAGCGACTTCCCGGCCAGCTTCCGGCCGCTTCAGATCTACGAACAGGTCTCCGAAAAAGTGCGAGCCGAAATTCGCGCCGGACGGTATCTGCCCGATTCGCGCCTGCCGTCCGAGCGCGAACTGGCGGCCATGTTCGGCGTCGGACGGCCGGCGGTTCGCGAGGCGATCGGTGCATTACAGAACGAAGGCCTCGTCGTCACGCGCAGAAACTCCGGCACCTATGTTTCCGAAGACGCGCCGACTGTCCTGGCGCGCACGCTCTCGCCCACGCCAAGCAACGAGAACAGCCTGCAGGCCGACTACAGCCCGTCCGCCACGCTGGATGTGCGCCTGATCCTGGAGCCCGCGATTGCGCGGCGCGCGGCGGCGCACCGCAAACGCGACCCGCTCGCCGAGCATTACCTCCAGCAGATGGAAACGCTCACGGACGTGGCCGACGCCGAAGAACGCGCGCTCTGGAACAACAGCGACCGCCTGTTCCACCGTCAACTTGCCGTGATGACGGGCGACGTGCTGCTCGTGAAGATCGCGCAGGAGATTGCCGACACGATGGATCAGTCCTTGTGGAAGCGCATCAAGGACGACGGCATCTACGATCCCGCGCGCATCCGTCTGTATGTGGCCGAGCATCGGCTGATTTACGAGGCCATCGTCACCGGCGACGCGGACGCCGCCGCCTTCTACGTCGAGCAGCACATTCACCGCGTGCAGCGCGACATCGCGCCGGCCTGAGTTCTCGTCGTCAAGTCAGGGCGCGATCCACGAAGCGGACCATGCATTACCCGCCCGCACGAAGCGCGCACGCTGGTGCCCATCCGCGGCGGAGAGATCGAGCCAGTCCATCGCATCGGGCCTGACCTCGACCACGCAGAAGTTCTCGAAACCCACATCCGCGGCATCAAGCGAGTCGTCGAAGGCATCGCGCGGCTGCGCGATCGGGGTGCCCGGCGCGATAACCGTTCGATACACGATCAGACTCTGCTCGCGGCTCGCGTCCCACGCTGCGCGCAAAACCGCGTCATCGTCCACGATGCGCGCCTCGCCCGACACACGAATCTGCACATTGCGTACGGCATCGACACCGGCCACCGCGATGCGCGGCTGCCTGCGCAGTTCGGCGATCTTCGGCGAACGCAGATCGGTATAGAACGCGATCACGTTCTCCGCTTCGCTCACGCGACGCAGCACCACCGTGCGGACATTCGGCGAACCGTCGAGCGCGATGGTGGCGGCCTGCATGACCTTGAACGGTTGGTGGCCAGGCTGCGTCCCGTTGACGAGGCAGCCCCACATAGCCGCGTAAATGGTGTCGAGTTTCATGATCGGCCTACGTAAAAAAAGAACGCGCGACGGACGAACCGGCGCGCGCCGAAGACCCCTGGTACGGGGAGAGAATGCCTTCGCCTCGCGCACTCAGCGCACGAGAAAACCGTAAGCGAGCGGATCGCGTTCGTCGATGATCCACTGTGCGAAGCCGCAGATATACGCCTCGCCTTCGACCTCGGGAATCACAGCAGGAATGCCCTGAACCGACGTCTCCTTCAGCACACGCCCCTTGAACACCGTGCCGACGATCGACTCGTTGACGAGCGTTTCATCCGCCTTCAGTTCACCACGCTGATAAAGCTGCGCGACGCGCCCGCCCGTGCCCGAACCGGTGGGCGAACGATCGACTTCGCGATCGGCGAACACGCAGCAGTTCGCCTGCGTCGACCCCGCGTGGCGCGGCGCATTCGCGATGATCGTGCCGTAGATGTGGTTGATCTCGGGAATCTCGGGATGCTGCACCGGAAACGCCTTGTTCGCAGCGTCCTTCACTTCGGCGCCGAAGCGGATCAGCTTTTCGACCGCCGCTTCGCGCACCGGCAGATCGAACGGCGCGCCATCCACGTAAAAGTAAAACGCGCCGCCGTAGGCGATATCGCCGGTCACGGTGCCGAAAGTGGGCGTCTCCACCGTCACGTCGCGCTTCCAGAGAAACGACGGCACGTTGATGAAGCGCACCGCGCCCGCGTGCTCGCCATCCCACTTGACGAAGGCTTCGATGAAGCCGCACGGCGCATCGATACCTACGCGCGTTTCGGGCACCGTGCGCTGCACCCAGCCCAGTTCGACGGCGGCCGTCGACAGCGCAATCACACCGTGGCCACAGTGGTCGCTATAACCTTCGTTATGCAGAAAGATCACGCCAAAGTCGGCGCCCGGCGAAACCGGTTCGGTAAGGTAGCCGCCATACATGTCGGCATGGCCGCGCGGCTCGAACATCAGGGCGCGGCGAATGTCATCGGCGTTTTCCTTCAGCCATGCGCGGCGCTGGACGATCGTGTCGCCGGGCAGACGCGGCAAACCGCTGGTGACGATGCGGAACGCCTCGCCGCCGGTGTGGACCTCGACGGTCGAAATGGTGCGGGTGGGTTTCATGATGTCGATAGTTCTCCTGCCTGTGATGGCGACTCAAGGTGCGTACGGGACCGGCAAACCGTTGCGAATGACGTAGACGGTCGTCGGCGCGCCCTTCAGGTCGCCCTTTGCGTCGAACGAATACGTGCCCGCCACGCCCTTGTAGTCTTCCTTCGCCAGTTGCGCCGTGAGTCTGGCCTTGTCCGTGGTCGTGCCCGCCTTGACCATGGCGTCGGCGAGCATCTTCACGCCGTCGTAGTAGTTGACGGCGTAGACCTGCGTGTCGGTGTGATACGTATCGTGATACTTCTTGAGGAATTCGCGGCCCGCGGCGGTCTTGTCCAGCGCGACGCCGCCTTGCGCGCAATAGACGATCGAGGCGGCGTCGCCCGCGACCTTGCCCATGTCGGCCGAGCAGATGCCGTCGCCGCCGAGCAGTTTGGCGCGCAGACCGCGCTGACGCATCTGCTTCGCCATCGGCGCACCCTGCGCCGCATAGCCACCGAAGAAGATCACGTCGGGATTCTCGCCCTTGATGGCCGTGAGAATGCCCAGAAAGTCGGTAGCCTGCGAATTCGTGAACTGGTGATCGACGATCTTCAGGCCGTTGGCCTTCGCGACCTGCTCGAACTGCTGCGCCACGCCCTGACCGTAAGCCGTGCGGTCGTCGATGATGGCGGCGGTTTTGACTTTGAGCGTTTTGGCCGCAAATTCGGCCATCGTGCCGCCTAGTTGCTCGTCGCTGGCGCCGATGCGGAAGATCGTCTTGAAGCCTTGCTGCGTGAGCGCCGGGTTCGACGCAACCGGGAGGATCGGGATGCCCGCGTTGTTGTACACACGCGAAGCCGGAATCGCGACGCCCGAGTTATACGGTCCCATCACCGCCACCACGTTGTGATCGACGAGATTCTGGGCCACCTGCACACCCACTTTCGGGTCAGCCTGGTCGTCTTGCGAGTCCAGTTTGAACGTGACAGGTTTGCCCGCAACGGTGACGTGCTGCTGGTTCAGCTCCTCAATCGCGAGCCGCGCGCCGCTCTCATTGTCCTTGCCGTTCGCGGCCTGCGGGCCGGTCAGCGGCGCGGAATGGCCGATCACGACGACTTCCTGTGCCTGAGCCGCGACGGCGCTGAAGGCCGCGACGATGGCCAGCGTGGTAATGAGGGGACGCATGATGGGGCTCACCTAATTGGTTTTGGAGAAACCAATGTAGTTCAAGAGTGGTCACCGATCAAGCACTTTTCAAAAATACCCCCAGAATCTGGTTCCAGGGGAATCCACTACATTGGCATTCGGCTCCCGTGGTTGTCCGACCGCGAACGCACTGCCCCCTACTTACTCACCGCGACTGCCGCCTGCATCGCAAGCTGATCGCTTTCCAAACCTAACCCGCAAATCTGGTCGGCGACGGTTTCCGTGAAAACCACCTGATGCCTGAACGACCCACGTGCCTGGATGTTCGACAGGCAACTCGACCACGGGACGCACCAGGATCGCCAGCGCGTCGAGAATGCACTAGCCGGGACGCGTCCACGCGTCGCCTCCTATCGGCATCGCATCGATGGCGTTTTCAAAGGCGCGATGGATACGCTCGCACATCGCCGCTTCGCTATGGGTCTGGAACGACTGTACGCGCACGCCCATTTCATTCGCGAGCGGCAGTCAAGCTTCGCTCTGTTTGAGCGTGATGGCCAAGCAGCCCTTTCAGCGCTGCTTCGCAATTCCTGCTCAAGTCCGTCTTGCGGTCCGGTTTCAATTTGGTAGCGAGCACGCGAGCCGAACCCGACCAACTGGAGATCGTGAAGCGCGCCGAGCCTAATGCCGCTCGAAAAACAACGAAATCGGAATTCCTGCACACGCCTGGACATCCATATCGGCACGCTTTCTGCTCGCCAGGCAAAGGCGACGTTGATGAGTCACCTGCAAGGTGATCCGCACGCGGTCATTCGACGCCTTGGCGCGTGGCGCTGCTCTATTGTGTGACGTTTAGCGCACCGCAAGAACGCATTGAACCGGTTTGGTATTCAAAGGAGCGACAAAATGAATGTCCTTTGGCGTTGCTTTACGATCGTCCATGCGCTAATGGCGGCTCTCTTCGCGTGCGCAGCGCTCACGTTGATTGCGATTGCTGCACGCACTGGATGGACGGCGTTCACGGGTGAATGGGACCAGGCGAGCGCGCAGTCCATTATTGAGGCGTTGGGACTGCTGGCCGGTGCTGTTGTCGCAATACAGATCGCCGAGACCATTGTGGAGGAGGAGGTGATTCGCGAGGCTGACGTGAGCGGACCAACGCGAGTGCGACGCTTCATGTCCCGATTTCTGGTTGTTGTGGTCGTCGCGCTCGCGATAGAAGGACTGGTCGCAACGTTCAAGGCGCTACATCAGGACCCATCGCAGCTATGGTACGCAGCGGGACTGATTGTTTCCACGGCCATGCTTCTTGCGGCCTGGGGAGGGTTCGTTCACCTCAACCGGTCTGCGGAAGAACTGGAGCCGGAGGCAATGGCGAAAGCGAAGCGAGAGGACGCGAAAATGCAATAGCTCACATTCCCGCACGGCTAACGGTCTGGGCCAGCGCACTGTCGTGACGCGGCAGTCCCTTGTAGTTTCTACCGCGCGCGAAGGCTGGTGAATGCTAAACCCCAAACAGATGCGTCGGCCCCACAGGCCGGGTGACTATCACCAACAAGAGCACATCCAGATATTCGTGGATGTTTACCCGGCCTCAGGATGCGCTTTGCGAATCTCCATCAACGGGAATCATTTGCCCGGAAATGGAACGTCCGGCATCGGATGCCAGAAAGACTGCGAGCGCGCCAATCTCCGCCGGATCCACGAAATGTTTGATCGACTGATTGGCGAGCGCAGCCGCCTCTTCCTGCGCGACCGTGCGGCCGCTCGCTGATGCCCGGCCAGCGAGCACCTGCTGAATACGCGGCCCCTCCACGGCGCCCGGCAAGATCGCGTTGACGCGTATGCCGAATTCACCCAACTCACGCGACAAGGTCTTGGTGAAGCCAATGAGGCCCCACTTTGTCGTGGCGTACGGGCTGCGATTCGGATAGCCGAAGCGGCCGGCCAGCGACGACATGATCAAAATGACGCCCGCACGCGATTGCTTCAGATAAGGGATGGCGTGTTGCGTGACCGTGAACGTACCGGTCAGATTCAAACGCAGTACGGCCTCCCAGGCGTCCGGGTCCATGTCCGCGACACTGGCGGTCGGTCCCGCAATGCCCGCGTTATTGATCAGGACGTCCAGACCGCCGAGGGCCGACGCCGCGTCGGCGACCATACGCGACGCCGACGCGCGATCGGCGATGTCGCACACCGATGTTGTCACGCCCGGCAATTGCGCCTGGATCTGTTGCAGTGCGGCTTCGTCGATGTCGCAGATGTGAACGCTGGCGCCTGCCGCTACAAAGGCTTCCGTGATCGCGCGCCCGATCCCTCCGGCGCCGGCGGTGACGAGCACGCGCAGGCCTTTCGATGTGGTCATGCAATCCTCCTTTCCAACTCGATCATGATCGCCGCTCAGTCACACGCGGCACGTATGAATTCAGGCACGCCGACGGCCTTGAGGCGTCCATCGTCCTGTTTGATACACAAGGCGCGAGTCGCGTTACCTTCGCAGATCAGCGTATCGTCGCGCATGATGCGATGGCTTTGGATGAACACTTTGCCGCGCCATTCCTCGACGCGCGTATGCACGGCCAGACGTTCGCCGTAGGTCGCCGAGGTGTGAAAGCGTGTGTGAAACTCCAGGAGCGGCGCGCCGATGCAATTCGGCAGCGCTTGCATCTCACGCCATGGCGGCAGGCCGCACTGTATAAAATAATCGTGCGAAGCGGCGTCCATCCAGCGCGAAAAATTCGGAAAAAAGACGATTCCCGCTGGGTCGCAATCGCCGAATTGCACGTCGATACCATAGATAGTCACTTTACTCACGGATCTATGCTCCTGATTCCAGTTCAGCCATTGTGCGCGTGCTGCACGCGCGACACTGTCGATGCGGCGACATTTCGCGCCGGCCGCGCTGCGCTCCACACGGAGGGATGGCAATGACCCGGCAAAAGCGGATGGTCACGCTATCCCTTACGCTCGACGAACTGCTTGCGCAGTCGCCGTGGTTTGCTCGCCTGGACGATGCCGCGAAGGCGCGCGTGCACACAGAAGTGTCGGAGCGCGCCGTTGCAGCCGGTCAGTCTTTAGGGCACCACGGCGAGCGGCAACACGCCTGGTTCGGCGTGCTCGAAGGCCTCGTCAAGTGGTCGATCACCGCTCGCGACGGACAGACTGTGACGTTAGGCGGGCAGTCGGTCGGCAGCTGGTTCGGCGAGGGCACGCTGATCCGGAACGCGCCGCGCGAATCGGATCTCATCGCCTTGCGCGACAGCCGTGTCGCGCAAATTCCCCGCGCAACCTTCAACTGGCTTCGCGAGCAGCAACCCTCGTTCAACGAGTTTCTGCTACTTCAGGTCAACGAGCGCTTGCACTGGTTCATGGGCGCCGTTGCCGCGCACGGGCTGCTCGACACCGACAGTCTGGTCGCCAGAGCGCTGGTGGGGATGGTGCAGCCGCTGTCCAATCCGAGTGGCGCAGCGCATGTGTCGCTGTCCCAGGAAGAACTCGCCAACCTCGCCGCCGTGTCGCGTCAGACATGCAATAAGGCCATGACCCGCTTCAAGAACTCAGGCCTCGTGCGCACCGAATACGGTGGCATCGTCGTGCTCGATTTGCCCGGGCTGAGCGCTTTGGCCGGATAACTTCGCATTGGGCGCGCATGTGCCCGAACGGATCGGTGTTTACGCTGTCCCGAACTGTCGCGCCATAGACAGTCGCGCGGGTGTTCGCCCGAAATAATGCGTGTCATCCATCAGGAGACACGCAATGAATCGCGCCCATTCGCTGCCCCCCGCAGTCGCGCCCGTCGAGAGCCCGTCAGGCCGCCGGGTCGAAGATGCCATCTTTCAAAAGATCAGCTGGCGCATCATGCCGCTCATCTTGATCGCCTACGTCTGCGCGTTCCTCGACCGCATCAACATCGGCTACGCGCAGTTGCAGATGAAGCAGGACCTGGCTTTCTCCGACGCGGTCTATGGACTCGGAGCCGGCATCTTCTTCGTCACGTATCTTTTGTTCGAAGTGCCAAGCAATATGCTGCTCGAGAAGATCGGCGCAAGGCTCACCTTCCTGCGGATCATGGTGCTGTGGGGTCTCACCTCCGCCGCCACCGCATTCGTCACGGCGCCGTGGCAATTTTATGGAATCCGGCTGTTGCTCGGTCTATTCGAAGCGGGCTTCTTCCCCGGGATCATTCTTTATTTGACGTACTGGTATCCGAGCCAGCGCCGCGGCCGTGTGACCGGTCTGTTCCTGTTCGGCATGCCGATCACGGGCGTCCTCGGCGGCCCGCTGTCGGGGATGATCATGAGCCGTCTCGAGGGTATGGGCGGCATGCACGGCTGGCAATGGCTGTTCCTCGTCGAAGGCCTGCCGACGGTCCTGATGGGGATTCTGCTGTATTGCCTGCTTCCGGACCGTCCGGCTAGCGCTCCATGGCTGAACAATGCGGAGAAGGCGCTCATGCAGTCGGTCCTCGATGCCGATCACGGCGGCGAAACCCGCTCCGGACGTCATGGCAAGCTCACAGCGGCGCTGGTCGACCCGAAGACCTACGTGCTGGCTTTCGTCTACTTTTGCTGCGCCTGCGCCGTCTACACGCTGACTTTCTGGCTGCCGACGATGATCAAAGGGCTGGGCATCGCCCCGATCGCGACGATCGGCTGGTACACGGCTGTGCCCTATCTCTTCGGCGCGCTGGGTGTGCTCGTCATCAGCCGCAGTTCGGATCGATTCAAGGAGCGCCGCTGGCATGTCGGCGGCACGCTGGTCCTTGGGGTCGCGGTCCTCGCCCTGACCTCTTTCCTCGGCACTGCGGTCGTCCCGGTGATGGTCCTGATGTGCGTGGCCTCGTTCTTCATCTTTGGCGGCGGCTCGCTGTTCTGGTCGATCCCGCCGACCTACCTTGGCCGGGACGCGGCGGCGGCCGGCATTGCCGTCATCAGCTCGCTGGGCATCCTCGGCGGATTCGTCAGCCCGACGCTGATCGGCTGGATCAAAGGGGCGACCGGCAGCATCCAGATGGGCCTGCTTGCCCTGACCGCAGTTGTCATCGGCGGCGGTCTCACGATCCTGCTGGGCCTGCCCAAAAGCGCAGTCCGGGTCGGCCCCGGCGACGATTCGAACGCGCCCTGATCGAGCGGTCATCGCCATCCCTGTTCTTTGCATCCCTTTCGACTCTGGAGTAGACCATCATGAGCAAGCCTAAAGTGATCGTAACCGTTGCCCCGACCGGCGGCATGGCCAGCAAGAAAATGAACCCGAACCTGCCGACGCAGCCGCAGGAGATCGCCGACGATACCTACCGCTGCTACAACGCGGGCGCCAGTGTCGTTGCGGTCCATGCACGGCGTCCCGACGACGAGGCCACCTGCGATCCGGCAATCTATAGCCGTATCAACCGGCTGATTCGCGACAAATGCGACATCATCCTGAACAACTCCACCGGTGGCGGCATCAACGGCGACATGGTTCGCGAACTCGACAACGGCCTGTGGGAAATCCAGTGGGAAGAACGGCTGAAGGGCATGCAGGGTGATGGCGTCGAGATGTGCACGCTCGATGCGCAGACCGTGATTGCGAGTTTCGGCGGCAAGGAGATTCTGGTGGCGACGCCGCCCTCGCGAATCCGCCAGATCGCAGAGATGATGAAAGCACGCGGTATCAAGCCGGAATGGGAGGTGTTCGGCCTTGCCGACATCGTCCAGGATGTTCAGCGAGCCATTAATGAAGGGCTCGACGACGCACCGCACTTTATCAATATCGTGATCGGCGCCAATGCGTTCCAGGGCGCGCTGCCCTACACGCCCCGGTTGCTGCAGACGATGGTCGATCATCTGCCGCGCAACACCGTCTTCAACGTCAGCGCTATCGGCGCAGCGCAGTTGCCCGCCGCGATGAACTCGCTGTTGCTCGGTGGGCACGTGCGCGTCGGGCTCGAAGACAACCTCTACTACCGGCAGGGGCAGTTGGCCACCAATGTGCAACTGGTCGAGCGGCTTGTTCGCCTGGTGCGCGAGATGGGCTATGAGCCGGCCACGGCGGCTGAAGCACGGGAAATCATTGGACTGCGGCCGTTGCGCGAAACGATCCACGCTGATTGCCAGGCGGGTTAGGCCATGACATCGCGAGCCGTCAACGTCGCGGTCGTCGGCACGGGCGTCATTGGCGCAGGTTGGGCGACCCACTTCCTGGCTCGGGGTTTTGCCGTCACAGCGACGGACCCCGGCCAGGACGCCGAGTCGCGCCTGCGCAACTGGATCGACGAAAGTTGGCCTGTAGTCGAGAGGCTCGGACTAGCGGACGGCGCCTCGCGGGACAAGTTGGCATTCACGACGGACGTGGGCGCAGCGGTCCACAACGCCGATTTCATTCAGGAAAGCGCACCCGAGCGACTGGATGTCCAACATGCGCTGATCGCGAGCATCGAATCGGCGGCAAGGGCAGACACGATCATCGCGTCCTCGTCGTCGGGGTTGGCAATCAGCGACGTTCAGGCAGGCGCGAAGCACCCGGAACGAATTGTACTGGGGCATCCGTTCAATCCGTCCCACATCATGCCGCTGGTTGAGGTCGGTGGCGGCAGACTGACATCGCCCGAAAACATCGCGACGGCTATGGCGTTCTATTCCTCAACGGGCAAGAAGCCATCAGCCTTGTACAGCGCGGGTCGTCTCTGTGGAGGACGTCGACGCGGCAATCTCCTACGGCCCTGGCCTGCGCTGGGCACTGTTGGGTCCGTTTCTCAACCTTCATGCTTCTGGCGGATCCGGTGGCATCACACATGTGCTGCAGCATCTGGGTGCGGGCCGGCGCGAGTGGACCCGTGACCTGGGTATGTATCCCGAGACAGACGATTACATCGAATGCATTGCGAGCGGCGTCGATACAGAACTTCAGTCATACGATTTTCCAGAAATGCTTCGCCAGCACGATCAGTTGCTGATTGAGCTACTGGAGGCCTCGATGGCAGTGCCAACCCGTGCGACAAGTCACTCCACATTAAAAAATGCGAATTTTAGTTCCGCGCGCCAGATTCACGTAAAGCACGCAGAAACAGCCGCAGACGCTCAGTCACTTTCTGGTCACGCCGGCTGATCACGTTAAATTCAACGCGGTGTTCCAGCGACTGTTCAAACAACACCCGCATCAACCCACGCTCGATCCAATAATCTGCATAGTGTCGCGGCAGAAACCCGACCAGCTTGCCCGAGAGCACCAGCATCGCAACGCCCTCAATGTTGTTAGCGACAGCGGCTAGCCGAAAGTTCTCCAGCTCGGGCAGTTCCTTCAGTTCGCGGAAATAGCTGCGAGTGACGTAGTCAATTCCAGCCACAACTGCGGGATCGAACGTGCGCGGAGCGTTATCGAATAGTGCATGGCCACGCCCGCAACACAACGAGAGCGATTCCGTATAGAGATGCTCATACGACAAGCTCGCCGCGGCCCCTCTAAACGGTCCGATCCCGACATCCAGCCGACCGCTCTGCACCGCTTCTTCGATCTGACTTGCTGACCCGATCTCCAGCGTAATGCTGAGGTCCCCGTCACGCTCCCTTAGCGCACGAAGTGCCGCGGCCAGCCGACCCTCAGGGTTACTGATGGTGTTATCGACCGTGCCTATCGACAGCCTGCCGCTAATCCGGCCGTGAATGGCGCCAATATCCACATGAAAATCTTCGACCGATGCGATGAGCTTCTCGACCGAATCATAGAGTTTGCGGCCCGCGTCCGTTAGCCGGAATCCCCCTCTGCCGCGCTCGCACAACCTGAGGCCAACACGGCCCTCCAATTCGGCCATTTGCAGGCTGATCGCCGAGAGCGTCATATTCAACGACGCCTCCGCAGCGGAAAACCCTCCGCAATCCGCCACGGCCTTGAACACGCGCAGATGACGAAGATCGAAGTCCGAGATTTTCAGCATGACGCGGCACGTGCGCAGTGAGGCGCGCGCATAGAACATCCGCCCCTGCTGCCCTCCCGTGAGCGCCACTCGCCACGCGTCTCACCCACGACGACGCACGCGTCATACCTCCTGGTTTTCGAAAGTAAGGTTTTGGACATTGCTGTTCATCGTTTCAATTTGTCATGAAAAGATCCGCTTCACCGGTGCGAACCACCTCATCGATTGTAAGCAAGCGAACAGATGGAAAAAAATCGTTTCAGCCCGGTCACCGCGACCGTGCTTCCGCGCTTTGCGGGCATAGCCACGTTCATGCGTCTACCCTACGTCACGCCGCAAGACCCGCATCATGCCGAGGTCGATATCGGCCTGGTCGGCATTCCCTGGGACGGCGGGACCACAAACCGGGCCGGTGCGCGGCACGGTCCCCGGCACGTGCGCGACGCCTCGACCATGACGCGCAACGTGAACCGCGCGTCGGGCATCAATCCGTTTGCACTGTGCAACTGTGCCGATCTCGGCGATACGCCGGTCAATCCGGTCGACCTGATGGCGACACTCGCGCAGATCACCGACTTCTACACGAAGCTTCATGACGCCGGCATTGCGCCCTTGTCGGTCGGCGGCGACCACCTCGTCTCGTTGCCTGTCCTGCGCGCGCTCGCCAGAAACGGGCCGATCGGCATGGTGCATTTCGACGCGCATACGGACACGTGGGACCGCTATTTCGGCGACAGTCTCTATACGCACGGCACGCCTTTCCGGCGTGCGATCGAGGAGAACCTGCTCGATCCCAAGCGCATCGTACAGATCGGCATTCGCGGGGCGCAATACAACGACAGCGAGAAGGACTGGGGCGAGCGCCAAGGTATCCGCGTGATCGATATCGACGAGTTTCATGCGCTCGGCGTGCCGGGTGTGCTGGCCGAAGCGCGCCGGGTGGTCGGCGACCTGCCCACGTATGTGTCGTTCGACGTGGACGCGCTCGACCCGGTCTATGCGCCCGGGACCGGCACGCCGGAGATCGGCGGCCTGACGACCTACGAAGCGCAGCAGCTCGTGCGCGGATTGCGCGGCCTGAATCTCGTCGGCGGCGATCTCGTCGAGGTCTCGCCGCCGTTCGATCAAACCGGCAATACCGCGTTTGTCGGCGCAACCCTGCTGTACGAAATTCTTTGCGTTCTGGCGGAAAGCGTCAGCCGACGTAAGCGCGACGCTACACGCGCCCTCGTTTCCGCTTGATACCTGCCTGAAATCCAGCTTGATACCAGCGCCAGATTCGTCGGGGGCCGGCTGCGCGTCGCTCCGACCTTCCCATCACCACCACGCATTCGACGGAACTCCTATGTACACCTTCCTTTCGCGGTCGATCGTTCCCATCATCGCCTCCGTCGCGCTGCTGGCTCCAGCCTGCTCGTGGGCCCAGCAAGGCGATCTCCTCGCTCGAATCAAGGACGCAAAACAGCTGACGGTCGCAACAGAAGCCCGCTATGCGCCTTTCGAATACGTCGACACCGGAAAGATCGTCGGCTACGACATCGACCTCATGAACCACATTCTCGGCAAGGCGCTGCCCGGCGTAAAACTCAAGGTGAGCGATCTGCCTTTCCAGGGCCTGCTTCCGGGACTCGATGCCCGCCGGTTCGACATGATTCTCGCGGCGGTGACGGTCAACAAGGATCGCGCCGACCATTTCGCATTCACGCTGCCGGTTGCCGACGCCACGATTGGCGTGCTGCTCCGTGCGAACGAAGCGGGCTCGGTTAAATCGACCGGCGATCTCAATGGGAAAACCGCCGGCGCGCAGATCGGGTCGGTACAAACCCAGGCGCTGACCGCGCTCGATAAAACGCTGAAATCCTCGGGCGGCGAAGGGCTCAAGCAGATCAAGCAATACGTGTCCTACGACGAAGCCTATGGCGATCTGGCCGCCGGACGGATCGATGTGGTTGCGCAATCGCTGGCGAACATCGGACCGTTGATGAAATCACGGCCGGGTGTGTTTGCCGTGATGCCGCAGACCATCGGTCCCAAGAGCTATTTTGCGTGGGTCATGCGCAAGGACAGCGACAGCGGCGCGCTCCTGCGTGTGATCAGCGACGGCATCGCCGAGGCGAACCGCGACGGCACCATGAAGAAGCTGCAATTGAAATGGTTCGGCACGACCATGGACGTTCCGGCCGACGCGCTGCCCGTTCCGTCGATGTAAACGCCTTCGCCGCCGAAAAACATGTCCGTCCCCGCCCTGTTCGGCCGCCTCTCGACCTACCTGCCGCAATTGATGGATGGCGCGCTCACCACGCTTGGCTTGTCCGTGGTGGCGACGCTCGGCGGATTCGTCGGAGGCGTCGCCCTCCATATGATGTCCGCCGACCGGAGCGCGTTGCTGCGCCGCGCGGCCCGCGTGTACGTGAGCGCAATTCGCGGCACGCCGGTGCTCACGCAACTGCTGCTGCTCTACTACCTGCCCTCCGCGCTCGGCCTCGATATTCCGGGGACCGCCGCGGCGGCAACCGGTCTGGCACTGAACACGGCCGCGTATCAATCGCAGATCCTCGGCGCCGGATTTCGGGCGATTCCTCGCGGACAAATCGAGGCCGCCAGCACCTTCAATCTCTCGCGCCGGCAGACCCTGTGGCATATCGAAGTGCCTCAGGTGGTCGCCATGACGCTGCCCGCGCTCGTCTCGGAGATGATCGACATCGTCAAGGCGTCGGCGGTCGTGTCGGTGATCGCCGTCACCGATCTGATGCGTGCGGCACAACAGCTTTCGTCGTCCAGTTACCGGCCGCTCGAAGTCTATACGTTCGCAGCGTGTTTCTATCTGGCGATGACCTCGCTGCTCGCCGTCGCTGCCCGGTGTCATGAACGACATCGGCAACGGCATGCGTAACAGGCTACGACGCTCGACACATGAACACTTTTATCCCGCTCATCCCGCGCTTTGCAGCCGCGATGCTCGTCACGCTCGAAGTCAGCGTGACGGGTGCGCTATTTGGCATGGCCGGCGGCTTTCTGCTCAATGCGCTGCGGTTGCGCTTTGCGCGCGCGCTGGCCTGGCCGTATCGCCTCTATGTCTGGCTCGTGCGCGGCACGCCGTATCTGTCGCAACTGCTCATCCTCTATTTCGGCCTGCCCACGCTCGGCGTCACGATGACTGCCGTACAGGCGACGGTCGTCTCGCTGGCGCTCTATTCGGCCGCCTATTTTGCGGAGATTTTCCGCGCGGGCTGGGCGAGCATCGCGCGTGGCCAGCTCGAAGCCGTGCGCGCGTTCGGCATCGGGCGCTGGGCCGCATTCCGCACGATCGAGTTGCCGCAGGCCATGGCCTTCGCCCTTCCGCTGCTCGCCAATCAGGTGATTCTCGCAATCAAGGAAAGCGCGGTGGCGTCGATCATCACCGTGCCCGAATTGACCATGACCACCAGCGATATCGTTGCATCGACCTACACCTATATCGGTCCGTATGCGCTCCTGATCCTGTGCTACTGGCTGCTGACCCAGTCCGTCGCCGTGCTCGCGCAACGCGCGGCCCTGCTGTTTGCCCCTTCCAGGAAGACCTCATGACTGCCTTGCCCATCGTCCAGCTACGCGCCGTCGGCAAGTCCTATGGCGCCAACCGCGTGCTAAAAGGCATCGATCTCGACGTGATGCGCGGCGAAATCGTCACGCTGATCGGGCCATCCGGTTCGGGCAAGACCACTGCGCTGCGCTGCATGAATTTCCTCGAGGCTTACGACGAGGGCGAAGTGTGGATCAAGGGACAACTGCTCGGCTACCAGTCGACCGGCCGCACGCCGCGCGATCGCGACAGCGAGTCGAGCATCGCCGAAGTGCGCCGCCCGCTCGCCATGGTGTTCCAGCAGTTCAACCTGTGGCCGCATCTGTCTGTGCTCGCCAACGTCGCCGCGCCGCTCGTCCTCGCCAAGAAGATCGACAAGCAGCAGGCGCGGCACCAGGCGCTCGCCGCACTCGACCGGGTCGGCCTCGCGCACAAAGCGGACGCTCAACCCGCCAGTTTGAGCGGCGGCCAGCAGCAGCGCGTGGGCATCGCGCGGGCGCTGGCCATCGAGCCTGAAGTGATGCTGCTCGACGAGCCGACTTCCGCGCTCGACCCGGAACTCGTCGAGGAAGTGCTGAGCGTGATCCGTTCGCTTGCGCAGGACGGCATCACGATGGTGATGGTGACGCACGAAATGAGTTTCGCGGCGAAGATCTCCGACAAGGTCGTCTTCATGGAAGCGGGCCGCATCGTCGAGTCCGGCCCGCCCGCGCAATTGTTCGGCAATACGCGCACGCCGCGCCTGCAACAGTTCCTGAAACCGTGGCTCGACCGCAGCCTGCCGCTGGCGGCCGTGAACGCGGCCAGCGCAGGCGGGACATGATGCCCGCCCACGCTGCCCGGCACAGCTCACATGCGGCCCTTCCACGGCGTCAGCGCCCGTTCGACCTGGCGCATCAGCAGATCGAAACAATAGGCCAGCACGCCGATCAGCACGATCCCCATGATGACGATGTCGGTGCGCAGAAAGTTCGACGCATTGAGCACCATCTGGCCAAGGCCCGCGGTGGCCGCCACCATCTCCGCCGCGACGAGTGTCGTCCAGCCGAAGCCGATGGCGATACGCATGCCGGTCAGGATCTCCGGCATGGCGGCGGGCAGCACGACGAGTCGGATCACCTGCCAACGCGTCGCGCCGAGCGAGCGCGCCGCATTGATCTGCTCGATCGCGACCGAACGCACGCCGGCTTTCGATGCCATCGCGAGCGGCGCAAAACAGGCGAGGTAGATCAGCGTGATCTTGGCGGTTTCGTCGATGCCGAGCCAGATCACGATCAGCGGCAGATAAGCCAGCGGCGGCAGCGGTCGATAAAACTCGATGACCGGATCGAAGATCCCGCGAGCAATGCGCGACGTGCCCATCGCAATGCCGACGGGAACCGCCGTGACGACCGCCAGCGCGAACGCGCTGATGACGCGCACGACACTGATCGAGACGTGCTCGACAAGCGGCGTGCCGCCTTGCGTATCGCCCTTCATCGCCCCGATAAAGGCATCGAACGTCGCACGCGGCGACGGCAGGAACAGGGGCTTGATCCAGCCGAAATGCGTCGCGGCCCACCACAGGGCGATCAACGCGACCGTGGTCGCCGCGCTGATCGTCCCCGTACTGCCCTGCCCCAGCGCGCCATAGTTGCCCGCGCGACGGCGGCGTGCGGGGCGCGGCGCAGCGAGTGGAACGGCCGCGGCTGCGTTCGCGTTCGCGTGCTCGGCCAGTTTGATTGGCGTCGTACCTGTCATCCGTTGAGCCCTCCCGAAGTGGCTGCGTGAACCAGCGAGAGCACCTGCTCGCGCATCTCGATGAACGCCGCGCTCGACTTCACTGCGCGGGCGTCGCCCGTTTCCAGGTATTGCCGCGCGAACGGCAAGCTCATCTCGCGCACGATCCGCCCCGGCTTCGGCGCCATGATGATGAGGCGCGTGGCGAGAAAGAGCGCTTCCTCGACGTCGTGCGTGATGAAGAAGAACACGCCGTTCGCGTCGTGCCAGAGGTCGAGCAGCAAGGTCTGGATCGATTCGCGGGTGAAAGCGTCGAGCGCGCCGAGCGGTTCGTCCAGCAACATCACCTGCGGCGACGACGCAATGGCCCGCGCAACACCCACGCGCTGCTGCATGCCCCCAGACAGTTCGTATACCGGCCGGTGCGCGACGTCGGACAGCCCCACGCGCCGCAGGCATTCCATGCCGATGCGGCGTCGCTCGTGCAGCGGCATGCGGCGCAGGCGCAGACCGAACTCGACGTTTTCGATGACATTCATCCACGGCATCAGCGCATGCTTCTGGAAGACGACGCCGCGTTCAGAACCGGGGCCGTCGACCGGCGTCCCGTCGAGCAAAATGTCGCCGCGCGTCGGCGCGATGAAGCCGGCGATCGCATTGAGCAGCGTGGTCTTGCCGCACCCGGACGCGCCGAGCGCGACCACGAACTCGCCCGCCTCGATCGACATCGACACGTTGTCGAGCGCGAGATTCGGCTGCCCCTTCGGGACCGGATATTCGATCGAGAGATCCCTGATTTCGAGCATATCGCTCTCCTTGCGCTACGCGCGCGTCACTTGATGCTTGCGGCCGCTTTCACGTATTCGTCGGTGACGCCCACGGAATAATCCGGCAGCGTGCTCTGCAACGTCTTCTGCTCCTTGAGGAAGGCCGCCGTCGCCGCCAGCGATTTCGCCGCGCCGGACGCACTGCCGCCGCCGAGCCACTTGTCCGACGCCTGCTCCTGCGGCGTGGGGAACGCGTAGAGCGCGAGCGCAGCCTGCACTTCGTCAGGCGCGCCGCCCGACACCGCCGCCACCGCCTGGCCCTTCGGCGTCGCGCCGGTCCACTGGTCGGGATGCGCGCGATAGTCCGCATCGCCCTTCGCCAGAATCTGCACGAATGCGGTCATGAACGGCTGATTGGCTTTCGCCCAGTCGCGGTTCACGACGAATCCGTCGAACGTGGCGAGGCCCGTTTCCGCTGCGATCTTCCCCGAGGTCGTGACAACCGTCCCGCTCTGTTCGATCTTGCCGAGCACCGGGTTCCAGACATAAGCCGCGTCGATGTCGCCGCGCTCCCAGGCAGCCGCGATTTCAGCCGGCCGCATGTTCAGCACCTTCACGTCGCCCGGCTGGAGCCCGGCGCGCTTGAGCGCAAGCAGCGCATGAAAATGGCTCGTCGAGACGAACGGCACGCCCAGACGCTTGCCCTTGAGTTGCGCGATCGTGGTCACGCCGCTGCCTTTGCGCGCGACGAGCGCTTCCGCGTTGTCGATATTGTCGAGAATCCAGAACAGCTGGATCGGCAGGCCCTGGCTCAGACCGGCGGCAACCGGGCTCGATCCGGCCTCGCCGAGTTGCACGTTGCCCGACGCCATGGCGCGAATCACATCGCCGCCGCCGCCGAACTTGCGATAGCTGACCTTGTATCCGGTCGCCTTGCCGGCTTCGTCGAGTTGCTGCGCGTAGCGCCACGGCACCATCATGTCCTGATAGGCGATCGTGACTTCCTTGTCGGCGGCGAACGCGCTGGTTGCCGTGCAAGCCGTCCATGCCGCGCAGAGCGCGAGGAGCGTGCGCGCGATGCGGGAAACCTGCGTGCGGGTCGAACCAAAACGTCGGGCAAGCGTCTTCATGCAGTCGTCCTTTGATTGATGTGGTCTCGATCGGCGGCATGCATCACGTGCATGCCGCGCCCCATCCAGCGACGCAGATTCCAGGCCAATGGATGGTGCCAGCGACGACTTTCAACAGGGCCAGCGGTCGGATCGCGCGTGCGGCGTGCAGCGTGAGCGCCCCATCATCGGCGAGGCAGTGCGCGAATTGTCTCGAACACGTCCCGTTCTGGTGCAGCGTTCGTGCGTTCGTTGTGCGCGCGGCACGATGCCGGGTCGATGCTCACGTTGACATCGCGGCACGCGCACCGGCACGACGCATGCACTGGCGGACAAGACGCGCAAGCGTCTGAACGCCTGGCTCGATGCGCTCGATCGGTATCGACGAAAATCCGAGACGCAGATGCGGCTGCGTCATTGCGCCATGGAAGAACGGCTCGCCGGGATCGTAGATCAGCTTTTCCGCGATGGAGGCGGCGCGCAGCGCGGCCAGGTCTGTGTGTTCCGGCACGCGCAGCCACAACGCGGAGCCGCCGCGCGGCTGCTCGAAGCACGCGTCGGGCAGGTGGCGGCGCAGCGCGTCGCCGATCGCCCCGGCGCGTGCGCCGAGCGTCTGACGCGTCTGCGTCAGCAGGCGGTCGTAGTGGCCGTGCTCGATGAAAAGCGCCGCGGCAATCTGGTTATTGCCCGGCACCTGCCGCACCATGAGCCTGCGAATCACGCGCAGGCGCTCGATAACGGATGCGGGGGCAACGATGTAACCGATCCGCAATCCCGGCGACAGCAGCTTCGACAGGCTGCTCAGATAGATCACGCGATCGCTCTTGTCGATGGCCTTCAGCGCGGGCAGCGGCTGGCCGACGTACTGCGTCTCGGGATCGTAGTCGTCTTCGATAATGATCTGGTCGTGACGCGTCGCGTGTTCGAGCAGCGCGAGCCGCCGCTCGGTGCTCATCGTCACGCCAGTCGGGCACTGATGGCTCGGCGTGCAATACACGTAATCGCATTCGGCGAGCGCCGGCGTGTACGCCACGCCCTGCGCGTCCACGGGCAGGGAAACGATCTGCGCCCGCCGATGCGCGAAGATATTGCGCGCGTCCATGTAGCCCGGATCTTCGACGCCGATCCGCGTGCCCTCGCGCGCGAACAGATCGGCCAGCAGATACAGCCCATGCTGCGTGCCGAGCGTGAGCAGGATCTGGTCGGGCGTTGCGGCAATGCCGCGCCGGGGCAGCACGCGGCGGATCAACTGGTCGACGAGCGCCGCCGCGTCGCCGCCCGTGCTGTCCTGCGCCCAGTGTTCGACCGCGGCGACTTCGAGTGCGCGACGGCTGCATTCACGCCAGTGCGCGAGCGGGAACAGGCTCGGATCGAACTGCCCATAGACGAACGGATAGCGGAACTTCTCCCAGCCCGACGGGCGGTCGAGCCAGCGGAACGACTCCTGCAGGCGGGCCGTGCGCGTCTGCCAGTCAGGCCGGCCGCTGGCCTGCGCACCGCCGACGTGCGCGACGTCCGCGCGGTCGATCGCGCTGCACACATAGAACCCGTCGCGCGCACGCGCCTCCAGATAGCCGTCCGCAACGAGACGCTCGTAGACGAGCACAACGGTATTGCGCGACACGCCGGCAAGCACGGCCAGATCGCGCCCCGAAGGCAGCTTCAGGCCGGGCGGCAGCCGCCCGTCAAGGATCGCGCCGACGAGCGCGGTGCGCAGTCGCGCCTGAAGCAGCGTGCCGCCCGGCGCCGGGCTCGACAGCAATTGCCGCCACATCAGTTCATGTTCGTCGCATTGCATCCGCTCTCCAGGCTGGCACCATCGAAACCCTACGCTGGCATTATGCGGACGACAAAAAAAAACTGATCATGGCACCACCTCATCAGGAGCCGTCATCATGAACGCCCCGCACGTCCCGCTTTCCCCGCTCGCCGCCGAGTCGGCGTCCTTGCAGCATCAATGGCTGCCGTTCACGCCGAATCGCGAATTCAAATCCGCGCCGCAGATGTTCGGGAGCGCGAAGGATCAATATTTCTTCGACCTGGACGGACGGCCGGTCCTCGACGCCGGGTCGGGCCTGTTCACGACGCCCGCCGGGCACTGCCGCGCCGAAATCGCCGAAGCCGTGCACGCGCAATTGCTGTCGCTCGACTTTTCGCCGAGCTTCCTGCGCGCACATCCGAAGTCGTTCGAACTGTCGACTCGCATTGCGCAGATGCTGCCGCAGGGCATCGGGAAGCTGTTCTTCGTCAGTTCGGGTTCCGAGGCGGTCGATACCGCGATGAAAATCTGCCTCGCTTATCAACGCGCGGTCGGCGCGCCTGGCCGTACGATGTTCGTGTCGCGCGAACGCGCGTATCACGGCGTGAATTTCGGCGGCGTCGCGCTGTCCGGCATGGTCAACAACCGGCGGGCATTCAGCAACATCGTGCATGGCGTCGTGCACATGCGCGATACCTGGCTCGAGGAAAATCGCTATGTGACGGGCCAGCCCGAACACGGTCGCGAACTCGCGGACGACCTGCTGCGCCTCATCCACCTCCATGGCGCGGAAAACATCGCGGCCTGCGTCGTCGAGCCGATCGCGGGTTCGACCGGCGTGCTGGTTCCGCCTGAAGGCTATCTCGAACGGCTGCGCGAGATCTGCACGGCGCACGGCATCCTGCTCGTATTCGACGAAGTGATCTGCGGGTTCGGCCGGACCGGCGAAGCGTTCGCGTCGCAAAGTTTCGGCGTGACGCCCGATCTCATCACCATGGCCAAGGCGATCACGAACGGTGCCGTGCCCATGGCGGCCGTCGCCGTGGCCGATCACGTGCACGACGCGATTGTGAACAACGCACCGGACGGCGCGATCGAATTCTTCCACGGCTATACCTGGTCGGCGCATCCGGTCGCGAGCGCGGCCGCGCTCGCCGCGCTCGACATCTATCGCGACGAGAAGCTGTTCGAACGCGCGAAGTCGCTCTCCGGCTATTTCCTCGAACAGATCGCGACGCTGGCCGAATTGCCCATCGTCACCGACATACGCGGTTACGGGATGCTCGCTGGCATCGACGTGCAGTCGGACGGCAAGCCCGGACGACGCGGCCATCTGCTGCAGCGCAAGCTCTACGACGCGGGCCTGCACCTCAAGACGACCGGCGACTGCGCGATCGTCGCGCCTCAGTTCGTTTTCGATCGCGAACACATCGACAAGACCGTCGACGTTCTCCGTCAAACCCTGCTGTCGTTCAGCGCGTGACGCTGATTGGCACACCGGCAACACTCGCCTGGCTCGCGTCGATCAGTCTGCTTGCGGGCGTCGCGAAAGGATTGACGGGATTCGGCGGCGCGCTCGTGATGGCGCCGCTGTTCGGCCTGTTGCTCGGCCCGGCGGACACCGCCGCCATGATCGTGTTCGTCCACTGCGTCACGTCGTTGCAGGGCATCCGGCAGTGGGGCGCCGTCACGCGCTGGCGCTCGGTGCTGCCCCTTGCGGCCGTCGCGCTCGTCAGCGCGGCGCTCGCTTCGCACTGGATGGCCCTGGCCGATGCGCGCCGGTTGCGGCACGCGACCGCGATCGCCGTACTCGCGATCACCGTGCTCCATATGCGCGGCTGGCGCTGGCGGCATCGCGGCACCGGCATGCCGATCGTCGCCGCCGGCCTCGTGAGCGGCCTGCTGACCGCGCTCGCCGGCCTCGGTGGCCCGCCCGCCGTCTACTACTTCGCGGGCGTCGATCATGGACCGGCGCTGCGCGCCAACCTGCTCGGCTATTTCGCGGTGCTGTTCTGCGGCACGGCGCTGCTGTTCGTCGTCAGCCATCGCATCACGGCGTCGCACGCGATCACCGGCATCGGGCTCGCACCGGCGTTCGCCATCGGCGTGCTGCTCGGCGAGCGCAGCCACGCGCGTATTTCACGCGTCGCGTTCGATCGGATCGTCAGCGGCTTGTTGCTGCTATCGGGATGTCTTGCGCTCGTCGGCTGACGGCTGACGGTTGACGTACGGCTTCCCTCATCGTCATCGAGGATTATCTCCACCATGAATATTGTCGTAACGGGCGCAAGCGCCGGTTTTGGCGAGGCCATCAGCGCCCGCCTGTGCAGCGAAGGTCATCGCGTATTCGCCACCGCCCGACGCGCCGACCGGCTCGCGGCGCTCGCCGAGCGCTGTGGCGAACGGCTCGTCGCCAGCACACTCGACGTCCGCGACGCGGCCGCAGTCAAGCAGTTCTTCACCACCATCGAGCGCGAATACGGCGCCGTCGACGCCCTCGTCAACAATGCCGGGCTGGCACTCGGCATCGAACCGGCTTATTGTGCGTCGCTGGACAACTGGGAGGCGATGGTCGATACGAACGTGAAGGGCGTCATGTATTGCACCCACGCGGCCCTTCCGGGCATGGTCGAACGCGATCGCGGCTGGATCTTTAACCTCGGGTCGATTGCCGGAACCTACCCGTATCCGGGCAGCAACGTGTACGGCGCGACCAAGGCATTCGTCCATCAGTTCAGCCTGAACCTCAGAGCCGATCTGGCGGGCAAAAATGTGCGCGTCACGACGATCGAGCCGGGATTGTGCGGGGGCACCGAATTCTCGGTCACACGCTTTCATGGCGACAGCGACCGCGCCAATGCGCTCTATGCCGATACCTCGCCGATCACCGCGGACGATATCGCGAGCACGATCTCGTGGTTGCTCTCACTGCCGCCCAACGTCAACATCAATGCGATTGAGATGATGCCGACATCGCAGGCGTCAGGGAATTTTCAGGTGGTGCGAAAGGCGGCTGCGCCAGGCTCACCAACAGATAATCGGCCGTGATTTCGTGCCCGTCATCGCCCGGAACACGGCGTGTCGCTATACGCTGCGCTGACAACTGCGGTGACACCACGCCCAATCCGTCAACCTGAACGACGAAAGCAAACCCACACGCGCTTCCTCTCGTCGCAATCAGCGCAATTCAGATAACTGCGCGCCTACCAATGCGCTCCCAACTCCCCGCGCGCGACAAACTGGCCTTGACCGCTCGGACCGACCCACTCGCCTTCTTCGATCAGGCATTCGCCGCGCAGCAGCACGGTCTTGACCTGCCCCGTCACGTTGCGCCCTTCGAATAGCGTGAAATCGCACGCGCTATGCTGCGTTTGCGCGCTGATCGTCTGCGTGGCGTCCGGGTCGAACAACACAATATCGGCATCGCTACCCACCGCAATCGTCCCCTTTCGCGGAAACAGGCCGAACAGTTTCGCAGGCGCCGTCGACGTCAATTCCACGAAGCGATTCAGCGAGATGCGCCCGGTGCCCACGCCGCCGTCGTAGACCACGGTCATGCGCGTCTCCACGCCCGGCACGCCATTGGGAATGCGCGAAAAATCGTTCTCGCCGAGCGGCTTCTGATTGACGCGTCCCAGGTGTCCTTCCTTCAAACAGTACGGGCAATGATCGGTCGAGATCAGTTGCAGGTCATCGGTCTTGAGCGCGGTCCACAGCGCGTTCTGCGACTCTTTCGAGCGCAGCGGCGGGCTCATCACGTAGCGCGCGACATCGAAGCTGTCGTCGGCGTAGGCGGAATCGTCGAAGAACAGATAGTGCGGGCAGGTTTCCGCGAACACGGGAATGCCCAGATCGCGCGCCTCGATCACATGCTTGAGCGCTTCCTTCGCCGACAGATGCACGAAATACACCGGCGCTTCCGCGAGTTCCGCGAGTTTGATGCCCCGATGCGTGGCCTCGCCTTCCATCAGCGCGGGCCGCGTGAGCGCGTGATAACGCGGCGACGTGTGGCCTTGCTCAAGCGCCTCGCGAATCAGCAGGTCGATGACCGTGCCGTTTTCCGCGTGCAGCGCAATCATTCCGCCATGCTGGCCGACCATGCGCATCGCGCGAAAGATCGCGGCGTCGTCGGACATGACGGTGCCCGGATACGCCATGAACATCTTGAAGCTCGACACGCCTTCGTGACGGATCGCGTAACGCATGTCGCCGAGCACCGATTCGTCGACCTGCGTCACGATCACATGAAAGCTGTAGTCGATATGCGAGACCGATGCGGCCTTGGCCTGCGCGCGCGCGATCGCGTCGAGCGGACTCGTGCCCGTTTCCTGCAACGCAAAGTCGATGATGGTCGTCGTGCCGCCGAACGCCGCTGAGCGCGTGCCCGTGTCGAACGTATCGCAGGTCACCGAGGGGCCGAAGGTGTTTTCCATGTGCGTGTGCGCATCCACGCCGCCGGGCAGCACGAGCCGCCCCGTCGCGTCGATCACGCGCGTGTCCGGTCCGGCTTCGAGCTGCACGCCGATGCACACGATGCGTTCGCCTTCGATCAGGATATCGGCGTGGTAGTCGTCGACAGCGGTGACGATGCGGCCGCCGCGTATGAGGGTTCGCTTCGCTTGGGTCATGAATGGCTCCGGTGAGGAACGGCGGAATCGGCTGAATCGATTGAATCGGCGGCCAGCGCGTGCGCCAGCGCGGCTTCGAGGTTGCGGATCTCCTGCGCGTCGAGCGGCGCGACGGGCGGCCGCATCGCCGCGCCCGGCAGGTGGCCGAGCAAATGCAGACAAGCCTTCAGGCGCGCGTTCGCGAGAAAGCCCGGCGCGGTGCCGTAGATCGCTTTCGCGAGTGGATAGACGCGCTCGTGCAGCTTGCGTGCGGTCACGAGATCGTTGCCCTGCATCGCGCGATAGAGTTCGACGATCAACTCCGGCACCACCGCCGCGAGACTCACGAGCGAGCCCTCGGTGCCCACGGCGAAGCACGTCATCAAATGCTCGTCGCCCGACGCCATCACCGCGACGTGCGGCGCGAGCGCCTGCACGAGCCGGCGATTCGCCTCATAACGCGCGGTCTCCCAACTGCCCTCCTTGATCGCGACGACGTTCGGCAGCGCGACCAGCGCCGCCAGCATCTCCGGCGTGTACGCCATCGCGCCCGTGCCCACGCCCGCCTGATAGAGCATCAGCGGCAACTGGGCGTTCGCGTTCGTGATGCGATGGTGCGTGACGACCGTCGCGAGGTCGGTGGACAGCGTCCACGAGTACGGCGGAAACAGCAGCAGCGCGTCGGCGCCTGCCGCTTTCGCATCGTCGGCATGCGCTTGCGCCTGATAGCTGTCCTCGGAATTGATACCGGCGACGATGATCGACTGCGCGCCGCACATCTCGCGGGCGATCTCCACCACGCGCCGCTTTTCCTCGCGCGAAAGCGCGAAGTTTTCACCGGCATGACCATTGATCAGGAGTCCGACTATTCCGTCGACGGACGCGACCTGCGCGAGATGACGGCGCAGCGCATCTTCGTCGAGGTGCCGACCGTCGGCGTCGAGCGGGCACAACGTGGCGGCGTAGACGCCATGAAAAGGAAATTCGCGAACGGGAATCATGGCATCGGTTCTCGGTGAACGCTGGAATGAGTGGAGATGGCGGCGGCCGGGACAACGAGCCGCGCGGGATCGAAAAGAGGCAAATCGGGCTCGCTGCCGAGCATCGCCTGCGCGAGCAGCTTCCCCATGAACGGACCGCTCGTGTAGCCGGAATGCACGCAGCCGATCACCCAGGCGTCGTCGTGGCCCGGAATCGGCCCGAGCATCGGCATGGCGTCCGCGGTTTCCGATTCGAGGCCGAGCCAGATGCGCGCGACGCGTGCGGCGGCGAGTGCGGGGATCACGTGCTGCGCGAGACGGAGATTGCCTTGCAGGTTCTGCGGAATGGTTTCGACGGGGCCGTTCACGCGGTCGCCCACGCCTTGCCAGCCGCCGCCAATCAGCACCGTGCCGTTGTCGAACTGCTTCATCGACAGCAAGCCGTTGGCGATGCTCAACACGGTGCGCATCACGCGCGGCAGGCGTTCGGTGACGATCAACTGGTTGACGAGCGTTTTCACCGGCACGCGCACGTCGAGCATCGCGAGCATCGGTTCGAGCCACACGCCGCCCGCCAGCACGAGGCGCGCGCCGTCGAGACGCAGCGGCGTGCCGTCGCGTCGCTCGGCGTGCACGCGATACGCGCCGCGCTCGCGCTCGATACGGCTGACCGCCGCGTATTCGACGATCTCGACGTTCGCCGCCCGCAACGCGGCGCGATAGGCGCGGCCGGTCAGATACGCGCTCGCGAAACCGTCCATCTCGCAGTGTGCGGCTTCGAGCATCCGCGGATTGAGTCCCGGCTCGACGGCGAGCGCGGCGGCGGGATCGAGCAAGCCGATCTGCGCGCCGTATTCGCGCCGCGCGGCGGCCCGCGCGCGCAACAACTCCTGCTCGGCGGGCGTGAAGGCCAGCGAGAGACCGGGCGCCGCCGTCGCGGCCACGCCCGCGCCGAGCCAGTTTTCGGCGTTCATCCACATGTGCCACGCGTGCATGGCGTACGGCACGAGCGCGGCGCGCGTCATATGCAGCGTGAGCGTGCCCGCGTTCACGCCGGACGCGGCGCGGCACAGCGCATCGCGCTCGACGAGCGCCACGCGCATGCCGCCGCGCGCGAGAAACAACGCGGTCGTGCAGCCCATCACGCCGCCGCCGACCACGACGGCGTCGAAGTCGCGACCGCCCTGCGCGGCGCTCGCCGCGATCGATTTCATTGCGGTATTCACAGCGGCGCCGCCTTCGGAATGGGAATGTCGTCGTAGGTATAGGTGCCCGTGAGCGCGGCGACCGAAGCCGGCCGCAGCGGCGTGCGCGCCGAAAATGCGCCCACGCCTTCGCGCGTTTTGCCGGGCGCGCAATGCGTCAGCAACTCGGCAGCGACGTCGCCGCAACTTCGGCCCTGACACGGCCCCATGCCGCAGCGCGTCCACGCCTTGAGTTGATTGACGTCCTGTGCGCCGGCTTCGCAGGCGGCTTCGATTTCCGCGCGCGTGACGTCCTCGCATCGGCATACCGTCGTGTCCGCGCCGATGCCTTGCACGTGTCCCTCGCGCAGCGCCATCAAGCCCGCCATCGCTCGGCCAAAACGCGCGTCGCGTTCGTGCGTTGCGCGCGCCGAGGCAATTGCCGAATCGGAGACGATGGACGGATTCGCGCCGAGGTCGCGCGCGCACGCGAGTCCGGCCAGCGTGCCGTGTGCGGCGGCCGCCGCCGCGCCCGCGATGCCCGCGCCGTCGCCGCAAACGTAGAGACGTTCGCGCGAGCTGCGGCCATCGCGGTCGATATCGGCGATCCATCCGCCCGCCGCGCGGTCGTATCGATGACGCGCGCGCAGAAGCCGCGTGATCTCCGTCGACGGCACGAGGCCGTGCCCCACGGCGACGCAGTCCACATCCACCATGCGCCGCGCACCGGCGACTGCACGCCCGCTCGCATCGCAAGGCGCGAGCGTCGCGCGCAGGCGCTCGCCCACGGGTTCGACGCGCTCAAGCGTGTGACGCGCGTAACGCGGCGTGCCCGCGCGGCGAATCGCGCGCCACCACGCAAAGCCCTGCGCCAGCAAGTCGGGACGCGTCACGAGCGCGGGCAGCGTGCGCAGCCAGTCCGCACTGCTGGCGAGATCGGCAATGGCCACGACTTCGCCGCCGCCCGCGATCGTCTTGCCCGCGACCGCCGCGAGCAACGGACCGCAGCCCGCCACCAGCGTCGTGCGTCCGGGCAGCACGCCCTGCGCTTTCAAGAGAATGGTCGCCGCGGCGAGGCCGATGACGCCCGGCGTGGTCCAGCCTTCGAACGGCACGACGCGCTCGGTCGTGCCCGTCGCCACGATCAACGCCCGCGCGGTGCAATGCAACGGGCCATCCGGCCCGACGGCATCGACGCGATAGTCGCCCGTCACGGCCCAGACCGAGTGGGCCGAGAAGACCCGCACGGGGCTCGCGGCCAACGCGTGGCGCAACGCGTCGCCGGCTTGCCGGTCGGCCTCGCCGTGCGCCGGGATGCCCGCATGCGGCGCGCGATACACCTGGCCGCCCGCCTGCGCGTTTTCATCGAACAAGGCGACCGTAAGGCCGCTCGACGAAGCGGCGAGCGCCGCCTGCACGCCGGCCGGCCCGGCGCCGATCACGATCAGGTCGAACTCATTCATGGCGCGCCGAGCCTTCGTCCAGATCCACGGTCTCCACGCGCATCTGCGCGCGCACGGGCGTCTGACATGCCAGCGCGCGCCGGCCGTCCACCATCACGAGACATTCCTGACACGAACCCATCAGACAAAACATGCCACGCGCGCCATGCGATCGCGGACTCGTGCGCAAACAGCGGATACCCAGAGCGAACAGCGCCGCCGCGACGCTCTCGCCGTCGCGCGCGGACACGGGCCGGCCGTCGTAAATCAGCTCGACGCACGGCGCTTCGCGCAGACCGTGTACATGCATCCCATCGTCCGAAGCCATCTTTTTACACCTCGCTTGACAAGGAATTTAGGCGATGTTTTGATCCTATCGTATACGAACCGTATACGACAAATCGCCAAAAATAAGGCGCACGCGCAGACGGTTCGTCGCCTCGATCCACCCTCACGCTTCTCACGGAGTCAGCAGATGAAACCTTCGATGTGGGGACGCATGCTCGCCGCGACGGTCGCGGCAGCCGCGTTGCTCGGTTCTACCGGCGCTCATGCGCGCACGCTCGACGAAATTCTCGCCTCGAAAAAGATCGTCTTCGGGATCAATCCGAACCTGCCGCCGCTCGGCACCTACGACGCCAAAAACAACATCGACGGCTTCGACGTCAGCGTGGCGCGCAAGATCGCCGACGGCCTCGGCGTGAAGCTGGAGATCGTGCCGGTCGGTTCGAACGACCGCGTTCCGTTTCTGATGACCGACAAGATCGACGCGGTGATGGGCGGCATGACGCGCAACGCCGACCGCATGAAGGTCATCGACTTCACCGATCCGGTGAACACCGAAGTGCTCGGCGTGCTGACGACCGCGGGCAAGCCGTACAAGGACTGGACGCAACTCAACGATCCGTCGGTGCGGCTCGTGCAGGTGCGCGGCACGACGCCCGTGAAACTCATTCAGGACAAGCTGCCGAAGGCGCAACTGCTGCTGCTCGACAACTACCCCGATGCGGTGCGCTCGATCGCGCAAGGCCGCTCCGATGCGCTGATCGACGTGCTGGATTTCATGCTCAGTTATACGAAGCAATATCCGGTCAAGTGGCGCGTGGTCGATACGCCTATCGAAGTCGATTACGACTGCGTGGGCGTGAAGAAAGGCAATACGGCGCTGACCGAGCGCCTGAACAAGGAGATCGCGACCATGCAGAAGTCGGGCTATATCGCCGCGAGCTGGAAGACCTGGTTTGGCAGCCCGATGCTGTACGACCCGACCGCCGCGCCGCCGGCCGTCGCCTCCGCACAGTAAGTGACACGCACGCAGGCGCCGCAAGGCGCTTGCGCGGATTGCACCTTGATCTTTAATCCTTGTTCCCAAGGAGCGCACACGACATGACGCTTCAATTCGGGCCCGTTCTCGAGCAATGGCCGTATCTGCTCGGCGGCGCGTGGCTCAGTCTGCAGATCGCCGTGCTGGCCTTCGCGTTCGGCATGCTGATCGGTCTCGCGTGCGCGTCCATTCAGCGTTTCGGACCGGCGTGGCTTGCCCGCGTCGTGAGCCTGTATGTGACGTTCGCAACGAACACGCCGCAACTCGTGCAGATCTTCTTTCTCTTTTTCGCGCTGCCGCAAGCGGGCATCACGCTCTCGCCGTACGCGGCGGTGCTGATCGGCGCAACGTTCAATGCGGGCGCTTACCTGTGCGAAATCCAGCGTGCCGGGTTTGCCTCCGTGCACCGCACGGAGATCGAGGCCGCTGAAGTGCTGGGCTTTTCCTCGCTGCAAATCGTTCAGCACGTGATCTTTCCTCATGTGGTCAAGGTCATGTTTCCTCCCTTGTCGAATCAGTTCATCATGATGACGCTCGGTACCTCGATGGCGTCGGTATTCGGCGTGGAAGAACTTACCGGCCGCACTTACAACATTAGTTCGGAAACCTATCTTTCTGTGGAAGCGTTCACGGTGACGGCGGGTATTTATATCGTCATCACGCTGCTGGCGACGCTCGCGCTGGCCCTGTTCGGCCGATACGTGTGCCGCGCCCGAGTGAAGGTGTTTTGATGCCAGATTCGACCATTCAGGAAGTCGCGCAACTGTTTTCGCATTACAACCTCCTGCTGCTTCTGGACGGCTTCGGCACGACGCTCGCGCTCTCCGCCATCGGTTGCCTCGCGGGATTCGCGGGCGGCTTTGCGATCGCCGTCGTGCGCGCGACGCGCTCGCGCGCGGTCGCCCCGTTGCGCGCGCTGGCATTCGTCTGGTGCATGCTGTTCCGGCGCGTGCCCTTCCTCGTCACGCTGATGCTGGTGTTCTTCGTGACGCAGTCGCTCGGCGCGAATTTTTCGACGTTCACGGTGGCGCTCGGCAGCGTGTGCCTGATCGCGAGCGCGTATCTCGGGGAAATCGTGCGCAGCGGTCTCGATGCCGTGCATCGCAATCAATGGGAAGCCGCGCAAACCCTGAACTTCAGCTTCATACAGACGCTGCGCCACGTCGTCATGCCGCAAGCGTGGCGCGTGATCCTGCCGCCGACCTTTGCGTTCTTCGTCATGTTCATCAAGGACACCGCGCTCGCCTCGCAGATCGGCGTCATGGAACTGACGTCGGCGGGCAAGGTGCTCAGCAACAAAGGCTTTTCCGCGACGATGGTGTACGGCACGGTGCTGGTGCTCTACTTCGCCATGTCCTATCCCCTCTCGCGTCTTGGTAAGCGCCTGGAGAAGAATTTTGCCGCAACTCGAAATCGTTGATCTGAAAGCGTCCTATGGCACGCAAACGGTGCTGGAGCGCATCAACCTGCGCGTCGACAAAGGCGAGATCGTCAGTCTCATCGGGCCGTCCGGTTCGGGAAAGAGCACGCTGCTGCGTGTGCTGATGGGCCTGCTGCCGCCCGAAGCGGGCGCGGTGCGCCTGAACGGAAAAGAGGTCGATTACGCGAGCAAGGCCGCCGTGCGCGCGCTGCGCTCGGACATCGCCATCGTGTTCCAGCAGTACAACCTGTTCCAGAACATGAGCGTGATGGACAACGTGACCATCACGCCCACGCGCATCAAGGGCTGGCCGCGCGCCGAAGTCGAACGCGATGCGAAGCGGCTGCTCGAACGCGTGGGCCTCGGCCATCGCCTGAAAGCGTATCCCGACGAACTGTCCGGCGGACAGCAGCAGCGCGTCGCCATTGCGCGTGCGCTCGCGCTCAAACCCAAGGTGCTGTTTCTCGACGAAGTCACCGCCGCGCTCGACCCCGAACTCGTGAACGAAGTGCTCGACACGATTCGCGAGCTGGCCTCGGACGGCATCACGATGTTCATCGTCTCGCACGAAATGAGCTTCGTGCGCGAAGTCTCGTCGAAAGTCGTGTTCATGGCCGGCGGCCACGTGGTCGAAACCGGCACGCCGCAGCAAATCTTCGACTCGCCGCAAGAAACGCGCACGCGCGAATTCGTTGGCAAGATCCTGCGCCATTAACCGAATTTTCGAACGCTCGCATCAAAAGCCCCTGTTTTAAAGGCATATCGAATGACAGACGCACACACCACCACCGCATTGTTCCAGGCCATCGACCACAATTTCGACAACGAAATTGCGTTTCTCGCCGACCTCGTTCGCCGCCCTTCCGACAATCCGCCCGGCTACTGCGCGGAGCACGCCGAACTGACGGCGCTAGCGCTCGAAGCACTCGGCTTCGACGTGGAACGCCATCGCGTACCGACGCCGGTTGTCGAGCGCGCGGGCATGATCAGCGCGACGAATCTCGTCGTGCGGCACCGCTTCGGCGCCGGGCCGGTGATCGCGCTCAACGCGCACGGCGACGTGGTGCCGCCGGGCGAAGGCTGGAGCGCCGACCCTTACGGCGCCGAGATTCGCGACGGCTGGATGTACGGGCGCGGCGCGGCCGTATCGAAGTCCGACTTCGCGACGTATGCGTTCGCGCTCAAGGCGCTGATCGACACGCGCGCGCCGCTCGCCGGCACGGTCGAATTGCACCTCACCTACGACGAGGAAAGCGGCGGCCTGATCGGTCCCGGCTGGTTGCTCAAGGAAGGCATCGTGAAGCCCGATTACGCGATTTGCGCCGGGTTTTCGTATGCGATCACGACGGCGCACAACGGCGCGATCCACCTCGAAGTCACCGTGCGCGGCAAGTCGGCGCATGCGGCGCGCCCCGACACCGGGCACGACGCGCTCGAAGCCGCCGTGCGCGTGCTCAACGCGCTGTACGCGCATCGCGAAGACCTGCGCCAGATCCGCTCGGCCACGACCGGCATCGAGCATCCGACGCTCGTGGTCGGGCTGATCGAAGGCGGCATCAACACGAACGTCGTGCCCGACAAGGTCACCTTCCGGCTCGACCGCCGCGTGGTGCCCGAGGAGTCCGCGCAAGACGTGCTCGCGCAGTTGCGTTCCGTGATCGAGACGGCCGCGGCGCTGCCCGGCATCTCGGTCGAGATTCGCGAAGTGCTGGTGACATCGCCGCTGCGTCCGATCGACGGTGCGGAGCGTTTGACGTCGGCTTTGCAGGAAGCGGCGGAAGTCACGCTGGGGGCGCGCATTCCCGAGGAAGGCGTGCCGCTCTACACCGACGCGCGGCTGTATTGCGAAGCCGGCGTGCCGGCGGTGATCTACGGAGCGGGACCGCGTACGCTGCTGGAGGCGAACGGCCATCGCGCGGATGAGCGCGTCAAGATCGAGGATGTGCGTCTTGCCACGCGCACGGTGGCGCTGGCGCTGACGAATCTGCTGGGCGGTTGAGACCAAGGGAAAGGAGCGGCGCGCAAGCGCCGCTCCTTATGACGCGGCGGGTTTAGCTGCCGGACCCTTCGGCAAGCCGTTCGAGCACGAAGCGGCGCAGATTCTGCAGATGCGTGCGCATGGCGCTGCGTGCGAGATCGGCATCTTCCGCGAGACACGCTTCGAGAATCGCGACGTGCTCGGCACGATCCTCTTCGATCCGGTTGAACGGCGTGGCGAGTTCGAACAGGCGGCTATTCGTGCGCACGATGTCGATGGTGCGCGCCAGCACTTCATTGCCGCCCGCGCGCGCCATGAGCGTGTGGATCTGGTCGTCGACCTGCCAGTGCGCCTGCTCCTGCTGGCCGCTGCTCAAGGCACGCGTTTTCTTGATGAGCGCCTGAAGCTGCTTCTTGTCGATCTTGCCGACCGCCAGCCCCACGGCTTCGACCTCGAGCATCTCGCGCACTTTCATCGCCTGAAAGTACTCCTGCACGCTCACGAAGCGCACGGAATAGGAACGCGCGCCCGCGCGCACGAGCAGGCCTTCGCCTTCGAGACGCAACAGCGCCTCGCGCATGGGCGTACGGGAGATTTTGAGTTCTTCTGCGAGCCGCCCTTCGACGACGGCACCGCCGCTGCGCAACGCCTTATCGAGAATCATGCGGCGCAGCGTCTGATAGGCGAGTTCGCCTAGCTTCTCGGAATTGGATGTGGACGGATTGGACACGATATCGAGTGACGACACTATGCTGTCAGTATACGATAAGTATACGGTCAGGCATAGAGTATGCCAACTTGCGTTGTATCGTCGGCCCTGAAACTTTGAACGAGGAAGGTGCAATGCCTCTTTACGACTATCGATGCGAGACTTGCGGCGTGTTTGAAAGTACGCGCAGTGTGGCCATGCGCGACAGTGCGCCATCGTGTCCGGAATGCGGCGAGGCCACGCAACGCGTCACGGTTACGATGCCTCGACTGGCTCGCTCCTCGGATCAGGACAATCAAGAGACGTCGCCCGACGGTCGCTACGGCATGCGTCATGCAGCTGCGTGTTCATGTTGTTGAACGCCGTGCCGAAACCGGCCGGTGGAATACTTGCGGGCTGAAAGACCAAAGGCCTCAGGCCATTCCACCTCGGCTTCGCGTCCGCCCGTCGCCGCGAGTGCAGAAACGTCGAGGCGCAATGTCAGCTTCAGCGGACCGAGATACAGACGCGCACCGAGATGCGCGGGGCGCGCACGAAGGCGCAACGTGATACTTCACTTCTGGCGAATATTGACTCGCTGCCCGACCTCGTTTGTTCGGATTGTTCCGATTGTTTGGCACCGCCGTCTTCCCGTACGATGGTTGCATCGTCCACATTTGCTTTGTATCGACGAGGAATCCAGGCAAGCCTGGAATTGTGAATGCATTCACTTAATGCAATATGCATTATTGAAATGCATAAGATTGCAATTTGTAATGAATTTGAATGACTACCTTGTTTCGAATTTCTGTCATTCCATGGCGACTTAAAAGAACAATAAAGAATTGCAAACATATGCCGTAAATCAACCATGCCTACGTCGAACGAAACACGTTGTTCAACCTGGCATCGCCGCGTTTCAAACAATTCAAAACCTACCGGGGATAATGAAATGAAGACGTTCTATCGCACTCTGTCGCTCGCAGTCGGCGTCACGATGCTTGCAGCTGGCTGTGCATCGGGACCGCAGTACAAAGAAGTGGCCTCGTCGATTCCGACGCTCACCGCCGATCACGGCCGAATCTACTTCTTCCGCGCTGACGGTTTCGGCGGCGCCATGATCCAGCCGGAAGTCAAGCTTAACGACAAGGTCGTCGGGCGATCCGTACCGGGTGGATTCTTTTATGTAGACGAGGTTCCCGGCGATTACACGGTGTCAACGACGACCGAGACGAAGAAAGAGGTGACGTTCACCCTGCACGCGGGCGACACGAAATACGTGCGGACTTCTATCAGCATGGGCATTCTGGTCGGGCATATCACGCCGACGCTGGATGACCCGGAAACGGCACCTCACGAAATCGAGCAACTCAAATACACCGGGACGCCAGTGACAACCGCCGTCCAATAAAGCTTTTGATTTGAACGGGCCGGGAGACATCTGGGTGCATCGCTACTCACGTGTTGACCGGCTGCATGACCTACACGACATGGTTATCTACTCCGTGGATAACCATAGTCGAAGTCAGAACACAACAGCGCACCCATTTCGGGCGATTTTTTGTCGTTATATATAAAAGATTGTCGCTTCGGCGCTGCCTGAATCGTGGCATCGATTCAATGGCGTGTGTTCGAAAAACGCCTAGCGCCCCATGCGCCGGTCGTAGCTGCGCGAAATCCGCCCGAGCAGCGATGGATCTCGTGCATCGGCGGAATTGAACTGCACGATCACGCTGCCATCGCCTTGCTGACGCACGTTCGCAGTGACGGTGCTCCCGTCGATGGTGCCGGCTATCGCGCCGGTGCCAGGGTCCTGAACGGTCATCGTCAGGCCCTCGTCGCGCATCGCGCCTGCGGCCGCGGAAAAGGACCGGTCGAAACTGGCGGGCTGCATGACCACGGTGCCGGGCGGCGGCGCGTAGTAGTAGGGACATCCCGCCAGAGAAAGCAGGCCGGCGCACACGCCTGCAAGCATGAGCCGTCTCGCGACGGCGCCATACCCGGCACCATACGAAGCGCGCAATCCACGGCCATCTCGCAATAAGCTCATCATGGTTCTCCTCGGACGATGCGCGAAGCGTAGCGTGTGCGCCTGAATAGGCAACGAAAATGCGTCGCGCGCGGCACCCGGCCACCGACCATCAGCAATGCCAGGTGTTTTCTGGCATGTTCTCCGTGCCGACCATTCGCGCGCCGTAGAACGCCTCACTCGCTATTGTCATCGCTATTGCTATCGCGATCGGGAACCTTGCTCCACCCCGGCCCCGGATCGAACGATTTCATGGCCCGCGCCTTCGTTGCACTCTCGGGCCCGAGGTCGCGCTCATAAACCTGACCGGAATGGCTCACCATGAACGTCTTGATGCCCGTTTCGCCGTACTTCACCGGCCAGGCGATCACAGCGAAGCCGCCAAACAGCTTGCCATTCACGACGTAGTCATACGCGCCGCCGGGCGCGTTGGGGCCCTGCGATTCGAGCAACTTGAAGTGGTAGCCGTAATAGCCGGCGTTTTGCGCGTTGCGCGAACTCGCATCGATGAAGGCTGCGCCGAGTGGACTGGGGGTGTCATCGGCCCCAGTCGGCCAGTACAGGCCGTCGTGCTTGCCAGGCGAGCTCACCATCTTCGACGCGTAGGCGAACACCCCCACGCCGTCGTGATTGGTCTGAGCGTATTCGCGCTGCGCATCGAAGACTGCGAGCATCGTCTGGATGACGGCCAGTTCGTCGCGGCCGATGCGCCGCAAGCGCATATCCTGCGCGCCGGTCCGCGTATCGAAATGCCATCCCCGATCGTTCTTGACGAGCGGAACCGGGAACGTCCAGCCGTTGTCGCCCACGACGATATTGGCGTGTCCGTCTTCCGCCTGCTGGATGGTGTGGGACTTGGCCCACTCGGCAATGAAGGTGTCCCGCACGGGCGCGCCGATGGGCGGGATCAACTCCCGAAAGTCACTGCCGAAGATCTTGCGCAACGCGTCCTCCCGGTCCTTGACGACCGCGTCGCCAAAGGCATTCATCGCTGCCTCCGGCGAACTGAAGTTCTCCTGGGCGCGCGCCGACGGCGGCACCGCGATGGACAGCACAACGCCCGCCGCGAGGCTCGCGAACGTCAGCTTCAGGAACTTGCGCATACCGCGTGGATGACCGTTCATGGTTCGCTCCCTAGCGTCTGCCACCGCGTCCGCCGCCGCGCATACCGCCCGATGGTCGGTTGAAGCCCGAGCCCTGCGTGCTCCGGCTGCCTCTGTCGAAGTTGCGCTGCGAAGCGCCGCCGCTGCCGCCGACGCCTGAAAACGCGCCATCGCTCCCGCCGCCAATTCCACCGCCGGAACCGGCGCGATTGCCCGGGGCACTGCGATCGGCCACGCCGCCCCGGTTTGCACCCGCTGAGCGGTCCGCCACCGCGCCGCGATTGCCCGCTCCTGCCCGGTCGCCTCCGGCCATGCGGTTGCCCGCTTCAGCACCGCGTCCGCGATACTGGGAGCGCCGGTCGGCTCCGGGCGACCCGGCGAACTTGTCGCGCGTGGCGTTATCGCGGTAGGCGACGCCCTGACGATGGCTCGCATCGTGTTGCCAGCGGCCGCCCCGCTCGCCGTTCTTGAGTTTCGAACTGTCGAAGTTGCGGTCGACGTTCCGCGCCCGGTCGGAGTTGATGTTGATGTCGTCTCCGCCCCAACACGAGTTGCAGTCCGCGAAGATCGCACCGGCAGCAACAAGGCCGATGCCGAAGGCGAGGCCCGCGCCCGGATAGTAGCCGGGATAGTAGGCCGGGTACGGTGGCCAGTAGTACGGCGGATAGGCCGGATAACCCCACCCTCCGTACACGACGGTCGGATCGTAGGCGGGCACATAGATCACCTGCGGATTGGCGGGCTCGATCTTCACGATGGTCTGCCCGCCGCCAGCGGGTGCCTGCTCGACGATCACGTTTTGCTGCTCGTTCGATTTGAGGTTGCCCGACTGCTGCGCCCGCGCCCGCAAGCGCTGCACGGCATCGAAGACGTCTTTTTGCTGAGCAAGAAAGGCGTCGCCGAGCTTCTGGGTCCAGTCGATCTTGTCGTTCATCGGCTCAAGAATCTGCGGGAACGCCACCATCGATTTCACACTCGTATCCCACGGCTCGTTCTGGACCGCCTTCACGGCATCGTCGCCCTTCACATTCGGATTCGCTTTCACCCAACGCGCGGCGTGCACGATCTCCAGCGGATAGGTCGACGCCATCAATACCTGCGCCAGCAAGGAGTCCGGGTAGAGCGCAATTGGCGCGACGAGCGCATCGAGTTCCTCCGGCTTGAATGGCGCGGGGCCCAATGACTCGGCGGCCGATGCAGCGGGCGCCGATGAGGGGGACGCTGCTGGTGCGGTGCTCAATGGCGCGGAGCCAGATGGCGGGACCGCCGTCGCGCCATGATCGGCACACGCCGAAATTGTCGCCAGCAAAACCAGCCATAAGAATAAGGCTCTCATCCCTCGGGCTTTCCAATTGTTCATGGCCACTCCTTCCGGCGGTTTGTTGGCGCGGACCAGGACACTTTCCTGGCGGTCGCAGAACCGTCCGTTGCTTGCGTGGTTCGCTGCCCGGATGGTTTGGGCGTCGACAGGAATATCAGCAAAACGAAAACAAACATCGTGAATCAGCCGGAGCGTGCAGTTCCCGATTGCGCAGACCAGATTCCGGGCGCGAACCCTCCCCAAGCAATAAGACAGCTGAACTTCGGGCGGGTCAATGAGACCTTGGTCTCACAGGTCTGGGACGATGGGTTAGCGGAATGGCGCGTTGATGCGTTTGGGCATATCGAAGGCTGACGACGTCCAGGCGCTGAACGGCGAGGCGACGTTGATCGCAGCGACCGCTCACCCGCCCATGGTATGAAGCAGCGCAGACGGAGACAGTCCCTGCACGCGCGCTGCACTGAAGCTGCGGTGCCCGGCAATCGTCAGACAACCACTGAGTTCAGATAATCCGGCTCGGAGCATTCATGAATTTTTCTCACATCGTCATGCAACCGCAGACCCATTGTTGAATAAAGTCGGCGACCATAAACTGACGCTCGATTCATCTGGTTTAGCCCGCGCTCAATGGAACGCAATCGCAATGACCAGGCGACGGGTGCCCGGCGCAAATGAGCAACTCGCCCGCCATACGCTCCCGTTCATGCTGGCAGCGCCCGACGTCGAAATAACGCTTTATCTGCGGCGTGCCGCGCGCCTCGATCCTCTCGATCGATCGCGTGTGCGCACGGTCACGCAAAAGGGCGAACCGTTCGTCGGGCACACGACATTGCGCTCGACAGCCTGTCGAATCTCATCGTCAAACTCGTCGCCACGCCCGCCCTGCACGTCCATTGCAGCCTCGGCGTGAGCGACACCTGAACGTCCTCTCATGCCTGATTCCACACCGCCCCGCGCCACGTTCGATGTGGCGCGCGGCCACAACGTTCGCATACTTGCCATCCTGAGCATGCTGATGGCTTTTGCGTCTATTTCGACGGACCTTTACCTGCCCGCCCTGCCCGCGATGAGCCTGGCGCTCCATGCCAGTGCCGGCATGATGGAGTACACCATTTCGGGCTATCTGGTGGGCTTCAGCCTCGGACAGCTGTTGTGGGGCCCGATTGCTGACCGCTACGGCCGACGCGCGCCCGTCGCCATCGGTCTTGTGTTGTTCGTCATTGGCTCCGCTGGCTGCGCGATTTCGCAGACCCCTGCCGCCATGATCGGCTGGCGCATCGTGCAGGCAATCGGCGCCTGCGCGAGTGTGGTGCTCGCACGCGCAATGGTCCGCGATCTCTACACCGGACATCGCGCCGCGCAGATGATGTCGACGCTCATGACGGTCATGGCCGTAGCGCCGCTGATCGGCCCCAGCGTGGGCGGCATGATCCTCCACTTCGCGTCGTGGCGCGCCATCTTCTGGACCTTGGTGGGCGTGGGGCTCGCCACGCTCCTGGCGCTCGCTGCACTGCCTGAAACGCTGCCGCTTGCGCGGCGCAATCACGAGCCACTCGCCCGTGCGCTGGGCAACTATGGCCGCTTGCTGCGTATCCGACGGGTGCTCGGCTATGCGGGCGCCGGCGGATTTTTCTACGGCGCCCTGTATGCGTATATCGCCGGCACGCCATTCGCGTACATCACTTACCATCATCTGTCGCCGCAGTGGTATGGCGTGCTGTTCGCCGCGGGCATTGTCGGCATCATGCTCACGAATCTGCTCAACGCGCGCTTCGTCGCACTCTTCGGCAGCGATCGCCTGATGCGGAGTGGAACGGTGGGCGCCGCCATCGCCGGATTGCTGCTCGCATTCGATGCTCGCACGGATTGGGGCGGCCTCATGGGCCTGTTCTTGCCGCTCTTTCTCTTCGTCTCGGCGACCGGCTTCATCGTCGCGAACTCCATCGCGGGCGCACTGGGTTGCGCGCCCGAGCGCGCGGGCGCCGTCTCAGCACTGATTGGCGCGATCCAGTACGGCACCGGCATCGCAGGCTCCGCGCTCGTGGGCGTGCTGGCCGACGGCACGCCGTGGCCCATGGGCTGCGTGATCGCGTTGATGGGGCTCGCTAGCGCAGCGAGCGCGCTGACGCTCGTAAAGGGCGAATCCCTCGAGACGCCGCCGCTGCGCCGAGCGAGTTGAACGTTCTTTTCTCTCGCCATCAATTCGCTGATTGCACCACTCGCTTGCGTGCATCAGCGTGACCGATCCGACGCCTCAACACGATGAGAAAAGATTCCGATCTTTGAGCATAAAACTAATACTTTTAGGCATGACACTTCGCTTCGCGCCTTATAAAGTCCAGCGAATGCGTATCCGGTGCCATCATGGCCGCCCGCTCGCGCAACAACCGCAGTCAACCCAAAGCCCGGCTCAAGTCTGCTGGCGTTAGCAAAATACCGCGCCTGCACAGGCATCCGCCCTTCACTCTTCGCCGCTCCGCCGGTTATCCGACGGCCCGCATTCGCATCTTTAAAGAGGTCTAGATAGATGAACATTATCGTGAACGGAGAATCGCATGCATTCTCCGGTGATGCAGAAATGCCGTTGCTCTGGTATCTGCGGGACGAACTCGGCCTGACGGGAACGAAGTTCGGTTGCGGCATGGCGCTATGCGGCGCGTGCACCGTACATCTCGACGGACAGCCCGCGCGCGCCTGCGTGACGCCCATCGGTTCCCTTCAGGGCCGTCGCGTCACGACGATCGAAGCGATGCACGATCAGAAGATCGGCGCCGCCGTGCAAACCGCCTGGGTCGACGGACAGGTGCCGCAGTGCGGATACTGCCAGTCCGGCCAGGTGATGTCGGCCGTCGCCCTGCTCAGCACGAAAGCGAACCCGACCGACGCCGATATCGACGCGGCGATGAGCGGCAACATCTGCCGCTGCGCGACGTATAACCGGATTCGCGAGGCCATCCACGTCGCAGCGGAGACCCTCAAACATGCGTAAGCCGCTCCCTCATCCCATGGCTTCGCGCGCGTCGGGTCAGCGCAGCGAAGCCATCGTGCTCAGCAGGCGCCAGTTCCTGGGCAGCGCTGCGGCGCTCACGCTCGCCGTCGGCGCTGTCGGTTTCCCTGGCGGCATCGCGCTCGCCGCGTCGCTGGACCCGGCCAGGCTGACGTTCGAGCCCAACGCGTTCATTCGCGTGGAAGCGGACGGCACGGTGACGGTGGTCTCGTCCTATCTGGAGATGGGCCAAGGCACGTTCACCGGTCTCGCAACGCTCGCCGCCGAGGAACTCGACGTGCCGCTTGCCGCGGTCAAGGTCGTCGCGGCCCCCGCCGACGTGAAGCGTTACGCGAACCCCATGTTCGCGCAGATGGGCTGGACGGTGCAAGGCACGGGCGGCAGCACCGCCATGGCCGGCGCGTGGAAGCAAATGCGTCAGGCCGCTGCCGCCGCGCGAATGATGCTGGTCGCCGCAGCGGCGAAGCAATGGAAAGTCGCGCCCTCGTCGCTGCACGTCGAGGCGGGCGTGATTATCCATGCCGCTTCAGGCCGCCGTGGCGGCTACGGCCTGTTCGTCGCCGATGCCGCGCGCGAGCCCGTGCCGACGAACGTCACCGTCAAGCATCCGCAAGCGTTTCAGCTAATCGGGCGCGCGAAAACGCAGCGTGTCGACATTCCTTCGAAGGTGGATGGCTCGGCCATCTATACGCAGGACATCAAGCTCCCCGACATGCTGGTGGCAGTCATCGCGCATCCGCCTCGCATCGGCGCAAAGGTCGCTCATGTCGATGCGAGCGCCGCCAGGGCAATCGCGGGCGTCGTCGCCGTGGTCACCGTTGCCGGCGATGCGGAAGTCCAGGGCGGCGTCGCCGTGCTCGCACGCAACACCTGGGTCGCTCGACAGGGTCGCGACGCCCTCAAGATCACGTGGGACAACAGCCATGCCTTCGCCATGGATACGCACGCGATCTACGCGCAATACCGCGCGCTCACCGATCAACCCGGCGTATCGGCTGCGAACCGGGGCAAGGTCTTGAGCGAAGCGCCGTCGGGCGGCAAGTTCATCGACGCGATCATCGAGCAGCCGTATCTCGCGCATGCGGCCATGGAACCGATGAACTGCCTCGTTCATCTCCATGCGGACCGCTGCGAGATCTGGAATGGCGAACAGTGGCACACGATGGATCAGGCGTCCGCTGCGAAAGAACTCGGCTTCAAGCCCGAACAGGTGACGATCAACCAACTCTACGCAGGCGGCAGTTTCGGGCGTCGCGCGAATCCGCATAGCGATTATGTCCGCGAGGCCGTGCGTATCGCGCGCGCGGCGCGTGCGCAAGGCGTCACGTCGCCGGTGAAGCTGGTCTGGATGCGCGAAGAGGACATGCGCGGCGGCTACTATCGGCCGGCCACGGTCCACCGGGTGCGCCTCGCGATCGACAAAGCGGGCGATCTTGTCTCGTGGAATCAGGACATCGTCGGACAGAGCTTCTTTCCGCCGGGTGCAGATGGCGTCGACGAAGTCCTGGTCGAGGGCTCGGCAGACAGTCCCTACGCGATCAAGAACTTCAAGGTCACGCAGCACATAGCGAAATTGCCCGTCCAGACGCAATGGATGCGATCGGTGGGACATACGCATGCCGCTTTTGTCGGCGAGACCCTCATGGATGAAGCCGCACGCGCAGGCGGTAAGGATCCCTATGCGTTTCGCCGTGCGCTGCTCGCCGACAAACCGAGACATCGCGGCGCGCTCGATCTCGCCGCCCAGAAGGCAAACTGGTCGAGCCCGCTCGCGGCAGGCGCAAGCGGTACGCGGCGCGGCCGCGGCATCGCGCTGCAATTCGCCTTTGGCACCTATGTGGCACAGGTCGCGGAAGTCACAGTGGCGTCGGACGGCTCGTTCACGGTCGATCGCGTTGTGTGCGCGGTGGACTGCGGGACGGTGATCAACCCCGATATCGTGGCGGCGCAGGTGGAAGGCGGCATCGGCTTCGGCCTCACGTTTCTCCGCGCCGCCATCACGGTCGAAAACGGGCACATCAGGCAGGGCAATTTCAACGATTACCCGGTGCTGCGCATGAGCGGCATGCCAGTTGTAGAAGTGCATATCGTGCCGTCGAATGAAGCGCCAACCGGAATCGGAGAGCCAGGCGTACCGCCGATCGCGCCCGCCGTGGTCAATGCGCTCGCCGCCGCGACCGGTGCCACGGTCCGGTCATTGCCGCTGGGCGACACGCTGCGCCCTGCCTGATATCCCTTGCTGCTTCGAGTTCATCCAACGTGAAAGTCTCCCGCCTTGCTGGCCTGGCCCTATTGGTCATCGCCGCGGCCGCCGCCGTCTTCGGCGGCCGCGCCCTGCTCACCCCTGTCGGGCCGGAACCGCAACCGCCTGTGGCCGGCGCGCCGGCGAATCTGGCCGCGTCCATCGCGCACGGCGAATACCTCGCGAAAGCCGCCGATTGCGTCGCCTGCCACACCGCGCAAGGGCATACGCCTTATGCGGGCGGCCGCGCGTTCCGTCTTCCCTTCGGCACGGTCTATTCCACCAACCTGACGTCCGATCCCGACTTCGGCATCGGGCGTTGGAGCGACGACGACTTCGTGGACGCGGTGCGCAAAGGCGTCGGTTCGCACGGGCGTCTGTACCCGGCGATGCCGTACACCTCCTACGCGAAGATGAGCCGCGACGATGTGCTGGCGATCAAACGCTATCTGATGACGCTAGCGCCCGTCCACGAGGCTCCGCCCGATAATTCGCTATCCTTTCCATTTAACCAGCGCTGGGGCATGGTGTTCTGGAATCTGGCCTTTTTCCACGAGCAGCGCTTCATGCCCGACGCGTCAAAGAGCGTCGAATGGAATCGCGGCGCCTATCTCGCAACCGCGCTGGGACATTGCGGCGAATGTCACACGCCGCGCAATGCCGGCTTTGCGATGAAGTCCCGCGACTATCTCTCGGGCGCGGAAATCGAAGGCTGGAAGGCCTATAACACGACCGCCGACAAGAGCTACGGCATTGGATCGTGGACTGACGAGCAGGTCGCGCAATACCTGTCTCTGGGCCATGCGCCCGGTCGTAGTTCGGCATCGGGACCGATGGCCGACGTTGTCGAACACAGTCTGCAATATCTGACACCGGACGACATCAACGCGTTGGTATTGTACTTACGCAGCATCACGCCCGCCGAAGGTGACGCCAGCATGCGCTCGACAGTCGACCTCCAGCCGTCAGCGGCGCGCGCATCGAATCCGGTCCTTCCAGGCACGGTAGCAACGACTGGCGCGATGTCGCGTGGAGAACACCTTTTCGCAGGCGACTGTGCAGGCTGTCACCAATGGAATGGCGCCGGACGACAGACCGATTACGCGTCGCTGATCGGAAGCCATGCCGTCAACGATCCGTCGGGCGCGGCGCTCGTTCAGGTGTTGCTGCACGGCACGAGTCTCACCGTCGGCGGGCGTACGCAACAGATGCCGGGATTCAGCGAAGCGTACTCGGATTCGGATATCGCAGCGGTCGCCAATTTCGTGCTGAGCCACTTCGGATCGAAGCAGGGTACCGTGACCGCCGCGCAGGTCTCGGCGGCGCGCGCGGCGAAGTAAGGTGGGTGCATGATCGTTCGGACTGGCGAGCGCGGCCTGCCGCCGCGCAACGTCGGCGACCGTGGCTTCGGCACGGTGTCCATGCGCGTATCTATCGGCGGAGGTCTTTAGGCATGGACGCCATCGATCTCATGGCTTTTCGCGCGGCGCGCGACTGGCGCTCGAACGGCCATCGCGTCGTACTGGCCACCGTCGTCAGGACATGAGGCTCCTCGCCTCGCCCTGTCGGCGCGATGAAGTCCTGCGCGATGACGGCAAGACCGTGGGCAGCGTGTCCGGCGGTGCAGCAACTGCGCCCGATTCCGTCGCGACTCGACTTTGTTCTGTTCAGGTATAGCCTGAAGTAGCACGCCGTGTCTCCGAACGCTGGTTCGGCCTTGCGAGCGTCCGGTTCGGACAGCCTCGGCAAGCTGGATCCGGGCGTAGTCAGCCACAAGCAGTCGTTCGGTGGCACTCAAAATCGCACGTTCAAAGGGCCGCTCCACACGCCAGATCAGCCAGTCGTTCCATCGCAGCTATTTTCGGAGGCGCGGCGCATCCTCGAATAACACTCCGCTTTACCGAGTCCTCTCCGCATCTTGCGCATGATTCGCATATGCATCCGCTATGAGCTTTTAGGCACTTTCGCCAGTAAAGCCGCCGGACGCGATGATGGTCTCGCGACAGACGTGCCGAATGCCCTTCCCGTCACGTTGATCTCGCGCGTCTCCTGCTCGACGATCACCTCAAACTCTTCAATATCCATCACTCGCGGTACACCCCGTGCCGCCTCGACGACGCTTACGTCCTCCCCACGAAGTGAACGCAGCACCGTAGGCGTCTCCGGTCCCATCCCGCCCGTACCGCCGGAATAGACCGGACGCCCCGCATTGTCGCGACATGATTGACCCGATCGTCTCCACTATGTCCAGCCGCAAACGTGCTTGGCGTGCCGTTTCCTGAAGCGCCCTTATGTCAAAGACGGCCACCGCGCGTCCTCAATCAGTTTTTTCCTAGACATATCATCCAATTTCAGATAATTTGACAAGCAAATTTTTCACCCTCCCACTCGCTCCACAGGTGCCGAAATGTTGCCCACTGGCTTCACTGCCGCCCGCCATGCAGCCCCCACTCAAAAACCAAGCGACGCCACACTTCTGACCCTTTCCGGCCCGCAGGTTCAACCGCTGCTGAAACCGGATGAGGTGCTTGAAGCCGTGCGGGAAGCCTTTGTTCTGCATAGCAGCGGCAAAGGCCGTGTTTTCCCTGTAGTGCGTGAGCGCCTCGACACCGGCGGTACCTTCGGCATCAAGTCAGGCGATGTGCAAGACGAGGCTCTGCTTGGCTTCAAGGCTGCCGGCTTCTGGCATGCCAACCGGTCCGTCGGTGGCGAACCGCATCAAGCAACCGTGATGCTTTTCGACCCAGCGACCGGAAGACCCCTATGCATCGTCGACGGCAACGCCATCACCACCGCTCGCACCGGAGCGGCCGGAAAGCTGGGACTTCAAACACTTGCGCGCCCCGACAGCAAACGCCTATGCGTGTTCGGAAGCGGCGTCCAGGCCCGCGTCCAGTTAGATCTGGCGCTGGACGTGTTCCGGGAAATCGAAATAGTCAGATACGTCACGTCTCGCGGCAAACCGGATACCGATTTCGAAGCAGCGTTCGCTGGGCGATGTGCGCTCAAACACAGCATCGATCCAAACGAAGCCGTATCCGAAAGCGATATCGTCATCACGGCGACGCCGGGCAGCGGGCCGCTGTTTTCGGCTGATGCCGTGAGGCCGGGTACGCACATCAATGCGGTCGGCACCGACACGAAAGGCAAGCGCGAATTGCCCGAAGGCATCCTGCAAAAAGCGCGGATCTTCGTAGACGATAAAACGCAAAGTCGCCAGATTGGCGAGGGTCAGTGGGGCGACAAGCAAGACGAAATCGAAATCGGCCGCATCCTGGCTGGCGAAATTGAAGTATCACGCCAACCGGACGACATCACCCTGTTCGATATGACGGGACTGGCATTGCAGGATCTCACTGTCGCCCGAATGCTTTATCAGCGCGCACTCGCCGACGGACACGGCACGCCCATCGCATGGCCGTGGTGAGGATCACCTCATTACAGGCTGCCCCTTTGTCGTCATTCCCGCGAAAAAATCTCGAAACTCTTGCCTGAAGGCCCATCCCCATGAAGATCGGACTCCTGAACTGTGGCGGCACCATCACGGAAAACTATCAACCTGATGGCACGATCAAGCGTCTATTGGCACGCGATCTGATCGCATTGAGCGGCCAGACAGGATGGATCGGACATGACATCGATCCTGTCGATAGCTGCGATCTGACCTTCGCCTCGATTTGCCGCGCTCGTGATGTCATGCGGCAGGACCGGGAGAGCGAAGCTTTCGTCATGTGCTGCGGCACGGACGCAATGGAAGATGTCGCCTACGCGGCCGCTCTGCTTTTCGATCGTGACCGGCCTGTCGTTTTGACTGGCGCTGCAATCCCCGGCGGTAATGCCAATGCCGATGGTCCACGCAATCTGGCCGATTCTGCCAATCTCGCACGAGCCATGCCGCCGGGCGCGAGCGCCCTCGTTGCCTTCGCGGGACGGATTTTCGATCCGACCTCGATCGTCAAGATCTGGCCGCAGGCCATTCAACCCTTCGGACCGGAAACCGCGATCCGCGGCTCCATCGACGCCGATATCGTTACGCTCGCGGGGTCGGGAATCGTTGATGAGAATTACGCGGAACTCGATGTATCCGATCTCGGCGCACGCGTTGCGATCGTCATGGAAACCTTCGGATCGCTCGTGGGCTTCCCGGATGTGTCCAAACTCGACGGTATCGTCGTGGCAGGCAAAGGCGCAGGCGGATTCTCCGCGGAGTCTGAGAAACTTCTGAGCGAAGCCGCACGGCACGTCCCTGTCGTGCTATCGACACGCTGCGCCCAGGGTTTCCGGGTCAATCCAGCGGTAACCAAATATGCCTATGATCACGCGCACAACCTCGGCCTGACCACGGCAGGTTATGACGGTCTGAATGCATCAAAGGCACGGATCAGGCTGATAGCCGAACTTGGTCGCGCAATGCGTAGCGAAAAGGCTGGGCGCTGATCGGCGCGCCAGTTCCCAATACAAGTCGAGATAGTGTCCTTAAGTGCCCTCATGCTGAGCGCACTTAAGGAGTCCGTATGGTTCGGGGCGGAGGCCTGGAAACTCTCGCGTCCGCCCTGCTTCGATTACATCTTCTCGACGTCGAGCAGAGTCCGCTTGCCGCCGACGTGCTTGTAGAGCGAGATGGTGCTGTGTTTCAGGTCGCCGTGCTCGTCGAACTGAATATTGCCAATCAGGGTGTTGAGATTGGTCGAGGGCATGGCAGACAGGATACCCGCGCGCGTGATCGAGTTTGAGCGCTTCATGGCATCGACGATCACGTAGACGGCACTGTACGCAACGGGCGAGTAGACCACCGGATCGTGGCCATACGCGGCCTTCAATTCCTTGCCGAACGCGGCGCTGCCGGCCATCGCGGACAGATCGCCGCCCGCGACCGAGCAGACCAGATTGTCGGCGGCGTTGCCAGCCAGCCTGGCCACGTCGGTTGTGCAGACGCCGTCGCCCGCCAGAATCTTGCTGCGAACCGCCAGCTGCATGGCCTGCTTGGCGAAGGGACCGCCGGTGGCGTCTTCGCCGCCATACATGATGGCGTCTGGGCGTTCGGCCTTAATCTTGGTCAGGATGGCCTTGAAATCCGTGGCCTTGTCGTTGGTGGCGTCGCGCGACAGCACCTGGATGCCTTCGGCCTTGGCGGTCTTCTCGAACTCGTCGGCGAGCCCCGCGCCGTATGCCGTCGAATCGTCGACGATGGCAACCGTCTTGAACTTCTGGCTCTTGGCATACTTGGCCAGGGCCGGGCCCTGCTGCGCGTCGGTGCCGATCACGCGGAAGGCCGTCTTGTAGCCTTGCAGCGTGAACTGCGGGTTGGTCGAACCCTGGGTGATCTGGGTCACGCCGTTATCACGGTAGATTTTCGAAGCGGGGATGGACACGCCGGAGTTCAGGTGGCCGATCACGGCTACGACACCGTCGTCGACCAGCTTCTGCGCGACATCCGTACCGGTCTTGGGATCGGCCTGGTCATCCTCCGAATCCACTTCGAGGACGACCTTCTGGCCGCCGATGACCAGATTGCCGGCCTTGTTGATTTGCTGGACGGCGAGCTTCACGCCATCGGCCGCATCCTGGCCCATGTGGGCAACGTTGCCGGTCAGCGGCGCGGCACTGCCGATCTTCACGATCACGTCGGCGAGAGCCGCTTGACTGCAGGTCAGTGCGATGCCGGCAAGAATCAACGCGGCATTGGTGGGGTTGAGTTGAAACTGCATATGCTTGAGCCTCTTGTCGGATTGGGATGCTGGTGAAACATGCCTGCAGAGTCTCCTATCGAAGGTATCGACAGTGGCAATACCTTCGTCTGTGATTATTCTTCAGAGCAGCCCATCAACCGAAAACGCGGGCAAGCTCAATCGCACTACTTCGCATCGGTATAGACCGTTGCTCTTGAAACACCGAGCTCGCGTGCAACGATATCCATTGCACGCCTGACATCCATGAAACCCAATTCTTTTAGCTCGCGAAGCAAAGATCGTCTTTCTTCCGGTTTAAGAAGACGTGGCGTCGTGGCTAGTTTGGCTGCGAACTGGTCGATATGAAGTCGAAGCGCGTCGGCGCCGACCGGATTCAGTGACTCTCTCTCGGCCGATGCATCAACATTGATGAACTGCCCCATTGCACTCTGCAATGAGCGGAACAATGTCAAATCCACATTCATGCATAACGCAGCGACGTACTTGCCGTTCGAATCCTTGATGCCGATAGAGGTGCTTTTAGCCTGTCGACCGTCGGAAAAGTGATTCGCATAGTTCGAGAGAATCTGCGGATACGCAGGATCCGCGATACGTGCAAGACCTAGTTCGGTTGCCGGGTCACCGACCTTACGGCCAGATAAATTGTTGTGGATCTCAAGAATGGCATGCTGAGGATCGGTCAAGTCGTGAACAACAACTTCGCAGAATGGCGCAAAGGTGTCACTCAAGCCTTTTGCAATTTGCTTCACTTGTTCGAGCAATATTCCATGCTCAGGATGGGCTTTTTTAGCCATTTGTCAGCACTCAAACGGTAGGTTCACTCGAATCTTTCCCAACAGTCGAGTTGCGAGGAAAGAGTGATACAAATGAGATCCATCCGTACTGTTCGTCACGAACAACAACGGAACAAGAATCCGGCAGACCCCAGAAACAGGGAGTTTCTTGGGTCTATTATGCTTTAGCCAGGAGGTCCGCAATCAATGGCGCTGTTTTGGCGCCCGTCCCGCTAACAAGAACGACGGTTTTCTCTTTCGCCTTGATGACCTTATGGCGGATCAGGCGTTCGAGCGCGGCGGCCGCAGTGGCAGAGGTCGGCTCGCAGAACATTCCTTTCTCTGCCATTTGCCTCAAGGCCGCAATGATTTCCTCTTCCCGTACAGCAACCGTTTCTCCGCCGCTTTCCCTCAATGCCGCGAGATTTTCGCGCAGACGCACAGGACGCTTGATCATGGTTCCCTCGGAGATCGAGTCGAATATCTCACGCTCGACAGGCGTGTCGACGCCTGCCCGGAATGAAGCGTCGATCGGGGAACAATTCAGCGGTTGAGCGCCAAAAAGGCGCGGGAGTTTATCGATCTGACCGGCAGCAAGTAGCTCTTTGAAGCCGATGTGGCAGCCCATCAGATTACTGCCGGCGCCGACGGGCATGATGATGTTGTCGGGCGCATGGAAGCCGAAATCTTCCCAGAGTTCGTAAGCGATTGACTTGGTGCCTTGCAGAAAGAACGGCTGCCAATTGTGGCTCGTATAAAAGATCTTCTCGGACTGCCGCATCGCTTCAGCCTGAGACTCTTCACGCGGACCTTCCACCAATTGCACTTCAGCGCCATAGGCTCGGACCTGAGCAATTTTCGCCGGCGACGTATAAGCAGGCGCGAGGATTTTGACGCGCATACCCCCCGCCGCGCCAAAGCCTGCTACGGATGCGCCGCCATTGCCAGAGCTATCCTCCAGGACTGCATTGACGCCCGCTTGACGTAGGTATGAAAGCATGACGGTGGTGCCACGGTCCTTGAAGCTGCCCGTCGGACTGAACCACTCAAGCTTGAAATACGGCCGGAAATCACTCCATTCTCTCTGCACGAGCGGCGTACATCCCTCACCGAGAGAGATAGGCGCTGTGATATCGAGAGGCAAAGACGCCCGGTATCGCCAGAGCGATCGGGTATCTCCCTCGATGTCATCCCTTGAGATTCCGGGTTGCGGCGTGATGAGCAACGGCGTGCGTTTATCCGAGCACCAGCGCGGTACATCGAGGGGATAGGTTTCCCCGGTTTGGGGATCGATATAGAAGGAGTCTTGCATGGCAAATTCTCAAATCAGGATAGGAGTCAGCCGAGGGCTGCGCCCAACAATTGCCCAACCGCCAGTTCAAACGATAGCGTCAGGTAAATCGGCCTTTTAGAACGACAGGAATTGAGTTCGAGAACATTGCCTGACTCCAGATCACGGCACCAATAAATTACGGACAGATGTTGCCGCCAAGCGCTTTGGCTTCGCGATTGGCAAACTGGCTGGTGGTCCGGGGTCCAACTGTTTCGTAGTGGGCCCCTCTTTCTAGAAAGATTATCTAGAATTAAATAAATTGTCTTGTAGGGGTAAACACCTAGATTCGACCCGACTTTCGGCCATGCGTTGAACTACTGATCGGTAGAGAGGATTTGAAAGTTGGCCGTGTTCAAGCAGATGACCTGAACGCAAGGCGGATTCGATGCTGCCTTGATTCACGCGAAGCGCATCAGCGCCGTAGCCGGCCATGCGCGGACCATGACGTGTCCAGCGTCAGCGACGTTCAGGTGTCACAGCGTGTTCGGTATTCAAGCCGGTCGCCGAGCCTTTTTTTGTCGTTTCGGCTCTTCGGATTTAGTGACCAGGTGCTTGCCGAAATGAGCGTGCACAAAGTCCACAAATACCCGCACTTTTGGCGTCATTTTCCGACTGCTCGGCCACACCACGTGGATACTGTTGGAGTCCGTCACGTAAGGCTGCAGTATGGCTTTCAGGCGGCCATCGGCGAGCGCGTTCTTGACAGAAAAATCGGGCACGCATGCGATCCCACGTCCTGCCATCGCCATATAAAGCAACATGTCCAGGCTGTTGCACACCGCCGTCAAAGGCAGCGACGAGCCTGCCGCTGTGAATGTCGAATGCCGCAGAGGCCATTCGTACAGTTTTCCAGTGGGCGTCCAACGATAGTGCAGACATGCATGATTCAAAAGGTCGTCCGGATTCCTGGGGGTTCCGTTTCGTTTCAGATACTCCGGCGCGGCGACCAGACAAGCGCGCCAGGAACCCAGCGGACGAGATACCAGCCGTGAATCCCGAAGCGCGCTCCCGCGAATGACGACATCAAATCCTTCATCGATGACATCGACCAGTCGATCAGTGAAATCAAGATCGAGTTCAATCTCGGGATGTTGCTCCATGAACGCGGAAAGTACCGGAAATGGCAGTCCCGCCGAAAGTGACAGCCCCACCCTTAGTCTTCCTCGAGGATGTTGGGCCATTGCGCTGAGTTCGTCTTCGGCCGCCTGAACCTCCCCGAAAATCCGTCTGCACCGTTCCAGGAAGACCTCGCCTTCCGACGTCAGCCGGACGCTTCTCGTGCTGCGCTGGAAAAGCCGCACGCCAACGCGCTCTTCAAGCCTTGAAATGCTTTTGCTGATGGCCGACGCCGAGATGCCGAGTTCCCGCCCTGTGGCCGCAAAGCTCCGCGTTCGCGCGGTGTGAACAAAGACTTCCAGCCCGCCCAGCGCACTCAGGTTTTCCACATTAGCTCCCCCCAACGTGGGATTCGTGACATTTTTGTCATGACACATATGAACGCTACCCCGATTACTGATGAGGGGTCAACGGCTTTACGATGGATTTGAGAGGCGGCCCGCACGAGCACCATGCCGGCCGCGCTTCATCCAGTCCTTGGCGCACCTGTGTGCAGTGATCGAACAGTGAGAGCGCCAGTGTTTTGGCAACTCAACGCGCCGTGCCGGCGCATCGGTTCTTCCAGGAGAATATTGTTATGGTCGCCACTGAACATCTCGACGCTTACCTCCAGGCCATGGGCAATCGCGACGTCGAAGGGACCAAGGTCCACATGGCAGATAATGTCGTCCTCAGAAGTCCAATCGTGCCTGCCCCGTTCGTGGGGAAGGAGCGCGTCGCAGCTGTGCTGACGCAGCTTCTCGCGACAGTGGACGCCTTCGAGCCGAAGCTTCTCTTGCGCGACGGTGCGGACTTTGTCGCCGTGTTCACGATCAGATTCGGTGAGCACGTGATTGACGGCATGGATCACATGCATCTAAACGAAGCGGGCCTTGTCGATAGCATGACCGTGGCATGGCGCCCGCTTCCGTCGGTGGTCGCGGTCCAGCAGAAGCTTGCGCCGAAACTCGGAGGAAAGGCGATGATGCTGGTTCCGGCGGATCAAACTGCGTGAATCATCATCAGCGCGGTAGGTGGTCACATTCAGCCGCTCACCAGAGACAGGCAGTTCGTCGGCAATCGGGGAAGGCATGGTCGAGACGACATCGTTCATTCGACAAGCGTTCGCTGTTTCAAGTCAGCAAACAGCGAAGGGCGACCGGGCTTCCACCCGAGTATTTCGCGGGTTCGAGCGCTTGAGACAGGATTGTCGATACCGATGAACGGTGCCAGAAAACCGAAGTGTTTCGTTGCCAGTATGGGCGACTTGCCGACGACGGGTACGTTCAAACGCTCGCCAATCACCCGAGCGATGTCACGAAATGGAATCCCCTCCTCCGCTACAGCGTGATACGTTCCGCCAGCTTCGCCCTTTTCGAGGGCGAGGCAAAACAAGTGAGCAGCGTCATCACGATGAACAGACGGCCAATGATTTTTTCCGTCGCCCAGATAAGCTGATTCCTTCTTCTTACGCGCAATTTCCATCAGCGTCGTAGCGAGACCTGCCCGCTCCGGGCTGTGAACGGTGGGCGGCAAACGAATCGCCGACGTTCTCACTCCGCGCGAGGCAAACGCCTTTAGCGTGTCTTCCGTTCGCGCGCGCGCCGCGGCGTAAAACTGAGGATCATAGGACTGATCTTCCGTAGCCAGTTGACCTTGATGCAACGCGAGAGACGCGAAGGGCACAACCAATGGCCGGTTCGAGCCTATAAACGTGTTGCCGAACACCTCGATCGCGCGGCGATCCGCTTTGACTGCGGCCTCCATGAATCGCTGAACAATCTGGCCTGGCGCCCCGCCGAGAAAAACACGAAGGCGCGTAGTAAATGGCATGTGAGAAATGCGGTGATAGAAGGCCGTATGAATGACGCCATCCGACCCGGATGCCGCGTGCCGGAGGAGATCCCTATTTTCGATGGTCCCCACCGTCACCTGCGCCCCCGCTCGGCGCAGTTTCTCGCCGGACTCTTCCGATCGCGTAAGGCCTACGACCTCGTACCCGGACGCCAGAAGCTCCTTCACGACCGCAAAACCAATAGCACCGCTCGCGCCCGTCACAAAAATCCGCATCGCAATCTCCTCTTGACTGATGGAATGGATGCTACGGGATCGAGTTAGTACAATCTATGCCATGAAATCCAATTTAATATCTAGATCGTCCAAATCTGGTTCCGACCCTTTGTCCGATGTGCTGTCACTGCTCAATACGCAGGGTCTGATGTCAGGCGGGCTCGATGCAGGCGGAAACTGGGCGTTCGCTTTCCATGCGGATGGATTGTTTCGTTGCTTCTCGCTGGTGTCCGGGGCGTGCTGGCTCGTTCTGGAGGACGATGGAGAGCCCATTGCGCTCCACGAGGGCGATTTCGTCGCGCTGCCGCACGGTCGCGCTTTCATCCTGACAAACGACCTTTCGATTACGCCCGAGCGTATCGAATCGGTGATTGCAGCGCCGCTGAATGGCCGGATCATTTCATGGCAAGGCGGCGGGAGTTGTCAGGTCTTCAGTGCGCTCTTTACTTTCAAGAAAGAGTTCGCCGACTTCTTGCTTGGGGTGCTTCCGTCAATCGTACATATTCGTGACGATCACGATCGAATCGCATTGCAAGGCTATCTGGAGCGAATGATGTCGCTGCTTCGGAATCCGCAGCCCGGCAGCGTTCTGGTGAGTGAACACATCGCCGAGATATTGCTCATTGAGATCCTGCGCCTCCACCTCGCCCATGAGGCAGGCAATGGAACGGGCTGGCTTTTTGCACTAGCTGACAAACAGATCAGGACGGCAATCACTGCCATGCACGAACGTCCCGGTTTTCGATGGAGCATTCAATCTCTCGCGGAGAACGCGGGTATGTCACGCTCTGCATTTGCCCTTCGTTTCAAGGAGAAAGTGGGCGTCTCGGTAATGGAATACCTGACCCGCTGGCGCATGCTTCTCGCGGCTAATCGTCTTGAGGAATCCGCCGACTCCGTCGCCACAATTGCGCTCTCGCTGGGATACGAATCGGAAAGTGCTTTCGTATTCGCATTCAAAAGAGAGATGGGATGTACGCCTCGTCAATACGCGACACGGCGTTGCGCGTGATATGGGTCCGACGAAAACCACCCATGTGGTCGAAGTCGGACCCGTACGACAGATGTTCGACGTCGATAGCGGTACGCAACGACGCAACAAAGTATGTTGGCGTCGTTGCCACGAACCACTGCGCACCGAAGTCCGTCACCGACACGCTTCTCTCACTCAGAACTTCTGCTCAAGCCTGAGTATGCCGGTGTTCGACACAAAGCCCGACCCCACCTGCAGGTCATAACGCATCGACAGGCTCAGGTTGTTCGCACGCACCAGCGTCACACCGAGCGAAATATCCGCCAGATTCGACACCGGCGTGGCCCCCGTCGTGGTGAAGCCGGTCTCGTTCGGGGCACCGGAGAAGTACGCGGCCGAGGTCAGACGCGTCTGGTCGTACTCGTGGATCCACTGCGCCCATATCGTCGGCACCAGCGTCCCATAGGACGTCTGGTACGCCTTCTCCAGCTTCGCACCAATCGCGCTGCGCAACGAATTGCTGCCCGTGCTGCCCACCGTGAGCGCCGCGCCGTTGCCGCCGGTTTCCGTGTAGCCGGACTGGTTCAGGCGGCTGTACGTGAGGCTCGCCAGCGGCGTCAGTGTGGCGCCGGCCACGGCGAGCGGCCATCCCAGCTCCGCGTGAACCGCGTACTGCTGACCGTTGAAGCTGCCGTTGGCCGCCCCTTCGAAGCCGGTCATGCTGACCACGCGCGTCGTGTCGTAGTGCTGCTGTGTGAGCGCACCCGAAAGATTCACGTACCACGGCGCGCCCTGGTAGCTCGCGTAGCCGATCAGGCCAAACGCATTGACGCCCGCGCTGTCGCCGGCCTGATCGTCGCTATAGTTGGTCGCGGTGTGCGAGTAATGGAACGCGCCGCCCACGCGCCAGGCGTCGCCGAAGGCACGGTCGGCGCCCATCACGAGACCGCCGTAATTCGCGCTATAGCCTGCAACGTTTTCGCGTTCGCTCTGACTGGCATGACCGCCGAAGGCCTGGCCCCACGCGGTCCAACTCAACGGGCTGTCACCGGTGGCGAGGCCGGTCGCGCCCTGCCCTTGCGCAACCCGCAATGCATCCAGGTGGGTGGCGACCACGCCCATGGCGTCCAGCGTCGAAACGGAACCCACATGCGTCGTCTGCACCGGCGAAAGCTGGTTGCCTACGCGATTAGCCGCGCCGCTGCCGCCGCTCTCGATCGCGGCAAGCGTTGCATCGTAGAGATTCAGCAACTGGGCGTTGCTGGTCCCGGTGTAGCCGAGCAGCCCCGTCAGCACGTTCACTGCATTCGATTGCGTGGCGCGCGACGCGTAGGACCCGCTACTCGACGTGCCGCCGCCCGAACCGGAACTGGAGCCGGAATTGGTGTCGTTGAGCGTCACCACCAGATCGGTGTTGCCGTTCGACTCCGTCACGCTGCTGCCGGTAACGCCTGCGCTGTAACCCGCGATCGAATAGTTCAGGGTGCTGGCGTTATACGCGGCCGTGCCTGTTGTCTGGACCACGACGTAGCGCTGTCCCGCCGCAAAGCCATAACCGTTGCTGCTCTTGAGCTCGACCGACGAACCCGAGGCGATCGTCGTGTTGCCGGTGACGACCAGCGAGCCGTAACTCGTGCCGCTCGACACACCTACGAGCAGCGTCGCGGCCTGGCCCTGTGTGTAGTTGCCGGTAATCGTGACGGCGTTGTCGACTTCGAGCGTCGCGCTCGTATTGCTCACCGTCCCGCTGCCGACATGGATATGGTCGTTCAGCAGGATATTGCCGCTGCTGAAGTTCACGCCGGCGGCGCTGGTGATCGTGCCGATCGTGTTGTTATAGCCGGTGAGCGTGCCGAAGCTCGTGCCGCCAGCACCGGAAATCGTCAGCGCGTTGCTGGACAGATTGGCGATATTGCCAGCGATCACACCCGTGTTACGGATCGAACCGAGCGTACCGGTCGTCTGGTTATCGATCGCAAACTGGCCACCGGAAATCGTGCCGCTGTTGTTCAGCGCGCCGATCACGCCGTCGTTATAAACACCGTAGTTCCCGCCGGAGATCGTGCCGCTGTTGCTCAGAGTGCCGATCGAGCCACCGGTGTTGGATAGGCCGTAGCCGGTGGCCGAGATGGTTCCCGTATTGCTCAGCGTGCCGATCGCGGAGAAATTGAACACAGCGGCTGTGCCGCCCGAAATCGTTCCGCTATTGCTCAGCGAATCGATCGTGCCGGTGTTCGCCACGCCGATCTGACTGCCGTCGATCGTGCCGCTATTGCTCAATGTGCCCAGCGTGCCGGCGTTGTAGCTTGCAAGGCTGCCGGCGATCGTGCCGTTGTTGTTCAGCGCGCCAATCGAACCATAATTGACGATGCCCACTTCCGACGCGGCATTGCCGATCACACCGTCACTGTTATTGGTCACAGCGCCGATCGTGCCGGCCGCGTCGTTGTAAATACCGGCCACAAGCGCGTTGGAAACGCCGCTCGTGATGCTCAGGCCCGTGCCGCCCGCGATCGTGCCGCTATTGGTAATGCCGGTGATCGACACCGCGTTGTAGATGCCGGCTGCGACCAGCGTGCCGATGACGCCGCTATTGGACAGCGAAAGTTCTGGAGCGGCGACGCTGCTGCCGCTGGAGATCGTGATATTCGCGCCCGCCGTGGTGATCGAGCCCGCGTCGATCAACTTGCCGATGCTGCCTTCGTTCAGAATGCCTTCGGCGCCGCCGGAGATGCTTCCGGTGTTGATCAACGTGCCGATCGTGCCCTGGTTCACGATGCCTTCGGCAGTGCCGGAAATCGTCCCGCTGTTGGTCAGCGCGCCGATCGTGCCAAGATTGAAAATGCCCGCTCCAGCCGAAGCGCCGCCAATCACGCCGGTGCTGTTGTTGGTCAACGTACCGATGATGCCCGTGGCGTCGTTATAGATGCCGGAGAGAATCTGTGTGCCTGGCGAAGCCTGGATGGTCAAGCCCGTGCCCGCCGCGATCGTACCGTTGTTGGTAATCCCGGTGATCGACACCTCGTTGTAAATACCCGTCCCGATCAATGTGCCGATGACGCCTTCGCTCAACAAGGAAAGCGTTGGGCTGGTGACACTCCCGCTGCCGATCGTGATATCCGCCCCGCTCTCGGCGATCAATCCTGTGTCGACCAGCGTCTCGATCCTGCCATAGTTGAGCAAGCCATAGGCGCCGGAAATCACGCCGCTATTGATGAACCTGGCAATGGTGCCGATGTTCACGACGCCATAGATACCGGAAATGGTTCCCGTGTTGGTAATCGTGCCGATCGCGCCGCTGTCGATGAACAGACCATATATATCGCTGGCAATGGTGCCGCTGTTGGCAATCGAGGTGATCGTATTGGCATCGCTATAGAAGCCATAGTCGTAACCGGAAATGGTTCCGCTATTGGACAGCGTGCCGAGTGACCCCACGGCCTGCAAGCCCATTTCGTCCGAAGTTCCGCCAACGATCTGGCCCGCAGAAACCGTATAGTCGCCGCCCGTCCATGTAGCGCCTACGCCAACGGCGCGTGCATCCGGCGCCGACATCAAAGCCAATGCGCCCGCAACGGCCACCGCCAGCGCGCCAGGCGCCAGTAGACGGCGACCCGAGATTGCCTGAGTGATACGGCGAGCCGACAAAGTCCCCGTGGACTTGCCCCCATGCCGCTTCGCCAGTTCTGCAACCGCCTGCCATTCCCCGCGCCCGGCATTCCAGACGACGCTATATACGCGATTCATTGTAATCCTGAATTCTTCTCGCGCCGGTTCAGGTGCCGACGCAGCATTTCAAATGCGACCGGCAGTGGTCGCCCCCGGATAATCCTTAGTTCTTCTCTTTTTGGCCCGAATATTTTGATTAACGGTGCGAGCCATGCACCTATGAAACAGTCGCGAAATTACACGATTCGGGCGTTAATGAACATACCTGATTAAATTGAATGTGCAGGATGTTGGATTTTGGCATCGAAGCCGCCAGCGTCTCTGTTTTGCGCTATTGCTTCGTTCATTGCGGCCGCAACTTCACACGAAAACGTTTGCGAGCCCAGTGCATGACGCACAACGGGCATTCACCAATATCGCAACGGAGCAATGGGTCCCACGCGAATCAGACCAGGATTTTTTCCGAACTTGATTGCACGTCTATACCGTGCGTCTCAGTTTTCGTGCGTTTCGCGCAACAGCATCGCCTCGCGAGGTACTGTTGAGTGCATCGAATCTCGAAGGCCGCCGACATTGGTTCTGATTCGGTCTCGCCCGACCTCGGCATGACACCCGCTCTCAAACTAAAAAGGGGGCGATCGGGTTGTCACCGTAGAACGGCGACAATGCAACGACGTTGCGACGTTCGGGGAAGACCGTCGAAAGGCAGGTACGGGTCGCATTCCACCAGTCGTTCAACTGCATCGCAGAGCGCGATCATGCAAACCACATCAAACCGCTCCTGACGGCGGATGCACGCGACTCAAAGATAGCAGCCGCACACAGACGAAGTCATCCAGGCGGAGTCGGCGCCCGCTCCCGGCCAACCAGGGCGGCACGCCGCGGCTCACTGCGCAAAGTACCGACTAGGCGCTTCACCCAGTGCCGCCTTGAACGCCGTCGAGAACGCGCTCGGACTACTGTAGCCAAGTTCCATGGCCACCCGCGTGACGGGTTCGCCGCGACCTAGCCGCACCACGGCGGCTAACAGGCAAGCCTGCTGCCGCCATTCGAGATAACTGATGCCCGTGTGCAGGCGGAACTGGCGCGTGAACGTGCGGCGGCTCATGCCGGCGCTCGCGGCCATCTCATCGACGCCGATCTCAAGCGAGGGCTTGGCCAGGAATTCACCGCACGCTCGCGCAAGACGCGGCTCGCCAGGCAACGGCGCATTGAGTGACAGCGCGGGCATGTCGGCGATCTCATGCAGCAAGAGCCCCATCAGGTGCCCCTCACGTCCTTCCGTGCGATATCGGGCAGGAAGATCGACGGCTTGCTCCAGCAGTTGCCTCAGCAACGGAGAAACGCCAAACACCTCGCAATGTTCAGGCAAGCCCACGCGCCGCGCTGCCTGCGGGCGGATGTAGGTATTGAGCATCGTGACGGGGCCGCGCATCTGCATGGCATGCGCGAGGCCCGCGGGCACCCAGATCGCCCTCAGCGGCGGAACGGCCCAATTTCCCTCATTGGTTTCTACCGTAATGACGCCGCTTGCCGCATAGGCGAACTGACCACGGCGATGACGATGGGACGGAAACCGCTCGCCATCGACATAGGTCTGCGCGGTCACGACCACATCTCGCGGTATGTTTTCGTGGGGATCAAGGGCAATTTCAGGCATGGCCCAATTTTAAACATAAATGACCTTGAATCGAAGGCGGGCCAGTCGTCAGTGAGGCACATTCCCCTCTGTGCCAACGCTCCCTGCCCTGTCTTTTTCCAACACGCTCGCCGACCATGCAAAGAAAGCACCTGATCCTCGCCGTCTTCGTCACGGCAACCTGGGGACTCAATTTCCCCATCACCAAACTCGGCCTAGCCCAGATCAACCCATTACTCCTGACCGCGATACGGTTCACGTTCGCTGCCTTTCCGTGGGTGTTCCTGGTGAGAAAGCCAAACGTGGCCAACCGATGGCTGACCGCATACGGACTGATCTTTGGTGTCGCGATGTGGGCGTTGATCAATCTGGGCATCTCGATGGGCGTGCCGCCTGGAGACGCGTCGCTATTGATTCAGTTCAGCGCCTTTTTCACGCTCGGTTGGGGCGTCATGCTCTTTCGGGAAAAGCTGATGGCGTCTCAGATGACCGGCATCGTCATGGCAGCGGGCGGACTGATCGGCATCCTTCACGGCAGCCCCGGCAAGGCAACCACCATCGGCTTCGCGCTGGTCATGGTCAGCGCGCTGGCGTGGAGCATCGGCAACGTCGTGATCAAGATTTCGAAGGTGCGGGAAATATTCGCATTCGTGGTGTGGGCCAGCCTGATTCCGCCGATCCCGCTGTTCCTGCTTACCTGGTGCTTGTATGGCTCACAGCCCTTCGCTGCGCTCGCATCGCACGTGAGCGCCGTCGCGCTGTTCTCATTGGCCTTCCAGGTGTATGCCGCGACGCACTTCTGCTACTGGGGCTGGAACCTGCTATTGCGCGAATATCCAGCCTCGACCGTTGCGCCGCTTTCTCTGCTGATACCGGTGTTCGGCACCCTCAGTTCGATTTTCATCGTTCATCAGGTTCCGAATACCGCAAGCTGGATTTCCATCGCGCTAATTTTGTCAGCATTACTTATCAGTCTGGGCAAAAGACGCCCCGGTCCAGGCTCGGGAAGCGAAGGACTCGACTCAACTAGCCCGGAATGCTCGATACCGCCCGAACGATTTCCTCGACGAACACCTTGATCCTTGGATGATTACGTTCTCCGCGACGATAAGCGACATAAATCTTGCGGCGCACCTCCGGCTTCAACTTGATCCACGCGACACCGGCCTGCGCCCGCAGCACGCGCAGGCCAGGGGCAACCGATACGGAGCAGCCGGAGGCCACCATCGCTTCGACCATTTCGGAGCCGCGGCATTTCGCGTTGATACGAGGCTCGAAGCCGGCGCGGCGGCATAACTCAAGTTCTCCGACCATGAACAAGAACGTTGCGAAGCGCCTGTTCTCCGCGGGCGGCATCCGTACGCCACGCTGGTCGATGCTGCCGGGCGACGCCGATGACCTAGTCCGGCGCGTCGGCTATCCGCTCATCGTTAAGCCGAATCGGCAAGGCTCGACGGTCGGACTGTCGCTGGTCCACGCTCCCGATGCACTTGACGAAGCGGTGAAGCTCGCTCGCCGGTTCGATACCCAGGTGATGGTGGAGCAGTTCATCGAGGGCCGAGAGCTTACGATCGGTGCCGCGCGTCGACGCCTCGCAACTCGGGCAAGCCTACGGATCACCCACGGACTCCATGCGCAGCGCCGTCCGGTTGCTGGCCTCGCAAGAGGGACTGCTGCTCGATCCCGTCTACAGCGGTAAAGCGTTCACGGGGCTGATTGAAGGTGTCACGTCAGGTCGTTATGCATCAGGTGAAAATATTCTCTTTGTCATGACCGGCGGATTGCCTGGCTTATTCGCCTACCGGAAAGAATTTCAGGCTGCCTGAAATCATTTCGCCGGGCGGCAGCTTTCGCGATATTGAAATGCCTGCGCATAAACGGTGATGCTTGTCTACACATGCATCAACTTGACAATCGTTCACATTATTTCGATGCGTCCACAACGGAATCGGAAAAGACCACACAGCATTACTCATACGAAATAAATACTTCGCATATCAATTGTTATCGAAGTTCTAAAAGACGCTAAAAGCTATTTATTTTCAACTTAACCCACATTGGCTGCGTCGCCTGCGTTGAATCAGGCGCGCCACATTTTGTTCCATAGGCGAACCACGAGCCAAGCCGAAGTATCCCCTATCCCCTTGTAGTTAAAGGATTTCGAAGGAAATCCGTCACTCCTTTTCCTTTGGGATTCATTGCGCATCGACTGTTGCTCTGCCGCTGCATGGCCATTTTCACCACCAAATTCTTACCAATCGTTCTGATATCTTTCGCGCCGATAAGAATTGCGGCGGTTGATTAAATAATCAGAACGGAGGTCGGAATTGAAAGTGCAAGGCATGGGTGGTGGTTTCAGCGCTTCAGCAGGGGGACGCAGTAAAAGCGGCTTTTCGAAGAAGGAATCAGCGCGCAGCAAGCGACGTGACCTTTTTTCTCTTTCGTGCCTCACGCTCGCCGTTGCGGGAACACTGCCCGAATCGGGTCACGCCGCAACCTACCTGGTGTCCAACTCGACCGAATTGTCTCAGGCCATCAGTGATGCCAATGCGTCGAGCGACGCCAGTTCGACGATCCTGCTGACCAGCAGTTTTTCAGTGGCCGGTGGAACTCTGCCGCAGGCAACGAAGGCGATCACGCTCGATACGAACGGTTACACGTTGACAAGCAGCAGCAACGTCGTCTGGTCGGGGACGCCGCTGACATTTGACGGCACATTTGTCGGCACGCCGGCAACCACGACCACATCGGCGACACCGATACAGCTGACAGGGGTGGCCACGACCACGACCGCTGTGAACAACGGGACGATGACGGGCGGCGCGGCCGGAGCGGGTCAAGTCGGCGGCGCGGGCGCATTGCTGACTGCCGTCACCTTCGTCAACAACGGCACGCTCAAAGGCGGAAGTGCCTCTGCAACAGGTACGTCCGGGGTGGGCGTCACCATTGGCCGTGGCACGATACTGACCAACAATGGAACGATCGCCGGGGGCGATGACGTCGATGGAACAGGATCGGCCGGAACAGGCATCACCTATGGCGTCAACGGCGGAACGATCATCAATAACGGCACGATCAAGGGCGGGAATGACCTGTCGGGGACCGCGGTCGGTGCTGTTGCTATCAGCGTTCGGGTTGCAGGGAAGACCTCGTCCATCACGAACACGGGGACGATCGTCGGAGGCAACAGCGCAATCGCCATTGCAGCCTCGACTGGGCTGAGCCTGGTCAACAGCGGCACAATCGAGGCAGGGACCGGTCAGGACATCGCGATCCGAATGACGGGCGCAGCGGCTTCGCCATTAACGCTCGAACTCCAGGCGGGATCGAACATTGTTGGCGAAGTCGTCGCCAGTGCTCTGGCGACGAACACGCTGAAACTTGGCGGCGCGGCGAACGACGTGTTCGACGTTTCGTCGATCGGTTCAACGGCGCAATACCAGAACTTCACCGCCTTCCAGAAAACCGGCACGAGCACGTGGGCGTTGATCGGCACGGGCACCACCTCCACGCCCTGGTCGATCCAGCAAGGCACGTTGCAGATCGGCAATGGCGGCACGAGCGGCAGCGTCATCGGCGACATCACCGATAACGCCACGCTCGCCTTCGACCGCAGCGACGTGTTCACCTTCGACAATCTGGTGAGCGGCACCGGCGTCGTGAATCAGGTCGGCACGGGCACCACGATTCTCACCGCAGCGAACACTTACACGGGCGACACGAACGTGCTCTCCGGCGCGCTCGCGATCGGCGACGCGGCGCACACCAACGCCTCCATCGCCTCGGGTCTCACGACGGTCGCGGCGGGCGCGATGCTCGGCGGCTACGGCACCGTGTCCGGTTCGGTGGACAACAACGGCACGATCGCGGCTGCCAACGCGCTGGCCGCATTTGCGTCGTCGACCACCGGCACGCTCGCCATCGGCGGCGATCTGAACAACGCGGGCGTCATCAATCTGGCGGCCGCGTCGGGCAGCATCGGCAACGTGCTCGATGTCGCGGGCAACTACTCGGCCACGAACGGCCTGCTCGTGCTCAACACGGTGCTCAACGCGGGCGGCGCCGATTCGCAGAGCGACCGGCTCGTGGTCGGCGGCAACACGAGCGGCACCACTGCGATCAAGCCGAACGCGTCCGGCACGGGCGCGCTGACCGTTGGCGATGGCATCGAGCTGGTTCAGGTCAACGGTACGTCGAGCGCAAACAGCTTCCATCTCGCGACGCCGGTTCAGGCGGGCGCCTATCAGTACCTGCTGTATCGCGGCGGTGCGGCCGATGCGAACAGCTGGTATCTGCGCTCGGAACTCGAAGCCGCGCAAACGACGTCGCCCTCGGACTCGTCCGCTGTCGGCAGCGGCGGCGTGGTGGCCTATCGTCCCGCAACCGTTGGCTATTCCGTCACGCCGCTGCTCGATGCGGACTACGGCTTCGATATTCTCGGACGCCTGCACGAACGCGTCGGCGATGTGGCGAATCTCGATGCCGCGCAACCGGCGCACGCGAATAGTGTGAACGGCGTGTGGGGCCGCATTGGCGGGCAGAATCTCGAAGCCGACGCGGGCGACCGCTTCTCCACCGACGAGCACACGTTCTTCGCGCAGTTCGGCAAGGACTGGACGCTGTCGCGCGACGCCAACGGCGGCAGCACGCACACGGGCGCGACGATCACAATCGGCTCGACATCGGCGAACTTCGCCGATAGCGCGCGCAGCATCGCGGGCCTGTCCGATGCAACCGGCAGCGTCGAGACGCAGGCGCAATCGATCGGCGGCTACTGGACGAAATATCTGCCCGACGGCACCTATTTCGACGGCGTGGGCCAGTTGACGCACTACCACAACCGTTACGGCGATATCTACGGCGGCAGCGCGAGCCAGAACGGCATGGGCGCGGGTGTCTCGGGCGAGGTGGGCAAGCCGTTCGCGATCGGCGCGACCGGCGTGGCGATCGAACCGCAAGCGCAACTGCTTTATCAATACCTGCATCTGAATGGTTTTGATGACGGCATCGCACAGGTAAGCTCGAACACGACGAATGGATTGCGCGGCCGGATCGGCTTCCGTGTGTTCAGCGCGAACCTGAGCAACGATTCGAAGACGTCGAGCGTCACGCCGTATTTCACGGCCGACGTGCTGCACGACTTCTTCTCGCCGGGGCAAACGACGGTCGGCGATACGCCGTTCGATAACGCGATGCAGAAGACCTGGTATGACGTGGGCTTTGGGATCACGGGCAGCTTCGGCAAGCATTCCGAAGTCTATGCGAGCGTGAAATACGAACACAGTCTGGGTGGTGAATACCGCCGCAATGTGTTCGGTCAGGCTGGCTACCGGTTTAGCTGGTAATTCGACCAGTCATTGCCGCTTTGTGCGGAAATTGAGCCGTCGTTGCCCAGCGTGACGACGGCTTCAGCGCTGGCAGCAGACGTTCGCGTGGATGGCAGAGGGCGACGGCGTTGCAGCACTACTCCGATGCCGGCTCCTTCGCTATCCGAGGCGGATAGTCGACAGCATTCGATTAGCAATGCCACGTAGTTACGGCCAAAACACCTATCCCACCCGCACCGCTTCACATCTCATCCACCGACGTACTCGCAGCCCCCGCACCACCCTGCCCTTCCATAGAAAATCGATTGCGCGTATCGACATAAAAACTCGCACCAAAACGCCCGACCGGAAAGTAATGCTGCAAACGCACGCGGCAGCGCTCACGGTCGATCAGATCGTCGCGCGCATGCAGCCGCTCCACGCGTCCGATGAAGATATGGCGGCTCGGTGTTTCGAGCGTCTCCCATAGCGTGCATTCAAACGCCACCGGCGCTTCGGCGATACGCGGAGGCCCGCCGCGCGTCGATGGCACCGACGTGAATCCCGCATGCGCAAGCTCGCTCTCCGAAGCAGGCAGACGCTCCCCGCAGGCATGCATTTTTGCGGCGATCGCTTCGTCGGTCAGATGCACCACGAACTCGCGCTCGCGCAGGATATTGGCGGCGGTGTCCTTGAGCGAATCGTCGTCGTGACGATTCACGGACAGCATCACGATCGGCGGCTCCTCGCCGAGCATGTTGAACATCGAGAACGGCGCAGCGTTGATCACGCCGCCGGGGCTCAGCGTCGTCACGAGTGCGATCGGACGCGGCACGATGAGGCCCGCCATCAGCTTGTAGCGCTCGTAGGCCGTGAGTTCGTTGAAGTCGATTTCCATAGCGTTCCCGCACCTTCATGTGCGTTCGTTGGCGTTCGTTCGTTCGGTTCGCGGCCGCGCGCCGCGCGCATCAGCTGCGCACGCTGGCCGCCTTCGGTTCTTTCGGTTCAGCCAGCCCGAGCAGCGAGGCAAGGCTCTTTTCGCCGCGCATGCGGGTGGTTTCGATGCGCTGTTCGAGATCGACGAGGTGTGCCTGCATGCGCGCAATCGCACCTTCGGCATCACGCCGTGCAATGCACTCGACGATGGCCGCGTGTTCGTCGTGCTCGCAGGGCGCATAGCCCGGCGGCTCATACAGCCCGACGATCAGCGAGCAGCGCGACACCAGCTCGACCAGATAGCGTTGCAGTACCGCATTGCCCGCCAGCGCCGCCACGCGCAGATGAAAATCGCTCGCCAGACGCGCCCATGAAGGCTGATCGAAGCGGTGCATGGCCGCGTGTTCGTCGTCGAGTTGCTTGCGCAGTTGCGCGAGGTCGGCATCGGTCACGCGCGCAACGGCCAGTTCGACCAGCGCGCGTTCGAGCGCGCGGCGCGCCTCGAAAATCGTGCGCGTTTCTTCGGGCGTGGGCTCCGCGATCACCGCGCCCTTGTTGGGCCGCAGCGTGACGATGCCGTCGTGCGCGAGCTTTTCGAGCACGCGCCGCACGCTCGCGCGGCCCACGTCGAACAGTTGGCACAACTCCGGCTCCGGCAGTTTCGTGCCCGGCGTGAGCCGGTGCGCGAGCACGCCATCGACGATGGAGCGGTACATCTGCATTTCGATGCCCGTTTCGGTCTGCATCGCGTCAGGCTCGTTCGCGACCGCCTCGCGGCTCGTTTCGCGCACGCTGGACTGCTTCGCGGCGGGTTGCTTCGCGGCGGCTTGCTTCGCGGCAGGTTTCTTGACGGCGGTTTTTTTCGCGGCAATCGATCGGTCAGGTCGGGTCGGTCGGCTAGTGGACATGATGTGCAAGGCGTGCGGCGCAGGCGTGGGTAACGGGAATCGTGAGCCAGTTTAGCGGATCGTCGCCGCTCTATCGTTACCGGATTGGCTGCCGATTGCGGCTTCGCCCCCGGCCTCCAGCGCGTCCATGTGCGCGCTGAGCGCGCCTGGCGTCGTCATCCAGATCGTGCCCGCGCGCGCCGCTTGGGCGATGTGGGTGAGCGCGCGTCGGAGATGGCGCAGGCGATACGGCTGCCCCACCAGATACGGATGCAGCGCGATCCCCATCACCAGCGGCTGCCCGCGCGTGGGGTGCGTGGCCTGCGCGAGCATCTCGTCGAACTGATCGACGATCATGTCGGCGAACGCGGCGCTGTCGAGATGCCGCCCGACGATCATCGGAATGTCGTTCACTTCCTGCGGATACGGAATCGACCACAGCGGCCCATGTTCGGTGCGCATGCGCACGGGACGGTCGTCGTGACACCAGTTGAGCGTATAGCGATAGCCCGCCTGCGCGAGCAGATCGGGCGTGTCGAGCGTCTCCGAGATCCACGGCGACAGCCAGCCCGTGGGCGCTTCACCCGTGAGCGCCGCGAGCCGCTCACGGCAATGCACGATCAGATCGCGTTCGTGTGCGCGCTCGAAGTCGCTTTGCCGATGCGCATTGGTGTGCCCGTGCGCGATCAGTTCGTCGCCGCGCTTCACGCAGGCTTCGATCAACTCCGGGCAATGATCGAGCAGCGCCGTATTCATGACGATGCCCGCCGGCAACGCGAGATCGTCGAACAGATCGAGGCAGCGCCACGCGCCCACGCGATTGCCGTATTCGCGCCAGCTGTAGTTGAGCACGTCCGGCTGCGGCGAAAGCGGACCGAGATTCGCGCCCAGCCCTTCGCCGAACGCGAAGTGCTCCAGATTGAAGCCGAGATAGACAGCGAGGCGCGCGCCATTGGGCCAGCAATATGTATCGCGCGCGACGATCGGCCGATAGTCGAAGCGTCCATGCGTGCGCAGCGCGCCGAAGCGCGGGTCGTCGCGCTGGGTGGCGCTCGCATCGATCGGCGCAGCGTCCATAAAGGTAGTGCTCATTGTGTCCTTGCGTAGTGTGCGATTGCAGTCGGCGGCGGCGTGCACCGCTTTGTGGCCATCACGTGCTGCCTGTCGTTACGCATTCCGCACCGCGGTTGTGCGAACGCGAACCGATTTGGCGCACCGCAAATGGTTAACCATCTGCCATTCAAATCGTATGCAATTGGCGTTCCATATCGTTCGCACATTGCGCTTATTGATGTCGCGAGCAATCTCCACGAATCGCGAACGAAATGGCATGGCTCTTGCGTGAAGCGACGCGTCCGCGGTCTCGCCCGCGTCCGTCAAACTCACTGGAGAACCGTCTCATGCCGCTACGCCACGCCGCCCTCAAGGCCGTCCGCCCTGCTTCCTCGCCGCGCCGCCAGTGGTTCAAGACCAGTGCGGTCGCCCTCGCGCTCACGGCGGCGGCGCTGTCGTGCGGCGTCGCTTACGCCGCCGACACCATCAAGATCGGCCTCGTCACCGCGCTCTCGGGCCAGTCGGCGCGCGCGGGCGAAGCGCTCACGCGCGGTATGACCATCGCCATCGACGAGATCAATGCAAGCGGCGGCGTGCTCGGCGGGCGCAAGCTCGAACTCGTGCGCCGCGACGACGAAGGCAATCCCGCCAAGGGCGTGCTGGCCGCGCGCGAGCTGATCTACAAGGACAAGGTGGCGGTGCTGTTCGGCGGCCTCGATACGCCGGTTTCGATGGCGATCGTGCCGCTCGCCAATCACGAGAAAGTGCCGTTCATGGACCCGTGGGCCGCGGGCACGCAGATCACGCACAACGGCGCGAATCCGAACTTCGCGTTCCGCGTGTCCGCCGTCGACGAACTGGTGGACGTGGCGATGGTCGCGCACGCGCAGCAGGCGTTCGGCGCGAAGAAGCTGGGCCTCGTGCTCGTCAACAATCCGTGGGGCCAGTCGAACGAGAAAGGCATCGTCGCGGCGCTCGCCGCCAAGGGCATGAAGCCGGCCGGCATCGAAAAGATCGAGGCCACCGACGTGGACGTCACGCCGCAACTCGGCCGCCTGAAGGCCGCGGGCGCCGATACCTTGCTGATGGTCGGCAACGTCGGACCGTCGGCGCAGGTCGTGAAGTCGCTCGACCGCATGGGCTGGAAGGTGCCGATCGTCTCGCACTGGGGCCCGGCGGGCGGCCGCTTCACGGAACTCGCGGGACCGAACGCGAAGAACGTGCATTTCGTGCAGACGTATAGCTTCTTCGGCGCCACCTCGCCCGTCAGCGCCCGCGTGGTCGCCGAACTGAAGGCGAAGTACCCGGACATCAAGAGCGCTGACGACATCACGCCCGCCGTGGGCGTCGCCAATGCCTACGACGCGATGCATCTGAGCGCGCTTGCCATCGACAAGGCCGGGTCCACCGACGGCGATGCAATTCGTAAGGGATACTATGCAATCGACCATTACGACGGGCTGATCAAGACCTACGTGCATCCGTTCAGCGCGCAGCAGCCCGACGCGCTCAATGCCAGCGACTACGTGTGGGCGCAGTTCATCGACAATCGCATCGTGCCGGTGAGCGCCGCGGGCGGCCAGATGGCGTCGAAGTAAGGCACAGGCCCCCGGAGATTCGCTCATGCAATGGATATCGGCGCTGGTCGCGGGCCTTGGCCTCGGCAGCATGTACGGGCTCATGGCGCTCGGCTTTCATCTGACGTTCGCGGTCAGCGCGACGGTCAACTTCGCGCAGGGCAGTTCGATGATGCTCGGCGCGGTGCTCGCCTACACCTTCGCGCAGACGCTCGGCTGGCCCATGCCGATCGCCATCGCGCTGGCGCTGGCCGCGTGCGCGCTCTACGGGCTCGTCGTCGAGCGCCTCGCGGTGCGGCCTTTCGCGCGGCGCGGCTCGAACGCCTGGCTCATGGCGACCGTGGCGCTCGGCATCGTGCTCGACAACGTCGTCATGCTGACCTTCGGCACCGAGCCGCGCAGCCTGCCTTCGCCGCTCGCGCAGTCGTCGCTGCATATCGGCGGCGCGGGGCTCGGCGTGTATCCGTTGCAGCTCGTGATTCCGGCGGTCGGCCTGCTGCTGGCCGCCGTGCTGCACTACGTGCTGCGCCGCTCGCGCTGGGGCGTGGCGATGCTCGCCGTGGTGCAGAACCGCGACGCCGCGCGCCTGATGGGCATTCCGATCCAGCGCACCATCGCGGCTGCGTTCGCGGTTTCCGCGCTGCTCGCGGGCATTGCCGGCGTGCTGATCGCGCCGCTATTCAACGTGCAGTCGGACATGGGCACCGTGTTCGGGCTCAAGGCCTTCGCCGTGGCGATCCTGGGCGGGCTGTCGAGCGCGTGGGGCGTGATGATCGCGGGTCTGCTGTTCGGCGCCGCCGAAGCGATGATCACGGCCACGCTCGGCTCCAGCTACACGCAGATCATCACATTCGGGCTCCTGATTATCGTGCTGGCGATCCGGCCCAACGGCCTCTTCGGGCGCGCGGAGGTGCGCAAGGTATGACCGATTCCCGACTTTCTCTCGCCACACGCCTCGCAGTAGTTGCGCCGCGTGCGGGCGAGGCGCGTTCACGCGGACTCTGGCAAGGCGCGGCGCTCGCCGCCGTGCTGCTCGCCGCCGCGTTTGCGGCTTGCAACGTCAACGGCTATTTCGTCGTCGTGCTGGCAGGCGTGGTGTTGCTCGCCATTTGCGGCGTCGGCCTCAATCTGCTGCTCGGGCTCACCGGTCAGGTGTCGTTCGGCCACGCGGCGTTCTTCGCGATCGGCGCGTATGCCGTCGCCATCCTCACCACGCAGTTCGGCTGGAGCTTCTGGAGCGCGTGGGCGCTCGGCGCGGGCGTCGCCGCCATCGCCGGTGCGCTGCTCGCGCTCACCGCGCTGCGCGTGCGCGGCCCGGGCCTCGCGATGGTGACGATCGCGTTCGCCTTCGTGATCGAGCAGAGCGCCGTGGAAGGCGGCGATCTCACCGGCGGGCAGAACGGCATCATGAACGTGTTCGGCCCGGCGCTCGGCGGTTTCGCCGATGGCGAGCGCGCCGTCGCCCTCATCGCGCTCGCGCTGCTCGCCGTCGTGCTCGCGCTGTATGCGCTCGTCGCGCGCGGCGCGTGGGGCGCGGCCATGCGCGCCGTGCGCGACAGCGAAACGGCGTCGGCCTCGATCGGCGTGAACGCGCTCGTGGTGAAAGCCGTGGCGTTCGCGTTCTCGGCGGCGCTGGCCGGTTTCGCGGGCGGGCTGTTCGCGCCGCTGCAAGGCATGGTGACACCCGGCATGTTCTCGTTTTCGCAATCGATTCTCTTCGTGCTCGTCGTCATGATCGGCGGCGCGGGGTCGCTGGCCGGGCCGCTCGTGGGCGCGGCCGTGGTCGGCCTGCTGCCCGAATTGCTGGCCGGGCTCGAAAACCTGCGTCTGTTGTGCTTTGGCGTGCTGCTGCTCGTGGTGCTGTGGAGCGCGCCCAATGGCGTCGCCGGGGTGGCGGCTGCGCTGATGCGTCGGCTGGTTTCGCAGCCGCGTGCGCAGGCTGGCGAGTCGGCGCACGATCAGGACGCTTCCGCTCAGGCCGCGCTTGAACCGCTCGGCGCCGATGCGCGCCGCTCGCTCGCCGCGCAAGGACTGTCGATGACGTTCGACGGCGTGAAGGCCGTCAGCGATCTTTCGTTCGAACTGCCCGCCGCGCGCGTGACCAGTCTGATCGGTCCGAACGGCGCGGGTAAATCGACGGTCCTCAACATGCTCTCGGGCTTCTATCGCCCGCAAACCGGCACGCGCAAGCTGGGCGCGGCGCAACTGGCGGCGGGCAGCGCGTTCGAAAGCGCGCGCGCCGGTGTCGCGCGCACGTATCAGACTTCGCAGTTGTTCGGCAGCCTGTCGGTGCTCGACAACGTCACGCTCGCGCTCACGCGCGGCCGTCTCGGCGCGCTCTTTGGCACCGCACGCATGCAGGGCGAGGCGCCGCGCGCCCAGGCGCTCGCGCTGCTGCGCGCCTGCGGCTATCACGGCGACGCGAACATCGACGCGGCCAACCTCGCGCACGTCGACCGGCGTCTTGTCGAAATCGCGCGCGCGCTCGCCACGCGCCCCGCCGTGCTGCTGCTCGACGAACCCGCAGCGGGACTGTCCAGCGAGGACAAGGCGCGCCTCGGCGCACTGCTGCGACGCATCGCCGATTCGGGCGTGACCGTCGGCCTCGTCGAGCACGACATGTCGCTCGTGATGGGCGTATCGGATCGCATCGTCGTGATCGACGCGGGACGCTTTCTCGCGCAAGGCGAACCGGCCGCGATCCGCGCCGACGCCGCCGTGCGCGAAGCCTATCTGGGCGCATCGAACGACGCCGCGCTGCATGCGCTGCGCCCCGCGCGCGCCGCGCGGCAAGACGACGCCACGGCGCGCGAAGTGCTCGGCGTGGGCAACGTGACGGCGGGCTATGGCGCCGCGCCCGTTCTGCACGACGTGAGCGTGCAGGTGCGCGAAGGCGAACTGGTTGCGCTGCTCGGCGCGAACGGCGCGGGCAAATCGACGCTCATGCGCGCCCTCGCCGGCCTGCATCGCCCGGTGGCCGGCGGCGTGACCTTCGAAGGCCGCGATCTCGCGCGCCTCGACGCGGCGCAGATTGCGGCGCTCGGCGTCGTGCTCGTGCCCGAAGGCCGCCAGGTCTTCCCCGAACTCTCGGTGCTCGACAACCTCAAGCTCGGCGCGTTTCCCTCGGGCCGCTTGCCGCGCGGCGAACTGGAGGCGCGCATCGAGTCGATGTTCGCGCGCTATCCGCGTCTGCGCGAGCGCCAGCATCGCCGCGCCGGACTGCTTTCCGGCGGCGAACAGCAGATGCTGGCGATCGCGCGCGCGTTGATGTCGAAGCCGCGCGTGCTGCTGCTCGACGAACCGTCGCTCGGCCTCGCGCCCAAGGTGATCGCCGACCTGTTCGCCTCGCTCGACGATCTGCGCGGCGAGTCGCTGTCGATGCTCCTCGTCGACCAGATGGCGGCGATGGCGCTGGCAATCGCCGACCGCGGCTATGTGCTCGAAGAAGGCCGCGTGAGCGCGAGCGGCACGGCTGCCGAACTGGCCGCCGATCCGAAGCTGTCCGCCGCCTACCTGGGCGGCCACGCCGACGCCGAAGTCACCGCATGACGATGACGACGAACACCCGGCAGCAAAGCGCGAACGCCAACGCGCGTGGCCGCGCCGGCCTCGTCACGAGCCCGCACACGCTCGCCAGCGAAGCGGGCCGCGATGTGCTCGCGCGCGGCGGCAACGCGATCGAAGCCGCTATCGCGATGGCGGCGGCGCTGTGCGTGACCATGCCGCATTTCACCGGTCTGGGCGGCGACGGCTTCTGGCTGATCGCCGCGCCCGGCGAGCCCGTCGAAACGATTTCGGGCATCGGCCAGGCGGCGCGCGAATTGCCGGTCTTCGACGGTGCGATTCCTGTGCGCGGCCCCGCGTCCGCGCTCACGAGCGCCGCCACCGTCGCCGCGTGGGAGGCCGCGTATCGCACGAGCCGCGAACACTGGGGTGGCACGCTCGCGTGGGATGCGCTGCTCGCGCCCGCCATCGCGCTTGCGCAAGACGGCTTCGCGCTGACGCGCTCGCAGCACTTCTGGTCCGCGTATCGCGCCGACGAATACGGCAACGCCAAACTCTGGCGCGGCTTCGCTGAAACCTTCCTGCCGGGCGGCACCCTTCCCGCCATCGGCTCGACGTTCCGCCAGCCCGCGCTCGCGGCCACGCTGCGCACGCTCGCGGCGAACGGCCCACGTGACTTCTACGAAGGCGCACTGGCGCAGCGCATTGCGCGCGGCCTGCGCGAAGCGGGCTCGCCGCTCAGCGCCGACGACCTCGCGGCCACGCGCGTGCGCAGCGCGCCGCCGCTCACGCTGCGTTACGGCCAAGGCGTGCTCGCGACCCTGCCGCCGCCCACCCAAGGCGTGACGACGCTGCAGATCATGGGCATCCTCGCGAAGCTGGGCCTGCGCGATTGCGCGCACGGCAGCGCCGATTATTATCATCGGCTCGTTGAAGCGGTGAAGCAGGCTTTCATCGACCGCGACCGCCATCTCGCCGATCCCGATACGCACGACGTGCCCGTCGACACGCTGCTCGGCGACGCTCATCTCGCCGCCTGCGCGGCGCGCATCGCACCCGAGCGCGCGTTGGCCTGGCCGCATCGATTCCGCGAAGGCGACACCGTCTATCTCGCCGCCACCGACGCCCAGGGCCGCGCCGTGAGCGTCTTGCAGACGATCTTCCACGACTGGGGCAGCGGCGTGATGGCGGGCGACACCGGCATCCTCTGGCACAACCGTGGCGCGGCGTTTCGCGCGCCCGGCGGCGAAGCGCAGCAGGACGCGCATCCGAATGTGATCGCGCCGGGCAAGCGGCCGTTCCATACGCTCAATCCGGGCATGTATCTCGTCGATGGCCGCGCGCGCCTGCTCTACGGCACGCAGGGCGCGGACGGCCAGCCGCAGACGCTCGCCGCGCTGCTCACGCGGCTGATCGACTATGAGATGGATCCGCTTACGGCGCTGGCGCAGCCGCGCTTCCTGCTCGGGCGCACGTTCTCGGACAGCCGCGACAACCTCAAGCTGGAATCGCACGCGGGACGCGCGGTGTTCGACATACTGGCCGCGCGCGGTCACGAAATCGCCGAATTGCCACCGCTGAGTCCGCTCGCCGGACAGGCGGGCGTCATCCGTCTCGATGCCGACGGCCTGGCATCCGTGGCATGCGGCGCGCACGATCCGCGCAGCGACGGACTGGCTTTAGCCGTCTAATGGCGCAATACGGTAATTCGATTTCTAGTAGGGAAGTTGGCGGTGGAAATGTATTGCCCTGCCGACGCGCCGGGCGATGGCCGCCCGGCGCTTTACAACACGTCCGCTTTACAACATTCAATCCGCGCTTTACGCGCCTTCGACTTTCTTCGGTTCGTGCTTCTTGCTGTTGTCGTCGGTGCTGCTCGGGTATTTCGCCTGACCAAAGCGAATCAGCAACACCCCCACCGCGATCAGCACGATCGCGCCCGCCGACGCCAGCAAATGGATTTCCGTATTCGCGCCCGCGCGCAGAATCAGATCTCGCGCAATCGACACCATGGCAATATAAAGCGGGAACCGCACCGGCAATTGCCCCGCCTTCAGATATTGCCCGACCATCGCGAACACCTCGAGATACAGGAACATCAGCAGCAGATCGGTCAGCGTGACGCCATCGGAATTGATCATCCGCCAGATCAGATGCACCATGGCCGCCACGGTGCCAATGCCGATAATGAAGAGGCCGAACAGCTCGGCCAGCTCCATTGCGCGCTCGAGCCGCCCTTTGATCGCACTCTGCAAGGCGTTTTCGTACTTCACTTTTACCGATCCTCCAAAATAAACACGGTTGAAGGATAGTAGCGCGATATGTCGGGAATTTAAAAATTGCGGCGACGCTTTTTTTAAACCACGGCGATCAATGCGCGGCGGACGCCGTTTCGAACGTCCGTGCCTTAATGCGCCGTGTGCGCACGAGCAAGGACATCGCCACGCGATCGAGCGCGGTGCACATCACGAGATAGAGTGCGGCGACAAAGAGAAAAATCGGAATCGGATAAATCATCAGTCGATTATTTATCTGCGTGGCGACAAACGACAATTCGCCCACGCCGACAATATACGCAAGCGACGTGTCCTTCACGAGCGACACCCACTGATTCACGAACGACGGCGCCATGATGCGCAAAGCCTGCGGCAGCACCACGTAGCGCAGCGCCGCGAAACGCGAAAAGCCGAGCGACAAACCGGCTTGCCATTGCGCCTCGCCCACCGCCACGATGCCCGCGTGCACCGAATGCGCGAGATACGCGCCGCCGATCAGCGAAAGCGCGCACACCACGGCCGCGAGACCCGGCACGTCGATATGCAACACCACGGGCAGCAGGAAATACGTCCAGAAAATCAGCATCAGCACGGGGATCGCGCGAAAGAAGCCGATCACGAGCAGCAGCAGCGCGCGCAGCGGACCCGACGCGAGCGCCAGCGCAATGCCGAGCGCGAGGCCCAACAGCGCAGACGCCAGCGCGGACGACACCGCCAGCACGAGCGTGAGCGCCGCGCCGCCGAGCGGCCCGTCGGGAAACGCGCCCACAAGCAGATACGGCACATTGGCCGCGAATACATGCCACGGCATCATCGGCGTGCTCCGCGCGCGGCCGTCCGCGCATATTGGCGCCAATGCAGCACCGCTTCGAGCAGCGCGATCGCGCCGATATACAGCAGCGTCGCGATACCGAAGGCCGCGAAGGTCTGAAACGTTTCCGTTTCCACCTGGCGCGACGCATACGACAGTTCGGCGAGGCCGATCGCCATCGCCAGCGAGGAATTCTTCACCAGATTCATGTATTGCCCGAACAGCGGCGGCAGCGCGATACGAATCGCCTGCGGCAGCACGACATAGCGAAACGACTGCCACGGCGTCAAGCCGAGCGCGGCGGCCGCATGGCGCTGCGCGAGCGCCACGCCCGCGATGCCCGCTTCCACTTCGCCCGCGATAAACGCCGCCGTGTAGCACGTGAGCCCCAGCCACGCCGACACGAATTCGAACGACGGCCAGCGCAGCGCACCGAGCGGCGTGCTCAGCACGTGCGGCGTATTGAGCCATTGCATCCACGCATCGGGCAGCAGCGTGGCCGCGCCGAAATACCAGAACAGCAATTGCACGAGCAAGGGCGAATTGCGGAACGCCGTCACATAGCCGTTGCCCGCGCGCCGAAACACGGCAAGGCGCGACTGCCGCGCGAGCGCGATCAGCACGCCCCAGACCGTCGACGCAAACGCGGCGCACAGCGTCACGCCCACCGTTACGCCGAAGCCCTGCCAGAGCCACAGCAGATACTTCGGCGCGAGCGGTAAATCAGGCAAAGCAGGCAAATGCGGCGGCACGAGCGCCGCAAAGAGCGATTGCATCAGACCTTGTCGCCGATCTTGAAGGTACGCGCGAGCGGCGTCTTCGTCGTCGGGCCGAACCAGCGGTTATAGATTGTCAGCGCCGTGCCGTTCGCTTCGAGACCACGCAGCGTGTCGTTCACGAACGACGTGAGACGCGGCTCGCCCTTCGGAATGCCCACGCCCATATAGTCGTTCGAAATCGTGAACGGCGGGATTTCGTAATTCTGCTTATCCGGCACGTTGGCGAGCAGGCCGACGAGTTTCGGACCATCCTGCGTGATCGCCTGCACATTGCCCGCGCGCAGCGCCGCGAAAGCAAACGGCGTGTCGTCATAAGCGACGAGCGTGGCTTGCGGATATTTATCGCGCACCGTGATTTCATTCGTCGTGCCTTTGTCCACGCCAATGCGCAGGCTCGAAATCTGATCCGGCGATTTCAGCACGCCCTTCTTCGCGAGAAACTGCTGACCCGACGAGAAATACGGAATGCTGAAATCGACCTGCTTCGCGCGCTCGTCGGTAATGGTGAAATTCGCGAGCACGAGATCGACCTTGCGCGACGCGAGGAAAGGAATGCGGTTGGCGGGATTGGTCGGCTGCAATTCGAGCTTCACGCCCAGCTTGTCGGCGATCGCGCGCGCATAATCCACGTCGAGCCCGACGATATGATTCGTGGCCGGATCGACGAAACCGAACGGCGGATTACTGTCGAAGGTGGCCACGCGCAGCACGCCGGCCTTCTTGATATCGTCGAGACGATCCGCGTGTGCGAGACCGGAAGTCAGCGCCGTGAATGCGACGAGTCCAGCGGCGAGCCATTGCTTCTTCATTGTTTTTTTCCCGTGTGGTGTGGTGCGAATCCTGAATGAAAGGCGAGTATAAAAAGCGCGCGCGCCGCGTTCCAATAACGGATTCGCGAATCGTTATATGCTCGTGGCATTTGCAGAATTGACGCAGGATTGACACGATGACGCACTGGATCGCCGCCCTGCCGATGTACAACGTCACGCCGCAGCACGGCACGCTATGGCGTGCGCTGCTGCGCGATACGCTCGGCGAATTCGCGCGCCGTGCCGGCGTGCGCGAGCGTATGACGCTGCTCGACGAAGCGCTCGGCGATCTGTTCGCGCTCTGGCGCAGCCCCGACCTGCTGATGTCGCAAACCTGCGGCTTTCCGTATCGCCTGCTCGGGCTCGACAAGCAGGTGCATCTGCTCGCGACGCCGAGGTTCAATGCGCCCGGTTGCGAGGGCGCGTTCTATCGCAGCGTGCTCGTCGTGTCCGCGCAAGCCTATGCGAATGGCGCGACGACGCTCGCCGCGTGCGGCGGCTTGCGCGCGGCCTGCAATAGCGCCGACTCGCACAGCGGCATGAACGCCTTACGTCATTCAGTGGCGACCACCGTGGCGCAATCCGCGCGCGGCGCGCGCTTCTTTGCCTCGGTCTCATTCGTCGGCTCGCATCTGAATGCGTTGCGCGCGCTCGCGGCGAACGAAGCGGATGTGGCCGCCATCGACTGCGTGACGCTCGCCTATGTGCGCGACGCGCTGCCCGACATGCTCGAATCCGTGCGCGAAATCGGCATGACGGCGGCGGCGCCGGGTTTGCCGCTCATCGCCTCGCGCACCGTGCCCGACGCGCACGCCGCCATGCTGCGCGACGCGCTCGATCATGCCTGCACGCTCGATCCGCTGCGCGCGAAAACACTGCGTTTACAGGGCTTTTCGCGTCTCGCACCCGCCGATTACGCGATCATCGAGCAGTTCGCCGGCGAAGCACGCGCCGCCGGTTACGCGGAACTCGCATAATCCCTCCCTTTAGCATTTTCCCCACAAAGCAAAGCACGGATCGATATAAGCCCATTGCAAGCTGCCGATAGAATGGAACGCTGGCCTTCCGGCGCTCGCCTTGCCTACGCGAAGCATTCTCGACAGATTCGCGAACAATTCGCACACGGCGCAGCGCCCCATCACAATCATTCGGGGATTCGCATGGCATCACTCACACGCGCCGCGCGCTGGATCGGCGCGGGCATCGTCGCCAGTTCGGCATTCGCCGCCACGCTCGCTTACGCGGACACGTCGCTGCTCAACGTCTCGTACGACGTCACGCGCGAACTCTATAAAGACATCAACGCGAGCTTTATCGCCGACTACAAGCAGAAGACCGGCGAGACCATCACGATCAAGCAGTCGCACGGCGCGTCGAGCGCGCAGGCGCTTTCCGTGCTGCAAGGCTTGCAGGCCGACGTCGTGACGATGAACCAGCCCAACGATATCGACCTGCTCGCCGAACGCGGCCAGATCGTGCCGAAGGACTGGCGCACGCGTCTGCCCGACGCCAGCGCGCCCTACACCACCACGATGGTGTTTCTCGTGCGCAAGGGCAATCCGAAGCACATCAAGGACTGGGACGATCTCGTGAAGCCCGGCGTCCAGGTCGTGATCGCGAATCCGAAGACCTCGGGCAATGGCCGCTATGCGTATCTGGCCGCGTGGGGCTATCGCAAGCTGCAAGGCGCGAGCGACGCGCAGGCGCTCGACTTCGAACGCGCGCTGCTCAAGAACGTGCCGGTGCTCGATGCGGGCGGTCGCGGCGCGACCACCACGTTCACGCAACGCGGCATTGGCGACGTGCTCGTGACGTTCGAAAACGAAGTGGCGCTGATCGATACGGGCGTGGGCGCGAAGGATTTCGAGGCGGTCTATCCGTCGGTGAGCCTGCTGGCCGAACCGCCCGTGACGGTGGTCGACAAGGTCGTGGACAAGCGCGGCACGCGCAAGGAAGCGACGGCGTATCTGGAGTATCTGTACTCGCCCGCCGCACAGGAAATTATCGCGCAGCATCATCTGCGTCCGCGCGACAAGGCCGTGCTCGCCAAGCACGCCGACGAGTTCAAGCCGATCAAGACCTTCACGGTCGAGCAGGTGTTCGGTAGCTGGCAGAAGGCGCAGGCCACGCATTTCGCCGATGGCGGCACCTTCGACCAGCTGTTCGCGGATCGTAAATAAGCCTGTTTTTCAGGCCTCGATCGTAAAGACCGTGCGCGGGCCGCTCGATGGCTCGCGCCAATGTTGCGCAATCTGCGCGAGCGGCACGGCCTGCGTCTCGACCGCCAGCCCCGCCGCTTGCGCCGCGCCGAACACGGCGCGCATGCTTTCGAGCAAACGCGGCATCGCCACACTGCCGATGCCGCTTCCCAGCAGCGTGATCGGCGCCGCGCGCAACGCCGCGCCAGGCAGCGCAATTTCGCCGCCGCTCGCCGAACCGATCTGCACGAAGCGCAGCGCGCGGTCATCCGGCAACGCGCGCGCGGCGGTCGTCAGCAGCGCCTGCGCGCTCGCGCCCCAGAGATAATCGAGCACCACGTCCACGCCCGCTTCGAGATGCGGCGCGAACTTCGCGGCGAGTGCATCCGCTTCGGCATTCAATTCGATCGCGACATCGGCGCCCGCTTCGCGCAGCGCGTCGAGCACGGCGCGATTGCGGCCCGTCACGATGATCTTGCCCGCGCCCAGATGCTTCGCGATACGCACCGCGAGCCGCCCGGACACGCCGGTCGCGCCGTTCACGAGCACGGTCTCGCCCGCGACGAAACCCGCGCGCTCGACCAGCGCGGCCCACGACGACATGCCGGGAATCGCGAGCGCGGCGGCGCTCACGTCGTCGAGCGTGTCGGGGATCGGCGTGCACAGCGATTCCGCTACGAGACACTGTTGCGCCAACGCGCCGTAGGGCGCGCGCGGCAGGCAGAAGTACACGCGCTGTCCGTCTTCGAGACGGCCCGCGCCGTCGAGTCCCGCCACGAACGGAAAGCGATGCGTGGACGAATAATGCTTGCCGGAAGCCTTCGCATAGGCAACGCGGCTCAACGCGCTGGCGCGCACGTCGACGAGACGATGGCCCGCCAGCGCGGCGGGCGCGTCGAAATCGGCATAAACAGGCGTCTCGCCCATGCCGTGAATGATGGCAGCTTTCATCAGGATTCCTTTCAAATGACCGGAGAAGAACGCTCGGCGCGAGACACGTCGCACGCGTCATCGGCCATGCAGGCAGTCTAGACGTGCAAAACCGGCGCGTCTCCGGTATAACAGCCATTCGATACGGAATTCCGGCCACCCAGAGGAACCACAGCGTGCGTCAACCCGCCGACCCGCCATCCAGCCAGCAGCCCATCGTCCGGCCCGACCGCGTGCTGGCGACGCACGGCCCGTTTCTCGCCGCGGGCGAACTCACGCAGCGCACGGCGCGCACGCGCGCGGCACATCACCACGCGCGCGGCCAGTTGATGGGCGCGCTGAGCGGGCTCGTTTCCGTGGGAATAGATGGGGCGCAATGGGTCGTGCCGGCCGTGCATGCGATCTGGATTCCGCCGCATCATCTGCATTCGGTGCGTTCGCACGGGCCGTTTTCGGGCTGGAGCGTGTTCGTGGCGCAAGCGCGGTGCGCCGCGCTGCCCGACGCACCGCGCGCGATCCGCGTCACGCCCTTGCTGCGCGAAGCCGTGCGCCGCGCCGCGACCTGGGACGACGCGCCGTTCGACACCGCGCGCACGCGGATCGCCGAGATGATTCTCGATGAAATCGCCGCCGCGCCCGCCGAACCGCTCGGCCTGCCGCGCCCCGTGGATGCGCGGCTCGCGCGCATTGCCGACGCGCTCGCCGCCGAACCCGGCAACGAACGCAGCCTCGAAGAATGGGCCGCCTGGGGCGCGCTCGCGCCGCGCACGCTGAGCCGCCGCTTCCTGGCGGAAACCGGCTGGACCTTCGCGCAATGGCGTCGCCAGGCGCGTCTGCTGCGCGCGCTCGAATGCATTGCGGAAGGCCGCAGCGTGACGGCCACCGCGCTCGAACTCGGTTACGGCAACGTGAGCGCCTTCATCGAGATGTTCCAGCGCGCCACGGGCGTGACGCCGGGGCGCTATCTGGAAACGCGCGAAGGCACGTAAGGCTAGGGTCTGCTCACGACAGCGCCCTTAAAACGGCGCATCGCCTTCAATCGTCGTGCGATACAGCTTGCGGCGCAGATGATCGGGCGTGCCCGCCGCGAGATGCATGAGCGAGCGGTTGTCCCAGAACACGAGATCGTGTTCGCGCCACACATGGCGATACACATGCTCCGCACGCACGCTGTGCGCGAACAGTTCGTCGAGCAGCGCGCGGCTTTCGTCGTCGGGCAGATCGACGATACGCGTGGTGAAATGCTCGCTCACGAACAGCGCCTTGCGCCCCGTTTCCGGGTGCGTGCGCACGACCGGATGCACGACCGGTTTCACCTGCGCGATCTGTTCCGCCGAAAGATTCGGCCGCCACGGGCTGCGCGCCTGCAACTCCGCATAACGCGCGAGATAGGTATGTTCGGCGCGCAAGCCTTCGACGGCCTTGCGCAACTGCGCGGGCAAACTGTCCCACGCGAGATGCATGTTCGCGAACAGCGTGTCGCCGCCTTCGGACGGCAATTCCTGCGCGTGCAGCAGCGAGCCGAGGCTCGGCTTCTCCTTGTACGAGAGATCGGAATGCCAGAAATGGCCGGCGTCGCCGAGTCCGATCGGCTTGCCATTCTCGACGACATTCGACACGATCAGCACATCGGGATGCCCCGGCAGCGCGAACTGATGCAGCACGTGCTGCTGCAACGGCCCGAAGCGGCGGCTGAAGTTCACATGCTGCTCGGGCGTGATGCGCTGATCGCGAAACACCAGCACATGATGATCGAGATGCGCGCGATGAATGCGCGCGAAATCGTCGTCGGCGAGCGGCGCGGCCAGATCGAGGCCGACCACTTCCGCGCCGAGCGGTGCATCGAAGGCGCGAATCTCGAAGCGTTGCGGCGCGGCGTGCGCCGTGCGCACGATGGGCGGTTGGGCGGAAAGCGAAGCGGCGGTCGTAGTCACGCGAAATGCCTTTCTGGAATCGAGAAGAACAATCTACGTCCGTACGCGCCGCGCGACAACCAAGCAATTTCCATACGCATATCCGTTCGAGTCATTAAGGCGTCGCTCGTGCAGATACATGAAGACGCGTGCGGACTTAAAACACGCGGCCTTCGGTCAGATGCGTGGTGACGTCGTTGAGCACGTAGTCACCGACCACGCGCGCTTTGTGCAGCAGCGGATTGTGGCTGAAGATCGTGCGCAGATTGCGCCAGTGGCGGTCGAGATTATGCGCGCGCGAGGTCGCCGACGCGCCGCCCGCTTCGAACATCCGCTCGCCCGCTTCGAGCGCGAGCTTGCTCACCACGAGCTGCGTGCGCGCGGTCGCGAGCGCGCCTTCGAGCACGAGCGATTCGGCGTCGGCATCGCCACGAAGCAGCGCCTGCGACGAGCGCTCCAGCACGCGCGCGTTCTCGCGCACGAGCGCGTCGATCGCATGACTATGCGCCGACAAGGTGCCGACGATCTGCTGAATGAACGCGTCCTCGCGCGCGCTGGGCGCGGGGCTGTGCAGCGCCGGGCGGCCATGATCGAGCACGTAGCGGCGCGCATCGCTCACGATATTGCGCACGATGCCCGCCGCCACCGCCACCAGATGCAGCTGGCGCAGCGCGCCCGTATGACGCCCGACCAGCGTGGTGAGATCGCGCCCGGTCACTTCGTCGGCATAGACGAGCAGGTCGTCGAATACGAGGCTGCCGCTCGCGGTCATACGCTGGCCCATGCCGTCCCAGTCGTCGAGCACGCTGAAGCCCTCGCGCTTCACGGGCACGATGGCGATCACGCCGCGCCCCTCGTCGTCCTGCACGTTCAGGCGCGCGTAGTCGGCGAAGGCCGTGCCCGTCGAATAATATTTGCGGCCGTCGAGCCGGTAATGCTCGCCTTCGCGGCGCAGCGCGGTCTGGATTTCGCCGGGCCGCGACGTCGTGGCTTCTGTCGATGCGCCGCCGAAAATCGCGCCGTCGATCACGCGGCGAATCTGCACGTCGTTGAACGGCGTGCGCCGCGACAGCAGCAGCACTTCCGTCTGGTCGTAATGCAAACGCAAAGCGTGCGCGAGATGGCTGTCCGCCGCCGCGAGCGTGGCGATCACGTCGAATTCGTCGATCAGCGTGCCGCCAAGGCCGCCCCATTCGACGGGCAGGCGCAGCCGTCCGAGCGCCGAACGCCGGAACTGCTCGAAACCCGCGAACGGCAATTCGCGGCGCGCCTCGCGTGCGGCGGCGTCGGCGCCGATGGCGGTGGCGAGTTCAGGCAACGCGGCCAGCGCTTCATCGAGCGTGGGCGCGCCATGAGGTTCGGAAAACTCCGGCGAAAGCGATTGAAGTGCGGACATCGGCCATCCTTGTGATACGCGGTATCGGACGAATCAGTATAAGAAGCGCGGCGCGCGCGCCTAACCACGTAATTCGACTTTTGTTATGCGCATCGCTGCTTTGTGCGTCGATTTGCGTGCTGCGGCGACAGCGGCAAAAGCAGAAAAGCAAATCAGCACGCGCGCCGCACCGTTCGCACGAATCGTTCTTTGACCGTGCGCGCCGCCGCTGCCGATAATCGTTCGCCCCAGCATCATCAAGGATGGCTAAGCATATGAACGCCCCCACTCCGCCCGCCGCGCTCGATTCCACCGACGACGACGCCAGCCGCGCCGCCCACGCCACGCTGATCGAGCGCGCGGCGCTGCTAGGCCGCGTGTTCGCCAATCTCGCCGACGACTACGACCGCAGCGGCGCGGCGCCCCTGGAGCAATTCCAGGCGCTGCGCGAAGCGGGCCTGCTGCGCGCGAACATCGCGCGCGCCGACGGCGGATACGGCGCGGGCCTCGCGGTCACGCGCGCCATCGTCGGCGAAATTGCTTACGGCGATCCTTCGGTCGCGCTGATACTCGCGATGCATTACAGCCATCACGCGATGATCGTGCACGACGCGCGCACGGCCGCACGAGGCGGCGCGCGCGACTGGCCGACCGCGCTCGCGCAGCGGCTCACGCGCGCCTCGCTCGAAGGCCGCGCGCTCATCAACGCGGCGCAGGTCGAGCCCGCGCTCGGTTCGCCCTCGCACGGCGGCCTGCCCGATACGGTCGCGCGGCGCGACGGCGCGCACTGGCGCATCACGGGCCACAAGCGCTATGTGACGGGCGCGCCGCTGCTCGGCTGGATCAGCGTGCTCGCGCGCACCGACGAGACCGAGCCGCGCCTCGGCCATTTTCTGGTGCCGCGCGACGCGCCCGGCGTGCGGATCGACGAAAACTGGGACCCGGTCGGCATGCGCGCGACCGTGAGCCACGACGTGCTGTTCAAGGACGTGGCGATCCCGCTCGACGACGCCGTGGGCCTGAAACCCGCGAGCCTCGGCGTGCAGCGCGATCCGCATGCGACGGCGTGGTATTTCAGCCTCGTCGCCACGATTTACGACGCGGCGGCGCGCGCCGCGCGTGACTGGCTGCTCGGCTTCATCAACACGCGCACGCCCGGCGCGCTCGGCGGCGCGCCGCTCGCGAGCCTCGCGACGGTACAGGAAAGCGTGGGCCGCATCGAAATGCGGCTCGCCACCAGCGACTGGCTGCTGCGCTCGCACGCCGACGCCATCGACGCGGACAACGCGCCCGCCACGCTCTCGGCGCTCGTGAAGCACAACGTGGTCGACAACGCGATCGAGTCCGTGCAGACCGCGCTCGAACTCGCGGGCAATCACGGCATCACGCGGCGCAATCCGCTGGAGCGCCATCATCGCAACGTGCTGTGCGCGCGCATTCACGCGCCGTCGAACAGCCTGCTGCGCACGAATGCGGGACGCGCGGCGCTCAATGCGGCGGTGAAATAGGCGGCCCGGAAAGCGGCGCGCGGCTCAAGCGCCCGCGCCGTCCATCTGCGCGCAGAGAAATTCGACGACGCGCTGCGCGCGGCGCGGCAGCGGCCATTCGGCGCGATGAATCAGCCAGAGCGTATCGACCACGGCCACATCGCATTCCACGACTTCGATCGCGTCCTGCCGCGCGAACGCGCGCCGCGCATAGCGCGGCAGCACCGTGAAGCCGAAGCCGCGCGCAACCGGTTCGAGGATCAGGCCGATCTGGTTGCTGAAGCCGCGCCGCGGCAGACTTCGCGCGCCCGCATTGCCGGGAAAGCGGCGGCTCAGCAGGCGATTGGCCATCGCGAGGCCGTCGGGGTGATCGACGAAACCGATGCGCTCCAGGTCCTCCCACGTCTGAACCGTCTCTCCGGCGGGAATCACCATTTCGAGTGGTTCCTCGGCGAAGCGCGTGGCTTTCAGGCGCTCGTCGTCGGGCTTGAGCGTGAGCAGGCCCAATTCGTACTGATTGGCGAGCACGGCCGCCAGCACCTCGGAATCGGGCGCGAAACGGTGACGGATCGACAGCCCCGGATGCGCCGCCTGCAAGTCGAGCAGCAGCGGATACAGCGCCAGGCCAATGCTGCCCGGACTGATCAGTGCGATCTCGCCCGCGTCGGCGTCGGTGGCCGCGAGGCGCTCGCGCAGCTTGCGGTCGGACACTTCGAGTTCCGCGCAATAGTCGAGCAGCGCGCGCCCGGCGGGCGTGACCTCGATGCCGCGCGGACGGCGGAACACCAGCAGCCCGAGCCGGTCTTCGAGGTGCCGCAAATGCTGGCTCACGGCGGCCTGCGTGATGCCCAGCCGCTCGGCGGCGCGCGTGAAGTTGCCGACCTCGGCCAGCATCTCGAAGGTGCGCAGCCATTGCGGATTCAGCATAAGGAAGATTTATCGAAACGATAAGAATAGCGTCGTTGTGATTATAGCCACGCTGCCTAAGATTCGAAGGGTGCCCGCCAGCCGGGCGTTTTTCGAGGAATCAGCATGAGCATCGTTTATCCGCGCAGTTTTTCCCACATCGGTCTTTCGGTGACCGATCTCGACGCCGCCGTGAAGTTCTACACCGAGGTCATGGGCTGGTATTTGATCATGCCGCCCACCACCATCGAAGAGGATGAGAGCGCCATCGGCGTGATGTGCACGGATGTGTTCGGCGCGGGCTGGGGTTCGTTCCGCATCGCGCATCTCTCGACCGGCGACCGCATCGGCGTGGAAATCTTCGAATTCCGCAACGCGCAGAAGCCCGAGAACAATTTCGAATACTGGAAGACCGGCGTGTTCCACTTCTGCGTGCAGGACCCGGACGTGGAAGGCCTGGCCGCGAAGATCGTCGCGGCGGGCGGCAAGCAACGCATGCCGGTGCGCGAGTATTTCCCGGGCGAGAAGCCGTATCGCATGGTCTATATGGAAGACCCGTTCGGCAACATCCTCGAAATCTACAGCCATAGCTATGAGCTGACGTATTCGGCGGGCGCGTATCAAGGCAATACGCAAGGCAATACGCAAGGCAACAAGGCATGAGCCACGTGAAAACGTCCATGCCCGCGACCTGGCCCGCCTGGACGTGGCGCGGATCGCCGGACGCGCTCGGCCTCGCGCTGGGCAGCGTGCCGCGTGAACCGCTCGCGCCGGGCGACGTGCTCGTGCGCAATGCGGTGATCGGGCTGAATCCGGTCGACTGGAAAGTGCTCGGCGGCGATCTCGTGAACTGGCAGCGCGGCAAGGTGCCGGGCGTCGATGGCGCGGGCACGGTGGTCGCGCTCGGCGAAGGCGTCGCGCCCGAATGGCTCGGGCGTCGCGTGGCGTATCACCAGAGCCTGCATGCGCCGGGCAGCTTCGCGCACTACACGCCGCTCGCGGCGCGCGCGCTGCTGCGCGTGCCCGATGCGCTCGACTTCGCCACGGCCGCGAGCTTTCCGTGTCCGGCGCTCACCGCGTGGCTGGCGATCGAAAAGCTGCCGCTGCGCGTGGGCGCACGCGTGCTGATCGCGGGTGCGGGCGGCGCGGTCGGCCAGTATCTCGTGCAGTTGGCCGCGAAGCGCGGCTTCGAGGTGACGGCGATGTGCCATCCGCGTCACGCTGAACGACTGGCGGGAATGGGCGCGCATGCCTGCGTGCCGGGACCGCTCGACGATTCGAGCACGTGGGCCGGTGACAACGCAGGTCGCTTCTACGCCGCGATCGACAGCATCGACGCGCCGCACGCCGCGCGCCTCTCACCCGTGCTCGAAGCGAACGGCCATCTCGTCTGCATTCAGGGGCGGCTCGACACCGCGCCGTGCCCGCCGTTCGGGCGCACGCTCTCCGTGCACGAAGTCGCGCTCGGCGCGCTGCACGTCTACGGCGACGACACCGCCTGGCAACGTCTCACGCAAGCGGGCGAGTCGATGCTCGCGGCCATCGCGGGCGGCACGCTGCAAGCCGAAACGCAGCACATCGCGCCATTCGACGCGCTCGCGGAGCATCTCGACGCGCTGCGCCATCGCGCGTTTTCCGGCAAGGCGCTCGTTGCGGTCGAATGAGTCGATCAACGCAAACGCGTGCTGATCCGCGCGACGCCGCTCAATCGCCGCAATCGCGCGCCTGCGGATCTGGCTGATAGCGTTCGAGCCAGTACGCGTATTGCGCGGGCAGCACCCACGAAGGCCGCTCGACCTTCAGGTGCTGCGCCGCGCGGTACGGATAGTGCGGATCGGCGAGATGCGCACGGCCGATCATCGCGAGATCCATCTGTTCCTCGGCGATCACGCGTTCCGCCACGCGCGGAATATCCACGCCCCACGACGACGCCACCGGCACGCCCGCCTCCCTGCGCACGCGCGCGGAGATCGGCGCGAGAAACGCCGGACCCCACGGAATCTTCGCGCCCGGAATCGAAAAACCCACGCTCACGTTGAGCAGATCGAGCCCTTCGTTGCGCAGCGCGCGCGTGAGTTCGATCGATTCGGCGAGCGTTTCCTCGTCGCGTCCGTCGTATTCGATCACGCCGAAGCGCGCGGTCAGCGGCAGGTTCCCGGGCCAGACTTCGCGCACGGCCGCGAGCGTTTCGACGAGAAAGCGGCCGCGTCCTTCGAGATTGCCGCCATACGCATCGGTGCGCGTGTTCGAGTGAATCGAAAAGAAACTCTGCGCGAGATAACCGTGCGCGAAATGCAGTTCGAGCCATTCGAAACCGGCGGCCCGCGCGCGGCGCGCAGCATCGACGAACGCCTGCTTCACGCGCGCGATATCGTCGAGCGTCATGGCGCGCGGCACGCGCGGCAGATTCGCGCCGAACGCAATCGCCGAGGGCGCGATGGGCTGCCACGCGCGCGGGTCGTCGGCGGGAATGTGATCGTCGCCTTCCCACGGACGATTCGCGCTCGCCTTGCGGCCCGCGTGCGCGATCTGGATGCCGGGCACCGCGCCCGCCGCCTTGATCGATGCGGCGATGCGCGCCATGCCTTCGGCTTGCGCGTCGTTCCACAGGCCGGTGCAGGCCGGCGTGATGCGCCCTTCGGGCGACACCGCCGTGGCCTCGACGATCACGAGTCCCGCGCCGCCGCGCGCGAGCGCCGGATAGTGCGCCCAGTGCCAGTCGTTGGTGACGCCGTCGACCGCGCTGTACTGGCACATCGGCGGCACCGCAATGCGGTTGCGAAGGGTCACGTCCTTCAGTTTGAACGGGCTGAACAGTGCAGACATACCGCGCCTCCAGAAAGGAAAACCGCGCCGCGCCATGGGTGTGCGCGGCGCGGCATCGCGTTCAACGGGATTGCGTTCAACAGTAGGCGAAAATTTCGCGCGGCGGCGCGGACGCGTTCATGCTGCGTCGTCCAGCGTTATTTCGCTTTGCGCGCGGCGCTCACGAGACCGTCGAGCCATTCCTGATGACCGTTGATCATCGGATTGGGACGCGTGTTCGCGAGTTCGGCGGCGGGCTTGCCCTTCTGCGTTTCCTGCGTGAGGATGCGCACGCGGCCGCCCGACAAATCTTCGACGAGCCACGCGTGATGCACATCGAGACGCGTATCGCCCTCGCCCGCCCAGCCGTGCCACGCGACGCGGCCTGGTTCGCCGTTCGCGGGCGGCACATATTCCGTTACCTCGCCTTCGACCGGAAAGCCAAACGTGCGGAAGAAGAAGCGCACGCCGGTTTCGAGTTGCGGACCTTTGCCGTCATAGAAACGGATATCCGACGAGTTCGCGTAATACTCGGGCCAGCGCGGCGCGATGGCGAGCAGCGGCCAGACGTCGGCTGCCGAAATGCCGGCGACGATCATTTCATTCGAGGCGAAGTTTTCCGTGGTGCCCGGCAGATAACCTTCGGGCCAGATGATGGCGTTCATACGTTCGGCCATGGTGTGTGCTCCATTCGATGCGGGATGAAAACGCGCGGACGTTCTTCCGTTCGCGCTGCATGGATGTCATGATCGGCGTTACGATGAAATAACTCCAATTATGAATTCGTATTTCAGTCATCAGTGAATATGATATTTAGAGCACGCTTTGCCGACGCGGCAGGCTGAGCAGAGGGAATTCATCGGATGAAACGGCGGGCGCGAAATTCAATCAGGATGTCGAAACAATTCGATCCGCCCCCACGCTTTGCGCCAAAAGCCTAAACTTGAATCATCGGGCCTAGCCCTTTCCTGCGAGCCGGCGGCGTGCGATCCGCGCCGCGCGGCCGAGCCGATGCGCGTTCATCGCCCAGCGCAGATCGCCGCGCCTTGCGCGCGGCGATCACGTGCGTCTCAACCACGTCGTCCGCTTGCATGGCGGAGCGTGCGCCGCGCATTGCCCGAATTTCGGCTCGTACCCTCGTTTTTTGCGCTGCTGTTAGCGTTGGCGACGCTGTGCGCCGCCGTCTTCGCGCAAACGCCCGCGCGCACGCAACCCGCTGTCGTCGTGATCACGGTGAACGGCGCGATCGGTCCCGCCAGCGCCGATTTCATCGTGCGCACGCTCGAACGCGCCGCACAGCAGCGCGCCCCGCTCGCGATTCTCCAGCTCGACACGCCCGGCGGCCTCGACACCTCGATGCGCCAGATCATCAAGGCGATCCTCGCCTCGCCCGTGCCGGTCGCCGCTTACGTCGCGCCCGGCGGCGCGCGCGCGGCGAGCGCGGGCACCTATATCGTCTATGCGAGCCATATCGCGGCGATGGCGCCGGGCACGAATCTCGGCGCGGCGTCGCCGGTGCAGATCGGCGTCGGCGGCGCGCCGGGTCCGACGGGCGCGCCCGCCTTGCCCGGCGCGGCCAGCGCGGCCTCGGGCGCCTTGCCCACCGACACGGCCTCGACCGAAACCCGCAAGGCGACCCAGGACGCCGCCGCCTATATTCGCGGCCTCGCCCAACTGCGCGGACGCAACGCCGAATGGGGCGAACGCGCCGTGCGCGAAGCCGTGAGCCTCTCGGCGAGTGAAGCGCTCGCGCAGCACGTGATCGACCTGATCGCGCCGAGCGCCGCCGATCTCGCGCGCGTCGCCGACGGCCGCGTCGTCGCAACGGCGGGCGGCATGGTGCGAATCGCGAGCGCGCACGCGCCGCTCGTGAGCTATGCGCCCGACTGGCGCAATCGCTTCCTCTCGATCATCGCCGACCCGAACGTCGCGCTGATTCTGCTGACCATCGGCGTCTACGGCCTGTTCTTCGAGTTCGCGAATCCCGGCTTCGTGCTGCCGGGCGTGGCGGGCGCGATCTGCCTGCTGGTCGGGCTGTTCGCCATGCAGATGCTGCCCGTGAATTACGCGGGGCTCGGCCTCGTGCTGTTCGGGCTCGCGTGTCTCGTCGCCGAAGCGTTCTTGCCGACCTTCGGCGTGTTGGGCTTCGGCGGCATTGTGGCGTTCGCCATCGGCGCGCTGATGCTGATCGACACGGACGTGCCCGGCTACGGCGTGCCCCTGCCGCTGATCGCGGGCCTCGCGCTCGGCGGCGCGGCGCTGGTGGCGCTGATGTCGGGCGTCGCACTGCGCGCGCGGCGGCGGCCCGTGGTGACAGGCGCGGAAGCGATGGTCGGCAGCCGCGGCGAAGTCCTCGACGACGGCCTGCACGCCGACGGCCCAGGCGCAGCGCCAGGCGCCCCGCCCGCGGCGGCGAGCGGCTGGGCGCGCGTGCGCGGCGAGCGCTGGCGCGTGACGTGCGCCATGTCGCTGGCGGCCGGCACGCCCGTGCGCGTGACCGCGCGCAGCGGCCTCACATTGAGCGTCGAACCGCTGCGCGACGCGGGCGCGCCATCGCAAACGCCGATACAAGGAGAATCGACATGATCGGTTACACGTTTGGGTTTTCGAGCCTGCTGGCCGTGCTGGTGGTGCTGCTCGTCATTTCGTCGATCCGCATCTTTCGCGAGTACGAACGCGGCGTGGTGTTCATGCTCGGCCGCTTCTGGAAGGTCAAGGGACCGGGCCTCGTGCTGATCATTCCCGTGGTGCAGCAAGTCGTGCGCATCGATCTGCGCACGGTCGTGTTCGACGTGCCCGCGCAGGACGTGATCACGCGCGACAACGTGTCGGTGAAAGTGAACGCCGTGGTGTATTTCCGCGTCGTGGACCCGGAAAAAGCCGTGATTCAGGTCGCGCGCTTTTTCGAAGCCACGAGTCAGCTCGCGCAGACGACCTTGCGCGCGGTCCTCGGCAAACACGATCTCGACGCGCTGCTGGCCGAACGCGAGCAATTGAACGCCGATATCCAGAAGACGCTCGACGCGCAAACCGACGCGTGGGGCATCAAGGTATCGACCGTCGAAATCAAGCATGTCGATCTCAACGAAACGATGATCCGCGCGATTGCGCGCCAGGCCGAAGCCGAACGCGAACGCCGCGCGAAAGTCATTCACGCCGAAGGCGAATTGCAGGCTTCGGAGAAACTCTTGCTGGCCGCGCAACGGCTCGCGCAACAACCGCAGGCCATGCAATTGCGCTATTTGCAGACGCTCACGACGATTGCCGCCGACAAGAATTCGACCATCGTGTTTCCGTTGCCGGTCGATATTCTGAATGCGGTGATCGACCGCATGGGTCCGCCGCGTTAATGTTGAACGCAGCGGAGCGCGCTTTATTGCATCGCACAGGTTTTATCCGCGCGCGCGTGCGCAAGCATTTCACGCAGAAAGCCCCTGAAAACAGGGGCTGAAATACTGCACCGCAACGAAATGAATTCACGCGCGCGGCGCGTTCGCTAACGCTGGCATGCGCGAGAAATTTCGCCAATAATGCCCCAACACGCCTTTACAGGACGATGGCGATCATGGATTACAGTCCCGAAGCCATCCGCACGATCGCACTGGTCGGCCACGCCGGATGCGGCAAGACCTCGCTTGCCGAAGCGCTCCTGCATCGCGGCGGCGCCGTGCACACACCAGGCAGCGTGAGTCGCGGCACCGCGCTCTGCGATTACGACGCGCTCGAGCGCAAATATCATCACTCGCTCAATTCCACGGTCGCGCATTTTCATCATCAGGACACGCGCGTCTATCTCGTCGATACGCCGGGCTATCCCGACTTCGCGGGGCTTTCGATCGGCGCGCTGCCAGCCGTCGAAACAGCGGCCATCGTCATCAATGCGCGCAACGGCATTGAAATGACCACGGCCCGCATGATGGATTACGCGCAGCGGCGCAAGCTCTGCCGCATGATCGTCGTGAATGGCATCGACGGTGAGAAAGTCGATTTACCCGGTCTGCTCGCGGAGATTCAGGAGCGCTTCGGCAAAAACTGTCTGCCGATCAATCTGCCCGCAAAAGGCGGCAGCGAAGTGGTGGACTGCTTTTTCAATCCGGCCGGCGAGGCCGATTTTTATGCCGTGGACGCGGCGCACAACGCGCTCGTCGATCAGGTGATCGAACTCGATCCCGAACTGATGGAGCTGTATCTCGAACAGGGCGAGGCCATCACGCCCGCGCAGTTGCACGCGCCATTCGAACGCGCGCTGCGCGAAGGCCATCTGGTGCCGGTGTGTTTCACCTCGGCGGCCACGGGCGCGGGCATCGAGCAATTGCTCGACGTCTTCGTGCGCCTGCTGCCCAATGTGACCGAAGGCAATCCGCCGCTTTACTATCGCGAGACGTCGAACGGCAAGACGGAAACCGTCCAGCCCGAGCCCGATGCCGACAAGCACGTGCTCGCGCATGTGTTCAAGATCGTGATGGATCCGTATATCGGCAAGATGGCCGTGTTCCGCATTCATCAGGGCACGGTCGCGCGCGACAGCCAGCTTTATATCGGCGATGGCCGCCAGCCGTTCAAGGTCGCGCATTTGTGGCGCTTGCAAGGCAAGGACCATACCGACGTGCCGCGCGCCGGACCCGGCGATATCTGCGCGGTGGCGAAAGCCGACGGCATCGACTTCGACACCGTGCTGCACGACGCGCCCGAAGACGGCAACGTGCATCTCGTGCCGCTCGAATTCCCCAATCCGATTTACGGCCTCGCCATCGAACCGGCGCGGCGCGGCAACGAACAGCGCCTCTGGGAAGTGCTGCAAAAGCTCGCCGCCGAAGATCCGTGCCTCTCGATCAGCCATCCCACGGGCACCAACGAAACCGTCGTGCGCGGGCTCGGCGAACTGCATCTGCGCTATATGCTCGAACGGCTCACCGAGCAGCACAAACTCGAAGTCATTACGCGGCCGCCCACCATCGCGTGGCGCGAGACCATCGGCGGCAAGGCGGAAGGCCATTGCCGTCACAAGAAACAAACGGGCGGCGCGGGCCAGTTCGGCGAAGTGATGCTGCGCGTGGAGCCGCTGCCGCGCGGCGCGGGTTTCGAGTTCGTCGATGCCGTGAAAGGCGGCGCGATTCCCACGCAATACATTCCCGCCGTGGAAAAAGGCATTCAGCAGGTAATCGACAATGGACCGCTCGCGGGCTTTCCGATGCAGGACGTGCGCGTGACGGTATTCGACGGCAAGAGCCATCCGGTCGATTCGAAGGAAGTGGCGTTCGTGACGGCGGGACGCAAGGCGTTTATCGATGCCGTTTTGAAGGCGCAGCCCATCGTGCTCGAACCGATCGTCGATATCGAGGTGATGACGCCCGAGGCGTCGATGGGCGACATCATCGGCGATCTTTCTTCGCGGCGCGGGCAACTGCACGGCACGCGCACCGTGGGCGGCAATGCGATGGTGATTGCGGGCAAGGTGCCGCTCGCCGAACTCAACGAATATCAATCGCGCCTGAATTCGCTCACCGGCGGCAACGGCAATTACAGCATTCAATTGAGCCATTACGATCCGGTGCCGCCCGCGCAACAGGACAAACTCGCGGCGCAACACAAGAGCCGTGGCGGTAATGAGGAATAACGCGAGGCATCAAGCGAGACATAAAGCGCGGAATGAAATAAGGCAACGGCGCGCTTAAAATTCGGCGGGCAGATTCTCCTGAAGATAAATGGAAATGGGCGTCTGCAAGGGCAGGCCCGATGGCGCGCCGCGATTGTAATGGCCGAGAATCGCCTCGACCGCGCGCACCGCTTCCACGAACGGGCTCTGATCGAGCACAGCATCCATCACGCCTTCGATCAACAAGGCGCGGCTCACCGGCGTGAGTTCGTGGCCGATCAATACCGTCTGCTGTTCGCGCCTGAGCGCCTTCAACGCGCGCGCGATGCCGTCGTCGCCGACCGAAATATTGTAGATGCCGCTCAACTCGGGATATTTGCGGAACGCCTCGCGCGTGAGCCGTTCCGTCGAGCGTTCGTCCTCGCGGCTCTCGACCGTCGCCACCACCTCGCACGCGGGAAAGCGCCGCCGCAGCACGGCGCGAAACGCGCCCTCGCGCTGCTCGTGGCCGAGATAGGTGCGCAGTCCCGCGATCACCATCACCTGCCCGCCATCGCGACCGACGAAGCGCCCCATCAACTCGCCCGCGATGCGCCCTGCCACACGATTGTCGATGCCCACATAAGCGAGCCGGCCGCTGTCGGGCAGATCGCTCGCGACCGTCACCACCGGAATCTTCTTCGCGACCGCCGATACCGCATCCACCACGAGCGGATGCTCGTAGGCCACGACGATCATCGCGTCAGCCTTTTGCGAGGCGCGTGCGATGACGTTTGCGAGCGAGCGCGGTTCGAGGTCGTCGAAGAACGTCACGCTACACAGCACGCGATAAGTCTCGAACGACTTCTGCGCGAGTTCGAATCCTTGCCGAAGCGCCGCGTAATACGGCGAATCGGGCTTCTGCGTGAGGATGGCGATGCGCAGCCAACGCACCGACACTTCATGCAGCGCGCGGTCGAGCTTGAGCTTGCGCGCGGCGTCGAGCACGCCCGCTTCCTTCTCGCGCGACACGCCGCCCCGTCCGTTCAAGACACGCTCGACGGTCGCGTAGCTCACGCCCGCGGCTTTCGCCACATCGTCCATCGTCGGCTTTCGTCTGACGTTCATGCACGCCTCGCAACTGCGGAAAGTGAAATGCGCGAATCGCAATCGCATGCGCCGTGAATTGAGGAAAAGTCCTCAAGATTCCGTTTGAGCGCTGAGATTGCTTCAACTACATTTTATTCGTCATTCGCGAATAGAAGGCGCGCCGATGCACCGGAACAAGCGCCGCGAAGACCGCCGCCGCGCGTACAGGCATGGACGTACGCAAGCGGACCACGACAACTCATTCAGGAGACAGTCAACATGGAGACGACCGGATTCCGTCTGGCCCGGCGCGCGTTCGCCGCGCTCACGGCCGTGGCGCTGGTGAGCGCGTTCGGCGCATTCGGCGCGCGCAGCGCCGCCGCCGAGGAACGCTTCGTGATGGTGAGCCACGGCTCGGATTCGAACGCGTGGTGGAACACCGTGAAAAACGGCATGCGCGACGCGAGCGAGGATTTCAATGTGCCGGTCGATTATCGCAATCCGCCCGGCGGCGATACCGGCGACATGGTGCGCATTCTCGAACAGGCGTCCGCGCGCAATTACGCGGGCGTGATTACCACGGTGCCGAATGTCGAGATGATCAATAAAGGTCTCGCGGGCGTGAAAGCCAAGCATATTCCGCTCATCACGATTAATGGCGGCCCGCAGGACGGCATGAAAGTGGGCGCGATGCTGCACGTGGGGCAGCCCGAATACGAAGCGGGCAAGGCGGCCGGCGAACGCGCGAAGGCCGCGGGCATCCGCAATTTTCTGTGCGTGAATCACGGCGCCGATATTCAGGCGCTCTGGGATCGCTGCAAAGGATTCGCGGATGCGCTCGGCGTCGATTACAAGAAGTCGACGCTCGATAGCGGCGAAGACCCCACGCTCATCGCGAGCAAGGTGGCCGCGTGGCTGCGCGCGCATCCCGACACGCAAGCCATTCTCGCGCTCGGCCCCGATCAGGCGATGGGCGTGCTGCGCGGCGTGAAGGACGCGGGCAGGAGCGGCAAGATCTATGTGGCGACCTTCGATCTCTCGCCCGACATTCTCAAGGCGATCCAGTCGGGCCAGGTGGCCTTCGCGATCGATCAGCAGCCGTATTTGCAGGGTTATCTTTCGGTCGCCGCCATGGCCATCGCCGTGCGCGACAAGACCAGCGATCCCACGCGTATCGTCGCGGCGCTCAAAAGCGACAAGAAGGTCGCCGCGCGGCTCGACAAATACGGACTGAAGCCTGTGTATACCGGCTCGACCGTGAGTTCCGGCCCGAGCTTCGTCACGCGCGACAACCTCGCCGTGGTCCAGCAATACGCCGGTTCGTACCGCTGATGCGCGCACGCTCGATCAAGGGAGCCCATTCATGAATATCGACATGCAGTCCTGGTATCGCGTGGACATCGACCGCAAGGCGCTCAAGGAACTCTCCACGCGCTCCGATGCGCGCGGAATCGTGCAGGCGGGCGGCTTCTTCGCGCTCGTGATCGGCACCGGCGTGCTCGCGTGGTACTCGCTCGGCACGGTCTGGGCCGTGCCCGCCTTCCTGCTCTACGGCACCGTGTTCGCGTTCAGCGAGGCCGCCGCGCACGAACTCGGGCACGGCACCGCCTTCAAGACGCGCTCGCTCAACGAAGCGGTGTACTGGGTGATCTGCTTCATGTCCTGGCGCGAGCAGGTGTATAGCCGCTGGCTGCACGCGAAGCATCACACCTATACGCATTTGACCGCCGCGCCCTACAAGGACCCCGAACTCGCGTTCAAGCGCCCGCTCAGCTATCTGAAACTGGTCACGGATTTTGTGCGCATTTCGCACGGCATTCAGTTTCTCGGCGCGATCGCGCTGCATAGCTTCGGCATCGTCACGCAAGGCGCAAAAGAGGTCGTGCCGGAATCCGAATACAGGAAGATGTGCGCGAATTCGCGTGTGTTGCTGGGCTGTTATGTGGCGGTGTTCGTCTGGGCGATCGCGGCGCATAGCTGGCTGCCGATTCTGTTTCTGTTTGTCGCGCGCGCGTATGGCACGTGGCTGCACGAACTGTGCGCGCTCACGCAGCACACGGGACTCAAGGAGAACGTGCTCGATCACCGCGTATCGAGCCGCACGGTCAGGCTCAATCCGCTCGTGCGCTTTCTCTACTGGAACATGAATTACCACATCGAACATCACATGTTCCCGACCGTGCCGTTTCATGCGCTTCCGCGTTTTCACGAAGCGGTGGCCGCGCAGATGCCGACGCCGTATGCGGGACTGTGGCCCGCCTGGCGCGAAATACTCACGATCTTCGCGAAGCAGCAGCGCGATCCCGAGTATGTGGTGGTGCGCGATCTGCCGAGCGGCAAGCGGGGCGATGCGGTGGCGTGAGGATTGGTGCTAACAGACTTTACACGTTGTTACCCGGTGGCATCGGACGAGCGAACGCGCATTCCTTATACTCCCGCGCATTCGCTCTCCACATTGACATCGGCCGCCTCGCGCGACGCCGATGCGGGAATCACACCATGCCGATGCTCACCACGAAGTCCGCCTTTCTTGCGACGATTGCCGCCGTCACGACGCTCTCCCTGACTGCCTGCGTGGCGCCGGGTTATGGGCCGGGCTACGGCTCCGGTTATTCGGGGCAATATGCCCAGCCCGCCTACGCGCAACCGGCCTATGCGCAACCGGCGACCGTGCAGCAGCCCGTCTATGCACCGCCGCCGCCGCCCGCGCCTGTCTACGACACGCAGAACGGCGGGCAATATGGCAATCAATACAACACCCCGTCCGCCGCGCAATATGGCGCACAGTACGGCACGATCACGAATGTGCGTCCGGTCAGCAGCGCGTCGCCGGTGTCGGGCGTGGCGGGCACGGTGGTGGGCGCGGTACTCGGCGGCGTGATCGGCAATCAGTTCGGACGCGGTCACGGCCGCGACGCGGCGACCGTGATCGGCGCGCTCGGCGGCGCGGTCGCGGGCAATCAGATCGGCCAGCAGATGGGCGCGCAAAACACCTCGTATCAGATCGACGTGCAGGTAAGCGACGGTTCGATGCGCGCGTTCAATGTGCCGACGCCCGGCGATCTGCGTCCGGGCGACCGCGTGCAGATCAACGGCAGCCAGCTTTCGCGGTATTGATCGCGGCGGGATGTGAATGGGCCGATAAAAGGCGGCGCGTGAATCGCGTCGTCTTTTTTCATTTCATTAATCTGGATGCCGAATTAATTCGGGCGACACACTCAACGCACGACGTTGAATATCGAACGACCGTGATATCGTGCGCGCCGCTCGCCTGCTCGACCATGTCGGGTGCGTGAGTCGATTACCGTGCGGCGGGCGATATTCCGGTTTTTGGGTGGGTTGCGGGGCTGACCGTTAGTAGCATTTCAGAGTAAAAACGCGATTGCCCTACTTTCCCGTCGTCTGCACGAAACTCCGCGCCAACTGCTTCCACAGGTGATCCGCAGCAGGCGACAGCCGCCGCCCCACGCGCGTCATCATCTGGCTGCCGAAACCCGCCGCGATCGGATGATCGATCGGCACCGCCACCAGTTCGCCAAGCTCGATGCCGCGCCGCGCCGTAATCGACGACATGAACGCCACGCCCAGCCCGCCCGCCGCGAGCGTCTGCGCCGTGTTGAACAGATCCACGCGATAGGCGGGAATCACGTTCAGGCGCACGTCCTCGAATAGCGACTGCACGATCTGCTGCACGCCAAACGCCTCGCGCATGAAAATCAGGCGCTCCTGCGCCAGCGCTTCGGGCGGCACCTTCGCCATGCGCGCGAAACGGTGCGTGGGCGCGACCACGGCGCACAACGGTTTCGACGCGAAGGTATGAATGCGCAGCGCGGGATCGTCCGCGGTGCGCGTGCACAAGCCGATATCGACCACGTCGTCGCGCACCAGCGAGAGCACCACGGGCGTCGGCCCCGAACGGATCTCGACGAGAATGTCCGGGTACGTCATCGAAAATCGCTGCAACGCGCGCGCGATCAGATTGCCGATGAAGCCCTCGCCCACACCAAGCGCCACGCGTCCGCGCCGCAATTGCCGGTATTCCTCCAGGCGCGCGGCGAGATCGCGCTGACGCCGCTGACTGTCGCGGTAATGATCGATCAGCACCTGGCCGATCTCGGTCACGACCACGTTGCGTCCGCGCCGCTCGATCAGCGGAAACCGCAGCCGCCGCTCCAGCGCCGCCACCTGACGGCTGATCACCGAGGGATTCACACCGAGCGTTTCGGCGGCCATGCGCACGCCGCCGCTCGCGGCGATTTCGGCCAGATAACGCAGCGTGCGCTCGCCGATTTCGTCGATCCAGCGTTCTGCCAGCGGCTCCGCTCCGCCTTCCGTTGGATTCATTTTTTATTCCTTTCGCTAATCTTTCTTGAATCTTTCGCGAATATTTCGACAACAATTCGCACCCCATGAGCCTGCACTGCCCCGGGAACACCGCGCGAATCGTTGACTTCAAGGCAACATTTTCGACGCGTTTCAGTCATCGGTCGAGTTTTTCGTCGATGCAATACTCGGGCTTGAACATTGCAATTTGAAATCTGCAATTTGCAATACGCGATCCGCACTACGTATTCCGCATTCCGCACAACAAGGAGGAGCCCCACGTCATGAGCGACAGCCGTTATTGCCAGATCGAAGACCTGGCCGATGCCCGCGCGCAACTCGACGAAATTCGTCATCACATTCACCAGCATCCCGAGCTGTCGTACGAAGAAGCCGATACGGCGCGCTTCGTCGCCGACAAGCTGCAATCGTGGGGCTACGAGGTGACGCGCAACGTGGGCGGCCACGGCGTGGTGGCCGCGCTCAAGGTGGGCACGAGCACGCGCACGGTGGGCGTGCGCGCCGACATGGACGCGCTGCCGATCCACGAGCAGACCGGTCTCGACTACGCCAGCATCCACGACGGCAAGATGCACGCGTGCGGTCACGACGGCCACACCACGGTCCTGCTCGGCGCGGCGCAGCAACTCGCGAAGACGCGCAATTTCGACGGCACCGTGCATCTGATCTTCCAGCCCGCCGAGGAAGCCGGTTCGGACAGCGGCGCCGTGCGCATGCTCGCCGACGGCCTGTTCGAGCGCTTCCCCTGCGATGCGATCTTCGGCCTGCACAATCATCCGGGCGTCGCGGTGGGCACGTTCGGCTTTCGCTCGGGCGCGCTGATGGCCGCCTGCGATACGGTGAAGGTGCGCGTGAACGGCCGCGGCGGCCACGCGGCGCGTCCGCATCTGGCCGTCGATCCCGTGGTGGTCGGCAGCAGCATCGTGATGGCGCTGCAATCGGTGGTCGCGCGCAATGTCGATCCGAATGAAGCGGCGGTGATCACGGTCGGCTCGTTCCATTCGGGCCACGCGGCCAACGTGATTCCCGAAAGCGCCGTGCTCGAAATGAGCGTGCGTTCGTTCTCGCCGACCGTGCGCGAAACGCTCGAAGCGCGCATTCGCGCGGTGGTGAATGCGCAAGCGGAATCGTATGGCGCGACCGCGGAAATCGACTTTATCCGCGGCTATCCGGTGCTCGTGAACAGCGAAGCCGAAACCGCGTTCGCGCGCGAAGTCGCCGAAGAACTGGTCGGCCCCGAGCGCGTGATCGCGCCGTTTCCGCCCATCGCTGGCAGCGAGGATTTCGCCTACTACCTGCAACAACGGCCCGGCTGTTTCGTGCGCCTCGGCAACGGCGAAGGCCAGCCGATGCTGCACAACCCGCGCTACGACTTCAACGATGACAACCTCACGATCGGCGCCGCGTTCTGGACGCGTCTCGTCGAACGTTTTCTCGCCAAGGCCCCCGCATGAGCGTCAGCACGTCCACCCTTTCCGCGCACGAGGCCGATGCGCCGCCGATGACGCCCGGCCAGCAGCGCAAGATCGTGCTCGCGGCGGTGATCGGCAATCTGCTCGAATTCTTCGACTTCACGGTCTATAGCTATTTCGCGCTCACGATCGGCCATCAGTTCTTTCCCGCCGACGATCCGATCACTTCGTCGCTGCTCGCGTTCGCGGTGTTCGCCGTGGGTTTCGTGATGCGTCCGCTCGGCGGCATCGTGCTCGGCCGCTACGCCGACCGCGCGGGCCGCAAACCCGCACTCACGCTCACGATCCTGCTGATGGCGATCGGCTCCGCGTCGATCGGCCTCGCGCCCACGTACGCGCAGATCGGTCTCGCCGCGCCGGTGCTGATCGTGGCCGCGCGTCTGTTGCAGGGCTTCGCGCAAGGCGGCGAATTCGGCGCGGCCACGGCGACGCTGCTCGAAATGGGCGGCACCGCCAGCCGCGGTTTTCGCGCCAGCTGGCAGCTCGCGAGCCAGGGCGCGGCGGCGCTGCTCGGCTCGGGCCTCGCGGCGAGCCTCGGCTTTCTGCTCTCCGCCGACACGATGCATAGCTGGGGCTGGCGCATTCCGTTCCTCTGCGGCACGCTGATCGCGCCCGTGGGCATCTATCTGCGCCGCCATATCCGCGAGGAGCCGCCCGCACCGAAAGCCGTGGCCGATCGCGACGATCCGAAGCGCGGCCTCTACGTGCGCAACTGGTTCCTCACGATCTTCTCGATCATGGGCATGTCGGTGTCGACGTACGTGATGATGTATTACATGCCGACCTACTGCATCCAGTACCTGGGACTACCGAGCAAGATGTCGATGCTCGCGGGCGTGGCGTCGAGCACGATCTCGCTCGTGATGTGCCCGATCTACGGCGCGTGGTCCGACCGCATGGGCCGCCGCAAGCCGCTCACGATCATCGGCCGCGTGGCGCTGATCGTGCTGCTCTATCCGGCGTTCTGGATCATGACGCACTATCCCACGCTGCCCGTCGTGCTCGCCGCGCTGATCGTGCTGATGCTCTGCTACACGATGGGCAGCGCGCCCGCCTATGCGCTGATGCCGGAGAATTTCCCCAAGCATCTGCGCGCGGGTTATATGTCGAGTGCGTACGCGATTGCGGTCTCGGCGTTCGGTGGCACGGCGCAGCTCGTGGCGGGCTGGCTGATCCGCGAAACGGGCAGCAAGATGGCGCCCGCGTGGTACATGATCGGCTGCGTGGTGATTTCGCTGATCGCCGTATCGATGTTCGAAGAAACCGGCAACAAGGCGCTCGATTAAGCGCGAGGTTTGCGGGCGGCGCGCGGCGTCGCCCCGCTGCCCTTGCGCGTGTCGGCCTTCGCCGCCTCGCGCTCCACTTGCGCGTATTCGCGGATCGTCTCCACGAGCGCGCGCAAACCCGCCGGCGCATGCCGCCTGCCCGGATAGTACAGACACAATCCGTCGAGCGGCGGCAACCAGCCCTCCAGCACGCGCACCAGCGTGCCCTTGGCCAGATCCTCGGCCACGTTCCATTCGGTCAGATACGCGAGCCCCAGCCCGGCGCGCGCGGCGCGCAGGATCAGGTCGGCGTCGTCGAGCGTGATGGCGCCTTCGCTGTCGATCCGCACACTCTCGCCGCGCCGCTCGAATTCCCACTGATAAATCGTGCCGCTCGGCATGCGCGCGCGAACGCAGCGGTGCGATCGCAGATCCATCGGCACACGCGGTTTTCCGTGGCGCGCAAAATACTCCGGATTCCCAACCACAGTAAAACGCTGCTGGTCGCCGAACGGCACCGCCACCATGTCTTGCGGCACGGTTTCGGCCAGGCGGATGCCCGCGTCGAAACCGTCCACGACGATATCGACGAGCCGCCCTTCGGTCACCACGTCGAGCTTCATCTCGGGATAGCGCCGCAGGAATTCGACCAACACGGGCATCACCTGCTTCGCCGCGCCCAGTGACGTATTGATGCGCAGCGTGCCCGACGGCGTGTCGCGAAAGCTGCCCGCCTGCTCGATGGCCTCGCGGATGGTCGAGAGCGCGGGCGTGACGCTGTCCACGAACAGCGCGCCCGCTTCGGACAGTCCCACGCTGCGCGTGGTGCGGTTGAACAGCCGCACGCCGATACGCGCCTCCAGCGCCGCCACCGCGTGGCTCAGCGCCGACGTGGATACGTCCAGCTCGTTGGCCGCCGCGCGAAAGCTGCGGTGGCGCGCCACCGCGAGCACGGCTTCGAGTTCGCCCAGTCCCGATGTCTTCATTATCCCAAATCGCTCAATGACTCGTCCTCGATTGTACGGCTAGTCGAATCAATCGCGCCGCACTATCGTGTGCAGGTCGCCACGTTTTCGGGAGCCACCATGCAGGTCATCGACACCATCTATATCGACGGCGCCTTCGTCACGCCGCACGGCAGCGAACGGTTTGAACTCTTCAATCCGGCCACCGAACAGGTGATCGGCCATGTGCGTCTCGCCGATGCCGAGGACGCGCGCGCCGCCGTCGCCGCCGCGAAGCGCGCCTTTCCGGCCTTCTCGCGCACGCCGCAACACGAGCGCGTCGCCATGCTGCGCCGCCTGCACGCGGCCGTGGCCGCGCGCGAGGACGCGCTGTTCGACGCCATCGTCGAGGAATACGGCGCGCCGGTTTCGCGCGGGCGCTGGATGGCGCAGCACGCCTCGAACGTGCTGCGCGATGCCGCCGACGTGCTCGAACAGTACACGTTCACGCGCCGCGCGGGCACCGCCCAGGTGACGATGCAGCCGCTCGGCGTGGCCGGGCTCATCACGCCCTGGAACAGCAACGCGGGCTTCATCTGCGGCAAGCTCGCCGCTGCGCTCGCGGCCGGTTGCACAGCCGTGATCAAGCCCAGCGAGATGAGCGCGATACAGACGCGCATCGTGACCGAGGCGCTGCACGAAGCCGGGCTGCCGCCGGGCGTGTTCAACATCGTCACGGGCCGTGGCGACACCGTGGGCGCGGCGATCAGCGCGCATCCCGACGTCGCCAAGCTCTCGTTCACGGGGTCGACGGCCGTCGGGAAATCGATCCTGCGTACCGGTGCGGAGACGCTCAAGCGCGTGACGCTCGAACTCGGCGGCAAGTCGCCGACGATCGTGCTCGACGACGCCGATTTCGACCTCGCCGTGCCGCTCGCGCTGCAAGCGGGCTTCATGAACAGCGGCCAGGCCTGCATCGCGGGCACGCGCATTCTGGTGCCGCAAGCGCGTCTCGCCGAATTCGAGGCGAAGATCGTCGAGGCCGTCGCCGGGATTCAATCGGGCGATCCGCGCGACCCGCGCACGAGCATCGGCCCGATGGTCAGCCGCAAGCAATGGGAGCGCGTGCAGCGCTACATCCGCGTGGGGATCGACGAAGGCGCGCGCCTGCTCGCGGGCGGCGAGGGGCGGCCGGACGGCGCGCCCACGGGCTGGTTCGTGCGCCCGACCGTGTTCAGCGGCGTAACGAATGCGATGACGATCGCGCGCGAGGAAATCTTCGGGCCGGTGCTCGCGATCATCGCGTACCGCGATACCGATCACGCGATCGAGATCGCCAACGACACGCCGTACGGTCTGCAAGCCTATGTCTGTTCCGCCGATACGGCGCGCGCGAACGCGGTGGCTGCGCGCATCGAGGCGGGGCGCGTGCTCGTCAACACGCTCGCGCACGAACCGGCCGCGCCGTTCGGCGGCTTCAAGCAGTCGGGCATCGGGCGCGAATATGGCGTGGCCGGACTGGAGGCGTTTCTCGAAGCGAAGGCCGTGATCGCGGCTTGAGTCCCAGTTAGTGGGCGTGCCGGGCGCTAGCGCAAATACGGCGCGAGCGTCCCGGACGCCTCCGCGAACCGCGCTTCGAGAAAGTCGAGCAAGGCGCGCACGCGCGGCGCCATATACGGCGTGCGCTGAAACAGCGCGTGCACCGGCACGTCGGGGCAGCGCCACTCCGGCAGCAGCACGCGCAGCCGCCCCGCCTCCAGATCGGCGCCGATATCCCAGATCGATTTCATCACCACGCCGCGCCCTTCCACCGCCCATTCGCGCGCGAGCGAGCCGTCGTTGGTCTGGCGCGAGCAGTCGAGCGGCGCGCTGAACAGCGCCGTCTCGGCGCCGCGCGCGAAACGCCAGTTATTGGCCACGCCCGCCGCCGACGCGAGCAGGATGAAGTCGAGTTCGCCGAGTTCGTCCGGGTGCGAAGGCGGGCGGCGCGCCTCCAGATACGCGGGCGAGGCGCATAGCACGCGCCGGTTGTCGGCGAGCCGCTTGGCGACCATCGAACTGTCGGTGGGCACGCCGAAGCGGATCGCGAGATCGATATCGTCCTGCAACAGATGCGAAAGCGAATCGGACAGCACGAGCGTGAGCGTCACGTTCGGATGCTGCTCGTTGAACGCGTCGAGCCAGCGGCGCAGCACCGTGCGCCCGAAATCCGAGGTCGCCGACACGCGCAGCGTGCCGCTCACCGAAGCGCGTCCGGCCTGCAGCGCCGCGCGCGCGTCGTCGAGCGTTTGCAGCGCGTGCTGGCAATGCGCGAGATACAGGCGGCCTTCGTCGGTGAGGCGCAGCTTGCGCGTCGAGCGCTCGAACAACTGCGTATGCAGCGCGCCCTCCAGCTTCACCAGCCGCGCGCTCGCCGCCGCGGGCGACAGCCCCAGCTTGCGGCCCGCCGCCGAAAGGCTGCCTTGCCCCGCCGCTTCGACGAAAAGGCGAATATCTCCGAGATTGTCCATGATCGCGCGCCGCGCAAAGGGTTAGGGTGACTGCCAACCCGAGATGGTACGTGAGATGTGCAATACGGACACATAATGGCGAACCTGACCGGGCCCGCAAGCGCGCCACATAACGCGCGCCGTATGAAAAAAGTGCCATCGAATCTCCCTTTTGTATAGGGACGCGCGCGGGCGGCTCAAATATTCTCTCTCCATCGAAGCGCAGCGGTCCCATTCCAGGAGACGAGTGTTGGCAAATAAGGTGCGGCTCAAAATTGCAATTGGCGAACACCCGCATACGGCGGCAATCCGCAATCGCGCCATTCCCATCGAAGGCGTGGACGCCGAATTCGTCACGGTCCAGCCCCAGATTGGCGCATTCCGGCGCATGGTGCGCGATGTCGAATTCGACGTCTGCGAACTCGCGCCCACGACCTATATCATCGCCCGCGCGCATGGCGCGCCGTTCGTCGGCCTGCCGATCTTCGTCACGCGGCGCTTTCATCACGGCGGCCTGCTTGTGCGTCCCGAAGCCGGCATCCGGCATCCGAGAGACCTCGAAGGCCGCAAGGTCGGCGTGCGCGCCTATTCGGTGACCACCGGCGTGTGGACGCGTCAGGTGCTGATCGACGAATTCGGTCTCGATGCGTCGAAAGTCACCTGGGTGGTCGACGACGAAGAACACGTGACGCAATTGAAGCTGCCGTCGAACGTCGAGCACGCGCCCAAGGGCAGTTCGCTCGCGGACATGATGGCGAGCGGCGAACTCGCGGCGGGCTTCGCGGGCGCGGCGGGCATCGGCCGAACCGGCGCGCCCACAGGCGGCTGGAAAGAAGTCGAAGCCGATTATCCCGATCTGCTGCCGAACGCGGCCGCGATCGAAAAGGAGTATTACGCGCGTACCGGCATCTATCCGATGCACGGCACCATCGTCGTGAAAGACGCGATTCTCGCCGAGCATCCGTGGATCGCGCGCTCGCTCGACGACGCCTTCACGCAAGCCAAACGTGAATGGCTCGCGCGTCTGAACGCGGGCGAGGCAAGCAGCGCCGGCGACAGAAAATACCTGGAACTCCGTAGCATTGTCGGCGCCGACCCGCTGCCCTACGGCATCGAAGCGAACCGCAAGACCATCGAAGCGCTCGAAGCCACCGCGTTCAAGCAGAGGCTTACGCCGCGCCGGCTCGCGCTGAACGAACTCTTCGTCGATCCGCAGGCACGCTAAGCGCTTCGCCCGACCGCCAGACAGACACGACAACGCGTACACACTCCAGGACGCTCATGCCCGGCTCAATCGTTGATATTCACCCGCACATCATTTCCGATGACGAAGGTCGTTATCCGCCCGCGCCGCTGTTCGGCAAGCGCTCGGACTGGTCGAAGGAACGCCCGACGACCGTCGAAACGCTGATCGCCGCGATGGACGCGGCGGGCGTCGGCAAGGCGGCCGTGGTGCATTCGTCCACCACCTACGGTTTCGACAACCGCTATGTGGCGGAGAGTTGCGCGCGTTATCCGGGACGGCTTGTCGCCGTGGGTTCCGTCGACGTGCTGCAACCGGACGCGCCGCAACGCATTCAGGAATGGATCGATCAGGGTCTCGAAGGCCTGCGCCTTTTCACCGGAGGCAGCACCAAGGAATTCGACCCGAGCGAACTCGACGATCCGCGCGCCTTTCCCGCATGGGAAATGTGCGCCGAACTCGGCCTGCCGATGTGCATTCAGACCGGGCCCGTCGGCATTCCGCAGATCCGCGCGCTGGCACAACGCTTTCCGGGCGTGCCGATCGTGCTCGATCATCTGGCGCGCCCCGATGTCACCGACGGCCAGCCCTACGCGAAATCGCAAAGCCTGTTCGAACTCGCGGAATACGAAAACATCTTTCTGAAGCTCACGCCGCGCATTTTCGGCGACGTCAAGAAAGCGCCCGCCAGCGCCGAAACGTTTTTCCCACGCGTGGTCGAGGCCTTTGGCGCGCAACGCATGGCGTGGGGATCGAATTTTCCGACTTCGAGCGGCACCTTGCAGGACATTCTCGCCACCGCGCAAACCGGGCTGCAATGTCTGAACGCCGCGGACCGCGCGTGGATTTTCGGCAAGACGGCGCTCAAACTGTATCCGGCGCTGAATAGCATCAACCATGTAACAACCGGGCATTAACCGGGAATCAACGAAGAAATAACCGAGGCAAGAAGAAAGCACATGGAGACGAGCAAAACCGAACGATCGGGCATCGTGAGCAATTGGGCCGTACTCGCCCTGCTCGCGATCGGCGTATTGACGTCCTTTGTCGATCGCACCAGCATTTCCAGCGTGCTCGCGGACAGCACGTTTATCCGCCACTTCGCACTCAGCAATGTCGACCGTGGCTGGATCAATTCCGCATTCTTCTGGTCGTATGGGCTCTTTCAGGTGCCGATGGGCTGGGTCGCGGACCGCTACGGCGTGAAATGGCCCTACGCGATCTGCTTCGCGCTCTGGTGCCTCGCGACCGCGCTGATGGGCGCCGTCACCACGCTGGCCGGTCTCGTTGTCATGCGCCTGCTCGTGGGTATTGCGGAAGCGATTGTGATTCCCGCGAGCTATCGCTGGATCCGCAATAACTTCCACGAAAGCCAGAGCGGTCTCGCCGTCGGCATTCTCGCGATGGGCAATAAATTCGGCCCCGCCATCGGCGCGCCGGTCGCCGCGTGGTTCATCGTCAACTACTCGTGGAAGGCCATGTTCCTCGCCACGGGTCTCGTGGGTCTGCTGTGGCTCGTGCCCTGGCTGCTGATGGTGCGCAACGACCTGCCCACGCGCGACACGCTGCGCAAGGCCGATCGCAGCGCCCGCACCGTGAGCCTCGCGAGCATTCTGTCGAGTCCCGTGGTCTGGGGCGGCATGATCACCAACTTCTGCTACGGCTATTTCACGTTCTTCTGCATGACGTGGATGCCCGCGTATCTCGTCGAGCAACGCGGTTTGTCGATTGGCCGCTCGGGCATTTTCACGTTCTTCAGCTTCGCGGGCATCGCCATCGTCGCCGCCATCGCGGGCTGGGCCGCCGACCGCATCATCGCGCGCGGCGCCAATGCGATCGTGGTGCGCAAGGCGTTCATCATCGCGGGCTTCGTGGGCGGCTGCACGGTGCTGCTCGGTGTGTTTGCTCACTCGCTCGGCGTGGCGCTGTTCTGGAACGTGCTCTCGCTTTCGCTGCTCGGCTTGACGACCGCAAACAATCTCGTGCTCTCGCGCCTCACCCTGATTCCGAAGCAGACCGTGGGCCTCGTGACCGGCGTGCAGCAGGTCGCTACGAGCCTCGCGGGCGGTGTGGCGGCGAGCCTGTCGGGCTGGCTGCTGCATGTCGGCAAGAGCTACGACCTGCCGATGATGGTGATCTTCGTCTTCCTGCTGGTAGGCGCGGCCGCCACGGCGATTCTCTATCGTCCCGACTGGGCGCCGAAGGCGAACGAACCGCAGTGCGAACTGCGCGAAGCATAAAGCACGGACTCCGAATCAATCCGGCGGCACTCGCCGCCTCTACTTTCGTGGCCGCGGCCCTGACCGTGGCGACCGTTTGAACACTGGAAACAACTGATATGGCGAAAATCGTATTCGGGATGGCAGTACCGCATAGCGGCATGCTCGGCCAGGCACCGGAAGACTGGCTCAAGAACGGCGAGCGCGACCGCAATAATCCTGAGCTGTGGTTCCGCAACCGCACGTGGACCTATCCCGAACTGGAAGCGCACCGCGAAGCGGCATTCGCGCCGTTCCTCACGCTGGAGGAGCGCACGGCGCGCGCCGCGCGTTGCCGCGTCGCGCTCGACAAGATGGCGGCCGCTTACCGCGAAGCCAAGATCGATGTGGCGATCATTCTCGGCAAGGACCAGAAGGAAATTTTCACCGACTTCTCCCCTTCCATCGCGATCTATAGCGGTGCGGAAGTCCACAACGGCCCGCCGCAACGCCCCGTCTACGCGCCCGACCGCCATGTCACGCACGCGTGCCATCCCGAACTGGCCGCGTACCTGATCAACCACTTCCAGACGGAAGGCTTCGATCTCACCGATCTGTTCGCGTGGCCCGACAACGTCTGGATGAAGCCGCTGCCCGAATATCCGGTCGCGCCGCACGCGTATAGCTTCGTCTATCACCAGATCATGGACGACAATCCGCCGCCGCACGTGCCGATCATCATGAACTGCTTCTATCCGCCGACGCAGCCTTCGATGTCGCGCTGCATCGAATTCGGCCGCGTGCTGCGCGATGCGATCACGGCCTGGCCCGCCGACGTGCGCGTGGGCATTTTCGCCTCGGGCGGCCTCTCGCATTTCGTCAACGACGAAGAATTCGATCATCGCATCATGAAGATGCTGGCGACGTACGACTACGACGGCCTCGCCGCCGTGGACGACCGCTCGTATCAATCCGGCACGTCGGAAATCAAGCTCTACGTGAGCGTGATGAAGGCGGTCGAAGAAACCGGCGCGGAAATGACGCTGGTCGATTACGTGCCCTGCTGGCGCACGCCTGCGGGCACCGGCGAAGGCATGGGCTTCATGTACTGGAAAGCGGACGAATAACGCAGCATTCGCAAGCAGAGAGGCAGAGCGATGAGCAACACCCGCATTAACGGCATGATCCGCGCATTTGAATCGGGCAAGGCGGCGTACGCCGCTTTCTCGAAGCTCGACAAGCAGAGCGCGATCGAAATGAGCGATGCGCCTTATGACGGCGTCGTGTTCGAAATGGAGCACAACCCGTACGACGTGGCCGCATTCGGCGATGCGCTGCAATACATGCTCAGCCGCAAGCAGATTGCCGAAAGCGGCTCGGTCGCGCCGCGCGTGACGCCCATCGCGCGTATTCCGGCGAATGGCGCGGAGATGAACCAGAGCTTCGCCAAACAGGTGCTGGATCGCGGCGCTTATGGTGTGATCTGGCCGCACGTCGCGACGGTCGAGCAGGCCTATAACGCTGTCGCTTCGTGCCGCTATGCGCGTCCCAAACACGCGCCGCTGTATGAGCCGAAAGGCGTGCGCGGCGACGGCCCCGCCAACGCGGCGCGTTATTGGGGTTTGTCGATGCCGGAGTATTACGAGGTGGCCGATGTCTGGCCGCTCGCACCGCACGGCGAAATTCTCGTGGGCCTGATGTGTGAAAGCACGCAGGCCATCGAAAACCTCGACGACATTCTGGCGAATGTGCCCGGCATCGGGCTGATTCTGATCGGCGAAGGCGATCTGAGCCAGGAACTCGGTTTCCCGCGTCAATACGAACATCCCGAAGTGCTCGACGCGATGCGGCAGATCGTCGAGACCTGCAAGAAGCACAATGTCGTGGTCGGCCATCCCCACGTCACCGCGAAAAATCATCAACGGCTCATTCAGGAAGGTTATCGCTTCCTGATGTCGGCGCCGTCGCGCACCTATGGCGTCGTCGGTGCCGCGCGCGAAATGGCCGGGTATTGAGCCGCTTTTGATCGGCTATTGAGCCGCCTTCCGCACTAATCAGACGCTGCGAACCGCATTTTCAATGCGGTTCTCTTTTCGTGTTGGTTAGTCATCCGAATCGAACAAGTCGAGGTCGATCGAACAGTTTCAGCACCGGCCATCCAGCCCGGTAGCGTGCAATAAATAAAATCAACGTGGAGACAACAATGAAGCGAATGCTAGTCGTGGCATCCGGCGTGGCGTCGGCCTGCCTCATCCAGACTGCCCAGGCGCAATCGTCCGTCACGCTTTATGGCGTGATCGACAATGGCATCGAATATCAGAACGGCGGCGCGGGCAAGGTCGTGCGCGCCACGTCGGGCGGTCTGTTCGCGAGCCGCTATGGCTTCAAAGGCACCGAGGATATCGGCGGCGGTGTACACGTCAATTTCCAGCTCGAACAAGGCTTTTCCGCCATGACCGGCGCGGCCGCCAATTCGGCCGCCGCCTTCAATCGCCAGGCGTGGGTCGGTCTGTCGGGTTCGTTCGGCGAAGTGCGTTTCGGCCTGCAAAACACGCCGCAATATATTTTCCTGAATCGCGAACTCGACCCGGTTGCCGTCATGAGCATGGGTTCGCCGATGCTCAACTTCAACTCGCTGACCATCCGCGTCAACAACGCGATCTCCTACTTCACGCCGACGGTCTATGGGCTGACCGCGCAATTCATGGTCGCGATGCGCGATTCCACCACCAAGCCGAGCAACGGCCTGCAGTTCTACAACGCCGCCGTGCGTTACGAAAACGGGCCGTTCCGGGTGGCGGCAGGCTATGAGGAAGCCGACAACGCCGCGGGCACTTCCACGCTGAAGGTGTTCAACGCGGGCGCATCGGTGGGCGCGGGACCGGCGCGCTTCTATCTCGCCTATCACACCGAGCATCAGACCGATAACAGCATCAAGCGCGACGTGTATGAGGCCTCGGGATCGTGGAGTTTCGGTCCGGCCGACCAGCTTGCGCTGATGTACGGCTACGAGCACGACCGCACCGGGAACGGCAACAATGCGCAGCAGATCGGCATGACCTACGAGCACTATTTGTCGAAGCGCACGACGCTCTACGCATCGGCGGGCTTTATCGAAAACCGCAACAAGGCGGCCTTCACGCTCAACGGCACGTCCTACGCGGGCGTCACGGTGGCGCCGGGGTCGAATACGCGCGGCGTCATTGTCGGCATGGTCCATACGTTCTGACGCACATCTCGAACCGGCGCCGGAAAGTTCCGCGCGCCGGTATCGGGGTATATCGCAGGTCGCCACGAAAGACGGCCTATGACAGAATAGGACGAGTTTCACGGTCCCTTTTTAAAGGGGTAAATCGAGCAAGTCGCACGCGGACCCGGCCAGAAGGTACAGCGTTACGGCGAAATAACCATCGCAATGGCGGCCGCACGCACGGCCGTCCAGGAGACTTCATGGCCCACGGCGCAACGATCAGCAAGCCCACGCACAGAGCGGCCGGCGAAAACCGTTTGAGCACGGTCCCGAAGGTTCGCCTGTACGTCGAGCCTGCCGAGGAGGAAAACTGGTTCGTGCATGTCGGCCACGTGACAGAACGCGGCCGCTGGCGCACCGCGCCGCACGCGCATCCCGCCTATGGACAACTCATTTTCGTGCGCAACGGCCGCGGCGTGATGAATCTCGAAGGACGCAGCGTGCCGTTCGAAGGGCCGTGCGCCCTGCTGGTGCCGACCGAATGCATACACGGGCTCGACTACGAGATCGACGTGGATCGCTGGGTCGTCACGGTGGAAGTGTCGTATCTCACTCAGGTCAATGCGCGGCTGCGCGAGTTCGTCGCGCTGTGGTCCACGCCGCGCATGGTGCCGTTTGCCTATCACGCCGAGGCGGCCAACGAGGTCTACGCCCTCATTCAGCGCCTGAAACAAGAGGTGGAATCCGATGCTGTCGGGCAGGTCACCGGCACCGAAGCGTTGCTGACGATGCTGCTGCTGACGCTGGTTCGCGAGGCCCAGCTCGACCAACCCGGCAACGACGCCGTGGCGCGCAACGACGTGCGTCTGGTGGAGCGTTTTCGCAAACTGATCGACGAACATTACCGCGATAATCTGCCGCTCCAGCAATATGCGTCGATGCTCGCGGTATCGCTCGTGCAATTGCGCGCCGCCTGCGCGTCCGCCGCTGAAAAAAGCCCGACGAAGATGATTCACGCGCGCATTATCACCGAGGCCAAGCGCGAGCTGATTTTCGGTGATATGTCGGTGGAACAGATTGCGTTCATGCTAGGTTTCGCCGACGCCGCCTATTTCACGCGTTTCTTTCGCCGGGAAGTGGGCCAGGCGCCCAGCCAGTTCCGCAGCGAAGCACGCCGATAGCACATCGACATCGCATCGAAAGCACGTTGAAAATGCGTCGAAAGCGTATCAATCGCGCATCGACGCCGTTTCCTGCCGTTTCCTGCCATTACCGATCGCCAGCGCGCGCACGCACGCAATCATTGCCGGCAGTGCTCGCGCGATTTTCCATCGCCCTTCCCCGTATCTTCCCTGGTTCGATTGAAAAGTGCTGGCGAATCCCGAATTTGTGCAGGGACCCAAACTTGTGCAGCGAATACGCTTTTCGCGTTTCAACGATTCCCTCACTTTTCAATCAGGTCATTCGAATATGGCGCCATTCGTAACGCAAGCAAACCTGGCAAAGCGCGCGGCCCTGGTCGGCCTCACCGCGTGCGTGTTCTCCGCCTGTGCCGCCACTGCGGCGGCCGATTCCCATACGGAATACGTCTACGTGGGCACGCTGCATCAGCAGATTAATGCGCTGCGCTTCGACGCGGCCACCGGCAAGTTCGTCGACGTCGGCACCGTCGCACAAGGATTGAAGTCCACCTGGGTCGCCTCGCATCCGCACCTGCCGGTGCTCTATGCCGTGAACGACGACCGCGACAAGGAAGGCAGCGTGACGGCTTACGCCGTGAATCGCGACACCGGCTCGCTCGAACGCATCAACGACGTGCTCACCGGCGGCCGCGGCACGACCTTCCTGCACTTCGATGCGCCCTCATCGACCTTGCTCGGCGCGAACTACAACAGCGGCTCCGTATCGAGCCTCGCCGTCAATCGCGACGGCAGCGTAGGCGCGCTCGAATCGACGATTGCGGAAAAAGGCTCCGGCCCGAGCCCGCGTCAGACCGATGCGCACGCGCACGGCGTCACCATCGACCCTTCGGGACGCTACGCGCTCGTGCCCGATCTCGGCGCCGACCGCGTGTTTATTTACGGCTTCGATCGCGCCACGCACGCACTGACGCAACTCGATGAAGGCGCGCCGCGCGCGTTCGTCATGCCGGCGGGCAGCGGTCCGCGCCGCGTCGTTTTCGGAACGACGGGACAGTACGCCTATGTGCTGACCGAATTGAGCGCGGAATTGCAGGTGTTGCGCTGGGACGCCGCCGCCGCGCAACTCACACCCGTGCAAACGCTGCCCATCAGCCGCCCGGGATTCGAGGGCGTCAAGAGCGGCGCGGAAATGGCCATGAGCCGCGACGGCCGCTTCATCTATGTCGAAGACCGCGGCGAAAATGCGCTCGTTGTCTATAGCGTGGACGGCGCCAGCGGGCAGCTCACCGAATTGCAACGCACGCCCTCGGGCGGCGACAAGCCGTGGGGATTCGCCATTGATCCGTCGGGCAAGTGGCTGTTCGTCGCGAATCAGCGCAGCGGCAACGTGAGCCTGTTTCGTATCGACCCGAAGGACGGCACGATTGCGGATAGCGAGCAATCAATTTCCATTCCCGCGCCCACCAGCATTGCATTCGTGAAATAACCGCGCGCTTTAAACTTACTTTGCCTTTCCTCGGCGCATTAATCGCGCCGAAAAATGCCGGAGAATGATCATATAGTACAGGGACTGGTCCATTTTATTTTTCTACTATCCAGATAGCAGTCAAGAAATTCGACATCGCGATTTCAATTTCCCATTTGCGATAGTCGAATCAATAAACAGAGAAAATCTGGAGACAAATGAAAAGGACCCTTCTCGCAGCGTCTGCTGTCGTCTCGTCTTGCGCTTTTTCCACCGCGCAGGCCCAATCCTCCATCACCCTCTACGGCATTGTCGACAACGGCATCGAGTATCAAAGCGGCGGCGGCGCGAATCACGTGATTCGCGCCTCGTCAGGCGGCCTGTTCGCGACCGTCTACGGCCTTTATGGACATGAAGATATTGGCGGCGGCGTTCATGTCAATTTTCAGCTTGAGCAAGGTTTTTCGGCCGTGAATGGCGAAGCGCAGAATTCAGCCGACGCCTTTAACCGTCTCGCATGGGTCGGCATGTCGGGCGGCTTCGGCGAATTCCGTTTTGGACGGCAAAAGAAACCGCAATATCTTTATCTCGACGGCGAACTCGATCCACTGGCCGCGAAATCCATTGCCTCGCCGCTCAATGATTTCGATGACGTCTCCGTACGCGCCAGCAATGCCATTTCCTACTTCACGCCGGAGTGGCATGGCTTAACCGCGCAAGTACTGGTGTCATTGCGCGATTCGACCACCAAGCCTTCGAACGGCATTCAGTCGTATAACGCCGTGGTCAAATACATCAACGGGCCTTGGCATATCGCGGCCGGTTACGATCAGCAGGACAACGCGGCCGGCACCTCGGTTCAGAAAGTCTTTACCGCGGCGACTTCGCTCAAGGTGGACGCGGCGCGTTTCTATTTCGTCTATCACACGGAAACGCAATCCGATCACAGCCAGAACGAAGCGACGTATTCTGTCTCCGCCTCGTACCTGTTCAATCCCGCCAACGAAATTGCCCTGATGTACGGCTATTTGCATGACCGGACCGGCAATGGCAACAATGCGCAGCAGTTCGGCCTGTCTTACGAGTACTTCCTCTCGAAGTCGTCGCTGATCTATATGGCTGCGGGTCTGATCGACAATCGAGGTGAAGCGGCTTATACGCTCAACGGCACCGAGTATTCGGGCATCGACGTCACGCCTGGCGCAACCGCCAAAGGCATCATCATTGGGTTGACGCACAAGTTCTAAATGTGCGACGCGTATCGGCCTGCCTTGCGCAGCGCCGGTACGCGTGCCGCATTTTCATCGGCTCAAGTCGCCGGATTGCGACGATCCATTCGCCACCGTGCCGAAGCCCGACGTATCGCCGCCAGCAGGCTTTTGCACGGCCGTTTTAACCTGCGCGGCTTGCATTTGACCGTTCGGATAATCGGTCCAGTCGAGCGGACCATAACCACCCCGCTCCGCCTCGATGAGGCTGGCGCGAACTTCCGCGCGCGTGAGCGGCTGCGGGCTTTGCTGGGCGAACGACACGATCGGCGCAGCAAGAACAAGAGCAGCGATAACGACTTGATTGAGCTTTTTCATTTTGGCCCGCCTTGCGTGTGTGTTTGAGATTCGCCGACTGACTTTCGTCATCTGGCTTTCGCCAATTAATCAGCATTACGAACAAACACAGTCTAGCAAACCAAAACATCAGGGTAAACACCTAAATTATTATTTTCGTTTACCGCTACACCCTGCATTTTCCAGCACGCGAAAGAGGCAAAATTCCCAAAAGGAATCTCGCCTCTCATCACTCGATTTAAAAACGCCGGCGATTAAATCGAAGCAACGGGCTCGCCATCGACAATACGCCACACGCCCAGCGGATTCGCGTCATGCAACGCTTCCGGCAGCAACGCTTCCGGCAGATCCTGATAACAGACCGGGCGCAGGAAGCGGTCGATCGCGGTCGCGCCAACCGAGGTGTACATCGCGTTCGACGTCGACGGATGCGGCCCGCCGTGAACCATGGCGTGACACACTTCCACGCCAGTCGGAAATCCGTTCGCGAGAATGCGGCCCGCTTTGCGTTCGAGCACCGGCAACAGGCGCTTCGCTTCGGCAACGTCGGCGGCGTCGATTTGCAGGGTGACGGTCAATTGCCCCTCGACATGCTCGGCGATTTCCAGCAATTCGTTGAAATCGCGCGCGCGCACCACCACCGAAGCGGGACCGAACATTTCGGCTTCCAGTTCCGGTGCATCGAGCAGACGCGCGGCATCGGTGACATACAACGCGGCCTGCGCCGCGTTCGCACGCTCGCCCGCCGGGACGCCCTCGGCCACTTTTTGCACACCTTGAATCGCGCCGGCGCTTTGCGTACCCGAGCAGTACGCATCGAAGATACCGGGCGTCAGCATCGTTTGCGCGGGCTTGCTCGCCAACGCCTCGCTCGCCGCTGCGATGAAGCGTTCGAGATCGGGGCCATCCACCGCGAGCACGAGGCCGGGGTTCGTGCAGAACTGGCCCGCGCCCATCGTCAGCGAATCGGCGAATGCCTTGCCGATGGTTTCGGCGCGATTCGCCAGCGCGGCGGGAAACAGAAACACCGGATTAATGCTGCTCATTTCCGCATAGACGGGAATCGGGTCGGGGCGCGCATTGGCGAGACGCACCAGTGCCATGCCGCCCTGGCGCGAACCGGTGAAACCCACCGCCTTGATCGCCGGATGCGAGACGAGCGCTTCGCCGAGTTTGCGGCCCGCGCCAAACAGCAGCGAAAACGTGCCTTCAGGCAGACCCTGCGCCTTCACCGCTTGCTGAATCGCACGGCCCACGAGTTCCGACGTGCCCAGATGCGCGCTGTGCGCCTTCACGATGACGGGCGCGCCCGCGGCCAGCGCGGAAGCCGTATCGCCGCCGGCCACGGAAAAGGCCAGCGGAAAATTGCTCGCGCCGAACACGGCGACCGGCCCGAGCGGCACTTTCGCGAGACGCAGATCCGAACGCGGCAACGGCTGACGCTCCGGTTGCGCACGATCGATCGTCGCGCCGAGGAAATGGCCGTCGCGCACCACTTTCGCAAACAAACGCAATTGCCCGACCGTGCGCGCGCGCTCGCCTTGCAGACGCTGAACCGGCAAGCCGGTCTCCGCGTGCGCGCGTTCGATCAAGGCGTCGCCCAGTTCGAGAATATGGTCGGCAATGGCTTCGAGAAACGCCGCGCGCCGTTCGAGCGAAACGTTACGATAAACGTCGAATGCCTCGGTCGCGAGCGAGGCCGCGCGATCCACTTCCGCGCCGCCGCCCATGCCGAATCGAGGTTCCGCGATTTCCGTGTTGGTCGCGGGATTGAATGCGCGCTGCTCGCCTTCCGTGCCTCGCACCGAAGCGAAGCCGATCAGCATGTCGCCATTGAGAGTCATATGAATATCCTGGAACGTCCTGTTCATGGCTGATGGCAAAGCCAGTTCACTGCGGGGCGCACGAGCGGCGGCGAAGATGGCGGATAAACGCACCACGAGCCGTCCGCGTGGCGAAAGAAGGCAATCTCGATCGTTCCAGACGATCGCGCGACTTCCACCTTGACCACGCGCCACGGCATGGATTTCGAGCGACCGGGCCGCGTCACGCGGAGGTGCCGGCTCTGTCCGAGCCAGTCGTCGACGAGCGCGCGAAGTGATTTTCGCTTTCCGCTCATAAGCGTCTCCCTGCTTCGCGAACGTGTTGGCGTCACCCTGAAGCGTCTGCTGCGTAGCTTTCGTGCGCCAACACCCACGCCCTGAACCGGCATTTCTCGATTGAAGAATGCAACCGGTATCTTCGGCTCACGCGCGCGCGCCGTCTATTGAAAGTAATCGCCCGCGCTTTAACCGAAACGTTAAGTCGATGCGCAATCAATGCAGCGTATCGCGCTGCGCCAACGGTTTGAACAGTCGGCTCCACGCGACGCTGACGACGATCGTCGCGCAGCCGCCGAGCACGACCGCGCCGATTGCGCCCATCGCCGCTGCCGTCACACCCGATTCGAATTCGCCGAGTTGATTGCTCGCGCCGATAAACAGCGTGTTCACCGCCGACACGCGGCCACGCATGCGATCCGGCGTTTCGAGCTGAATCAGCGTCTGACGCACGATCACGCTGATCGTGTCCGCGCCGCCCGAAATCGCCAATAGCAGCAGCGAGAGAACAAACGAATGCGAAATCCCGAACGCGACGATGGCGCCGCCATACACCGCCACGGCGATCAGCAGCTTTTTGCCCACGCCGCTGCGAATCGCGTGCCGCGACAGCCACAGGCCCACACCCAGCGCGCCCACTGCGGGCGCGGAACGCAGCAGGCCCAGCCCTTCCGGCCCCATGTGCAGAATCTCCTTCGCATAGACGGGCAAAAGCGCCGTCGCGCCGCCAAAGAGCACGCCGAACAGATCGAGCGAAATGGCGCCCAGCAGCAGCGGATTGCTCCAGACAAAACGCAGGCCGGCCAGCACCGTTTCCGCCGTCACGGGCTCGCGCGGCGGCGCAACGTGGTCGTAGCGGATCAGCGCGTACAACACCGCGCTCACGCAGAACAGCGCGGCACAAGTGAGGTAAAGCGCTTCGATGCCGGTCGCGAACAGCAAGCCACCCAACGCGGGGCCGGCGATCACGCACACCTGTTGCACCGACGTGCTCAGCGCCATCGAGCGCGCGAGCAAACTCTGCGGTACGAGCATCGGCAGCAGCGCCTGTTGCCCCGACATCTGAAACGGACGTATCGCGCCGAGCACCAGCGAAAGACCCAGCAGCAGATCGCGCGTCACCGCATGCGTGATCGTCGAGAAGGCCAGCAGCGCTGCGATGGCGGCCTGAATCGCAAGACACACAGCGACGATGCGGCCGCGATGCAGGCGGTCCGCGCAATGTCCCGCCACGAGCGTCGTGGCGAGTCCGGGAACGAACTGAAACAGGCCCACGAGGCCGAGATACCACGCGCTCCCCGTGAGGTCGTACATATGCCAGCTGATCGCGAGCATGAGCATCTGCTGCGCGGCGATGGAGCCGACGCGCGCGCTCAGAAAGCGCGTGAGCGGCGCGTGGCGCAACAACGGCGCCAGACCGGGATGCGCATCGAGCGCCGCCACGGCGGGTTCTTTGAATCGACTCATGACGGCTTCCAGCCTTGCTTGTTGTAAATATCAGTGTGAGTTTTTTAAACGATGGCTGGCGTCAAACCACGGCGATGCGGCCCGATCACGACTCCGCGCGGAAGGAATGCGCCTCGTTTTCCGGGGCGGCTTGTTCGGTTTCGTTGACTTTCGGCGCCCACTTTCGGCGCAGCAATACCACGGTGCTCGTGGCTCCGAGCAGCAGAAATACGAAAATCGCCGACATCGGCAGCGTATAGCTGTGCCCCACGTGCAGCAGCCAGCCCGAGAGACTGGCGGAAACGCCGCCCGCGAGACTGGTGGCCACTTGCTGCAAGCCGGTATTCAAACCCACGGCCTGTTTCGGTATCAGCGTGAGTTTCACCAGCGCGAGATTATTCGCGGTCACGAGACCTAATAAGGAAAGCGAAGCAATATTCCAGAACAGCGCTTCCTGCGGCGTGTTCGCATACGCGCCCATCAATACCGTCGTGCCGCTGATGAACCCGGTCACGATAAACGCCTTGCGTATCTTCACGGCGTCGTGGCCGCGCGCGATCAAACGGTCCGCCGCCCAGCCCGCCAGCGCGGCCACGATGGCGATTCCAGCAAAGCTGAAAAACGTATACACGCCCGACTGCCGCAACGAGAGCCCGCGCTGCTCGACCAGGTACGCGGGCATCCACGTCATGCAATAGAACACGAAATAGCTGTAGCAGAAGTTCGTGATGAGCCCGCCCCACACCACCGGGCTCACGAGCAGATTGCGCAACGGCACCGAAGCCGCACGACGCCGCGCCGCCGCCAGTTCCTCGCGCGACGGAAAATCACTCTTGAGCATCCATTGCCACGGCACCAGCCAGAGCAGTCCGGCGAGTCCGGTCACGACGAACATCGCCTTCCACGAGCTCGTGGCGATCAGCCAGGCCGCGATCGGCGCGCCCAGCGCCGGTCCCATCTTGCCGCCAATCGAATAGATGCCGAGCGCCGTGCCCTTATGCGCCTCGTCGAAGTTGTCAGCGAGATAGCGATAGGTGGCGGGCACGACCACCGCCTCGGCGACGCCGATCAGCAGCCGCACGAGTATCAGCGCCGACAACGTGGTGACGACGCCCGTTGCCGCGGCCGCAAGACACCACAGCAGAAAGCACACGCTGTACGGCCACTTCACGCCATAGCGGTCGACGATCCAGCCCATCGGCATCTGCATCAGGCCATAGGACCAGAACATCGCCGAACCGAGCCAGCCGCGCTCGACGTGCGTGAGCGCGAACTCATGCACGAAGTGATGATCCGCGAGCGCGGCCGACATGCTCGTGCGATCGACGAAGGAGATCATCAGCCCGAGCGCGAGCAGCACGAGGATGCCCCAGCGGTTCGCGTCGCGCGCTGGCTGTCGTTGCATGATCTCCAACTTCTGTCTCCGGATTTTTTATCGGCGCGCCAATTCGCGCCATCGCTCGAACAGCGGGAACAGCGGGAAAAATCAGCCCAGGCTGCCCGTCACATCGTCGAACAGTTCGTCGACGCTCATGCGGTGCGGAATGATCTTCTGATCGAGCGCCCAGTCGATTGCCAATTGCAGGCCCTTGCGGTTCGCTTCCAGCCCGATCGGCGGGAAGATCGCGGGCACGCCTTCGGCGAGCGAGCGGCTTTCCGCAATCATGCGATAAATCTCGCGCACGATATCAGGGCGCGCTTTCGTCAGATCCGTGTGCACCGCGAACATATGATTGATCGGCACCACGCCCGTGCGCGCGAACCAGTCCTTCGCGGATGCGTGCGCGTCCGGCACCAGCGTGCGCACGCGCTCGTCCTTCGGCATGTCCTCGCCGAGCAGCGCGGCGGCCAGTTCGCCCTTGAGCATCATTTCGGGAATCGAGGAACCGGCGGGCAGGCGCTCGCAATTCGACGGATCGCTGTACTCGGCGAGATGGCCGTCGCCGAGCGTCATCCACGTGACCTTGTCGAGATCCACGCCATATTCATGGCGAAGAATACCGCGAATCCACAGCGCCGTGGTTTGCGTGTAGGTGCGCACGCCCACCTTCTTTCCTTCGATATCCTTAGGATCGAGATGGCCAAAATCGATGTTGTAGCCTGCGCAGTGATGCTGGAACCGGCCCGAAATCGGCGCGGGCAGCAGCACGTAAGGCTTGCCGTAGGCTTTGGCCTGCAGGAAGGTGACGATCGCGAGTTCGCCCGCGTCGAACTTGCTTTCGCGCACCATTGCCTTGAAGCCGTTGTGCGCGGGCGTCGGGCCGCAAAAGTCCAGCGTCACGAGATCGGAGCGCACGCGGCCGTCGCGCATGGCCTTCGTCACCGCGTATTCGGACAGATTGGTGCGCAGCGTCGGCACGCCCGTGAAACTCGTTGTCATGAATGTCTCTCCTGGTGTTTGGTATCGGTTGATATCGCGTGCTATCCGCTGATATCGGAATTCGATTTACAGCCGCACTTCGATCAGGCGCGGACCCGGCTCGCGAACCGAATCGTTCATCGCCTTGTAGAAGTCCTCGGCCGTCTCCACGGCAACGCCCGGCACGCCCATGCTTTTCGCCATTGCCAGCCAGTCGATGCGCGGGTTGTCGATGTCGATCATCGAGAGCGCGCGCTCGCCCGGCGTGCCCGCGCCCATGTTCGCGTACTCGGCCTTGAGGATCGCGTAGCTGTTATTGGCGAAGATGATCGTCGTGACGTTCAGGTTCTCGCGTGCCTGGGTCCACAGCGACTGGATCGTGTACATCGCGCTGCCGTCGCCGACCATGCAGAACACGCGCCGGTCCGGGCAGGCCAGCGCCGCGCCGGTGGCAACCGGCGTCGAATAGCCGATCGAGCCGCCCATGTTGTTGATCAGGTCGTGCGGACGCGCGCCCATCGTCAGGTTCATCGATTCGCGGCCCGTGGTCAGCGACTCGTCGACGACGATGCAGTGCTCCGGCAGCGCCGCCGCCAGGGCATGCGCGATGCTCGTGGGATTGAGCGCGCCCGTCGGCACCGGCGTTTCGATACGCGCCTGCAAACGCGGCGCCGTGCCGGTCGCGCCCAGCGCTTCCAGCAGCATCTCGAACGCGAGTTCGCTGTCCTCGTCTTCCTCGACGAGCGGATGCACCAGCGTGCCTTCGGCCTTCAGCAGACTCGGCTTGTCCGGGTACGCGAAGAACGCCACCGGCTCGCTCGTCTCCACCGTGACGATGTGCTTGAAGTCTTTCAGGAACGCCTGCGCCAGCGGCACCGCGTACGGAATGCGCGCGATGGGCACGTGTCCCGCGCCGCGTTCGATACGCGCGGTGAAGAACTGCGAGCCCAGTTGCGCGCCGGTCGCGGCGGCAACCTGGCCCGCGCGTTCGAGCGCTTCGCCGCGCGTCGCCTTGTTGGCGAGAATGATCAGCGTCGGCTCACCCGAGCGCAGCACGCGCGCCACGTGTTCGATGCGCGCGGCGCTCGGCGTCTTGCGGCGGCTTTCTACCGACGCCGGCAAAACACGTTCGGAGTCCGTACGTTGCCACGACGTATCGCCGGGCAGGATCAGCGTAGCGATCTGCCCCGGATGCTCGCTCGCCTTCGCGACCGCCTGGGCCGTATCCCACGCGATGCTATCGGCCGATTCCGCGCGCCGGACCCAGTGGCTCAACGGACGCGCGAGACCTTCGATATCGGAAGTGAGCGGCGGATCGTACTTCAGATGCGAAGCCGAATGCTCGCCCACCACGTTGACCATGCCCGACGACGCGCGCTTCGCGTTATGGATATTCGCGAGACCGTTCGCGAGACCCGGCCCGAGATGCAGCAGCGTCGACGCCGGCTTGTCCTTCATGCGATACCAGCCGTCGGCGGCACCCGTGGCCACGCCTTCGAACAGGCACAGCACACTGCGCATGCCGGGGTTGCCGCCCAGCGCCGCGAGGAAGTGCATCTCCGAGGTGCCCGGATTCGCGAAGCAGATGTCGACGTCCTGTTCGACCAGGGTCGCGACGAGACTTTCGGCGCCGTTCATCAGTAACCCGCCATCTCGCGCGCGAGACCCACGACGCCGTACGTGCGCTGCGGCGCAGACATCAGGAAGCGATAACCTTCCTCGGCGAGACGACGATGGTTCTTCGCCGTGACGTGCGGATGGCCGACGATCACGTTGCGCTTCTTGCAGGTCTCGACGATCTGGCGCATCGCGTCGAGCACTTCAGGATGCTCGTATTGACGCGGCAGGCCCAGTTCCTGGGACAGATCGCCCTCGCCAATCAGAATGAAGCCGATGCCCGGCACATTCGCGAGAATATCGTCGAGATTCTCGATCGCCTGCGTGCTCTCGCACATCAGGCCCACGAGAATTTCGCCTTGCGGCGCGAGCGGCCAGACGTCGGCCTTCTCGTAGTATTCCTGCATCGAGAGACCCCAGTAACGCGCCGCGTTGGCCGGGCCGTCGCCGCGCACGCCCTTCGGCTCGTACAGCGGCGCGTGCTTCGGACGCGCATAGCGGCACGACGCCACCGCGTTATACGCCTGCTCGACGGTCGCGACGTGCGGCCAGATCACGCCGTACGCGCCGCGATCGAGCACCTGCTTGGCGAAGCTCTGGTTCATCTCGATGCCGTTGGCCGGAATGCGCGCGATCGGCGTGACCTTGGTGGCCACCGAACCCGATTCGGCGATCTGCTTGCGGTTGAGCAGGTACTGGAACGCATCGCCCAGCGCGCTCACGTCATACGGGTTGTGCTCCATTTCGAAAACGAGGCCGTCGTAAGGAGCGTCGCTCATTTCGATGGCGGTCTGCTTGTCGAGTTTGGAAAAGGCAGCGTGCGCGGCCTTGCCCGACTCGAGCGCGCGAATGATGCTGTTCAGGCGAATCGTGGACATGGGAATCTCTCTCTTTCGCCGCGCGCGCGCCGCTTTGAATCGCGGCGCACGCGCGGCTGTGTGCAGGTTGGGCGTGCTTCGCTAAAACGCGTTCGATGAATCCGGCAATCAAGCGAGCGCCGGATACAGCGTCTGCGCCGTCTTGCCGAAAATCCAGGCGCGTTCGTCGTCGCTCAGGCAGGCGAGGCCCGCTTGTGCATCGGCGAGAATCTCCGAGAGCTTGCCCGGCGAGGTCGGGAAGTTCGACCCCCACGCCATGCGCTGCGCGCCGAAGGCTTCGACCACGCGCGGGAAGAATGTCTCGGCGCTGGCCTTTTCCTTCTTCACGTCGCCGAAAATGCGCGGCGTGAGCTTCATGTACAGGTTCGGCAGATCGGCGAGCGCGAACAGGCTTGCGGCTTTCGCATACGGCGCGCCGTCGAGCACGTCGGGGCGGCCCAGGTGATCGAGCACGATCTTCGCGGTCGGAAATTTTTCCGCCAGCATGCGCACCTGCGGCATGCCGATCGGGCCCGTCTGGATGCACATCGGCAGACCCAGTTCAGCGAGCATCTCCCATGCCTTGAAAGACTTGGGATTGTCGAGTTCGCTCGGATCGAAATCCTTGGTCGAGCCGCCCGTGAAAATGCGCAGGCCTGCGAGACCCTTGTCGGCCCAACCCTTGATGACGGCGGGCACATCGTCGGCGAGCATGTCGACCGAACCCACGGCCACGAGCCGGTCCTTGTACTGATTGCAGCCGTCCACGACGTAGCTGTTATCGAAGCCGTAAGTCGTCGACGAGTGGACGACGGCGGCCTTCGCCACGCCCGCTTCGTCCATGGCCTCGATCAGCGCCTCGACCGTGTTGGGGCGTTCCTGCGACCAGTCCGAACGCTTGCCGAACAGCGGCGCGGGCGGATAACGCTTTTCATCGTTGGAGATGATGTGCGGATGAATGTCGATGTAGTTCATGGTGTGCGTGATTACAGGCCGCGGGACTTGAGCAGCGCATCGAGGCGCGGATAGACACGGCGTGCGTTGCCTTCGAAAATCGCGTGACGGTCGGCGTCGCTCAGTGCTTCGCAGGCGTCGACGTAGCGCTTGGTGTCGTCGAAATACTCACCGGTATTCGGATCGCGGCCGCGCACGGCGCCGATCATTTCCGAACCGAACAGCACGTTGCTCGTCGGCACAACCTTGGTCAGCAATTCCACGCCCGGGTGGTGATAGACGCAGGTGTCGAAGAAAATATTGTTCAGCAGTCCTTCCAGCGGACGATCCATCATTTCCAGCGACATGCCGCGATAACGGCCCCAGTGGTAAGGCACCGCGCCGCCGCCGTGCGGAATCACCAGACGCAGCGTCGGGAAGTCCTTGAACACGTTGCCTTGCAGCAGCTGCATGAACACCGAGGTATCGGCGTTCAGATAATGTGCGCCCGTGCCGTGATGGCAAGCGTTGCACGATGCGGCCACGTGGATCATCGCAGGTACGTCGAGATCGCAGAGCGCTTCGTAGAGCGGATACCACTCGCGGTCCGTCATCGGCTTGCCGGTCCAGTAACCACCGCTCGGATCGGGATTCAGGTTACAGCCGACGAAGCCCATTTCCTCGACGCAGCGGCGCAGTTCGGCCACGGAATTCTTCGGCGGCGCGAGCGGCGATTGCGGCAGCTGGCATACCGGCACGAAGTTGTCGGAATAGATATCGCACACGCGGCGCACGAGATTGTTCGACACCTCGGCCCATTCGAGGCTGGTGCGCTCGTTGCCGAGGTGATGGCTCATCAGGCCGGCGATCGGCGAGAACAGCGTGAGGTCGCCGCCGCGTTCCTTTTGCAGGCGCAGCTGGCCGTTGCCGACGCCTTCGCGGATCTCGTCGTCGCTCACATGCGCGCCCGAGAGTGCCGGTGCGTTGGCCGGATCGTTGGCGGCGGCGATCTGCTTCGCGCGCCAGTCGCGGAACGAAGCGGGAACGGTCGTGAAGTGACCGTGGCAATCGATGATCATGTTTTCTTCCGTTCGGAATTCAAGAGGCGTACGCGCGTTGAGCGCGTACTTGGCAAGCATTAAACGCGCGGATCGACGAACAGTTCGTCCATCGTCATGCGGCGCGGCGTGAGCCCTTGCTTGAATGCCGTGGCTTCGAGCGCCTCGATGGTCTTGCGGTTTTCCTCGATGCCGTACGGCAGCGGATCGTTGCCGACAATCTTCTGGAGTTCTACGTACTTCTTGTTCTTCTTGTCGGTCAGCTCGCCTGCATTGAGCTTCGCGAGCCAGTCCTTCTTGGCCTTGTCGAACGCGTCGTAGATCGACTTGGCGACCCACGGATGCTCGGCCAGCACCGAGTCCTTCACGACGATGGTGCCGTGCATCGGATAGACGCCCGTGCGCGCATAGTATTCGGCTTCTTGTGCGGCCGCGTCCGGCAGCAGATCCGGGTAATCGGCCTCGACTTCCTTCCAGCCGCCGGTCGGATCGCCAGTGCGGCCGATGCCTGCGTTGCCGTGGAAGCCCGCGACGATCTCGCCCTTCGCCATCATCTCGGCGAGCGACGTGCCGGCCGGCGTGTGAATCACGTTCGAGGGCAGCTTCAGTTGCGTGACGTGTTCTTCGTCGTCGACGACCCAGGTGACCTTCGAGGTGTCGAGACCGAATTCGTCGATCAGCACCTGACGCGTCCACACGCCCGTCGTCACCGAGTAGGCGCGCACGCCGACCTTCTTGCCTTCGAGGTCCTTGGGCGTCTTGATGCCCGCGTCGGGGCGCACCAGCAGGCCCTCGTGGTGGAAGCGGCGCACCACGAAGATCGGCAGCGCGACGAAGGGAGCGCCGTAGGCGCGCGCGATGATGTAGGTGGTGGGCGCGAGTTCGCAGACGTCGAATTCCACGTCGCGGACCATGCGGCGGAAGGCGCCGATCTGCGGATGGACGGTGATGAATTCGGCGTCGACGCCTTCGATGGGGATCGAGCCGTCGCGGATCGCTGCGGTGTGCGGGTGCTCGGCGATGGCGAGCTTCAGGTGGACTTTCTTGGTCAATTCAGTCTCCGTTGGAGTATGAAGTTATTGGGCTGCGCGTGCTGGATTGCTGGCTTGCTGCGTTTGCCCTTGCTTGTTCCTGCGTTGGTGGAATGATCTTGCTATGCGGGCTTTACGTCTATTGAATTAACCTGCGGGGGGGTTAACTGTTTGGTAAAGGCCCTGCGGGGCTGGGTTTGGGGGTGGGGTTTTTGGGCCTGCTGAAGCGGTGTGTTGAGTGTTTGGTTATTGGTGTTTTTTTCTGGGTTTTTTCTGGCTCTTTTTTGCGGGGTTCGTTGGAACCTGTTTTCATGTCGGTCTGCATGTGTTGCCCCTGTGCGGGG
>NZ_CAJZAR010000045.1:0-149 GCF_914484835.1 Paraburkholderia tropica
CGACGCCGCCACGCTCGCCTCCGTGTTCACGGCCTCGGGCGGCGACGGCGTGAACTGCCACGCGATCTGCGAAACGCTCTCCACCGACGACCGCCAGCTTTCGCCGACGCGCTTTCACAACTCGGTGCACAACGCGGCGGCGGGCTACT
>NZ_CAJZAR010000045.1:159-72964 GCF_914484835.1 Paraburkholderia tropica
CCTGCTCGAAGCGCTCGCGCAGGTGGCCGTGGACCGCGTGCCGACGCTGCTGGTCGCCTACGACTGCGAGTATCCCGAGCCGCTGCGCACGGTGCGTCCGATCGCGGATGCGTTCGGCGTGGCGCTGGTGCTCACGCCGGTCGCGCATGACGATGCCGATGCCGACGACAGCGACAATGAAAACGGCAATGAAAGCGGCAACGCAGGCACACGCGTCTGCATCGAAGCGAAGCTCACCGATGCGCCCGCCACGCAACTCGACGCGCCCGAACTCGAAGCGCTGCGCGTCAACAATCCGGCAGCACGCGTGCTGCCGCTGCTGCATGCGCTCGCGGCGCGGCAAGCGGCGAGCGTGGTGATCGACTATCTGCCGGAAACGCGCGTGCGGCTCGATCTGTCGTGGCCCGATGCGCGCGCCGATGGCGTGTCGGATGTTGCGTCGGACGTTGCGTCGGAGATCGCTTCAGGCGCTGCGCGCGAGGCCGCGCCATGACACCCGAAGCGCCGACGCTCGCCGCGCCGCTCGACCGCGACTGGATCGCCGCGCACATTCCGCACAGCGGCGCGATGTGCCTGCTCGACCGCGTCGAAGCCTGGGACGACACGCAGATCCGCTGCCTCGCGACCAGCCATCTCGACGCGCACAATCCGCTGCGCTCGAACGGCCAGCTCGCCTCGGTCTGCGGCATCGAATACGCGGCGCAGGCGATGGCCGTGCACGGCGCGCTGATCGCCGCGAATGGTGCGAACGGAGGCGCGCAGCGTCCGCGCGCGGGCTTTCTCGCGAGCGTGCGCGGCGTCGAAGCGCAGGTCGCGCGGCTCGACACGCTGGACGCGCCGCTCATCGTCGAAGCCGAGCGCGTCGGCGGCGACGGCACGACGGTGCTTTATCGCTTCACGCTGCGCTGCGAGGCGCGCGTGCTGATGACGGGACGCGCGGCGGTCATGCTCGACGCGTCCGCGGCCGGGGCGCTGCGGCGGCCCGCCATCGACAACACCTGAAGGGAGAACCAAGATGAAAAACACGCGAATCCTGCTGGCCGCGCTGGTGCTCGGCCTCGTCAGTTCGGCCTCGTTCGCCGACGTCCACGAAGTGAAGGAAGACATCAAGCACGACACGAAGTCGGCGGCGAAGGCGACCGGCCACGCCGCGAAGGACTTCGGCCACGCCACGGCGAGCGCGGCAAAGAGCGTCGGCCACGGCATCGCGCACGGCTCGCGCGAAGGCTGGGACGCGACCAAGCGCGTGACCCACGAGGGCTGGGACGCCACCAAGCGCACCACCAAGCGCGTGTTCCATAAGGACGACGCGGCGGGCGACGACGCCTGACGTGCCGGGGCACACGTCCAACTCGTCCGATCAGGACGATCAGGACGACCCGAACGACGGCATTCCCGTGCGATACGCCGTCTGCATCACCCGAAGCGCGCGGGCGGCCGTTCCGGCCATCGCGCCCGCGCCCGCGCCGCCCAAGCCTCGCCACTACCTCGCGATACCCCCGCCAGACGCCCGCCACACCGGCCTCGCACGCCGGTTTCCCTCCTCCGAACGGCCAATTTGCCCGCTTTTTGTCCGGTAAGCGCCCGCGACAAGGCAAAATACGGGTTTCGAGCCCGCACGGGCTCATGTTTTTTCCCGCCGGCCGCTCCGCACACGGGGCCAGAACACGGCGAAGCCACGCGAAAGACGCAGCGGCGCCCGGCCCGGCCGGACGCTCGCCCTCGCGTGCGAGACCACTGGAGTTGTTGATGACCGAAGCCAAGATTTCCTTCGCTGGCCGCCTTTCGCTGGCCATCGGATCGTTTTTCGCCATTCTCGGCGACGCCGACCTCGCGGCCGGCGTGCGCCGTCTGCGTAACGGCGAAGCCGTCGCGACCGCGCCGCAAGCACCCGTGCCTGCCGCCGCGCCCGTAGCGACTCCGGCGCCCGCGCCCGCCCCAGTCGTCCCCGCGCCCGTCGCCGCCATCGAGGAAGCCAGCCCGCAATCGGCGCTGCAACTGCTCGGCCTGCTGCAGCGTAACGCGCGCTTCGTCGACTTCGTCGAGGAAGACATCGCGGGCTACAACGACGCCGACATCGGCGCGGCCGCGCGCCTCGTCCACGAAGGCTGCCGCGCCACGCTGCGCGAGCACTTCACGATCCGCCCGGTGCGCAGCGAGGCCGAAGGCAGCCGCGTGACCCTCGCGGAAGGCTTCGACGCCACCGCCATCCGCCTGACCGGCAATGTGGTCGGCTCCGCGCCCTTCAACGGCACGGTCAGCCATCGCGGCTGGCGCGTCGAAGACGTCAAACTGCCCAAGCTCGTGAAGTCGCACGACGCGAAGGTCATTGCACCGGCCGAGGTGGAACTGTGAGCGATCCGCGTTTTTCGATCGGCGTCGATCTGGGCACGACGCACTGCGCCCTCTCCTACGTCGACCTCGCCGCCAGTGACGGCGAGAAGACCGTGCAGGGCGTGTTGCCCGTCACGCAACTCACCGCGCCCGGCGCGATCGAGTCGCCCGAGCTGCTGCCCTCGTTTCTCTATCTGCCGAACGCGGGCGAACTCACGCCCGGCGACCTGACGCTGCCGTGGACCGCCTCGCGCGACTACGCCGTCGGCGAAATGGCGCGCAGCCGTGGCGCGGGCACGCCCATCCGCCTCGTGTCGAGCGCGAAAAGCTGGCTCTGCCATCCGGGCGTGGACCGCCGCGCGGCGATCCTGCCGAACGACGCGCCGCCCGAAGTCGCGCGCGTCTCGCCGCTCGAAAGCTCGATCCGCTATCTGACGCATCTGCGCGAAGCCTGGGATCACGCGCATCCCGACGCGCCGTTCGCGCAGCAGGACGTCACCGTCACGATTCCGGCCTCGTTCGATCCGGCCGCGCGCGAACTGACGGCCGAAGCCGCGCAGGCCGCGGGCTACACCAGCATGACGCTGCTCGAAGAACCGCAGGCCGCGCTCTATAGCTGGATCCAGAAAAGCGGCGGCGCGTGGCGCAAGGACGTGAAGGTCGGCGACATCATCCTCGTCGTGGACGTGGGCGGCGGCACCACCGACCTTTCGCTGATCGCCGTGGTCGAGCGCGAAGGCAATCTCGAACTGCTGCGCGTGGCCGTGGGCGAGCACATCCTGCTCGGCGGCGACAACATGGACCTCGCGCTCGCGCACGTGGTCGCGCGCAAGCTCGCGCAGCAAGGCACGCAGGCCGATCCGTGGCAGCTGCGCGCGCTCACCTACGCGTGCCGTTCGGCCAAGGAGCAACTGCTCTCCGACGCCAGCCTCGAAGCCGTCCCGCTGGTCGTGCCGAGCCGAGGCTCGAAGCTGATCGGCGGCTCGATCCGCACCGAACTCACGCGCGCCGAACTCACGGCCACGATTCTCGAAGGCTTCTTCCCGCGCGTGGACGCGGCGGCGCGCCCGGTCGTGCGCACGCGCGCCGGTCTCACGCAACTGGGCCTGCCCTACGCGCAGGACGCGGGCGTCACGCGCCATCTCGCGGCCTTCCTCGGCCGCCAGGTCGCGGCGCTCGCGGAAGTCGAAGGCTTCGGCGCGCCCGCCGAAGGCACGAGCTTCCTGCATCCCACGGCCGTGCTGTTCAACGGCGGCGTGTTCAAGTCGTCGCTGCTGGCCGGGCGCGTGCTCGAGATCATCAACGGCTGGCTCGCGGCGGAAAGCGCGGCGAGCGCGCGTCTGCTCGGCGGCGCGGACCTCGACCTCGCGGTCGCGCGCGGCGCGGCCTATTACGGCTATGTGAAGCGCGGCAAGGGCGTGCGCATCCGCGGAGGCACGGCGCGCGCGTACTACGTGGCGATCGAGTCGGCCATGCCCGCGGTGCCGGGCCTGGAGCCGCCCATTTCGGCGCTCTGCGTCGCGCCCTTCGGCATGGAAGAAGGCAGCGACGCCGCCTTGCCGCCGCAGGAATTCGGCCTCGTCGTGGGCGAGCCGGTGCAGTTCCGCTTCTTCGGCTCGTCGGTGCGCCGCCAGGATCAGGTCGGCACGATGCTCGACTTCTGGTCGCCCGACGAACTTCAGGAACTCGAATCGATCCAGGCCACGCTGCCTAGCGCGGGCCGCACCGTGGGCGAAGTCGTCGCGGTCAGGCTGCATGCGCGCGTGACCGAAGCGGGCACGCTCGAACTCGAAGCCGTGCCGTCGGGTAGCGACGAGCGCTGGAAGGTCGAATTCGACGTGCGCGGCGGCGCGAGCGACGGTGCGAACCAGGGCGCTGACTTCTGAGCGCACGCTTGAAGTCCGATCCGCATGAGCACGCGATGAAGCAATACGTCGTCGGCATCGACCTGGGAACGAGCAACACGGTCGTGGCCTGGGCCGAAGCCGGCGCAAGCGGGGCCGATGCGGGCCAGGTCGGCGTGTTCGAAATCGAGCAGCTGACGGGGCTCGGCGAGGTGAGCGCGCAGCCGCTGCTGCCATCCGCGCGCTATCACCCCGCGCCCGGCGAACTCGCGGCCGAGGCGCTGCGGCTGCCTTGGCCTGAATCCGCTTCTTCGGCTGCCGCTTCCCCGGCTGACGCGCCCGCGCCCGTCGTCGGCAAGCTCGCGCGCACGCTCGGCGCGCAGGTGCCGGGGCGGCTCGTCGCCAGCGCGAAAAGCTGGCTCTCGCACGCCTCGGTCGACCGCCTCGCGCCGATCCTGCCCTGGGGCGCGCCCGAGGACGTCGCCAAGGTTTCGCCCGTCGATGCGAGCGCGAGCTATCTCGCGCACGTGCGCGCGGCCTGGAATCATCGTTTCCCGCATGCGCCGCTCGAACATCAGGACGTGGTGCTCACCGTGCCCGCTTCGTTCGACGACGGCGCGCGCGCGCTCACGCTCGAAGCCGCGCGGCGCGCGCAATTGCCCACGCTGCGGCTGCTCGAAGAACCGCAGGCGGCGTTCTACGACTGGCTGTTCCATCATCGCGACGCGCTGCAAACCGAGCTGGCGCAGACGCGGCTCGTGCTCGTCTGCGACGTGGGCGGCGGCACGACCGACCTCACGCTCATCAAGGTGCATTTCGAGAACGGCGTTGAGAACGGCGTCGAGAACGGCGAGCCGCAGCTGACCCGCATCGGCGTGGGCAACCATCTGATGCTCGGCGGCGACAACATGGACCTCGCGCTCGCGCATCTGGCCGAAAGCCGCCTCGCGACCCAGGACGCGCGGCTCTCGGCGGCGAGCCTGTCGCAGCTCGTCGAGCGCTGCCGCGTCGCCAAGGAGCAACTGCTCGGCGACGCCGCGCCCGAGTCGGTCGGCATCACGCTGCTCGGCGCGGGCGCGCGGCTGATCGGCGGCGCACGCTCGACGCAGTTGGGCCGCGACGAGGCCGAGCGCATCGTCGTCGATGGCTTCTTTCCGGCGGTCGGCCCGCGCGATCTGCCGCGCCGCTCGCGCGCGGCGATCGTCGAATTCGGCCTGCCCTATGCGGCCGACGCGGGCATCACGCGTCATATCGCGGCCTTCCTGCAACGCTTCGCCGCGCAGTCGCGCGAGGCGCTGGGCGTGTCCGCCAATGTTGTCGATTCCGGCAATTCCGCTGATTCCGCCAGCCTGCCGATGCCCGACACGCTGCTGCTCAACGGCGGCGTGTTCCGCGCGCCCGCGCTCGCGGCGCGTCTGCGCGAGACGCTCGGCAACTGGCGGCAGGCCCCGCTCACGGTGCTGCAAAACGATCAGCCCGACGTGGCCGTCGCGCGCGGCGCCGTCGCGTTCGCGCTGGCGCGCGCGGGTCACGCGCCGCGGATCGGCGGCGGCTCGCCGCGCAGCTATTTCCTCGTGCTCGACGATGGCAGCGAAGCGCGGCGCGGCATCTGCCTGCTGCCGCGCGGCACCGAAGAGGGTCACGAAGTGCGGCTCGACGAGCGCGTATTCGCGCTGCGCCTCGGTCATCCGGTGCAGTTCCATCTGGTCTCGACGGTCGCGGAAACGGCGTGGCAGCCGGGCGAGATCGTCGATCTCGACAACGACGCCGCCGACTTCGTGCGCCTGCCGCCGCTCGCGACGGTGGTCAAGCGCGAGCGCGGCGCGGGCAAGACGCGCGACGAACGGCCCGTGCGGCTCACGGCGCAACTGACCGAAGTCGGCACGCTCGAAGTGCGCTGTATCGCCACCGAAGACGCGTCGCAGCGCTGGCTGCTCGAATTCCAGTTGCGCCGCGACGAAGCCGCTCACGCCGAAGGCGCGGGCGACGACGATCCGCTCGCGGACAACGCGCGCCATCCCTCGCTCGATCACGCCATCGAACTGATCGAGCGCGTGTTCGGCGCGAAGTCGTCGAAGGTCGATCCGAAGGAGGTGAAGCGGCTGCGCGCGCAGCTCGAACAGACGCTCGGGGCGCGTCAGAACTGGGACAGCCCGCTGCTGCGCGAACTGTTCGGCGCGCTCTGGGAACGCGCGGCGCGACGCCGCCGCTCGCCCGACCACGAACGTCTCTGGCTCAATCTCGCCGGGTATTGCGTGCGGCCGGGCTTCGGCTATCCGCTCGACGAATGGCGCGTCGAACAACTGTGGACGCTGTTCGACGACGGCATCCAGCACATCAACGACAGCCAGGTCTGGTCCGAGTGGTGGACGCTCTGGCGGCGCGCGGCGGGCGGTCTCGACGAGGCCGCGCAGGAACAGGTGCTCGAAGCGATGCACTGGCTCGAAGAAGCAGCGAGTTCGAAGCAGCACAAGCTGCCTTTCGATCCCGCGCGCCTCGGCAACGCCGATATGACGCGGCTTTACGCGTCGCTCGAACGCATCGGTGCGGAGCGCAAGATCGAGATCGGCGAGCGGTTGCTGACACGGCTGCAGAAGCCTTCGGAAAATCATCAGAGCTGGTGGGCCGTGGGGCGTATCGGCGCGCGGCTGCCCTTCTACGGCAGCGCGCACGGCGTCGTGCCGCCCGAGGTCGCCACGCGCTGGCTCGACGCGATCCTCGCGCTCGACTGGAAGAAGGTCGAACCCGCGATGTTCGCGGCCACGCAGATCGCGCGCATGACCGGCGACCGCTCGCGCGATCTCGATCCTGCCGTGCGCGAAACGGTGCTGCGGCGGCTCGAACACGGCAACGCACCGCCTACGTGGATCGAGATGGTGCGCGAAGTCGTCACGCTCGATAACGCCGATACGGGCCGCGTGTTCGGCGAGGCGTTACCGGCTGGCTTGAAGCTGATGAGCGCTTGAGGTCCCTGCACCGCTCGCGCATCAACATCGACATCGCATCGCCCAAACGAAAACGCGCTCCGGCTTGAAACCGGAGCGCGTTTTTTATCGCGTGACGATGTGCGAGAACTTAGTTACCCGCACGCACCTCGACCGTCTGCACAGCCGGTTGCGGCATGACGCTTTCCTGCGGCAGCGCCCATTCGAGCCAGCGTGCACGATGCGCCACCACCAGCATGAAGGCCAGCGCCGCGATCGCACCGAAGGTCGCGAAACCCATCTGATAGCTGCCCGTGCTTTCCTTCGCGATACCCATGATCACCGGCAGATAGAAGCCGCCGATGCCGCCCGCCGCGCCCACGATGCCCGACATCAGACCCGTGCGGCCGGTCCAGCGGCGCGGCACGAGCTGGAAGGTCGCGCCGTTGCCGAGACCGAAGCAGACATACGTGAACAGCAGCAGGCCGATGCCCGCAGCGAACGGCGGCATCCACGCGGCGAACGCGAAGTCGCACAGCGAGATCGCCGCGAGCAGCAGCACGAGCGCACGCACGCCGGAGATGCGATCGGCGATCAGGCCGCCGAGCGGACGCACCATCGCACCCGTCAGCGCCAGCAGCGACATGATCACGCCCGCTTCGAGCTTCGGCACCTGATAGAGCGAGATCAGCAGCGTCGTCACATACGAGGACATGCCGACGAAACCGCCGAACGTGATGCTGTAGACGAGCATGACGACCCACGTGTCGCCTTCCGCGAGCACGCCGCGATAGTGGCGCGGCAGCACCGCGATCGCGAGCAGCGCGCCGAGCACCGGCAGCAGCAGCACGCCGGTCTTGCCCGCACCGAACACGCCCGCATGCACAGCCAGCACCAGCGCGATCAGGCCGGCGAGCGTGATGAAGAACGCGCGCATCGCCTTCGGTGCGCTGCCCGATTTCACGCCGAGATCGCGCGCCCAGAAGCACACGGCGAGCGCCGCGAGCGCCAGCAGCGGCAGCGCCGCGCCGGTCGCACGCGCCCAGCCGAAGCTGTTGGCGAGGCCCGGGAACAGGAAGCCGTCGAGCACCGCGCCGATGTTGCCGGCCGCCGCGAGGCCGAGCACGAGGCCCTGCACCTTCGGCGGATAGTTGCTGCCGGCCATCGGCAGCGCCACCGCGAAACTCGCGCCGCCCACGCCGAGCAGCACGCCCAGCACCAGCAGCATCGTGTACGACGGCGCGCCCGGCATCAGCAGCAGCACGAGCGCCGGAATCGCCGAGAGCGCAATGCCCATCAGCGCAACCTTGCGGCCGTCGCAAGCCTGATAGAGATTGCCGAGCGTCACGCGCAGGATCGCCGCGCCGAGCACCGGCACCGCGACCAGCAGGCCGAGTTCGGCCGGCGTCATCTTGATGTCCTTCTGGATGAAGGGCGCGAGCGGCCCCAACATCACCCACACCGTGAAGCCGGTGTCGAAGTACAGAAAACACGCGACCAGCGCGCGCCAGTTACCGCTCTTGAGCGAGTTCAGCAGGTCTTTCACGAGGCTCTCCCCAGGTAAAAACGATCAGCACGCCAGCGGCGCGTGAATCCGATGATTTCGTACTCCGATGCTTTGTCCGGCGCTTCTTGCGCCGTTGCGTCCAGCAGACGTATCGAGCCCGCCGCGCGCGCCGACCACGCCTTGAATCAGGCGATCCATTTCGCCGATCACGTTCGCCAGCTCGGCGGTGATCACGGCGAATTCGCGTCCGTACTGCCCCGCGCGCGCCGCCGCCACGCGGGCATTGAGCGCGACGATATTGGCGCGCATCGAAATGGTGGCGAGCTGGTCGGCGACCTCGGCTTCGCGGCGCTGCGTCTGGGCTTCGACGCCGCGCATCGCATCCTGATAGGCGAGCGTGAGCGTCTGCAGCAGATCGAGCAGCGGCGTGGCTTCGGCCGTGAGTTTCGCCAGCGCGTCGATGCCGTTGATGTGGCTTGCGCCCGCGCTTTTATCGATGCCGCCGCGTTCGAGCTGCGCGATCGCTTCGCCCGCGAGCTTCATGAACGCGCGGATACGGTCGTCGGCACGGCGCGCACCGAAGTAAAGCTGACGCAGCGCGTCCGAGAACACGCCCGGAAAATGACCGTCGCCTTCCACGAGTTGCGCGTGCGCTTCGGCGAACGCCGCGAGGCAGCCGCGCGCGACACCGAGCGCCTCCTGCCCTTGCGCGCCTTCCTGCGTCGCGAGCAGCACGTACAGCACGATGCGCTGCGAGAGCATGCGCTGACGCCCCGACAGGTTGATCAGTTCGCCCACGACTTCTCCAGATACGGCTTCGGCGGTTTCGTGCTTCATCATCAGGAGTACAGAATGGGTAAAAAGCGTGGGTGGCGAGCGATACGGCTCGAACAATCGTCAGGTGCGAGCGCCAATAAAAAAGCGTCCCGAAGCAACGCCCTCACGCGCCGCGTGTCGGGATATCGCTTCGGGACGCCGTTGCCCCGCTTGCTGCTTGACCTGCCGGATTCACTCCCGCTCGCGCGGGCGTCACATCAATTCGTTGGAGCCGTCATTGGCCCCGAGCCTATTTAGCAATACGTATGCCAACTGCGCATCCGCGTGCGTCGCGCGCGCGAAAACGCCGATGGCGTAAGGCTTTGGCAAGGGGCCCCGTTTCGAGCGGGGAAAAAGCGCGGCGGCCGCGCGCGTGACGCAGCGCCGCATTCGTGTGCCTGTCATGAAAGCTGGTGGTGCACCGCAGCGAGGCGGCGCACCATCGGCGGGCGCGCGTCCGCGTCCGCCAGGGCCGGGTTTAGAACCGGTGCCGGATGCCCACGCCCACGACCGTCTGCTGGTCCGAGCTCGACGCCGACTGGCCGCTCACGTCCGCGCCCAGGCCCGAGCCGTCGGCGGCGATGTGCTGCCAGCTCACCTGCGTATACAGATCGGTGCGCTTCGAGAGGAAGTAATCGGCTTCCACCGACACTTCATGCCAGCGCGGATGATGCTCGCCGCTCGCGCTCGACATCGTCCCCTGCGTGTACGTGTACTCGCCGCCCAGGCTGAACGCGGGCGTGAAGTGATAAACCGCGTTCAGCTCGTAGTTCGAGAAGCTCGCGCCCTCGCCGTTCGCCGAAATGCCGAGGCTGTTCGCGCCGTTGATGGTGTCGAGCCCGCCGAGCTGCGTGCGCGTCCACACGAAGCCCACGCGCGCATTGCCCGCGAACCAGTTCACGCCCGCGCCGTAAATGCGCTGCTGCGCGGCGATGAAGGTGCGCTCGGTCAGCGTGATCGCGCCGTTCGTGTTGCTGCTGCCGCCGTTGTTCGCCTGCAGATAGCCCGCTGCGAACAGCAGCGCGCCCGTGTCGTACGAGGCGCCGAGGCTGTAGACGCGGTTGTCGTCGAAGCCGCCCGCTTCGTTCGAGAAGCCGTAGAGCGCGCCGAACTTCACGCCGCCGTAGTTCGCGCTCGCGTACTTGACCGCGTTGTTCACGCGGAACGAGTTGTTCAGGTTGTCGTTGTCGTACGGGTGCGCGCTCAGGTTGTTGCCGCCGGGATGCTGGCCCGTGAAGCTCAGCGGCGCGAGGTAATCGACCACGGAGTCGTACTGGCGGCCGAGCGTGAGCGCGCCGTAACGCTCATTTTCAAGCCCGACGTAAGACTGGAAGCCGAACATGCGGCCGCCCTGGCGCAGCGTGCCGTTCATCACCGAAAAGCCGCTTTCGAGCTGGAAGATCGCGGCCGTGCCGCCGCCCAGATCCTCGCGCCCCTTAAAACCCCAATGACTGCCGGTCACGTTGCCGCTGCCCGCCTGGACCACGTGATGGCCGCCCGAATTGCTGTTGAACGAAAGACCGGCGTCGATGATGCCGTACAGCGTCACGCTGTCCTGCGCGTGCGCCGCGCAGGTCCATGCCGCCGCGCAGGCGGCGACCAGGAATGCCTTTTTCATAATGCCCTGTTGTGTGTCGTGTTGTTTCGAGTTGTCGTTCGCGGCGTGGCCGCGTGCATATCCGATGCGCGCGCGGGCGCGCGATGGCGCGGCGTCGAAAAACGACGCGCCATCGGCGTAGCGAAACGATCGGATTGGGGCGGGCTGGCTGGGCCGCGCGGCACGCTTAACGCGTGTGGCGACTGGCGATGCCCTGGCGATCGGCGAGACCGTCGATCAGCACTTGATGAAGACCGCGCGAGCAAGGCTCGATACGCGCGCGGACTCCGAAAACCTGCGCAAGACTCTGCGGCGTGACGACTTCGGCGCTCGGACCGAAGTGCGCGATGCGCCCGTCGTGCAGCAGCATCGCGCGATCACAGGTGCGCAATGCCGCGTTGATGTCGTGCAGCACGACCACGGTCGCGATGCCGCGCTCGCGCGTGACGTCGCGCAGCACCGCCATCACCTGGAACTGGTGATTGAGGTCGAGCGCCGAGAGCGGCTCGTCGAGCAGCAACACCTGCGGCTCGCGCACCAGCGCCTGGGCGATGCCGACAAGCTGGCGCTGACCGCCCGAAAGTTCGTCGAGCGAGCGGTTCGCGAGCGCCGCGATGTCGAGCCGTTCGAGCGTCGCGTGCGCCGCCGAAAGATCACGCTGCGCGGCCGATCCGGTGCGCGAACGCAAGGCCGGATCGCGGCCCGCGCGCGCGGCCACCAGCACCGACTCCAGCACCTGCAGCCGCACGCCCGCCGGCAGCGCCTGCGGCAGATACACCACGCTGTGCGAACGCGCGCTCGCCGCCGTGAGCGCGAGCGGCGCGCCGTCGAGCGTCAGCGAACCCGCAACCGGTTTCGCGAGGCCCGCGAGCGTGCGCAGCAGCGTGGACTTGCCGCTGCCGTTCGGCCCGAGCAGCGCCGTGATCTCGCCGCGCGGCAGCGGCCCAGCGCTCAGGCCGCGCAGCACGTCGCGGCGGCCGTAGCGCACGCTCAGGTCGTGAATCGCGAGACCGCTCATGCCGTGCCTCCCTGCGAGCGCACGACGATGCCGAGAAACAGCGGAATGCCCACCAGCGCCGTGACGATGCCGACCGGAATCAGCACGCCCGGAATCAGCAGCTTCGAGGCGATCGACGCCATCGACAGCATCAGCGCGCCCAGCAGCAGGCTGCCCGGCAGATAGAAACGATGGTCCTCGCCGAACAGTGCGCGCGCGACGTGCGGCGCGATCAGCCCGACGAAACCGATGGTGCCGACGAACGACACCGCGAGCGCCGAGAGCACCGCCACGCGCAACAGCGTGCCCAGACGCAGCCGCTTCACGTCGATGCCGAAGCTCGCCGCGCGGTCCTCGCCCAGACGCAGCGCGGTCAGCGCCCACGCGTTCTTCATCGAGAGCGGCAAGGCGATCGCGAGCGCCGCCACGAGCACGCCGATCTTCGGCCAGTCCGCGCGCGCGAGCGAGCCGAGCGTCCAGAACACGAGGCCCTGCAAGGCGTCGGCGGACGCGATGAACTGCATCAGCTCGACGAGCGCATGAAACGAGAACACCAGCGCGATGCCCATCAGCACCACGCCCGCCGTGCTCATGCCGCGCCAGCGCGCGACCAGATCGAGCACGAGCGCCGAGGCGAACGCGAACACGAACGCGTTGGCCGAGACGATCCACGTCTGCGACACGCCCGGAATCGCGAGATCGAGCACGATCGCAAGCGAAGCGCCGAACGCCGCCGCCGCCGACACGCCGAGCGTGTACGGACTCGCGAGCGGATTGTTGAGGATGGTCTGCATCTCCGCGCCCGAAAGCCCGAGCGCCGCGCCGACCGCGAGCGCCATCACCGCATAGGGCAAGCGGATCTGCCAGACGATCACGACGTTGGCCGGATCGGCGGAGGCGCGATCGAACAGCGTGCGCAGCAGCGTCGCGAGCGGCAGGCCCGACGGCCCCGAACTCAGATCGACGAGCAGCGAGGCCAGGATCAGCAGCGCGACCGCCACGAGCAGGAGCGCGCGGCGGCGCGTGAGCCGCGTGTAGGCGCGCAACTGGCGCTGCGCCTCGTCGCCGTGCGCGGCGAGTTGCGCATCGGCGTCGGCGTGCGCGCGCCAGCCCGAACCGGCCGGCAGGCGCGCGTCGCTCATCGCGCGGCCTCTTTCTGCGCCGCAGCTTGGGCCGCAGCCTGGGCCGGGGCTTGCGCCAGCGGCGCATCGACCCAATCGGCGCCGCTAACCGGCACGGCGAGGAAGCGTCGATACAGCTCGGCCTGGGTCGCCTTCACGTCGAGCGACTTGAACTGCTGCGGATAGAACCACTTCGCGAACGCCTCGATCGCCAGAATGTTGTACGGCGAGTCGTAGTAGTTGTGCGAGATGCCGTGCACGCGGCCATCGTGAATCGCCTTGATGGTGTCGAAACCCGGACGCGCCACCAGTTGCGCGAGGCTCGCCTGCGCGTCGTGCTCGCTCGTTTCCGCGCCCACGCGCAGCGACGCGAGACCCGGCTTGGTGCGGCTGCCCGTGGCGATATAGACATCGGGCTTCGAGGCGATCACCTGCTCCATGCTGATGTCGCCGAGCACGCCCGGCAGCAGATCCGCCGCGATGTTGCGGCCGCCCGCGGCCTGCACGAACTCGCCGAAATTGCCCTTGCCCGCCGTGTGGCAGCAGCCCGCGTCCCACACGCCCGCGAGCATGTCGACGAAGACCTTCGGCCGCTGATTCTCGGGAATCTTGTTCACGACGTTCTCGACCGCCGCGAGATGCTGCTGGTAGAACGCGATATACGCATCGGCCTGCTGCTCGCGGTGCAGCACCTCGCCGAGCAGCTTGATGCTCGGCACCGTGTTCTGCAGCGGATGCACGCGGAAGTCGATGAACACCACCGTCGTGCCGGTCGCTTCGAGTTGCTTCACGAGCGCGTTATAACGGCTCGGGCCGTGACCGGCCACGCTGAAGATCGCCACATCGGGCTTGAGCGCGAGCGCCTTTTCGTCGCTGATGCTGTCCTCGGTCGCCTTGCCGATCAGCGGAATCTGGCGGATCTGCGGGAACTTGCGCGCGTAGGCGTCGAAAGTCTGCGGGTCCATCGCGGGCAGATCGCCCTGCCAGCCGACGATGCGCGCGAGCGGCTGCTGGCCTTCGAGCAGCGCGACCGCCGAGAGCAGACGGCTTTCGCCGAGCAGGATGCGGTGCGGATTGGCGGGAATCTTGACCGTGCGGCCCGCCAGATCGGTGACGGTCTGCGCGGCGGGCGCGGTCGTGGCGGTCGTCGCGGCATTCGTCGTGCCATTGGCGGCGGCGCTCGACGCGGCGGGCGCGGCGGCCCAGGCCTGCGAGGCGCTCAGGCTCAGCCCCATCGCCAGCGTGAGCGCTGCGGCGGCCGTGCGTGCAAGGCGGGCGAAAGGTTCGGCGTGCGACGCAAGCGCGACGCGGGAAACGGGCGTGATATAGTTCATAAATGAGAACGATTGCTATTTGCAGGCCACACTTTAGCGGCGCGATGTAATGGCAATGTGTTGAGAAGCGGCGCTTTTGTAATGGAATGTGTTGGCGCCGCCCGCAGCGGAAAAAAGAACAGCGATGGACCACATACTCGTCGTCGACGACGACCCCAATATCCGCACGCTCCTGCGCGACTATCTGCGCGACATGGGCTACGAGGCGAGCGCGGCCACCAACGGCACGCAGATGAAACAGACGCTGCGCCAGCAGAAGATCGACCTGATCGTGCTCGATCTCATGCTCGACGGCGAGGACGGACTCGATCTCACGCGCGAGCTGCGCCGCGAAAACGCGGTGCCGATCATCATGCTGTCGGCGCGCGGCGGCCTGCTCGACCGCATTCTCGGCCTCGAAATGGGCGCCGACGACTATCTGCCCAAACCCTTCGATCCGCGCGAACTGGTCGCGAAGATCAAGGTCGTGCTGCGCCGCACGCGCGCCGTGCCCGTCGAGAACGCGCCCCATGCGCCGCACGCGCAGCACGTCCGGCACGGCGACGCCAGCGCGTTCGTGAGCTTCGCGGGCTGGCGTCTCGACACGCGCATGAAGCAGATGCTCTCGCCCGAGGGCGTGGTGGTCTCGCTCGGCGGCTCCGACTACCGCACGCTGCGCACGCTGCTCGATCATCCGAACCGGCCGCTGTCGCGCGAATTCCTGCTCGAACAGGTCTTCGACAAGGACCACACGCCGCTCGACCGCTCGATCGACGTCTGCGTGAGCCGCCTGCGCCATCACCTCAAGGATTCGGCGCGCAACGCCGCGCTGATCCGCACGGTGCGCAACGAGGGCTACATGCTGGTCGCCGACGTGAGTCACGAAGCGTGACGCAGCCGAACGCGACGACGCGCGCTTCACGTACATGGCAGCGCGTGAAGCGCGCCTTCTGGCCCGATACGCTGTTCGGCCGCCTCGTGCTGATTCTCGCGGCGGGCATGTTCGCGGGCCAGTTGCTCACGAGCACGATCTGGTTCGACACGCACGACAATCGCACGCTCGAAATCCCCGCGCGCCTGTTCGCGAGCCGTCTCGCCGACACGGTGCGCCTGCTCGAACGCGCGCCCGACGCCGCCACGCGCGCGAGCGTGCTGAGCGCGCTCGGCGACGACCGTTATCAGTTGCAGTGGGTGCAAGGCGCGCCGCCCGCCCCGCCCACGTCCTCGCTTGCGCCTTCGCTCACGCTGCGCGCGACGGGCGGGCTGATCGAAGGCGTGATCCGCAAGCGCCTTGGCACGCCCATCGAAGTGCGTCTGCTCGATGCGCATCTGCGCGACGACGCCGGACGTCATCACGGCATTCTCAGCCTGTTCGACTCGCGCATGCCCACGGGCGACTTCCACGTACTCCTGAATATTCCTCAGCAAGGCTGGCTGGAGATCCGTTCGAAGGAAGGCCAGGCGGGCATGCATTCGGAGCGCGGCGAACTCGTGTTCGATTACCTGCTGCGGATTTATCTGCTGCGTTTCGCGGCGGTCTGCGCGATTGCGTTCGTCGCGGTGCGCTTCGCGCTCGCGCCGCTGCGTTCGCTCACGCGCGCGGCGCAGGCGCTCGGCCGCAACATTCATCGCGCGCCGCTGCCCGAAACCGGGCCGCAGGAAGTGCGCAGCGCGGCGCAGTCGTTCAACGCGATGCAGCAGCAATTGATCGACAGCTTCGCGCAGCGCGCGCGTTTTCTCGCGGCCGTTTCGCACGATCTGCGCTCGCCGCTTACGCGCTTGCGGCTGCGCGCGGAAATGCTGCCCGATCCGGCATGGCGCGAGCGGCTGCGCGGCGATCTCGACGAAATGGAAGCGATGGTGCGCGCGACGCTCGATGTCGTGCAGGGCGTCGAAGTGACCGAAGCGCATCAGAAAATCGATCTCGATTCGATGCTCGAAGGCCTCGCCGCCGACGCGCGCGAAGCGGGACACGCCGTGAGCGTGACGGGCGCGACGCGCGCGCCCGTGCGCGGCTTCGCGCGCAATCTCAAGCGCTGTTTGCAGAATCTCGTGGACAACGCGATCCGCTACGGCGGCGCGGCGCAGATCGCCGTGCGCGATGAAGGCGGCAGCGTGCGCGTGACCGTCAGCGACAACGGACCCGGCATCGCCGACGACGCGCTGCGCGAACGCGTGTTCGAGCCGTATTTCCGTATCGCGTCGCTGCAACGCGCGGACGACGGTTCGGAAAACAATGAAGACCAACCCGGCGGCACCGGTCTCGGGCTCACGATCGCGCGCAGCGTGGCCGCCGCGCACGGCGGCACGCTCACGCTCATGAACCGCATCGAAAACGGCCGCATCGCCGGGCTGAACGCCGAACTCGTGCTGCCGCGCGACGACTGATCCTCGCGCTCAGGAACGCTCAAGCCACCGCGCCCGCGCCATCCACATGCGCGGCAAACCCCGTTCTCCCCGGCGCAATCTCGTCGCGCAAGGTCAGCGCCGGAATCTCGTAAGCCCCCGTATTCTGCGGACGAAATGCAATCGGCTCGGTCGTCCACAAGCGGTCGAGCCGTTCGCCCAGCGCCTCGCGCGTGGCGGCGAAACGCGCCTCGTCCATGCGGCTCGTGCGATAGACCACGAATGGCGGCAGCACGTCGAAACCGGGGTAATACAGCACGCCGTGCTGAATCGGAAACAGGATGTCGTCGATCGGCCCGTTGATGCCGCGCGGCCCGTAATGCGACTCCCAGCCGCCCGTGGTGACGACCAGCATCGCGCGCTTGCCGGCCAGCGTGCCCTCGCCGTAACGGCTGCCCCAGCGCTGATCCGAATGCTCGCCCACGCCGTACGCGAAACCGTAGGCATAGACGCGCTCGACCCAGCCCTTCAGGATCGCGGGCATCGTGAACCACCAGAGCGGAAATTGCAGGATCACGGCGTCGGCCCAGCGCAGCTTGTCCTGCTCGGCGGCGATATCGGCGGGCTGCGTGCCGCCCTCGAACGCGTGGCGCGAATCGGCGGACGGACGGAACGGCTCGGCGAGATCGCGCGCGGGTGCATCGTCGGCGTCGAGCGTGGCTTTCCAGTTCATCGCGTAGAGATCCGAGATCTGCACCGTGTGGCCCGCGCGTTCGAGACGCTCGACGGCGAAATCCTTGAGCGAACCGTTCAGCGAGCGCGGTTCGGGATGGGCATAGACCAGCAGCACGTTCATGACGACACTCCGTTTGGGTAAGTGAGATCGAGCTTAGCGGCCGCTCTGCTATATTTGAAATGAATAGTGGCAATGGCAGGTATTACCGTGAATAATCTCCGCCGTCTCGACCTCAATCTGCTGATCACGCTCGACGTGCTGCTCGACGAACTCAACGTCACGCGCGCAGCCGAACGGCTCGCGTTTTCGCAGCCCGCCGTGAGCGTGCAGCTGGCGCGGCTGCGCGACCTGCTCGGCGACCCGCTGCTGCTGCCCGGCCCGCGTGGCATGCGCCCGACCGCGCGCGCCGAGTCCTTGCGCGAGCCGCTGCGCGAAGCGCTCGACGCGCTGGAGCGCGCGGTCGCGCCCGAAGGGCCGTTCGATCCCTCGAAGGCGCAGCAGACCTGGCGCGTCTCCGCCACCGACTACGGCGAATCGACCATCGTGCTGCCCGCGCTCAATGCGCTGCGCGCCGCCGCGCCGCAAACGCGCCTCGCCGTCGTCGAACATCCGCCCGCGAATCTCGCCAAGGCCGCCGAACAAGGCGAGATCGATCTCGCGTTTCATATCGTCAGCGGCGCGCCCGACACGCTGCGCCAGCGCCTGCTGTTCAAGGAGCGCTACGTGCTGGCCGGGCGCGCGGGGCATCCGCGCCTGAAGCGCCGCCCGAACGCGAAGCAGTTCTGCGAACTCGAACACGTGATCGTCTCGCCCGACGGCGGCGGCTTTCGCGGCGTGACCGACGAAGCACTCGCACAAGCCGGACTCGCGCGCCGCGTGGTGCTCTCGGTGCCGCATTTTCTGTTCGTGATCGCCGCGATCTCACAGACCGATCTGGTCGCGATGCTGCCGTGGCGGCTCGTGCGCGGCAATCCGGCGCTGCGTCTCGTCGAGGCGCCCGTCGAGGTGCCCGGTTATGAGATGTGCATGCTGTGGCACGAGCGCGTGCATCGCGATCCGGTGCATCGCTGGCTGCGCGAACAGATCGCCGCGGCCATGTGAGCGCTCGCGCGCTTGATCAAATTGATCAAGCGCAACGCGCCGTCACGGCGCGAAACAACTTTCGGCGCATTCGTGTAGCCCGGCGCGCGGCGCATGTGCCTGATCGCGCCGATTCTCGCGCTCAGCGCCCAAAATAAAACAATCAATATCAACGGCTTACGCGCGCGCCCGCGAAACCGTTCCACGCCCCGCGCACACGCGACTGACGCGCCACTATCAGATAACTCCGATTCTTTCGGCGCATCCCCCCGGATTGACAAGCCCAGGCGCGATTCCAATAATCGCCCCCGGCTCGCCAGAGCAGGCTAATTCTCGAATCTTCGCGCGGACAATCCGCGCCGCGTGCGCCAAGGCCTGTGCGCGAACTGCACGTGCGCAAATCGCATCGACCGGCACGACCCAGTCAATGACATTTAATCAGGATAACGAATGAGACGATCGACCCGCCCCCTTCTCCGTGCCGCCACCTTCGCTGCGTTGACCGCGCTCTCGTTCGCGCAAATCGGTCCCTCGTTCGCCGTCACGATTCCGCCTGGCACCGCCCTCGCGCAGAAGCAGGAAATCACGCGCCAACTGCTTGCCGAAATCGAATCGCTCGATCCCGCGCGCATTGAATCGGTCAGCGCGAATCTCGTGGGTCTCGATATCTACGAAGGTCTCACGCGCATCGACGCGGCGGGCAACGTCGTGCCGGGCGTGGCCGAATCGTGGACGCGCCCCGCGCCCGATACCTGGATCTTCAAGCTGCGCCGCGACGCCAAATGGAGCGACGGCCATCCCGTGACCGCCGCCGATTTCGTCTACGCGTGGCAGCGCATGGCCGATCCCAAGACGGCTTCGGTCTATACGGTCGCGATCGAATTCCTCCAGAACGCCAAGGCGGTGATCGCGGGCAAGACACCCGTCACGAGTCTCGGCGCGCGCGCGATCGACCCTTACACGCTCGAAGTGAAGACCGAGGCGCCGGTGCCCTTCTTCACCGAATTGGCCGCGAATGCGAGCCTGTCGCCGATCGACCGCAACACCGTCGCGCGCTACGGCGCGAGCTGGACGCGTCCCGGCAATCTCGTGAGCAACGGCCCGTATGTGCTCGCCGACTGGCAGCCGAACAACCGCATCGTGCTCGCGAAGAATCCGCATTACTGGAACACCGCGCGCGTGGCGATCACCAAGGTCACGTATCTGCCGATCGAAAGCGACGAAACCGCCATGCGCATGTTCCAGTCCGGCCAGATCGACATGACGTATCAATTGCCGTCGGGCCAGTACGCGCAGATCCAGAAGCAGTTCGGCCCCGAGTTGCGCGCGGGCACGCAGATCGGCACGTATTACTACGCGCTCAACAACACCGACCCCGCGCTGCGCGACGCGCGCGTGCGTCAGGCGCTCTCGATGGTGCTCGACCGCGACCTGCTCACCGCGAAGATCACGCAGAACGGCGAGCGTCCCGCCTATGGCCTGATCGTGAACGGCACGAAAGGCGCGCAGCCGTTCGCGCCCGACTGGGCCGCGTGGCCGATGGCGAAACGTGTCGAGACGGCGCGCGGCCTGCTGAAAGCGGCGGGCTATTCCGATGCGAAGCCGCTGAGCTTCACCCTGATCTACAACACCAACGAAATGCACAAGAAGGTCGCGCTGTTCGCGACGAGCGAATGGCGCACCAAGCTCGGCGTGAATGCGAAGATCGAGAACCTCGAATTCAAGGTGCTGCTCAAGCAACGTCACGACGCGGCGTTCCAGATCGCGCGCGACGGCTGGTACGTGGACTACAACGACGCGATGTCGTACTTCGGCCTGATTCAATGCGGCAGCCCGCAGAACGATCAGCGCTACTGCAATCAGAAGGTCGATGCCGAAGTCGCGCAAGCCAATCGCCAGACCGACGACGCGAAGCGCCAGGCCCAGCTCACCGCGGCCTTCAATCACGCGATGGCTGACTATCCGCTGGTGCCGCTGTTTCAGTACGCGAACGCGCGGCTCGTGAAGTCCTATGTCGGCGGCTATTCGCTCACGAACTATATCGACGAGCGCGCCACGCAGGACATGTACATCCTCAAGCACTGATCCGCGCCTCGCCATGTTCGCCTATACCCTGCGCCGCCTGCTCTGGGCGGTGCCCACCGTGCTCGCGGTCGTGACCGCCTGCTTCCTGCTGCTGCATTGCACGCCCGGCGGCCCGTTCGACACCGACAAGCCGCTCTCGGCAGCGGCGCTCGCGAATCTCAACGCGCGCTATCACCTCGACGAGCCTCTGTGGCAGCAGTATTTGCGCTATCTGGGCGCGCTGCTGCACGGCGATCTCGGCAGTTCGTTCCGCTATGCCGACTGGTCCGTGAACGAGCTTGTCAGGAAGGCGCTGCCGATCAGTCTCGGCGTCGGCGGCATGTCGATTCCGCTCGCCGTGTTGTTCGGCGTGGCGCTCGGCTCGGTGGCCGCCGTGCGCCGCAACAGCCTGATCGATCACGCGGTGATGCTGCTCGGCAATCTCGGCAACGTCGTGCCGCCGTTCGTGCTCGCCCCCGCGCTCGTGTTGTGCTTCGCTATCCTGATCAAATCATCGGACGGCGGCGGCTTGCTGCCTGCGGGCGGATGGGGCGACGGCGAGTGGCACTACCGCGTGCTGCCCATCGCAGTGCTGGTGTTCGTCAACATGGCGTCGATCGCGCGCGTGATGCGCGGCAGCCTGATCGAAGTGATGTCGGGCAACTTCATCCGCACCGCGCGCGCCAAGGGCTTGCCCGGCCACACCATCGTGCTGCGCCATGCGCTGCGTCCCGCATTGATGCCGGTGGTTTCGCTGCTCGGCCCCGTCTGCATTTCGTCGATCACGGCGGCCGTGGTCACCGAGTCGGTGTTCGCGCTGCCGGGGCTCGGCCAGCTGGTCGTCAACGGTGCGGTCAATCGCGACTACACGCTCGTGCTCGGCCTCGTCGTGCTCACCACGGTCTGCGCCGTGCTGTTCAACCTGCTCGTCGATCTGGCGTATGCGTGGCTCGATCCGCGCATCCGTTACTGATTTCGCCTGCTTTCCCCTACCTCACATGAATGCCCTCACCACTCCCCCCGCGCACGCCGGCAACGCGCGGCGCGCGTTACCGCCCGCGCTCGCGCGCTTCGTGCGCCATCGCGCGGCGCTCGTGAGTTTCGTCTTGCTCGTGCTGATCGCGCTGGCCTGTTTCATCGGCCCCATGCTGCTGACGAATTCGCCCACCGACAGCGACTGGAGCGCCATCAGCCTCGCGCCCACGCTGCAAGGCGGCCACTGGTTCGGCACCGACGAACTCGGTCGCGATCTGCTCGCGCGCACGCTCGTGGGCGGCCGCGTCTCGCTCGAAGTCGGGCTGCTCGGCACACTGGTATCCACGCTCGCTGGCGTGCTGGTCGGCGCCACGGCCGGGTTTCTGGGCGGGCGCACCGACGCCATCCTCATGCGCCTCGTCGACATGATGTACGCGATTCCGTACATGCTGATCGCGATCCTGATGGTCACGCTGTTCGGCCGCGCGTTCTCGCTCGTGGTGCTCACGATCAGCGCGTTTTCGTGGCTCGACATGGCGCGCGTGGTGCGCGGCCAGACGCTGTCGCTGCGCACGCGCGAGTTCGTCGACGCGGCGCGCGCCATCGGCGTAAAACCGGCCGCCATCATCGTCCGGCATATCGTGCCGAATCTCGCGGGCATCGTCGCGGTGTACGCCACGGTCACGGTCCCCGCGATCATCCTCACGGAGTCGGTGCTGTCGTTTCTCGGCCTCGGCGTACAGGAGCCGATGACCAGTTGGGGCGTGCTGATCGAAGACGGCGCGCAGAAACTCGAAGCGATGCCGTGGCTGCTGCTCTGCCCCGCCGCGCTGCTGTGCACGACGCTCTATTGCGTGAATTTTGTCGGCGACGGGCTGCGCGATGCGCTCGACCCGCGGGAGCGTTGACATGGCGCTGCTCGAAGTCGATCAACTCGGCGTGCGCTTCCTGCGCCGCGACGGCCCGCCGCTCACGGTCGTGCACGACGTCTCGTTCGCGCTCGAAGCGGGCGGCACGCTCGGCATCGTCGGCGAGTCGGGCTCGGGCAAGAGCCAGACCGTCATGGCGATGCTCGGCCTGCTCGCCACGAACGGGCGCGCGTATGGCCACGCGCGTTTTCGCGGCGACGATCTGCTCGCGATGAAACCCGGCGCGCTCAATCGCCTTCGCGGCGACCGCATCGCGATGATCTTCCAGGACCCGATGACCTCGCTCAATCCGTTCCTCACGATCGAGCGGCAGATGACCGAGGCGCTGCAACTGCACCGCAAGCTCACGCGCCGTGCGGCGCGCATGCGCGCGATCGACGCGCTCGAACGCGTGCGGATTCCCGACGCCGCGCGCCGCATCGGCCTGTATCCGCACGAGTTTTCGGGCGGCATGCGCCAGCGCGTGCTGATTGCCACGGCGCTCATGATGGAGCCCGACGTGCTGATCGCCGACGAACCCACCACGGCGCTCGACGTAACGGTGCAGGCGCAGATCATGGCGCTGCTGCGCGAGATGAACCGCGAGCGCGGCACGGCCATTCTGCTGATCACGCACGACATGGGCGTGGTCGCCGAACTCTGCGACGACGTCATGGTGATGTACGCCGGACGCGCGGTCGAGAAGGCGTCCGCTGCGGCGTTATTCATCAGTCCCATGCATCCGTACACGGCCGGTCTGCTCGGCGCGCTGCCGCGTCTCGACGCGCCGGGTGGCGCGCCGCTGCGCACGATTCCCGGCAATCCGCCGCTGCCCGGCGGCGGCGGCGCGGGATGCGCATTCGCGCCGCGCTGTGCGCAGGCGTTCGAACGCTGCCGCCAGGAAACGCCGCTGCTGCGCGCGTCCGGCACGCGCGAACGCGCCTGCCATCTGCCCGCGCCCGTCGCGCAAGGAGCGTGCGCATGAACGTCGCCTCCCTCCACTCGTCCGCGATGACACCCGATCACGCATCCGCCGAAACGCTGCTGAGCGTGCGCGATCTCGCCGTGCATTTTCGCGTGAAGCGCGGCCCCTGGCCGTGGCAACAGGCGACGCTGCGCGCCGTCGACGGCATTTCGTTCGACGTGCGGCGCGGCGAAACGCTCGGTCTCGTCGGCGAATCGGGCTGCGGAAAATCGACGCTCGCGCGCGCCGTGATCGGTCTCGCGCCGGTCGCGGCGGGCAGCGTGAAGTGGCGCGGCGAAGAGACCGTGCACGGCGCGCGCCGCCAGCTCGGCACGCTGCGCCGCGACGCGCAGATGATCTTTCAGGACCCGCTCGCCTCGCTCGATCCGCGCATGTCGATCGCGCAGATCGTCGCCGAGCCGCTCGTCACGCACGCGCCGCAACTCGGCCGCAAGGAGATCGAGCGGCGCGTGCTCACGATGCTCGAACGTGTGGGCCTGAACGCGCATCACGCGGCGCGGCGCGCACATGAATTCTCGGGCGGCCAGTGTCAGCGCGTGGGCATCGCGCGCGCGCTGATCGGCGAGCCCGGACTCGTGATCTGCGACGAGCCGGTTTCGGCGCTCGACGTGTCGATCCAGGCGCAGATCGTCAATCTGCTGCGCGACCTGCAACGCGAACTCGCGCTCTCGCTGCTGTTCGTGGCGCACGACCTCGCGGTGGTGAAGACCATCAGCCATCGCGTGATGGTGATGTATCTGGGCCGCGTGATGGAACTGGGCGAGCGCGACGCGCTTTACGGCGCCGCACGTCATCCGTACACGCAGGCGCTACTCGACGCCGTGCCGCTGCCCGATCCGGCGCTCGCCCGCGCACGCAACGTGCCGTTGTTGAGCGGAGAAATTCCCTCGCCGCTCTATCCGCCTTCAGGTTGTGCGTTCCGCACGCGCTGCATGCGCGCGCTCGCGGTGTGCGCGACCCAGACGCCTGCGCTGCGTGCGCACGGCCCAACCGAATCGATTACCGCCTGCTGGCATCCGCGCATGGACGGCGATCCTCCCGCTGCCTGACGCGTCCGCCTGCTTCACGCAGGCGGTCGTCCAATCAGACAGATTGGCAATCCTGAGTAATTTCAAAAACCAAGACAGCACAAACAGGGAATGACATGAAACGAGACCAGCACATCAGGAGAACAACGCTCGCCGCCACGGCCGCATTGGCCACATTGGCCGCGTCGCTTGCGGTATCGCTCGGCGCGCACGCGGCCGAATCGGCGCCTGCGAACGGCACGGCCCCGCAAGCCGCGTCATCGGTCGCGCCTGCCGTCAAACCCGCCGCGAAATCCACGTCCAAGGCGAAGCGCAAATCGAAACGCAAAGCGTCGCGCCAATCCGCGCAGCAAGCCGCGCCGAAAAGCACGCAGGCGTCGGTGGAGCCGCTGCTCGCGCCCAACGCGGCCGATCAGCTCGCCGCGCCCACGCCCGACCAGAGCACCAACGAAGCCGTGCGCGCCGACAATCCGCGACGCGCGCAATCGGATCAGGCCGCCAGCCAGGGCTTCATCGGCGACAGTCATCTGACGCTGAACCTGCGCAACTACGCCGACGTGCTCGACATGGATGGCGGCCCGCATCGCCACGCGTGGGTGCAGGGCGCGATGCTCGACTACACCTCGGGCTTCACGCAAGGGCCGATCGGCTTCGGCGTGGATGCGTCGCTGTACGGCGCGCTCAAGCTCGACGGCGGCGCGGGCGCCGGCAACATGGTGCACGTGGGCAAGGACGGCGGCGGCTCGAATCAGCTCGCGTGGGGCTATCCGGGCGTCTACGACGTGAAGGCGCGCGTCTCGGACACGGTCGTCAAATACGGCCTGCACATGGTGGACGACAACCCGTTCTTCGAGCCGCACGACAATCGCGCGCTGCCGCCCACATTCATGGGCGTGTCGCTCGTGAGCCGCGACGTGGCGAATGCCGTGTTGCAGGCGGGCAGCTTCACGAAAGTGAACGCGCGCGGCCACACCAATCTCACCGACCTCACGACCTCATACGGCGGCGTGTCGTTCAAGCGCTTCAGCTACGTGGGCGGCACGTGGGATTACAGCCCGAACGGCAGCGTCGCGCTGTTCGCCAATCAGGCCGACGATGTCTGGCGCCAATACTACGGCTCGGTGCAGCAGAGTTTCGGCGATCCGTCGACGCTCAAATGGACCGGCTTCGCGAACATCTATTCGACGCACAGCGTGGGCGGCGGCAAGGAAGGCCATATCAACAACAACGCCTATAGCGTGTCGCTGGCCGCGCAGCACGGCGCGCATTCGCTGCTGTTCGGCTTCCAGCAGATTCTCGGCGACCAGTTCTTCGATTACGTGAACGAGACCAACGGCATCTATCTCGTCAACTCGATGGATGTCGATTACAACGCGCCGCACGAGAAGTCGTTCCAGGTGCGCTATGGCTTCGACGGCAAGTACGCCGGTCTGCCCGGCGCGAAGGCGCTGCTCTGGTACGCGCTGGGCTGGGGCGCGGACGCGTCGGCGGGCGCAGCGGCCAACCCGGATTCCGGCCTCTACTGGAAGAACGGTCAGCCCGTGCACGGCTCGCATCACGAGTTCGGCTTCATCCCGTCGTACACGCTGCAAAGCGGCCGCTTCAAGGACACGAAGATCTCGTTCGTCGCGATGTGGCATCACGGCTCGAAGTACTACTCCGACGCGAGCAACATGGAGTACCGGCTCGTGGTGGGCATGCCGCTGAAGCTGTTCTAAACGGCGTGGCCGCGCACGCCGCCGGGTTCGCGCTGGTGAATCAGGCGGCGTGCGCGGTTTCAACGCCCTCGTCGCGCGCATGCTGCGCATGCCGTGCCGCGAACACCTCGCGCGCGGCGAACAGGCCGTTCAGCGCGGCGGGAAAGCCCGCGTACACGGCCATCTGCATGATGGTCTCGACGATCTCTTCTTCGCTCAGGCCCACGTTCAGGCCCGCCGCGATATGCACCTTGAGCTGCGGCTGGGCGTGGCCGAGCGCGGTCAGCGCCGCGATGGTCGCGATCTCCCGCGCGCGCAGATCGAGACCGGGCCGCGCGTAGATGTCGCCGAACGGAAACTCCAACAGATAGGTGGCGAAATCCGGCGCAATATCGGCGAGCGAGGCCACCACCTGCTCGCCCGCGTGGCCGTCAATCGCCGTCAGCATGCGGAGGCCGCGTGACAGGCGGCTTTCCGGCGCGCTGTCCAGCGGCTCGCCGTGCGCCGCTTGCGCGTGGGGTTGAAGCGTCGGCTTCGTGGCGTTCATCGGGTTCGTGACGGTCTGCATGGGCGTGCCTCTGCGAAGAAATAGGAGCGGTCGAATAGCCTTCGATCTTGGCGTCGAGCGCGAGGAGGCACGTCTGCAATTCGGCGATATGGGCGCGCACGGCGTCGCGATGCTCGACGAGCAAGGCGCAGCGCTCGGCTTCGGTCGCGGCGCCCTCGGCACGCAACTGCGCGTAGCGCAGCATCCCCTGAATCGGCATGCCGGTTTGCTTCAGGCGGCCGAGAAAAGCGAGCCAGTCGAGAATCGAGCGGTCGTACGCGCGCTGCCCCGAGCCGTCGCGCAACGCGAACGGAATCAGGCCGATGCGCTCGTAATAGCGGATCGTATGGACCGAAAGGCCCGTCTGGCTGGCCACATCGCCAATCTTCATGTGCTTCCCCTCAACGACAGACACGATGGTGAGACTTCGAGCGCACTCGAAGTCAAGCGCGATTTTCTTGCGAATCCGCTGACTGTCCGATTCCCCGAATCGATCAGGCGAGCCGCGCCGCCGCGTGCTCCGCGAGGAAATCGACGAAGCTGCGGATCTTCGGCAATGGCTGCCGGTCCTGACGATACAGCGCGTAGACCGGGCGTCCTTCGGGCGCGAACGCGTCGAGCACGCTGACGAGGCGGCCCGACGCCAGATCGTCGGCGACGAGAATGGACGGTTGCAGCAGCAGCCCCGCGCCGTGCAGCGCCGCTTCGCGCAGGCCGTGGCCGTCGTTGCAGACGAAGTCCGTCTGCTCGGGCCAGCGGCTTTCGCCGACCAGCCGCCAGCCGTTGCGGCGGTCCCAGACCGCGTGACTCAGGCAGCGATGCGCGGCGAGATCGGCGAGCGTGCGCGGCGTGCCGTGCCGCGCCAGATAGGCGGGCGCCGCGCAAATCGTCATGCGGTACTGGCCGAGCGGACGCGCGACCAGATCGAGATCGGGGTCGAGCGCGCCGATGCGCACGGCCACGTCGAAGCCCTCGTCGACGAGATCGACCACGCCGTTGCTCAGATCCAGGTCGATACGCACCTGCGGATGCGCGTTCTGATACGCGGCCGCCAGCGGCGCGACCACGCAGGCGCCCAGCGTGGTCGCCGCGCTGATGCGCAGCGTGCCGCGCGGCGCGGCGCGCAGGCTCTCCACCGACGCCTCGGCCAGCGCCAGCTGCTCCAGCACCTTGCGGCTTTCCTCGTAGAAGCGCCGGCCCGCGTCGGTGAGGCTCTGCGCGCGCGTGTTGCGCTGGAGCAGTTGCGCGCCCAGATGCGTCTCCAGCTGCCGCACGTGCTTGCCCACCATCACCGGGCTCAGGTCGAGCGCGCGCGCCGCCGCGCTGAAGCTGCCGCGGTCCACGGCGCTCACGAACACTTCGATGCTGCGTAGCCGGTCCACGATTACTAACTCCTGGTTTCAATTGAACGAGATTATCGTCCATTTATTCTTTTGGGTGTCAGGCGGATAGTACGTGCATTCCCCTTTTCGATGGAGAGTCGCACATGAAAATCCTTCTGGTGGGTGCGGGCGGCGACGTGGGCCGCGCAATCGCGCAAACGCTCGGCGAGACGCACACGATCCTGGCCGTGGGCCGCACGAGCGGCGAATACCGCGCCGATCTCACCGACGACGCCAGCGTGGCCGCGCTGTTCCGCGAGACCGGGCCGGTCGACGCGATTGTCTCGGCGGCCGGCCATCTGCATTTCGGCCCGCTCGCCGAGATGAGCGCGGCGCAATTCAACGTCGGCTTGCAGGACAAGCTGCTCGGCCAGGTGCGGCTCGCGCTGATCGGCCAGCACTATCTGAACGACGGCGGCTCGATCACGCTGACGAGCGGGATCGTCGCCGAGGAACCCATCGCGCAGGGCGTCAACGCGACCGCCGTGAACAGCGCTATCGAAGGCTTCGTGCGCGCGGCGGCCACGGAGTTGCGCGGCAACCGGCGCATCAACGTGGTGAGCCCGACCGTGCTGACCGAGTCGTTGGAGCGCTTCGCGGGCTTCTTCCCGGGCTTCGAGAGCGTGCCCGCGCGGCGCGCGGCGCTGGCGTACCAGCGCAGCGTGGAAGGCGTGCAGACGGGGCGCGTGTTTCGCGTCTGGTGAGCGGCCCGCGCGGCGGCGGGTGCGCGGCACGGCCCGCCGTATCCTGATGCGCTGTCGGAAAATTCGGATTTCGCCGATGGATAGTGAGATGGCGCATGCCTAAGCTGGGGGCAGGTCAAACGTCCAGTCCCCGCCCCGCCATGAATACGCCCTCGCCCGACACTTCCGGCACGCCCGACACCGCCGCGCCCCTCGATCCCCGCGCGCTCCACGCCGCCGGACGCCATGCCGAAGCGCTCGCGGCGCTCGACGCGCTGCTCCAGCACGACCCGGCCAACCTCGCCGCGCTGCATCTGGCGGCGCGCTGCCTGCACGCGCTGGACAACGCGAAGACCGCAAACGACGCGAACACGGCGACCGACGGCACCTCGCCCGAACTGGCCAACGCGCTGCTCCCTCTCGGCAATCGTTTCTACGCGCGCAAGCAGCTTGCGCAGGCGGAGCACGCGTGGCGCGCGGCGCTCGCGATCGAGCCCGACTGGCCTTCGGCGCTCGGCAATCTGGGGCTCGTCCTGCGCGACCTGGGCCGCATGGCCGAAGCCGAAGCCGCGCTGCGCCGCGCGCTCGAACTCGCCCCCAATCACGCAGGATCCCGAAGTAATCTCGCGCTGCTGCTCTGGGGCACGCAGCGTCTGGACGAAGCGCACGCCGAATATCGCCGCATCCTCGCGCACGACGCCGACAATCACTACGCGCTCAACAATCTCGGCCTGCTGCTGCTCGACCTGAACCGCCAGCCCGAGGCCGAAGCCGCGTTCCGCCACGCGCTCGCGGTCGAGCCGAACGTGCCCGAGGCGCACAACAATCTCGGCAACGCGCTCAATCAGCAGGCGCGCACCGACGAAGCCATCGACGCCTATCGTCAGGCGCTCGCGCTGCGGCCCGATTACACGGTCGCCAAGGGCAATCTCGCGATGCTGCTGCTGCGCAACGGCCAGTACGCCGACGCCTGGCCGCTCTACGAGGCGCGTCACGACGAAGCCGTCGGACCGAGCGCCGTGAAGCTGCCGCCCTTGCCCTGGCCGCACTGGAGCGGCGAGCCGCTCGACGGTAAATCGATCATCGTCTGGCCCGAGCAAGGCTATGGCGACGACCTGCAATTCTGCCGCTATGTCACGCTGCTGAAGGCGCGCGGCGCGGCGCGCGTGAGCGTCGCGTGCGGACCCGCGCTCGGGCGGCTGTTCGAAAGCCTGGAGAACGTGGACGCGGTCTACCCGCTCGACGGACAAGGCACGATTGCGCGTCACGATTACTGGTGTTTCATGATGAGCTTGCCGCTGCGCTTCGGCACCACGGTCGAAACGATTCCCGCGCCCATGCCCTATCTGCGCGCGAATGCGGCGCTCGCGCAAACGTGGCGCGCGCGGCTGGACGCCGAGTGCCATCATGCTGGCCCGAAAGCGGGCTTCAAGGTCGGACTCGTGTGGGCGGGCGCGCCGCGTCCGCAGGACCTGCGCTCCAACGCGATCGACCAGCGCCGCTCGACACGTGCGTGCGACTGGCTGCCGATCCTGCGCGTGCCCGGCGTGCGCTTCGTGAGTCTGCAAAAGGGGGAAACGACGCAGCCGCAGATCCTCGAACTGCCGCCAGAACTGCGTCCGCTCGATCCGATGGACGAGGTGCACGATTTCGCCGATACGGCCGCCATCGTCGACACGCTCGACCTCGTGATCACCGTCGATACGTCGATGGCGCACCTCGCGGGCGCGCTCGGCAAGCCGGTGTGGATTCTGTCGCGCTACGACGCCTGCTGGCGCTGGCTGCGCGAGCGCGACGACTCGCCGTGGTATCCGCGCGCGCGGCTGTTTCAGCAACGCGCGCCTGGCGAATGGAGTGAGGTGATCGAGCGCGTCGCGCGCGCGCTCGAGGCGTTACGGAAGGAATAAGTGCGACGAACGCGGTGAACGCACGAGGCGCGGCGCGATGGCCGCGCTTCAAAACCGCTTCATACGCCCATCAAGACGCGCGTTCCGCCGCCAGCCGCACGTCGGCGTCGGCGCGCGCGAGCAGGCCGCTGCATCGCGGCGAGAGATGCGCAAAGCTCAGATGCTTGCCCGCGCGCTCGTAGCGCGCCTGCACCGCTTCGAGCGCGGCGATCGCCGAGTGATCGGCCACATGCAGATGCGCGCAGTCGAGGCGCACCTGCGCCGGATCGCGAGCCGGATCGAACAGCGTCTGGAACTGCGCCGCCGAAGCGAAGAACAGCGTGCCGCGCAGCGTGTAGACGCGCTCGCCCGACGGCTCGTCGCGCATCTCGCAGCGGAATTCGCGCGCGTGCTGCCACGCGAAGTTCAGCGAGGCGATCACGATCCCGCACATCACGGCCGTCGCCAGATCGGTGCAGACGGTGATCACGGTCACCGCGACGATCACCACGGCGTCGTTGCGCGGCACCTTGTGCAGCACGCGCAGCGAGCCCCACGCGAAGGTCTGCCCCGCCACGATGAACATCACGCCCACCAGCGCGGCGAGCGGAATGCGCTCGATCAGCGGCGACAGAAACAGGATAAACAGCAGGATCATCACGCCGCTCGTCACGCCGGAGAGGCGGCGGCGTCCGCCCGAGCCGAGGTTGATCACGGTCTGGCCGATCATCGCGCAGCCGCCCATCGCGCCGAACATCCCGGCCACCACATTGGCCGCGCCCAGCGCCACGCATTCGCGGTTGGGCTGGCCGCGCGAGGCGGTCACGTCGTCGGTGAGGTTGAGCGTGAGCAGCGTCTCCAGCAGGCCGACGAGCGACATCAGCACCGCATAGGGCAGCACGATGCGCAGCGTCTCCAGGTTCAGCGGCACGCCCGGAATCGCGAACGCGGGCAGGCCGCCCGCGATGTGCGCCATGTCGCCGAGCGTGCGCGCGGGCAGATGCAGCAGCGCCGCCGCCGCGCCCACGCCAACAATGGCCACCAGCGCGGGCGGCACGGCCTTCGTCAGGCGCGGCGTGACGAACACGATCGCCATCGTCAGCGCCACGAGGCCGCACATCAGCCAGAGCGCCTGGCCGTGCATCCATTCCATGCCGTGCGCGCCGGGCGTCTTGAAGTGCTCGAACTGCGCGCGCGCGATGATGATCGCGAGGCCGTTCACGAAACCGAGCATGACCGGATGCGGCACCATGCGGATCAGCTTGCCGAGCTTGAGCGCGCCGAACAGCATCATCAGCAGGCCGCCGAGCACGACCGTCGCGAACAGATACTGCGGGCCGTGCTGCACCACCAGCGCGACGATCACCACGGCCATCGAGCCCGCCGCGCCGCTGATCATGCCGGGGCGGCCGCCGAACAGCGCCGTGATCGTGCAGATGAAGAAGGCGCCATAGAGCCCCATCAGCGGATTCAGGTGCGCGACCAGCGCGAACGCGATGCACTCGGGCACCAGCGCGAACGAGGACGTGATGCCGGCGAGCAATTCGCTGCGCAGCGCGGAGAACGAAAACGGCGCCGAAGCACGGCTCGGAGCGGAACGGGCGGATTCCATGGAGCGGACGATAGAGCGGAAAAAAGCGGGAAAGAGGCTGAAAAACAGGCTGAAAATCGGCCGACAGGCGACAGACAAGCGCACGATGAGGCGCGTGGCAAGCCAATCAGGATGCACTTGAACGGTGCATCGACACGCTGATGCGCGAAGTCGGGAACGGCGCGGCGCGCAGTGAAACAGCCGTGGACCGGCAGGCGCGGTGCTGCCGCCGGACGAAAGGGCGCATGCTATCAGAATCGGCGCTCGCGCGCAGGCGGCCCGGGCGACGAGCGCCGCCTCGCGGCCACCTTGGAATCGCCAAAGTGGTTACTTCAGATAGCCGAAAACTGGCTATTTCGCATAGCCGCCTCGACGCCTACGATGACTTCCATCGCGCCACCCTTCCCGGCGCGGCCCACCTCGAAGGAACGATCATGCAACAGCGTCTCGACTTTTACCGCGCCAACCCGAACGCCATCAAGGCCCTGCTCGGGCTCGAAGAACGCATTGAAAAGAGCGGCATCGAAAAGCCGCTCGCCGAACTCGTGCGCCTGCGCGCCTCGCAGATCAACGGCTGCGCCTACTGCGTCGACATGCACGTGAGCGACGCGCGCAAGGGCGGCGAAACCGAACGCCGTCTGGCGACCGTCGTGGTGTGGCGCGAGACGCCCTTCTTCACCGAACGCGAACGCGCCGCGCTCGAATGGACCGAGGCGCTCACGCTGGTCTCGCACGAGCACGTGCCCGACGCGGTCTGGGAAGCCGTCAAGCCGCATTTCAGCGACGCCGAGATCGTCGACCTGACCCTGCTGATCAACGCGATCAACAGCTGGAACCGTCTCGCGATTGCTTTCCGCAAGCTGCCCGCGTGAGGTCCGCCATGAAGACGATTTCCCGATCCGCGCTTGCAACGATTGCATCGCTGGCCCTGCTCGCACCGATGAGCGCGGCTCAGGCCCACGACGCCGCGAGCGAAACCATCGCGCCCGTCATGAAGCAGGCGCTTCCCGAAGCGCCCGGCAAGAACGTGCTGATCGCCACCGTCACGTTCGCGCCGGGGCAGGTATCGGCGCCGCACATGCACAAGGGTTCGGTGTTCGCCTACGTCACGCAGGGCCATATCGAATCGCAGGTCGAAGGCTCGCCCGCGCGCACCTATGGGCCCGGCGAGGCGTGGTACGAGCCGCCCGGCTCGCATCACATCCTCGCGCGCAACGCCAGCGCGACGGAACCGGCGCAGATCCTCGTGTTCGCCGTTGCGGGCGAACACGATCCGATCAAGCAGCCGATTCCGCACTGAGCGCGGTCGGCATCATGCCGGCGTTCGCGCCTCAGTTCGGCACGTAGCCCGTCGGCAACGTCGAATTGGCCTTGGCGACCGTCGCGTTGTTCGACACCACGTAGACCGGCGACTCCGTGAGGTTCAGCGTGACGGTGCCGTTGCTGTAGGCCACCGTCGACGGATTGCCCATCATGTCGAGCACCGTGACCGTGCCGCTCGTGCCGGGCGCGTCCACCGCGAGGCTGTACGCCGTGCTGTACGTCGAGCTATAGCCCGCGCTGGCGTTCCACACGTCGTTGTTGTGGGTCCAGAGCGCCGTGACCACCGCGCCGTTGTTCAACTGCTGGAACGCGTAGGCATAGACGCCGGACGGCACGCCGTTGACGGGACCGAGCGTGTTGGTGCCGTCGAGAATGCGCGTCATCGCCGCCACGGCCATCGCCGCCGGTTTCGGGCTGATATTGGTCGCGCCGTACTGGCCCTGCGCATCGGCGAGATCGAAGAACGTGCCGTAGCCCACGAGGCCCGGGAAGTCCGCGCCGTAGAACACCCACGTCTGGTCCGCGCCCTCGCCGAGCACGATCAGATGCGCGCGCGCGGCCACCGCGCCCTGCGCGTACAGCACATTGGCCGTCGGATAGTTCGCGCCATACGACGAGCCGTTGTCGTAGCTGATGCCCACTTCGGTCTGGAACAGCTTCATGCCGGGCTTGTAGTCGGCGGCCATTTCGCTGCGCAGCGCGCGCATCTGGCCGATCAGCGAACTCGACGCCGTCGACGGATCGGTTGCCTGACGCTCGGGCGGATACGACGGCGAGGTGCCGTTGATGTCGTAATAGCCGTGCGTGGTCACGCCGTCGAGATACTGCGCGAAACCGAGCGAGGCGAGCGTGCGCAACTGGTCGGCGGTACCCGAGGGCGCGGTGTCGGCCGGGCCCATCAACACGGCGTGCGGATCGGTCGAATGCAAGCCTTGATAGACGGTCTGATAAAGCTGCACGAACTGCGCGTTCGTGCCCGCCCATTGCGCGTCCGGCTCCCACGTCAGCTGATAGTAGTTCGCCGACTGGTTCGGGAAATACGTAGTCCGAATCAGATTCGACTCGGTGCCGACGCGGCTCATGTAATCCTGGTAGTACGCGAGATCGGTGGGCGGCAGCGTTTCGTCCTCGAAGGCGTTCGTCGGGCTGGCCCAGGCCGGAATGCCGTCGAGACGGATCAGCCGCATCACGTTGCCCGAAGTGAAGAACGGATCGAGATTATTGGCGTTCGGATTGAAGGTGTTGCGCGCGGTCGGCTCCATGTTGTAGAGCTCGCGATGATCGAGCTGCCACGAGATGCCGAGCGCCGACAAGACCGCGCCGTTGCCGTCCTCGCCTTGCATGCCGAAGCGATGCAGGTCCTGGCGCGCATACGTCACCGCCGGAATCACGCTGCCCAGATTCGGCAGCACGCCGAAGGTCGCATTGCCGGCCGGACGCGTGCCCGCCGAAGGAATCTGGCCGCCCGCGTTGGCGAGCGACGCCGAGATCGCGAAGTAACCCGCGAGCGTCGACGAGCAGTTCACCGTGGTGGTCACCGCGCCCGCCGTGACGGGCGTGCTGCCGCTGGCCGCCACGTTGCCGAGCTGGTCGGCGATCGACCAGTTCAGCGTGTCGGGCGACGCCGCGTTGGTCACGATCGCCACCGGGAACGTCGCGCCCGAAGCGAAGATGCGGCCGCTTTGCGCGCTCGGCGTATCGGCGGAAACGAGCGTGCCGCTCGCCGTCGCGCTCGACGTCGACGGTGCGCCGCAAGTCATCGTGCCCTTCGTCACGGCCGCGGCGCTGGTGCCGCCGCCGCTCGCCGCATTGGACGTGTTCGAGCCCGCGTTTTGCGTGCCGCTCGCGGCATCCGAACCGGATCCCCCTCCCCCGCAGGCTGCCAGCAGCAGCGATGAGGAGAGCAAAATAAGCATGTGCTTCATCGTTTGAAAAAGGCAAAGCGACGCCCAACCGGCAGCGGCGCTCGCGCGCCCGGCTGCAGGCCGAAGGTCGGGTATGAGAGGACGGCGGACGCCGCGCATCGGTCGAATGCGCGCATCGTCCGTCACTACGAGGGCGCGTCGAGCGCGCCCGGTCGAACCGGCGTAACTGTCCTTTTCGCCTGGGCGCGGGCGCACCGTGAGCGCGCCGTTGCGGCGATTGCGTCGTCGGGACTTGCGGCCTTGCGCGGGTTCCCAAGAGGGTCGGGAGACGTGCGCCTTCGGTGAGCCGAAGCGGGCAAAATCACTGCTTAAAATCAGATCATTCGCGGCGGCAGATCTTACTTGGCATTTCTCCTGATATATACCAATTCGACGTAAGAAAGTGTTACAAAAGGCAATGCGAGACTGAATTGCCGATAATTAAATTCATTACCGTCGAGATCGCGCACATATCGGGGAATTTTTTCTCAGGCGCATGCCGCGATGCAGCGCGATAGACGCGGATGCGGACTACTTGAAGCCAATAACGGCGGACTTGAGGGGAACTTGAGAGGGACGGGGAAATTATGTTTGATAGATACCGGCCCCGTTTTTATCTGGCTTGTTATTTTAATTACGGGCCGGGTTCATTTTTCTTCGATATTATTTACTCGATTTTCGTCAGATGAATAAATCGTCTGACGAAAATGCCATTAAAATCCCGCTTGCGATCATGCGGGCTGCGATTCGCGCTCCCGTTCGAGTTCACGCACGAGCGGCAGCACCTTCTCACCGAAATACTCCACCTCCTCGATGAAGTGCAGGAAGCCCGCGAGCACGAGATCGACACCAATCGCCTTGAGCGCGACAATGCGCTCCGCAATCTGGCGCGGCGTGCCGATCAGGTTGGTGCGAAAGCCGTCGTTGTACTGCACTAGATCCTCGAAAGTCGATTTCGCCCAGTTGCCCTCGCCTTCGGGCGACGCCTTGCCCGCCTCCTTCACCGCGCTGCCGAACGCCTCCACGGCCTCCACGTGCGCGTGACGCACGATATCGTCGAGCACGGCGCGCGCTTCCTCTTCCGTATCGCGCGCAATCACGAACGCGTTCACGCCGATCTTCACGCTGTGATTGTTCTTCGCCGCCTTCGCGCGGATATCGTCGATCTGCGCCTTGAGATTCTCCACCGTGTTGCCGTTCGTGAAGTACCAGTCGGACACGCTTGCCGCGTTATCGCGCGCGGCCCGCGAACTGCCGCCCTGAAACACTTCGGGATGCGGCTTCTGCACGGGCTTCGGACTCAGCGTGTAGTTGTTGAAGCGATAGAAGTCACCCTTGAACGTGAAGTTGTCCTGCGTCCAGATGCCCTTCACCGCCTGAATGAATTCATTCGAACGCCGGTAACGCTCGTCGTGTTCGAGCCACGGCTCGCCAATCGACGTGAATTCGTCCTTGAACCAGCCGCTCACGACATTGATGGCGATGCGCCCATTCGAAATATGGTCGATGGTCGCGATCTGCTTCGCCACCACAGCCGGATGCCACGGGCCGGGCAGAATCGCCGCGATCACCTTGAGCTTCGTGGTCGCGTGCAGCAGCGCCTGGCTAAACGATACCGATTCGTGCTGATACTGCGCGCCATAGCCGGCCGTGAAGCGAATCTGGCTGAGCGCGTAATCGAAACCCGCCTGTTCAGCGGTTTGCGCGAGTTTCTGGTTGTATTCGAGACTCCAGTCGGTGCGTTGCTCGATCTTGCTCACGACGAGTCCGCCGCTCACATTCGGCACCCAGTAGGCGAATTTGATGGCGTCGTCGGACGCAGTGCGCTGGCTCATGATTGGCTTCCTCAAAGATAAATGGCGTGAGCGGGTTCCGCCATCTTTGGGGATTTGCGCGCGCGATTGAACGAATTTCTCGTGCTATGAAAAGTCGCGTGGCTGCTTTGTGCCGACGACACCGCAAGGGTACGAGTGACGTCACGACGGCGATCTGTCCGGCATGACGGAAAACGCATGACATGCCGCTTCCACCGGCTATTCGCCTTCATTCAACATCGTTAAAAGCTGCGCTATGGCGTCGTAAGTCGCGCTATCAACACGCACGAAGAACACGCAATCAAAGCGCATTGACCATGCTTTTCCCTCGATATCCAGCATCTCTCAATTAATCGATCAATTGCTTTCAAATCACGCAACAATCGCATCGCAATTCCGCACCAATAAAGGGCATCTCATCGCAGAATCAAGCCGCCATCTCACAACAGCGGTATTTCAGCGCACAAATTGATTATTTGCGTTATCTCAAAACATGTCGGTATTCGCCCGATTTGTTGGCTGAGTGCAACGGGCTTTGTCCGGTTGCGGGGATATATTTCGTCCGTCCCAACCCGGCAGCTTTATACCGCTCATATTCAACTTGTCTATGAGTGATTGCCTTAGAAACAGGAACGTGCAGAATGAACGTGAAATTCAATAAGAACTTGCTCGTGGCAGCAGCGCTTGGCGCATTCGGCATTGCGGCTCACGCACAAAGCAGCGTCACGCTGTATGGCTCGCTCGACGCGGGCATTGCATATGTCAATAACGCGGGCGGCCATAGCGACTGGCTTCAATCGAGCAGCCTGCTGTCGAATACCTATTTCGGTTTGAAAGGCGCTGAAGACCTGGGCGGCGGCCTGAAGGCAATCTTCAAGTTGGAATCGGGCTTCAGCCTGTCGAACGGCGGTTTCAGCAATGGCTCGATGTTTAATCGTCAGGCTTACGTCGGCATTCAAAGCGCCCAATACGGCACGGTCACGCTCGGCAAGCAATACGACTCGGTCGTCGATTATCTCTCGCCGCTGTCGCTGGCCGGCCAGGCAGGCGTGGTCAATCTCGCCGCTCACCCGTATAACAACGACAATATCGGCGCGCAATACTCGATCAACAATTCGATCAAGTATGAAAGCGCCAATTACGCCGGCTTCCACTTCGGCGGCCTGTACGGCTTCAGCAACGATCCGGGCCAGTTCACGAACGGCCGCGCATGGAGCGTCGGCGCCGGCTACTCGGCAGGCCCGTTCACGGTGGCCGCCGCGTATGACCAGACGAACACCGACATCAACGGCACCACGAACTCCAGCGCCGCCGCCACGACGCTGCTCGGCGGCGACGTGAAGCGCACCTACGGCGTCGGCGCGACCTACGCGTTCGGTCCGGGCACGGCAGGCGTGCTCTACACGCATACGCGCATTCAAGGTGCGTCGTTCGGCGTCACCGGCCTGAACGCGCGCTTCGACAATATCGAAGTCAACGGCACGTATAGCCTCACGCCGGCACTCGCGGTCGTGGGCAACTACACCTTCACCTACGGCAAGACGACGGGCGCGGACACGAGTTCGAGCGATCCGAAGTGGCACTCGGTCACGCTCGCGCTCGACTATTCGCTGAGCAAGCGCACCGACGTGTATGTGGCCGGCGCGTATCAACACGCTTCGGGCAATGTCTACGACAACGGCACGGACGTGATCGGCAATACGGCCAGCATCGCCGGTCTGCTGACGAATTCGTCGACGCAGAACCAGGTCGCTGCAACGGTGGGCATGCGCCACCGCTTCTAAACGCGATTGCGGTATCAGGCCGCTTAATCCCGATTGATCCCGATTGATCCCGATTCATTCCGATTCATCCGGCCTGATCGCAAGTCAATAAAAAAAGGCGCCTCCGCATTCACGGGAGCGCCTTTTTTACGGCCGACGATTCACGCAATACCTGAAAGCCTTGGGAATTTGCTGATTCCCCTCGCATTCATGCTTGCTCACTCCGATTTCATGCCGCCCATTTCCCGGGCGGCTTTTTTTCGCCTCGACGCTTAACGGCATCCTTCGGGAATCGCATTCCAGCGGCGCACGGCGCGGCTTTCGCGGTCGAAACCCAGCACGCTGATCGACGCCGTATCGAGGTAAAAATGCGCGCCCAGCGCCGCCGAGTCGCCGACCCAGCAGCCCGCCAGCGTGCGCAGAAAATGCGCATGTGAAAACACGGCGATGCGCCCACCATGCTCGACCATCACCAGCAGACTCTCGATCACGCCGCGCGCGCGCGTTTCGATCTGCGCGAGGCTTTCGCCTTGTGCGATCGTCGAGCGCCACACGCTCCAGTCAGGCTCGGTCTGGCGGATATCGGGCGTCGTGCGGCCCTCGTACACGCCATAGTCCCATTCGAGCAGATCGGCGGACACGATCATGCGCTCACCGAGCCCCGCGAGCTTGCAGGTCTCGATCGCGCGCGACATCGGGCTCGCGAGCACGGCGTCGAACTGCACTTCGGCGAGCGGCTTCGTCAGCGCGCGCGCCTGCTCGCGGCCATGCTCAGTCAGCGCGATATCGGTGCGGCCCGTGTGCTGGCCGGTGCGGCTCCACTCGGTTTCGCCATGGCGGATCAGCCAGACTTCGCGGGGCTTGGCGGGGTGTTTCGCATCGGGGGGCATCGAGGGAGGCTCCAGAATGAAGGGCGTGGTCATTCTATGCCGCGTGGACGATCCGCTTCAACCTGGCGCGCAAGTCGAACCGGACCGCGAGACCGCGGCACCGCTTTTCAGGACAGGCAATTTCGCGACGATGCGACTATATCGGCCCTGTTTTTGGCACCGCCCCTCTCTTTCTATTGCACCGCCGCCGCCGTGAGAATCCCGATGCTCCTGAAGTCGCTGTTCGACACCGAACCCGCCGCTGTGCCCACTTCCACGGCCGCTCCAGTCGCCGGGCCTGCGGCCGCCAGCGCGATACCGCCCGCCCCAGCCGCGCCGGGCGGGCAAAGCGCCCATGAAAGCGCCGACGCCCCGTCGCACGCCGAACCACCCGCGCCGCCGCACACGCCCGTGCCGCTGCTCGACGGCATCGACGCGCTCGGAGAAATCGTGCTGACGCTCGACGCGCAATTGCGCGCGGAACGCGCCACGCACAGCGCGCTCTACCAGCGCCTGCACGGCGAACTCGGCGCGCTGCGCCGCACGCTGCGCTGAGCGCGCCCGTCGCTTCGCACCGCGCAAAAAAAGAAAGCGATATGGGCCGAAACCCATATCGCCCACCCGCGCCCACTGGCACGGTGGAAAAGCCGGCGGGTGGAACGCCGGCCGAGCTACCCTTGCGTGTCAGGCCGCACGCGCCGCCTGCTCCGTTTCGATCTCGCGCCAAAGCGCGCGTATCCCGTCGCGCAGCAATAGCGATTCGGCCCAGCGGTCGGTCGTGTCGTTGCCGTCGCGCCCGATGATCGCGTAGGGCTTCGGCCCGAGTTCGCAGGTGAACGACAGCGTGTCGTGCTCACCCGCGCGCTTGCGCCACGACTCGAACCCGTAGCGCCACCAGCCCATGAACAAATCCACCCACATGCGATGCGGCTCGAACGACAACTCGATCTGCACCTGCTCGCGGCTCGCCACGCGGCCGTGAAACGCCCAGCAATGATCGAGAATGCGCCGCATCAGCGCGTGATTCTCCTCCGATACCGGCCACGCGAATTCGCGACCTACCAGGTAGTGCGAAATATCTCCGAGCAGTTTCAGGTCGGGGCGCGCGTCGAGCAGATCGAGCGTGAAATATAGATCCGTCGTCATGCGGTCGCGATGCGTTTCGATATACACCGGAAACGTCACCTGTTCCGCGAGACGCTGCCAGCCGTCCAGCAAACGCACCGCTTCGGCCACGGTGCGCGGGCGCACGTCGGGCTGCAAGTCGATGTGATGCACGCCGCACTCCACGGCGTTTTCGAGCACGGGCTGCAAGTCGTCGATGGTTTGCGGAAAGCACTGTCCTTCCGCATCGAGACCGTGCGCCGCGCGTAACTCGGCGAGGCGGCGCACGGCCGCGCGATCGGTGTAATGCGCGCTCACGCCATCAAAACCGGCTTCGGCAATCAGCGCGATATTCTCTTCGAGCGAGCGTTCGAAGCCATCGCTGTGACGGCGCTCCATCGCCCACATCGACTGAAAAACGAGCAGACGCTGGCTCATTGGACCTCCTCGGACAACAGCGACTTCAGTTTGATCGTGCGATCCGCGAGACGCTCGGGCGCGATGCGCGCGCGGCGCGCGATCAGTTCCTGGGCGATGCGCACCTCGCGCGCGATCTCGCTGTTCGGGCCCACACCGCTCGCGCCGACCAGCACGCCTGCGTCATCGAGCGCGAAAAAGATCGTCGAAGCCGAGCCGGTTTCGCGCCGCGCAGTCGTCGTGCCGAACGCGGGCAAGCCCGCGATCTGGATCGTGCGGTCGAACTGATCGGACCAGAACCACGGCACCGCGCGATGCATCTCCTCACCGCCCAGGATATTGAGCGCCGCCGTGCGCGCCTGATCCTCGGCGTTGCGCCAGCATTCGAGACGAATGCGCCGTCCGTAAAGCGGATGCTCGAACGCACACACGTCACCCGCCGCGTAGATATGCGGATCGCTCGTGCGCAGCGTGGCATTGACGGCAATGCCGCCTTCGGCAAGCTCCAGCCCGGCTTGCTGCGCCAGCTCCACGCGCGGCGTCACGCCCACGCCGACGATCAGCGCATCGCAAGGCACGCGCGTGCCGTCTTCGAGCACGACCGCGCGAATGCGATCCTCGCCTTCCAGATGATTGATTCGGATATCGAAATGAATCTCCACGCCGCGCTCGCGATGCAGATCGACCAGACGTTGCGCGACTTCGGCCGGCACCGCGCGCATCAGCGCACGCGGCGCGGCTTCGAGCACCGCCACGCTACAGCCGCGCTGCATCGCCGACGCCGCCACTTCCAGGCCGATAAAGCCCGCGCCGATGACCGCGATGCGCCGCCCCGGTTCGAGTTCGGCGGCAATCGCGAGCGCGTCCTCGGCGTTACGCAACACGTGGACGCCCGCCAGCGCGTGGCCGGGCAGGCTCAGGCGACGCGGCGTCGCGCCCGTCGCGATCAGCATGCGGTGATACGCGAGCGCCTCGCCGTTCGTCAACGTGACAGTACGCGCCGCGCGATCGATCGACGCCACACCGCACGCACGCCGAAAGTCCACCTCGTGCTCGCGATAAAACGATTCGCCGTGCACGGCGCATTGCGCGGGTGAACGCTCGCCCAGCAGCACCGCCTTCGACAACGGCGGGCGCTCATACGGCGCATGCGCTTCCTCGCCGATCAGAACGATTGCGCCGTCCCAGCCTTCGTCGCGCAACACCTGCACCGCGCGCGCGCCGCACTGCCCCGCGCCGATCACCACCATCGCTTCGCTCGTCTTCATCGTCGTTCTCCTCGTTCAGCGATATTGGCCTGCCAGCGCCGACACCTGCTGGATATTCTGCGGCGTGATAAAGCCCGGACCCGACGCAATATTGCGCGCCTCATAAACCGGCTTCAAGCCGTAGTCCTTGAGCCGCTGCTGAAACTTCGGATTCTTTTCGAGTTCCGCGCGCGCCTGTTCGATATTCGTGTTCCGGTTCTTGTGCATGATCGCGAGCATCGCCACCGGAATATAGCCCTGCAAATACGGCTGCTGATCGGTGCAGAATTTCACCGTGCCGTCCTTGATCGCCTTGGTGACATCCGTATCGATATCGAAAGTCGCGAACCAGATCTTGCCCGCGAGGCCCAGGCTTTTTACCGCGCGGATAGTCGGGTCCGCCGAAGTCGGACCAAGCGTCAGCACTGCCTGCGTATTAGGATGATTGCGCAAATATGCACTGACTTTCGCTTCGATGCCGGTCGGATCGGTGCCCGCATCGAGCACCGACGTTTTCATATCGGCGCCGATGGCTTCGGCGAAACCGCGGCAGCGTTCAAACGAAAGCGGATTCGTCGCGTAGTGATTCACGCACAGAAACGACTTCACGCCGTCCGCCTTCGCGCGCAATCCGGCTTCTTTTCCCGCGAGATATTCGGGCTGGCCCACGTGCATCAGCGCGCCGAGTTGCGCGCTTTGCTGCTCGGTGCCCGTATTCGCGGTGATGAACGGAATATCCTTCGCCTTCAATTTTCCGAGCGCGCCTTTCAGCAAATCGTAATCGGCGATAGTCGTGACCACGCCGTCGTAATTGCGCGCGGCGGCCTGATTGACGAGTTGCACCATGTCGGCAATATCGCCGTTCGGCGGATTGCGGTAATCGGTTTGCACGTTGAAATCAACGTCGGCCTGTTTGATGCCGTTTTTCACCGCGTTCCACCACGCATCCGAATCGGGCGCGTGCGAAATGAAATCGAAATGCGCGGCCGGCTCCGCCTGCACGGCGGCGTTCATGCCGAATGCGAGCGCGGCCGCCAGCGCACAAACCGGCATGGCGCGCCGCATCGCGCGAAACGCAATCTTCATGGTTGTCTCCTTCATGGCATCGTTATCGTGAGGTGCCTGTATGCACGCGTGGCGCGTTTCAATCGGCCGCGAGTCCAATGAATAGCCTGCCGCCCTCCACCTTCACGGGATGCACGGCGAGATTCACGCACACGGGCGCGCCTTTCGCGGCGCCGGTCGGAATATGGAATCGCCCCATATGCATCGGACATTCGATGATCTCGCCGAATACCAGCCCTTGCGCGAGGCGCGCGGTTTCGTGCGTGCACACACCCGCCGACGCATAAAAGCCCGTGGGCGTGTGATAAATCGCGTAGAGCGCGCCTTCGTGCTCGAATTCCATCACGTCTTCTTCTTCGAGATCGTCGCTCGCGCCAACCTCGTGCCATTGCAGGATGTTCATGCGTCTCCTCCGTGAATTGCGGGTGTTTTATCTTGCCGATTCATTCTTCAGCGGGATTCAGCGAATATCAGCGGGATTCAGCAACACTCAGCGCGGCATCTTCACCAGCATTCGAAGCGGCGCGCGCATCGCCCGCCGTCTTGCCCGGAACCGCCGGCGTAATCATGTAATCGGGATCGCTGCGCTGCATGCGGAACACCTGCACGATCTCGCCCCACGCCGCGAATAATCCCTCGTAGGCGGGCGGCAAATCCTGTTCGATCGCGCGGCGCAGTTTGGGCAACGCATGAAACGGCACGTTGGGAAACATATGATGTTCGACGTGGTAATTCATATTCCAGTAGAGAAACTGCAGCACGGGATTCAAATACAGCGTGCGTGTGGAAAAACGATGATCGAGTTCGTTTTCGCGCAGGCCCGTATGCTGCGTGATCGCGAGCAATTCGTGCAGCCACGCGCCATAGGAACGCGGCAGCAGCAGAAACACCACCGGCAGCCAGCTTTGCGACACGATCGCCCACGCGCCCACGCCCAGGTAAAGCGCCAGAATCACCCTTGAATTACGGCACATCGCGCGATATTCGACCGGCGGCACCACGGCCTTTGCGCCCGTCGAGATAATGCCGAAGCTATGCAGCACGATATTGCCGAGGTGATGAATGCCGTGCGAAACACGCAGAAAATCGGTGGCAAGCTTGAAATAATTGGGCGGACGCTTGACGGCAAGTTCAGCGTCGGCGGGCACGGTGGCCGTGAGATGCGTATAGGTGTGATGCTGCGCGTGCGACCAGCGGCTGTAGATCTGTTCACGCCACGTCATGAAGCAGATCACCCAATGCACCGACGCATTGAGCCACTCGCTGCGAAACGGCGTGCGATGGCGCAGCTCGTGTTCCATCGCTTCGGCGAAGGCGTAGATCGTGCCGTAGAGCAGCAGCGCGGGCACGATCCAGAGCGTGCCGAGCGCACACCATGCGAGCGCGCCCGTGCCGATCACGAGCGCCATGAGTCCGCCGAAATACGCGAGCGCCACATGGTCGTTGCGGCGCGTGACTTCCTTGAGCGTCTTGCGGTCGAGCGGGCATTTGTACCAGTCGTCCATGGTGATCGGCGGGTTGCCCGGTTGGGCGGCATTGACGGACATGAAGCGTCTCCAGAGCGGAATCCAGGCGGCCGGTGCGGCGCGGCGGGGTCATCGTTGAGCTCCATTGAAGTCTCTAAATGAGCATCGGTCAAAACCTAAAATGCCTCATTTAGATCACTCAAGGGTAATCACCAGGCGAAACATCGCTTTCCGCATCGGCAAACGCGTCATATAACGAATCAAAGAACTCAGTTTGAGGCAAAATGGCCTCAAACTTGCCTCGATCAGGAACCGCGATGAAAGGCCGTCCCACGCTCAAGCAGCTCATGGAGATCACCCAGCTCAGCCGGGCGACCATCGACCGCGCGCTCAACGACCGGCCCGGCGTGCATCCGCGCACGCGCAGCGCCGTGGAAGCGGCGATCCGGCAGATCGAGTTGTCCGCGGCGAACGGCGAGGCGGCGCTGGCGAACGACGCCTTCGCGCCGTTCACATCCGGGGCCGCCGCGCCGTTCCGCGCGCGCTTCGTCATCCAGGCGGGCGACGCGTTCACCGCCGAACTCACGCGCACCGCCGAAGCCCTCGCGCCCGCGCTCGCGCAACAGGGCGTGACGCTCGACATCGTCGATTGCGTGGGGGCGAGCGAGGAGGCAGTCGCGCAACGCGTGCGCGAAGCGGCGGAGCAAGCGGATGGCATCGGCATCATCTGCACCAACACGCCGGCCATTACCGCCGCGCTGCGCGAGTGCATGGCGGCGGGCAAGAGCGTCGTGACGATGATCACCGACGTGGACGCCGACGCGCGCCACACCTACGTCGGCGTGAACAATCGCGCGGCGGGCCAGGCGGCCGCGCATCTGATCGGACGGCATCTGGAAACGCGGCCCGCGCCATCTGTCGCGGTCGTCGTTGCTACGTTCTCCTATACGTGCCACGAGGATCGCGAGATCGGCTTTCGCTCGCTGCTGCGCCAGCGTTTTCCCAATGTGAATCTCGTCGAGGTGATCAAGGGCGCGGATTCGGGCGCGGCCACTTACGAGGCCACGCGGCGCTGCATGGAGACGCATGGCGCGCTCGATGGCATCTATAACGTCGCGGGCGGCAACGAAGGGCTCGCGCAGGCGCTGGAGGAACGCGGGCTCGCAGGCAAGACGCTCTACGTGACGCACGAAGTCAACCGCGTGACCGAGCCGCTGTTGCGCGCCGACGTGATCGACTATCTACTCTCGCAGGATTTGCGTCTGCTGATCGAGACCGCCATCGCGCATCTGCGCAGCGCGGCGAACGGAAAAACCAGCACGCCACAAGCGCTGATTCCGATCGAGACGTGGTCACGTTATTCGCTGTACTGATCAATTTTCCCGCATCACGCGCGACGCCTTACACCACGCCCAGATTCGCCTGTTCCTCGCGCGCGTATTGTGCGGGCGGTCTGCCGACGTGCCGCGTGAACGCCACGCTGAACGTGCTCGCGGAGCTATAGCCCACGCGCTCCGCGATCTCGGCGACACGGCCCGCATTACGGCGCAGCAGATCCTTCGCGAGCGCCATGCGCCAGTTGAGCAGATACTCCATCGGCGCCACGCCCACCGCGCGGCTGAAGCGCTCGAAGAACGTCGAGCGTGACAAGGCCGCCGCTTTCGCGAGTTCGGCGACGGTCCACGCGCGCGTCGGCTGCTCGTGCATGCCGCGAATCGCTGCGGCGAGGCGCGCGTCGGCGAGTCCGCGCACGAGACCCGGCGACGCCTGCGTGCCCGCCACCGATCGCAATGCCTCGATCAGCAGCACTTCCATCAAGCGCGACAGCACGATGTCGCGCGCGGGCCGCTGCTCGCGCGTTTCCTCGCGCACGAGCCCGACCAGCGTAGCGAGGCGCTGCTCGCCGCGCACATGCACGAAGCGCGGCAGCAGCGACACCAGCAAGGCCGCATCGGGCGAGGCGAACGAGCAATGCCCGGCCATCATGCGCGCGTCCACGGGCCGGTCCGGCGGGCCGATCCTGAACTCGTTGTCGCCGAGCGCGACCGGCTCCGGCGACGCGTCGCCGGGCGGCGCGCCGAGACTCGTCATCGCCACGCCGTAGACCGCCGGAATCAGCACGAAATCGCCCGCGTGCAGCGCAATCGGCGCATGACCGTCGATGACCATCTCGCAGCCGCCTTCGAGAATCACGCAATAGAACGGCTGGCCCGAATCCGAGCGGCTGATGCGCCACGGACTCGCGCCGTGCACGAGCTTCGAGAAGCGCGCGCCCGGCTGCAACAGCATGACCACCTCGGCCAGCGGATCGATCATCGCCGGACTCCTGCGAAAGAATTTCGGATTTTCGATTGTAGCAAGTACGGTCAGCGCGCTTTATCGTAAGCGCACTTACCGACCACCTCACTCACTGGAGCGCTCATGAAAACCGTGCTGATCACCGGCTGTTCCTCGGGCTTCGGCCTTGAAATCGCGCGCGAATTTCTCGCTCGCGAGTGGCGCGTCGTCGCCACGATGCGCACGCCGCGCGCCGATCTGCTGCCGCCGTCCGAGCACCTGCGCGTGCTGCCGCTCGACGTCACCGACGCGCAAAGTATTCAGGCCGCCATCGAGGCTGCGGGCCCGATCGACGTGCTCGTGAACAATGCGGGCGTCGGCATGGCCGCGCCCGCCGAACTCGCGCCGCTCGCCGCCGTGCGCGAGATCTTCGAGACCAACGCGCTCGGCACGATCGCGCTCACGCAGGCGGTGCTGCCGCAGTTTCGCGAACGCAAGTCGGGCGTGGTGGTGAACGTCACGTCGAGCGTGACCTTGAAGGTGCTGCCGCTGTTGAGCGCCTACCGCGCGAGCAAGGCGGCGGTGAACGCGTTCAGCGAATCGGCGGCGCTGGAAATGGCGCCGTTCGGCGTGCGCGTGCATCTCGTGCTGCCGGGCCGCTCGCCCGAAACGCGTTTCGCCGATAACGCGCGCGGCCATATTTTCGGCTTCGAGCACGAGGCGTACGCCGATCTCGTGAAGCATGTGCTCGCTGGATTCGCCGATACCGAAGCGCCCGTCACCTACGCGAAGGACGTGGCCGCCGCCGTGTGGCGCGCGGCCACCGATCCCGCCGCGCCGATGCGCATGGCGGCAGGCGTGGATGCCGAAGCGTGGGCCGCCGAAGCAGCGCGCTGATCGAACGCAGATCGCACGTGAGTCACGCGCGATTCACGCGCGATTCACGCGTAAATCACTCACGCGGCGGCATCAACGCCAGCAGCAGACGGCGCAGCTCCATGCTTTCGCCCGGCGTGAGCCGCGCCGTGAGCACGCGCTCGACCTCCTCCACGCGCGGGCGCAGCGTGGTCAGCTGCTGCTTGCCCGCCGACGTGAGAAACAGCACATAGCTGCGCTTGTCGGCGGGATCGTCGGAGCGCTCGATCAGATCGTTGCGCACCATGCGCGCCACGAGGTCCGCGATGGTCGAGCGATCGACGTCGAGCTCGTCGCCGAGTTGCCGTTGATTGAGGCCGGGCGTCTGCTGGAGGATTTCGAGCGCCGCATACTGCACGCTCGTGATCTCCGCCGAGACTTCGCTCAGCCACACCGCCGCGTGGCGCTGCTGCGCGCGGCGCACGAGGCTGCCCGTGAATCGGGAAAGCGCGGGATCGTCGGGTTGTTTCGGCAATTTCGCTATCGATGGGTTTAGCGCGTGCGGAAGACCGGCGCGAAAAAGGCGTCGAGCTCCGCGTACGCGTCCAGTGGAAGAACATGGGCGACGTATTGATCCGGGCGGACCACGACGAGCGCGCCGCGTGCGCGGTCGATGCCGCGCTCGTCGAAGATATCAGTCGCGGCGTCGCTCGTAAATGCCTTCTCGTAATCGATCAGGCCATGGCGGCCCTTGCGCGGCAGCAGCAGCGCGGGCAAATCGTCGACGCGCGTCTCGCGATGCGGCTGCTGCAGAATCGCGCGCAGATCGAGCACGCTGTCGATGTCGGCGTGGTCGGGCGTGGACCGGCGCAGCACCGACTCCGGCGCGTGGGCCAGATGCTCGCAGAGCGCGCGCAGCGCGTGGCCTTGCGCATCGGCGAACGCATAGAGACGCCAGCGGCCGTCCGCTCGCGCGGCGTGGCCGAGATGCACGGGCTTCGCATCGGCGAGCCGCACGACCGGCGACGAATGAAAGCGCGCGCCAATCGGAAAGCCCGTGGCCAGCGCCTGATGCGTGGCCGCGCCCGTGAGCGCGCCCGGCCGGTAACGCGTGGCGACGCCCGCCGTGTAGCGGCCCGCGCGCACGAAATAGGCCTGCAATTCCGCGGGATCGACGCCGCCCGCTTCGGGACGCTGCGGATCTTTCGGCGGCGCGGCCATCATCGCGGACCATTCCTTGTCGAAGTCGATCAGTTCCTGCGCGACCGGCTGGCGTTCGTCCGAATAGCTGCGCAGCAGGCTCGCGTCGCTGCGCCCTTCGAGCACCGCGCCGAGCTTCCAGCCCAGATTGAAACCGTCCTGCATCGACACGTTCATGCCCTGCCCCGCCTTCGCGCTATGCGTGTGGCAGGCGTCGCCCGCGATGAACACACGCGGCTCGCGCGCGCTGCCGTCGGCGGCGATGGCGTCGTCGAAACGCTCGGTCAGGCGCTGGCCCACTTCGTACACCGAGAACCACGCAACCTCTTTCACGTCGAGCGTATACGGCTGCAAAATGCGCTGCGCCGTTTCGATCAGACGCTCGACCGTGGTCTGCTTGATGCTGTCGCGATTCTCGGGCGTGACGTCGCCGAGATCGACGTAAAAGCGCACCAGATAACCGCCTTCGCGCGGAATCAGCAGCAGATTGCCCTTGCTCGCCGACTGGATCGCCGCCTTCAGGCGAATGTCGGGGAAGTCGGTGACCGCGAGCGCATCCATCACGCCCCACGTGTGATTGGCGGCGTCGCCGCGCAGCGTCTGTCCGATCGACGTGCGCACGCGGCTGCGCGCGCCATCGCAGCCCACCACGTAACGCGCGCGCACCGTGACCGTTTCGCCTTCGTGCGCCGTGTCGGTGCGGCGCAGCGTGACGAGCACGGGATAGTCGGCGTCGACGTTATCGCGCTGCACATCGACCACTTCGAGACCGTAATCGGGCTCGACACGTTGCGCAGAACGGCGCATCACGTCGAGCAGATAGTCCTGCACGCGCGCCTGATTGACGATCACATGCGGAAACTCGGACAAACCTGTTTCGGTATCCTGAACACGTCCGGTACGCCGAATCGCGCCGCGATCCTGTGCATCGGGCCGCCAGAACACGGTCTCGTTGACCCAATACGCTTCGCGCAGCAGACGGTCGCTCAGACCGAACGCCTCGAACATTTCGACCGTGCGGCAGGCCACGCCGTCCGCCTGCCCCATCTGCAACGGTCCCTCGCGGCGCTCGACGACGCAGGTCTTGACCGACGGGAATTGCGAAAGCTGCGCGGCCAGCACGAGCCCGGCGGGACCGCTGCCGGCGATCAGCACATCGACTTTCTCGGGCAAACCGGCGCGCGGCGCGTCTGCGGCGGCGGGTTCGATGGTCGGGTCGCCAACGCGAAAACCGTTGAGATGGAACTGCATGGTGTCTGCCTCCATGGCTATATGTATCGTGATGGAGGGAAATATACTCCGTACACCAACTATTTTAAAGTTTTTCCGACAGGACTGATGTTTACCCTGGGATGAGGAGAGGCGGCACGCGCGCCGTGAAGATTAGGGGCGGACCTGCCTTGCCGGTTCCGGCCGATGCGGGGCATCGGTCGAGTCAGCGGGTCCGCCCGTTTTGCGCATTCCGGTTTGCTAACACTTAATCAGCATCCCGAATCAATCCGGTTCAATGCGCTAAGCTGCCTTGCGTGCTTCGGCGATACGCTGCGGCGCTTCGGGGCGCGCATACAGCCGCTCCAGATACGACTGCAAACGCGGAAAGCCGTCGAGCAATTGCACTTCGCCGGCCCAGTCGATCAGATAAGCCGTCACGCAATCGGCAACGGTTAGCCGGTCGCCGACGATAAACTCGCGCCCTTCCAGATGTTTCTCCAGAATCGCCGCCATCGTCGTGAAGTCGCCGCGCGCGAGTTCGATATCGGCGGGCGAGCGTTTATCGGGCGGATAGATAAAGCTGTGCCGCGTGATGCGCCAGAGCGGCTGTTCGAGTTCGGTCACCGCGAACATCGTCCATCGATACACCTGGGCGCGCGCGTCGAGATCGTCCGGCAGCAGCCCTTTCTCGGGATATTTGTCGGCCAGATACAGCACGATCGCGGCGGACTCGGGAATCACGCGGTCGCCGTCCACGAGCACGGGCACCTTGCCCGCCGGATTCAGGCGCAGATAGTCGGGCCGTTTGTGCTCGCCTTCGAGCAGATTGACCGAAATGAATTCGAAGTCGGCGTCGACTTCCTTGAGACCCCACAACGCGCGCTGCGAACGGGTTCCCGCAAATCCATAGAGTTTCATGGCGATCCTCACTCAACCGGCCGGAATAGGCAGCACCGGCATCACCTCGACGGTCTCGCCCGGGAAAATCGTGAAATGCGGATGGGCTTCGAACATCTTGGCCGCGTCCGCATGCGAGGCGCTGCGTACCACCGTGAAGCCCGTCAGCCGATTGGAGGCGTCTGCCACGCCCTCCACGCCGATGGCCTTGGTCTTGCCGAGCGGGCCGCCGATATCGACGATCGACGCCTTGTGTTTTTCCACCCACGCCTTCCACGCCGCGATGCCCTCGTGCTCTTTGGCGTGCCGTTCGGCTTCGGGCATCGCCATCCAGGCTTTCATACGCGGCGTGTCCTTGCCGCCGAGAAAAACCGCGAGAAACAGTTGATGATCGCTCATGCTTCCTCCAGCTATCGTCCAGCTATTGAAAGGAACAACGGGACTGCTCAACCGGCCTTGACAATATAGGTTGATATCAACACAATTGCAACATGGCCCACCCGAAAAAACTTCCCTTCGACGCCACGCTCATGGTGCGCGATTGCTGCCTGTGTCTGCATATGCAGCGCGCGGCGCGCAATCTCGCGCGCATTTTCGACGAAGCCCTGCGTCCGCTCGATCTCACGAACGGGCAATTCTCGCTGCTGATGTCGCTGAATCGGCCGCATCCGCCCACGATGAAAGAGGTGTCGTCGCTGCTGGCGATGGACCGCACCACGCTCACGGCCGCGCTCAAGCCGCTCGAACGGCGCGAACTGGTGGTGATCGAACAGGATGAAGACGACAAGCGCAGCCGCCGACTGAGCCTCACGCCCGCCGGCGACCGTTTGCTTGCGCAGGCCTTTCCAATCTGGCAGCGCACGCACGAGGAAATCGAAGCGCCGTTTCCGGCAGGCGAGATGGACCGCTTGCGCACCCATTTACGCGCGCTTTCGTAGACAATGTGGCGATGCAACGTAGCAGGAGTTCATCGCCATGAGGCGTCTTTATTTCGCCGCAGTTTTTTCCGTTTTGTTCAGCGCGCTAGTTTCAGGCTGCGCGTCGAACTCGCCGCCCGCCAGCGGCCCGGCAGGCTCGCAACCGCCGAGGCTCACGGTCGGCACGAGCTATCCCGACACGCAATTGATCCTGCCGTGGTTTCTCAACGACGTGATCAATTTCGTGAATTACCGGTAATAAAAAACCGGTCGGTTCACACGTTGAATTGTTTGCCCACGTAATCGATGTGCACGAACATCGCCTGCTGCGCGGCATCGGGATTGCGGTCGCGAATCGCGTGATAAATCGATTCATGCTGATCGAGACGATTGCGCGCCTGCGTCGCCGCGTTGGCGTTATTGACCGTCGCATCGTAGGTATTGCTCGCGATGTGATCGCGCAACATCGTAATCACGCTCGCGTAAAACTGATCGAGCAGACGATTATGCGAGGCGGCGGTGAGCGCCGTGTGGAATTCGCCGTCGGTGGCCGCTTCGGCGTCCACGTCGGCGTGCGTGACGGCGTCGCGCATGCGTTCGAGTATGGTTTCGAAGCGTTCGAGTTCATGCGTCGACGAACGCAGCGCCGCGAAACGCGCCGCCGCACATTCGAATACCAGACGGAATTCGAGCGTTTCCGAGCGTAACGGCGGCGTATCCGCGATCAATTGCAGCCAGGGCGCCGCGAGGCCCGCGGGTTTCGCGCGCAGCAGATACACGCCGCTGCCGCGCCGCGTTTCGAGCACGCCCTTGCTCGCCAGCCGGCCAATCGCCTCGCGCACCGTCGCGCGCGACACGCCATACGATTCGGCGAGCGCGCGCTCGGACGGCAGACGCTCGTCCGCTTGCCAGCGTCCCTCCTGAATTCCTGTCTCGATGCGCCGGACTGTCTGGGCCAGCGCGCCCGTGTTTTTCGAACGACTTTCCACCTTCGACTCTCTGTTCGCTATGCCTGTCTGGCGCGGAAAAATGCCGCGTTACCCAGCGGCCAACCAAGTGGCCTGACCAATTTGCGCCTGCCTCCTGGCCGCCCGATCATGTGCTCACGCCGGTCATCAACGCTCGCACGCCACTACGACGAGCCGTGCCCGGCACCCCGACCCCACAATCAGGAGGCACCATGAGCCAGGCTACGCTCGCCATCAAACTGCACGACCTCGACGACGTGCTGATCGCACGCGGCGCACTCGCCGCCGGTACGATTCTCGCCGATTTCGACGATATTGTTTGCGCCGCCGACATTCCCGCCGCCCACAAGGTCGCCTGCCGCGACGTCGAGCAGGGCGCGCCGGTACGCCGCTACGGCCAGATCATCGGCTTCGCCACGCAGCCGATCCGCGTGGGCGATCACGTGCACGTGCACAATCTTTCGATCGGCGAATTCGACCGCGATTATGCCTTCGGCGAAGACCTCAAGACCGTCGAGCCCGCGAGCGCACCGCTGACTTTCAAGGGCTTTCGACGCGCCGACGGCCGCGTGGCCACGCGCAACTATATCGGCGTGATCAGCACGGTCAACTGCTCCGCGACCGTGACGAAACTCGTTTCGCAGCACTTCAGCGCACCGGGCGCGCTCGATGCCTACCCGAACGTCGACGGCATCGTGCCGATCACGCACAGCTTCGGCTGCTGCATCGACCATCACGGCGAAGGCATCGCGCAACTGCGCCGCACGATCGGCGGCTATGTGAAGCATCCGAATTTCGCGGGCGTGGTCATCATCGGCCTCGGTTGCGAGGCGAACCAGATGGGCGCGATGTTTATCGCCGAAGGCGTCGAGCCCGGCCCGCTGCTCGTGCCGCTCGTCATGCAGGAAGAAGGCGGCACGCAGAAGACCGTGGACGCCGCCATCGCCGCCGTGAACACCATGCTGCCGATCGCGAATCAATCGGTGCGCGAGCCGCTGCCGGTTTCGCACATCAATATCGCGCTGCAATGCGGCGGCTCCGATGGCTATTCGGGCATCACCGCCAATCCCGCGCTCGGCGCGGCCGTCGATCTGCTCGTACGTCATGGCGGCACCGCGATTCTTTCCGAAACGCCCGAGATTTACGGCGCCGAACATCTGTTGACGCGCCGCGCGATCAGCCAGGAAGTCGGCGAGAAAATCGTCGAGCGCATTCACTGGTGGGAAGCCTACGCGGAGCGCGAGAAAGGCAGCATCGACAATAATCCGACGCCCGGCAACAAGGCCGGCGGCCTCACGACGATCCTCGAAAAGTCGCTGGGCGCCGTGGCGAAAAGCGGCTCGTCGCCGCTGATGGGCGTGTATCGCTACGCCGAGCCGGTCGATACGCACGGCCTCGTGTTCATGGACGCGCCGGGCTACGACCCGATGGGCGCAACCGGTCAGATCGCCAGCGGCGCGAACCTCGTGGTGTTCACGACGGGACGCGGCTCGTGCTTCGGCGCCAAGCCCGCGCCGTCGATCAAGCTCGCGACCAATTCGTCGATGTATCGCCGCATGGCCGACGACATGGACATCAATTGCGGCGACATCATGGACGGCACCGCGAGCGTCGAACAAAAGGGCGAGGAGATTTTCCGCATGATCGTCGAGGTGGCGTCGGGCGGCAAGAGCAAGAGCGAAGCGCTCGGCGTCGGCAACGAGGAATTCGTGCCGTGGATGATCGGCGCGCAGATGTAACGCCGTGCGCGGCCTGTTCATGCCGATTCACGTCGATTCAGGCCGCGCCCTCGCCTCGCATGAACTTTGAAGAATGAAAACCGGCCGGACGCCCGCGTAAATGCGTGCGTCCGCGCCAGAATAAAGCAGGAGACTCAAGGTGAAAATCAAACAGGCCATCGAACGCTTTCCTGGAGGGATGATGGTCATCCCTCTGCTCTGGGGCAGCGTGCTCAATACATTCGCGCCGCGCGTGCTCGGCATCGGCAGTTTCTCGACGCAGCTCGCGCATGGCGCATTGCCGATTCTCGCGGTGTTCTTCGTCTGCATGGGCGCCGAAATTCAATTTCGCACCGCGCCGCGCGCCTTGCGCAACGGCGCGGCGATCACGATTGCGAAACTCGTGAGCGGCGTGCTGATCGGACTCATGGTCAGCAAGCTTTTCGGCGCGCAAGGCTTTCTCGGTTTATCGGGCATGGCGATCATCGCGGCCGTCACCAATGCGAACATGGGACTTTACGCGGCGCTGACGCGACAATTCGGCGATGAAATGGATCGCGGCGCGCTTGCGGTGCTATCGATTCTCGAAGGCCCGTTCGTGACGATGGTCGCGCTCGGTCTCTCGGGTCTCGCGAAGATTCCCGTGCTCGATCTCGTGGCGACCATCTTGCCGATCGTAATCGGCATGGTGCTCGGCAATCTCGACGCCGATATGCGCAAATTCCTCAAATCGGGCGGCGATCTGCTGATTCCGTTTTTCGCTTTCGGACTCGGCGCGCAAATCAATCTGCACGCGATTCTCGGCGCGGGTCTTTCGGGCATCGTGCTCGGCCTGATTACGCTCGCGGCAGGCGCGGTATTCAACGTGCTGGCTTCGCGACTGATGGGCGGCTCGGGCGTGGGCGGCATGGCCGCCGCGACGACGGCGGGCAACGCGGTCGCCACGCCGACGGCGATTGCAGCGATCGATCCGCGTCTGGGCGCGCTCGTTTCGGTGGCGACGCCGCAAATCGCGGCCTCGACGATCGTCACGTCGCTGCTCGCGCCGTTGATGACCGCCGCTTATGCGCGCTGGCGCGCGAAGCGTGCGCCGCGCGCGGACGCGGATGCGAACGCCAACGCGGTGCCGACTGCGAATGTGCACGCACACGCGGATAGCGCGCATTGAATCCAGCCTTGAATTGAAATGAAATGAAGCACGCGCGGCGAACGCGCGTGCCATTCCCTTGCTGACGCATTCGGCCAATTCGAATTAGCCACTCAATTAGCAAGTTAATGTAAGGTGCGCGCGCACCGAGTGCTGATAAACTCCCGTTCACACCGGTTCACAGAACGCAATAAAGCGCACAGCCGGTTGTCGATTACCACGCGGGGTTTATATGTACATTCGCATTCTGGCGATTCTTCTGGTCGCCGCCACGACGCTGGGCCTCTCGGCCTGCAACACGATTGCCGGCTTCGGCCAGGACATCACCGACTCGGCGCGCACGGTCCAGCGCGCACTTTAATACCGGTTTCAGCAATTCCACCACGCAAGCCGCGCGGCGAACGTTCCAGACGTTGCCGCCGGCTTTGTTTTTTGGCGCGCGTGAAAGCACACGGGCGCTCCGCGACGGCTGAGTTTGTTTGACTCGCTGCTCGCAAGACTTTCACCCGATACCCGAAGATCGACACGCAAAAAAAAGCCGGCCCGAAGGCCGGCGCGGATCGGTTCCGAGGCTTTGTCGTCGGCACCCGGAACCAGAGAGAAACGTTGTTATGTGCTTATGTGCTACAGGGGGTTCTTTGTCGCGCGCGACTGATCCACGCTGCGCGCTTTCATGACGTTCACGCTGTTCACACCACTCACGCTGCCAGCGCCTTGCGAATCGCCGCCGACAACTCAGCCGGCGCGAACTTCGTGATGTAACCGTTCGCGCCCGCGTTGCGCGCGTGCGCTTCGTTCGCGGCGCCCGTGAGCGACGAATGAATGATCACGGGAATATGTTTGAGGCGATCGTCGGCCTTGATCTTGCGCGTGAGCATGAAGCCGTCCATCTCGGGCATTTCCAGATCGGTAATCACGAGCGACACCTTCTCGCGCACCGGCACCTTCTCCTGCGCCGCTTCGTCCGCGATCTTCAGCAGCATTTGCCACGCCATTTCGCCATTCGACGCGATCACGTGCGGCGCTTCGAGCGCCGTGAGCGCCTGACCGATCAGCGCACGCGCGAAGCCCGAATCGTCGGCGGCGAGAATGCGTCCGCCTGCCGTGCGCAGCGCGTCGCCCACCGCTTCGGGCTTGACGTCCTCGTGCTGTTCCGGGAACACGTCGCGCATCACCTGCTCGACGTCGAGCACCTGTGCGAGACGCGTCTGGCCTCCGCCCGCGTCGATACGCGCGATCCCCGTCACATAGCCCGAGGTACCGCTCGATTCGGCGCTCAGCACTTCCTTCCATTCGAGGCGGATGATGTCCTCGACTTCCTCCACCGCGAACGCCTGGGTGCCGCGCGAGAATTCGGTGATCAGCAGGATCGCGGGCGGCTTGTCCGACGCCGAACCGATCAGCGAGGCCACGTCGATCACCGGAATGATCTGTCCGCGAATATCCACCGCGCCCACCAGATGCGCGGGCGCACCGGCGATCGGCGTGACTTCCGGCATCGTCACGATCTCGCGGATCTTGAACACGTTGATGCCATAGAGTCCGCGCCCGGCGCCCGGACGCGCCTCGCCCAGACGGAAAAGCAGGAGTTCTAAACGGTTGTTGCTGGTGAGCGTGGTGCGTTCGTCGACGCCTGGCTGGATCGTCTTCATGGAGTTTGTCTAAGGATTTGCGTCGTATCGGCTGGCGCTCGCCGGGCTGCCCTGCTCATCTGTCCCTGCTCTGCACGACCCTCTATCCGGGATATCGGCAGCGCACGGCGAAGCTTGAATGCGACAAGCTTTCTAGCCACTAACCACGGCTTTCAAAACAAAAACGCCACTCTTTCGAGTGGCGTTTTCCGTCAAGCGGCGATCAGGCGATATTCAGCCGAAATTCAGCCGAAATTCACGCGAGTTTCGCGCGCCCCGCTTCCACGAGACGGCGATAACGCGCGAGCGCCCAGAGCGGGAAATACGCGGTATAGCCGTGATACTTCAGGTAGTAAATGCGCGGGAAACCCGGCGCGTTATGCGAGCGATGCCACCAGAAACCGTCGCCGTCCTGCACCGAAAGCAGATACGCAATGCCGCGCTGCACCGACTCCGATTCGTAATCGCCGAACGCCATTTGCGCGAGCAAGGCCCACGCCGTGAAATTCGAGGCGCTTTCGCCGCCGTTGGTACCCGCGAGTTGCGGATCGATATAGCTGTCGTTGGTTTCGCCCCAGCCGCCGTCCGCGTGCTGACGCGCCTTGAGCCACGCAAGCGCGCGCGCGATATACGGCTGCGTCGGATCTTCGCCCGCGAGCGCGAGGCCCGCGAGCACGCTCCACGTGCCGTAGATGTAGTTCGTGCCCCAGCGGCCCCACCAGCTGCCGTCCTCACGCTGCGTCGTCTTGATGTAGTCGATGCAGCGCGCAAGCGAGGCGCGTTCCTGTTCGCGGCCCGTCACGCCGAAGCACAGCAACACGCGGCCCGAGACGTCTTCAGTCGGCGGATCGAGCAGCGCGCCGTGATCGGCGAACGGAATCGCGTTCAGATAGAGGCGATCGCAATCGGCGTCGAAGGCCGCGAAGCCGCCGTTGCGCGATTGCAGTCCGCGCATCCAGTCGAGCGCCAGCGAGACACGCGCCGCGTACGGATCGTGGCCCGTCTTGCGCGCTTCGGCGCGGCCCCGGCGATGCAGCATGGCCGCCACCACCGCGCTGTCGTCGATGTCGGGATAGTAGGGATTCGCGTACTGAAACGCCCAGCCGCCCGGCGGCACGTCGGGCTGCACGTTCTCGATCCAGTCGCCCTTGAGGTCGTCGACCTGACGCGTGGCGAGCCAGTCGTAGGCGCGCGCGATCTGCTCGTCGAGTTGCGCGACCGGCGTGGACGCCACCCGCAATTCACCTGCCATGCCACCCGCGACTTCGCCCGCTTCTTCGGCAGGCACCGCGAGCGCCTGCTCCAGCGCCATCGTGCTCCACGCGGTGTCCCACACCGGCGAGAGACACGGCTGGCAATACAGGCTGCCGTCCGCGCGCTCGACCAGCAATTTCTCCAGCGCGTTTTCGCAGTCGCGGCGCAGCGCGTGGTCCTCGGGATAGCCGAGCACGTCCATCATCTGGTAGCTGTAGACGATGGGCGGAAAGATGCCGCCCATGCCGTCCTCGCCGTTCATGCGCTCGGCGCACCAGGCTTCGGCGTGACGGATCGCACGCTTGCGCAGCGCGCCCGGAATCAGCGGTTCGATATGGCGGATCGTGCGGTCGAGCGCGAGAAAGAGCTTGCGCACGCCCTTGCCGCGCGGGAAGTATTCGCGCTCCTGCTCGGGCGGCGTGACGAACAGTTCGGCGATCGAGACCTCGTGCGGATTGCGCGCGCGCGCCTTGAGCGAACAGAGCACGAGCAGCGGCACCATGGTCGTGCGCGCCCAGTACGCGACCTTGTACAGCGAAATGGGCACCCACTTCGGGAACAGCACGAACTCGATCGGCATGAACGGCGTGGCGCGCCACGGCACCTGGCCGAACGTGGCGAGCAGGATGCGCGTGAAGACGTTCGATTTCGCCGCGCCGCCGAGCTTGAGAATGGCTTCGCGCGCGCGCTTCATGTGCGGCGCGTCGGGCGCGTCGCCCGCGGCTTTCAATGCGAAATAGGCCTTCACGCTGGCCGACACATCGGGCGCGCCGTCGACGTAAAGATCCCATGCGCCGTGCGTTTCGAGACGCTGGATCGCGCGCAGATAGCGCGCCATTTTCTCCTGGCGCACGGTGTCGATCTTGCCCATGAAATGCATCATGAGGATGTATTCGGCGGTGATCGTGGCGTCGGATTCCAGCTCGAAGCACCAGCTTCCGTCGGGCGCCTGGCGGCGCGCGAGCGCGTCGCGTCCGCGCACGATGGCGGCGTCGAGCAGCGCCGCGAATGGCAGGTCGGATTTTTTCATGGCGCGAATAATACCATCCGTACGGAATGTTTTGCGCCGACGCCCGCAATGGTAAGATCGGACCATGAAGAATCTCAACGTCAACGCACCGGCGCGCGCTGCCGGACGCGCCGAAGGCGCCACGAAGCCGCGCGCGACCCGCAAGACGCCGGCGCGGAAATCTCCCGAAAACGCCACCGTTATCCCCGCTGCGAAATCCGCTTCGAAAGCTGTTTTGAAGCCCGCCCCGAAATCCGCCCCGAAATCCGCCCCGAAATCCGCCCCGAAATCCGCCCCGAAATCCGCTTTGAAACCGGCGTCGAAGCCGGATTCAAAACCAGCTTCAAAACCCGCGCCCAGATCCGACGCTCCCGCTTCCGGCACACGCCGTAAAAAAGCCCCGGCGCAAGTGCGCGCGCAATTGCTGCAAGCGGCCTCCGATATCGCCACCGATCACGGCGTGCAGGCCGTCACGCTCGAAGCCGTCGCCGATCGCGCAGGCGTGACCAAGGGCGCGTTGCAATATCACTTCGTCAACAAGAAAGGACTCCTTGACGCTTTATTCGAGCAGACGCTCGAACGTTTCGAAGATCAGATGGAAACGCGCCTCGCCGCCGACCGCAAGGACGCGCGCGGTGCCGCTTCGCGCGCCTATCTGCACACCACCATCGACGAAACGAGCCCCGCCGCGAGCACCAACGTGCTGCGCGTGCTGGTCGCGGCGATGATGACGGACCCCGAGATTCGCGAGCGCTATTCCACGCCGATGCGCAAGTGGACGCGCCCCGACCCGCTGCCGCTCGACCAGGCCGCGCGGCTCATGATCTGCCGTCTCGCGGCGGACGGCCTGTGGATCTCCGATCTGCTCGGCTATCAGGACATGTCGCCCGAACTGCGCGACGAAGTCGTGCGCCAGATCGAGCGCATGACGCTGCTCAAGCCGTAGGCGCGCGCGCCGTCGAGGCGCGTGGCACGAGCCTCGGCGCGGACGTCACGCACACCTTCGCCGCGCCCGCCGCCTTCGTGTCTTTCGCATCCTTCGCCACTCTCCCCGCCTGCGCGATCAACTCGCGCAACAGCTTCACCGCCAGCCCCGCCGCTTCCTCCGTCGGCACCGCCACGGTGCTCAGCGCGGGACGCGTTTCGCGCGCCAGTTGAATGTCGGTGATGCCAACCACCGACAACTGGCGCGGCACGTCGAAGCCGAGATCGGCGGCGGCCTGCATCGCGCCCAGCGCGGGCAGATCGTTGGTCGTGAACAGCGCCGTGAGATCGGGATGACGTGCGAGCAACTCGCGCGCGGCCGCATAGCCGCCCTGCGTGGTGTCGGGCGTGAAAACGGTGGGCGCGGCCGCGCCGTCGAGCCCGGCCGTGCGCATCGCGTCGAGAAAGCCTTCGTAGCGCGCCGCATGAATGCCGGTCGCCTTGCTGCCGACGATCGCGCCCACGCGCCGGTGCCCGAGATCGAGCAGATGGCGCGCCGCCAGCTCGCCCGCGAGCCGGAAATCGACGGCCACGCACGGCAAACCCGGCGGATCGAGCGGCCGCTCCCACATGCAGAGCACGACCGGCGCGCCGCGCGATTCGGTGCGGCGCAAATCGTCGATATCGAGGTTCGCGTTGGCCACGAGCACGCCGCCGGAGAGCGTGCCCGCGATCTGCTCCAGATACGCGCGGCCCGTGTGCGGATCGCCGTCGGTATTGCAGATGATGAGGAATTGCCCGCTGTTGCGCAGCGCGTTTTCGACCGCGAGCGCGAACTCGGGATAGAACGGATTGGCGATGCTCGGCACCATCAGCGCCATGGTGGGCGCGCGGCCCTCCGCCAGCGCACGCGCGGGCAGATGCGGCCGATAGCCGAGCGCTGCGATCGCCGCCAGCACGCGCTCGCGCGTGGCCTCGCCCACACGGCCGCGTCCGCGCAGCACGTTGGACACGGTCGCGGGCGTGACGCCGGCATGGCGCGCGACTTCGGCAAGAGTGGGCGTGGGCATGAAAGCTCAATATATGGGAATGCGTTTCAACATTTGCCTGATCGCATCCTGCGACGGCACCATAGACCTCGCATTCAAAACGAATCGGAGACAAGCAACCCGCGATCGCGCCCACGATCGATTTTTTTCGGTTGCCTGATTAAGCGCTTAATCTCCGCTTCGTGTCGATTAAAACATGGAGACGGGACGCATGGCGAGCATTTCCTTGAGAGGTGTGCAGAAGGCGTACGGCGACAACGCGCCAGTGATCCGCGATGTCGATCTGGAGATCGGCAAGAACGAATTCTGCGTGTTTCTCGGACCTTCGGGCTGCGGTAAATCCACCTTGCTGCGCATGATCGCGGGACTCGAAGACGTCACCGACGGCGACGTCTCGATCGGCGGCAAGCTCGTGAACGATGTGCCCGCCGCGCAGCGCGGCGTGGCGATGGTGTTCCAGAGCTACGCCCTCTTTCCGCACATGACGGTCTACGAGAACATGGCCTTCGGCCTGAAGCTCGCGAAAACCCCCAAAGCCGATATCGACCGCAAGGTGCGTGAAGCCGCGCGCATTCTGCAGCTCGAAGCGCTGCTCGAACGCCATCCGAAGGCGCTTTCGGGCGGCCAGCGCCAGCGCGTCGCCATCGGCCGCGCGATCGTGCGCGAGCCGGGCGTGTTCCTGTTCGACGAACCGCTCTCGAATCTCGACGCCACCTTGCGCGGCCAGACCCGCATCGAAATCGCGCGCCTGCACAAGCAGTTCGCCGAAGCGAGCGTGGTCTACGTCACGCACGACCAGATCGAGGCGATGACGCTCGCCGACAAGATCGTCCTTCTGCACAGCGGTAAGGATACCGAACGATATGGCAGCATCGCCCAGGTTGGCGCGCCGCTCGATCTGTATCACCGCCCTGCAAGCCGCTTCGTGGCGGGCTTTATCGGCTCGCCGCGCATGAATTTCCTGCCCGCGACGGTGACCGCCATCGACACGAACGGCGTGAGCATCCAGCTCGACGGCAGCGGCGAAACGCTCACGCTGCCGCGTCAGGGCGCGGCGCTTGCGGTGGGCGCGCCGGTCACGCTCGGCGTGCGGCCCGAGCATCTCGAACCCGTGCAAGAAGGCGCGGCACAGAGCGTACCGAACACGCTCGCGCTCACGCGCAAGGTCACGCTCGTGGAAGCGCTCGGCGAGCACAGCTACGTGCATCTGGACCAGCCCGGCGGCACGGTGCTGATCGCCAAGGCGCCGGGCGACGCGCTGCTCGGCTCCGGCGACAGCGCGCATTTCCGTGCGAACGCCGCGCTCTGCCATCTGTTCGCGGAGGACGGCTTCGCCGTCGCGCCGCTCGACACCGTCGAAACCCACGCCTGAATCCCCGCGCGCGTCCACGTTCGCGCGCGAACCCAACGAAAGAGGACACCGCAATGCGTCTTGGAGTTTGCTACTACCCCGAGCACTGGCAGGAAGCGATGTGGAAGGACGACGCCGCGCGCATGAAGGCGCTCGGCATCGAGCAGGTGCGCATCGCCGAATTCGCGTGGAGCCGCATGGAGCCGTCGCCCGGCGAATACGACTGGGCCTGGCTCGACCGCGCCGTCGATACGCTCGGCAACGCGGGCCTGAAAGTGGTGATGTGCACGCCCACGGCCACGCCGCCGAAGTGGCTGATCGACCGCCATCCCGAGATTCTGCCCGTGGGCGCGGATGGCCGCGTGCGCGCGTTCGGCTCGCGCCGCCACTATGATTTTTCGTCGCCCGAGTATTACGAAGCGTCGAAGCGCATCTGCGAAGTGCTCGCGCAACGCTACGGCCAGCACCCCGCCGTCGCCTACTGGCAAACCGATAACGAATACGGCTGCCACAACACCGTCGTCAGCTATTCGCCCGCCGCCGTGAAGCGCTTCCGCGAATGGCTCAAGGCGCGTTACGGCAGCATCGGCGCGCTCAATACCGCGTGGGGCGCGGTGTTCTGGAGCATGGAGTACCGCAGCTTCGACGAAATCGACGCGCCCGTCGGCACCGTCACGGAAGCGCATCCCTCGCACCGGCTCGACTATCGCCGCTTCGCCTCCGACGAAGTGCAGCGCTACAACCGCATGCAGGTGGACATCATCCGCGCGCATTCGCCGGGCCGTCCGACCGCGCACAACTTCATGCAGCTGTTCACGGAGTTCGATCACTACAAGGTCGCCGCCGATCTCGACGTGGCCGCGTGGGACAGCTATCCGCTCGGCGCGCTCGAAGAACAGTGGTACGCCCCTGAAGTGAAGGCGCGTTATCTGCGCACGGGCCATCCCGACTTCGCGTCGTTCAATCACGATGTGTATCGCGGCATGTCGAAGCTGCCGTTCTGGGTGATGGAGCAGCAGCCCGGCCCCGTCAACTGGGCGCAATGGAATCCCGCGCCGCTGCCGGGCATGGTGCGTCTGTGGAGCTGGGAAGCGTTCGCACACGGCGCGGGCTGTGTGTCGTATTTCCGCTGGCGTCAGGCGCCGTTCGCGCAGGAACAGATGCACGCAGGCCTGAACACGCCGGACAATCGCCTCGATATCGGCGGCAGCGAAGCCGCGCAAGTGGCCGAGGAAATCCGCAAGGTGCTCGCCGATTCAGCAAGCGATGCCAATGCGCAGGTCAAAACGCCCGTCGCGCTCGTGTTCGACTACGAGGCGAAGTGGCTGTTCGAAGTGCATCCGCAAGGCGCGGACTTTCACTATCCGCGCTTCGCCGTGGAGTATTACTCGGCGCTGCGCTCGCTCGGTTTCGACGTCGATATCGTCTCCGTCCATGCGCCGCTCGACGGCTACAAACTCGTGGTCGTGCCGCCCTTGCCCGTCGTGCCCGACGACTTCGCGCAGCGGCTCGCGCAATCGGGCGCGCAGGCGATCATCGGTCCGCGCACCGGTTCGAAGACCGTCGATCTGCAGATTCCGGCCAACCTGCCGCCGGGCCCGCTCGCGTCGCTCTTGCCGGTGCGCGTCTGGCGCGTGGAATCGCTGCGTCCCAACGTGACCGAGCCGGTCGAATTCGGCACGCAGACCGGCCACGCGCGTCATTGGCGCGACCTGATCGAACTGAACGACGCCAGCAAGGACAGCGCGAGCGAAGTCCGCGCGCGTTTCGCCGACGGCCATCCCGCTTACGTGAAGCACGGCGCGGCGCACTATCTCGCGAGCCTGTTCGACGAAGCGGCCACGCAGGCGCTGTTCGCGCGCATCGCAGCGGAGGCGGGGCTCGACGCCGCGCCGCTCGGCGACGCCGTGCGCGTGAGCCGTCGCGGCGGCCTCGCCTGGGTCTTCAACTACGGTCCCGGCACGCATACGATCGACGCGTCGGTGCCCGACAATGCTTTCGTGATCGGCACGCGCGCGGTCGGCCCGCAAGGCGTATCCGCGTATCGCATCGCATCCTGAACGCACTATCAGTGCAACATAATCGACCTATAACCGGCAACACTGACAACGACGTAAAACCAAGGAGACAGGCCATGACCATGCAACCCCGCACCCTGTTCGTCGCCGTCGCGCTCGCGGCAGCGGCGTTCACGGGCGCGCTCGCGACCCCGGCGCAAGCCGGCACGCTCGAAGTGAATATCGCGTTCAAGGGCGCGAGCCAGCGCGCCGTGTGGACCCAGGTGATCGACGAGTTCAAGAAGACGCACCCCGGCACGGACGTGAAGGTGTCGTTCGTCGACGAGGAAGCGTACAAGGTGCAGCTGCCGAACTGGCTCACGACCGCGCCGCCCGACATCGTGAACTGGCACAACGGCGAGCGCATGGCCTTCTACGCGAAGCGCGGCCTGTTCGAAGACCTGAGCGGCGACTGGCAGAAGAACGGCTGGGACACGATGTACGCATCGACGAAGGAATCGTCGACGTACAACGGCAAGCAGTACGCCGCGCCGACGGTCTATTACTCGTGGGGCATGTTCTATCGTAAGGACCTGTTCCAGAAGGTCGGCATCGCGAACGAGCCGAAGACCTGGAACGAGTTTCTCGACGACTGCAAGAAGCTCAAGGCCGCCGGCATCACGCCGATCGCCGTGGGCGGACGCGATGCCTGGACGCTCGCGGGCTGGTTCGATTATCTCGACCTGCGCCTGAACGGCAACAAGTTCCACCAGCAGCTCATGGCCGGCGAAGTGCCGTACACCGACCCGCGCGTGAAGAAGGTCTACACGACGTGGAAGCAGCTGATCGACGCGGGCTATTTCATCGATAATTCGCTGTCCTACGATCTCGACGCCGCGCAGCCGTTCCTGTTCCAGGGCAAGGCCGCGATGATGCTGATGGGCACCTTCATCACGGGCGGTTTCAGCCCCGCGGTGAAGCAGCAGATGGGCTATTTCCAGTTCCCGATCATCGACGCGAATGTGCCGACGGCCGAAGACGGTCCGGTCGAATCGCTGCATATTCCGGCCAAGGCGAAGAACAAGGCCGACGCGCACGCGTTCCTCGCCTTCGCGGAAACGCCTGAAGTGGGCGCGCAGCTCGCCAAGGGTCTCGGTTCGTTGTCGGCCAACAGCAAGTCGCCGGAACCGGAAGACGCGATCTCGAAGATCGGCTTCCAGATTCTCGCGAACACGAAGGGCGGCATCGCGCAGTTCTACGACCGCGACATGACCAAGGAAATGGCCGACGAAGGCATGAAGGGCATGCAGCAGTTCATGGCCGATCCCACGAAGATCGATTCGGTCCTGGCGCAGCTCGAAGACGCGCGCAAGCGTATCTACAAGAAGTAAGCTTCAATGGCGGCGGCGCGCGCGACGGACATGCGATGGACGCATGACGCGCGCGCCGCCTCATGATTCGCTCTGGAGGTTTGAGGTGGTTCGCCCCGTGACTTCAACGATCCGTGCCTCGCACGACACGCCCAACGCGTCCGGCCCATCGGGTGCATCGAGCAACGGCCACGCGAACGCGCCGCGCGCCGCGCTGGCCAGCCGCCCGCCCCGCCGCATCTCGCCGACCGCGCGCCGCCAGCGCCGCGCCGCGTGCCTCTTTCTCGCGCCCGCCTGCATCATGGTCGCGATCTACGTGGTCTGGCCGATTCTCTCGACCATCCGTCTCTCGTTCTACAACTGGGACGGCATGAGCGACGCGAGTTTCGTCGGCCTCGCCAATTACATCGAACTCTTTCACGCGCCCACGTTTTATACCGCGCTGAAAAACAACGTCATCTGGCTCGCGTTCTTTCTGCTTGCGCCGCCGATGGGTCTCGCCATCGCGCTCTATCTGAACCAGGCGGTGCCGGGCATCCGCCTCGTCAAGTCGCTGTTCTTCGCGCCGTTCGTGCTCTCTGGCGTGGTGGTCGGCCTCGTGTATTCGTGGTTCTACGATCCCACCTTCGGCCTGCTCGCGCTGCTGCTCGGCCACGGCGTTCCCGTGCTGGGCGATCCGCATTACGCCACGCCGGGCATCATCTTCGCGGCGCTGTGGCCGCAGACGGCCTACTGCATGATTCTTTACCTCACGGGCCTCACGACGCTCAACAGCGAGCAGATCGAAGCCGCGCGCATGGAAGGCGCGAAGGGCTGGTCGCTGCTGTGGCACGTGATCCTGCCGCAACTGCGGCCCACGACCTTCATGGCCGTGGTGGTGACGATCATCGGCGCGCTGCGCAGCTTCGACCTGATCTCCGTGATGACGGGCGGTGGCCCGTTCGAAAGCTCCACGGTGCTCGCGTACTACATGTACGACCAGGCCATCAAGTATTACCGGCTCGGCTATTCCGCCGCGATCGCCGTCGTGCTGTTCGCGATCATGCTGCTCTATATCGTCTATCACCTGCGCCGTCTGCTGCGCAACGAGCACTGATCGAGCCAAACCGAGGACACGCTCATGTTTCCGATTCCCGTCGACAAATGGAAGCCCGCGCCGCGCCGGCTCTACAAGCTCTCGCTGCCGATCGCGCTCGTCATCTGGCTGCTGCCGATGCTCGCCGTGCTGATGACCTCCGTGCGCTCCACCGACGAACTCAACGAAGGCAATTACTGGGGCTGGCCCAGGCACTTCGCGATGTTCGACAACTATCGCGAGGCGCTCACCGCCTCGCCGATGCTGCATTACTTCTGGAACAGCGTGCTGATCACCGTGCCTTCGGTGGTCTGCGCGATCGCGCTCGCGGCGATGGCCGGTTTCGCGCTCGCGATCTATCGCTTTCCGGGCAATTCGGCGCTGTTCGCGACCTTCGTCGCGGGCAATTTCGTGCCGATTCAGGTGCTGATGATTCCGGTGCGCGACCTCACGCTCAAGCTCGGGCTCTATAACAGCGTGGGCGGGCTGATTCTGTTTCACCTGTCGTTTCAGACCGGCTTTTGCGCGCTGTTTCTGCGCAACTTCATCAAGCAGTTGCCGTTCGAACTGGTGGAGGCGGCCCGCATCGAAGGCGCGAACGAATGGACCGTGTTCTTCCGCATCATCCTGCCGCTGATCCGCCCCGCGCTCGCCGCGCTCGGCATTCTGGTGTTCACGTTCGTCTGGAACGACTACTTCTGGGCGCTGTGCCTCACGCAAGGCGACGACGCCGCGCCGATCACCGTTGGCGTAGCCGCGCTCAAGGGGCAATGGACGACGGCGTGGAATCTGGTGTCGGCGGGCTCGATCCTCGCGGCGCTGCCTTCGGTGGCGATGTTCTTCGCGATGCAGAAGCACTTCGTGGCCGGGCTGACGTTTGGGGCGACGAAGGGGTGAGGGAAAGAGACGCGCGCGGCGCCCCTACTTCGCCGCGATCGTCACCGCTGCGCCCGCCATCGCGAGCGCGCTGCCGCGATTGGCGGTGCGCACCATGCGGCGGCTCGTGAGCAGGCGGCGTGCGCGCGTGGCGAACAGCGCCCAGCTCAGGTCGATGGCGATCAGCACCGCGAGCATCGTGAGCACCAGTTCCGACCAGGCGAGCACGCCGACGCGCGAGAGATCGACCATGGTCGGCAGCAGCGCCATATAGAAAATCATGATTTTCGGATTGCCCAGCGTCACCGCCATGCCCGCGAGGAACATGCGCAGCGGCGAGCGCCTTTCCGGCAAGCTCTCAGCCTGAAGCTCGGCGGGCGCGCGCCACATCTTCACGGCGAGAAACAGCAGATAGCCCACGCCCGCGATCTTGAGCGCCAGAAAGCCCAGCGCGAAGGTCTGCGCGAGCGCCGCGAGCCCGGCCACCGCGCAGGTCAGCCAGATCGCCTCGCCGATCCACATCGCCGCCAGAAACGGCAGCACATCGCGAAAACCGCTCGTCAGCACGCGCGCGACGAGCGCCGCCACGCTCGGTCCCGGCATGCCCGCGATCAAGGCCAGGGCCAGCGCAAACGCGCTCAGACTGGAAAACGCCACGAAAGTCTCCTGTTCGATGCCGCCCGACAGGGACGGATGCGGGTTGAATGGGGGGCCGAATGCGGGTCCAGCCCGGCCCGCGCAAACCGGCCCAACCCGCGCTACGGACTTTACGGACTTGACAGCGCCGAAAGCCCGCAAAAACAGCAGTTTAGCGCGCAGAGGCGAAGTGCTCGCCACGCGCGCGCACGCAAAACCGCGAAGCCCGGCGCGTCGCCGTGTAAACTGCTGCCTTTTTTGCCTGTTGTGGTATGGTCCCTCCCCCGCAAGGACCGGCTAAGCGCACGTCGCTGAGCGGTCCGGCCCTCGTTCGCATTCTGGCGCGTCTCGGTGAAACCGAGGTGCTCGCGTCGGAGCAGCCGCTCGCGGACCGGCTGAGCCAATGGCTCGGCTGGACCGACGCGATCGCGCTCTCGACGGTGCTGTCCGCGCCCGCCGCGACAACGGCGGCGGCGGCCGCGGGCGCTCGCACGAACGGCGCCGACGAGGCGCAGCGCGGTCTCGAACTGCGTTCCGCGCTCTCGAAGGCGATTGCCTGCGACGCCCTGCTCGCGCCCGCAAAGCGCGCGCTGCGCGGCGCCGCGCTCGCGCATTCGCGCACGCAGATCGCGCAAGCGCCGGACACGCCCGAAATGGACGCCGATTTCGCGCTCTATCGCCAGTGCTACCTCACGCTGCAGCAGAAGATGGAGAGCGATATCGGCGACCTGCGCGCGCGGCTGCGCAGCCGCCTCGCCGCGCAATCGGCGCCGATGGCGAAGCTCGCGACGCTCGACGCCGCCATGGAGCGCTCGCTCGCCGCGCGCGAACGCAGCCTGCTCGGCACGGTGCCGGGCCTGCTGGGCGCGCATTTCGAGCGTCTGCGCAAGGCGGCGAAGGCGGCACAGGCCGAAGCCGAGGCCGCGCAAGCCGCAGAAGCCGCAGAAGTGAAGGCGGCACCAGAAGCACAGGACGCCAAGGAAGCACAGGAAGCCCAGCCTGCGCCGCAAACCGTGGCCCAGCCAGCGCAATCAGCACAAGCCGCGCAAGCCGCAGAAAACGCGGCAACCCCGGCGAAAGCCGCCGCTGAATCGCCCGCCAGGCCGCCCGCCGCGCGCGCCGCGCCCGGCCCGCAAGCCTGGCTCGACGCGTTCCGCAAGGATATGCAGAGCGTATTGCTCGCCGAACTGGATGTTCGGTTTCAACCGGTCGAAGGACTCATCGCGGCCCTTCGCGCCCGCTAACCCAACCACTATGTCCAGACTTCGAATCGATCTCGTTGTTTTCCTCGCCGGTCTCGCCGCAGTGTGCTGGATCGCCGCCGGCTACGCCGCCACGAACACGCCCGCGCTCGCCGTCACCGTGCTGATCGGCGCCTTCTACGTGGGCGGTGCGCTCGAACTGCATCGCTACCGCAAGGCCACCGCGACGCTCGCCCAGGCCGTCAGCGGCCTCGCGAAGCCGCCCGCCTCGCTCGGCGGCTGGCTCGACACGCTGCATCCGAGCCTGCGCAGCGCCGTGCGCGCGCGCGTCGAAGGCGAGCGCGCCGCGCTGCCCGGCCCGTCGCTCACGCCTTACCTGGTCGGCATGCTGGTGCTGCTCGGCATGCTCGGCACGCTGCTCGGCATGGTGAACACGCTGCGCGGCACCGGTGCGGCGCTCGACGGCGCCACCGATCTCGACGCCATCCGCGCCGCGCTGTCCGCGCCGATCCGCGGCCTCGGCTTCGCGTTCGGCACCTCGATCGCGGGCGTGGCCAGCTCGGCGATGCTCGGCCTGCTCTCCGCGCTGTGCCGACGCGAGCGCATCGAAGCCGCCCAGCGCCTCGACGCGCAGGTCGCCACCGCGCTGCGCCCCTTCTCGCACGCGCATCAGCGCGAGGCCAATTTCGCGCTGATGCAGCGCCAGGCCGAAGCGATGCCCGCACTCGTCGAACGCCTCGACGCGATGATGCAGGCCATCGAACGCCAGGGCAGCGCGCAGGGCGAGCGTCAGCTCGCGAGCCAGCAGGCCTTCCTCGGCAGCGCCGAAGCGACCTACACGCGTCTCGCGGCGTCGGTTGGCGAAGCGCTGAAGTCGAGCGCGGCCGAAAGCGCGCGCGCCGCGGGCCAGGCGTTCGCGCCGGTCGTGGAAGCGACGATGGCCGGTCTCGCGCGCGAAAGCGCCGCGCTGCACGGCACGCTCACGCAAGCGGTCGAGCGCCAGCTCGACGGCCTCACGGCGGGCTTCGAAGCCAACACGGCGCGCGTCGCCGGCATCTGGACCGATGCGCTCGCGGATCAGCGACGCTCGGGCGAAACGCTCGCGCGCGATCTGCACGACGCGCTGGAGCGCTTCAACGCGAGCTTCGAGACGCGTTCAGCGAGCCTGCTGCAAGACGTGACGACGCGTCACGCAAGCGCGAACGCCGAAGTCTCGCAGGCCTGGCACGACGCGCTCGCGCGTCAGGAGCGCGCGGGCGAAAAGCTCGCGGGCGACAACCAGCAGGCGCTCACGCAGGCGGCCGCGACCTTCGAACAGCACGCGGCGGCGCTGCTGCGCGCCGTCAACGACGCGCACGCCGAACTGCAAACGCAACTGGTCGCGCGCGACGAGACGCGTCTCGCGGCGTGGACCGACACGCTCGGCGCGATGGGCGCGACGCTGCGCGACGAATGGCAGACGGCCAGCGCGCAGGCGACGCAGCATCAGCAAGCGATCTGCGCGACGCTCGAACAGACCGCGAACGCGATCGCCGCGCAAACGGGCACGCACGCGAACAGCGCCATCGCCGAAATCGCGCGCGCGGCCGAGTCGGCTTCCGCTGCGTGGCAAGCGGCGAGCGCGCAGGCGGCGGACAAGCAGCAGGCCGTGTACGACGCGCTCGCGAAGACCGCAGGCGATATCGCCGCGCACGCCGAGGCGCATACGAACAGCACGATCGCCGAAATCACGCGCACGGCGCAGGCCGCTTCGCAGGCGTGGCAGACGGCGAGCACGCAGGCGGCTGAGCGTCAGCAGTTCATTTGCGATGCGCTTGCGAAAACCGCGAACGATATCGCCACGCAAACTGAAGCGCATGCGAGCGGGACGATTGCCGAAATCGCACGCGCCGCTGAAGCGAATGCGA
>NZ_CAJZAR010000045.1:72974-73215 GCF_914484835.1 Paraburkholderia tropica
CGAGCACGCAAGCCGCTGAGCGTCAGCAATTCATTTGCGACGCGCTCGCGAAAACCGCGAACGATATCGCTACACAAACCGAAGCGCATGCGAGCGGCACGATTGCCGAAATCGCACGTGCCGCTGAAGCGAATGCGAACGCATGGCAAGCGGCGAGCACGCAAGCCGCTGAACGTCAGCAATTCATTTGCGACGCTTTGGCGAAAACCGCGAACGATATCGCCACGCAAACCGAATCGCA
>NZ_CAJZAR010000045.1:73225-97886 GCF_914484835.1 Paraburkholderia tropica
GCCGCTGAAGCGAACGCGAACGCATGGCAAGCCGCCAGCACGCAAGCGGCTGAACGCCAACAATTCATTTGCGACGCGTTCGCCAAAACCGCGAACGATATCGCCACGCAAACCGAATCGCACGCCAACGGCACGCTCGCCGAAATCGCGCGCCTCGTCGATGCGAACGCCGCCGCCTGGGAGCGCGCGAGCACGCACGCCACGGAACGCCAGCAGGCGATCTGCGACGCGCTCGCTCAAACCGCCACCGACATCGCCACGCAAACCGAAACGCATGCGAACGGCACCATCGCCGAAATCGCACGCCTCGTCGCAGCCGCGTCGGAAGCACCGCGCGTGGCCGCCGAAGTCGTCGCCGAACTGCGCCAGAAGCTCTCCGAGAGCATGGTGCAGGACACCGCGATGCTCGAGGAGCGCGGCCGCCTGCTCGCCACCGTCACCACGCTGCTCGACGCCGTGAACCACGCGAGCACCGAGCAGCGCACCGCCATCGACGCGCTCGTGCAAACCTCGTCGGGCCTCATGGAACGCGTGGGCGCGCGCTTCGACCAGCAGGTCGAAACCGGCGCGCAGACGCTCGAAGGCGCGGCGGCCCAGGTCACGGGCAGCGCCGTCGAAATGGCGAGCCTCGGCGACGCGTTCGGCCAGGCCGTGCAGCACTTCGGCGAATCGAACGACAAGCTGACGACGCAGCTCCAGCGCATCGAAACCGCGCTCGACAAGTCGCTCGCGCGCAGCGACGACCAGCTCGCCTACTACGTCGCGCAGGCGAAGGAAGTAATCGATCTGAGCCTGCTCTCGCAGAAGCAGATCGTCGAGAACCTGCAGCGCCTGAGCCTTCAGGCAGGAGCTGAAGCCGCATGAACGACGAGATCGACGGCGGCGCGGAGCCGACCGCGCCGGTCTGGGCCGCGTTCGGCGACTTGATGGCGGCGCTGCTGGGCGCGTTCGTGCTGATCCTCGTGGGCGTGATCGGCATGCAGCTCGAAGCGTCGTCGAAGCTCGCCAGCGAGGTCAAGCAGCGGCAGATCGAAACGCAGCGCCGCAAGACGCTCGAACAGGCGCTCGCCGGGCCGCTCGCGGCCGGACGCGTGACGCTCGTGAACGGACGCATCGGCATCAGCGGCAACGTGCTGTTCGCGCTGAACTCCGATCAGCTGCAGCCCGAGGGCCGCGAGCTGCTCAAGAGTCTCGCGGGGCCGCTCGCCGCGTATCTGCGCGACCGCGACCAGATCCTGATGGTCAGCGGTTTCGCCGACGACCAGCAGGTGCACGCGGGCAATCACCGCTTCGCCGATAACTGGGAACTGTCCGCCGAGCGCGCCTTGACGGTGACGCGCGCGTTCATCGACGCGGGCGTGCCCGCGCGTTCGGTGTTCGCGGCGGCGTTCGGCTCCGAGCAGCCCGTCAGCTCGAACGCCGACGAAGCGGGCCGCGCGAAGAACCGACGCGTGGAAATCGCCGCCGTGCCGCGTCCGGCCAGCTCCGCCGCGCCCGCGGCGAAAGTTCATGAGTGACGGCACGCCCATCGTCGCGTCCGCGCGCACGACGCTCGATGCGTGGCGCGAGCAAGGCGCGGACCGGCTCGACACCGTGCGTTATGCGCTGATCGACGCACTCGAAAAACGCGCGAGCGCACATGAAGGCGCGGCGCGCACCGTGCTCGACGCGCGCATCGATACGCTGATCGCCGACTACGCGGCCAAGGTCGAACAGGCTGCCTCGCAGCACGCGCGCGCCGACGATGTTTGCGCCGCCGATCCGCAGCGCGCGTTGGCCTCGCTCGCGGCCGACGCGTCTCGCGACGCGCGCAACGGCCCGCCCGCCGACCTGCTCGATTATTTCCGCGACGTCTGGTCGAAACTCAGCGCGGATCAGCAGGTGCAGCAGTCGCTCGACCAGGTGCCGAAGAACGCGGGCCCGCTGAATTCCAGCAGCCTCGTGCATCGCGCGCTGCTGCTGATGCGCGAACTGTCGCCCGGCTATCTGCGCCAGTTCCTCGCGTATGCCGACGCGCTGTCGTGGATCGAAGACCTTAACGGCGGCGCGGCGCCGGCCGCGAAGGAAGCGCCGCGCGCGAGCGCCGCGAAGAAAACCACGCGCAGCCGCGCGAAATAAGCACAAGAAAGCAGGAGGCGGGGCGTGTCTCACAACACGCCCCGCCTTGTTCATGCTCCATCAATCATCCGCAAAAATTAGTTCGGACTCTGAACCGAATGCCGTAAGGATTCCGCGCGCGCCTTGCGTCCGAGCAGCAGCGTGACCGCCGCCGACACCGCCAGCGTGCCCGCCACCACATAGAGCCCCGCGCCGTAACTGCCCGTGCTCTGCTTGAGCCAGCCGATCACCGACGGCCCGACGAAACCGCCCAGATTGCCGAGCGAATTGATCATCGCGATACCCGCCGCCGCGCCCGCGCCGGAGAGGAACGCGCTCGGCATCGCCCAGAGCGGCGCCTTGGCCGCGCTGATGCCCACGTTCGCCAGCACCAGCGCCGCCACGATCGCGACCGTGCCGTTCGCGCCCGCCGCCAGCACAAAGCCCACGCAAGCGAGCAGACACGGCAGCACCACATGCCACGTGCGCTCCTGCTTGCGATCCGAATGGCGCGCCCACCACACCATCGCCACCACGGCGGCCACGCTCGGAATGCCCGTGAGCAGACCGGTTTCGAGCGGGCTGTAGCCGAACTGACGCACGATCAGCGGCGCCCAGATGCCGAGCGTATAGAGCCCCGCCGAGGTGCCGAAGTAAATCAGCGCCAGCGCGAGCACGCGCGGATTCGCGAGCGCCGCCAGCGCGCCGGTGTGGCCGTGCTGCGCGTGGCGCGCGCTCGCCTCGTCGTCGAGCTTGCGGATGAGCCAGGCCTTTTCGTCGGCGTCGAGCCACGCGGCCTTCGCGGGCGCATCGGTCAGGAAACGCAGCACCGCGAAGCCGAGCACGACCGCCGGCAGCGCTTCGAGCACGTAGAGCATCTGCCAGTCCGCGAGACCGAACATCGGCTTGAGCTGCATGATCGCGCCCGAGAGCGGCGAACCGATCGCCGTCGAAATGGGCGCGGCGGCCATGAACCATGCGGCGGCCACGGCGCGCTGACGCGTCGGGAACCACTGGCTCAGATACAGGATGATGCCGGGAAAGAAGCCCGCTTCCGCCACGCCGAGCAGGAAGCGCAGCGTGTAAAAACTCGCAGGACCGCTAACGAATGCGGAGGCGGCGCTCACGATGCCCCACGTCACCATCACGCGCGCGATCCAGATGCGCGCGCCCACGCGGTGCAGGATGAGATTGGACGGCACCTCGAACAGAAAGTAGCCGATGAAGAACAGGCCGCCGCCCAGACCGAACGCCGCCGACGACAGGCCGATGGCCTTGTTCATCGACATCGCAGCAAAACCCACGTTGACGCGATCGAGAAAGCTCACGAAATACAGCAGCATCACGAACGGAATGATGCGCCACATGAGTTTGCTCGACACGCGTGCTTCGAGATCGCGTTGCATGTGTCTCCTCCTTGGAGGCGCGGCGCGTGTGATGCACCGCGTTTTTTGAATCGGCGCGCGCGTATGATCGATTTAATGGGCGCGCGCCGTCAGGCGCTGAATTTGAGCGCTGAATTCAAGCTCTGAATGGGCGTTATTTCACGCCGCCATCGCCACCTTTTCGATCAGCGCGCATACGGCGTCGGTCACCTGCTTCGTGGTGGCCTTGCCGCCCAGGTCGCCGGTATGCAGCGCGGGATCGGCGGTCACCTGTTCGATCGCATGCATGACCTGTTGCGCGGCCGCCTGCTCGCCCAGATGTTCGAGCAGCATCACGACCGACCAGAACGTGCCGACCGGATTCGCGAGGCCCTTGCCCATGATGTCGAAGGCCGAACCGTGAATCGGCTCGAACATCGACGGATAGCGGTGCTCGGGATCGATATTGCCGGTCGGCGCGATGCCGAGGCTGCCCGCGAGCGCGGCGGCGAGGTCGCTCAGAATGTCGGCGTGCAGATTGGTGGCGACGATGGTGTCGAGCGTCGCGGGGCGATTGACCATGCGCGCCGTGGCGGCATCGACGAGTTCCTTGTCCCACTTCACGTCCGGGAATTCGGCGGCGATCTGATGCGCGATCTCGTCCCACATCACCATCGCGTGGCGCTGCGCGTTGCTCTTGGTGATCACCGTGAGCAACTTGCGCGGACGCGACTGCGCGAGCCGGAACGCGAAGCGCATGATGCGCTCGACGCCCGCGCGCGTGAGGATCGACACGTCGGTGGCCGCCTCGATCGGATGGCCCTGATGCACGCGTCCGCCCACGCCCGCGTATTCGCCCTCGGAGTTTTCGCGCACGATCACCCAGTTCAGGTCGTCGGGGCCGCAGCGCTTGAGCGGCGCGTCGATGCCGGGCAGGATGCGCGTCGGGCGCACGTTCGCGTACTGGTCGAAGCCCTGGCAGATCTTCAGGCGCAGGCCCCAGAGCGTGATGTGATCGGGCACGTCGGGGTCGCCCGCCGAGCCGAACAGAATGGCGTCCTTGTCGCGGATGCGGTCGAGGCCGTCGGCGGGCATCATCACGCCGTGGGCGCGGTAATAATCGGCGCCCCAGTCGAAGTCCTCGAACTCGAAGGCGAAGGCGCCTTCGCCTGCGTGGCCGCGATGCGTGCGCGCGAGCGCCTCCAGCACCTGCTTGCCCGCGGGCACGACCTCCTTGCCAATGCCGTCGCCGGGAATGGTTGCGATGCGATACGTCTTCATGGTGTGCGTCTCCGCGTGATTCGAATAGTGTGGAAACGACTCTACACACGCTGGCGCTTTGCAACCGCCTCCAAACTCAAGGCATCTTTAACTTCGATTCACAGATGCGGATCGGGTCGCGGATCGCGCTGCGGGTCGGGCCGCGATACGCGATCAATGGCGATCAACGCGTAATCGATGCGCGATCGACGCCGATCAGCCGGGCAACGGTGCTCGCGCAACGGCATGGCGCGCCTCTCGCCTGCGCACGCACGACGCGCGCGATGTCCTTTGCGTGGCATGATCCAGGCGTTTTCCCCAGCATCCGTACGGCTTTCGTGCTGCTTTCGTTCCGCTTCTGCCCGGGTACGTCACGCTTCTGGAGCGCGCCATCATGTCCCGTTTCACTTCACGCTTTATCGCTTCGCCATCGTCCGGCGCCAGGCCGCGCCTCAAGCCTCGCGCCCCGAATCCCGTCGCCGCGCTCGCCGCCGCCGCCGCGCTCGCCTGCACGGCCTTCGCGCTCTCGCCGCTCGCCGAAGCCTGCACGCGAGCGCTCTACGTCGGCGACAGCGGGCTCGTCATCACGGGCCGCTCGATGGACTGGTCGGAGGACATGCGCTCGAATCTCTGGGTGTTTCCGGCGGGCATCGAGCGCACCGGCGAGGCAGGCCCGAAGTCGCCGCGCTGGCGTTCGAAATACGGCAGCGTGGTGGTGTCGGGCTACGACATCGGCAGCGTGGACGGCATGAACGAGCGCGGCCTCGTCGCCAACGCGCTCTATCTCGCGGAAACCGACTACGGCAAGCCGAACTCGGGCCGCCCGCCGATGGCGATCAGCCTGTGGGCGCAATACGTGCTCGACCGCTACGCGAGCGTGAACGAAGCCGTCGAGGCGCTCGCCAAGGAGCCGTTCCAGATCATCGCGCCGCCGCTGCCCAACGGCAAACCGATCTCGATCCACCTCTCGCTCTCCGACGCAAGCGGCGACTCGGCGATCCTCGAATATCTCGACGGCAAGCTCGTGATCCATCACGGCAAGGCCTACAAGATCATGACGAACTCGCCGATCTACAGCGAACAGCTCGCGCTCGACACGTACTGGAAAGGCATTGGCGGACTGAGCTTCCTGCCGGGCACGAACCGCGCCGCCGACCGCTTCGTGCGCGCCTCGTTCCTGCTCGACGCGATTCCCAAGAGCCCCGATCCGAACTACATGGCGGGCGTGCCGCAGCAGAACGGCGCGTACCAGCAGGTCGCGAGCGTGATGAGCGTGATGCGTTCGGTGAGCGTGCCGCTCGGCATCCGCACGCCGGAAACGCCCAATCTTTCCTCGACGATCTGGCGCACGGTGGCCGATCAGACCGACCTCGTCTACTACTTCGATTCGGCCACGCGCCCCGACACGTTCTGGGTTTCGCTGCGCAAGCTCGACCTGAAACCCGGCGCGCCGGTGATGAAGCTCACGATCGATTCCGGGCAGATGTTCTCGGGCGAGACCGCCGATAAATTCGTCGCCACGCCGTCGTTCACGTTCATGCCTGCGCCCGCGCCTTAAGCTCGATTCAGGCGCACACGTGTGCGCCTTCGCTCGCGGCCTCGCGCGTTTTCGCGGCCTCGATGCGTATCGTCTCCGGCACGCGCACGCCGTTGTTCGCGGCGGTCACGGCGCTGCACGCGTAATATTTCGGCATCCATACTTTCTGCGCGAGCCACCGTATCAGGTTCGCGACGCGACCGCCACAGCCGCCGCGTCCGCCGCATCGCGTTGATTGCGCTGATTGCGCGCGTACTGTTTGGGCGCCATCCCCGACCAGCGCCGGAACGCGCGGATAAAGGCCTTTTCCGACGCATAACCCACGCTGGTCGCGATCTCGATGAGCCGCCGCCGCGAGTCTCGCAGCGCGCCGCTCGCCACGTACATGCGATACGCGGTCAGATGACCGATGGGCGTTTCCTCGACCAGTTCGACGAAGCGCGCGCTAAAGCGCGAGCGCGACATGCCCGCCGTCGCCGCGAGCGATTCGACGGTCCAGTCGCGCTCCGGGTGCCGGTGCAGCTGCGCGATCGCGCGGCCGATCTGCGGGTCCATCAGGCCGCGCAGCCAGCCGGTATGACTGATCGCCGACGCCAGATGTGCGCGCAGCAACTGCACGAACAGCACGTCCGCGAGACGCGCGGCCGCGACCGCCCAGCCGGGCTGGCAGGCCATCGATTCGCGGATGAACGCCATCAGCGTGTCGGCGAGCCAGGAGCCGAGCGCCGCGTCGTGCTTGCGCACGTGTATCAGCGGCGGCAACACCGAAATGAGCGGATTGCGCAGGGCCTCGCGATAAAACACGATGCCCGTGTAGAGATCGCAGACCGTGCCGCCGCCGCCCGCGTTCAGGCGCAGCGGCGTGTCGAAGCTCGGCCGGATGCCGGCGCGCGCGACGAGATCGTCGAACGCCTCGGGCGCGACGCCGGGCGCCGACGCCAGCACGTGCTCGTGACCATGCGGCAGCAGCACGAAATCGCCGGGCTCCACGCGCAGCGGCTCCATGCCTTCCACGCTGATGGTGTACGGCTCGCCGAACCCGGTGCGGAACACCGCGCCCTCGACCGCGGGCTTGACGAACGCCCACGGCGCGGTGAGCGAGAAATGGCCCGTCACCACGGCGTCGGCGCGCAGATCCGCCAGCGCGGCGCTCAACAGGTCTGTCGCCATCTGTCTCTCCGATTTGATTATTTCCTTCGCGCGGCGCGGACCCATTCTCGCCGCGCCGCGCGCCGCCTCGCCGCCTCGTCAACCCGAGCGGCGAATTAGAAGCGCTGCTGCACGCCCATCATCGCGCCGAACTGATTCGCGCCGGTCGTCACCGTGCCGGCGGCGGCCACTGCGTTCGCCGCGAGCGCGCTGTTCATCATGTACCCCAGCGAAGCATAAAGCGTCGTGCGCTTCGAGATGAAATAATTCGCGCGCGCGACCAGCAGCGTCGAACTCGATTGCTCGCGCAGAATGTAGCGCAACGCCTGGGCGTCGAACGCGAGCGTGGGCCGCACGTAGTAAGTCGCGCCGAGGAAAAACAGGTCCGACTGCGCGTGCGCCGCCGCTGCCGTGTTGCGCCGGATCCAGCCGCCGCCGATCTTGCCCGAATCGAACTTCACGTAGCCGTCGACGATCACGCGCTTGTCGGTATCGTCGCTGCTCACGAGCGGCGACGTCGCGCCGGGGCCGCCGTACATCACGTCATACGAAGCCGCCGCGCCGCCCCACGCGTTGTCGTAGGCGAGCATCATCGTGTATTGGCGGCAGGCCACGGCGTCGCCGGCCAGCTGCCCGCCGCAGTTCGTTGCCGACGGTCCCGCCGGACCCGCCGCGTCGCGCCCGAAGCTATAGGTGCCGCCCACTGTCACGCCGTGAAATTTGCCGAGGTAACCCACGGCGTTGTCGCTGCGCGCGTTCGGCAGATAGCTGTCGAAGCTCGCCATCGAATGGATCGACGGGCCGATCACGTCGGCGTTGAGCAGCACGTACATCGACATGTTCATCTGGCGGCCCAGCGTGATCGCGCCGTAGTCGCTGCTGATGCCGAGATTCGCCTGACGCCCGAACAGACGGCCGCCGTAGTTGAGCGCGCCGCTATTGGCCGCGAAGCCGTTTTCGAGCACGAAGAACGCCTTGTAGCCGCCGCCGAGATCCTCCTGGCCGCGCAGGCCGAAGCGCGACGGCACCTCGCCCGTGAGCGTGGGCATGCCGACGAACGACCCGCCTTTCGCCGCGTTGTTATAAAACTCGATGCCCGTATCGACGATCCCGTACAGCGAGACGCTGCTTTGCCCCCACGCGAGCGCCGAGGCGCCCGCGAGACACACTGCCGCCACCACTTTTTTCATGACACTCTCCGAACCGTTTAATTAGCCATACTTATTTATTGCGGGGAACTCCGGGCCGCGTGAACGGCCCGGCTTGCTGCGTGCGGGAAAATCAGTTGGACTTGCTGCCCGCCAGAATCCATTGCGCGACGATCTGCGCATCGCCCGCGCTGATCGCATTGGGCGGCATCGGCACTGCGCCCCAGTTGCCGGTGCTGCCGTTCTGGATATGCGCGACCAGCGTCGCCGCCGCGCCGGGCTTGCCCGAATAGCGCGCGGCCACGTCGCGATACGCGGGACCGACGAGCTTCTTGTCGACGGCGTGGCAGCCGAAGCACGCGTGCTGTGTGGCGATCTGGCGTGCGTGCGCGACGTCGATGACGGGATCGGCGTGAGCGGCCGTTACGACCAGCGCCGCCACGGCGGCAGCCATACATTCAGGAATACGGATCATTGTTTTTCGGGTTTGTGGGGAAATAAAAAGGGATCAGACCAATTCCTGTTCGAGCGGCATCGTGCGCAAGCGCGTGCCCGTCGCCTCGAATAGCGCGGCGGCCACGGCGGGCGCAACGGGCGGCAACGCCACCTCGCCGCAGCCTTGCGGCGTGCGATCGCTGTCGATTATCTCGACTTCGATCTTCGGCATCTGCGAGAGATAGAGCAGCGGGTAATCGGCGAAATTCTGCTGCACCACCGCGCCATCCTTGAAGGTGATTTCGCTCTTGAACGTGTTGGTCAGCGCGAAGCCGATACCGCCTTCGACCATCTCGCGAATCAGCATCGGGTTGATCGGCTGGCCGCAGTCGATGCCGCACACCATGCGTTCGAGCTTCGCCTTGCCGTCGACCATGCGCAATTCGGCCACGAGCGCCACGTAGGTCGTAAACGCGCCGCCGCGCCCCGTGTAGAGGCTATAGGCAAGGCCGCGATAGAGACCCGGCGCAGGCTTGTGCGACCAGTTCGCGCGCGCGGCCGTGCGATCGAGCACGCGCAGCGCGAGCGGATCGCCGCGCAACAGCGTGCGCCGATAAACGAGCGGATCGATGCGCGCCGCGTGCGCGAGTTCGTTCACGAAACTTTCGAGGAAGAAAATGCTCGACGTGCTGCCCACGCTGCGCATGAAGCTCACGGGAATCGCCTGATCGACGTTCACCGAATCGACGAGCAGATCCGGCACCGCATAGCCGAGATCGTAGAGACCGTCGAGCATGGTCTCGTCCCAGCCGCCGGCCTTTTCGAAGTAATCGCGCTTGATCGACCAGTAAAGCGATTGCCCCACCACGCGCAGATGCAGCGCGCGCGGATAGCCCTGCGCGTCGAGCACGGCACGCATGCGCGCCGACACGCCGGGGCGATAGAAACCGTGGCGGATATCGTCCTCGCGCGAGCGGATCACCTTGACCGGACGCCCCACGGCCTTCGACGCCACCGCCGCATGAATCACGAAATCGGGCACGTATTTGCGGCCGAAACTGCCGCCGAGAAACGTGGTGTTCACGATCACTTTTTCGGGCAGCAGCTTGAAGAGTCCGCCGAGCGCCCAGCGCACCTTGTCCTGCCCCTGGATCGGCCCCCACACTTCGATCTCATGCTCGCGCACGTGCACGGTGGCGTTCACGGGCTCCATCGTCGCGTGGACGATATAGGGCGTGTGATAGTCGGCTTCGACGATGCGTGACGCGCCATGCATCTCGCCAGCGGCCGCGAATTGCGCGGGCGCGTCGCCGATGCGCGTGGCCACCACCGCTTGCGTCGACATCAACGCGGCCTTGCGCTGCGCGAGTATCGTCGCGCTGTCCGCAGGCGCGGCGCTGCTTTTACCACTGTTTTTCCCGCTGTTTTCCGTGCTCTCATCCCATTGCACGTCGAGCGCATCGCTTGCCGTTTTGGCCTGCCAGTACGTGTCGGCGACCACGATCACGGCGTCCTTCGCCTGCACGATCTCGACCACGCCCGCCATCGCGCGCACCGCCTCGCGATTGCGTACGGCCAGCGGCTTGCCGTTCAGCGTGGGCGCCATTTTCACGGCGCCCGCGAGCATGCCGGGCACCTTCACGTCGATGCCGAACACCGCCGCGCCGCTCACTTTCGCGGGCACGTCGAGCTTGTGCAGCGACTGGCCGATCAGCGCGCGCGCCGACTCGGCCTTCAGGCGCGGCTGCGGATTCAGCGGCAATTTCGCGGCGTCCGCGAGCAGTTCGCCATAAGCGATCGAGCGCCCCGTCTGCGGATGAATCACGCGGCCCGTCTTCGTCACGCATTGCGTGGGCCGCACGTTCAGCCGCCGCGCACCCGCCGCGAGAAACACCTCGCGCGCCTGCGCGCCCGCGATGCGCAGACGCTGCTGAAACATCGTCACCGACATCGATGCGCCCACGAACTGCTGCGGATGTTCATTCGCCGCCGCGATGCGATAGGCGTCGCGGCCCGTGACGAACTCGACGCTGACTTGCCGCCAGTCGGCGTCCATTTCATCGGCGAGCAGTTGCGGCAGGCCCGTATAGACGCCCTGCCCGACTTCCGCCTGCGAGAGCCCGATGATCGTGCGGCCGTCGGGATCGACGCGCACCCAGTCGTTGATCTCGCGAAAACGCGCGCCGTCTTCAGCGGCCTGCACCTGCTCGCCGAACGCGAGCGGCAGCACCAGCGAGCCCGCGATGGCGAGACCGGTCTTGAGAAACGCGCGGCGGCTGTCGCGTTGCGGCGCGCGTGCATCGAGAGGCTCAGAGGTTGGCGGCAACATGCACGGCCTCGCGGATACGGTGATAGGTCGCGCAGCGGCACAGGTTGGTCACGCCCTGATCGATCTGCGCATCGCTCGGATGCGGATGCTGCTTGAGCAGCGCGGCCACGGCCATCACCATGCCCGACTGGCAGTAGCCGCATTGCGGCACGTCCTGCTTGATCCACGCCTGCTGCACGGGATGCGAGACGCCCGGCGCGAGTCCTTCGATGGTGGTGATGCTTCGGCCTTCGACGGCGGAAACGGGCAACACGCACGAGCGCGTGGCCTCGCCTTCGAGATGCACCGTGCACGCACCGCACGCGCCGATGCCGCAACCGTATTTGGTGCCCGTGAGCGCCGCGTTTTCGCGGATCACCCAGAGCAAGGGCGTTTGCGGATCGCCGTCGAAATCGAAGGGCTGTCCGTTCAAGATGAATTGCATGCGCTGTCTCCCCAGAAGTCGCCTGTGATCCGGCTTTCAAAAGCCTTCGGCGATGTGTGAAATTCTTGGGGTGGACAAAATCACCGGCAATGGCGCGACGGCTCAAAAAAGTTGCCGATCGTCTCTTTTGATTGGGTGCGATTTTTATCGGCGACGATCTACAGGTTTTCCCGTAAAGCCTTTATCGGTGCGGAATTCCGCCTTTCAGTGCAGACCCGTGCACTCGAATTGTGATTCACATTCGATTGTGCGTTTCATATATGGAATGCTATTGGGATTTTTGAATCCCGAAGACGCTTCCCGATCGGCAATCGAGCGCGCAAAAAAAAGCCCGCCGGCTCCTTGCGAAAGCGGCGGGTAAATCGGAAAGGCGGGGGACCTTCCCGGGACCAATCGTGCTGAACGCACGCTTCAGCTCAAACGTTCATCACGAAACTTCAATGCGCGTGGCGCAGCGCCGCGCGCAATTGCAAGCCAAAGGTGCGCATCAGCCGTTCATGCGCGATGCGATCGAGTTCGCTGCGCATCACCGCCATGCCGACACCGGAAATCGACAACAGGTCGTCGACGCTGTCGACGAGCCAACGCATCACGTCGCGGTCGAACGCGGCGCCCAGCGACTCGGCACGCACACGCCGCGCGATGCTCGCATGCGCGATGTTGTTTGCGCCGTTGCTTGAATCGTTGCTTGAATCGCTGCGTGCATCGATACGCGAGCGGTTGCGCCCATCGCGCCGCCGGCTCAGCAGCAAATCCGTCGCGGCGATGAGCTTCGCGTTATGCTCCGCGTCGCGCACCATGCCCGCATAGACAAGCCGATCGCCGAGCCGCGCGATCAATTCGCGCAGCGGCGAATTGCGCAGCGCCCACACGTTGCCCTGCAAGGCGAAACGCACGCCCGGCAACTCCATCAGCCGCGCGACGAGCGGCGCCCACGACAGATCGCCCATATCGAGCAGCACGTCGACATCGACGGTCACGAGCAAGCCGTCCTCGCCCACCTTGAACGCGTCGCGCGCGAGCTTGCGCTGCGCGGGCGCGAACTGGCCGTGCCACGGATCGGGCAGCACCTTCACCGCACGCCGGCCGATGCGCTCGCCGCGCAGCCGCTCGTTGAACGAGAGCAGCGTGGCGTCCATCGCGTCGATCGCCTCAATGGCGTCCTGGCCGAGTTGCGGCGATGCGGTGCCGTTCAACTCGCCCGCCACGAAATCGTCGCTGTTGTAGAGGAACACGAAGCGCCGCGTGTGGGCGAAACGCCCGCCGCTTTCGTCGAGGCGAATGGCGAGCGCGTCGAGATAATCGTCGGCGCCGAGCAGGACGAGATCGCCCTGCTGCTCCGACCATGCGGGCGGCAACACGTCTTCGGCCGCATCGAGCAAGGCTTGCGCGGCGTCCTCGCCGAGCACGCTCGTGTTCGCGCCATCGAAATTCAGGCGCGACGCCACGAAGCGCACGTCGGTCCAGCTCGGCGCGATGCGACGCGCGAGTTCGCTGCAGGCGAAGTCCTCGCGCGTCACGATGAAAATGGGCCGGCGCGAGCGCTCGCGCACCGCGGAAATCGCGCTGGCGAGCACGTTGAGCCGGAAGCCACGCGCGACGGGTTCAACAAAAAGAATAGGCGTGGTCTCGGACATCGAGTCGTGATTCATGATTGAGCGGCGTGGGCTGCGCCGTGCGGCTGCCTCGTTTTTTATGGCTTCTCGCGCGCTTCAGGCCGCCTGCGCGATGCCGGGCAGCGTCGCGAGGTACCGACCGAATTCGCCCGCCACTTCCGGGTGACGCAGCGCGAATTCGACCGTCGCCTTCAGATAGCCGATCTTGCTGCCGCAATCGAAACGCGTGCCGCGATACTTGTAGGCCAGCACCTGCTCGTCGGCGAGCAGCGCCTCGATCGCATCGGTCAGCTGCAATTCGCCGCCCGCGCCCGGCTTGAGCGCACGCAGATGCGCGAACACGCGCGGCTTCAGCACGTAGCGTCCCACCACGCCGAGATTCGTCGGCGCGACTTCGGGCGCGGGCTTTTCGACGATGCCCGAGATCTTGATGATCGACTCGCCCCATTCGCGGCCATCGACGATGCCGTACGACTTCGTGTCCTCCGGCGGAATCTCCTCCACGCCGATCACCGAGCTGTGATAGTGATCGAACACGTCGATCATCTGACGCATCACGGGCGGCTGGCCGTAGAGCAGATCGTCGGCGAGCATCACGGCGAACGGGTTGTCGCCCACGAGTTTTTCCGCGCACAGCACTGCGTGGCCGAGGCCGAGCGCTTCGGGCTGGCGCACGTAGAAGCAGTCCACGTGACTCGGCTTGATGCTGCGAACGAGTTCGAGCAGCTTGGCTTTGCCGCGCGCTTCGAGTTCGGCCTCGACTTCATACGACTTGTCGAAGTGATCCTCGATCGCGCGCTTGCTGCGTCCCGTCACGAAGATCATCTCCGTGATGCCCGCGGCCATCGCCTCTTCCACGGCGTACTGGATCAGCGGCTTGTCGACGACGGGCAGCATTTCCTTCGGGCTGGCCTTCGTCGCGGGAAGAAAGCGGGTTCCGAGACCTGCAACGGGAAACACTGCCTTGGTGACCTTCAGCATGGGTAAGTTCGCGTTCGTAAGGTGATTAGGCGCGAGCACGTCGCTCACGTTCCTGGTGGCTGTGCATACAGACTAGGCGAGCACGCGGCCCTGCATGGGCTCGCGGCGGAAAACGCCCCGGTTTTGGCTACTCAATCCACAAAGGCGGGGGGTTAGGGGTGTGGGAGGCGCGACGAGTGCTTGATAAACCGCGTGCTATACCGACGAAGCGATTCCAAAACACGTAGCCACGGATCGCCAGCATTTCCAGCGGATTGAGGTCGAACGCGCGCAGCCGAAACTGTTGCAGCCAGATCTGCGGTTGCAACGCGGCGGCGCGATTGGCCGTGCTGCGCAGCACACAATCGTGGATCTGACTCAATCTCACATATGTATCGGCATCCTAATCATTGTGCCGATACCGGACGGCGATCAGATCAATCGCGCGCATGATGCGTGCTCTACAGTCGGCTGCCCACAACGATCGACTACGGCGGCACGTCGCGCGTCAGCACCGCCCCCCGCGCCACGCGCCGGTCTCAATGTGAGTCATGTCTAGCAGTTCCCTCGTGTCGGTCAAGTCGCGGCAGCCACGATCTGGGGCAGCGCGACGCCGTCGAGACAGCAGCGCAGCGCGGCGTCCCATTCCGGCGCGCGCAGACCGAAGGTGCGCCAGAGCTTGCTGCAATCGAGCGCGGAATTCGCGGGACGTTGCACGGCCGTCGGCCATGCGCCGCTGTCGATCGGCCGCACGTCCGCCGCGCTGCCCACTGCCTCGACGATGGTCGAGGCGAAGTCGTGCCACGATGCGCAGCCCGACGCCGTCAGGTGATAGAGGCCCGAGCGCTCGTCCCACCACGCGCCGCGATCGTCGGCCGCGAGACTTTGCGCGACGATATGCGCGGTCTGCGCGGCAATCGTCGCACTCCATGTCGGCGCGCCGAACTGGTCCGCCACGACATCGAACGACTCGCGCTCCTGCGCCAGCCGCAGAATCGTGCGCAGGAAGTTTTTGCCGCGCAGGCCATAGACCCAGCTCGTACGCAGAATCAGATGGCGGCCGCCCACGTTCGCAATCGCGCGCTCGCCCGCCAGCTTCGAAAAGCCGTAGACGCTCAGCGGACGCGCGGTGTCGTTCTCGACATAGGGCGCGGTCTTGGTGCCGTCGAACACGTAATCGGTCGAATAATGAATCAGCACCGCGCCCGCGCGTTTCGCTTCGATCGCCATCACATGCGGCGCTTCAGCGTTGATGCGATAAGCGAATTCGCGCTCGGTTTCCGCGCGCTCCACAGCCGTATACGCGGCTGCGTTGATCACCACTTGCGGACGCAGATCGCGCATGACCTGCACGATCGAATCGGGATCGGCGAGATCGAGGCCGAGGCGCTCCGGCGCGACCACGCGGCCCAGCCCCTGGAGCGCGCGCATCAGTTCGTGGCCGACCTGGCCGTTGCGGCCAGTCAGCAAAATCAGCGGAGTCGCGCGTCCGTGTTGCGCACCGAGACTGCTGCTCATCTGTTCATCTCCCGATCGGTTTTCGATTGAGCGCATTCAAAGCGCGTTCAAAGCGCATTCAAATCGCGTTCGATATGCGTTCAATACGCGTTGCTATTGACGAGCCCTTTCACCACAGTCGCCATCACGATGCGCATGTCGAGCGCGAACGACCAGTTGCGCAGGTAATAAAGATCGTGCTCCACGCGCTTTTCCATCTTCTCGATGCGATCGGTTTCGCCGCGATAACCATTCACCTGGGCCCAGCCGGTAATGCCCGGCTTGATGCGATAGCGATGGATATAGTCGGTCACCACGTCCTGATAGAACTCGTCGTGTTCGAGCGCATGCGGGCGCGGTCCGACCACCGACATTTCGCCGCGCAGCACGTTGATGAATTGCGGCAGTTCGTCGAGACTCGTGCGCCGCAGAAAAGCGCCGACGCGCGTGATGCGCGGATCGCCGCGCGTCGCTTGCGTGACGACGCCCGTCTGCTCTGCATGCACGCGCATGGTGCGGAACTTGTAGATGCGGAACGCGTGGCCGTCCGCGCCCTTGCGGAATTGGCGGAAGAACACCGGCCCGCGCGACGAGAGCTTCACCGCCACGGCAATCGCCAGCAGCAGCGGCGAGAGCGCGAGCAGCGCGGCGGCGGCGAACAAGCGGTCGAAGATGTCCTTCTTCACCATCGCATGCGGCGGCAGCGGCGACGCAATCAGATTGATCGCCGGTTCGCCGATCAGATCGGTCATGCCGCCGTCGAACAGCGCGACGCTCTGCATATCGGGAATGAAACGGATGTTGATCAGCTCATTGCGGAATTCGCGCACGAAACGCTGAATCGTCTGACTCTCCGACAACGCCAGCGCCAGCCAGATCTCGCGCACCTTGTTGCCGCGCACGCGCGCGACGAAGCGCTCGAATTCGCTCTCGCCGTTCGCATCGCGCCGCTCCATGGCGGCGGGATCGAACATCGCGGTCACGCGAAAGCCGCTTGCGGGCGACACCTGAACCTTGTTCACGAGTTCGCGGCCGCGTTCGCCGTGTCCGACGATCGCCACATCGCGCAGATTCATGCCCGCATGGCGCACGCGGCGCATCACGCCATGCACGACGAGACGCGCGGCGATCAGCGCGCCGCCCGAGATGGCCGTCCAGTAGACGAACCACAGGCGCGACACCAGATCGGTCCGATGCAGCGAGAACATCAGCACGAGCCCGCACACCTGCACGACGATCCAGGCGAGCGAGGTCTTGCCGACCAGCACGGGCAGCGAACGGCCGCGCCACGATTCATAGAGTCCGAACACCGGAAACGCGGCGAGCGCGAACGCGATCGCAAAGGCGATGAAGCCGCTGTTCATCGGATTGTCGACGGCGTCCTGATAGCGGATCTGCGAAGCCAGCAGCGCGCCCAACCCGATGAGCGCGGCGTCGAGCAGCCGCGCAAGCAGTCCTTGTATTCCTGGCATTGTCCGACTCCCGTGCGTGAGCTGAGCGGCGATGGCACGCGGCCCATCGATTCGCTGGCGTGCCTGAATGGCGAGCGGCGCGCCCATGGTCTGGCGCATCGCATCATCGCGGACGTCGCCCGGCGTGGCCGGCTTGGCCGCCCTGGCCTCGGTAGCGCCGCGATGTACGAGCACCCGCTCGTTGCAACGCATCATAGGCACGCGTCCCGCAGCGTCCTTGCGCCCTGACTGATCCGGCCAGGATGTTGGCGGTATCGGGTCATGCGGTCTGTGGAAGCGGCGAATCGAAACGATCAGACGGCGCGCGGCGCGAACGCGAATCGCCGAGCCGTCAAAATGGCGTCATGCGGTATGGAATTGGCGGACGCGGAATGGCGCGATAGACAGGCGCCGACTCAGGCCATACACAGGCCATACACAGGCCATACACAGGCCCATACACAGCCGCTGCACAAGGCAGGGAAAATGGCGGAAACGGAAGGAACGGAATGCTGCGAATGGCTTGATTGAACTGCACGTTCGTGCGGGAATCGCTGCGAATTTAAAACAAAGCGTGCAATACGCCATTCCCGATGGTGAATCGGTAAATTGACGTCGATAAAAAGGAATGGCGCGAGATGATCTGGCGATTTTTACCGAATCGGCAAAAGATCACATCATTCTGCTGCTGGAAACGTAAGAAGGAATAAAGCTGTTTGTTTCCCAGGAGCACAGCGTAGCGAGTGAGTCGATCGCGCGAAACGGTTTTTCGATGCTGCTGCTCGCACCGTGTTTCAGCCCCGAATCGATCACGCTGTACGGGGTGCCGGGCGCCACGCAAAGCACCACGGGCATGCCCGGCTCGGACCGCGCGAGCCGCGCCAGAGTCTCGTAGCGGCAGCAGTCCGGGTCGACCCAATCGATCAGGCAGACGTCCACCGAAACCTCGGCCAGCAGGCTTCGGAACGCCTCGTCGTTCGATGCACCGAAACAGACATGCCCGGACAACGCGCAACTTTCGAGGACGCGGTCGAGCTCTGCGAGATCGGGTTCCAGAAGGGCAAATTTCATGTAAGTTGGCACACGTGCGGACACGTCTATAACCAGGGTTTGTGCACCACCCGATTCCAGCGTCCGCATAACGATGCGCAACGAGCAAAAAGGTGGCGTTTCAAAAAGTCTACGCGAACTTTTCAGAAAAAGTGTCAGAAAAGGTTAATACCTGGTGGATATCCTGGCATCGCACCAAACGATTAAACTTTCCCTCGCGTCTGCCGATAATGCAGAGGATGAACCCACGCGAATGTTTCATTGATTCACGCAAGTCGGCTCATCCTCGATGTTATGCAATACGCACCATTTCAATCACCGCCTTCGTCATTGAAAGTGGCGTCGCGCCGCCGAACGGCATGCACATTCAATCGCGCCTGATAGCAGATGGCGTGCCTGAATACGATGTACCGCGCGATGCACCGCGCAATGCACCATTGAGACGCACGGTATAGCGGCGCGAAAAGCGCGTTGTATCGTTGTGCGACTCGTCATCACGCACACCGCCACCGTACGCCCCGGATCGTCAGCGGGCATGTAGCAGCGCGCATCGCCGCGCGTCAAGCGGGCTTGCCTCATTCCAGGGAAACACCATCGTGCCTTTTTTCGCGCACCTGTCGTGCCGTGGCGGCGGCGCCGTCGCTCTCGCTTCGCGCGCCGAACGAAAGTCGATTGGCGTCGTCGTGTTCAACGGCTTTTCGCTGCCCGAAATGGCGCAGCTCGTGGAAGCGTTCCAGTTGGCGAACACGATGCGCGGCCAAGGTGGCGACGACAGCGATAACGACGACGCGACGCCCTGGCGCGTCACGCTGCTCTCGCCTTCGGGCGGCCGCATCGCCAGCGATTCGTCGGTGTTCGTCTGGACCGAGGGGCTCGACCTGCATGCGCCCTCGTCGGCGTTCGACACGCTTGTTCTCATCGAGGGCTCGGGCCTGTGCGCCGGGTTGCGCGACCGGCGCGTCGCGCAGTGGTTCACGCGCGCGGAGTCGAACGGCGAGCGGCTGATCGCGTCGGCGCGGGGTCTACGATGGCTGCGTGCCGCGAGACGGCGCATGCCCGCGCACGATGGTGCGCGCGCGGTCCGTCACGATGGATCGGCTAACGCGAACCGCGCGAACCGCCCGCACAACGCGCGCTTTGCCGTCGCCCTGCAATTGATCGAAACGGACCAGGGCACGGCCATCGCGCGGCGCGTCGAAAAACAGATCGCGCATCGCATCGAATCGCCTTTACCCTGCACACCCGATTCGATCGCCAGGCGCGGCCCGAGCGAGCAGATTCAAGCCGCGCTGCGATGGCTCGACACGCATTGGGACGAATCGGTGGCAATGCATGACGCCGCCGAAGCGGCCGCGATGAGCGAACGCAATTTTCTGCGCCGCTTCAAGATTGAAACCGGGCAAACACCGAACGCTTATTTGCAGCGTCTGCGCGTCGACGCAATCTGCCGCCTGCTCGTGCAAACCGATTGGCCCGTCGAGCACATCGCGCGTCGCTGCGGCATGGGGAATGGCGCGCGGCTCACGCGTCTGCTGCGTAGTCAGCTCGGCGTCACGCCGGCCGCTTATCGGCGCATGCCCACGCTTTAAAAAGCCGCGTTAAAACCCGAAACGCCGATACGGCCACGCATCGCATCACGCGCATACATGGCGTCAACGCGCACGCTCAGGCGCTTGCGTTCGTGCGTTCCTGCGAGCGAATATGACAAACGCGATATTTGTGATTCGCATTCAAGCATTCAAGCGTTCAGGCAGCCGAGCGGCGCATGTTGGTGCGATATTCCGTCGGCGTCGTCGAGAGATGCTTGCGGAACAGCTTCGCGAGCCAGCCGCCGCTACCGAGACCGCAGCGCCGCGCGACCTTGTCGACAGGCAGATCGGTATCGACGAGCAAACGGCAGCACATATCGATGCGCACGTAGAGCAGATAGTCCGACGGCGTCACGCCCATTTCGATCTTGAAGCGGCGCAGGAAATTGCGTTCGCTCATCGCGGCGATCTGTGCCGCGTCGTCGATCGTGATGGGCCGGTCGCCGTTCGCCTCGAGCCATTTCGCCGACGCCTGAATGCGCTCGCTCACGAAGCCCGACACGTTCTCGCGAATCGTCGCGGTAAACGAGGTCTGCTGCTGCGTCATCACGCGCCCCACGGCTTCGCGTGCGAAGTCGCCGCCGAAGTCCTGCTCGATCAGCGCGAGCGCCTTGCGCACCGGCGCGGTGGCCACGGCCGCAAAGCCGCCTTCCGCCGAACGATGCGGTTCGCTCGCGCCGCGCAGGAACGCGTCCCAGCCATGCGTCGATCGCTCGACACCGGCCGCATCGAGCAACAGGCGCCCGTCGCCGATCGGCACCACGGCCTCGCTGCGCGAGCCCTCGCGCTGCAACCAGCGAATCAGCCGCTCGTCGCGCAAGGCATGGCGCGCGCCGGCGCCGCCCGCGACAAAGAGCGTATGGAAGCCGTCCGAGAAGCGGCGGTTTTCGACACTCTCGGTCCACACGAACACGGACGAGGAACTGTCGATGCGGCCGCCCGCGATCGATAGCAGGGTGACGTCGTAGCGCACCTTGCTACCCATGGCCGACTCCGATTGCGACAAGGCATTCGCCGACTGGAACATCTCCAGAACCGTTGCCGCTTCGGGCAGCGCGAATCCGCTAAAAAGCAGGAGTCCAATGCGCCTTGCTGCATCCAGATGCGGCAAGGCATGCAACTCCGCGACGTTGTTTCGTTGACTACGTGTCCCACACTCCATCTGTTACCCCCTAATCAATTGTCCAATCAGCTTGCGTCGAGCTGACTTAATCGACTGGATCTGATCCTACAGTATGTGAGTGCACGTTTAAACCGTGACTGGCGGAAATCGCCAACATCTTGGCGGCAAATGGCATTCGACAAAAATCTGGAAAACGTTTGCCGGTCTTTTCAATAACACGCTTAAGCAGAGGGTTAAGCGAATTGGTTCAAACCGGCCAGACGCCAGCATCAGAAAGGCTCGAATCCTATCATCAACGTCACTCGGAAAGCATTGTTTTCATTGATAATTCGCTAACTTACCAATCCTTTCATTAACCCTGCCACCTTCACTCATGTTTCATTTCTGAATCATTTTCGTACGAATAGCGATGCAATACGGGCTTCTACTTATGCTCCATGAATTCGCAATTCACACCGATGCAACTTTGCACCAAATTCGCGCAACCGTTTGCCAAAAAAGACATTGATGGCGAATAAAGCCATTCATTGAAAATGGCGGAAAAGCACACGGATTCAGCTCGCACTTTGTACCGGCGGATGGCATTCGCCGGCATTCTTCACGCGCGCCCGCGCGTGCGCGCGGTACTCGGCGGGCGTGCATGCAAAACGCTTCACGAAGAGACGCGCCATGGTTTCTCCGCCTCGCCAGCCGCAGCGTTTGGCGATGCCGTCGAGCGACAAATCCGTCGACACGAGCAAGGCCGAGGTCAGTTCCAGACGCGCGCGCAGCAGGAACTTCAAGGGCGTGAGTCCGGTTTCGAGCTTGAAGCAGCGCAGGAAATTCCGCTCGCTCATCGCCGCCATGCGCGCGACGTCCGCCACCTGCACCGCGTGCGTGCAGTTGGCCTCGAACCACTGCACGGCGGCGCGCACGCGTTCGCTCGACGTGCGTGAACACGGTCGCGCCCTGGCCGGCCGGATCGGCGATGCGCGCGAGCGCGGTTTCGGCGAGCGCGCGGCTCGTGGTGCGGCCCGCGGCCAGATCTGCGGCCAGCTGGGCGAGCGGCGGGAACGGCACGAACGGGGAAGCGGAAGCGGGGGAAGCAGCGGAAGCGGTCATGGCGAGAGGCGGCTCGATGGCGGTTCGTTAAGCAGCGGTGGAGTGGCGCGGCAGCGCGGCGGCAAGGCGGCCCGGAGCGGGCATCGGGGGTGCGCGGCCCGCGCCGCCAGGGACACATCATTGTAGGCCGTGCTTTTTTCGATTGCGACGATTTGGCCGACGGCGATCATCGGGTAACATTCAGGCATCAGACAGCGTTTTGTAAGGAATATCGTACATGCATCAAGGAATCGGCTTCATTCAGGATCTGGCAGTGGTGATGGCGATCGCGGGGATCGTCACCGTGCTGTTTCATCGCCTGAAGCAGCCGGTCGTGCTCGGCTATATCGCGGCGGGCGTGATCATCGGGCCGTACACGCCGCCGTTTCAGCTGATCCACGACGAGCAGACCATCCAGACGATGGGCGAACTCGGCGTGGTGTTCCTGATGTTTTCGCTCGGGCTCGAATTCAGCCTGCGCAAGCTCTTTCAGGTCGGCGCGACGGCCATCGTCGCGGCCATCTCCGAAATCGTCGTGATGCTCTGGCTCGGCTACGAGATCGGCCGCGCGTTCGGCTGGGCCGCGATGGATTCGCTGTTTCTCGGCGCGATCCTGGCGATTTCGTCGACTACCATCATCGTCAAGGCGCTCGCCGATCTGGGCGTGAAGCGCGAACCGTTCGCGCAGCTCGTGTTCGGCATTCTGATCGTCGAGGACATTCTGGGCATCGCCATGCTGGTGCTGCTCGGCGGCATCGCGCAGACCGGCGAGCTGTCGCCCGGCATCGCGCTGATCACGCTCGGCAAGCTGCTGCTGTTCATGCTGGTTTCGCTGCTGGCGGGCATCCTGATCGTGCCGCGCGTGCTCGGCTACGTGGCGCGCGTGGGCAGCGACGAGATGCTGCTCGTCTCCGTGCTCGGCTTCTGTTTCGCCTTCTGCCTGCTGGTCGTGAAGCTCGATTATTCGATCGCGCTCGGCGCGTTCCTGATCGGCGCGGTGATGGCCGAGTCGCGGCATCTGGAGCGCATCGAGCATCTGGTCGCGCCGCTGCGCGATGCGTTCTCGGCGATCTTCTTCGTGACGATCGGGCTGATGCTCAATCCGCTCGTGCTGGTCGACTACGCGTGGCCGATCGCGGTGATTTCGCTCGCCGTGGTGTTCGGCAAGCTGGTGTCGTGCGGACTGGGCACCTTCCTCGCGGGCCGCGACGGCCGCACGGCGATGCGCGTGGGCATGACGGTGTCGCAGATCGGCGAGTTCTCGTTCATCATCGCCTCGCTCGGCCTGACGCTGAAGGTCACGAGCGGCTTTCTCTATCCGATCGCGGTGACGGTGTCGGCGATCACGACGCTGACCACGCCGTATCTGATCCGCGTCGCCGATCCGCTTTCGCAGCGCCTCGCGCGCGCCATGCCGCCCGCCGTCTCCAACGTGTTCGGCCTGTACAGCCAGTGGCTGCGCGCGCTGATGCCGCGCTCCAACGGGCCGACGCTCTTTTCGCTTACGCGGCGCATCGTGCTGCAGATCGCGGTGAATCTCGCATTGGTGTCGGCGATTTTCATCGGCATGTCGTATGGCGCGCGTTACGCCGCGCCGCTGATCGCGAGCTGGGTGCCCGACGAGCGCATCCAGCGCGTCGTGCTGTGGAGCGCGGCGCTCGTGCTCGCGATGCCGTTCCTCGTCGCCGTGTGGCGCAAGACGCAGTCGCTCGCGCTGCTGCTCGCCGAGGTGAGCGTGCAGCCGGAGAAGGCGGGGCGCTTCACGCGCGCGCTGCGCCACGCGATCGCGGAACTGGTGCCGGCCGTGTCGATGATCGGCGTGTTCGTACTGGTGGCCGCGCTCTCGGGCACGATTCTGCCGCCGACGGGCTTCCTGATCGGCGTGCTCGTGTGCGCGGCGGTGCTGACGATGCTGCTGTGGCGCTGGTGCGTGAAGATCCACGCGAGCATGCAGATCGCGCTGCGCGAGACGTTCGACGAGCGCCAGGATTCGTGACCGTGGTGACGGCGCGCTGACGCCGCGTATTACGCGTATTGCACGCGTGATGCCCGCATGTGCCGGGGCCGTCGGGGCGGCATGGCGCTTGCGGGGCGGTGCGCCGTGCCGCGCGCAGTGTCACGGAATGTGAGCAATTGTGCATTGGGGTGGCAACGGCCTGCGGTGCGACGCATAATCGGAGGCCTGTTCATTCGTTCGCGCGCGCGGCGCGCCCGTCCCCACGTCATGAGCGATAACAAGACCGACCACCCCGAGGTTCCCGACGGCGCTGGCCGTCCCGCCCAGTCCTCCGAGCCTGGCGCATCCGCTCCTCCTGCTTCGACGCCCGCTGGTTCCGCCACGGGTTCTGCTCCCCCCAGTCCTGCCGATGAAGCCGCGCGACGCGCGTCGACCGATGCGCCCGCGAGCGCGTCGTCGGTGACGTCCGACGTCTCCGGCGCGGACAGTTCGGGCGGCGGCGCCGACGAGGAACCGGGCGGCGGCCAGCCCGCGCAGCCCACCCACGCGGAGCAGGCGGCCGAGGCGCGCGAGTCGGCGGCGCGCGCGGTCGCGC
>NZ_CAJZAR010000046.1:0-116457 GCF_914484835.1 Paraburkholderia tropica
GCAGATCGGCGTCGCTGCGCAGCAGCAGGCGCGAAAGCCCTTCGCGCAGCAGCGCGTTGGTGTCGATACCCACGGGCGGCGGCGGGATGTTCATGCTCAGGTCCACGCGCTGCGCGAGTTCCGCGCGCGGCGCGGACACGAAGGTGCCGAGCGGCCCGCGCGCCTCGATCAGTCCGCGCCGCCGCGCCTCGTTGAAGGCGCGCGTGACGGTGGTGAGATCGACGCCGAGCAGGTTGGCCAGCCCGCGCTGCGCGGGCACGCGGTCGCCGGGCGCGAGCGTGCCGTCGGCCACGGCGCGCTCGATGAAATCGACGAGCTGGAGGTAACGCGGACCGCTGCCGCGCGTGAGCGCCGACGCCCACGGCGAGGCGGCGTGATCGGATTCGGATTCGTGCTCGATGGGCTGCGTCATTGACCTTGCGTCATCCTGACGCACCATGTATGTATCATGTCTTACTCTAGCATGCGGACACGAATCGCGTAAATCCATACATATGGTGCATGTATGGCCACTGCCGCGGCGGAGCCTGACCAAAGCGGCGAGGCATTCCGGGCACGCGCTGTATCGACGGGTTTGCGCGTTCGTCAACCCTGGAACCCGACATGCGCCAATCCCTTTCTCGAAGAGGACCGTCCTTTGAAGGCGGCCCGCCGCAGCCACACTCCACCCACACCTCCCGTTTTCACCCGCCGACAAGCAGGCCGTTACGCGCGGCCGCAACGTTCGCCGCGAGCGGCGCGCTGGCCTTGCTCGGCGGTTGCAGCTCCGTGCTGATGGACCCGAAAGGCGACATCGGCGTGCAGGAAAAGAACCTGATCCTGATCGCGCTCGGCCTGATGCTGCTGGTGGTGATTCCCGTGATCGCGCTCACGCTGTGGTTCGCGTGGCGCTACCGCGCGTCCAACACGGACGCGACCTACGCGCCGAAGTGGGCGCATTCGACCGCGATCGAAGTCATCGTGTGGTCGATTCCCTGTGTGATCGTGCTTACGCTCGGCGTGCTGATCTGGCGCACGACGCACTCGCTCGATCCGTACAAGCCGATCGAATCGCAGACGAAGCCGATCCGCGTAGATGTGGTCGCGCTCAACTGGAAGTGGCTGTTCATCTATCCCGATTACGGCGTTGCGTCCGTGAACCAGCTGGCGATTCCGGTCGACACGCCCGTGTCGTTCCGTCTGACCGCCGAGTCGCTGATGAACTCGTTCTTCATTCCGCAACTGGGCAGCCAGGTCTATGCGATGTCGGGCATGGAAACGAAGCTGCATCTGATCGCGAATGAACCCGGCGTCTACGCGGGCCGCTCGGCCGCCTTCAGCGGACCGGGTTTCTCCGACATGCACTTCGACACGCTCGCCACCAGCCGCGCCGACTTCGACGCATGGATCGCCCGCGCCAAAGCCTCGCCCACGATGCTGAGCCGCGGCGCCTACGAGCGCCTCGCGATCCCCGGCGAAAAGACCCCCGTGACGCTCTATTCGAACGTCGCGCCGGGCCTGTTCGAAGGCGTCGTCGACAAATACATGCGCGACGTTCACGGCAACCCGATTTGCGGCACCGGCGCGAACGTGCCGGCGCTCACCCTCGAACGCAGCGGCGCGCGCGCGCCCGCCATCCTGGCAGCGGAGTAATCACACATGTTCGGAAAACTCACGCTCGATGCCGTACCCTGGCACGAGCCGATCATCATGGGCACCGGCGCCGTCGTGGCGCTCGGCGGCCTTGTCCTGCTCGCCGCGATCACGTTCGCGGGGAAGTGGGGCTATCTGTGGCGCGAGTGGCTGACCTCGGTCGATCACAAGCGCATCGGCGTCATGTACATCATTCTCGCGATCGTGATGCTGCTGCGCGGTTTCGCCGACGCGATCATGATGCGCGCGCAACAGGCGCTCGCTTACGGCGACGCGGCCGGCTATCTGCCGCCGCATCACTACGACCAGATCTTCACGGCGCACGGCGTCATCATGATCTTCTTCGTGGCCACGCCGCTGATTCTCGGACTGATGAACGTGGTCGTGCCGTTGCAGATCGGCGCGCGCGACGTCGCGTATCCGTTCGTGAATTCGCTGTCGTTCTGGCTCTCGGTCGTGGGCGCGATTCTCGTGATGGTCTCGATGTTCGTCGGCGATTTCGCGGCCACGGGCTGGGTCGCGTATCCGCCGCTCTCGGAACTGGGCTACAGTCCAACGGTGGGCATGGACTACTACATCTGGTCGTTGCAGGTGTCGGGTCTGGGCACGACGCTCTCGGGCATCAACTTCATCGTGACGATCCTGCGCATGCGCGCGCCGGGCATGAAGCTGATGATGATGCCGGTGTTCGTGTGGACCGCGCTCATCACCAACATCCTGATCGTCGCGGTGTTTCCGGTGCTCACCGGCACGCTCGCGCTGCTCACGATGGACCGCTATCTCGACATGCACTTCTTCACGAACGAGCTTGGCGGCAACGCGATGATGTACATCAACCTGATCTGGGTGTGGGGCCACCCCGAGGTGTACATCCTGATCCTGCCCGCGTTCGGCGCGTACTCGGAAATCATCGCGACGTTCTCCGGTAAGCCGCTGTTCGGCTACAAGTCGATGGTGTACGCGACGTCCTCGATCGGCATTCTCTCGTTCTTCGTGTGGCTGCATCACTTCTTCACGATGGGCTCGGGCGCGAACGTGAACGCGTTCTTCGGCATCATGACCACGGTGATTTCGATCCCGACCGGCGTGAAGCTGTTCAACTGGCTGTTCACGATGTATCGCGGCCGCATCCGCTATCACAGCGCCACGCTCTGGACCATCGGCTTCATGGTGACGTTCGCCGTGGGCGGCATGACGGGCGTGCTGCTGGCCGTGCCGGGCGCGGACTTCGTGCTGCACAACTCGCTGTTCCTCGTTGCGCACTTCCATAACGTGATCATCGGCGGCGTGGTGTTCGGCTGCCTCGCGGGCATCAGCTTCTGGTTCCCGAAGGTGTTCGGCTTCACGCTCAACGAGTTCTGGGGCAAGGTCTCGTTCTGGTGCTGGCTGATCGGTTACTGGCTCGCGTTCACGCCGCTCTACATCCTCGGCTTCGAAGGCATGACGCGCCGCATGAACCATTACGAAGTGGCGTCGTGGCATCCGTGGCTCGTGGTGGCGCTGGTGGGCGCGGTGTTCGTCGGCCTCGGCATTCTCGCGCTGGTCGTGCAGATCTACGTGAGCATCCGCGACCGCGATCTGAACCGCGACGTTACCGGCGATCCGTGGGATGGCCGCAGCCTCGAATGGTCGACTTCGTCGCCCGCGCCGTTCTACAACTTCGCCGTGATGCCGAAGATCACCTCGATGGAACAGCACTGGGACAACAAGGAAGCGGGCACCGCGTACAAGCAGGCCGAGCACTACGAAGACATCCACATGCCGCGCAATACGGGCGCGGGTTTCATCATCGCTGCGTTCAGCCTGCTGTTCGGCTTCGCCGCGGTGTGGCACATGTGGCTGTTCGCGGCGGCGGGGCTCATCGGCATGATCGTGACGTTCATCGTGCGCAGCTATGACCAGGACGTCGATTACTGGGTGCCGGCGGCGGAAGTCGCGCGCATCGAAAACGCGCGCTTCGCGCAGCTCGCGGAACTGGACATCAAGGAGGCTGCGTAAGTCATGGCGCACGCTGCAACGACACATCACGGACACGCTCAAGATCACGGCCACGGCGACAACACCAAGACGACGCTCGGCTTCTGGATCTACCTGATGAGCGACTGTCTGATCTTCGCGACGCTGTTCGCCACCTTCGGCGTGCTCGCGAACGCGACGGCCGGCGGTCCCGGCGCGAAGGAATTGTTCGAACTGCCTTATGTGCTGGGCGAAACGCTGTTGCTGCTCGCGAGCAGCGTGACGTTCGGCATGGCGATGCTGAATCTGCACGCAGGCAAGCGCGCGCAGGTGATCGTGTGGCTTGCGATCACGTTCGCGTTCGGCGCAGGTTTCGTCGGCATGGAAGTGAACGAGTTCGCGAAGCTCATCGCCGATGGCGCGGGTCCGCATACGAGCGCGTATCTCTCGGCGTATTTCACGCTGGTCGGCACGCACGGTCTGCACGTGACGGCGGGTCTGCTGTGGATCGCGATCATGATGCACCAGACCTTCAAGTTCGGTCTGACCGACGCGATCCAGCGCCGCCTCGCGTGCCTGAGCCTCTTTTGGCACTTTCTCGATCTCGTGTGGATCTGCGTGTTTACCTTTGTCTATCTGCGAGGTGTGCTGTGAGCCATTCTCATGTTAATCATGCGGCCCCGCAGAGCGGCCACGGCAGCTTCAAGGGCTACATGATCGGCACGGTGCTGTCGCTCGTGCTCACGCTCGCGTCGTTCGGCGTGGTGATGTTTCATCTCGTGCCGCCCGCGATGGGGCTCGTGGCGATCGTCGTGCTGTGCGTCGCGCAGCTCGTCGTGCAGCTCGGCTACTTTCTGCATATCGGATCGTCGCGCAGCCAGCGTGCGAACACCGGCATCTTTATTTGCACGGCATTTCTGATTGCGGTGATCGTCGGGCTGTCGCTGTGGGTCATGCACAACGCGAACGTCAACATGATGCCGACGCATATCAGCGTCGAGCGCGCGATGGCGCACGATTGAGGCGATCGCGTTCGATTGCTTTCGATCGCGAATTCTCGAATAAAAGCCCCGCGCGGTGTGAGCCGCGCGGGGCTTTTTTATGCGTCGCTGAATCAGCTAACCGAGCCGATGCTCGACTGCTGATAATTCTGGATGCCGATCTTGTCGATCAGGTCGATCTGCGTTTCGAGCCAGTCGATATGATCTTCGGTGTCGTCGAGAATTTCGACGAAGATTTCCCTCGACACGAAGTCGCTCACCGATTCGCAATACGCGATGGCTTCCTTGCATTGCGCCTGCGCGATGCGTTCGAGCTTGAGATCGCATTCGAGCATTTCGCCCGTGCTTTCGCCGATCAACAGCTTGCCGAGGTCTTGCAGATTGGGCAGGCCGTCGAGCATGAAAATGCGCTCGATCAGCTTGTCCGCGTGCTTCATCTCCTCGATCGATTCGTCATATTCATGCTTGCCGAGCGCGGTCAGCCCCCAATGTTTGTAGAGGCGCGCATGCAGGAAATACTGATTGATGGCCGTGAGCTCGTTCTTGAGTTCGGCGTTCAGATATTCGATAACTTTCGGATCGGCTTGCATGAGGTTCTCCTGACCGTGTCGGTGGGCGCGTGGGCATACCAGGAGGATAGACAGTCGGCGCGGCGACCGCGCGAACGACGGCGTCAACCAGAATTATTCGCAGTTACAGCCTGAATTGTCGGCCAGCGTCACGTCCGTTCACGCCGACCTGGCGCCGATGATTCGTCAATCGGTGCTACCTGTCGCGTCATCGTTGAACATGCCGGTTTCGCGCAACTGCTTCAGCCGCGCGTAGACGGTCGTGCGCGAGATGCGCAATTGCCGTGCCACGGCGGCCACGTTGCCGTTGTGGTCGAGCATCGCCTGCTGCACTGCGCCGAGCGTGTGTTCTTCGAGACTCGCGCCGGTTTTAGCGGCGGTTTTGTCAGCGGGCTCAGCCGGTTCCCGCGCCCCGTCTTTCGGCGCTGCTCCGGCAGGGGCGGCATGACCGGCATGTCCTGCGTAATCGGCATGATCGCCGAATCCGGCCCCCACGCGCCGCGCCGTGCTGCGATTGAGCGGCGCGCGCGCATAGTGCATCCACACGTGACTGCCGTCCGCGCGCGCGATGCGCTGCGGACCGCGCTGAGGTTTGAGCAGACGCCTGAGCAGCGCGGGCGGCGCGTCGTCGAAGAGATCGTGCAGCGAGACACCCGGCAGCGGCGCGCCGTAGGGCAAGCCGAGAATGCGCCGCGCCATGCGGCTCGCGGCGCGCAAATCGCCGTTCTCCTCGACGGCCAGCACGCCCGCGAGCGGCGTGGCGAGCCAGCGCGGATCGTGCTGAACGCGCAGCAAATGACAGCCGCGCAAAGTCGCGAATAAACGCTGTTCAGCCGCGAGCGCGGCCAGCCGGAACTGCTCCTTGACCTGCGCGAGATCGCGCTGGCCCGTGCCGGTGAGATCGAGCGCGCCGATCACTTCGCCATGCAGCCCGAACAGCGGCACTGCGAGGCAGGACACGCGCTCGAACTGGTCGAGATAATGCTGGCCGTTCGCGACCGTCACCTCGATGCCTTCGTGCAGCACGCAACTGGGCGCCGTCGTGCCGATATGCGATTCGAGAATGCGCCGCCCCGCGATGATCGGCAGGATCAGATCGTCATCGCAGGCGGGGCTGCGGCGTGCATGGACGACGGTGCCGTGCGGATTCACGCAGAAGATGGTCCAGTCGTCGCCGCCGAAGGCGTCCCAGAGCTGCTCGATTTCATCGACGATGCAGCTATAGAGCCGCCGGTCTTCGTGCGATTCGCGCACGCTGCGCGTGCCCTTGAGCAACTCGTATTCGGGCGCCTGCCGCGGCAGCACGCCCGCGTCGCGCGAACGCGCCCAGGAGCGCGCGACCGATTCGGGCAGCAGATCCGGCATGAGCGCGGCGGGCAGTTGCTCGCCGTCGCCGAAACGCTCGCGGGCCGAATGCAGCCGCGCGAGCGCGCTGGCCTGCACGGTTTCCGGCGCGGACTTGCGATTCATGCGGGCTCCCGTCGTGGCATGGGGTGAAGCAACAAGGGTGGTGCGAAAACGAAAGGACGGGCGGCGCGGCACTTTAGGGGCGCCATGCCGTCCGTCCGGGCCAAAGCCGCGCGCGGGGCGCGGCGCAGGCGGGCTCATGCGAGGATACCGCAGCCGGCGCGCGCCTGACGTCGCGCCCGCAGTCACACGCTGCAACGTATGAGAACGTCAGGCGTGCGAGAAACGCAGGATCGGCTTGAGCGTGACGCCGCGCGTGCTGTCCTCGGCGGCCTCGTTGATCTGCTCGACGGGATAGAACTTCACGAGCTTGTCGAACGGAAAACGCCCTTGCTGATACAGCTCGACGAGTTGCGGAATGAAGCGTTGCGGAACGCTGTCGCCTTCCACGATGCCGCGAATCGTGCGGCCGTTCAGTAGCAGGCTGTTGATGTCGAACTCGGCCTTGGTGCCGAGCGGCGGCGCGCCCACCACGCCGATCGCGCCCAGCGTACCGAGCGATTCGATCGCGCTCGACAGCACCGGCGCAATGCCCGTCGATTCGAGCGCGAAGTTCACGCCGCCGCCCGTGATCGCGCGGATCGTCTCGACCACGTCGACTTCGCGGCTGTTGATCGTGTGCGTCGCGCCCAGTTCCTTCGCGAGTTCGAGCCGCGAGGGCACGATATCGACGGCGATGATGGTGGTCGCGCCCGCCACGCGCGCGGCCATCACCGCGGAGAGGCCGACCGCGCCCGCGCCGAAGCTCGCGAAGCTGCTGCCCGGCGTGACCTTGAGCGAGTTGATGACGGCGCCCGCGCCGGTCTGGATGCCGCAGCCGAGCGGCCCGAGCAGTTCGAGCGGCGCGTCTTTCGACACTTTGATCGCGTTGTTTTCGCGGGCGAGCGCGTGGCTCGCGAACGACGACTGGGCGAAGAAGTGATCGTGCAGCGGACGGCCTTCCTCGTCTTCGATGGCGGTGTGGCCCTCGAGATCGGCGCCGCCGAAGTTCAGGCCGAAGAAGTGGCTGCAATACGCGCCGTGGCCGCCCGCGCAAGGCTGGCAATGTCCGCACGCGCCATAGGTCAGCACGACGTGATCGCCGGGCTGGAGGTTCTTCACGCCGGGGCCGACCGCTTCGACCACGCCCGCGCCTTCGTGCCCGAGCACGGCGGGCAGCGGCACGGGATAGTACTGGTCGCGCACGATCAGGTCGGTGTGGCACAGGCCGGTGGCCACCACACGCACCAGCACTTCGTCGTCTTTCGGGCCGCGCAGGCGTGCTTTCTGGATCGTGAACGGCTCGCCTTTGCCGCGCGCGACGGCTGCCGTGACGGTTGTCGTACTCATGTTGCGTCTCCTTGTGTCGATGGCTTCGATTGTGTCGAGGTTCAGATCGGGTAGAGCGGCGCTTCGCCCTTGACCGTGAGCCATTGCCATTGCGTGAATTCTTCCCAGTTCGCCGGGCCGCCGATGCTCGTGCCGTTGCCCGACGCGCCCACGCCGCCGAACGGATTGATCACTTCGTCGTTGACGGTCTGATCGTTGATATGCAGCAGGCCCGTGCGCAGCCGCTCGCCCATGCGCAGCGCACGGCCCACGTTCGACGTGACCACGGCCATCGATAGTCCGTACTCCGTATCGTTGGCGAGCGCGATGGCTTCGTCGTCGCTATCGAAGGGCACGACCACGGCTACCGGGCCGAAGATTTCCTCGTTGAATGCGGGGTTTTGCGCGGTCACGCCGCTCAGCACGGTCGGCTCGAAAAACAGGTCGCGGAAGCCGCCGCCCGTTTCGACGCGCGCGCCCGCGTCCTTTGCGGCGGCCAGCACGCGCGCGACGTGATCGCGCTGCGCGGCGTTGATGATCGGGCCGAGCGCGACGTTTTCGGTGGCCGGGTCGCCGACCGTGAGGCTTTGGGCCTTCGCGACCAGTTTTTCCACGAAACGATCGTAAATCTTGCGCTGCACGAGCACGCGGCCCGTCGCCATGCAGATCTGCCCCTGATGCAGATACGCGCCCCAGGCGGTGTTGGCGACGGCCAGATCGAGATCGGCGTCGTCGAGCACGATCAGCGAATTCTTGCCGCCCAGTTCGAGCGAAACCTTCTTCAGATGCCGTCCGGCCGCCTCGCCGACCTTGCGGCCCGCGCCCGTCGAGCCCGTGAACTGGATCATGGCGATGTGCGGATCGCTCGTGAGCGCCGCGCCCGCCGCGCCGTCACCGGGCAGCACGTGCAGCACGCCCGCGGGCAGGCCCGCGAGTTCGAACAGACGCGCGATCGCGAAGCCGCCGCAAACCGAGGTGCGCGGATCGGGCTTGAGCACCACGGCGTTGCCGAGCGCGAGCGCGGGTGCAACGGCGCGCATCGCCAGATAGAGCGGGAAGTTGAACGGCGAGATCACGCCGACCACGCCCAGCGGGCGGCGGCGCGCGAGCGAGAGGCGGCCGGGCACCGAGGGCAGCACTTCGCCCGCCGAGCGCGAGGGCAGCGCGCTCGCTTCGTGCAGCGCCTTGACGGTCGCCTGGGTTTCGAAGCCGGCCTTGCCGCGCGTCGAGCCGCTTTCGTGCACGATCCAGCCGGCGATTTCGTCGAAGGCGTCTTCGGCGAGGCGCGCGGCGCGGCGCAGCACGGCGGCGCGTTCGTCGTAGGGCAGCGCGGCCCACGCCTGCTGCGCGTCGAACGCGGCCTTCGACGATTCGGCGACCAACGCGGCGTCGGCCATGCCGATGCTCGCGAGACGCTTGCCCGTCGCGGGTTCGAGGACGTCGGCGCTCGTGGTGCCGTCGCGCCAGGCGCCGGTGAAGAGGCGGCCTTGCCAGACGTCGCTGTCGAGAATGCGGGGGGAAGAGGTGACGCTCATGCTGACTCCTTGAAACCTGGAACCTGGAAATGGGGGCGGCGGTATCGACGGCACGCGCCATCGACGCAACGACGCGAGGTTAAGGAATGAGGGCCAGCGTCACAATCGGGAATTGTTCGCGTCCCGCAAGGCCCCGTCGCGGCGGGGCCGCGCGCGGTAAAGCGTTCAGTTACTGAACACCGGGGCGGACGGCGGGCTGAACACCGCGCGCGTCACGCAGGGATCGCGCGGCGTCGGGCACGGCGCGTGCGATAACGAAGGTGTCGCGACGCACCGTCGCTTCTACGTGGAGATGCACCATGAACAAGGACCAGGTGAAGGGCACGGCAGAAAAGATCAAGGGCAAGGTCAACGAAGCAGTGGGCCGCGCCACCGACAACCCGCAGCGCGAACTGAAGGGCGACATGCAACAGGCCGCCGGCCAGGCGCGCAAGAATATGGGCGACCTGAAGGAAGCCGCGAAGGACATGACCAAGCGTCATCACTAAGCGCGGCTGCGCCACGACAACCTTCGCCGCCGCTTTTCGCGGCGGCATCTTTATCCGCGACGGCGCCGGTTTCGGCGTCGTCGCTTTTTCGTCGCTTTTACGTCCGCTTTTTCATCTTTTCGTCGATCAGCCGCCCAGCACCCGCGCGAGCCTGCGCATGCCCGCGAACACGGCATCGGCGACATCGAGCGGAAATTCACGCGGAATCCGCGCGCCCACTTCGTCGATGACGGGTTCGGTCTGCGCCACGACCGTCGCCATCATTTCCTCGACCTGATCGATTGAAAACCCCACACGCTGACCTTGCGCGATCCAGTGACGCGGCAAGATCTGCGCGATGCGGTAATGTGCGTTGCGTCCGCGCACGGCCATGGCGAGGCTCGCGCGCTGCGCGGCGACCTGATTGCGGCCGCGCCCGATGATCGGATGCGCGGACAGCACGTCGTAAAGCGGCGTCGCCGTGTAACGGCTACCAGGCAGATGCGCGATGCTGAAATTCTTGGCGTGGCCGTCGGTGGCGGCGAGCAGCCAGAAGATCATCTGCGCGAGATAGAAGTGGCGACGGTCGTCCGCCGCGCGCACCGAGCCGCCGAGCACCGCCATCACGGCGTTGATGCCGGGGCCGCCATCGGCTTCGTATTTGAGCAGGCCCGGCGTGCCGGTCGCCTGGCACAGATCCTCTTGCGGCAGCCGCACGATCCAGCGGCCGTCGCGCGACAGGCGGCGGTCGAAGCGCTCGACCACGAGCGCCTTCACGTCCTCAAATTCGGCGATTTCGCAGGGCGCGATCGGCAGGCCGAACGCCGCGACGATCTGCGCGCAGAGCCATTCGTTTTCGACCGAAGTGCGCATATCGGCGCGCATATTGCCGACGAGACCGAGCGGCAGCTTGAGGATGTGGGTGGTCGGCGTGCTGCCCGTGGGCAACAGCCACTGGCCGTCATGCCAGAGCAGCGCGGTTTTTTCCTGCGCGCCGGCGATCGACAGACGCAGGTCGCCGACGGTGTCGTGTTCGGCGGCGTGCGGCGTGGCCGTGGTGTCGCGCAGCAACTGGGCGATGGCGTTCTCGTCGAGCGGACGTCCTTCGATACGCTCCAGATCCACAGGCGCCTCGCCCGCGGGCAGCAGTTGCAGCGCGCCCACGCAATCGCGGCCGAGCACGGCCAGCAGTTCGAACGGCGTGGTGCCGCCCGTGCGGTAACGCGTGGCGATGCGGCGGCGGATGCGTTCGCTGTCGGGCAGCAGATTGTCGAAGTAATCGGTGACGATCTCGCCGCGCAAGGGCTGATTGCCGGGTGTAAACGGCAGCGAAAGCGACAGCGGGCGGCCTTGCTCGTCCGCGAGCCAGCTTTCGGCATAGGCGAGCCGCTCGACGCCGCGCACGATTTCCCAATGCCCGACCGGCAGGCCGTTCATCCAGAGATCGAGGCGGTTGGCGAGGCGTGGACGCGCCATTACCAGTCCTCCCGCTTGCGGGGTTTCGAGGCGGTTTGCGTTTTACGCGGCGGGGTTGGGGCGGCTTTGGGTGCTTGCTTCGCGGGCGTGGTTTTCCTGGCTTTCGTGGCTTTTGTCGTCTTCGTGGCTTTTGCTGCTTTCGCAGGCTTCACGCCGCTCGCGCTTGCCGGGGCGGCAGGGCGCTTTTTCGGCGTGACGGCCTGGGGCTTCGGTTTCGTATTCGGCTTCGTATTCGGTTTCGCTGATTTCGCCGCTGTGGCGCTTTTCTTCACGGCGGCGGCACGCGGTTTCGACGGCGTTGCGCGCGGCGCAGACACCGTGTCGGGCTCGCTGGAGAACAGGCGCATGTCGACGCTCAACAGGCGCAGAACGCGAAAGAGCCGCTCGACGCTAGCGGCGCCGGGATTGGCTTCGAAAGCGGCGTAGCTTTGCTGGGAGATGCCGAGACGCTGCGCGACCTTCTCCTGGGTGAAGCCGTTTTTTTTGCGGAAACCCAGCAGCAGAGGGCGCAACTGGCTGATGGTCTTGAGCGGATAGTCCACGCGAAGCTCCGAAACCGATGACGCGGCGGATGACATATCCACAGTCTATAAGCTGTAAATGCAAAATACAACCTTAAGGCTGTAAATGAAAAATACAGCCTATAGGCTGTATCACGCGGGCGCAAGCGAGCTGACCGCTTCATGCGCAGCACAATGCGCATGAAGCGAGCGAGCCCGCACGCTTCAGCAGCCGGGCGGCACGAAGAAATAACGGGTGAGGTGGAAGAAGATCGGTGCGGCGAAGCAGATGGAATCGACGCGGTCGAGCATGCCGCCGTGGCCGGCGATCATGACGCCCCAGTCCTTCGCGCCCATCGAGCGCTTGACGGCGGAGAGCACGAGGCCGCCGACGAAGCCGCCGATCACCGTGACCGCCGACATCAGCACGGCCTGCCAGAGATTGAATGGCGTGAGGCCGTGGAGCAGGGTGCCGAGCCCGATGGCGAGCGCGCCGCCGCCGATCAGCCCTTCCCAGGTTTTCGACGGGCTCACGTGCGGCGAAAGCTTGTGCTTGCCCCACAGCTTGCCGCAGACATACTGAAACACGTCGCTCGACTGCACGACCAGCAAAAAGAACAGCAACAGCGGACCGTTATTGCCGAAGTAATGCGGCAAGGGCAGCAACAGCAGCGCGGGCGCATGGCTCAGCGAATAGACGCACACCATCAGCGCCCACTGGATCTTCGCGTTGCGTTCGAGAAACTCGGCCGTGTCCTGCGCGAATGCAGCGGCGGCCGCGAGCACGAAGAACATGTACACCGGCATGAAGATCGCGAACAGGCCGTACCAGTTGAGCGCCACCAGCAGAAACTGAACCGGCAGCGCGACGTAATACGCCAGCACGAGCGACCAGTAATCGGCGGGCTTGGTCGGCGTGAGCGTGATGAATTCGCGCAGCGCGAAGAACGCGCAGATGAAGAACAGGAACAGCGTCGCATAGGGGCCGAGCCAGAGCGCGGCCGTGACCACGGCAATCATGACCCACCAGGCCGAGATGCGCTGGTTCATGTTGACGATGGTTGCATTGCCCGCGCCCAGTCGCGCGCGCAACACCGCACCGACCAGCGTGAACACGCAGAGCAGGGCGAGAACGCCGATGATCGTGATCCAGAAAACGTGCGGCATCGCTTATCCCCGTACCGATTCTTGAAGGTGGATGACGGCCTCGCGCGCCGTGGCCAGGAAGGTGTCCTTGTCGAGCGTTGCCGCACCGGGCACGGTATCGCCGAACGAGACATGGCAGTTGATCGGCACCGGCAACAGCTTGCCCTTGGGCATCGCGCGCACGAGATCGGACAGATGCACGGGCACGAGCCGCACCTCGGGAAATTCACGCGAAAGCCAGTACAGGCCGCTCTTGAACGGGCCGATTTCGCCGGTCGCGCTGCGCGTGCCTTCCGGGAAGATGATGATCGACCAGCCCGCGGCGAGCGCGTCGCGCACAGCCTGCAACGGATCTTCGCCCGCCGCGCCCTGGCGCGTCACGTAGACCACGCCGAGCACGCGATTGGCGATGAAGCGGCGCATCGGCGTGGCGTCCCAGTAGTCGCGCGCGGCGGCCGGGCGCACGCTCGCGCGCAGGTCCGGCGGCAGCGCGGCGAGAATCGCGAGCGTATCGACGTGGCTCGAATGATTCGCGAAATAGATGGTCTGGCGCGCATCGGGCGGCGTGCTCGCATAGCGTCCGCGCGCGCCCACCACGAGCCGCACGACGCCGAGCAGCCAGCGCTGCATCACGTTACGCATGGCGGTTTTCCTCCGTGGTCTGCTGCTGGGCGTGCAGGTCCTGCACGAGCGCGCGTGTGCGCGTCACGCAGGTCAGCGCGCTGCCGGCAACGATGACGACGAGCGCGATGAACAGGCAAACGTGCTGGCGATGCAGCCAGGTTTCGACCATCGTTGCGGCGCAGGCGAGCGTGAGCACGGCCATGCGATGCTGCTTGGCCATCGGCCCGATGAAGCGCTGCGGCACGCCCACCGAGCCGCCGAACACGCGCACGTAAGCCGTGAGCGCCGCGAACAGCGCGGCCGCCCAGCCGAGCCACGGCACGCCGGCCGCTACGCCCGCGGCCACCAGCAACAGGCTGTCGGCGACGCGGTCGGGAAACTCGTTGAAGATCGGCCCGACGATCGACTTTTTGCCGCCTTCGACGGCCACCAGTCCATCGACGACATTGCACAGCAAGCGCAACTGGATGCAGACGATCGCCGCGATCATGGCGGCAATGCTCTCGGGATTGAGCAGCGCGAGCGCGCCGATGAACGCGAATACCGCGCTTGCGCACGAGATCTGGTTGGGCGTGACGCGCGTGCCCGCGAGGAATGAGGAAAGCGCGACGATTGCCGCGTTGGAACGCGATTTGATCGGGCGTCGATTGTCGTCCATGAGGCGTCTGGGTGCGGTTGAGTGGATCGGGACCGGCGCGTTATACCGAGGTCGGAGAACTCATGGTGCGCTATCGAGAGAAACTTTGCGCGTGGGCAGGATCGATGCAGCAATCCTGGCATACTTGGCTATAGTAAAAGTGCGCTAATTTGCATTATGTTAAATACTGAAGAATGCAGCACGATTACGGGGTTTTGCTATCACCAGCTCAATCAGATTGCACGCAATACATTTAGCATGCCGAAGAATCAAGCGATTCTTCGGCACAGGGACAAAGCGCGTATGGCTCGTACCGTCAATGCTCGTTGTTGGCGCGTGCCGTCGAAGGACACGCGGGATCTTTGCCCCAATGGCCGTCGCAAACGCGCCAGCGGCACAGTTGATCCTCGAAGAATCCTCGCTCGCCGCAAGCCTTGACCTGTTGCGCGAGCGACGCGTTGCCCGCCGCGGCGGATTTGCTCCCACGCGAACCGGCCTCGCGCTTCGGATCGGCGGGCTTGGTGCGCGCCACTAGCACGGCGAGCAGATCCGCATCCGAGTCGTCCTTCTTCGACGCTTCGTGATGCGTGGTCTTCTTCGATTGCGCGACGCTCGTCTTGCTTTCCTGGCGATGCGCATTCGCGGTTTGATGCTTCGCGTCGGCGCTCTCGTGCTTCGACTTCGCGGCGCCCTTTTCCGGCGCGGCGCTCGACGGCGCCACGGCGGCAACGGCAGGCGCGCTCGCCAGCCCGTCGTGAGCGCCGTCGGACAACGCGCGCGACAGACGGTCTGCGTCGTTGCCGGGCGCCGAGGCTGCGTTGTCCGCCGCCGGCTTGGCGGTATCGTCGTCGGCGACGATCGTGGCGGCTTGCGAGGCCGAAGCCGCCTCCGGCGCGTTCTGTGCGTTCTGCACGTTTTGCGTACTCGCCACGGCATGCGTCGCGCTGACCGCCGAAGCGATCGTCGTGGCGCTCGCGATCGTGCCGGCCGTTGCGGGCGCACCCGATACCGCGGACGGCGTGCGAGTCATCAGATGCCAGGCGCCAAACGCGCCGGCGCCGACCACGAGCAGCGCAACGAGCGCGGGCGCTTTCGAGGAGCGCTGCTGTTTGTTCGCGGGCGCCGCGGGCGGCACGACGCGCCCTTCGAGGTTCGCGAGGATGCGCGAGCCATTGGGCGCGCCATTGGCGGCAGGCGCGCCGGCCGGCTTGCCGGGACCGTCGGCCAGCAGGCTGGGTGGAGCTTTAGGGCGGGAGTTGTCCGGCACACTCATTAGAGTCTCATTCGAATCGTGCACATTGAATCAGGCCATTTTCGACGTAATAATACGTGTCGGCCCGACTTCGGGCAGGCCTGATTCTAAAATCAAGCATTACAAAAAACAATTGCCTCAGTTCTCGGGGTCGCTTTTGGTTGCCATTGCACTCGTCGCCTATTTCGCCATTGCCGTTCTGATCGCGGCTTTACTGTTGTTGCCTGCGGTGAGAGCCGCTGTTTTTGGCGGCGTATTCAATTTGCATAATTCGATTGCAAAGCGCGCTTCAGCACGTGCAATGCAAGCGCGTAGTCACGTTGGTAAGTCGGCAAAAAATTCTATATCGGCGATTTCATTCCTGCAAAATTTGCTGATTAAGCGGCGCTTGCTGATTTTGGCGACGACAGGTATTCTTGCGACGCCGCCGTTGATTGCAATTGCGCTTCGCGGCCACCAGTTATTCCAATACGATGACACGCTTCGGGCACCCGATGAAAAAATCTCGGCGTTGCTCAATGGCGAGCAGCTTGTACCGCCGCCGCCCTTGCCGCCCGAAGTGTTCGCCACACGGGAGGTCGAGCAGATCCGGCCCGCGCTGGTCGATGCGAGCCGCGACTGGAATCTGCTCGATGCGGATTTCCGTACGCGTCTTTTGCTCGTCTATAAAATCATGCACGAGCAATACGGTTACGACATGGCTTTGCTGGAAGGTTATCGCAGCCCCGATCGGCAAGACCGTCTGGCAAAGCTGGGTGGCAGCGTGACCAATGCCGCGGCGTTTCAAAGCTATCACCAATACGGTCTCGCGGCGGATAACGCGTTTTTGCGCGACGGCAAGCTCGTCATTTCAGAAAAAGATCCTTGGGCCATGCGCGGCTATCAACTCTATGGACAGGTCGCCGAGCAAGTCGGTCTGACGTGGGGCGGCCGATGGAAAATGATGGATCTCGGGCACGTCGAATATCACAAGCCCGGTTTTGTACTCGGGCGCAAGCCGCCCGGCATGAAATGACGCAATGGTGTAACCGAATGCGGATACACATAGACGCATATATGCATTTTGGGCCGATGCAGGACGCAATGCGGACAATAAAGAGGATGTTATGGGGCGTTCTTTCAATATCTTGCGCCGCGCGCCGCATTGGCCGCGCCATTCCCTTTCCCATTTCTTGCCAACGCGGCGCCATGCCTGAGCGCCGCGTTCGCGCGCGCCCACGCGCCCTGCCCGCGTGACGCCGCCGCGCGCGTCGCGCCTCGCAACGAATCACCAGAACAGCACACAAAGCACCAGGACCTGACCGGCTTATGCAACGCATCCTCAACGTGTTGACTCACAGGCGCACGCTTTCCATCATCGGCTTCATCGCGCTCGCCGCCGTGTTGTTCATCGCAGCCGACACGCTGCAGATCGGGCTCATCTGGGTCGGCGTCGTGCTCGGCGCGCTGCTCGCGATCTGGCTGCTGGTGTGGATCGTGCGTCGCATCCGCGTGCATCGCGCGAACCGCAAGCTCGGCGACATGCTCGAACAGCAGGCGCAGGTCGAAAGCCCTGCCGCCGTCGCCGCGCGCGGCACCCAGGCCGAACTCGATGCGCTGCGCACGCGCCTCGTCGACGCGGTCAAGACCATCAAGTCCTCGAAGATCGGCCAGATGTCGGGCGGCTCCGCCCTGTACGAATTGCCGTGGTACATCGTGATCGGCAATCCGGCGGCCGGTAAAAGCAGCGCCGTGCTGAACTCAGGCCTGCAATTTCCTTTCGCCGATAAAAAGGAAGCCATCGTTCACGGCATCGGCGGCACGCGCAATTGCGACTGGTTCTTCACCAATGAAGGCATTCTGCTCGACACGGCCGGCCGCTATTCGATTCACGAGGAAGACCGCGGAGAATGGCTCGGCTTTCTGGGCCTGCTCAAGCGTTTCCGTCCGAAGGCGCCGATCAACGGCATCATCGTAACGGCCAGCATCGCGGAACTCACGGGCAGCAAGCCCGAGTTCGCGATCGACCTCGCGAAGAACCTGCGCCAGCGCGTGCAGGAACTCACCGAAAAGCTCGAAGTGTTCGCACCGGTCTACGTGATGTTCACGAAGGTCGACCTCATCACGGGCTTCACGGAATTCTTCAGCGGCAGCGAACGGCACGAATACGACCGTGTGTGGGGCGCTACCCTGCCCTACGAACCCGACGAGAAGCGCGACATCGTCACGCTGTTCGACGACCGCTTCGAAGAACTGTATGACGGCCTGAAGGAAATCAGCATCGCGCAGATGTCGATGAGCCGAGGCAATGCGCTCACGCCGGGCCAATTGAGTTTTCCGCTGGAATTCTCGACCATCAAACCCGCATTGCGCGCGTTCCTCGCCACGCTGTTCGAAAACAATCCGTTCCAGTACAAGCCGATTTTCCGCGGCTTCTATTTCACGAGCGCATTGCAGGAAGGCGAAACCAATAGCGCCGCCGCGCAACGCATCGCCAATCGCTTCGCGCTGTCCGCCGACGGTCTGCCCAAGCCGCAAGCCGCGTTCTCGAAGAACGGTTTCTTCCTGAAAGACCTGTTTTCCAAGGTGATTTTCGCGGATCGCCACACCGTTCGCCAGTTTGCGAGCCCCGCGAAAACACGTCTGCGCTACGCCACGTTCTTTGGCGTGGTGGCCGCGCTCGCGCTCGCACTCGGCGGCTGGACGTGGTCGGCGATCAACAACCAGCAGCTCGTCGCGAACGTGCAGGCCGACCTCGACAACGTCGAAAAGCTGCAGCAGAACCGCAACGATCTGCAATCGCGCCTGCAGGCGATGGATATTCTCGAGGATCGCATCGATCAGCTCGAACAGTTCCGTCACGACAAGCCGCTCGCGGTGTCGCTCGGTCTGTATCAGGGCGACCGCCTCGAACAGCATCTGCTCGAGGAGTATTACAACGGCATTCGCCAGATCATGCTCACGCCGGTCTCGCAGAATCTCGCTTCGTTCCTCAAGGACGTCGACGCGCATCCCGATCAGCTCGCGCCGATGACGCATGCGCCGGACTCGGGCGCCGTGCCGGTTTCCGCGCACGCCGCGATGGCGAACACGAGCCAGGGCGGCCTCTATAGCGACGCCTCGCCGAGCAGCGTCGAAGACGCGTACAACGCGCTCAAGACCTACCTGATGCTCTCCGACAAGCGCCACGTCGAGACCGCTCACCTCACCGACCAGATCGCACGCTTCTGGCGCGGCTGGCTCGAACAGAATCGTGGCAACATGCCTCGCGACGAGATGATCAAGAGCGCCGAGCGCATGATCACCTTCTATCTCGCGCGCGTGAACGACGACGACTGGCCGATGATCGACGCGAATCTCGCGCTCGTCGACCAGACGCGCGAAAACCTGCGCCATGTGGTGCGCGGCATGCCCGCACGCCAGCGCGTGTATGAAGAGATCAAGGCACGCGCCTCCACGCGTTTCGCGCCGATGACGGTCGCGCGCATTGTCGGCGACGGCAACACGAGTCTCGTGGCGGGCAGCTACGCGATTCCGGGCACCTTCACGCGTGAAGCGTGGTTCCAGTATGTGCAGCCCGCGATCCGCGACGCCGCCACCAAGGAACTGCAGGCGAAGGACTGGGTGCTCAACACCTCGGCCGCCGACGATCTCACGCTCGAAGGCAGCCCCGAGCAGATCCAGAAAACGCTCGTCGGCATGTACAAAACGGAGTACGCGCAGCACTGGCAAAAGTTCATGCAGGGCATCGCGGTGCAGGACTTCGGCACCTTCGGGCAGGCTGTCGACGCGATGAACCGTCTCGGCGACCCGCAGGATTCGCCGATCCGCAAGATCCTCGAAACCGCGTATGACCAGACGTCGTGGGACAACCCGTCGCTCATGAACACGAGTATCAAGCGTGCGCAGAGCGGCATCACGGGCTGGTTCAAGAATCTGTTCTCGCGCGCGTCGAGCGGTCCGCTGCAGGCCAACATCGACATCAACGGCAATCCGATCGAACTGCCGATGGGACCGGTTGGGCAGGCGTTCGCGGGCCTCGGCCGTATCGTCGTCACGCACGACAACGGCTCGATGCTCAAGGGCTATATGGATTCGCTCTCGAAGGTGCGCACGCGCTTCAACACCATCAAGAATCAGGGCGATCCGGGACCGGGCGCGCGCCAGCTGATGCAGCAGACGCTCGACGGCAACGGTTCGGAACTCGCCGATTCGCTGAAGTTCGTCGACGAGCAGATGCTCACCGGCCTCACCGACGATCAGCGCAAGGCACTGCGTCCGCTGCTCGTGCGTCCGCTGATGCAGGCGTATGCAGTGGTGATCCAGCCGGCCAGCGTCGAAGTGAACAAGGTGTGGAATGCGCAGGTGTATCAGCCGTTCCAGGCGTCGCTCGCGAACAAGTATCCGTTTGCGGGCACGGCGAAGGTCGAAGCCGGTGCGAGCGAAATCGCGCAGATGTTCGGCCCGGACGGCGCGATCTCGAAGTTCGTGAGCACCACGCTCGGCCCGCTCGCGGTTCGTCGCGGCGACACGCTGTCGGCCCGCACGTGGGGCGACATGGGTCTGTCGCTCACGCCTGATTTCACCGGCAGCTTCGCGCGTTGGGTCGCTCCGCTTGCGGGCGGCGCAGCCGGTGCGAACGGCGGCGCGAGCGAACCGCAGACCGTGTTCCAGATCCTGCCGCAGCCGTCGAGCGGCACGACCGAGTACACGATCGCGATCGACGGCCAGCAGCTTCGTTATCGCAACACGCCGCCGCAGTGGACCAACTTCGTGTGGCCGAATCCGGCGGGCTCGCCGGGCGCGACGCTCTCGGCGACCACGTTCGACGGCCGCACGATCCAGCTCGTCAACGAGCCGGGCCGCTACGGTCTTGAGAAGCTGATCAACTCGGCGCAACGCAGCCGCCGCCCGGACGGCACGTTCGACCTCACGTGGACGCAAGGCAGCGTGACGGTGTCGGTGAGCATGCGCATCATCAGCACCTCGCAGCCGACCGCGGCGAGCGGCGACGCGCCGCAACAGCAAGGTCTGCGCGGCGTGCAGCTGCCGTCGTCGATCGCCAGCGTGGGCACGGCCGCGAATCCGAATGCGGTGAATCCGGCCATGAATCCGGCCGCGCCTGCGAACGCATCGAACACGGCGAACACAACGAACGTGAGCGCGGCGGCCGCCACGAGCGCGTCGCAAGCGGCAACGACGACGGCCAATGCAGTGAGCGCCAACAACAACGCGGGAGGTGCGCAATGACGCAAACCGTTCAGGCGCAGATCGCCTATTTCGGCAAGATCCCTTCGCGCGGCGACTTCGTGAAAAGCGGACACAATCCGCAGCTGCTGCAAACGCTCGATCGCTGGATCGCGCAAGCGATGGAACTGCTCACCGACGATCCGCGCTGGAAGATCGTCTACGAAGAAGCGAAGCCGATGCACTTCGCGTTTCTCGGCTCGCAAAGCAAGCTCGCGATCGCGGGTCATATGGTCGCGAGCCACGATCAGTCGTCGCGGCGCTTTCCGTTTCTCGCGGCCACTGCGCTGGAAGTCGAGCAACCGCTCGCCTTTCTCGCGCGCAGCCCGCTCGCGTTCGCGCGTCTCTGGTCGCGCGTTGCCGCGCAGATGCAGCCGCTGCTCGGACCGAGCGAACCCGCGGGCGCACTGCAGTCGCTCGGCGAAACGTTCGTGCCGGTCGACGTAGGCGGCACGGGTAATCCGCACGACGGCACCTTCGCCGACTTCGTCGAACATCAGACGCTCTCTGGCCTCGAACAGATGCTGCTTGCCAGCGGCCATCCGGTGCGTTTGCGCGGTGCGATGCTCGCGCTCGGCTCGCTGTTGCGTCCCGTGATGGAGAGCGGCGCGGCCCATCTCGAACGCGGCCTCACGCTGCCGCTGCCGACCGATCCGTTCTATCGCAGCCTCGTCGCCGCGTTCTGGCTCGAACTGATCGCGCCATTCGTTTCGAAGGCCGATTTCGAACTAGCGATTTTCATCGGCACGATTGCGCAACGCGAACGTCTCATCGTCGGCTTCAACGGCGCATCGGCGAAGACCCTGCACAGCGTGGTCGATCCGCAAACCTACGCAGCCCACAATATCGACATCGACGATCCCGAATGGATCGACGATCATGCACAAAGCGACCATGGCATCAGCAAACTCGTCAGCTACCTCGACCAACCGCAACTGTCGCTGCGCGTCTCGATCGACACGTTCCGCGAGGCGTTTATCGGGGAGCCGGTCAATGGCCGCCGTGCTTGATTCGCGCGCGCGCCGCGCGCTGGCGGCTGCGGTGACGCTGGCGTTCTGTGCCACCACTACGCCCGTTTTCGCCGACGACGGCAGCCCCGCTCGCGTGACGCCGATCGACAACAGCGGCTCGCAGATTCGCACGACGGTCCTGCCCGGCTCGGCGTCTTCCTCGACAGGCCAGGCGAATGCCGCGCCCGCCGCTTCGGGTACGCGCAGTGCGGTGACGTCGACACCCGCGCCGATGGACAATGCGCCGGGCCAGGTCGTGGTGGGCGGCAAGGTGCCCGACGAAGCCACGCACGCGGCCGTGTTGCAACGTCTGCGCGATACGTATGGCGCAGGCAATGTGGTCGATCAGATCGAAGTGGGCGATGTGGCGACGCCGCCGAACTGGTCATCGAATGTGCAGAAGCTGATTGGTTCGCCGCTCAAGCAGATTCATAAAGGACAGCTGAAGATCGACGGCACGCAGATCGATGTGCGTGGCGAAGTGGGCAACGAAGCGCAGCGCCAGCAGATCGCGAGCGATATGGCGAATGCGTTGAATCCCACTTATACGATTCGCAATGGATTGCGTGTGAGCGCGTCCGAACAGGGTCTGCTCGATCAGACGCTCGCGAACCGCACGATCGAATTCGAAACCGGCAGCGCGACGCTCGCGCCGGAAGGCCGCGCGATTCTCGATCAGATGGCCGCTGTGTTGGCAAAGATGAATACGCGTACCGTGGAAATCATCGGTCATACCGACAATTCGGGCAATCGCGCTTCGAATATCGCGTTGAGCCAGGCGCGCGCCGATGCGGTGAAGGGCTATCTCGTCGCCAAGGGGATTTCGCCGCAGCAGCTCACGACCAATGGCGTGGGCCCCGATCAGCCGGTGGCGTCAAACGATACTTCAGATGGGCGGGCGCGGAATCGGCGTATTGAGTTTCGCGCGGGGATTTGAGTGTTGCAGCACGACGCGGGGGTGAAGACCCGCGCCGTGCTTTCACATCGTCTTTACAGCGCTGAACGCGCCTTTTGCATGGCGGCTTGATCGGCCGCCATTTTGTCGATGCGCGCTGCGTTCGCGTCGTCTTCCTTGCGCTTCTTGTCTTCCGCGTCGTAGTCGGTGACGCCGAATACGTCTTTGTCGCGGGTGCGGAAGTATAGCGAAGGCGCCAGCACGTGATCCTGCCAGCTGGTCAGCAGCGTGTCGTGGACGAGCATGTCGAATAGCGCCATGACGTCGTCGGGGAGCGGGTTCTTGCCAGAGAATCCCTCTTGCCACGCTTTCACCAATGCGATCTGATTAGTGTTGAGCGGGTCCTTGTTCGCGAATGCGGGGGCAAGAAAAAGCGGCGTGTAATGCATTTGGGTATCGAACGAATGCGTGAAACGGCGCTGTTGCTCCGCTTCGTAGCCCGGCCGCATCTTTTCCCACTTCGACGTCATTTCCTTCGCTTCGGCGTCGAGTCGCTTCCACACCGTCGTGTAATTGTTCGAAGGCGCGTGCGCGAACAGATCGTTCCAGTGCGCATCGGCGGCCTGCTTTTCCTGGCGCAATTGCTGGATCTTCGGTGAGTCCATCGGCCCACTGCCCTGCATTTCCCATTGAAGTTTCGCGGCCGCCGCGCGGCGATCGTAGTCGGCCTTTTCAACCTCTTTGCGCCATTCCGCCACTGGATCGGTCACGGAGTGACGGAAGTCCGCGTCCTGATAGCGCACCGCAATCCAGCGCAGGAACGTTTCCGCGTGCGGCAGGAAATCGACACCGGCGTTATTGCGCACGACCTTCCGATACGCTTCCACCAGTTGTTTGATCCGGTATTGTTTGCCCTCGTAAGTTCGCGATCCTGCTCGCTGTCCGCGTCGTGCGCGGGATGCCCGCTCAGCGTGAACCAGCGGCCCGCGTCGAGGTTGCGCACCGCGCCGCCGCCTTCATAGCGTTTCGTGCGCGACTCCCACTCTTCCATGCGAAACGTCGAGAGCGCGTCGCCGCGCGCCTGATCGCCGAAACTATAGGCGCCGCTGTATTCATGCACCTCGGTCTGCTGCGGAAGATTGCCCGCCGTGTCGAGCGTCGGCACCGACGTGCCTTTCGCATTGCTGCCCGTCGAAGGCGACTTGTAGTCGAACGTGCGCGTCGTGAGCGTCACGCTCTGCAATGTGCGCGTGGCACTCCATTGCACGAGCGCATTCGTTTCGCTGTTCGTGCCGGCGCGATAGAACTGCACCGTTTGCGGAAAAAGTGCCGGTAACGCAGCCAGATTATCGATCACGACCAGCGTATGCGATTTGCCGTCGCTACCTTGCTCGAAGTAGCTATAAAGCCCTTCCGATTCCATGATGCGCTGGCAGAAATGCCAGTCGTCTTCGTATTGCACACAGAACGAACGCTGCGGCAGCGAATTCTGCAAAGCGAAGCGAAATGCACACTGCGCCTGTGGGTGTGCGTTGAATACATCGGTAAGAATGGCGTCGGCGGTTTTATCTTGCCAGATGCGCGCGTCTTTTCTGAATTTCAGAAAATGCTGCCAGGACGCGAATTCGAGTTGATAGCTCGTCAAGCCGCTATCCGAACCGAGCCGGCGCGCCGTATGCACGTAACCGTGATGCGGCAGATACGATTTATCGGTCTGTTCGAACCAGAGCGTCACCGGCTGCGCAATCAGTTTCTTCAACGCGATATCGCCGCTGAGCGACACCGCATCCACCGTGAAGCCGTAATCGCGGCCCATGCGCGAACGGCCGATGACCCGCTGCGGCAGCAACGCGTTGTCGCCGAGCGGTGTGTCCAGTTTCAGCAATCGGCCGTCCTGCACGAGGCCGCCGCTGATGAGACTCATGATGTCCTGTGCGCCCATTTCGCTCACCGGGTGAAGGTCATTCGTCCGATTTCACGCCTAGCATCTCGCGAATATGCGCGAGCGTACTGTCGTCCTTGACCACTGTCGAAAGCCATTGATGCAGCGGCATGCCGGCCCACTCAGCCGCTTTATCGGCGAGATAGGCGACCGGGCTATGCGGCTCGGTCTGGCGGAAATAATCGGCCACCGCACGCAATTGCGCCACGGCGTCCGCGCGGCTTTCAATGCCGCCATGCGCGCGGGGTGGAATGCGAGCCGGAGTCAGCACATGTTCCTCATTAGGCAAAGGCGTCTTGAAGCTCGGCTCCGAGCGGTCCTGCGCGGCGCGCGATGCAACGTGGCCGTCGCCCTGTGCGGATTGCTCCTCCACGGGCGGCTTCGGCGCGGCGTTCGGATCGACACCCACGTCGCGCGCGAAACGTTCCAGCAGCCGATACACATCGTCGTAGGCATTGCGCGTCTGGCGAAAGCTCGGCGCGGCATCACCGGCACGCCGTTCGAGTTCCGTATCGAGCGCGCCAAGTGCCGCTTCAAACGTTTTGAATTGCGCGAGCAGTGCTTCATAAAACGCGGGCGACGTGGCGCGTCGTGACGCGTCGATCTGTTCGACCGAAGGTTTGCCGCGCGCGATATCGGCGGCATTGTCGGGATCGCGTTTGATCGCTTGCGCGACGTGCTGCGCGACCTCCCAGTCGAGCGTGCTGAATGCCGTGCCCGATTGCGTGAGCGGCACCGCGCGCAGCAATTCCGCCGCGCGCCCCGCGAGCCACGCAACGTTGCCGAGGCGCGATTCCACGTCGTCGCCCTCGGGCAGCGGATGCACACCGTCCCAGAATCGCTCGACGAGGCCCGTGAGCACCGAGAAGCCTTGTGTCAGGCCGGGCACGCCTTCCTGAATCGCGAGCGCCTCGGTGAGCCACACGGCGAGGCGCAAGTCTTTCGTCTGCGTGGCGAGCAGCGACGTGCAGCGCTCGATCACGAGCGGCCAGTCGGCTTCCTTGATGTCCGTGACCCATTCGCCCTGATCGAGCGACGGATCGTCGAAGCGGCGTGCGTAAGCAATCGTGTCGAAGTCCGCCGAAAACAGCAGGTCTTCGCCGCAAGGCGACGCTTCGTTAATGGGCGCAAGCAGCGCGGTGTAATCGTTCGACATATCAATTCACGGTGTATTCGAACTCGCCGGCCTCGCTGGCGCGCACCGTCACGCGCGCAAGCGCGGTGCCCTGCGCGATGCGTTCGAGCACGTATTGCGCCAGTTCCGGCAGCAGCGTGCCGTTGAGGATGTGATCGACATTGCGCGCACCCGAATCGACTTCGGTGCAGCGCGCGAGCACGGCTTCGACGAGCGTGTCGTCCCATTCGAAAGCGGCGCCATGATTCGCTTCGATACGCCGGCGAATGCGTTCGAGTTTGAGTTCGATGATCTCGGCGAGCACGTCGTCGGAGATCGGGTAATACGGTACGACTTTCATGCGCCCGAGGAATGCGGGCTTGAAGGTCTTATAGAGTTGCGGACGCAGTAATTCGGCGAGCGCGTCGGCGTCGGGCAATTCCTCTGCGGTTTTATTCAGGCACGCCTGCATGACCGCCGACGAACCGACATTCGAGGTCAAGATAATGAGCGTATTGCGGAAATCGATTGCGCGCCCTTCGGCGTCGTCCATCGTGCCCTTGTCGAAAATCTGGAAGAACATTTCCAGCACGTCGGGATGGGCTTTTTCCACTTCGTCGAGCAGCACGACTGAATACGGATTGCGGCGCACGGCTTCGGTCAGCACGCCACCTTCGCCGTAACCCACATAGCCCGGCGGCGAGCCTTTAAGCCCCGACACGCTATGCGCTTCCTGATATTCGCTCATATTGATGGTGACGAGTTTGCGCTCGCCGCCATAGAGAATATCGGCGAGCGCGAGCGCCGTTTCCGTTTTGCCGACACCCGAGGGTCCAACGAACATGAACACACCGCGCGGCTTGTCCGGGTCTTCCAGATTCGCGCCTGCCGTGCGCACGCGTTGCGCGATGGCTTCGAGTGCATGGTCCTGACCAATCACACGCTCGCCCAGCAGCGGATTCAGGTTCAGCACCGTTTTGATTTCGTCTTTCACCATGCGCCCGAGTGGAATGCCGGTCCACGAAGACACGACTTCGGCGACCACGTGCGCATCCACTTGCAACGGCACCATCGGGCCCTCGCCCTGCAACGCATGCAATTGCTCGACGAGCGCAGGCAGTGCGGCGCGCGCTTCGTCGGCGTCGCGTGCGAGCGCGGCGTCGGCACCCGTTTCGCGCGAGGCGTCGATACGCGCGCGCAGCGCCGCGATCTGCGTGACGAGTTCGCGCTCCTGAGCGTAGCGCGCTTCGTCCTCCGCGACTTCGGCGGCGCTGGCCTCGCGCTCCACCTTCAGCGCAGCGAGCCGTTCTTCGTGTGCCGCGCCATTCGCGGCTTCGCGTTCGAGCGCAGCAATTTCAGCATCGACGCGTTCGATATGGCGCTTGCCGTCGTCGATTGCACCGGGCGTCGCGCTATGGGCGAGCGCGACTTTCGCGCACGCGGTATCGAGCACGCTCACGGCCTTATCGGGCAATTGACGCGCACTGATATAGCGATGCGAAAGGCGCACGGCTTCAGTAATCGCCTCGTCGAGAATACGCACGTTGAAATGCTTTTCCATCAACGCGGTCATGCCGCGCAACATCGAGGCCGCGAGCGTCTCACTCGGCTCCTCGATTTTCACGACCTGGAATCGGCGTGCAAGCGCAGCGTCTTTTTCGAAGTATTTCTTGTACTCGCTCCACGTGGTCGCCGCGATCGTGCGCAATTCTCCGCGTGCGAGTGCAGGCTTGAGCAGATTGGCCGCGTCATTCTGGCCAGCTTGACCACCCGCGCCGATAATCGTGTGCGCTTCGTCGATAAACAGCACGATAGGCTGCGGGCTTTTCTTCACTTCGTCGATTACGCCTTTCAGGCGATTTTCGAATTCGCCCTTCACGCTTGCGCCCGCCTGGAGCAAACCCATATCGAGTACGCGCAGCGCCACATTGCGCAGCGACTCCGGCACGTCGCCTTCCGCGATACGCAGCGCGAGACCTTCGACCACCGCCGTTTTGCCGACGCCCGGTTCGCCCGTGAGAATCGGGTTGTTCTGGCGGCGGCGCATCAAAATGTCGATGGTCTGGCGAATCTCGCCTTCACGGCCAATCACCGGATCGACGCGGCCTTCGCGCGCGCGCTGCGTGAGATCGGTCGTATAGGTATCGAGCGCGGGGGTTTTCGACGGGCCACCACTCGCTTGTGTCTCGCTGTCCGCATCCGATGCAGACGGTTGCGCCGATGCGCGCTCGGCGTCGCGCGGCGCGGCCTCGACAGAACCTTCGGTCAATTCGTCGAAGCTATGCTTGAGTTCAGCAGCCGGCACCTCGGCCAGACGCGCCGACATGCGTTGCGCGAATTGCGCGAGATCGGGCGCGCTCAACAGCGCGAGCAGCAAATGGCCCGAGCGGATACGGCCGATCTGCGTGTCGAGCGATGCGATCAACCAGGCTTGTTCAAACAGCGCGATCAAATGCGGCGAGAACACCGGCGTGCGCGTATTGCCCGTCTTGAGCTGCTGCAATTCGCGTTCGAGATCGGCGCGCACGGCATGCGGATCGATACGCGACGCGCGCAGCGCGCACACCAGATCGCTCGCGGGTTCTTCGAGCAAGGCGAGGAACAGATGCTCCAGATCGACTTCGTAATGCCCGCGCGAAAGGCACGCGCTGGCAGCGCGCTCGGCCGCGAGACGGCAGGTGGAGTTGAGCTTGGTGATAAGGGTCTTGAGAGGCGTGCTCATGTCGTGAAGTCGGTCCGGGCGGAGTTCCAGTCAGTCGTCAGTGGGTGACATGCAATTCGTAATGCGCGTCGGCGCGGTCGCGATCGGCTTCGTGCGTGCAAAGGAACGCATCCCAGCCGAGGCGCGAGCCGCCGCCAAGCTGGCTCGGCCCGACCTCGTCACGCTGCAGCACGAGCCGCACTTCGTATTCGAGCGTCACGCGGCCCAGCAGCGTGAGCATGTGCTCTAGCGCGATTGCGCGCTCGCCGCCGGGCAAAAACGCCTCGTAATTCGCTTTGGAAAGCGGGCCGATCACGAGGCGCGCGCGCATGTCGCGCTGCCAGACGCGCTGACCCGCGAGCGCCGTCGCGCCCAGCGCGACGTTGCGCATGCCGAGCATCGAGAGTTGATCGGGCGGCACGTCATACCACTTGCCCACGAATTGCTCGATACGCACCGGCACGTTGAAATACTCGGACAGCGTGTTCTGCAAATACGCCGCCGACACCGGCCGATGGCGCGCGGCCGGCGCATAACCGGCGATCGCTTCATCGAGCAATTCGCCGCGCCCGCCATGCAGACTCTCGCGCGAATCGTTGTCGGCCACACCCGCGAGCGCGAGCAGCAAGGGCATATAGCGCTCGTCGCGGTCGAGTTCGTAATGGAACGGCAGACGATATTTCTTCCACGCCGAATAGAACAGCGCAGTCGCGCGATTCGAAAAGACGTCGAAGAATTCACGTGCGGCGCGATCGCGCTTGAGCTGCTCACGCGCGATCAACTGCTCCGTATAGTGCAGCGGCAACGCACCCTGCCCGCCGAGCAAGCCAAAGAACGCGGGCGTGATTTCCACCTGGCCGAGACGCTCGTCGTCGAGCGCAGCCGCGCGTTGTTCGGGTTCGGCGAGCCGCGTTCCCGCTTCGTCGTACGACGCGACCTGCTCGATTTCGCTGGGCGGAAAACCCAGTGAAAGCGTGTTGCGAAATGCCACGCGATGCGCGAGCACGTCGCGCTGACGATCCTGCTTCTTGTCGACGAACCAGCGTTCGAGCAGACGCACCGCCTGAAAAAATTCGAAGCGGTGCGGTTCGTCGAGCAGACGCTCGATTACACGAGGATCGAATCGCCGCTGCGGGGCTTGCATCGCAGGATCTCCTCGCCGGTAAATTTCGAAATCACGACCAGTTGCACAAAACTGTTGATATGCACATACAAGCCGAAAAACACATCGAGCACGCGCGCGAAAGTGCCGAGACTCGTGCCGACGAAATGGTCTTCGTCGACCGTCACGCGAATTTCCACGCCGCGCACGAACGTGGCGAACGGTTTGCCTGGCAGCCATTGCACGGCGGCGCGCTGCTCCACGTCGACGATGCCGTCGATATGCCGCGACGACACCGCGCTACGCCGCAAGTCGTAAAGCGCGAGCATTTCCTTGAGCGTGGTCGCGCCGCCGCTCGCGAGCGAAACGTGACTGAGCGCGAGATGCGAAATAAGGCGCCAGTGCGCGGCCTGGCGGCGCTCGAAACGCGCGCACGACGTGGGCCGCGCGAGCAGCGCAATCTGATTCGTGAGCGAGCCGCCTTCGAGAAACAGGTCGCCGCCTTCCAGACCCACGGCGAGACCCGCGGGTAAATCGCGGTTCGTGCAGGTGAGTTCGATACTCAGCGTATCGGTCTGTTCGACCGCCGGATCGAAATCGATATCGACGATCGAAATTTCGGTTTCGTAGCCGGGGCTCTTTTGCGCAACAGCTTCATCGCGCCGCGCAAACCAGTAATGGCCCGCACGCGAATTCTCGCCGTGGCGCAGCGAATAAAACGGCCGGAATTCAACCACCGATTCTTCATCGGCACGTTGCTGCACGAGTTTGACGGAGTCGATCGAATAGACTTCGTACGCGAATGCGCGGCGCGCCTCGGCCACCACCGGATACGCGATGCTCTGGTGATTGAGGCGGATCGGCTCGCCGTGCTGCTTGAACAGATTGACGACCGGCGTGCAAAAAAGCCGCAGATGATGGGCCGCGAGCGTGTCGAGCAGGCGCGCCTCGTGCGAGTCGCCACGCACTTCCTTGAGCACCACGTGCAGCGTAAGCCGCTGGCATCGGCCAGCGGCGGCAGCCATTGCGCCCAGATCGAAATCGACGAAATCGAATTTCGCGGGAAACGCGAAATACTCCGTGAGCAGGCGATACGCCGGATGCGAGCGCGAGGGAAAATCGATCAGCGCTTCGTCTTCGCCGAAACCGGCCTGACTAAACGGCATGTCCGGCAACGCGCGCCAGCGGCCGCTGCGATCGGGTTCGACCCACGCGCCCAGCGCATTCACGAACAGGCAGTCGCCAAGCGCGGCAATAAACGATTGCTCGCCGTGCAGATAGGTGCGCAATTGCGGCAGTTTCAACGCCGCGAGATCGAGTTGCGGCGAGGTCGATTCGATTGTGATCGAAATGACGCCCGTGGCGTCGCCGGGCAGCACGATCGAACTGGGCGCCATCGCGACCGGCATATAGCGCGCTTCGCTGATGCGCACCGGCGCGAGCGTCACGTCATAGGCCGTGCGAAAACGGCATTGCACACCGCGCAGCGGGCGCGACTTCAGTTCAGTGCCGCGCGCGATCGTGGCGGGCGCAGTGAGTTGCGCAAACGACGCCGTGGTGCCGAGCTGCGCAACAGAACAAGCGGGAAACGGCCGCAGATAATGCGGATAGAGGACTTCGAGCAGCGCCTCGGTGAACTCCGGGTAATCGTCGTCGAGACGCTTGTTGATGCGCGCGCCCAGCAGCGCGAACGACTCGATCATGCGTTCGACGTGCGGGTCCTCGCAGTGCTCGCCGCTCATCGCGAGCCGGGCCGCGATCTTCGGGTAGCGCTCGGCGAATTCGCGCGAATAGCGTCGCAAGAACGACAATTCGCGCTCGTAATACGGCAACAACTCTTCCATCGCGACTCCCCGCCCCCCCAAAACCACCTGTGCAGCCGCGGCTGCGTGACAACTCGCGGCCGTTGCCGTGCTTCAGGTCTTCGCGCGTGCGCGCGAGACCGAATATTGCAGCGTCGAAGGCTGCAACAATGCATCGAAGTTGACCGGCTCCTCGGCCGGATGCACGACCAGCAATGCCTGAATGGCGAAATTCAGCACGCTGGTCGAGCGCGAATTCAATTCGAGCGACACCGTCACGCGTTGCAGACGCGGTTCGTGGCGCTCGATTGCCTGTTGAATCGACTTGCAGATGAACGCGCGATCGTAATGACTCGCGAGGCTCAAACCCGCGAAATCGTTCAGGCCGTAAGTCAGCAGGGATTTACGGCACTCGGGCAATTGCGCGAGCATGTGCTCGGTGAAGGCGATCCGCGTATTGAGGATCGACTCCAGATCGCGCGCCACCGTCGCTTTCAATTCGTCCAGCGACAATTGCCGCATCGCGGCCGGTGCCGGCGAATGCGGTTCGTCGTCGAACAGCTTGTCGAAGAAACTGGGCTCGAAACGTTTCATCAAACCATCCGGCGTCGCATGCAATGAAAACCAGGCGGCGCGCGAGGCGCCCCACCCGGTTCAACGACACCTTAGACCGCGTAGGTCTTGTCGTTCTTCGTCAGGCTCCATGCGCCCTGAGCGTTACCGCCCTGGTTGCCGCCGATCTTCTGCTGCGTGTACTTCCACTGCACGGCAGCGTACTTCAGCGAGAACTCTTCGGTCGGCAGGCCTTCGCCCACGACGGTCGGCGTGATGCTCGAAATGATCACGTACTTGAGCTTGATTTCGAGGTACTTGATGCGGTTGCCTTCGCCGTCCGAACGCATGAAGTCGATGGTGACTTCGTCGAACGTCGTGCCGCCCGAAGCGTGCTGATACAGCAGCGGGCTGACCACGTCGATGTCCTTCGTGAAGCGCATGTCGGCGTGTTCGCAACGTTCCGACGTATGGCCGCCGGCCGTCGATGCCGTTGCCGAACGCGGCTGCAGGATCGCGTGATTCCACGAATCGATTTCGATCCAGTTGGCGTGGTCCTTATCCTGCGATTCGCCCTTGATCGCGGGATTGCCGAATTTTAGGTAGATGTCCTTCATAACGTATCGCTCCCCATAGAGGTGGTTTGTACGGCGGCGCGAGGCTCGAGGCCGGGCCGCCCGATGGACCGCTCACACTTGGCGCGGGCCCCATTTACGCCAGGGCCTCTACACCGGATGCATCGCGTGGCATGCACCGTCATGGCGGTGCATGCCAACGCGTTCGGCGCGTTCTCGTTGCTCGTCGTGCGGCTTTCTTTACGTCGTATTGATTGCCGCTGCGTTGATGTGCTTGTTACGACGCGCTCATTGCGACGCGCTATTTACGAATTGGCCGGCTTCGGCAGATCCGCCACGAGACGCAGCGAGATCGACAGTTCGTCGAGCTGGAAATGCGGACGCAGGAATGCAACCGAACGATACGCGCCCGGACGTCCCGGAATTTCCGCCACCTGAATCGACGCTTCGCGCAGCGGGAACTGTGCCTTCTGTTCCTGCGTGGCGTTGTCGTCGAGCAGCACGTATTGCGAAATCCAGCGGTTCAGGAACACTTCGACGTTTTGCGCCGAAGCGAAACTGCCGATCTTGTCGCGCATCATCGCCTTCAGGTAGTGCGCCACGCGCGACACCGAGAAGATGTATTGCAGCTGCGCGGACAGCACGGCGTTCGCATTCGCGCTATCGGTGCTGTACTTCTTCGCTTTCTGCACCGACTGCGCGGCGAAAAACGCGGCGTAATCGGAATTCTTGCAGTGGACGAGCGGAATGAAACCGAGGTCGCTCAGTTCCTTTTCGCGGCGGTCCGTAATGGCGATTTCGGTCGGGCACTTGAGCGCGATCTCGCCGTCGTCGGTCTTGAACGTGTGCGTCGGCAGATCTTCCACGAGACCGCCGCCTTCCACGCCGCGAATCGCCGCGCACCAGCCGAAGTCGTCGAATGCTGCCGTCAGGCGCGCGCCAAAGGCCCACGCCGCGTTGCACCAGAGGTATTTGCTGTGATCGGTGCCGTCGACGTCTTCAACGAAGTTGAAGCCTTCGGCAGTCGCGCCGTCTTTCGGATTGAACGGCAGGCGGCCGAGAAAACGCGGCAGCGTGAGGCCCACATAGCGCGAATCTTCGGCGTCGCGGAACGACTTCCACTTCGCGTATTCGACGGTGTCGAACACCTTGCCCAGATCGCGCGGCTTGCCGAGATCGGCAAACGATTCGAGGCCCATCAGTTCGGGCGACGCCGACGCGATGAACGGCGCGTGCGCGGCCGCGGCGACATGTGACATCTGTTCGATGAAGTACATGTCCTCGGGCTGGCGCGTGATTTCGTAGTCGCCGATCAGCGTGCCGAACGGCGCGCCGCCGAACGTGCCGAATTCTTCTTCGTAGACTTTCTTGAAGAGTGCGCTCTGGTCGAATTCGACCGCGTTCTTGAAGTCGCGCACGACGTCGCGCTTCGGTGCGTGCAGCGCCTTGATCTTGATGGTCTGGCCGGTATTGCTTTCCTTGCACAGATAATCGAGGCCGCGCCACGTGCTTTCGAGGCGCTGGAATTCCGGCGCATGCATCACCGCGCTCAATTGCGCTGAAATCAGGCGGTCGAGTTCGGCCACGCGCGCGTCGATCGTCGCGGACAGATTGTTCGACACGACCACGGTGCCGTCGAGCACCTGATGCACGAGTTCGCCGATCAGATCCTTTGCACGCGCGTGCTCCGAATCCGATTTCGCGACCTTGCTTTTCTCGACGATGCTGTCGAGCAGCGAAGACGTGCTTTCGCCTTGCTCGGCTTCGATGGCCGCGCTGTGCGCGGCTGCGGTTTGCTGGTTCATTGCGTCCCCCGCCTCATTCGCCCTTGGGTTCGTCTTCCGACGGGTCCTTGCGTGCGTTCTCCGCGAGCGCCTGCAACTGCTGCGTATTGGAGAGCACTTCGCTCAGCAGATCTTCGAGCTTGTCGTTGCCCGCGAGCTTGTTGCGCAGGTCCGCGAGCTTCGAACGCGCGTCGAGCAGACGGCGCAGCGGCTCGACCTGAGCCACGACCTCGTCGGGATTGAAATCGGCCATCGACTTGAAGCGCAGATCGACGGCGAATTTGCCGCCCGCTTCGCTCAGGCGGTTTTCCACCTGAAACGCGGCGCGCGGCTCGATGCCTTTCATCACGTCGTCGAAATTGTCGCGATCGATATTGATGAACTTGCGGTCGCGCAGCTTGGGCTGCTCGATTTCCGATTGACCGGCCAGATCGCCCATGACGCCGACGACGAACGGCAGTTCCTTCACTTCGATTGCATCGCCGAGCTCGACCTCATAGGTCAGCTGGACGCGCGGCGGCCGCACTTTCTGCAAGCGCTTCTGGATGCTTTCTTTCTTTGCCATCGACGGCTCCCTGCTTCCGTTATGACCTTGTTATCGGACGTGTCGCGTGTGGTGCTCGAAACTCAGCGCAGCGCGCTGAACGGATCGGCGGCGCTGCCCGCGGCCTTCGCGGGTGCCGGTGCTGCGGGCGCGGCCGGAGCGGCGGGCGCTGCTGCTGTTTCAGCGGCTTCGGCGGCCTTCGGCGCGGCCTTGGTGACGCGCTTGACGTAGCGCTTCTTCTTCACCGCCTTCGTGCTCTGATCGGGCGGGAACAGTGCGTCTTCGCCGAGCGTGTCGCGCAATTGCTTGGCGAGCGCCTGGGCGTCCGACTTCGCGTCGCCTTGCAGCGAAGCATCCTGACGCAGTTCGCCGAGCGACTCGGTCGCCACGCGCAGGCCGGCCACAGCCAGCACACTCTTCGCGCCGCGATCGGTCTGATCGCGTTGCAGCGCTTCTTGCGCGGCGACGATGGCCTGGCCGTAATGCTGCTGCTGGAACTGGATCTGCGCGATGCGCGACCACGGTTCTTCACGCGTGGGATCGGCGGCGGCCAGCTTTTGATAAGCGGCGATGGCCTGATCCTGATCGCCGCCCTTCGAGAGCGCGTCGGCATCGGCGAGCGCCTTGTTGAATGCTTCGGGCGAGGCGGAAAGATTGTTGCCCTGGGTGGCGCAACCCGCGACGATGCCGCACGCGATCACAGCCCCCGTTAGCTTCGAGAAGACGCTCTTATTCATGTTTTCTCTACCGACCAGAGAGTTTGATTGTGTTTGTATTGGATTCAGCCCGAGATCTTCGCCTCGAAAAGCCGCACCTCAATATTGAAACGAGAGTTTTACTTATTGCTCAACGCGCGGGTATAGTACAGGCCAAATTTCGATAATTCAACTGCGCAGTGAAAAGTGCCTGAAAGAAAATGGCCGCGCGTGAAGTAGAGAAGCAAGTAAGAAGCATGACAGAAGCCGCAAACTAAAGGCGAAAACGCGGAGCAAACGCGGTGCAAACGTCGCGCGAGGAAATAATTTCCGGCGCAACCATTGTGCAAGGCCCTGCGGTCAGGAAAATTTGCCGGAATTTAATTAGAGAAGGCATCACGGGGATAATGCCCGCGCAATGCGCCGTGCATTACCAACGTTCAAGTCTATTTAACGTTGTCGGAGAGTTCGGGCTTCAGCCCGCGATAAAAATGACTGCGCGCATTATTCAAATCGCATCAAATGCGGCGATACTCTGCGCCGCTGCCGCCTTGCTGGGCGGATGCGCGGCGGCCGTGCCCGCGCTGGGCAGCGCGGCGTCGGCGGCGCTGCAGCTCGCGGGCATCGGCAAGCCCGATGTACCCGATAGCCAGAAGCCCCCGCGCGATCTCGGCATCACGCTTTATGCAGCGCGCAATCTCAATGCGGCGACAGACAACAAGCCGCTCGCATTAGTGGTGCGCCTCTACGCGCTCAAGGATCCGACCTCGTTTCAGCAAGCGCCGTTCGACACTTTCACCGATCCCGCCAAGGAAAAAAGCACCTTGGGCGCGGACCTGCTGAGCGTGCGCGAAATCACACTGATTCCGGGCCAGCGCTATAACGCGACCGAGAAAGTTTCGCGCGAGGCGCAGGCATTCGGTATCGTCGCGCTGTTCCGCGATCCGGCAATGAAGCGTTGGAAATTCGCTTTCGATCCGGCGAAATCGGAGAAATCCGGCATAATGGTTGGCCTGCACAACTGCGCCATGACAGTCACGAGCGGCACGGTGATCCCGGCAGATGCGGCTCAGCCGGCGCAAGCGCTCAATCTGCTTTCGTCCGTCACCTGCGGTTAAATGAGAATAGGCGACGGCAAATGCGCGGATTTAAAACGGGACGGAAAGCGTGGCAATCGAAGCTGCAATCGAGCCTGCAATCGACGTGTCAATGGGGAATGAATGCACCGCCCAGTCGCGCGGTGAATTGCACGGAAACGGACCTCTTTAACCAATTCAGTCCGCCGGCGGCTCGCACGCCAGGCGCGACCCGATCGACGCATAACGCTGAATCAACATGAGCTATTCCTCGAAAGTGCTTTGGGGGGAAGGTCTGTTTCTCAGGCCTCAGCACTTCCAGCGGCAAGACGCCTATCACGAAGCGCGACTCTTCGAGTCGATCCAGGCGATCCAGCCGTATAACTGGGGCGTGCGCTCGATCCGCATCGATCACGACTCGCTCGGCAGCAATATTCTGCGCATCAGCGAGTTGTCGCTCGTGTTTCCCGACGGCACGCTCTACTCCGCGCCGCAAGCCGACGATCTGCCGCCGCCCGTCGCGCTCGACACGCTGCCCGAAGGCATCAACGAATTCACGTTCTATCTGGCGCTGCATCAGGTGCGCGAAAACGGCTCGAACTATTCGCCCGACCGCGACGCCGGTTTTGTCGCGCGCTATGTGAGCGAGCAGTCGAGCGTGGCCGATCACTACACCGACGCCGCGCAGGCCGACATCACGTTCCTCAAGAACAACGTGAAGCTCGTGGCGCATACGGAGCCGCGCGACCAGTTGCTCTCGGTGCCGGTGATGCGCGTGCGGCGCACGGCGTCGTCGGGCTTCGAGGCCGACGAGAGCTTCGTGCCGCCGAGCCTCGCGATCGAGGCTTCGCCGCTGCTGCATCAGCGTCTGCGCCGCCTGATCGACGCGTTGCAGGCGAAGGTCAACGCGCTCTACGGTTTCCATCGCGAGCCGACCAAGAACATCATCGAATTCCGTTCGGGAGATATTGCGTCGTTCTGGCTGCTGCATACGGCGAGCGGCGCGTTCGCGACGCTCGCGCATCTGTACCAGCACGCGGCGCTGCATCCCGAACGGCTCTTTCAGGAAGAACTGCGCCTCGCCGGCCAGTTGCTCACGTTCTCGAAGAATCACACGCTCGCCGACCTGCCCGCCTATCGTCATGACGATCCGGGCCCGGGATTTGCGCGCCTCGACGCGATCCTGCGCGATCTGCTCGAAACGGTGATCTCCACGCAGTACTTCGCGATCGCGCTGGAAGAAGTGCGTGCGTCGTTCCATATCGGCCGCCTCGACTCCGGCAAGATCGACGACAAGACCACGTTCTACCTCGCCGTATCGGCCGACATGCCCGCCGTCGATCTGGTCGATGCCGTGCCCGCGCGCTTCAAGGTGGGTGCGCCCGACGACGTCGACAAGCTCGTGCTCTCGGCCATGCCGGGCGTGCGCCTCGTCTACACGCCGCAAGTGCCGCCCGCCATTCCGGTGCGTCCCGGCGCGTGCTATTTCGCGCTCGAATCGCGCAGCGCGCTTTATGAGCGCATGATTCAGGCGCAGTCGGCGATGGTGTACACGCCCTCGGGCCTCAACGATCTCAAACTCGAACTGATTGCGGTGACGTCATGACCAACGCGCCCTCCCTTTTCGGCGACGTCGCGCCGCCGCCCGTCACGCCGCAAGTGCCGGCCGGCGATCCTGCGTATCAGGTGCGCTCGCTGCTCGATCTGCTCTACGACGGCTTCTTCATGCTGTTCCTGCTGAAGAACGGCCGCGAGCCCGGCGACGCCACCGAGTTCAGCGCACGCGTGCAGCAGTTTCTCGGCGATTTCGAGCGCGGCGCGAAAAAGCTGAACGTCGCCGCCGAAGACGTCTATGCGGCCAAGTTCGCGTTCTGCGCGGCCATCGACGAATCGGTGCTGTCCTCGCCGTTCCGCATCCGCTCCGACTGGGAGCGCCGTCCGCTGCAGCTCACGCTGTTCGGCGAGCAGCTCGCGGGCGAGAAGTTCTTCCAGTATCTCGAACAATGCCGCGCGCAAGGCGCCGCGCGTCTGCAATCGCTCGAGGTCTTTCATATGTGCCTGCTGCTCGGTTTCCAGGGCAAGTACATGCTCGAAGGGCCGGAAAAGCTCGCGTATCTGACTGCGCGTATCGGCGACGAAATCGCCCATATGAAGGGCAAGCGCGCGCCGTTCGCACCGCATTGGCCGCTGCCCGATCAAGTCGTGCACCACCTCAAGCGCGAAGTGCCGCTGTGGACGATCGGCGCGGTGTTCGCGCTCGTCGGCGTGCTGGGCTGGCTCGGCCTGAGCACGTGGCTGCGCGACAGCACGCTGCGCACGCTCGCGCCCTATACGCAGATCGTCAAGCTCGGCCCGCAATCGGCGAATCTCACGATCTCGCTGCCTTGAAGACGTATCGTCGACACATCGAGCGCACGTGACAACACGCGTGCGCTCGATTCAGCCCTGAAAACAAGGGCTGAAATCGCGCTTCACGTCCCATCTCACGCGTGCTCGCCCTGCTCCGCGACCACGCGATCCCGTCCCGTCATCTTCGCGCGATACAGGCTCGAATCGGCACGCTTGAGCCATGCCGCGTGATCGTGCATCGCCTCGTCGCATTGCGCCACGCCGATGCTCACCGTGCACGGGCAGACGCTGTCCGCGTGCTTTGCTTGCGCCCGCACTGCGCCCGCAAAACGCTCGGCGACCGTGCGCGCCTCGGTGAGCGTCGCGCCCGGCAGAACCACGCCGAATTCCTCACCGCCATACCGGCCAATGCTGTCGCTCGCGCGAAAATGCTCGCGCAATTGCCGGGCGAACGCGCTCAGCACGGCGTCTCCGGCCTGATGCCCGCGCGTGTCGTTGACGTGCTTGAAATGATCGAGATCGATCAGCAACAGCGACGACGCATAGCGCGTCGCGCGGCAGCGCTCGAATTCGCGCACGAGCAGATTTTCCCAATGGCGGCGATTCAATAAACCGGTGAGGCCGTCGGTGCGGCTCAAGCCTTCGAGAATGCGCGATTGTTCGGCGAGTTTCTTCGATATGCGATACACGGCGAGACCGAGCGCAAGCGGATAAATCACGAGAAATGGCAGGCACGCGAGCAGCGTGGGCATGCGCGTGGCGGGCTCGAACGCCATGCCGAACATCAGCAGACCGGCCGCCAGCCCCGCGAGATTCGCGGCCACGCCGCGCAGAAACAGCCGCGTGCCGCCCGCAGCCATGTTATTCATGCTCGTCATCACGAGCATGAGCACGCTCGGCAATAAATCGAATCGCATCGCGGCGACCCATACGCCGCCCATTGCGGAATCGACCATTAAATTGAGGCGTTCGCCGCGATAGGGCACGGCCCATGCGTGCGCGGCGCGTCGTGCGATATGCGGCCAGATCAGGCAGTCGAGCACGAGCAACACCCAGAACGGCGCGCCGCGCCCCTGCTGCACGAATACCGACGCCATGCAGAAAAACGCGAGCGCGCGGCCGCCGACGCGCAATCGCCAACTGCGCTCGACGAAGCGCCTCCCCTTGCCCGCCATCGGATTCGTGCTGGGTAACATTCTCGGTCTCTCGAATGTCCTGCTGTCGTGCAGGATCTATGCAGGTATTGTGCCACCGGCGATGGCATTCGCCGTCGCGAATTCGGGTTTCTCCGGGCAAATCAGGGCTCTTTCGAATGCGTGCGATCACTGCACGATCGATGCCTGCGCAACCGCATCACACCACGACCGCTTTCGCGCTTCAGATTACATCGCGATGAATTCACACCGCGCATTTCGCGTGCGCGCGCGTTCTTACCAACCGTTACAGAAGCGACGTCATCGTTGCACCTGTACGCGCCATGCCTTTCTAGAATGCTTCAACCGTTGCGCAGTCAGAACGCCAGCGGCCGCCGACAATATTCGACGCGCGATGCCATGTGCATTCGGCGTAACACGAATCGCGTTGGCGATATCGATACTAATCACGCAGAAAAGGAGTTCGCATGAATCGCCTCTCGCTTGCCTCGCTCGCCAGTGTTTCCGCCACCGCGCTGCTCGCGCTTTCGCTGAACGCGCACGCGCAAACCGCCGCGCCGGCCGCCTCCGCTGCGGGCGCCACGCAGGAACTGCATGCCGCCGACAAGTCGTTCATCGCGGACGGCACGCAAACCGTCGCCACGCAGCGCGACGCGGCGCGTATCGCCGATTCGCGTTCGACCGATCGCGAAGTGAAGGCTTTCGCGGAACAACTGGTCGCCGATTACACGAAGCTCTCGGATTCGATGCGCGCCGCCAGCCCGCGCGGTGTGGACGTGCCGCGCGACGATCCCGACACCGCCGTGCTTTCGAGCATCAAGAATTTGCGTGGCGCCGAATTCGACAAGACGTATATCGAGCAGGTCGCGCTCGCTGGCCAGCAAAAAACGCTGTCGGCATTTCAGGCGGAAATTGCATCGGGCCGCGATGCGGGTCTGAAGAAAGCCGCGACCGAAGGATTGCCCGTGATTCAGGCGGATATCGCCAAGGCAAAGGCGCTGGCCACGCGCAAGCATCTGGCCAGCTGATGAACGCATGCGCGTGAGCGCATGACTTGTGAGGCGGCGGCACGGCGACACATCGCGCGCGCCGCCTCGCGAGTTTTTATTCCTCGGTATGTTCGTGCGCGGAGGTCGCGAGACGCTCCATGCGCTGATCGGGCACGAGCCACAGCAGCGCGACCAGCAGGAAAAACAGCGCGCCGAAATGCGCGTAATCGGCGGCGGCACAACTCATGCCGAGCAGATAACCCACGACCGATACCTTGCCTTTGTAATCGCGTCCGAGCGCCAGCGCCAATGCGCTTTGCGCGCCGTGATAGCGCACGAGGCAGCCTTGCAGCACGACATAGGCAATCGCGCACAGCAGCAGATTCAAGCCATACAGCATGGTCGGCCAGCGTCCAAAATGGTTTTCGCCCATCCAGCCGGTCGTGAACGGCAGCAGCGAAAGCCAGAACAGCAAATGCAGATTCGCCCACAGCACCGTGCCGTTCACGCTGCGCGCCGCGTGCATCATGTGATGATGATTGTTCCAGTAGATGCCCACGTAAATGAAGCTGAGCACATAGCTCAGATACGTCGGCCATAGCGGCGCGAGCGACGCGATGCTGTCGCCGTGCGGCACCTTGAGTTCCAGCACCATGATCGTGATGATGATGGCGAGCACGCCATCGCTGAACGCTTCGAGTCGGTTCTTGTTCATCGGCTAAATGATTCGAGGTGTTGTTTTCGAAGTGTGCGCATGACGGAGAAAGGCACGCGAAAGTAATGGCCGAAAGTATGGCTGAAACCGCCGCGCGAGGCTATGCCGTATCGGCGTCGCGCGATAATCTGGCGATGCCGCCAATCACGGCGTGCTGCATCGTCTGACGAATCGGCCCTCCCCGCCATGGATACCGAACGACGCGCCACCGCCCCGCATTCCGCCCATTCAAGGCCTTCCGCCACGCCGGCCGCCGAGCCCGAGCGCAGCGTGCGCGTCTGGGATGTGCCCACGCGGCTCTTTCACTGGCTCGCGGCGCTGCTCGTGGCCGTCGCGTGGGTTTCGCAGCATTTCAACTGGATGGACTTGCACGTGCGCGCGGGCGAGACGCTGCTCGCGCTCGTACTGTTCCGCTTGATGTGGGGCGCGTGCGGCAGCGAGACCGCGCGTTTCGCGCGCTTCGTGGCCTCGCCCGCCGCCGCGTGGCGGCATTTGCGCCATGTATTGCGCCGCGAGCCCGACGCCCAGGTGGGCCATAACGCGGCGGGCGGCTGGATGGTGTTGCTGCTGCTCGCGCTGCTGGCCGTCGAGACGCTCAGCGGCCTCTACGTCAACAACGACATCGAGAACGAAGGCCCGCTTTCCGAGCACGTGAGCGCCGCGTTCGCCAACGCGATTTCGGCGCTGCACGCTTACGGCTGGGACGTGCTGGCCGCGGCCGTCGCGCTGCACGTGTGCGCGATCGTCGTCTATGCGATCGCCAAGGGCCACAATCTGCTCGGCCCGATGCTCACGGGCCGCAAGCGCCTGCCCGCCAGCGTGCGTGCGCCCGCGCGCGCTTCGTTGTGGCTCGCGGTGCTGCTGATGGGCTGCGCCGCGCTCGTGACGGCCTTGCTGGCGATGTATCTCTGAGCCGTCGAGCAAGGCCCCGAACGCATTAGCCCGCCGGCACCGTGAGTATCGGCGCTTTCTGATCCTGATTCGCCTGCGCGAGCGCGATCAGATTCTGCAAGACCGTCAACGCGTATTTCGAATCGAAGTCGTCGTTCTCGATCCAGTAAGTCGCGTCGTGATAACCGATCGTGGCATACGCATCGGGCGGCGCCTTGCTGCCGACGTGCACGATGATCGTGGGCCGCGTTTCGCCGCCGATCAGATGCACGGTGGGTATCGTCGCGCCGCGCTTCACGTCGTCCTCGGGTACGGAAATCTGCGCGCCGAGATTGGTCAGAATGCCCATCACCGAGCGCGTGACCATGTGGATGCTGCGGCCGTCGCCGTTCGCGGGACCGTACACGACCGGATATTCGCGCACCACCGGCGAGAGTTTCAGCAGGCGGCGCACGTCGTCGAGATCGGCTTTCGTTTCGGGCGGCGCGCCGTCGCTGCCGAGCGTCATCGTCACGCGGTGCGTGTGATCCTGCGGATCTTCCTTGTAGCTGACGGTGAGCTGCCCCGCGAGCTGCAAGCGCCGCAACGCGCGCAGCAGTTCGAAAAAGCCGGGGCTGCCGTCGCTGGTCGGTCCGCCGAGCGGCGCGGCGTTTTGCAAACCGCCCACCGATTGCACCGAAAGACGCAGCAGCAAATCGATCGGCACGCCGCTGTCCGCGAGCGGCAGCACGAGTTCAGTCGGCAGCGGGCGGATATAGCCGGTGGCGAGCGCCTCGCCCGTGGTCGGCACGAACGTGAAGGTCGGGTGATTCGAATACGACGCGCCCACGCTCGCCTGGCCGTAACTCGTGCCCGCCGTGCTCGATCCGCCTTCCGCGATCACGCCCGCGTTCGCCTCGAAGGTATAGGACGCGATGATCTGGCTCACCGCGACGAACGACGGCGAATCGCCGAAACGCAAGCCGACGATGGTCGCGAGCATCTCGCGTTTCTTGGCGTCGCCGAGCGCGCGCTCGTAATCGACCTGATCGGTGCGCAACATGTGCGGGCCGAACCAGGCGCAGCCGGACGTCATGAGAAGTGGACACAGCACGGCGATCAGGCGCCGCCGCGGCAGCAGGCGAAATGAAATCATGTCGGCAGTCGGTCGTCGATTGGGCAACAGCCGATGCAGCTAGCAAGTCACATGCCTCGCGCGCGCCGCTTGACGTAAAATCGGGCGATCCCGTTCACTTCATTCGACACGACCGCAGATGGCTACCTACCTCGAATTGCTCGCCGAAAAGCGCGCGCTCGACGCGCGTATCGATGCGTTGCGCGCCGAGGCGGCCGAAGAAGCACTCGCGGCCGCCCGCGCCGCCATCGCCGAATTCGGCTTCACGCCCGACGACCTGTTTGGCAAACCGCGCGCGAAACGCGAGAAAAAAGGCGCAGGCCGCCCGCGCAAAAATGCGTCCGCGCAAGATGCGGACCACGGCAATCTCGATCTGTTCGGCGGCTCCGGCGCGCATTGAAACACTGACACATCGACACGCGTGAAATACAACAGGCCCGCGAGCCATATTAGCTCGCGGGCCTGTTCGCTTCTGTGGCCGCTTCTGCTGCTGTTGCTTACTGCGCGCCGAGCTTCCTGATCAAAGCATCGAGTTGCTCCACTTCTTCGGGCGCGAGGTCGGTAAGCGGCGCGCGCACCGGACCCGCATCGTGGCCGACGAGCTTCGCGCCCGCCTTCACGATACTCACCGCGTAACCGGCGCGGCGATTGCGGATCGCCAGATACGGCAGGAAGAACTCGTCGATCAGCTTGCCGACCGTTGCGTGATCGTCGGCGGCAATCGCGCGATAGAACGCCATCGCGGTCTTCGGAATGAAGTTGAACACCGCCGACGAATACACCGGCACGCCCAGCGCCTTGTACGCGGCCGCGTAGACTTCCGCCGTCGGCAGACCGCCGAGATACGAGAAGCGGTCGCCCAGACGACGGCGGATCGTCACCATCGCCTCGATCTCGCCCACGCCGTCCTTGAAGCCGATGAGGTTCGGGCAGCGGTCCGCGAGCTGTTCGAGCATGTCGGCGCCGAGCTTCGAATTGGCGCGGTTATAGATGATCACGCCCATCTTCGGCACGGCCTTGCAGACCTGCTCCGCGTGCGCGGCGATGCCTTCCTGCGAGGCTTCCGTGAGGTAATGCGGCATCAGCAGAATGCCTTGCGCGCCGTTGCGCTCCGCTTCCTGCGCATACTCGATGGCCACGCGCGTCGCGCCGCCCGCGCCCGCGAGAATCGGCACCTTGCCCTTGCAGGTTTCGGTGGCGGTCTTGATCACCTGCGAGTATTCGCTTTTCGTCAGCGAGAAGAACTCGCCCGTGCCGCCCGCCGCGAACAGCGCGCTCGCGCCATACGGGGCGAGCCATTCGAGGCGTTCGGCGTAGGTGTCGGCGCGGAAGTTGCCTTGCGCGTCGAAGTCGGTGACGGGGAACGACAGCAGCCCTTCGGAAACGATCTGCTTGAGTTCTTGCGGCGTGGTCATGGTCTTGGATCCTGTGATGATGGCGATGTCGGGCGAGCTTGCGTTCAGCGCACGAGGCACGGACGCTTGTGGTCGAATGTCCAGTTGGGAATCAGGTATTGCATGGCGATCGCGTCGTCGCGCGCGCCGAGTCCGTGCTGCTGATACAGCGCGTGCGCCTTGTCCAGTTCGTCGAGATCGATCTCGATGCCGAGGCCCGGCTTCTGCGGCACCTGCACCTTGCCGCCGACGATCTGCAGCGGATCGCGCGTCAGACGCTGGCCGTCCTGCCAGATCCAGTGCGTGTCGATCGCGGTGATCTTGCCGGGCGCGGCGGCGGCCACGTGCGTGAACATCGCGAGCGAGATGTCGAAGTGATTGTTCGAGTGCGAGCCCCACGTGAGGCCCCAGTCGTTGCACATCTGCGCGACGCGCACCGAGCCCTGCATGGTCCAGAAGTGCGGATCGGCGAGCGGAATATCGACCGATTGCAGCTGGATCGCGTGACCCATCTGACGCCAGTCGGTGGCGATCATGTTGGTGGCCGTCGGCAGGCCGGTCGCGCGGCGGAACTCGGCCATGACCTCGCGGCCCGAATAGCCGTTTTCCGCGCCGCACGGATCTTCCGCATAGGCGAGCACGTCGTGCTTGTCGCGGCACAGGCGAATCGCTTCGGCCAGCGACCACGCGCCGTTCGGGTCCAGCGTCACGCGCGCCTCGGGAAAGCGCTCGGCCAGCGCCGTGACCGCGTCCATTTCGGCGTCGCCCGCCAGCACGCCGCCCTTGAGCTTGAAGTCGTTGAAGCCGTAACGCGCCTTCGCGGCTTCGGCCAGACGCACGACGGCTTCGGGCGTCATCGCGGCTTCGGTGCGCAGGCGCTCCCAGTCGTCGCGGCCATCGGCGCCGCTTGCGTACGGCAGATCGGTTTGCTTCCGGTCGCCGATAAAGAACAGATAGCCGAGCATCTCCACTTCGCTGCGCTGCTGCCCTTCGCCGAGCAGCGCCGCCACCGGCACGTTCAGATGCTGGCCGAGCAGATCGAGCAGCGCCGCTTCGAGCGCCGTCACCGCGTGGATCGTGGTGCGCAGGTCGAAGGTTTGCAGACCGCGCCCGCCCGAGTCGCGATCCGCGAACTGCTTGCGCACCGTATTGAGCACCGCCTGCAGATTGCCGATCGACTGACCGACCACGAACGCGCGCGCATCGTCGAGCGTCTTGCGGATCGCCTCGCCGCCCGGCACTTCGCCGATACCCGTGTTGCCCGCGCTGTCGCGCAGCAGCACGACGTTGCGCGTGAAGAACGGGCCGTGCGCGCCGGAGAGGTTCATCAGCATGCTGTCGCGGCCCGCGACGGGCACGACGCGCAGTTCGGTCACGACGGGCGTGGCGTTCGGTTGGACGGTCTGTGTGGACATGAAGGCTTACCTGCTTGAAAGCGCGGTTGAAAATCGGCGCGGGCGAGCGTCCCGCGCCAGTCAGTCGATCAAAACGATGAAAACGGTCAAAACGGTTGGTGGCAAAGTCAGGCCGGCGCGGCGACGATCTCCACCCAGTTCGCGCCATGTCCGCCCGCGCAGCGCGCGGCGAGCGTGAGCGCCCCGCTCTGCGCATCGACGCGATAGAGCGAGACATGCGGCGACTTCTCTCCGCAGGCCGCCGCGAAGCGGCCCGACGGATCGAGGCGGAAACCGCGCGGCTGGGTTTCGGTATCGACGAAACCGGCGTACTCGAGCGCGCCGCCGGGCTGCACCGCGTAGGTCAGCAGGCGGCTGGTCGTGCGCTCCGAGGCGTAGACGAAGCGGCCATCGGGCGAGACGTGGATATCGGCGGCCCAGACCAGTTTCGCCAGCTCGGCCGGATCGGGCTGCACGGGGTCCGACGAACTCGGGCGCGCGAAACCGTCGTTCAGATGCGCGAGGTCGGCGGCGCGCGGCGAGACGTGTCCGGGCGCGAGCGCGCCGGTCTGCGCGTCGCGCGTCAACGCGGCCACGGTCGCGCGGAATTCGCTCAGCACGTAGAGCGTGCTCTCGTCGGGCGACAGGCACAGATGGCGCGGCCCGAAGCCCTGGCCCAGATCGACGGTGCCGATCTCGAGCAAGCGCCCTTCGTTTTCCAGCGCGAAGCAGAACACGCGGTCGCTGCCGAGCGACGAGGCATACGCGAAGCGCCCATCGGCGGAGACGATCACGCAATGCGCGTTCTGGACGCCCGGGACGGTCTGCAACGGCGCGCCGAGGCCGTTGTCGATGTCCTGCGCGCGATACAGACAGACGCGATGCTCGCCATACGAAGCGCCGAGCAAAAAGCGGCCGAGCGGATCGGCGCACAGATAGGCGAAGCTCGAATCGAGCGGCGCGCGGCTGAGCGTCGTGAGCGTGCCGTCGTGCGCGTCGATGGCGTAGCGATACAGATGCAGGTCCGACCCGCGCGTGACGGCGTAGAGATGGCGGCGGTCCGGCGCGAGCGCCATCGGCATGACGGTCGGCGCAATCGTCGTGCGCGCGTGCGGCGTGAGCGTGACGGCGTTGGCGTCCAGATGCAGCACGTCGATTTCGCCGTCGTTGGCGTTCGAGACGTAGACAAAGTAGCGGTCTTGCATGTGCGTGTCCTCAGTGGTCGCGGTCGTGGGCGAAAGCCTTAGTGTGCGCCACGATGGACGGACTCTGCTTCGTCGCCGAACGCGCGGCGCGCCGGTTTGTTGCGTGCGAGGAACGCGGCGGCGGCGGCGATCAGCGAGGTCACGCCGAGTCCGTACAGGCCGCCCGCGATCGAGCCGGTGTGCTGCTGCAGATAACCGAAGGTGGCCGGCGCGAAGAAGCCGCCCAGATTGCCGAGCGAATTGATCAGCGCGATCACGGCGGCGGCCACGCGGGCGTCGAGATAGCCTTGCGGCAGCGGCCAGAACAGCGACGAGGCGGCCTTGAAGCCAATCGCCGAGAAGCAGATCGCCACGAACGAAAACACCGGATTCGACGAAGTCGACGCGAACAGCCCACACGCCGCGATCACCAGCGCCAGCGCGAGCCAGGCCTGCTGGAAGCGCCACCGCGCCGAGAGCAGCGCGAAGCAATACATCGCGACGATGGCGATCATCCACGGAATCGCGTTGTAGAGGCCGACCTGGAAATCCGTGAGGCCGCCCATCTTGCGGATGATCGTCGGCAGCCAGAACGTGGCCGCGTAGATCGTGAGCTGGATCGCGAAGTAGAGGAAGCAGAACAGCACGATCTGCGGGTCTTTCAGCAGGCGCATGACGGGCACGTGCGCGCCGGTCGCGGCTTCGCGCTCGGCCTGTTCGCGCGCCATGTAGGCTTCGAGCGCGCCCTGCTCGTCGTGCGTGAGCCAGTGCGCGTCGCGGATGCGCGACTTCAGCAGCAGCCAGCTCGCGGCGCACAGCGCGATGGAGAACGCGCCTTCGATCAGGAACATCCACTGCCAGCCCGCGAGGCCGAAGCCGCGCACCGAAAGCAGCGCGCCCGTGATCGGACCGGACAGCACGGAGGCGAACGCCGAGCCCGCGAGAAACACCGCGACGGCCTTGCCGCGCGCCTGCTGCGGCAGCCATTGCGCGAAGTAGTACACCACGCCCGGAAAGAAGCCCGCTTCGGCGATGCCGAGCAGAAAGCGCAGCAGATAGAACGAGGTGTCGTTCTGCACGAACGCCATCGCGCCCGCGACAATGCCCCACGTCCCCATGATGCGCGTGAGCCAGGCGCGCGCACCGTACTTCTGCATCAGCATGTTCGACGGCACTTCGAACAGCGCGTAGCCGATGAAGAACAGCCCACTGCCGAGCCCGTAGGCCGCCGCGGAGAGACCCAGATCGGCCTCCATATGCGCGTTCGCGAAACCGACGTTCACACGGTCGATGTAATTCGCGATGAACATGATCAGAAAGAGCGGCAGCACGTGCCGCATGACCTTGGCGCTGGCCGAATCCAGCAGGTCGTCGTGACGCTTGGCGGGAATGGACATCTGGGCTTGTCTCCTGAGCGGCGCGGCGCATCGGCATGTCGTGCGCCGCGCTTCATGGTACGTTGTCTGACGACAGTGTATGGGGGAGATGGGTTCGATTCTATTGGGTGTTTACCCTGCTCGATTGGCTGGAGATTGGGATATTTCGTTGTCAAATAGAGCTTTGATGGGCATTGCAGTACGCTTGGTGGTTGCTTTCTATCGCACTGAATTTGTGTATGCGCGCTCAGTTGTACGATGACTTATGTTGCCTGAATAACCTGCTCAGGCGCACCACGCGCCGCTCGCCTCCGAACCGGCATCTCCATCAAACCCCACGCCTGATCTGGCCATTCGGCCGATCCTTTTCGCGCCCTTTCGCTACGTAAGATCAAACTCCATCAGCTTGATATTGCGTACCAATGTTGATACACTCGAATCGCCTCAGCCCTCACGACACACCGCTCGTCGTGCATTTTTTCCGCACGGAGGCCGGTCACGAACCGGTGCGCCGATGGCTCAAGGAACTCGAGGTGGCCGAGCGCAAGGCCATCGGCGAGGAAATCAAGGTCGTGCAGATCGGCTGGCCGCTGGGCATGCCGGTCGTGCGCAAGCTGGGGCGCGGCTTGTGGGAAATCCGGGTGCATTTGCCAATGCGCATCGCCCGCGTCTTCTTCACGGTCGCGGGCACCACCCTGGTCCTGCTGCACGGCTTCATCAAGCAGTCGCAAGCCACGCCGCAAGACGACCTGGATCTGGCAAGAACGCGGTTACGTCAATTGAAGAACGGCTAGCGCGCCTCGCGCGCAAGGAGCAAAACGTGGCGAACAAGCATATCGGCGAAAACTTCGACGACTTTCTCGCCGGAGAAGGACTGCTCGAAGAATCCACGGCGACGGCCATCAAGCGCGTCATCGCGTGGCAGATCGAGCAGGAAATGAAGGCGCAGAAACTGACCAAGACGCAGATGGCCGCGAAAATGAAAACCAGCCGCGCGGCGCTCAATCGTCTGCTCGACCAGAACGACACCAGCCTCACGCTCACCACGCTCGCCAGCGCCGCCGCCGCGCTCGGGAAGAAGTTCCGGTTCGAACTGTGTGCGTGATGCGTGGATGAATACCGCCTGACAGGCGGGTGAGCGCCTAGACCTTGCCGCCCTGCTCCGTCGCCGCGCGGCGCAGTCTTTCGCGGCTGCTCGACAGATGCATACGCATGGCGGCGCGCGCGCCTTCGGGGTCCTGGCGCGCGATGGCCTCGAAGATGCTCTCGTGCTCGCGATTCACGAGTTCGGCGTAGGCTTTCGGATCGCGGTGCGCAATACCGGCCGAATCGATCCGGTGACGCGGAATGAGCGCGGCGCCCATCTGCGTGAGGATGTCCACGAAATAGCGGTTGCCCGTGGCGCGCGCCACGGAGACATGAAACGCCAGGTCCGCGCCCGCGCTGTCGCCGCCCGCCTGGGTGGCAGCCGAGATCGCGTCGAGCGCCGTGCGAATGTTCGCGAGATCGCGTTCGCTCGCGCGCTGCGCGGCGAGCCCCGCGCACTCGGTTTCCAGGCTGATGCGCAACTCCAGCACCGAAAGCAGATCGTTGAGCGTGCTGGCGGGCACGACATCGAGTTCGAGCGGCTCGCGGCGCGGCTCCAGCACGAAGCTGCCAATGCCATGCCGCGTCTCGATCACCGACATGGCCTGCAGGCGCGAAATGGCTTCGCGCACCACGGTGCGGCTCACACCCAGTTGGGTCATGAGGCTGCTTTCGGTGGGCAGCTTGTCGCCGGGTTTCAACGCGCGCGATCCAATCTGCTCGTTGATGAAGTGGACGACCTGCTCGGCCAGATTGCGGGTGCGCGTGGGCATGGGCGCGGCGAGCGATACGGCCATCGTCCCCTCCTTGTCGTTCGGTTTAGGGTTTTATTATACGTCGTCGGACAACTGGCGGTTTGCGCTGAACCGTACGCCTGATGACTCACGATTTAGCGATCCATCTGTGTGGATCACCGGCCGCGCAGTCATCCGACAACCGTGCCGGCAGCGCATTCGTGCAGCGCGCTTTGCGGATGCGCATCGAAACGATTTACGCGCCCGATAAATTTACTTAGCGATACGAATCAAATACCAGGCAAGGACTCACGAACGAAAACAAACGATAAACAAACAGAAAAGCCAACGCCCCACCGTTGCGTTAGCAAACGTCTGTGCACACGAATCGCGCCAAGAATTTTTTGCACACCTTCGCGCGCATCGAATCCGATTTTTTTGATAATGTTGCGACAGAGGATGCGCGCCGGACTGCCGGAACATCGGCTGCCAAAGAGAACGAAAGCTGCCCCACCCGGACGACGCCTCAACTGATATCGAATCGCACCGCGTTTGTGTCGCCACAATCCGCAACGAGGGAATCATTGAGAACCCGCTTCGTCCTCTTCATTGCCGCGCTCGTCCTGCCCTGGGCGCCGCTTTTCGCGGCCCCGCCGGCTGAACCCGCGCCCGACACGATGCAGGCGCGCGTGATGGGCTGCGCCGCCTGCCACGGCGCGCATGGCGAAGGCACCGACAACGACTACTTCCCGCGGCTCGCGGGCAAGCCGGCCGGTTATCTGTACAACCAGCTGATCGCGTTTCGTGACGGCGGCCGCAGCTATCCGCCGATGAACTATCTGCTCGCGTATCTCCCCGACGCTTACCTCAAGCAGATCGCGGAGTTCTTCGCGCAGCAGCATCCGCCCTACCCGCCGCCCGCCACGCCGAAGGTCGACGCCGCGATGCTCGCGCTCGGCAAGTCGCTCGTGCTCAACGGCGCGCCGAACCGCAACGTGCCCGCGTGCGCGGCCTGTCACGGCGCGGGCCTGACCGGCATGGAGCCCGCGATTCCGGGCCTCGTCGGCCTGCACGCCGATTACATCAGCGCGCAACTGGGCGCGTTCCGCTATGGCACGCGCCGCGCCGCGGACCCCGACTGCATGCACGACATCGCCTCGCATCTCGCCGAGCGCGACATTACGGCCATCGCCGCGTGGCTCGCCGCGCAGCCGGCCCCCGCCGATCCGAAGCCCGCGCCGCCCGCGCCTCTGCCGCTCGCCTGCGGCAGCGTTCCCCACTAGCCGAGGCCTCGACGTGCGCAAACATCGAATCCTCACTTCGCTGCGCGGTCTTTCGCGCTCGCCTTCGCGCCTGACGGCCCTGCTCGCGCCGCTGGCCTTGTGCTGCGCGTTCGCCCTGAGCGCGAGCGCGCAAACTGGCGCGCCTTCGGTCAATGCCGCCGATGCGGCGAGCGCCGCAGCCGCCGCCGCGGCGGCGAACGCGAAGCCCGTCGCGGCCAACGCCGTGCAGATCGCGCGCGGCGAATATCTCGCGCGCGCCGGCGATTGCATCGCCTGCCACACGGTGCCGTCGCAGAAGATGTTCGGCGGCGGCCGTCCGATGGAAACGCCGTTCGGCACGCTCTACACGCCGAATATCTCGTCGGACAAGGAGTTCGGCATCGGCGCCTGGACCGCCGACGAGTTCTACCGCATGCTGCACGACGGCAAGTCGCGCGACGGCACGCTGCTCTATCCGGCCATGCCCTTCGCCTCATACACCAAGGTCACGCGCGCCGACTCCGACGCGATCTACGCCTACCTGCTCTCCACGCAGCCCGTGCATCAGCCCAATCGCGCGCACTCGCTGCGTTTCCCGTATAACCAGCGCTCGCTGCTGCTCGGCTGGCGCGCGCTGTTCTTCCGCGAGGGCGAGTTCAAGCCCGATCCGAAGCAGTCGGCCGAATGGAATCGCGGCGCGTATCTCGTCGAAGGTCTCGGCCACTGCACGATGTGCCACACGGCCATCAACGCGCTCGGCGGCAACTCCGCTTCGAAGGCTTTCGAGGGCGGCCTGATTCCGTTGCAGAACTGGTATGCGCCCTCGCTCACCTCGAACAAGGAAGCGGGTCTCGGCGACTGGAGCATCGAGGACATCGTCGACCTGCTGCACGCGGGCGTGTCGAATCGCGGCGCCGTCTACGGGCCGATGGCCGAAGTCGTCTACGACAGCTTCCAGTACCTCACCGAAGACGACGTGCGCGCCGTCGCCGTCTATCTGAAGTCGCTGCCCGGCCACTCGGGCGAAGTCGACAAATCGCCGAAAAGCAATTACGTGACCGAGGAAGCGAACCGGCTCGCGCCGCTCGGCAAGAAGATCTACGAGGCGCAGTGCGCCGTGTGTCACGCGACCGAAGGCCAGGGCAAGCTGCCGCATTTCCCGCCGCTCGCGAACAATCAGTCGATCCAGATGAACTCGGCGGTGAACCCGATCCGCATGGTGCTCAACGGCGGCTATGCGCCGGGCACGCGCAAGAATCCGATGCCGTACGGCATGCCGCCCTTCGCGCAGTCGCTCTCCGACGAGGAAGTGGCGGCGGTGGTGACCTATATCCGCACGGCGTGGGGCAATCACGGCACGCCGGTTTCCGAACATGAAGTGAACGCGCTGCGTTCGGCGCCGCTTTTCTGAGGCCGCGATGATCGAAACTTCCGTTCCCGAACAGCCGGGCGAGCGTCCGCAGCACGAACAGGTCGACGAGATCGTGCGGCGCGGTCCGGGCGGCGCGCTCGCGCTCGCGGGCATCGCCACGGCCATCGTGTTCGCGATCTGGTTCGCGTTCTACTTCCTCGTGTTCCTGCCTCGCGGCGTCATTCAATAGGCGGGCCGCTCATCCATGTCCACGAATCCGACCGATTCCCACGCCAGTGCCGACGTCGCCGCGCGCGTGGAGCGCCGCTGGGCCACGCTCATGGTGGCGCTCGTTCTGCTGCTGGTGGCGATGGTGGTGTTCACCGGCCTGCACTGGGCGATGATGCCGCCCTCGCGCGTGGAAACCATCGACCCCGAAACGCTGCACGTCTCCGGCGAGTTCGTCGAAACCAATCTCGGCAGCGCGGTCGAATCGGACGGCTCGGTGACCGTGCGCGTGCTCGCGCAGCAGTATTCGTTCACGCCGCAATGCATCGTCGTGCCCGCGGGCGCGCCGATCACCTTCCGCGCCACCAGCGCCGACGTCGTGCACGGCTTTCTCGTCACCGACACCAATCTGAATTCGATGGTCGAGCCCGGCTACGTCTCCACCTTCCGCACCACCTTCGAGAAGCCCGGCGACCATCTGATGCCGTGCCACGAATACTGCGGCACGGGCCACCAGGGCATGTGGGCGCACGTGAAGGTGATCGATCGCGACGCGTTCATGCAACTGGCCAACCAGGCGGGAAATTCGCGGAGACTCAGCTGTGTTAAATAACAAGCGCCTCGTCCTCGCCCACTTCTGGCTCGCCTTCGTGCTGTTCGGCGTCGCGCTCGTGCTGGGCGCGTGGCAGATGCTCGTGCGCAGCCCGCTGCATCCGTGGCTCAAGGACCCCGAGCTGTATTACCGCTCCGTCACCGAGCACGGCACCGTGATGGGCTACGCGTTCCCCACGCTCATCGCGATGGGCTTCGGCTACGCCGTCACCGAACTCGCCCTGAAAAAGCCGCTCGTGGGCGTGCGCTGGGCGTGGCTCGGCTTCATCCTGCTCACGCTCGGCTCGGTCACGGCGAGCGTGCCCGTCGCGCTCGGCCGCGCCTCGGTGCTCTACACCTTCTATCCGCCGATGATCGGCAGCGTGTTCTATTACCTCGGCGTGGTGCTCGTGGTGGTGGGCTCGTGGGTCTGGGTCGCGCTGATGGGCGTGAACCTCGCGGCGTGGAAACGCGAGAACCGCGGCAAGCCGGTGCCGCTCGCGATGTTCGCGACCGTGGCGGGCGCGTATCTGTGGGGCTGGACCGCCGTGGGCGCGGCCATCGAGGTGCTGTTCCAGATCCTGCCCGTGGCGCTCGGCCTGCGCAGCACGATCGACGCGGGCCTCGCGCGCGTGTTCTTCTCGTGGACGCTGCACGCGATCGTCTACTTCTGGCTGATGCCCGCCTATATCGCCTATTACACGATCATTCCGCGCGCGATCGGCGGACGTCTCTACAGCGACTCGATGGCGCGCATCTCGTTCATCCTGTTCCTCGTGGTGGCGATGCCGATCGGCCTGCACCACCTCTTCACCGACCCGCAGGTGGGCTCGGGCTTCAAGTTCCTGCAGTCGGTGTTCACGGCGCTCGTCGCGGTGCCCACGCTGCTGACCGTGTTCACGATCTGCGCGTCGGTCGAAATCGCGGGGCGGCTGCGCGGCGGCACGGGCGTGTTCGGCTGGATCGCGAAGCTGCCGTGGCACAACCCGCAGATGCTGGCGGTGGCGTTCTCGTTCGTGATGCTCGGCTTCGGTGGCGCGGGCGGCCTCATCAACATGAGCTACCAGCTCGACCAGCCGATCCACAACACGCAATGGGTCACGGGCCACTTTCACCTGATCTACGGCGGCGCGATCGTCATCATGTACTTCGCCATCGCCTACGATCTGTGGCCGCAGCTCACGGGCCGCGCGCTGACCAACTGGCGGCTCATGCGCTGGCAGTTGTGGCTCTGGTTCATCGGCATGATCGTGACGACGTTCCCGTGGCACATGGTGGGCATTCTCGGCATGCCGCGCCGCATGGCCTATTTCGATTACAGCGATCCCGCGCTCGCGGGCCAGGCGCTGCTCGTGGCGATTTCGGCGATCGGCGGTTTCATCCTCGTGCTTTCCGCGGTGCTGTTCTTCATCGTGCTGTGGCAAGGTCATCGCAGCGAAGCGGCCGCGCCTGAGGAATACCGCTTCAGCACGCCAGTGCACGACTCGCCGCGCCTGCCGGTCGCGCTCAATAGCTTCGCGCTGTGGATCGTGCTGATGATCGCGCTCACGGTCGCCAACTACGGTTATCCGATCGCGCAGTTGCTCGCCACGCCCGACACCGCCGTGCCCGCGATTCCGATTGGAGCGCCGCGATGAGCGACGAACGCCTGTTCTCGTTACGCAATCCCTGGTTCCGCGTGAGCGTGGGCGCGACGATCGTCGCGTTCTTCGTCTCCGCGCTGATCGGCTTCGTGTGGCTGCCTTCGGCGCAAAGCGATCCGAATTTCCAGGGCCTCTGGAACGCCATCTGCAGCGCGGCGGGCGTGCCGCGCCAGTGGCATCAGAGCGAAACCTCGCTGACGCCGGGCTACAAGGTGAGCACGGTCGAACTCACGCCGCACATGCTCGACGACGCGAGCAGCCTGTCGATCGGACGCGGCGCGACGCTCTCGCTGCGCTGCACGATGTGCCACGGTCCGCGCGGCATGAGCGAGGCCAATTCGCCGAATCTCGCGGGCCAGTACGCGAGCGTGATCTACAAGGAACTGCTCGATTTCCAGAGCGGCGCGCGCCAGAGCGCGGTGATGTCGCCGATGGCGAAAAATCTGTCCGATCAGGATTTGCGCGATCTGGCCGCGTATTACGCGTCGCTGCCGCCGTTCGTGCACCTCACGGGCGACCCGCCCGAGATCGTCTCGAAGGGTGCGCCGATGCGCAATATTCCGGCTTGTGCGTCGTGTCACGGCGGCGTCGATCACAAGGTCGGCAGTCCGTGGCTCGACGGTCTGCCCGCCGTCTACACGAAGGCGCAACTCGCGGCCTTCGCGAACGGCACGCGTCACAACGACATTTCCGAGCAGATGCGCAACATCGCGCGCAACATGACGCCCGAGGAAATCGACGCGGCCGCCGCCTGGTACGCGGGCGCGACGCAGCATTGAGCGCCCGGGGTCGCGTGGTGCCGATCTGTCCCGCACTGCGTGGCGCTCGTCGCCGAACCGAAGCATCGAACTGAAACCCCGAACGACCGGCGCGGCACGCGGCTTGCGTGACTCGCCGTCCCACCCTTCACGCGGAGAAGCATCATGCAAAAGACGGCAAGCGCCAGATGGCACGGCGGCATCAAGGACGGCCAGGGCTCGATCTCGACCCAGACGGGCGTGCTGCGCGACGCACCCTACGGATTCGCCTCGCGTTTCGAAGGCGGCCCCGGCACCAATCCCGAGGAACTGATCGGCGCCGCGCACGCGGGCTGCTTCACGATGGCGTTCTCGCTGTTTCTCACCGAAGCCGGTTTCAAGGCCGACAGCATCGAAACGAAATCGACCGTCACGCTCGAGAAAGTGGGCGACGGCTTTTCGATCACGGCCTGCCAGCTCGACATGACCGCGAAGATTCCCGGCATCGATCAGGCGAAGTTCGACCAGCTCGCGAACGGCGCGAAGGAAAACTGCCCGGTGTCGAAGCTGTTCGCCAACAACGCCAAAATCACGCTGAAGGCGACGCTCGCGGCCTGACGCTCGGGCGCTTTTTGATTGACCGGTTCGGTGCCGCGCCCCGGCATCGATCCGCTGACTCCCGTTTCGTAGAGACCTCATCATGGCCATTCCGCATGCCGCGCCCGGCGAGATCTTCGACGCCCGTCCGCTCGGCGGTGCGCTCAAGGGCGCGAAGTCGACCACGCTGATCCGCGCGAAGCAGCTCGAAGTGATCCGCCTCGTGCTGCCCGCGGGCAAGCATGTACCCGAGCATCGCGCGCCCGGCGAAATCACCGTGCAGTGCCTCGAAGGCGTGCTGCGCTTTTTCGTCAACGGCGATCCGCGCACGATGCACGCGGGCGACATGCTGCTGCTCGACGCGGGCGTGCCGCACGCGCTCGAATCGCTCGACGACGCCTCGGTGCTCGTGACGATCCATCTCGCGCACGACGGCCAGTAAGCCCGCGCGCCGCGACAGCGTTGCGGATTTAGAAACGCCCGATTCATTCGTTGCACTGAACGTTACGATAGACATCCTCCCGCGCGTCCGCTCCACCTATCGCGCATCATTGCGGGCCGACGGCTTCCCTCGCGCGCCCCGCTGCGGCACCATGCTCTAATGCGGCCCTGAGAGGCGCGCCCCGGAGAGTCTGCATGACAGTCCCGTCGTTGCTTCGACGCGCGTTCGCCGCCGCGCGCGCCGGGTATGTGGCCACGTTTCGCTGGCTCGGCCAGCATCCGTTCGCGATCGGCACGTCCGGCACGCTGGTCGGCATCGCGATCGTCGCGCTGGCCTTCGTCGGTTTTTCGCAGCAGCGCGAGCAAGCCCTGCAAAACTCGCGGCAAACCTCGGCGATGCTCGCCTCGCTGATCACGACGCACCTCGAAACCAATCTCGGCCTGTACGACCTGATGCTCAGCGACGCGATCGATGCGATCCGCGACCCGCGCACCGCGTCGCTGCCCGCCGACCTGCGCCGCAAGGTGCTGTTCGGCCGACTCGCGGGCGTGCTCTATATCGACGGCGCGCTCTATGTCGATGCACACGGGCATATCGTCGATGCGCAGGACGGCCGCGATTATCCGAACGTCAATCTCTCGGACCGCGACTATTTCCGCGTGCAGGAGCGCAGCCGCTCGCTGGGCATGTATCTCTCCGATCCGTTCCGCTCGCGCGTGAACGAAGGCCAGTATTCGATCGGCCTCTCGCGCCGCATCAACGACTACGAGGGCGGTTTCGGCGGCGTGGTGGTGCTCACGCTGCGGCTCGCGTATTTCCAGCATCTGTTCGACCGGCTCGAAGTGGGCAAGCGCGGCAACGTCTTCATCATGCTCGACGACGGCACGCTGCTCGCGCGCAAGCCCTATTCCGATTACGACGTGGGCACCAATCTCGCCTCGCAGCGGCAGATCGCGCCGATGCTCAAGTCGACGTTCGGCTCGTTTATTTCGCGCGACGACGAGGACGGCACCGAGCGCATCTACACGTATCAGCGCGTGCCGCACGCGTCGCTGATCGTGGTGGTCGCGCCCGCGCTCGACGACGCGCTCGAACGCTGGCGCGCGCGCATCGCGATCTACGAGCCGACTTCGATTGCGTTCGGCGTCTTCGTCGCGCTGTCGTCGTGGCTGCTGGCGTTCGGTTTGCGCGCGCGCCTGCGCGCTGAATCCGAGCTAGAACGGCTCTCGGTCACCGACGCGCTCACCGGCCTGTCGAATCGCCGCGCGCTCGATCTGCGGCTCGTGGAAGAGTGGCAGCGCGCGCGCCGCGCGGGCCAGGCGCTCTCGATTCTCTTTATCGACATCGATCGCTTCAAGCTGTTCAACGACTTCTACGGCCACGCGGCCGGTGATGAAGTGCTCGCCGCCGTTGCGCACGCGATCGGCGCCACGGTGCAGCGCGCCACGGACATGGTGGCCCGCTACGGCGGCGAGGAATTCGCCGTGGTGCTGTCCAGCACGTCCGCCGACGGCGCGTGGAAGATCGCTCAGCAGATCCGCGAGAACGTGGCCGCGCTCGGCATCGCGCACGGCCACAGCGAGCACGGTTCGGTGACCGTGAGCGTGGGCTGCGCGACCTGCACGCCACGCGAGGCAACCGGCGCGCATGCGCTGCTGCGCGCCGCCGACGAGGCGCTCTACGCCGCCAAGGAAGCGGGTCGCAATCAGGTCAAGGCGACAGTGTTCGAAGGCGCGCCGCCCGATCCGCGCGACTCGCTGATCGGCAACGGCGCGACCTGATTGCATCCGGCATCGACAAAACGTCGGCGATAAAAAAGCGCGCCCGAAGGCGCGCCTTGAATACGTTGCGCGTTATCGCGCGACGTCGCGTGGATCAGTGCGAAGGCGCCGGATCGTCGTTGAGCGTTTTGAGGAACGCGATGATGTCGTGAATATCGTCCGCGGTCATGGCCGGTTTGTCGCCGAACTTGCGGTCGAACGGCGCATCGGCAACGTCGACATTCTTCTGCAGATCCGCCGGCAGATCGTCGTATTTATCGATCTTGCCGTCGGCGCCGTGCGGATAGAACTTGCCGGGGTCGGTATTGCGCTCGTTGTAGAACGCCATCACGCGGTCGAGGTCGTGATAGATGCCGTTGTGGAAGAACACCGTGCGCGTGGCCGCGTTGCGCAGCGTGGGCGTGAGGAACATGCCGCAATATTGCTGCTGGGCCTTCATGTCGGAACGGAACGGCCCGCACACGCCGAGATCGTAGAACTTCGGGTCCTGATTCTGCGCGAGATTGCGGTTGCGCGGCACGCCGAGCGCTTCGTACTGGTAGTCGGTGAACATCGGCGGCAGGCCGTCCTTGCCGGGCTTCGAAAGGTGGCAGCCCGCGCAGTTCGCCTTGTCCGGGTCGTTGAACAGACGCAGCCCGTGCAGCTCGGCCTGCGAGAGACGCGCGTGCCCTTCGAGCCAGCGGTCGTACTTGCTGTTATACGGATGGAACGACGGATCTTCCACCTGATAGCGCGAGATCGCGAACATCGCTTCCGAGACCGCCATCTTCGGGTTATCGAAGATTCGGGATCCGAACAATTCGTTGAAGTGCTTCGCGTAAGGCGCTTGCTGCAATTTCTGCGCAACGCTGTCCACATCCTTGTTCGCCATTTCCACCGGATTGAGCAGCGGGCCATAGGCCTGCTGCTGCAGCGTGTCGGCGCGGCCGTCCCAGAACAGACCGCCCTGCGGCACCATTTCCACCGAGGTCGACGGACCGCCCGCGGTCTTCTGCGACTTCACCACATTCGCCGAGGCGGACGCCTGCTGCTGCACCGTGGGCGCATCGTCGTTCTCGCCGGCATCGGGACCGATGCTGAAATTCGGCTGGCGATACAGATACATCAGCGAAGGCGGCGGGCGGTAGCCCTGCTGCGTCATCGCGAGACCGCCCTTTTGCACGTCGAGCGCGTTGGGCGGGCCGTACGCGTGATCGGGGCTATGGCACGAGGCGCAGGACTGCTGACCCGAGCCCGAGAGCGAGGGATCGAAGAACAGTTGCTTGCCGAGTTGCGCCATCGCCGAGAGCGGCGCGACCGGCGGACGCTGCAACACGACAGGATGCGGATTCGCGCCGGTGAGATTCTCGACGACTTCGCCGACCGCCTCGGGCACGTGCGCGGGAAACGCCACCGCATAGGCGCAGAAGCCCAGGCCGGCGACCAGCACGGCGGCGGCGGCGCGCAGCACGAGGCGCACGGGACGCGCAGGCGCACGGGATTTGGGCGAAGGAGAAGACGGAGTGGGCGATGCGGAAAGCTCGGACATGATGCGTTTTTTCGTGTTGGCGCTGAAAAGCCGAATTGCCGTGAGCGCTACGGGAGCGCATGCACGGCAAGCGGGTCAGCGATAGTCATCTCGTCATCGATCGTCATCGAAAGCCGTCGATGGCGGGCAAACACGGCGCGAGGCCTGCACAACGCCGGCCTCGCGCCACCGCTCGATTTACATCGCCGGCGCGGCGCTCAGCTGCGTGCCGAGCGTCTCGTCGAGATACAGGGGCGACGTGACAGCCGTGCCGGTCGTGTTGAGCATGCCGCGCAGGTCGCCCGCGGCTGCATCGTACGAACCGCCGCCGAGACGCGCGCCGCCGAGCCAGTTGTCTTCGATGAAACGCACCACCGAAGCCTGATCGATGAACGTGTGGTCGACGTAGTTCGTCTTCGCCCACGGCGAGATCACGAGGAACGGAATGCGCGTGCCCGGACCGCAGCGGCCGTTGACCGGCGCGCCGTTCACACCCGTCGGCTGCGTGCCCGTGCCGCACACGGCGCTGCCGTTGAGCTGGTCGGCGCTGGCGAGCGACGAATGCACCGGCGCCATGTACTGGTGGTCGTACCAGCCGTCCGAGTCGTCATAGGTCACGACCACGGCGGTGTTCTTCCAGTCCGGCTGCTGCATCAGGAAGTTCACGACCTTCGTGACGAACGCCTGCTCGTCGAGCGGATCCGAGTAGCCTGCGTGCGCGTCTTGCGCGGCCGGCGCCTTCAGGAAGCTCACCGACGGATAGTTGCCCGCCTTCACCGCAGCGAAGAAGTCATCCGTGTCGTACTGGTGGTTCGCCGGATCGGCCGTCTTGCCGTCCGCTTCGAGCGTGCTGCCGATCGCGGCCGTCGAGCTCGGGCGCAGATGCTGCGGGTTCGACGTCGACTTGAAGTACTGGAACCAGTTGTGGTGCGGGATGTAGTCGCTCGTCGCCGCGTTCACCGCCGTCGCGATCGTGCTGCGCTTGCAGCCCGTCGTGCCGTTCGAGTTCACCGTCTGCAGGTTGAAGCCGCCCATGAAGCCGCCCCACGTGATCTTCTGCGCGTTCAGCAGGTCGCCGATGTTCTGCGCGTTGATCATGCCGGAGTCGGTCGTGCTCGAGCAGGTGTCGTAGCCCGGATCGACGTCGTTGATCATCGTGAAGCCGCCCGCACCGTCCTGAATGTAGTACGACGAGGTCGTGGCCGTGGCCGGCTGCTTCGACGTGTTCACGAGTTCGAGGCCGTTGGTCTGGCCCGACACGACTTCGAGCGCGCCCGGCGTCGACGGACCGTAGGTCGTCGTCCATGCGTTGTCGCTCATCGCGTACTTCTGCGCGTAGTTCCAGAGCGCTGTGACGGTGTTGCCGTCGTAGAAGCCCATCACCTGGCCCTTCGTGCCGAAGGCGCCTGCGCCGCCGCTCGTGCCGTTACCCGTGTACTTCGGGAACAGGTCGAGCGCGCCGTTGTCGCCGGCCTGCTGCTCGGCCGTATAGGCGTGGTTCTGGTCGGCCGTGGCGGCCTGCGTGCGGTCGAGACGGAACGGGTTGGCCGCGTCCGTGCCGTTGGCGGTGTTCGTGAAGTTCGGGTTCGACGTGAGCAGCGTGCCCGACAGGCCGTTGACCGTCGGCGTGCCCGAAGCCGCCGAAAACGCCGGCTCGCCCGACGGGTTCGTCGCGCTCGGATAGGTCGCGAAGTAGTGATCGAACGAGACGTTCTCGCCGTAGATCACCACGAGGTGCTTGATCGGCGTAGCGGTCGTGAGCGCGTCTTGAGCGGACTGCGACGCGGTCGTCGAAGTCGGATTCGAATTGCTGCTGCCGCACGCGAACAGTGCGGCGGCCAGGCCGACGCACGGCACGGCGAGTAATGCTCGGCGGTACATTTTTGTGGGCTCCATCGATTTTTCGAGTTGGTTTTCTGAGTCCTGTTCGACGCGTCGAATACGTGTGGCCATGCTTGCGCGTCAATCAGGTTTCACCGGGTTAATGCGCCAGACATCAGGGCGAGCGAATTACAACACCACAACATGACGTGACAGCGACCATTCAATTTCCTTAAGCTTTCACTACATTTCAATGCCGAAAGAAATGGGAAGGATTAGCGAAATACGGAAAGGGGCCCGGTTTTGCACTCTCGCGTGCGCGCGCTATAACAGAAAGTGCAGCGCGGACGTTCTCTGCGCGCCCGCTTTTGCCTCGCTTTTGCCTTCATCTTGCGCCGCGCCGCGCTGCGCCGCCCTCCCGCCTGGCGAGGGCGCGACGGTGTAGGCAGTCAGCTAACACGTTCGGCAGCCCTGGCGTTGTGCCGGCATCCCGACTCCACCTGAATGCGCACGGCGCGGTGGCGCGTGCCGTGCGCGCGCGCCGTCCTGCACCGAGTTGTGCGGCGGCGCATGAAGAAGGAGTGTCGAAATGAAAATCCGATTGGCGATATGCGCCGCATGCGTGTGCGCCGTGGCGGCCGGCATGCCCGGCACGTCACTCGCGAAAGACGAGCCTGTTTCGCAGGACACCGCTCATCGCGCCCTGATCGACGACGCCAACGCGTCGGCCCAGGCCGCCACCGACATGTCGTACGGCGGCACGACCGACACGCGCAGCGCGGCCGGTCAGCGCACCGTCAAGCCGTGCTGGCCTCGTTCGCAGTGCGATATATTTTTTGGTCAGTGAGGCGCGCGCTTTCCGATCAGGAAGCGCGAAACCCGATGAACGCTCGCGCACGTCCTTCGCCTCTTATTTCAGGGGCGATGGCGCGCGACGTTCGTCACTGCACGGCGGCCTGGAGCAAGCTCGCCACGCGCTGGATCGGCGCGAGCAGTTCGGGTGAGATGGCGTAGAGCGGACCCAGCGTCTGCGCAACGTCGCGGTAATCGACGATTGCGTGGCCCTCGTCGTCCTGCCAGACCACGAGACGCAGCGGCAATTCGAGCGCCGCGTGCGGATTGGCCGCCATGATCGGCGTGCCCGCCTTCGGGTTGCCGAACAGAATGAGCCGCGTGGGACGCAACTCGAGGCCGGCGAGCGCCGCCGCCTCGCGCTGGTCCACATCGGCGAACACGGCCGCGCCTACACCGTCGAGCGCCTTTTTCAGTTGCGCGATGGTCGTATCGAAATCGTGGGCACTCTTGAAGGACACCACGGACGAAGGGTGCTGCCTGTGTTCGGTCATGACCTGGCTCCCACGGGGACGAGAACGGACAGTAACGGACGACAACGGGACGACAACGCACGTGCGTGCTCACGCACTCTAGTCCATTAACCTGACACCAGGAATACGGCGGGGATACGGCGGGGATACGGCGGCAATACGGCGGCAATACGGCGGCAATACGGCGGCAATACGGCGGCGGATCGATTCGACATCGCTTCGACCGCCGCGCGCCGTTCAGAGCAACGGCTCGAACTGCGCGACCTGCTCTGCGAAATGTTCCTTTTCTTCCGCGCTCATGCCCGAGCGTTTCGGCAGCGCAACCGTGAGCGGATTCTTCGGCACGTGATCGACGTGCACCTCGTAATGCAGATGCGGCCCCGTGGCCCAGCCCGTCGAACCGACATAGCCGATCACCTGCCCTTCGCGCACCTGCGCGCCCGCGCGCAGCGATTTCGCGAAACGCGAGAGATGCGCGAAAGTCGTCGAATAGTCGCCGGAGTTCTTGATCTTGATGACGCGACCGTAGCCGGTTTCCCAGCCTGCAAACGTCACCGTGCCGCGCGCGGTCGCGTGCACGGGCGTGCCCGCGGGCGCGGCGAGATCGACGCCGTCGTGCGCCGCCCAGCGATGCGTGACGGGATCGAGCCGATGCGGTGAAAACGACGACGAGACGCGCGTGTAATCGAGCGGATAGCGCGCGAACGACGGCGCGTTCGATTGACCATCGGCGCCGTAATAGAACGCCTTGCCGTCGAGATTGCGATAGAGGAACAGATCGTGCGAGGTCTTGCCGGTGGAGATGCGCACGGCGAGCGGCAGATCGTCGTCTGCGTTCGCGGTCGTGGTCGCGGAAGCGGCGGTTGCAGCGCCGGTTTGCGTATTCAGCTGTGCATTCGTCTGCGCATTACCTTGCGCGCCCGCCTGCGTGTTCGCGTCGGCTTGCGCGTCGTTGCGAAACACAAAGCGCACTTCGCTGCCCGGATGCAGATCGCGGCGGAAATCGATCCGGCCCGCGAGCGCGCGCGCCAGTTGCGCGGCCGTCGCGGCATCGATGCCCAGCTTGCTCGCCGCTTCGGAAAAGCTGTGCGTGACTTGGGCCGTTTCGACGCGATAAGCCGGCGCGGCGGGCGGGACTGCGGAAGCGGCCTGGGCCGCTTGTGCGGCGGGCGGCGTGGACGCGCGGTCGCGCGTGGCATGAGCCGGGATTTCGTCGGATGCGTGCAGCGAAACGTCGGCGCTTTGCGTGGGCGCTTCGTGCATGAGCCACGCGGTGCTGAGCGTGCCAATGGCAGCGACGATGAACGCTTTACCCGCGAATCCCGGAGATGTCGACAAGACGAGTTTGGGCATCTGCTGGATACGGAATGCTGGCGAAAAGCCACGCGCGTGACGCGCGACTTTCGAATTGACATCGGCAACCAAGGCGGCGCCGATGGGCGAAAGGGTCGAGGCTAACGAGGGTTTCTTAAATCAAACTTAAAAATGTTCCAGTTCGTTAATTCCCTCATTTATTCGGTATTTATTTCTGAATTTTTTTCGGCATGAGGCCTGAATCCGGAAATTATTTTACGACCCCGCTTTAAGCGGGAACGGCCCTTACGGGCCGCTCGCGCACGGTGTTTCAACGAATGCCCGAATACTTATAGGCCGCTTATTGCCTGCTTACTGGCCCTTCGAATCGCTGCTGGCATCGGCGCCCGGCGTATTCGTGCTGTCGTTCATGGGCTTCTTCGCGTGGTGCTTCTTCGTGCTGTGATGCTTTGTCGTCGCATGAGCCGATGAGGCAGGCTGGCTCTGATCCATATTCATGTTTTGCGTCGAACTATTGGCGTCGCTGCCGCCCGCACCTTGCGAACCGGTGCCGCTACTGCTGCTGCTGCCGCCGCCGTTGCCTTGCGCGTATGCAGCGCCCGAAACCGCCGTCATGGCCGCGACGATCGCAACCGCGAGTGTCTTCTTCGTCATCGTCATGGATTGGACTCCTGATTAAATAGTGATGGACGATCTACCCAGACAGTAGATCGGCGAAACGTGTCGATCCACGTTCGATCACACGCTCGTGACCGTCACCGCACGAAGCATGCCTCTGCCCGTTCGCAGAAACCCCGGGATTCGCGGCGGCACGGCGCTTGCGCTCCAAGCTCGCAACTTCGGCACATTCAAGCAGGAGCGCGCCATGAATGCATGGATCAAGGCAGCGGAACTGGCGGCATTGCCCGCTTCGGGCATGACGCGCGTGCAGGTCGAAAACGAAGCCGTCCTGCTCGTGCGCGACGGCGAATGCCTGCGCGCATTTCAGGCGGATTGCCCGCACGCGGGCGCGCCGCTCGAAGAAGGCGCGCTCTGCAACGGGCGCATCGTCTGCCCGTGGCACAAGGCCGTGTTCGCCGCCGACAGCGGCGCGTGGATCGAACCGCCCGCGCTCGCGAGCTTGAAGACCTGGCCCGTCAAGGTGGAATCGTCGAGTGTGTTCGTCGATCTGCGGCCCGGCGCGCCCGCTGCTGCTGCGGTACGGCGCGGCTCGCCGCAGCGCTTCGCGATCATCGGCGGCGGCGCGGCGGCAGCGTCAGCCGTGGCCACGCTGCTCGACAACGGTTTCGACGGCGAGCTGACCGTGTTCGCCGCCGAACCCGAAGCGCCCTACGATCGCACCTGCCTCAGCAAATACGTGCCCTCGGGCGAGATGAAGCCCGACGAAGTGCCGCCGCTTTTGTCCGAGGAAACGGCCCGCGACAAGCGGCTGCGCATCGAGCACACCGAGGTTCTGCGTTTCGATACGGCGCTCAAGCGCGTCACGCTCGCCGATGGCCGCGAAACCGCATTCGACGCCGCGCTGGTGGCAACCGGCTCAACCGCGCGGCGGCCCGACATGCCGGGCGCCGAACTGGAGCGCGTGTTCACGCTGCGCACGCTGCTCGACGCGAAAGCGATCTTTGAGGCGACCGCGCCCGGCGAACACGTCGTCATGCTCGGCGACAGCTTTATTTCGCTGGAAACCGCGTCGGCGCTGCGCAAGCGCGACGTGCGCGTGACCGTCGTCACACCGAGCGGCGTGCCGCTGCGCCTCGCGCTGGGTGCGCGCGTCGGCAGTCTGTTTCGCGAATGGCACGAGGCGCACGGCGTGGTGTTTCATCGCGCGAAGGCGCTGCGTCTGGACGGCCGCGAACGCGTCGAATCGATCCAGCTCGACGACGGCGCGACATTGCCCGTGCACGCGGTCATCGCAGGCGTGGGCGTGCGCCCCGCGACGCAACTGCTGGCCGGACTCAAACTCGATCAGGACGGCGGCGTGAGCGTCGATGCCTCGATGTGCGCCGCGCCGCGCGTCTACGTCGCCGGCGATATCGCGCGCTTTCCACTCGCCGACGGCTCGGGCCTCGCGCGCACCGCGCGCATCGAACACTGGCGCGTGGCACAGCAACTCGCGCGCGTCGCGGCGCTCAACATGCTCGAACGCGAGGTCCGCTACGAAGGCGTGCCTTTCTTCTGGACCGAGCATTTCGGTCAGCGCGTGGACTATCTCGGCCACGCCACGCAGTGGGACGACCTCGACATCACGGGCAGTCTCGCCGAAGGACGCTTTCGCGCGATCTATTCGCGACTCGGTCACGTGCAGGCCGTGCTCGCCTGCGGCTACGAGCACGCCGCCACGCATCTGATCGAACGCATGCGCGAACCGATTACCGCCGACGTCGCGCGCGCCGTGTTCGGCGCGTGAACGTTCTCTTTCGCGTCGATTGAACTCGCCTCGATACGGCGCGTTGATAACGGCCGCCCCAACTTTTTGCACGGTTTTTACGGCGCGCCCGCTACGATTTCCTCCATGGTTGCAGCGTCTGCAACCTTCGCGCCTCGCGCGCCGATGGAGGATTCATGGCGGTCTTCACCTTGCTCAAAGCGTCGTACTCGCGCTCCGCATCGCTGGCTGAAATCGAATGCCGACGCACGCGTCGGCGGCGTCTGGACGCCGTCGCCTTGACCGGCGTGGGCGCAGCCGCGACGTGCATCGCGCTCGGTTCCGCCGTCGCCGGCCTCGCGCTCTGCGTGGCCGCGCTCGCCCCGTTCGTGTTCGTGCGCGACTGAGCGCACCGCCTCGCCTTCCCGCCGCATCGCCCGCGTTCCGCTTTCCCACGAGGTCTTCGTGCTCAAACTGCTGATTCCCATCTTCGACCGGCACGGCGCCGCTGAAGCGGCGCGCCATAGCGCGTTTCTGTTCGCCGAACGTTGCGTGAGTGAAGTCGAAGTCGTCGAAGTGCTCGGCGATGCCACGACTGACCGCGCCGCCGCATTCTGGTCACCGAACGCTTTGCGCGAACGCTACCGCCGCTCGACGAGCGCCGCGCTCGCGCAGACTTGCGCGATTCTCGACGACGCAGGCGTGCCGTACACGCGCCGCAGCGTGTTCGGGCCGCCCGCGCGCAGCATTGCCGCGTGCGTGGAAACGGCCAGCGCCGATATCGTCGTAGTCGACGCGAGCCGTCTGGGTTTTCTGCGCAAATGGGGCATGCTCGCGCAACTCCGGCGACTGTGCACCGCGCCCGTCACGCTGCTGCAATGATCCCGCTAATACATCGGACACCGACTCTATATCGAATTCGTATCGATCCACCATGCCCGACACCGGTACCCCCCATTTGCTCCGACTCGGCCCCGCTTTGGCCCCTCGCCGGCGCGCGGTCGCGCGCCTCGTCGTCCTGATCCTGCTGATCAATCCGATTCTCACCTGCGCGTTTGCCTTCGTGGCGCGCGGCAGTCATCCCGATCTCGCGCTCGGCCTCACCACGCTGTTCTGTTTCATGACCTGCGCCGCGTTGAGCGCCTGGATTCGCTCCGACGCGCGGCACGCCTGGCGCGACGCGCGCGCCAGCGGTTTTGTCGAGCCACGCGCAATCGCAAGCGGCGCGACGGTGCGCGTGCACGGCGACTGTCCGCGCCGCTGGCTCGTGGAGCTGCATATTGGATTGCAGGGCGGGATCACGGCGCGCCGCCAGCCGGAGCCGTAACCGTTACGCCGATTGGCATAGTCCCCAGCCGGCCTGGCTCCACGATTTGCCCCTTTTTGGCTTTGAAAACACCCGAGTGTTGCAAATAGACACACTGGAGCCGTTGCATTCTCGGGCGAACGGCGTATGATTAGGGATAACCCTTAGGTATAAACCCACAGCCAAAACGAGGACATCATGGGCGCAGTGATTATTGCAATTTCGTCGAATGTGGCTCGATTTCTTGAAGCAGCACGCCGTCTGAGCACCGTGGCGCTGAATCGCCACCTCGAATACTGCGAACTGCTCGCCGAAGCGCAGCGCCGCAGCTACTAAGCGAAGAAGCCCAGGCTTCGAGGCAGGCCGTCGCCTGCCCGCTGTTCGATCGCGCGGTCAACGTTCGCAACGTGACCGCGCCGGTCGTTGATGATTCGGCGCGCGGCGTCAGTGCGCGCTTTCCGCGCAAGACGCCACGCCTGCGTTAATCCGCGGCCTTCGCTACGCGGCCTTTCCCGACGATCGCCAAAAACCGGCTCAGCGCGGGCGTCTCACGCGCCTCGTGCCAGACGAGCCAGAGTTCGGCGCGCGCCGCGCGTCCCGCAAGCGGACGCGCGACGATATCGGCACCCGCGAGCCGCGCGATCTCCTGCGGCACGATGCCGAATCCCAGCCCGGCGGCCACGAGGCCGACGATGCTGCCCACGTCCGACACTTTCCACTTCGGTTGCAGCTTCACGCCCGCCTTCGCGGCGAGGTCCGTGACGACGCGCATCGTCCCGACATCATCGGGATCGGGAAAGCCCACCATCGGCTCCGTGGCAAGCCGCGCCAGCGGAATCTTCTCCAGCGCCGCGAGCGGATGACGCTTCGGCAAGATCACCACCAGTTCCTGACTCGAATGCACCCGATGGCGCAACGGCGCCTCGGCGGGCACGGGCGCGCGCACCAGCGCCACATCGAGTTCGCCCGCCTCCAGCGCCGCGAACAGCGTGCGCAAATTCTCGTCGCGCAACTCCAGTTCCACGTTCGGATGCGACTCGCGCATAGTCCGCAATTGCGCGGGAAAACTGCGCTCGAACATCGCCGACGCAACATAGCCGATGGCCAGCGTGCCCAGTTCGCCGCGCGCCGTGCGCCGCACCGCGTCGATTGCGTGACCGTGCAGCGCGAGCAGTTTCTGCGCCTCGGCGCGGAACGCCTCGCCCGCAGCGGTCAGGTCGATGCCGCGCTTGCGGCGATGGAAAAGGCGCACACCGAGCGCCTCTTCGAGGCCCTTGATCTGCTGGCTGAGCGCGGGCTGGGCCACGCCGAGTTGCTCGGCGGCGCGCGCCATGTGCAGCGTCTCGCACACGGCGAGAAACACCTGCAGGCGCCGCAGCGATGCGGAAGTGAGTAAAGAATCCATAGGTTCCAGCCTATCAATCTCGCGCGTCGATGTATATCGATCTTTTGGGTAAGACGCGAGCCAGGCTGGGAACTGAATCAGACCACGCCGTTGCCGAACGGATGCACCGGTGCGTCGGTGGCCTTCCAGGCGTAGCGCCGCAGCAATTCGCCGTAGCCGCCGCGAATCACGAAGTCCGCGCATTTGTCCGCGTAATCCGCGCGGCGCAAATGGTAGGCGCGCGGCAGGTTGTACCACGCGAGCGACGGCAGATCGTGATGAACGAGATGGTAGTTATTGTTCAGAAAGAGCAGCCGCATGGCGGCGCCCGCCTCGTTGATCGCAATGCGCGCCTTCGGGTCCGGCACGGCGCGATGCTCGTACAGCGAGCGGATGGTCGCGAGCGACAGCGCGGGCCACGTCACGGCCAGCAGATAAAACCACCACGGCACGCCCGCCCAGCGCTGCAGCGCGAACAGCAGCGCCACGACGCACACGGCATGCACGATCCACATCGGCGCATAACGGCGATCGCGCGTGCGCAGCGCGTCGAAGGCCGCGACGAGCACGGCGGCGGCGCTCATCGGCGGGTCCACCACCATTCTCCCTACGAAGCGCTTGCGCGCATGCCACAGCGCGCGCCGCCATGCGGGCCAGCGCTGCCACTGTTCGGCGGGGACGTAATTCGTCTCGGGATCGAGGCCCGGCAAGGTGAGCGCTTCGTCGCGATGATGTTCGAGATGCGTGTCGCGATAGAGCGTGTAAGGGAACCAGATCGTCAGCGGCGCGAAGCCCAGCAGTTTATTCAGGAATGCATATTGTGTTGGGTGGCCGTGCAGCAATTCGTGCTGCATCGACATATGCCACGCGCACAACACCGCAAGCAAAGGCGCGGCGGCAAGCAGCGAGAGCACGTGATGGCGCACCATCAACAGTGTGGCGAACCAGCCGCCGTACACGCCCGCGATCAGCAGCCACGTGGGCCATTCGGTGCGCGCCGCGAAGCGCGCTTCGAGCGCGGCCACTGCCTGCGCGTGCTCCGCGTCGAAATATTCCGCCATGTTTGCCGCCTGCCACTTCACCCACGATGAGGCCGCAGTATAAGGACGCGTCGCGCGGCGCTCCAATAACGGATTCGCACATCGTTATGACGATGCCGCGTGCAATGCGATATGCAAAGCGGCAGATAAGCATCTGACGATATCTTGGTTAGGCCGACGCTAAAACGGATTTAAGGTGACACACCATGCGCGATGAATGGGACGTTCAGGGCGCGCAATCATTTTCGAATAGCGTCATTCAAAGGCAGACCACACGATGTCGAACGATCAACACGACGGCCACCGCGCCAGCGGCTCGCGCCGCCAACTCCTGAAAGCCGCTGCGGGGGCGGCCACGCTGGCCACGATCCGCGCCGCCGCGGGCATCGGCGGTGCCGCCGCGCTCGCGCTGCAAAGCGGCGCGGCACGCGCGCAAGGCAACAAGGTGCTGCGCGTCGGCTTTCAGAAGTACGGGAATTTCGTCGTATTGAAAGCGCGCGGCACGCTCGAAAAGCGCCTCGCGCCGCTCGGTTATTCGGTGCAATGGCTTGAATTTCCCGGCGGTCCGCAATTGCTCGAAGGTCTTAATGCGGGTGCTGTCGATGTGGGCACGGTCGGCGAAACGCCGCCAATCTTCGCGCAGGCAGGCGGCGTGGATTTCGTTTATATCGCGAGCGAACCGCCCGCGCCGAAGGGCGAGGCCATCGTGGTCCAGCAGGATTCGCCGATTCGCACGGTCGCCGATCTGCGCGGCAAACGCGTGGCCTTCAATAAAGGCTCGAACGTGCACTATCTGCTCGTGAAGGCGCTGCAAAAGGCCAATCTCAAGTACGAGGATATTCAGCCCGTTTATCTCGCGCCCGCCGACGCGCGCGCCGCGTTCACGAGCCGCAGCGTCGATGCGTGGGTGATCTGGGACCCGTACCTCGCCGCGATCGAACGTCAGGCGAACGCGCGCACGATCGCCAACGGCGAGCATCTCGTCGACAACGTGCAGTACTACATCGCGACCCGCAAGTTCGCCGATGCGCAGCCGCAGGCCGTGCGCGCGCTGCTCGACGAACTGATCGCCGTGGATAACTTCGCGCGCGACAACATCCCGGCCGTCGCCGCGCAACTGTCGCCGCTGGTCGGGCTCGATACCGCTACGCTCGAAGTGGCCCTCAAGCGCGCCGGTTACGGCGTGCGGCCCATCGATGCGGCCACGCTCGCCTATCAGCAGCAGATCGCGGACACTTTCACCGAACTCAAGCTCATCCCGCGCAAGCTCGTGGTCGCCGAGGCGCGCTGGCAGACCACCTGATCGGCAATACACTGAAGCGCTCGCCGTGCGCACTGTCCGCACGGCGGCGGCTTCCCGCAGACACTTTCAGCGGACAGTTCCGGGGGACACTTCGGCCGGACACTTCGCGCCCACCCGTCCCCACGCCGTACCGGCAGACACCCTGCAATCTGTACCGGTACTGTACCGAGACACGCAGCTAGACTGGCTCCATCCTGATCGATACGATCGCCCTCGTTTCACCGGAGTCACCGCCTCATGCTGCCAGACATGCTCAGCGCCCTGCCCGCCGGCATGCTGTTCGTCATCGTCACGACCATCACGCCCGGCCCCAATAACACCATGCTGCTCGCCTCGGGCGTCAATTTCGGCTTCCGGCGCACGGTGCCGCATATTCTCGGCATCAGCGCGGGCGTTGTGGTGTTGATGCTCTCGGTGGGTTTTGGGCTCGGTCAGGCGTTTCGCCACGTCCCCATGCTCTACACCGCGCTCGAAGCCGCGAGCGTGGCGTATCTGCTGTGGCTCGCGTGGAAGATCGGCACCTCGGGCGACCTCAAGATGAAAAGCGGCGAGCGCCGCCCCATGCGTTTTCACGAGGCCATCGCGTTCCAGTGGATCAATCCCAAGGCGTGGATGATGGTGCTCACCGCCGCGACCACGATTCGTCTTTCGGCCGACTTCGGCATGAATACCGTCGTGATGGCCGCGCTGTTCTATGTGATCGGCCTGCCCTGCATCTGCGTGTGGGCAGCGTTCGGCACCGGCATGCGCCGCTTTCTCGCCGATCCGCGCCGCTTGCGCGCGTTCAATATCGCCATGGCGCTGTCGCTGGTCGCTTCGATGTATCCGCTGCTCGCGCATCTTGCCCAGCTCGTGCAAGGCTGAGCATTTCGTCAGGATGACTTAGAAGTTTCCGCTGCTCACGCGCTCGATGAAACGCCAGAGTGCGTCGTCGAGCGAGTACGGCGCATTGAAGCGGAACCAGCTGCTGGCCGCATCGTCGGGCCGGAAATACGAGCCCGGCGCGAGCCAGATGCCGTCGCGCAGCGCGGCAGTCGCGAGTGCGCCCGCACGCGCGGCTTCCACCGGCAGACGCACCCAGACGAACAGTCCCGCGCGCGGCCGGCAGAACGGTTCGAGCCCGAGCGCGTCGATGCGCTCCTCGAACGCCGCGTGCGCGCTTTTCAATTGCTCGTTGACGATTTCGACATGGCGCGCATAGCGCCCTTCGAGCAGCACCTTGTCGACGATGCGCTCGATTGTTTGCGAGGACGTGAGCCCCACCGCCATCTTCGCGCGGGCCAGTTCGCGCAGCACGTCGCGCTCCGCGACGACATAGCCGCAACGCAGTGACGGCGTGACCGTCTTCGAAAATCCGCCCACGTAGAGCACGCGCTGCAGGCCCTCCATCGCCGCGAGCAGCGGCGCGCCCGGCGGCGCGAGTTCGCGGCTGACGTCGTCTTCGACCACCCACATGCGCTCGCGCTCGGCGATCTGCAGCAGGCGGAACGCGTTCGCCATCGTGAAGGTCGCGCCGGTGGGATTTTGCAGCGTCGTGTTCACGAAGATCGCCTTGGGCCGATGGGCGGCGACCTGCTGTTCGAGCGCGTCGAGATCGAGCCCGGCGGGCGTGCGCGGCACGCCGTGCACGGTCAGCCCCGCGAGCTTGAGAATCTGCAGCAGATTGCAGTAGCCGGGGTCTTCGACCAGTACAGTGTCGCCGGGCCGCAGTAGCGTGCGCACGATCAGATCGAGCCCCTGCGTCGCGCCCTGCGTGAGCAGCACGTTGCCGACCTCGACCGGCAGCCCCTGGCGATCCAGTTGCGCCGCCACGCGTTCGCGCAGCGGCGCGAAACCGTACGGATGCCCGTAGTCGCCCAGACGCACGGCCGGCACGCGGCTCGTCGCGCGCAGCGCATGGTGCAGCCCCGTTTCGTTGATCCACTCGCCCGGCATCCAGCCGCAGCCAGCCTTGATCGGCACCGAGTGATCGGCGAAAACGTCGGACAGCAGCCAGGTGGCGGCGAGCGCGGGCGGCTGCCAGCCCGCCGCACTGGCCCGCGGCGCCTCGGTGCGCTGCGCCACGCGATAGCCGGAACCGCGCCGGGCCACGACCAGTCCCATCGACACCAGCCGGTTGTACGCTTCCGTCACCGTATAGGTCGAGAGCGCGTGCGACTGCGCGAGCTGACGCACCGAAGGCAGCAGCGCGCCCGTGCGCAAGGTATGGGCTTCGATCGCGCGTGAAAAAGCACGCACGATCTGTTCGACGAGCGTCGTGGAGGCCTGGCGGCCGCGTTCCAGTTCGATTTCGATCATAAGGTGGCGTCGACTGTACCCTGCCGTACCGAGTACAGACCAATACAGTTGAGACAAATTGTCCAGCACAGTTATCAGCGCAGTATAGAGACTGTATCTGCCGCGCTTCAAGCCCCGGCGATAGAGTCTGTCAAACCACCTCAGGAGGAACACCCATGACTTCGCGCCCCGTCATCGACGACCTGTCGTCGTTCTGGATGCCGTTCACGGCCAACCGTCAGTTCAAGGGCGCGCCGCGCCTGCTCGAATCGGCCAAGGGCATGTATTACCGCACGACCGACGGCCGCGAGGTGCTCGACGGCAGCGCGGGTCTGTGGTGCGTGAACGCAGGCCATGCGCGCGAGGAAATCGTCGCGGCGATCGCCCAGCAGGCCGGCACGCTCGATTTCGCGCCGACCTTCCAGATGGGTCACCCGCTCGCCTTCGAAGCGGCCAGCAAGATTGCCGAAATCATGCCGGAAGGGCTCGACCGCATTTTCTTCACGAACTCGGGTTCGGAGTCCGTGGATACGGCGCTCAAGATCGCGCTCGCCTACCATCGCTCGCGCGGCGAAGGCCAGCGCACCAAGCTGATCGGCCGCGAGCGCGGCTATCACGGCGTGGGCTTCGGCGGCATTTCGGTCGGCGGCATCGGGCCGAACCGCAAGGCGTATTCGGGCCAGTTGCTGCCCGCCATCGACCATCTGCCGCACACGCACAATCTGGAGCACAACGCGTTTTCGAAGGGCCAGCCGGCCTGGGGCGCGCATCTCGCCGAGGACCTCGAACGCATCGTCGCCCTGCACGACGCCTCGACCATCGCGGCCGTGATCGTGGAGCCGGTCGCCGGTTCGACGGGCGTGCTGATTCCGCCGCAAGGCTATCTGCAACGTCTGCGCGAGATCTGCACGAAGCACGGCATCGTGCTGATTTTCGACGAAGTGATCACGGGTTTCGGCCGTCTCGGCAAGGCCACGGCGAGCGAGTATTTCGGCGTCACGCCCGACATCATCACGATGGCGAAGGCGATCAACAACGCCGCCGTGCCGATGGGCGGCGTGGCCGTGAGCCGCACGATCCACGACACGGTCGTGAACAGCGGCGCGCCGGGCGCGATCGAACTCTTCCACGGCTACACCTATTCGGCGCACCCGCTCGCGTGTGCCGCCGCGATCGCCACGCAGGATCTGTATCGTCGCGACGGCCTGTTCGAGCGCGCCAACAGCCTCGCGCCGAAGTTCGAAGCCGCGGCGCACGCGCTGCGCGACGCGAAGCACGTGAAGGACGTCCGCAATCTGGGCCTCGTCGCGGGCATCGAACTGGACTCGCGCGACGGCGCACCGGGCGCGCGCGCCTATGAAGTGTTCGTGAAGTGTTTCGAAGCGGGCGTGCTGATCCGCTTCACCGGCGACATTCTGGCGTTCTCGCCGCCGCTGATCGTCACGGAAGAAGAGATCGAGCGTCTCTTCGGCACCGTGCGCGACGTGCTCGCCAAGGTGCAATAACGCAGCTTCGCTGCCGTGCTTCGGCGCGGCGCGCAAGGCAATCGGGCGGCCCGCTTCGGGCCGCTTTTTTTTCGCCGCCCGCCTGGCGCGCGCACGGTTCGGGCAAGCCGCGCGCCATCGGCGTATCGTGGGGTTATCGACACATCAATGCGCTGCCGGGCCGCACGCGGCAGCGGCCGGAGGGATTGCGATGAAGACACCAATCCGCGTGGGAACGCATATCGAAGGCGTTCACTGGGTGGCCGAATATCTCGCGCCGACACTGCAAATCCGCGTGTTCCGCGAAGGCCGCGAAATCGAAACCATCGCGGCGCCCACCTCGCTGTTCGGCGACGAAGCCGACGCGGGCTCCGCGAGCGACGATGCGAGCCGCGCCGAGGACGCCGCCGTGCTCGCCGTCCTCAAACATTACGTGGCCGAGCGCAATCCCGAGGAGTGACCATGACCGACGGCGCCGAACGTTTGCCCGAGCCCGCCATCTCCGCGCGCTCGCGGCCCGCCGCCGCGCACGCGACGCCCATCGAAACCGATGCGCTGATCGTCGGCGCCGGTCCCGTGGGGCTGTTTCAGGTCTTTGAATTGGGGCTGCTCGAAATCCGCGCGCACGTGGTCGATTCGCTGCCGATGGTCGGCGGTCAATGCGCCGAGCTGTATCCCGACAAACCGATCTACGACATTCCGGCGATTCCCGTCTGCACGGGGCGGCAACTCGTCGATTCGCTGATGAAGCAGATCGAGCCGTTCGGCGCAACGTTTCATCTGGGCGAGGAAGTGCAGATCGTCGAGCGGCGCGGCGACGGACGCTTTTTCGTGCAAACCTCGAAAGGCACGCAGTTCCTCACGAAAACCGTGTTCATCGCGGCAGGCGTAGGATCGTTTCAGCCGCGCACGCTGAAATTGAGCGGCATCGAACGCTATCGCGACACGCAACTGTTCTATCGCGTGCGCGATCCCGAGCAGTTCCGCGACAAGGACATCGTGATTTGCGGCGGCGGCGATTCGGCGCTCGATTGGGCGCTGCGCCTCGTCGACGTCGCGCAGAGCGTGATTCTGCTACACCGGCGCGAGCAGTTTCGCGCGATGCCCGCCTCGGTTGCGCGCATGCGCACGCTCTGCGAGGAATGGCGCATGCAATCGATCGTCGGCCAGATCACGGGTTTCGATGAAGAGGACGGCACGCTCAAGCGCATCAAGGTCACGGGCGGCGACGGCGTTACGCGCTCGCTCGAACTTGAGTATTTGCTCGTGTTTTACGGCCTCTCGCCGCAACTCGGACCGATCGCGCAATGGGGCGTCGAACTGGACCGCAAGCAATTGCCCGTCGATACCGCGCGCTTCGAAACGAGCGTGCCCGGCATCTTCGCCGTGGGCGATATCAACACGTATCCGGGCAAGAAGAAGTTGATCCTCTCGGGCTTTCACGAAACCGCGCTCGCGGCTTTCGGCGCAGCGCGCCATGTCTTTCCCGAGAAGAAAATCCATCTGCAATACACGACGACGAGTACACGCCTGCACGAAGTGCTGGGCGTGAGCTCGCCGTCGATGGACTAAAGCGTTTGAAGCGATGAAACCGCTTTACGCGCCGGCTGCCGGTGCAGCGTCTTCCTCACGGAAAATGCGGTCGGCCAGATGGAAGGCCGAATTGGCCGCGGGCACGCCGCAATAGATGGCCGTTTGCAGCAGCACTTCCTTGATTTCGTCGCGCGTCACGCCGTTGTTCTTCGCGGCGCGCAGATGGAGCGCGAGCTCCTCGTTGCGGTTGAGCGCGACCATCATCGAAATCGTGAGCAGGCTGCGCGTGTGACGCGGCAGACCTTCGCGCGTCCAGATCTCGCCCCACGCATAGCGCGAAATGAGTTTCTGGAATTCTTCGGTCAGGTCGGTGCGGTTCGCAATGGAGCGGTCGACGTGCGCGTCGCCCAGCACGGCGCGGCGCACTTTCAGGCCGGCTTCGTAACGATCGTCTTCGTTCATTTCGACTCCTGCAGGAAGGCGAGCACGACCTTGTTCCATTCGTCCGCGAGTTCGACGTTCGAAATGTGCGCGGCGTTCAGCTCGACATAACGCGCACCCGGCACCGACTCCGCCAGTTCGCGGCCTTGTGCGGGCGTCGCGGCCAGATCGTGCGTGCCCGAGATCACGAGCGTCGGCGCCTTGATCGACGAGGCTTCGCCACGCAGGTCGGCGGCGTTGATTGCTTCGCAGTTCGAAGCATAGCCGTCCTTGTCGGTGTGCACGAACACGTCGCGCACCTGAGACATCACCAGCGCGTTGCGCGCGATGAATTCCGGCGTGTACCAGCGCGGCAGCACGGCGTCGGCGAGCGCGAGCATGCCTTCGGCGCGGGCCTTCGCGGCGCGCGGCACCCACACTTCCGGCGTGCCGATCTTCGCGGCGGTGTTGCACAGCACGAGGCGGTCGATGCGGTCGGCGAAGCGCGCGCCGAGGCCCACGCCCGTGAGGCCGCCCATCGAGACACCCGCGAAATGCGCGCGCGCGATGCCGAGATGATCGAGCAGGCCGATCACGTCGCCGGTCAGTTGTTCGATCGTGTACGGACCTTGCGGCGCGGCCGAATGGCCGTGACCGCGCGTGTCGTAACGCAGGACGCGGAAATGCTTCGAGAATTCGACGAGCTGGGGCGTCCACATCGACACGTCGCTACCGAGCGAGTTCGACAGAACCAGCCACGGCGCCGTGCTGTCTTGCGCACCGTCGATGCGGTAGAACAGCTGCGTGTCGTTGACGGCTGCATAAGGCATGCGGTTACTCCTGATGAGTCTGCGATGAAGAATGAGGCGAACGCTTCGCGTACGACGCGAGCACCGCGTCGACAAAGGCGTGCGCTTCGCCCACGTAATGAGCGGGGTCGAGCAGCGCTTTAAGACGATTTTCGTCTAGATGCTGCGTGACGGCGGGATCGTCCGCGAGCACGTCGTAGAGCGTGCGTTGCGATTGCACCGCCTGTTTCGAGGCCTTTTCGACGAGGTGATGCGCATCGAGGCGGCCAATGCGGTCGCCGAGCGCGAGCATCACGGCCTCGCCGAGAATCAGGCCATGCGTGACGTCGAGATTGGCCGCGAGTCGTTCGGGCCGCACTTCCAGTCCGCCGGTAATCTGTTCGATCTGCGCGAGCGCGCCGCCCGCGAGACGCGCGAGTTCGGGCAGCGCGTCCCATTCGGCTTGCCAGCCACCGAGCGCGCGTTCGTGCTCCTGCACCATGCCTGCGAACACCGTGGCGACGAGACCCGGCGCGCGCGTGGCGGCGGTGAGCACCGCTGCACAGCCGACCGGATTGCGCTTGTGGGGCATGGTGGACGAACCGCCCTTGCCCGCCGCCGCCGGCTCGCCGAGTTCGCCGATCTCGGTCTGCATCTGCAGCGAGATATCGCGCGCGATCTTGCCGAGCGTGCCGATCAGCATGCCGAAGAACGCCGCCGCTTCGGCGATGCGGTCGCGTTGCGTATGCCACGGCAGCGTGGGCTGCGAGAGGCCGAGTTCCTTCGCGAGTTCGGTGCTGACGTTCACGGCCGCGTCGCGCAGGCTCGCGAGCGTGCCCGCTGCACCGCCGAATTGCAACACGAGCGCGCGTTCGCGCAAGGCCGCAAGACGCTCGCGATGACGCAGCAGCGTATCGAGCCACTGCGCGAATTTCAGACCGAGCGTGATCGGCAGCGCCTGCTGCAACCACGTGCGTCCGACTGCGGGCGTCGCGCGGTGTGCGCGGGCGAGTTCGGCGAGATTGGCGCAGGTGGCGTCGAGACCCGTTTCGATCAGCGCGAGCGCGTCGCGCAGTTGCAGCACGGTCGCCGTGTCGATGATGTCCTGGCTCGTCGCGCCCCAATGCACGTATTTCGCGGCCTCGGGATCGGCCTCTTTCACGCGCGCGGTCAGTTGCTTGACGAGCGGAATCGCCAGATTGCCACCGAGTGCGGCGTCGCGCGCAAGCGCTTCGGCATCGAGCCGATCCGCACGGCAGGTCGCGACGATCGCCGCCACGGCCGTCTGCGGAATCACGCCATGCAGCGCCGACGCGCGGGCAAGCGCCGCTTCCACGTCGAGCATGCGCTGGAGCGTGGCCTCGCTCGACCACGCGGCGTTCATCGGCTCGGTGCCGCAAATGAGGCTCGTCAGGCGTTCAATCATGGATCGATATGAAAAAGATATGGATGCGCGCAAACGCAGATGGCGCGGCGCCCGGCGACTGTTGCCGCCAGACCCGCGCCACGCTGGTGTTCATCTGCGAGAGGAACGCGCGTTGCCGCAGTTTACGCCGCGCGGCGATTCTGCGTCGCGTCGATCAGCGGCACGCCGGCAAGCTTTTGCAGCGCGTCGAAGTCGATGTCCGAATAGATCTCGCGCACGGCGAGGCCGTCCGGCGTCACGTCGAACGCGGCGAGGTCCGTGTAGATGCGGCCCACGCAGTTCACGCCCGTGACCGGGTACGAGCATTCGCTCACGAGCTTGCTTTCGCCCTGCTTCGTCAGCAGTTCCATCATCACGAACACCTGCTTCGCGCCGAGCGCGAGGTCCATCGCGCCGCCCACGGCGGGGATGGCGTCCGGTGCGCCGGTGTGCCAGTTCGCGAGGTCGCCCTTCACCGACACCTGGAACGCGCCGAGCACGCAGTAGTCGAGGTGGCCGCCGCGCATCATCGCGAACGAGTCCGCGTGATGGAAGAAGGCGCCGCCGGTCAGCAGCGTGACGTGCTGCTTGCCTGCGTTGATGAGTTCGTCGTCTTCCAGACCGGGCGCGGGCGCCGGGCCCATGCCGAGCAGACCGTTCTCGCTGTGCAGGAAGATTTCCTTGCTCGGATCGAGGTGGTTGGCCACCAGCGTCGGCACGCCAATGCCGAGATTCACATAAGCGCCCTCAGGAATGTCCTGAGCCACGCGTTGAGCCATTTCGTCGCGATTCAACCGTTTCATTGCATAACTCCGTAGCGTCAGGCGGCCTGGCCGGCTTGCTGCGCTTGATGCGCGGCCTGCGGCACTTCAACGACGCGCTGCACGAAAATGCCCGGCGTCACGATGTTTTCTGGATCGAGCTGGCCGAGTTCGACCACTTCCGACACCTGCGCGATCGCCACCTTGGCGGCGCTCGCCATGATCGGGCCGAAGTTGCGCGCCGTTTTACGATAGACCAGATTGCCCCAGCGGTCGCCCTTGTACGCCTTGATCAGCGCGAAGTCGGCGTGCAGCGGCGCTTCCAGCACGTATTGGCGGCCGTCGATCAGGCGCGTTTCCTTGCCTTCGGCCAGCTTCGTGCCGTAGCCCGTGGGCGTGAAGAAACCGCCGATACCGGCGCCCGCCGCGCGGATGCGCTCGGCCAGGTTGCCTTGCGGCACGAGTTCAAGCTCGACTTCGCCGGCGCGATAGAGGCCGTCGAACACGTACGAGTCGGTCTGGCGCGGGAACGAGCAGATGATCTTGCGCACCCGCTTGGCCTTGAGCAGCGCGGCCAGGCCCGTGTCGCCGTTGCCGGCGTTGTTGTTCACGATCGTGAGCTCTTTCGAGCCTTGCGCGATCAGCGCGTCGATCAGTTCCGCCGGCATGCCGGCCGTGCCGAAGCCGCCGATCATCACCGTGGCGCCGTCCTGAATGTCGGCGACGGCGGCTTGAAGCGAGTCGAAAATCTTGTTGATCATGCCTGCTCCTGAAAGCGATGCGCATCGCGGAAAGTCCACGCCACTCGATCGCGAAAAAGTTCTATATACGAACACTGATTCGTTTAGCGAACGTCCAGCGCATTATCGGAGCGCCCAGGCGCGCTTGTCAAGGCGGGACTTCCTTAGGGCAACCCCGAGCGCGCGCGGATTCTTCAGCGGAAATATCGTGCATTGACCTACAACAATGCACTGAAATGCATGTGCGCGGCGGCACGCCGTCCACCGCCGCGCCCCGACCCGGGCACATACCCCAATATCTGGAATCCGCATGTTTGCACTAAGGTCTATCCCGTTTAGACATAGTGCGGCGCTGCCCGCGCGCTCCCGCCCGATGCAAGACCTCGACCTGAATCTGATCCCCTATCTCGTTGCGATGGAGGACACGCGCAACGTCAGCCGCGCCGCCGAACGGCTCGGCGTGAGCCAGCCGCGCGTGAGCACGGCGCTCGGCAAGCTGCGCGAGTATTTCGGCGATCCGCTGTTCGTGCGCACGTCGCGCGGCATGGAGCCCACGCCACGCGCGCTCGGGCTGATTCCCGCCGCGCGCGACGCGCTGATTCGCATCGAAAAAGGCATGCTCGAAGATCAGGCCTTCGATCCGGCCACCAGCACGCACACGTTTTCGATCGCGCTCTCGGATGTCGGCGAAATCGTGTTTCTGCCGCGGCTGCTGCAAATGCTCGCCGAGCGCGCGCCGCATGCGAATCTGCGCTCGGTGTCGCTGCCGCCCAGCCAGGTCGAACGCGGCCTCGAATCGGGCGACATCGATCTGGCCGTCGGTTACTTTCCCGACCTCGGCGGCAATAACTTTTTCCAGCAGCGGCTTTTCACGCATCGCTTCATCTGCCTGATGCGCAGCAACCACCCGCTCGCGGGCAAGCCGATCACGCTCGAACAATTTCTCGCGCTCGGCCATGCGGTGGTCCGCGCCGAAGGACGCAGCCAGGAAGTGCTCGAACATTTCCTGGAGAAGAAGCGCCTGCGCCGCCGCGCCGTGCTCGAAACGCCCCACTTCATGAGCCTGCCGTTCATCCTCACGCGCACCGACCTGATCGCGACGGTGCCGCACGCGATCGGCTTCGCGTATGTCTCCGAGCACGCGTCGATCACGCTCGTCGAGCCGCCGCTGCCCTTGCCGCACTTCGACCTCAAGCAGTACTGGCATCGCAAGTATCACAACGCGCCGCGCGGCGCGTGGCTGCGCAGCGTGGTCGCCGAACTCTTCAATGACGCGATGGACGAATGGCCGAAGTGAGCGCGGCCTCCGAACATTCGCGCGCTCGCACGGTCATCCAGGATTCATGGAACAATGCGCGTTCGTGGCGCGCCGAGCGGGCGTCGGCCACATGACAGGAGCCGATGCATGAGCGACGCAAAGAACACTGAAAAGAAAGGTAAGAAACGCCCGTCGAAGGACGCCGTGGAGATCGCCGCGCGCCCGTCGCGCACCGAAGCGGAAGACGCCGTGCGCGTGCTGCTGCGCTGGGCCGGCGACGATCCCACGCGCGAAGGTCTGATCGATACGCCCGGGCGCGTGGTGCGCGCCTACGAGGAATTCTTCGCGGGTTATCAGCTCGATCCGCGCGAGATCCTGTCGCGCACGTTCTCGGAAGTCGACGGTTACGACGAGATGATCGTGCTGAAGGACATCCGCTTCGAGAGCTACTGCGAGCACCATATGGTGCCGATCATCGGCCGCGCGCACGTGGCGTATCTGCCCGAGCATCGCGTGGTGGGCATCTCGAAGCTCGCGCGCCTCGTCGACGCTTTCGCGAAGCGCCTGCAGATTCAGGAAAAGATGACTGCGCAGATCGCCGACACGCTCAACGACGTGCTGCAGCCGAAGGGCGTGGGCGTGATTCTCGAAGCCGCGCATCAATGCATGTCGACGCGCGGCGTGCACAAGGCGGGCGTGTCGATGGTCACGTCGCGCATGCTCGGCACGTTCCGCACCGACCCGTCCACGCGCCGCGAGTTTCTCGCGATCGTCGGCAATCCGGGCGCGATGAGCGTGGCGAATACCTGATCCTCGCGATCAGACGGACGCCGCGCCCGCGGCGTCCGCCCTATCGAACGAACGCGAACCAACGCCAGATTACTGGCCGTCGTTGCCGCGCTCGATTTCGCGGATCTTGCCCTGACGCACGCTGCTGCCCGGCGGCACGCTATGCGTGAGCCACACGTTGCCGCCAATCACCGAACCCTTGCCGATGGTCACGCGGCCCAGAATCGTCGCGCCCGCGTAGATCACCACGTCGTCCTCGACGATCGGATGACGCGCGTTGCCCTTCACGAGCGTGCCGTCGAGATCGGCGGCAAAACTCTTCGCGCCCAGCGTCACCGCCTGATAAACGCGCACGCGCTCGCCGATGATCGCCGTTTCGCCGATCACCACGCCCGTGCCGTGATCGATGAAGAAGCTCGGGCCGATCTGCGCGCCCGGGTGAATATCGATGCCGGTGGCCGAATGCGCGATCTCGTTGATGAAGCGCGCGAGCAACGGCACGCCGAGCCGATGCAGCGCGTGCGCGAGCCGGTGATGCGTCATCGCCCACACGCCCGGATAGCAGAGCAGGATTTCGGTGATGTGCTGCGCGGCGGGGTCGCCCGTGAAGGCGGCCTGAATATCGCTCACGAGCAGCGCGCGAATGCCGGGCAGCTGATGGCCGAACTCGCGCGCGACTTCGAAGGCGCGCGTGCGCAGGATGTCGTCGGCGGCATCGGCGTATTCCGGCAGGAAGCGCAGCGCGCGTCGGATCTGTTCGGCAAGCAGGCGCAGCGTGCTTTCCAGTGTGTGGCCGACGTAGTAATCGACGCTCTCGTCGGTCAGGTCGGGCGCGCCGTAATGCGTCGGGAACAGCGCCGCGCGCAGCCCCTGCACGATATTGATGACGGCGTCGCGCGACGGCAATTCGCGGATGCCGAGCGGATGGCGCGTGCGGTGGCGTTCCTCGCGCGACGCGCGCAGATCGGCGACGATCTGTTCGAGGCCCCAGTCGGGGCTGGCAGGTGTGGACATGGTAATGCGGCGGCGGCGGCAGGCACCGCACAGGAGTGTATCGACCCCAGAGATTACCGCTTTTCTCGATAGTTCGCCGAGGTCCGCCTGGGCGCGGAACGCATCGATTCAGCATCGGCAAGCGGCAAGGCGCGGGGCGATACGCGGATCAGAGCGTGACGCTGCTGGCGTCGATCCAGCGCACGGCCCAGTCGCGTGCGTGGGCGATGGCGGCGCGTTCGTCGTCGAAACGGAGATCGGAGGGAAAAAAACGATTGGCCACGAGTTCGCCGTCGCTCGAACGCGAGATCACGACATAGGGTTGATACGTGCCGTCGCCGGTGCGCGCCGGTGCACAGTTGAGCAGGTAACCGCGATGCGTGAATGCAGCGTCGAAGTGCATGTGTCTCGTCCGCCCCTGACTGCCTCGTTCGTTTTTTGTCAGGCGCGTGCAGGATCGATGCGGCAAAGCCACAGCCCGGCCGTGATTTCAGGCCGTTAATCTAAAGCGCGCCAACTCGTTGAAAGAGGATCATACTCCGAGGAAATACGGCGATCCAACGAAAAAAATGCGAAATCGCTGGAGGCGTTCTCCTGGCGTACCGGCTTGATTTTCGGTCCGATTCCAGATTTCAAAACCGTGTGGAACGCCAATTGCTGAACCAGGGAGTACCGCTTCTGAGCCAGCCTCTTTGACGGAGGACATCATGAATCGCCCCGACGACACGCACGCCACGCAGCCCGGCGCGCCGCGCAGCGCCGAATTGCACAACGATCGCACGCACGACAGCACGGTGGACACCGACGGCAAGAATCGCGAAGCCGCGCGGCTCGCGGGCGCCGGCGACATCGGCCCCGACGAGATCACCACGAGCAACGCCACGCTCGACAACAGCATGCCCGAAGCGAACGACGGCTTCGCGGGCTTCGACAGCCGCAGCGGCGCGCATCGTCATCCGTTCGCGACGCAGGCCGATTTCGAAGCTGTCGACAAGGGCATGGCCCCGCCGGAAACGACCCTCGACGCCGAGCGGCAATTCGCCGAGCCGGGCGAGCGCGGCGCACGCCGCAGCCCCGGCCGCATCCACTACGCGATCAACCATCTGCGGCCGACCCGCATCATCGAATTGCAACGCAAACCGTAACGCTCGAATGCGGGAATGCTGGAAAACATGACGCGCGCATGACGCAATCAATCCGTCATGCGCGCGCATACGCCGATTTAAAGACACCGAATGCGCCGATATCGGCGCGCCGCCGTTTTTTCGTAAAGCCGGTCTCAAGCACGGATGACTGTCATTGCAGCCATTCGCATGTCATTGCGCCGACGGTAAAATCCCGCCGCGCTCGTCGCTTTATTACCGAATTTGATTAAGCGAATTACAGAATCGGTAATGAAAGCGGCAATCCAGTTCCGTTTTCCGCGCCCGAACGCGCGCGGCGCTCGCTCCCGATCGGCACTTTTGTTCAGCCGCCGACGAGATACTCGCCAGGGATTTTCCCCAACGGCGGGCAAATCCCTGGATCAAAGCCCACAGCGCTGCGGGATAAAGACGAGCATGACGGAATTTAGTGATAAATTGTTACATCATAAGAAGCCATAAGAAGCGAGGCCAGAGCCCGCCGGGCGCTGGTAGCGGACTGGCCCACCGCCGACGGAGAGTGTTGACGTGCCTCTACATTTCATTGAGCAGATGTCGCCCGTGCTCGACGCGCCCGAAGAGGCCGCGTGGTTCGACGCGGTGTCGCAGCTTGCCGTTTCGTGGGGTTTCGGCCAGGTCATGCTGGCGATCCTGCCGCGTGCCGGCATGCGGCTCGAGGACGCGTTCATCCGAACGAACTATTCGGCTGCCTGGCGGCAGACCTATAACGACAACGGGATGGCGTATTTCGACCCGACGGTGACGCATTGCACGACGCGTTCGTCGCCGCTCATCTGGTCGCCGGAACTGTTTGCCACCGAGCAGCAGCAAACCATGTATGAGGAAGCCCGCTCGCATGGGCTGCGCGCCGGCATTACGCTGCCGATCCATGGCCCGCGCCAGGAAACCGGCATGTTGTGCTTCGTGAACGACGTGAATCCGTCGGACCAGTTCTGGCAGGACGTGAATCGTGCGCTGCCGAACCTGGTCTTGCTGCGGGATCTCGTGCTCGACACGAGCCAGCGCCATCTGAACGATCACGCCCAGTCGCTGGTTCCCAAGCTCACGCCGCGCGAAAAGGAATGCCTCAAGTGGACTGCCCTCGGCAAGTCCACTTGGGAGATTTCGCACATCCTCAATTGCTCCGAGGCCGTCGTGAACTTCCACATGAAAAATATTCGCGGGAAGTTCGGCGTGAACTCACGGCGTGCGGCAGCCGTGATTGCGACGCAGATGGGCCTTATTGACCCGGGCTAAGCATCATCGACGCCTCGGGACGTCGCAGCACGCGCTCCGCACGGCCCAGATCGCCGTCCGAAATCGTTTTGTTGAAGTACAGACCCAGCAGGATCGACACCGGCGGCGGAATCTCCGCGCCCGACTCGAAACGGCTGCCGCGCGACTGCGTCACGCCGAAACGCGCCCAGAAGCGGCGCTGACTTTCCTTCTTCTTTTTCCGATACGCGATGATCAGGACACGGTCGATTACCGACGACAGGTCCCCCGCGTTATGAAGGGAATTCGTGCCTGCCTGCCATTGATGATTGTCCAGAAGTTCCATTTTGACCTCGCTGTCAGATATGCCTGATGAGTGACTGCCGCCCAGCCATTCTCCAGAAGTGACCCTCCCTCCGCACCTACCTATCTGGATAGGTGTTTTTTTATATTCATAACGCATAGCTTTCGATCCATACCGCTGCCCCCTCCACCAGTTCAAGGGAGAGTTGTCATGCAAGCTGCGATCAGGATCGGACTGCGTCAGGAGTTCGACAACGAGGACATCAACGAAATGTACCGGCTACGAGCGCGGGTGTTCCGCGACCGGATGGGCTGGGATATTCCCACCATTGCCGGCATGGAGATCGACGGGTACGACGCGCTCGGACCCCACTACATGCTCATTCAGGACGACGAGCGGCAGGTGCGCGGCTGTTGGCGCCTGATGCCGACGGACGGGCCGAACATGCTGCGCGACACCTTCCCGCAACTGCTGCACGGCGAAACGGCGCCCACGGGCCGCCACATCTGGGAATTGAGCCGTTTTGCGATCGAAACGGGCAACGATCAGGCCTTCGGCTTCGCCGAATTGACCATGCACGCGATCCAGTCGGCGATCCAGTTTGCCGACCGCATGGGCATTTCGCGCTACGTGACGGTGACCACCACGCCGATCGAACGCATGCTTCGCCGCACCGGCATGGAGATCACGCGGCTCGGCGCGCCGATGCGCATCGGCGTGGAAAATGCGGTCGCGCTCGACATCGCCATGAGCGAGCAGACGCATAACGCGATCTTCGGCCCGATGGCTGCGGCCGCCTGAATCGCGCTCAGAACGCGACGAAAAACCCCGGATTTCGCGTCACGGTTCGCGGTGCGGCGTCAGACATCATACGCTTTTGTCTGACGAATTGCGCCAAAGACGGCCGAAAAACGTCGCAGCGGGCGAGCCGCTCACGCGAATCCGGGGATCAGCGCCGCGTTTTTCCCGTCTTTTGCCGGATTTTTGCCGTCATTCCGGCTGAGCCGGTGCCGGTTTCGCGGCGGATTTGCCAAAACGGATATGCGAAATGCGGCGCACGCACAACGCCGCCACCAGCGCCGCGAGGCCGGTCAGGCCGATGCCGAGGTGAATCGCGTCGACCAGCACGTGCCGCACCGCCTCGATGAGCGCCGCGCCGTCGAGGCCCGCGGCTTTCATCTGCGCCGTCAGGCCGTCACGCAGCGCCGGATCGATCAGCACGCGCGGATCGGAAAGCTGCGGCTGCCAGCGCGCCGCGCCGGGCGCGCCGAGCACCGCGAGCGCGTCGCCGATTCCGGCCGCGTAGCGGTGATTCACGATCGTCGCCACGATGCTCGTGCCGAGCATGCCGCCCACCATCCGCGTCGATTGCAGCAGCGCCGTCGTGATGCCGAAACGCTCGCGCCCGGCGATCTCCTGGCCGAACACGTTCAGATTGTTGAGGATGAAGCCGAGGCCGATGCCGACCGCACCCATCGCCAGTTCGAGCCATAGATGCGCCGTCGTGCGCGTCGCGAACGCGAGACCCACGGACGCCGCCACGAGCAGGCCGAAGCCGACCGTCAGGATCGACGTGGGCTTTTTCAGATGGATCACGATGCGCGTGTTCACGAGGCTGCCGAGCGCGATGCAGGCGGCGATCGGCGTCGCGAGCAGACCCGCGACCTGCGGCGACAGACCGAAGCCGCCTTGCAGCAGCAGCGGCGCAAAGAAGATCAGCGAGAACATCACGAAGCCGGAGAGGACCGAGAGCGTGAACAGCGTGACGAGCTGCGGATCGCGGAACAGGTCGAGCGGAATGATCGGATGCGTCGCGCGCCGCTCGCACACCAGCAAGGCCACCGCTCCCACCGCCACCAGCGCGATCAGGACGAGATTGGCGCTCGTGAAGCCGTCCTTCGGCACCGCCTCGATAACGGTCTGAAAGCCGCCCAGCACGAGCGCGACCAGCGCGGCGCCGGTCCAGTCGATCTTGACCTCGCCGGTGCGCGCGTGGCGATAGTTCGGCAGATGCGCCCAGATGAAATACAGCGCGAGCACGCCGACCGGCAGATTGACCATGAAGGTCGAGCGCCAGCCGAAGTGTTCGCTGAGCCAGCCGCCCAGCGACGGCCCCGCCGCCGTGCCGATGCCGTAGGCGGCCGCCATCACCACCTGCCAGCGCACGCGCGCGCGCGGATCGGGGAAGAGATCGGGAATCGACGCGAACGCGGTCCCCACCATCATGCCGCCGCCCACGCCCTGCAACGCGCGCGCGGCCGCGAGAAACGGCATGTCGGTCGCGAGCCCGCACAGCGCCGAGGCTACGGTGAACACGATCACGGCGGCGAGCACGAAGCGCTTGCGGCCGAAATAATCGCCGAGGCGGCCGAACACCGGCACCGTCACCACCGAAGCCAGCAGATAGGCGCTGGCAATCCACGCGTAATACTCGAAACCGTGCAGTTCGGCGACGATCGACGGCAAAGCGGTGCTGACAACGGTCTGATCGAGGGCAACCAGCATGTTGACGAGGCCGATGCCGAGCATGGCCAGCAACGCGTTGCGAAACGGCAAGGGAGTGTGGGTAGAGGTCACGGCGGGGATTTGCTGCGGCGCGCAAGGACTAAAGAGACGCAACGATAGCGGCCTCACGGTGCGCGCGCAACCAGACCATTAAGAGAAACGGTCGCCATCTGTCAGTTTATCCTGACGGAACTCGCCCGTGGCCGTCTGACGCAGCGCTCTTGATCCGCCTCCCCTCGGCTTCCATCTTTCATACAGCGGCACTGCATCTTTGTCAGTGATCCTTTAAGCTCATCGCAGATCGCGACATGCCGCACCCGGCCGACGATGCCCGGACGCGCGCAGCCGCGCCTGTTTTCGGGCTCATTTACGCGGAGGTTCCATGTACAAACGCATCCTGGTAGCGGTGGACGGCAGCGCAACGTCGCGCCGCGCATTCGAAGCCGCGCTCGAACTCGCCAAGGCGATGGGTTCGACGCTGCAACCGTTCTATGTCGTTGAAAACACGCCGATGTATTTCGACGCGCCCGGCTACGACCCGTCGATCCTGCGCAATCAGATGATCGCCCAGGGCAACGAGCTTGCCGAGGAAATGAACAAGCTGATGCGCGAACGCGGCGTGACCGGCGAAATGCTGACCGGCGAAGCGTCCTCGCTCGACGACGTGCCGACGCTCGTGCTCAACGCCGCGAAGTCCAGCGGCGCCGATCTGATCGTCATGGGCACACACGGACGCCGCGGTTTTCAGCGTCTGATTCTCGGCAGCGTGGCCGAACGCTGCGTGCGTCAGGCGACCTTGCCGGTTTTGCTTATTCCGAGTGCGGCAGGCACCGCGAATATCTCGGAATAATATCGAGATAATCAAAGAAATAATGCATTTCAAGTGCCGCTTGCGCCTTGTCATTTGCCGCGAAAGCGCCTTCTGACAAGGCGCAAGCGGCTTCATCTCAAAAGCGCGACCTTTTGCCTCCATTTTGAGATTCGACCCTGGTGGGAGAATGCTCCGAAACCGATAACAGGAGCGTGCAAATGCTGACCCCTACCGTCGTTACTCATACCACCACCGTGCGTCGAGGCAGCCGCGCACCTGTGACAAGCCCGCGCTCCTCGGCGCGCTGCTCGAGTTGCGCGATGCGGCATCTGTGCATGCCCCAAGGTCTCGCGCTCGACGACCTGCCCAAGCTCGAAGCGCTCATCTGCACCGCGCGCAGCGTGCGCCGCGGCGAATCCCTCTACCGCGCCGGCGACCCGTTCGACAGCCTCTATGCCGTGCGTTCGGGCTCGCTGAAAACCGTCATGGCGCATCGCGACGGGCGCGAGCAGGTCACCGGCCTGCGCCTCGCGGGCGATCCGCTGGGCCTCGACGGCATCAGCACCGACACCCACACGTGCAGCGCCGTGGCGCTCGAAGACAGTTCGGTCTGCATCATCCCCTACCCCGCGCTCAAGCATCTGTGCCGCGAAACCTGCGCGATGCAGGACCGGCTGCACCGGCTCATGAGCGAGCAGCTGATCCGCGAATCGTCGCAGATGATGGTGCTGGGCTCGCTGTCCGCCGACGAACGCGTGGCCGCCTTCCTGCTCGACGTGTCCGAGCGCAACGGCCTGCGCGGCTACTCGCACGCGGAATTCAACCTGCGCATGACGCGCGAGGACATGGGCAGCTATCTCGGCATGACGCTCGAAACCGTCAGCCGCACCCTGTCAAGATTTCAAAAGCGCGGCCTGATCGACGCCCAGGGCAAGCTCATCCGTATTATCGATATCGACGGATTGCGGCACCTGTAAGCCCGCCCGTTCGTCCCATGCGCGCCGCCCCGCAAGGCGGCGCGCAGCCGTATGCGTCGTCCTGAGCGCGCCCCGCGCGCGCCGCATCGCGATTCGAAGTGCATTGGCACAGCGCGTGCGCAGCGGTAGAGTCTCACTCACCGCCCACGCCAGGAGACTCGCCGCAATGCAGCTCCCGACCACGCCCTCGCTGGCCGCCCGTCTCGTCGACGCCCGCGCGGCCAGCGACGCACTCTTCGCCCTCGTCAAGCCCGAATTTCTCTACGAACGCCCGATTCGCGAGCGCCATCGCATCGTGTTCTATATCGGTCATCTGGAGGCGTTCGACCGTAATCTGTTCGATCAGCGCCTGTTCGACCTGCCGTCCGCCGACGCCCGTCTCGACCAGTTGTTTGCCTTCGGCATCGACCCCGTCGATGGCGCGCTGCCGACCGACATGCCCTCGGACTGGCCGAGCCTCGACGCCGTGCACGAGTACGCGCGCGACGCCCGCACGCGCATCGACGCGCGGCTCGCCGGACTCGATCTGGCGCCCGGCGCGCTTATTCACGACACGCCAGGGCAATTGCTCAACGTCGCGATCGAACATCGGCTGATGCATGTGGAGACACTGTCCTACATGCTGCATCAGCTACCGTTCGAGCAGAAGCAGGCGCCCGCCGCAGCCCGCGCTCGCGCGGACCATCTCTATGAGGTGACGCCCGAAACGGTGAGCGTGCCGGCCGGCCGCACCGAACTCGGCATGACGCTCGAACGCGGCCTGTTCGGCTGGGACAACGAATTCGGCGAGGAGCAGGTGGACGTGCCCGCGTTCGAGATCGACCGCTTTATGGTCACGAACGGCGCGTTTCTCGACTTCGTGGCCGACGGCGGTTATCGCCGCCGCGAATTCTGGATGGATGCCGACTGGGCCTGGCGCGAGGCCGAAGGCATCGAGCATCCGGTTTTTTGGGTGCGTGGCGAACAGGGCTGGCGTTTGCGCACAATGTTCGAGGATATTCCGCTGCCGCTCTCCTGGCCCGTCTACGTGAGCCACGCGGAGGCGAGCGCCTTCGCGCGCTGGCGCGGCGCGCGGCTGCCGACCGAAGCCGAATGGCAGCGCGCGGCGCATGGCGCGCTGCCCGCTGAAACCGACAACTTCGACTTCCGCAGCTGGGACCCGGTCGCCGTCGATTCGACGCCGGACAGCGCCAGCACCTGGGGCGTGGAAGGCCTTTTCGGCAACGGCTGGGAATGGACCTCGACGGTGTTCGCTCCGCTGCGCGGCTTCACGCCGTTTCCGTTCTACGAAGGCTACTCGGCCAACTTCTTCGACGGTCAGCACTACGCGATGAAAGGCGGCTCCGCGCGCACCGCGGGGTGCATGCAGCGGCCGACGTTTCGTAACTGGTTTCAGCCGCGATATCAGTACGTGTACGCGGGGTTTCGCTGCGCGAAGGTTTGAGGAATAAAGCTTTACCATCCAGTAAAAAATCCGAAGCGCGCCGCACTAGCGAAGCTCAACGAGCGGCAGGCGGCGCGCACTCATCATCGTAATCGCCGCGACGTCGTTTTCCAGATCAGCCCCATTGCAGCGGCCGCACGCCATTAGGATGGCGATTCCATCGTGGATCAAGTGCTCCCTTCGGGACGATCCGCCGACCGATGACATGCTCTTTCCTCGCTGCTCACCACATGAGGCGTACCCCGCCTGATCCCCCCTCGATCTCCGCCATCGCATTGCGCTAATGCAATGCACCAAAAGCGTGAACTATCGCGCCATCGACGCGAATTCATCGCCTCTCATTCCCCGTTGACGGCCCGCGCACGCCCGCCCCGCTTCGCTTGGCTCGACCCTTGCTTAGTGCATCGCCTGCTGCGCAACACCCGTCGCGCCAACCACCTTTCCGGGGAACACAGGATGGCTCTCGCCCAAACACTCGCGTCGCGCCGACGCCTGCTCGCCGCGCTGCTGAGCGCGCCCGTACTCGCCGTTTTCGCCGCGCCCAGCGCGCACGCTGACGCGCTCGACGCGATCCAGAAGCGCGGCACGCTGCGCGTGGCGGTGCCGGAGGACTATCCGCCGTTCGGTGCGGTCGGCCCCGACATGCAGCCGCAAGGCTATGACATCGACATGGCCGCGCTGCTCGCGAAGTCCATGAAAGTGAAGCTGCAACTCGTGCCCGTGAACAGCGGCAACCGCATTCCGTATCTCCAGACCGACAAGGTCGATCTCGTCATTTCGTCGCTCGGCAAGACGCCCGACCGCGAGAAGGTTATCGACTTCTCGGCGCCTTACGCGCCGTATTTCCAGGGCGTGTTCGGCCCCGCCGACGTCAAGGTGAGCGGCCCGGCCGACCTCACCGGCAAGACCGTGGGCGCGACGCGCGGCGCGCTGGAAGAAGTGGCGCTCACCAACATGGCGCCCAACGCGACGATCCGCCGTTTCGACGACAACAACGCCACCATCCAGGCGTTTCTCTCCGGTCAGGTTCAGTTGATCGCGGCAGGCAACATCGTCGCGGCGGCGATTCTCGCGAAGCATCCGCCGCGCGAGCCGCAGATGAAGTTCGTCATCAAGGACTCGCCCTGCTTCGTCGGGCTCAACAAGAACGAGCCGCAACTGCTCGCGAAGGTCAACGCCACGATCGACGAAGCGAAGAAGGACGGCGCGCTTCAGTCGATGTCGAAAAAGTGGTTTGGCCAGCCGCTGCCCGCCAATCTCTGACGCCTCTCTCGCGCCGCCGCCGCGCGCGGCGCGCGTCATCACCGCGAGTCCTTTTTCCGTTCATGAGCTATCAGCTTCAGTTCGGCGACCTTGCCGCCTATAGCGGCATGTTCGCGTCCGGCGCGGCCGTCACGCTCGCGCTCACCGCCGCCTCCACGGCGCTCGGCTTGAGTCTTGGCGTGGCGGGCGCTGCCGTGCACCAGAGCCGCCAGACGGCCGCGCGCGCGATCGTTCACGGCTATGTCGAAGCGGTCCGCAACACGCCGTTTCTCGTGCAGCTGTTCTTCGTGTTCTTCGGCCTGCCCGCACTCGGCGTGCATATCGGCGAATACACGGCGGCCGTGCTCGCGATGACGCTCAATCTTGGTGCGTACTCCGTGGAGATTCTGCGCTCGGGCATCGACGCCGTGCCGCGCGGGCATCGCGAAGCCGCCGCCGCGCTCGCCATGTCGCCGCGCGAAACCTTCGTGCACGTGCTCTTGCCGCAAGCGTTCGCGAAGGTCTTTCCGGCGCTCACGAGCCAGATCGTCATTACCATGCTCGGCTCGGCCGTCGTCTCGCAGATCTCCGTCGCCGACCTCACGTACGCGGCGAGCTACGTGCAGTCGCGTAATTTCCGCGCGTTCGAAACGTATTTCCTGATCGCGGGCATCTACCTGGCCATGGCGCTCGTGCTGCGCGCCGCGCTCAACGCGGCCGGCCGAAAGCTGTTCGCACGCAACCCGCGAGGCACGCGATGATCGAATTCACTTTCGCGCAAATCCTTGAAGGGCTGTTGCTGGCCGCGCGCTGGACCGTCCTGCTTTCGCTCGTGTCCTTCGTCGCGGGCGGGGCCGTCGGTCTGGTGCTGCTCGTGATGCGTGTGTCCAGTTCGCGTGTGCTGCGCGCGATCGTGCGAATCTATATCGAGGTGTTTCAGGGCACGCCGCTGCTGCTGCAACTCTTTATCGTGTTCTTCGGTTTGCCGCTCGTGGGCGTCGACGTTTCGCCCTGGGTCGCCGCCACGCTCGGCCTCACGTTCTTCACGAGCGCCTATCTCGCCGAAATCTGGCGCGGCTGCGTGGAAGCGGTGCCCAGGGGCCAGTGGGAAGCCTCGTCCAGTCTCGCGATGAATTACTTCGAGCAACTGCGCCATGTGATCCTGCCGCAAGCGGCGCGCATCGCCATCGGGCCGACCGTCGGCTTCGGCGTGCAGGCGATCAAGGACACGGCGCTCGTCTCGATCATCGGCTTCGCCGAACTCACCAAGGCCGGCACGACTATCTCGAACGCGACGTTCCGCCCGTTTCTCGTTTATGGCCTCGTCGCGCTGATCTACTTCGTCTTGTGCTACCCGCTCACGCGGTATGCGCGCTCGCTGCAAAGGAAATGGCATGCCGCTCGTTAAAACCCAGGGCGTCGAAAAACAATTCGGCGCGAATCATGTGCTCAAGGGCATCGACCTCAGCGTGGAGCGAGGCCAGGTCGTGAGCATCATCGGCCGCAGCGGATCCGGAAAAAGCACGTTCCTGCGCGCGCTCAACGGTCTCGAAAGCATCGACGCAGGTTCGATCGAAATCGACGGCGAACACGTCGATGCACGCCACGCCGACCTGCGCGCACTGCGGCTGAAGGTCGGCATGGTGTTCCAGCAATACAACCTCTTCCCGCATCTCACGGCCGGGCAGAACGTGATGCTCGCACAGACGGTGGTCAAGAAAATGTCACGCGCCCAGGCGCGCGAGACCGCGCAGCAGATGCTCGAACGCGTGGGACTCGGCAACAAGTTCGACGCGCTTCCCGATCAGCTTTCGGGTGGCCAGCAGCAGCGCGTGGCGATCGCCCGCGCGCTGGCGATGAAGCCGAGCGTGCTGCTGTGCGATGAAATCACCTCGGCGCTCGACCCCGAACTCGTGGGCGAGGTGCTGAGCGTGGTGGAAAGTCTCGCGCGCGAACACATGACGCTCATTATGGTCACGCACGAAATGCGTTTCGCGCGAGCGGTGAGCGATACCGTCGTCTTCATGCACGAAGGCCGCGTGTGGGAGAGCGGGCCGCCGGAAGCCATTTTCGAGCGGCCGTCGACGGTGGAATTGCAGCGCTTCATTCAATAGCGCGGTGCATCGGCGATACGTGCAATAACCTCATTAAGCGCCGCAGATTTCCGCGTCTCACATCCTCTTCGGCCAATCATGAAATGTCTTTCTACTGGCTGATGCCGCCATTGCGCAGTGACTGACACGATCTACGCGTGCGTTCCTCAAATCAAGGGCTGAGGAACGCCGTTGCAGCCTACTCTCCGCGCCGCTCCTGATCCCGACACTACGATCAGGATGACTACACGTCTCTTTCCCGCTTCACTGGATAATCGTGACCGTCACCGATTCAGGTGACGTTCACTTCGCCTGTCTTGCGAAAATTTCCCGCACGCCGGGAAAGACATCGAAAACCCGAAACAATGGCCTGGCGACAAAATCGGATTGCGTCACAAGGCCCATCGATCTTCGCCGCCGCATAGGGCTGCATTCTTTCGCATCCCTTTCTCCCGCGCCCCCTGTAGTCCACACCCCGCGATTTCGCGAGCCATGCCTTGAAACAAGGCACATTACGCATCTTGCATGACCGCTCGCCAGCCGGCGGTCCGCTTATGCGCGATGCAATGCGCCCCGCATCGTTCGTTCATTCCTCGCGTACCGCACGCATTCGCTGCGTTTGCAATACTCACTATCAACATTGACAGGGTCAAGGCGCTGACCCTTCACATCCGGCATGACAGGACGTTTCCGCGAGGGGGTCACCAGACAACATTACGACAAGGCAAGGACGTCATGCCAGCCGCCAAAGACCATTACGGGGTTCGCTCATTTGCGTTGCTACAGGGGCTGCCCGAATCACTCATGCAGCATATCGACGAGCACCTCACGCCCTGGCCCGCGCACCGCAGCCGGCTGTTGTTCTTCAAGGGCGACGCAGAAAATTTCGTGGCGCTTGTCCATCGCGGACACATCTATCACACGCTGCACGAACCGGGCGGGCGAGAACTCATCCTGGACTACACGCTCGCGGGCGGGCTCGTCGGCGAGGGTGCGCTGCTGCATCCGCGCCGACGCAGCTTCAACGCGCAACTGAGCCCCGACTGCGAGATATCGCTGCTGCACGAAACGCATTTCGCCGCGTTGCAGGCCAATCCACTCTTCATGCTGCGCGTCCAGCAACTGCTCTGCAACCGCCTAGAACAATTGAGCGATTTCGTCGAATCGGCCTGTCTGTATCGACTCGAAGCGCGGCTCGCGCGCCATCTGCTTACGCGCATGGACGACGGCGAGCGTCACGAAGTCCGCCTGCCCGGCAATCAAAGCATCATGGCCGCGATGCTCAACGTAAGCCGCCCGCGCCTCAATACGCTGCTGCAACGCTGGCAACGCGAAGGTCTGATCCGGCCGCACGCACGCACGTTATGCATCGAAAATCCCGAACGCCTTCGCCACATTGCGGCGGCCCGATGAAGCACATTGCGCGGGCGTCGAGCACGTTGTTACGTACGCAACTGATTTCCTCATACGATTGGCCGGATTCTGCGGATTCCACCCACGGAGGACGCAGAATGAACATCACAACTTATGCCGGCGACGAGACCACGGCCTACCGCGAGCAATTCGATTGCACCTGGCGGGACGTGCAAGGCAAGCTGCGCAGACGCGCGCGTCTGCTATGCAAGGGCGATCCTTCGCGCGCCGACGATCTCCTCTCCGACACCGCGCTGAAAGTGCATCTCTACATGCAGCGCTCCCCGGATCGCGTCAAGAATCTCGCCGGCTTTTTCTTCCTCGCGCTCAACCACGCGTTTCTCGATCATGCACGCCGACGCAGCCGCGAGGATCGCGTGATCGAGCACGGCAGCGAATGGGAAGACGAGCAATGCATTGCCATCGCCGATCGTGCGCCGCCCATCGAACAGCAACTCGCGCTCAAGCAGCAACTTGCTCGCATGGAGAAGGCCGTCGCTGAACTCGCGCCCGCGCAACGCACGCTGTTCGCCCTGAAATTCGAGGATGAACTGGCGTATCCGCAAATCGCCGATGCGCTTGGCATCAGCGAAGCGCTCGCGCGCAAGCGCGTCGAACTGCTGCGCAAAAAGCTGCGCCAGAAACTCGACTAGGCGAGCCTCGCCGGTCTGCTTCGCAACGCTCACCGACCTTCACAAGCGCGCCGACGACACGTCCGTATTCATGCAAACCACGCAGCGCGGCGCCAGTCGACTCGCGCTTTTTCCACCCCCATGTCGTACCGAAGGAGTCGTCATGGCAGACAACACCGCCGTCAACGGCCAGATCACCGACGCCGTCACGCAAACCAACGTCAAGGTCGTGGCCGAAGCCCCGGCCCAGGCGCTTGCCTCGCTCTATCAGTTCGCCAGCCATTCGGCGGGCTTGTCGTTGCAGAACGCCGTGCACAGCCAGCAGGCGCTGAACCAGATTTCCAGCGCCGTGATTTCGAAGGCCGTGACGATGATTCTCGCCGTCGGCGACAAGAGCTGACGCGCGCCAGGAGACCTGAACCATGAGCCTCAAGGACCTCTTTGGCGGCAAGTCCGGCGCGAGCGCGGTCAGCGCAACGCCGGCCACGCCGCCGCCCGTCGCGCCAGCCGAGCCGCCCTCGCCACCCTCACCGCCCTCATCGTCGCCTGCGGCGAACGCTAGCGCCTCGCCCACCGCGGACAACGCTGGCGCGAGCGCCGCCAGTCAAAACGGCAGTAGCACGAACAGCGGCGCAGCGACGCCGCCCGCAAGCGCGCCAACCAGCCCGCTTGCGGGTTTCACCGAGCAGATGCAAAGCGCCTCGGCGGCGCCCGCGACCGACGCGCTCAACAGTCAGATCGTGCAGGCGGTCCAGTTGAGCAACGCCGAGACGACCGCCTACGCGAGCAGCCAGATCGCAGCCGGTCCAAACATGATGATCAGCCAGGCGAGCGGACTCGTCGCGCAGTCGGCCGCGAACTACTTCGACGGCGCGAGCAAGCTCGCGCTCGCCAGCAAGAGCGTGCTGCTCAAGAACATGACCGAGAAGCTGCTCCAGGAAGACATCAAGGGCGCGGCAGAAGATGCGCTCGGCGTACTGATCACCGATCTGCTGGTGGGCACGGCAGCGGCCGTCGCGGCGGCCGCGGGCGCCATCGAAGGCGAGTCCGCGCATTTCGCACTCGAAAAGATCGACCAGAGCATCAACAAGTATCAGTCGCTGCTGGACCGCAAAGGCGGCTAGGCGACCCATCTCATCGACAGGAGAACGACATGCTCGACCTACATTCGCTCGTGCTCGGCGGCGGCGGCGCCAAAGGCGTGGTCTACCCCAAGGCACTCCAGAAATTGCATCGCGACCGCCAGATCGACCTGCGCGCCGTGCCCCACGTGGCGGGCGCGAGCGCAGGCGCGCTGACCGGCTTTATCCTCGCGCTCGGCGGCACGCCCGAAGCGATCGCGCGCCTTTCGCCGACCATCACCGAAGCGCTGCCCTTCGCCACCAAATCGTTCGCGAATCGCAGCGAAACGCGCATCGCCCTGAGCCGCGCGTCGACCGTCGTCGACTACGCAGCCGACAAGCTCGACGGCTCGACGATTCCCTCGGTGCTGATGATCTGGGCCGAAACCGCGCTGCTGCAACTGATGCGCCGCATCGTCGAGCAAATCGACCTCGACGACGAAGGCGACAGCTACCTTGCGCTCGACGGCGAGCGCTATTACCTGAATGAGCTGCACGGGCGCGGCATGGGCTTCTTCTGGGACTACGACGTCGACCCGGGCGGCCCGCATATCGCCGCGCTGCGCACCGCGCTGATGACCGGCCTGCGCGATCTGCGGCGCTTCGGCTGCTATCTCGTCAGCACACATCACCGCATCGTCACACTGCTGCGCGACGCGGGCATCGACGCCGGCTGGAAGCACCTGAGCGTCACGCTCACACGGCTCTATTCGGCACAAGTCGACAGCGCGGCACGCGCCGAGACCTTCGGTTCGCTCAACTATGTATCGACGCTGTTGCCGCCGGGCGCAGGGACGTCCGAGCGCAATCCCGTCCACAAGGCATTCGTGCGTCACGAGGGCGTTTGCCTGCTCGCGGCCGCGCAGGCGAGCGGCGCCTTTCCGCTGCTGTTCGCCGCGCCGCCGCTCGGGCCGTCACCGTCGCTGCGCGACTTCCTCTACACCGATGGCGGCTGCATGAGCAACATGCCCATCGAAGCGCCGATCTTCGCCGATAGCATCATCGGCAGGCCGACTGCTGAGCGCGACATCCTCGCACTCGGCCTCAACGACGGAGACGAAGCGAGCAGCCTGCCGTCCGCGTGGCAGATGTGGGCGGTGCAGCGCCTGATGCTGCCGTCGGCGCACAAGACCATCGTCGTGCCCGCCGACGATTCGTTCTACGCGAGCGCGCGGCGCGACATCTGCAGCACGCCACCCGCGGCGAAAACCGAGCACGGTGCGTTGTTTCGCTTCAGCATGAAGCCCGAAGGGGACTACCGTATTTTCTACGCGAGCAAACTGCCGGACGCACCGATTTCGCTGACGGCGGAAATCCCGATGGGCACGCAAAGCCGTGGTGTGCAGAACGCCATCGACGAGTACGCGGACAGCATGGCACGCAATCTCGCGCTGCTCGTGCAGCAGGCCGGACAGCAACGCGGCGGCCTCGTGTGGGGCGGATTGTAAGCGCCCACGGACGTGAGTCCATCGCCCAGGTTGTGCTTGCGCGCACGGCGCGCGAGCACAACGAGCGCTACACCGCCTCATGAAAATACTTCGTTATCCGATTGATCCTGCATCGATAAAAAACCGCGCTTCACAGCGACTTACCGTGCGCGTTCCTTTCAGCAACCGCTTCGCAGTTTTCACGGATCGACCGACATGCCTCCCCCCGCACCGGAATCGCGCCCCGAAGCGCCCCGAACGGGCGGCTTGCCCTCGCTGAGCAGAAGTCCGATTCATCTGCTATCCGCACTCGTCACGGTATCCGTCGACAAGCTCTGGGACAGCATGTTGCTCGACATGGTCAAACCCATGCCGCTCGAACAGAAAGCACATTTCCTGCTGATCGTGGGGCTGTTGCTGTTCGTCGTCACCTCGGTCAGCACCACGCTCACGCAGTCGCGGGTCGACACGGACTCGCCCGGCGTCGCGCTCGCCAAGGGACTGGCCATGGGCGTGCTGGCCAGCCTGCCCTACACCTTCAGCGCGACGGAAATGGGAATGCTGTTCATCGGCTGGTCGGGCATCAACGAGTTGCAGAAGCAGAGCCAGAAGCATCGGCGAGAGCCGAACCCGGATCACCCCTCTTCCCTCACCCAACAGGAGAACGTCCCGTGGATTCGCTAATGACCCTGTCACGACGCTTCGCCGTCGCGACCCTCTTCACACTCGGCACACTCGGCACGCTGGCCGCACTCGGCGCGACCTGCGACGACGCGCGGGCCGCGGACGCGCCGCCCTTGCCCGCCCTCGCCGCCGATGCCAACCAGGTGACCGTCTCCGGCTTGTCGTCGGGCGCGTTCATGGCCGCGCAATTCAGCGTCGCGTATTCGCAAAGCGTTGCGGGCGCCGGGATCGTCGCGGGCGGGCCGTTTTACTGCGCAGGGCTCGGCCCGCACGGCGGCCTGGACCACTTTCTGATCAACGCGAGCACGCTCTGCATGACGCCACTGGGCGCCGCACCGTCCGGGGCCGCCGCGTTCAAGGCCGCGCAGCGCTTCGCCGACGACGGCTTGATCGACGACGTCGCGAACCTCAAGCGCCAGCGCCTCTATATCTTCACGGGCGCCTCGGACAAGATCGTCCTGCCGAAGGTCGTCGCGCAGACCCGCGCGTTCTACCGTAGCGCGGGCGTCCCGGATGCGCAGATCGCCTATGTCGACAACATCAACGCCGGTCACGCGCTCATCACCGCGAACCGCAACGACCTGCCCTGCCCGGCCAACGCGCCGCCCAACCTCAACAACTGCGGCTTCGTGCAATCGCACGACATCCTGCGCCAGCTTTACGGCGAACTGGAGCGGCCGTCCAGCAAGCTGAGCGGCGAGTTGCTCGACTTCGACCAGACCGAGTTTTTCCAGGGCCGGCGCACGGGACTGTCCGACGTGGGCCACGTCTACATCCCCGCCGACTGCCTCACGCAGACATGCCGCGTGCACGTCGTCTTTCACGGCTGCACGCAGGAAGACAGCCGCCTTGGGGATCGCTACTACACGACGACGGGCTACAACCAGCTCGCGGACAGCAATCGCATCATCGTGCTCTACCCGCAGATCCGTACCGATGCGCGGCGCAATCCCAAGGGCTGCTGGGACTTCTGGGGCTACACCAGCGACGATCCTGCGCATCCCGACTTCTATATCAAATCGGCCCCGCAAATGGCCGCCATCGACGCGATGGTCCAACGCTTGCTCAGCGCACGCAACGCAAAGGAGGCACGATGAACACGTCGACTTCGCATCACACCACGGCCGCCGCGAATGGCGATCAGGCAGCGAGCGCGACGGTTGCGCCCGCGTGCGGACCGCTTGCGGCCACGATGTTCGGGCCGATCGCGGGCGCACTCATGGAGCCGTTTCTCGAAGCGCTGGTGCGCTACGTGCCCGCGCCGATGCTTGCGGCCCAGCCGCCGTCGGCGGCGCAATGGAAGCCAGCGCTCAAAGCTGCGCTCGACTGGCGCGAGGCCCTCGTCGAGCGCATCGAAGAAAACGCGTGGCAATGGCCGCGCGCCTGGCATCTTCGCAACGACACCGCCGGGCTCGTCGAATTCGGACGGCAAGTCGCGCTGACCACCCATCAACTCAGCAAGCAGTGGCTCGACGCGCAACTGCTGGCAGCGGCGCAATGGCGCGCGCAAGGCTTCGCGCTGCTGCCGCAATGGCTCGACGCACGCGGCCAGGCCGACGCCGCGCTGATCGCCAACGAGGCCCAGCAGGCGGCGCGCAAGACATGGGATGCCCAGAACGAAGCGCTGATGCAATGGTTCGGCGACATTTCCCCTGCGTTTCAGGCGTGCCTTCAGCAATGGCTCGACGACGATCCCGATGAGCGCAGCGCTCCCGAAAACACCGACGCCGACCCCGCCTGACCCGGCCCCTACGACAAGATCGCCGAGGAACCATCATGAAAGTCAACTCCGCTGGTATCTTACTCATCAAGCAGTACGAAGGACTTTTTCTGATCACTTACGCCGATGTGGTGGGCGTATTGACGATCGGATACGGACACACGGGTGCCGACGTGAAGCCGGGACTGATCATCACGCAGACGCAAGCCGACCAGCTACTCGACGACGACCTCGCTCGCTTCGAAAAGGGCGTTAGCCGTCTCGCACGCGTGCCGCTCAATCCGAATCAGTTTTCGGCGCTCGTGAGTTTCAGCTTCAACCTCGGGCTCGGCAATCTTGGCAATTCGACGCTGCTGCGCGACCTGAACCGGGGCGACTACGCGGCCGCCGCGAACCAGTTTCCACGCTGGGACCGGGCCGGTGGCCGCGAGTTGCCGGGTCTGCTGAAACGGCGTCGGGCCGAACAGGCGCTGTTCCTGACGCCACTCGCAGGCTGAGCGTTCACAACCCATGCACACGCAGCGTCCTGAGCACGACAGGCGTGCACGCTTTGCGTCTGTCCCGTCACGTTCACTCCCGGAGAAACCACCATGCAAAACGATCTGAACCAGCTCCACGACATCGCCACGAAACTGGTCAGCAGCCATCTGGCCGAATGGGGCGAATCGCTCCTGAACGCCACCGCCGGTCACGACGACAACAAGTACTTAGGCATCCTGCACGCATTGCTGTCGGTGCGCAGCGCACTCGCGCCGTTTATCGGCGGCCAGCAACAGGACGCGAGTCATGGCTGACGCCACGCTCAACCCGGCGTTGCGCCAGATCGCCGAGCAGTATCTGAACCGCTCGCTCGAAGCGCAGGAAGAAGCCACTTTGCTGCGGCTACAGCAAGGCTTCCAGGGCCGGTCAGCGACGACGCCCGCGACGCAATCGCTCGACGCCGTCGAGCAGGCGCGCCGTCAGGTGCAGTCCGCCATCGGTCAGGGGCAGGCGCAGGCCACGTCCGGCATGCGCAACATTCTGGAGACGATCCAGGCAAGCTCCGCTCAGGCGCTCGACGTTCAGGAAAAGGAGGAGCAGGCCATTCTCGCGTTGCTGGAGAGTTGCAAGACGCTCTCCGATCTGCGCCCCGCGACGCTCAATCCAGACCTCGCGCAATTGCAGCCGGGCAACCAGCTCGCACTCACCCAGATCGCCGCGCATCTGGCTGGGCTTGCGAAGCAGGAAGTCGAGAATTGCTTCAACCAGCAATTCGGGCCGCTCGTCACGCAGTTGCAGGATTTGATCCAGCGGATCAATGCGCAGGAAGCGGCGAAGGCCGCGCAAGGGAACAACAGCGGCAACAACGGCAGTGCCGACGCAACGGCGAATAGCGCTGGAAATAACACTGCACACAGCGCGAACGACGCCGGCGCAGCCACGTCCCCCTCACACACCGAGCAGTCAGGTGGTGTTCACGAGCCGTCCGGCGGCTCGTCCATGCAGTAGCACGGCGCGACATGCAGCGCTGCCGCCCGTCAGCGCCGTGCATCCACTCTTCAACCAAAGGAGCAACACCATGTCTTTCCCGACCTCTGTCAACGACCAGATCACGGACGCCGTCACGCAATCGAACGTCAAGGTGCTCGGCGAATCGCCCGCCATGGCCATCGGCTCGCTGTACCAGACGATGGCGCACTCGACGGGCATCCTGTTCGAGAATTCGGTCTCGGCGCAGCAGCAACAGAACACGCTCACGCAAGCCGCTTCGAACATGGGCGTCATGCAGATCTACAGCATGGACACGATGGCCGGCGCGGCGGGCACGGAGAAAGTCGCCCAGGGCGGCGTCGCCGATAACCTGACGAGCCTGCTCACCGTGTTGCAGTCGTTCCGCCGCTGATCGACCGCCTCGACACCGGAGCTGAACCATGGCCTACAACACCTCTGTCAACGCGCAGATCACCGACGCCGTCACCCAGGCGAACGTCAACGTGCTCGCCCAGGCACCCGCGCTCGCGCTCGGCTCGCTGTTCCAGAGCCTCGCGCACTCGACCGGCATTCTGTACGAGAACACGGTCTCGGCGCAGCAGCAGCAAAACACGCTCGCGCAGGCGGGCGCGAACACGGGCGTCATGCAGATCTACAGCGTCGACACGATGGCCGACGCTGCCAGCACCGAAAAGGTGAGTCAGGCCGGCGTTGCCGACAACCTGACCAGCCTGCTCGCCACGATGCAGGCGTTCCAGAACCGCTGAAGCACTGTGCGCGCTGAGCGCGCACTGCCGACGCTACGACGTTTTGTCAAAGGAGAACCCAGATGAGCTTTCCGACTTCCGTGAATAACCAGATCACCGACGCCGTCACCCAATCGAACGTGAAGGTGCTCGGCGAAGCGCCCGCGATGGCGATGGGCTCGATCTACCAGACCATGGCGCACTCGACCGGCATTCTGTTCGAGAACGCGGTTTCGGCGCAGCAGCAACAGAACACGCTCGCGCAGGCTGCCGCGAATCAGGGCGTGATGCAGATCTACAGCATGAACACGATGGCGGGCGCGGCCGCCACCGAGAAGGTCGCGCAGGGCGGTGTCGCCGACAACCTGACGAGCCTGCTCACCGTGCTGCAAAGCTTCCAGAATCGCTGAGTTTCCCTCGTTCCGCGGTCGGCAACGTACTTGCGCCGACTGCGGAACGTTGATCGCAGCCCTGCGTGCGTCGAGCGCACCAGGGCGCTTCGGCTTATACGTGCAACACGACTTCCCCGTCGCCCGCCGGCAACTGCACGACCACGCCCAGTTCTCCCGTTTGCGTCGCCAGTCCGCCCGCATCGCGCAACTCGGGCCATTGCCGCAGCGTCAACGGCAATGCACCATCTACGCCATTCGCGCCCTTTACGTCCTTCACGCCCGCATAGCGCACGCTCAACGATGAGCCCTGCCGCGTCACGCTCACCTGCGTCACGCTCGCGCCGCGCTCGTCGCGCAGCGTTGCAGTCGCGCTCGCGCCATCGGCCAGTTCGAACAGATGCAGTTCGCTGCGCGACGCGTAGTCGTAATCCGGGCGCTGATTTTCAGTCCCGATCGCCAGCAGCGTGTTCGGCCGCACGTACACCGGCAGGCTCGTGAAGCCGTGCCGCTCGCGCAACCACCTGCCGCCCTCGACGGCCTTGCCCGTGAACAGATGCGTCCAGCGCCCCTCGGGCAGCCAAAAGTCCACGTCGCCGATTGCGTTGAACACCGGCGCGACCAGCAGCGCATCGCCGAGCAGATACTGCCGGTCCAGATGATCGCAGGCCGGATCGTCGGGAAACTCCAGCAGCATCGCGCGCAGCATCGGCGTGCCGTGCTCGACCGCCTGCTGTGCGGCGTCGAACAGATACGGCATCAGACGTGATTTCCATTCGGTGAAATGGCGCACCACGTCCACGGCTTCGTCGTCGAACAGCCATGGAACGCGATACGACTTGCTGCCATGCAGACGGCTATGGCTCGACAGCAGCCCTAACGCGCACCAGCGTTTATAGACGTCGGCGGGCGCGGTGTGCTCGAAGCCGCCGATATCGTGACTCCAGAAGCCGAAGCCGCTCAATCCGAGCGACAGCCCGCCACGCAGCGTTTCGGCCATCGATTCATAGGTCGCGCTGCAATCGCCGCCCCAATGCACGGGCAATTGCTGGCTGCCCACGGTTCCCGAGCGCGCGAACACCACGGCCTCGCCTTCGCCGCGCACTTCGCGCAGCACGTCGAACACCACCTTGTTGTAAAGGTAGCTGTAGTAGTTGTGCATCTTCTGCGGATCGGAGCCGTCGTGATACGCCACGTCGGTCGGAATGCGCTCGCCGAAATCCGTCTTGAAGCAGTCGACGCCCATTTCCAGCAAGCGCCGCAAATGCCCCGCGTACCACTGCGCCGCCTCGGGATTCGTGAAGTCGACGATACCCTGACCCGGCTGCCAGCGGTCCCACTGCCACACATCACCGTTAGGTTTCCGAAGCAAATATCCTTTCTCCATCCCTTCGGCGAATAGCGGCGACGGCTGCGCGATATACGGATTGATCCACACACAGATTTTCAGCCCGCGCGCCTTGAGCCGCGCAAGCATGCCCTGCGGGTCCGGGAAGGTTTCGCGGTTCCACTCGAAATCGCACCAGTGGAAAGCCTTCATCCAGAAGCAGTCGAAATGAAACACGTGCAGCGGAATGCCGCGCTCGGCCATGCCGTCGATGAAGTGATTGACCGTCGCTTCATCGTAATTCGTCGTGAACGACGTCGTGAGCCAGAGACCGAACGACCAGGCGGGCGGCAGCGCGGGACGTCCGGTGAGCCGGGTAAAGCGGTCCAGCACGGCCTTCGGCGTCGGGCCGTCGATCACGTAGTATTCGAGCCGCTCGCCCGCCACGCTGAACTGCACCTTCGCGACCTTCTCGCTGGCGACTTCGAACGACACGTTCTCCGGGTGATTGACCAGCACGCCATAGCCGCGATTGGTCAGATAAAACGGCACGTTCTTGTACGCCTGTTCGGTGCCGGTGCCGCCGTCGCGGTTCCAGCTCTCGACCACCTGCCCATTCTTCACGAACGCGGTAAAGCGTTCGCCGAGCCCATAAACGTTCTCGCCGACGCCCAGATCGAGCCGCTCGAAAATGAAAGCCGCGCCCTGCTGACTCGCATCGTGCACCTGCCCGCTCGCGCGAAAGCCGCTGCCCGTGATGCGCTCGCCGTCGCGCAGGAAATCCACCGACCAGTCGCCCGACTTGACGATGCGCACCGTGAGCGAGCCACTGGTGAGGCTCGCGGCGTCCTCGGTGTTCGTGGTGACGATTTGCGTCGGCGCACGCTCGAGCGTGAAGTGCGGACCGCGATCGCGCACGCCGGAGAAGTGCTCGACGCGCACACCGATCACGCCGCTTTGCGGCGAGAAGAACCGCCACGTGAACAGCCCCGTATCGAGCTGGCGCTCGCGGCTCGACACATCGCGCGGCGCGACGTGCACGAGCAATTCGTCGCCGACGATCTCCACGCTGTGCGGCGAGGCTGCGTAAGTCACGCCCAGCCCTTCGCGGATCAACCAGTTTCCGTCGCTGATTTTCATTTAGATGTGCTCAATGCTGATTGAACGTGAATGTCCATGCCAACCGGCACGCGCTCACAGCGCGCGCTCGGTCTTCCTGTCGAAAACGTGAATGTGCTCGCTCGCCATGTCGAGCCCGATCGCCTCGCCGCTGCGCAACGTGCACGGGCCGGACTGCGCGATCATCAACGGCGCGTCAACGCCATCGACCTTCACGGCGATGAAGTTCATCGATCCCGTGCTTTCCACGGTGTCGATCACGCCGCGCACGCCGTGCGCCTCGCGATGCAGCTGTAGATGCTCGGGACGCAGGCCGATCCAGACCTCGGTGCCCGCTGGCAGCGCGCGGCCGAGATCGAGACTTTGCGCGCCGCCAAAACGCGCGCTGCGTCCATCCGGACCAATGACCGCTTCGACGAAATTCATCGAAGGCGAGCCGATAAAACCCGCCACGAAACGATTGGCCGGCTGCCGATACAGCGTGAGCGGCGCGCCCTGCTGCTCGACTTCTCCGGCGCGCATCACGACGACGTGATCAGCCATCGTCATCGCTTCGATCTGGTCGTGCGTGACGTACACCGACGTCGCGCCCAGGCGTTGATGCAGCTTGCGGATCTCCGTGCGCATGTGCACACGCAGCGCCGCGTCGAGATTCGACAGCGGTTCGTCGAATAAAAATACCTTCGGATTCCGTACAATTGCACGACCCATCGCCACGCGCTGACGCTGGCCGCCGGAAAGCTGGCGCGGCATGCGCGTGAGCAGATGGTCGAGCCCGAGCGTGCGCGCGACGCCGTCGATACTCTCGCGGATGACTTGCGGCGCCGCGCGCCGCAGCCGCATCGAGTACGACATGTTCCGCTCGATATTCATATGCGGATAAAGCGCGTAGCTCTGAAACACCATCGCGACATCGCGCTTGCGCGGCGGCACGTCGTTCACGACCTTGCCGTCGATGCGCAGCGTGCCGCCCGTGATCGGCTCCAGTCCCGCAATGGTGCGCAGCAAGGTGGACTTGCCGCAACCCGACGGTCCGACCAGCGCGACGAAACACCCCTCGGGCACGCTGATATCGATGTCCTTCAAAATCTGCACGGCTCCGTAGCTTTTGCTCAGGCGCTCGATCTGTATGCGATCCACTGCGATTCTCCGTATGCGTTACTTGAGCGCGCCGGCGGTGAGCCCGGCGACGATCCTGCGTTGCAGCAGCATGAAAGCCACGAGGATGGGCGTGACGAAAATAGCCGAGTACGTCATGATGCCGATCCAGTCGACCTTGGTCGCGCCGACGAAGGCCGAGAGCCCCACGGTCGCGGTCTGATAGCGGTCGTCGAGGATCAGCGAGCGGGCGTACACGTACTCGCCGAACGACTGCAAAAACACGAGAATCGCCGAGACGAGAATGCCGTTGACCGCGAGCGGCAGGATCACGCCGAAGAACGCGCGCGCGGGCGACGCACCATCGACGAGCGCCGCGTCGCGCAGTTCGCGCGGCACCTGCACGAAGCTCGGGCGACACAGCACGATATAGAACGGCAGCGTCTTGGTGATCTGCGCGAGCACCACGGCAAGGCGCGGCGTGTCGAGCAGGCCGAGGCTCTTGAACGCCGTGAAGATGGGCGTAACCATCAGGCTCGACGGCAGCGCCTGCAACACGAGCACGGCGAAAATCGCGAAGCTGGTCCAGCGGTTCTGCACGAAGGCGAGCGCATAGGCCGCGCCAGTTCCGACGAACACCGTGACGGCCACGGTGCCGCACGCGGTCACGAGCGAGTTCCAGAGGAAGTTGCCCATGTGGCTCTCGCTGAACACCTGCCACACGTGCGATTGCCAATGCTGCGGCCAGAACGTGGGCGGATACTGGAACATCTCGCTCGCGTTCTTGAACGCCGTGATGTACATCCAGTACAGCGGAAACAAATAGACCACGGTGACAGACAGCGCGATGAAAAACAGCACGTAGCGCTTCATGTCAGACCATCCTTTCGTTGCGCGTCGAGCGCACGTAGATCACCGCAACGACCAGCACGAGCAGCAGCATCACCGTGGCGACCGCCGAACCCGCCGACACCTCGAAGGTCTGCAACGAAAGCTGCCACGACCAGTACTGCGCGACCAGCGACGAATTGGCCGGGCCGCCCTGGGTGAGCGCCGCGATCAGATCGAATTGCTGCATCGTCATGATGGCGCCCAGCGCGATCACGGCGCCGAGCGTCGCCTTCATCATCGGCAAGGTGATACCGGTGAAGCGTTGCAGCGCGTTCGCACCATCGAGTTCGGCGGCTTCGTAAAGGTCCTTCGGAATGGCCGCGAGTCCGACCGACAGCAGCAGCATGTTGAACGGCACGCCGAGCCACACGTTCGCCGCGATCACGGCGTAGAGCGACCAATGCGGATCGGAGAGCCAGAATATTTTCTCGTCCAGCACATGCAGTTGCATCAGCACGTGATTGAGCACGCCGTAATCGCCCGCAAAAATCAACTTCCAGATCACGCCCACCACGAGGCCCGGCATGATCCAGCCCGCGAGAAACAGACCGCGCATCAAGCTCGCGAACGGAAAATCCTGCGCGAACAGCAACGCGAGCGCGAAGCCGATCAGCACCTGAAACAAGAGCGAAAGCCCGACGAACAGCACCGTATTCACGATCACCTGATGCATTTCCGGGCGGCTGAACACGTCGCGGTAATTCGCGAGTCCGACGAACGGACGCAGCAGCGTGGCCGGCTCCATCAGATCGACTTGCTGGAACGAGAGCACGATGTTGTAGACGAGCGGCAGCCCGGCAAACACCAGCAGATACAGCAGCGCGAACACGGCCAGCGAAATCTCGAAGGCATGGGCGCGCGGAAAGCGGCGCAGCAGGCCCGAAGCCGGCGCGCGCGGAGCACGGCGCAAGAGTGTGTTCATGGCGTTGATCGCTCAAAGGCGGCGCGTCGGACGAAGGACGATGGGCGTCCTCCGGCCAACGGCTTGCAGACTTTATTTCGGATGACTTACTTAAGCGAGGCTTGAACGGCTTGTGCGTCGGCGTTCATGGCCTGCTGCGGCGTCGCCTGGTGCGTCAGCACGGACTGAACCGCATCGGAAATCGACTTCGAGATTTTCGGCCATTGCGGATTCGGTCCACGCGGGCGCGCGTACTGCATCTGCTCGTTGAAGACCTGATAGGCCTGCGGCCACTTCGGATTCGGCGTGTTGGTGTCGCGCGAAGGCGGCAGCATGCCGAAGTCGTTCCAGTTGCGCCCGCGCTGCGCGTACATGTATTCGAGGAACTGGAACGCCGTGGCCGGATCCTTCGCGCCGCGCAGGATCGCGTGATTCTGCTCGCCGAGCGCCGACGCGCGCGGACCGCCCGCCTTCTCGGCCGGCAGCAGCGCCACGCCCCACTTGAACTTCGCGCCCTTGTCGACCGCGCCCAGTTCCCACGGGCCGTCGATGTCCATCGCGGCGTTGCCGTTGATGAACGTGGCCGCCGCCTCCGACTGGCTATGCGTGAGCGTGTCCGGCGACGCCACCTTGCTGTCCAGCAGCTTCTGCCAGAACGCGACCGCGCGCACCGCGCCCGGATCGCTCATGCGGTCCCAGTCGGCACCCGCGGCCTGCACGAACGGCAGGAACTGGAACACGCCCTCTTCCGTGTTGATCGCGGAAAACGCGAGACCGTACACGCCTTTTTTCGCGTCGGTCAGCTTCTGCGCATCGGTGTAAAGCTCGTCCCAGGTTTGCGGCGGATGCTCGGGATCGAGCCCGGCGGCCTTGAACATGTCCTTGTTGTAGTAGAGCGCGAGCGTGTTCGTGCCGCGCGGAATCGCATAGATCTTGCCGTTCCAGCTCGCGTTTTTAAGGGGTCCGGGGAAGATCTGCTTCGCGTCGATGACCTTCGACTTCGCGAGGTACGGACCGAGATCGAGCAGCGCATTCTTCGAAGCGAACATCGCCGTGTTCGGGTTGTCGATCGGCACGACGTCCGGCATGTTGCCCGACATCACGGCGCGCATGGTTTCGTCGTTGAGCGCAGCGAAGCCCACCTTGCGGATCTGCACGTGAACGTCCGGGTGCAGCTTCGCGAACTCCTGCGCCATTTTCGCGGTGTAGTCGTCGGGCTCGTCGACGGCCCAGACCGACAGCGACGCCGCGTGCAGCGGCGCGCAGGAAAGCGACAATGCCAAACCGATCGCCGCCGAGGCGGCCAGTAGCTTCTTCATGCTGTCTCCGTTTTCGCGCGTCTGAATCGCGCTGTGTTCGAGGCTCTTTCCGGTTCTGTGCGGGAGCCGTCTCGTTCGGCCGGCCTGGCCGTGCATGCGTCTTGCTGCGGTATTCGTGCTGCGTTCCCGGAAACGTTTCCGGGAACAGGCAGATAGTTGCGTCTGGGCCCGACGCTGTCAAGCTGGCTGCGAAAATCGCAAAGGCGAATCGCGGAAAAAACAATGTCGATGATGCGCGATGACTCGGTGCGAAAGCGAGCCGCGCGAAGGTGCGATGAAGCGGCTCAGCGCCCGGAGGACGTCGGTACGGGGGCGTCGTCGTCGCGATCGCGCAGGGTCAGCGGCCACAACTGCGGCTCGCGCGCGGCGGGATACGTGGACGCGAAGTCGGGAAGCTGAGCCAGCAGCGCCTGCGCGAGGCGCTCGCCCAGCGCATAGGCATCGAGCGTGAAGCCGGACAGGCGCGGCGCGAGGTAGTCGGACACCTCGCCGGCCAGCACGCCGCCCGAGATCGCCAGATCGCGGCCCGGCGTCATGCCCGTTTCGTGCAGCTTGCGATAGGCGCCGATCGCCATGCAATCGCTCTGGAACATCAGCGCGTCGGGCGGGTTTGCCAGGGCCAGCAGCGCGCCGGTCGCGAGATAGCCGCCGCGCTCGGACAGCTCGTTACGCTGCACGAAACCCTCAGGCACCGCGAGTCCGTGCTGCTTCATCGCCTGCTGCCAGGCGCGCAGGTAGATGTGCGCCTGCATCGCGTCGCCGCCGGGAATCGCCAGCGCGATGCGCCGATGCCCGCGCGCGACGAGTTGCGCGACGCAGGCCGCCACCGCCGTTTCGAAATCGAGGTCGACCCAGGCGTGCTCGCCGCCCGACTCGCTGCGGCCCAGCGCGACGAACGGAAAATGGCGGCTCGCGACGTAGTCGAGCCGCTCGTCGTGGCGCCGCGTGCCCGCGAGAATCACGCCATCGACATGCCGCCGGTCGACGATGCGCCGCAGCCGCGCGCACTCGTCGTCCCAAGAGGCGCTCGAGTACATCACGAGGTCCATCCCATGGCGCGAGAGCACCGACTGGAGGCCGTCGGCCAGGCGCATGAAAATGCCGTGCGTGTAGGTCTCTTCCTCGCGCCGCACCGGCAGCATCAAGCCGACGATGTCGAGTCGCCCGCGCCGCAAGCTCGCCGCCGACTTGCTCGGCGCATAGCGGTGTTCGAGCGCGGCGGCGCGCACGCGCTCGCGTGTTTCGTCGCTGACCTCGTCGCTGTCGTTCAAGGCGCGCGACACGGTCGAGACGGACAGCTTCAATTCCTTGGCGAGTTCCCGGATACCCATGCGCTGGTCTGGTGATGAAGGGAGTGAGCCGGGACGCGACATGCGTGCCCGACGCCGGACAGCATAACGGCAAGTGGCCGGATCGACCGAATCGCGCCGAATCCTTCTGAATCTGCCTGAATCTGGCTGTGGCGGTTTTAAAGCGGCACGTCTTCGATCAACGCCGCCTTTACCGCGCGAATACGCTGATCGACGAAATAGCCGCCGCCTTCCGTATATCGCAGATAAAGCCGGCCGCACTGCGTGCATTTCCACACACCGCAGCGGTTATATGGAAAGTGGCGCGGTGCAATCGGCGCTTCCTCGGACCAATAGCCGAGATTTCCGGGCAAATGTTCGGCGAATGTGGGTTCGGCCTCATCTTGCAACGCGAGCGTACCGATCTGTTCGAGTTGGCGCTCGTCGAGCGAAAGCGGCTGCGTTTGCCAGCCATCGAGCGGCGTTTTTGTGCAGACGCACACGGGGGCTTGAGTCTGTTCCGCGCGTTGGGCGAGTTCGATGAATGCGGCAGCGTCGAGATATTGGGGCATGGCGCGAGAATGAGTCTGCGATTGAGCCTGAAAGACTTCGGAGTCGAGCGCGCATCTTAACGCTATTAGCGATTGCGCTCATTTTTCCTTTCTGGCCGTTCCGTTTCCATTCATTTACGGCCTGGAATTCAGGCTTTTCATGCGGCTTCGCACAACGCCTTTCAAGCGTCTTGACCCCATCAAATCCCCGCAATTTCGGCCAATCCACGTCGATTTTCAGCGAAATTACCTCAGGGCTTTCACCAAGTTTTCATTGGATTGCCATCGTGCGACTCTATGTCCCAGTGCCACTTCAAATGGAGACAGGCATGCACGCAGAAACGCTCAAAAACGCAAAGGTCGCCGTTTTCCTCAATCGGTCGGCGCTGTGTATGTTGCTGTTGCCAGCTGCCTGCCTGTCATGGGCACTCCCCGCGTACCCTCCTCAAGACGCTTTCTGGTTCTGCTTCGTGCTGGCGACGTTCTCCTGGCCGTTTGCAGGAGTCCTGTTTATCGTTTCGGCCGGATTCCAGTCCGGTAGACGTGCCGATCGATTCGAGCATGACGCCGGTTTCCGCGAAGCGCACGGACACTGATCCGTTCGTTCGAGCCGGAGATCGGGTAAGCCGTTAAGCAGACACTCTGCTGCTTTCGCCAGTCGAACAAAAGCCTCCTGTTTTCAGGAGGCTTTTGAACAATACCTGGTTATCCGAACGATGTTCGCAAACCAGCCGTTTTAAGCGGCCGGTGCGAATGCGTGCAACCGGGTTTCGACGACGAGATGCACTGCTCCGAACGTCACAACCTGCAAGCGCTCAAGCTATGCGCCGGGAACCGGCGTATCCAGGTTGCGGAAGGCTCTGGCAGTTAGTTGCATCTCCATTGGCACGCCCTCACTCGGCGCGCTTGTCTGCCGTCTTCACGCCCGCGTTCTGCGAAATAATCCGCGCAATCTCCGCATCGGCTTCGTCGCCGTACTTCTCGAACACGTTCGTTTCGTACACCGTGTTCTGCGCGTTGGCCAACTGGCTGCCCGAATCGTTCTTGATGTCGACATCGACCTGCATCGACAGACCGATACGCAGCGGATGCTTCTGCAGATCTTCAGGATCGAGCGAGATCCGCACCGGCAGACGCTGCACCACCTTGATCCAGTTGCCCGTCGCGTTCTGCGCGGGCAGCAGCGAGAACGCCGAACCCGTGCCCGCCGAGAA
>NZ_CAJZAR010000046.1:116467-116595 GCF_914484835.1 Paraburkholderia tropica
GCTTCGTACTGGCTGTCGTCGGCGAAGAGGCCGCGCACCTGGCGCACGGTCTGGCCGAGATTCGCTTCGGCCTGTTGCAGCGCGATGCGCGAATCGGCCGGATCGAGCATGACGAGCGGATCGCCGCT
>NZ_CAJZAR010000046.1:116605-117196 GCF_914484835.1 Paraburkholderia tropica
GCGACGAGGAAGTAGTAGAGGCCGTAGGCAATGGCTGCAATCACGATCACGAGGACGAGCAGCGTCATCATGCGCTTGCGCTTGCCGTTGTTCGCGTTCGGCTGCGGATTGGCGGCCGGTTGCTGGGGGGTGCTCATGGAAGGATCTCCGGGTTCTTGCGTGCTGTGCGTTCAGTTATTGGAATTCAGTTCGTCGCGGCGGCCGCGTGCGCCGACGTGGCCGAAGCCGACGAAGCCGACGCGCTCCACGGCGCATCGCGCCACGGGCTGCCGTTCACGTCGCTCTGGCCGCTGTTCGTGCCCTTCGCTTCGCTGCCGACCTGCGCCGGCGGCACGAGCCCCGCGTTCTGCGCGTCGAAGCCGCCGCCCAGCGCCTTGATCAGCGCCATCTGCTCGTCGGCGCGCTGCGACTTCAGGTTCGTCACGGTCTGCTCGGCGGCGAGGCGGTTCTGGTCGGCGTTGAGCACCTGCAACTGCTCGGAGAGGCCCGCCTTGTAGCGGATCACGGCGAGCTGGTACGCCTTCGTCGACGCATCGAGCGCGTGCTGCGCGTCGACCAGCTGCTTGTCCGCCGAACGGATCGACGACACCG
>NZ_CAJZAR010000047.1:0-8647 GCF_914484835.1 Paraburkholderia tropica
GCTTCTGCCATGCTAGACCTCTCGCTGCTTTAAAAAAGCGACTTCAATATTGAAAATGGCGGGATTGTGGGGAACCCCTGCGTGCATCGAATTAGCCCTGCTTTTCCACCACGAGATCGTTGTCCTCGGCGAAGCGCAGCACGAAATCGAAGGCGTAGGGCGCCACTTCGCGCAGCCGCGCGTCGAGCACCACGCATTTCAGGTTGCCGATGATCATCGGGCACACGTAGGGCGAGTAACGCAGGTGCGTGTCTTCCTTTCGCACGCCGCGCGCGGGCGGACCGAAGCTCGACATCGCACCGGCGAGACGTTCCGACCAGTCGCTCGGCCGAAACGTCTTGCCTTTGTGGGTCACGCCTTGAATGACGTAGGCAGCGGGCTTCGCGCTATTCATCTGCAATTCGTTCATGGGCAAATCGATTCAGGCATCGCGGTAGAGCGGGCGCGCGGCGTTCAGGCCAGCGAGCGTTGGGGAACGGCGGCGCTGGCTGCTGCTGCTGCGTGGCGGCTCGTCGATTCCCATTGCGGCGGCGCGCTCAATTGCAGGGCTTCGCTGGTCGCATTCAACGACTCGTAAGCCTTGCGCGGATTCGCCGAAAGCAGCGTGCCGTAGCCCGGAATGATCTGGCGGATCTTCGCTTGCCATGCGGGCGTGCGCAGCCGCTCCTTGAAGGCCATGTCGAGCAGGTTGAGCATGATGGGCGCCGCCGTGGACGCGCCCGGCGAGGCGCCGAGCAAACCCGCGATACTGCCGTCCTTCGCACAGACGATCTCGGTGCCGAGCTTCAGCACGCCACCCTTGACCTTGTCGCGCTTGATGATCTGCACGCGCTGGCCGGCCTGCCAGAGCCGCCAGTCCTGCTGCTGCGCGCGCGGCAGATATTCCTGCAAGGTTTTCAGGCGATCCGCATCGGACAGCATCAATTGACCGGCGAGATATTTAATCAGCGAAAACTCGGAAAGGCCGACGCGCACCATCGGCACGATATTGTTCATGCGCGTGCTCGCGAGCAGATCGCTATACGAACCATTCTTGAGGAATTTGGTCGAGAAGGTGGCGAACGGGCCGAATAGCAGCGCCTTTTTGCCGTCGAGAATGCGCGTGTCCAGATGCGGCACCGACATCGGCGGCGAACCGACCGACGCCTTGCCGTAGGCCTTGGCGAAATGACGGCTCGTCATATCGGTATTTTCGGTCACGAGAAACGAACCGCCCACCGGAAAGCCGCCATATTCCTTCGCTTCGGGAATTCCGGCTTCCTGAAGCAGCGGCAGCGAACCGCCGCCCGCGCCAACGAACACGAAGCGCGCGTCGATACGGCGCGTTTGCGCGTGCGTGTTGCCCACGGTCACGCGCCAGCTGCCGTCGTCGTTACGCGCGATCTGCTTGACGTCGCTATTCAGAAGCAGATTGAAATTCGACTGGCTTTCCAGATAACGCACGAATTGATGGGTGATTTCGCCGAAATTCACGTCGGTGCCAATCGAGGACCACGTGGCCGCCACTTTCTGGCGCGAATCGCGGCCTTCCATCATGAGCGGCGCCCATTGCGCGATTTCCCGATGCGATTCCGAGTACTTCATGCTCTGGAATAGCGCATTGGTTTGCAGCGCTTCGTGACGCGCTTTCAGGAAACGCACGTTGTCGTCGCCCCAGACGAAACTCATATGCGGCGTGGTATTGATGAACGAGCGCGGCTGCTTCAGGATTCCGCGATTCACGCCCCACGACCAGAATTGCCGCGAGATCTGAAAGTCCTCGTTGATGCGCACGGCCTTCGCAATCTCGATCGAGCCGGAGGCATTGCGCGGCGTGTAGTTCAGTTCCGCGAGCGCCGTATGCCCGGTGCCCGCGTTGTTCCAGCCGTTCGAGCTTTCGGCGGCCACATCGCTGAGCCGCTCGATCATGGCCATTGACCAGCCGGGTTCGAGTTCATGGAGCAGAACGCCGAGCGTCGCGCTCATGATGCCGCCGCCAATGAACAGGACGTCGACTTTTTCGAATTCGTTTCCCGATTCGCCGTGCGCGTGAACAGAATGTTCGGGTCGCGTTAGCGTTTCTCGTTGTGCATTTTCCAAGATGGTCATTCGCCGGCGCCGAAGCGCAAGATGATTTCCACAATGGCTTCAACGGCGTCGAACCGCTGAAGCGTCGTATTGCCTGATCTCATCGAATCCATGCCCGCTGGTGCGCTATTAGGCGACAAGACAATGAATTCGGTGAGAACCGCTGAAACAGGCCGGACGAATCGCATGCCGCGATGTTGTCTGGCTGCCCGGAAGCGATGTTACGGCCTCGACCCTGCTACATATAGTCGCGGTCTGGAAATGGACCTTTACCGGTTATCTGTGAATATCGACGGCTTTCAATTTGTTATTTTTTCGATTTGCGCAGTGAAGTATTGCGAATCCGTTGACAGTCGATTGCCGATGCCGCGTTGGCGAAAACATCGGTTTTACGCGCTTCGCCAGCGCAACGCATGGAACGGACCCTTGCTTCAGGCAGACTTAATCGGTGCAGAGCGGAGAACTATAGTTCGCACTGTTGCGGCACTGTGACGCCGCCCGTCTGGAGAAAAGTCGTGAAAGTTCTGCATTGCCTCGTTATTGCCGTGTCCTTGTGTGCTGCTACCGCCCATGCACAGGGCAATCATGCGCAGCCGTCCGCTGCCGCCGAAAACGCAGTCGTGAATCAGGAAGGGGCGTCGGATCATGCGTTCGGCCGCGTCGACCATCACAAGCAAGGCGAAAAGAAAGACGAATGCGTCGGCCCGGTTTCGTTCTGCAATATCTATTTCGGAAGCTGATTCACTTTTTCGCCGTTGCGGAGAATGAAGTTGAATGACGCGAATACCTGGCGTGTTTGGGAAAACACTGTTGCGCAGCTTGGAAGAATCTCGTCGCCGCATGATGAGTTAGCACGGGAGAGGATCGCCGGGCAGCGCGACAACTGGACAGCGTGGAAGAAAAACACGCCGGCACGATCCGGCGTGCGCACGCTGGGTTCGTCGAGCTTCACGATTGTCGATCGCGTTTCCGATCGCTCGATTCTGATTTGCTGGTGCGACGCCACGCTCGGACATTACGCCGAGCAATTGTGGATCCGGGGCGTCGCGCGGCGTTCGACGCAATGCGTGTTGAGCGGCTTGCGGGTCAGACGCGGCGATATCGTTTATCGGCCTTGCACGCGCGGCCAGCGCTCCGTGAATTGCGAAGAAGTCGTGCTGGCTTTCATGGTGGACGGCGTGCCGGGCAGTATCAGCTAGTGCCGCGATCGGGCGTGACAGGCTCGCGCGTGCAAATAAAGAATAAGGGAAGGGCGCGAGTGTTGGTTTCGCCAACCCGAATCCCGCAGATCAAGCCGTTTATGAAGTTAAAGTCCATCACGCGCCGCGCGGCGCAGACGCTGAGTCTCGCCGCCTTGCTTGCATTGAGCGCGTGCGCCACGGCCAGTCGGCGCGAGGCCGACGATCCGCTCGAGCCGATGAATCGCGCCATGTTTTCATTCAACGAGCGTCTCGACCGTAGCGTGGCGAAACCGGTCGCGAGTGCCTATGCGCATGTGATGCCGGAGCCGCTGCAAACGGCGGTGGGCAATCTGTTTTCGAATCTCGGCGATGTCGGCAACTTCGTCAACGACCTGCTGCAGTTGAAAGTCACCGATGCCACCGAAGACCTGATGCGCTTCGCGATGAATTCGACCTTTGGACTCGGCGGCTTGCTCGATTGGGCCACGGCCGCCGGTCTGCCGAAGCATCATGAGGATTTCGGCCTCACGCTCGGCCACTATGGCGTGCCGGCCGGGCCGTATCTCGTGTTGCCGCTGTTTGGCCCGAGTTCCGTGCGCGATGCGGGCGGGCTGCTGGTTTCCAGCGCAATCAATCCCACGACCTTCATGCCGATCGCAGCGAGCACGCCGCTCTTTGGCGTGAACGTGGTGAGCAGCCGCTCGCATCTGCTCGGCGCCACCGATCTGCTGGAACTCGCGGCGCTCGACAAATACAGTTTCGTGCGCGACGGCTATTTGCAGAGCCGCGCCAATGCGCTCGACGACGGCAAGGCTTTGCCGAGTTACGACGATCCGTCCGAGCGGAGCGATAGCGCGCCGTCAGCCGCGCAAGACAGTGGCGCGGCGCAATCACAAACTGCACAGTAGAAAACGCGCGGTGCGGATTCAAAGTCCGAATCCGCACCGCGCGCCTATGCGCTGTTTGCGCGATTCGCGCCGATCAGAAAATCTTCCGCAACCCGATCGCCGCGCCCACGTTATTGCTGCGCCCGAGTTTGTCGACGGTGCCCGTGAGCGTATCGGTCGTGCCCGGATAGTCGGCGGCGAATGCGCCGGTGCCGCGCGAGAAGTCCGCCGTGCCGTAGATTTCCGTGTGCTTCGACAGCGAGTATTCCGCGAGCACGGTCGCCGAATAGTTGATGCCCGAACCCAGCGTGCCGTCGAGCCGCTCCGCATTGCGCGTGCGCCCGTAATAACCGGCGACGGTGATGAGCAAGGGCCGCGTCGCCTGCCAGTTCGCGCCGATATAAAGCGTGTCGTCGATACGGTTCGGGCTGCTGCCCGGCAGTTTCGGCGCGCCTGATTGCTGCATGTTGGCGTCCGTCGTGCCGGTCTGATCCTGTGCGCGTATCCAACCCGCGAGCAGGCGGATTGCGGGCGTGATCTGATACGCGCCGCTCACGTGCAGCAGGTTGATCTTCGCGCCGTTCACGATGCTGCCCGACGCGCTGCTCACCGACGTCTGCTGCCAGCCCGCGCCGAGCAGTGCCGGTCCGCGCGCATAACTCAATTCGATGCCGTAGCTGCTGCCGAGCCCGACCGATCCGGCGTGATTGCCGAAGCCGTAAATCGCATCGACGGTCAGTCCGTTGACGCTCAGCTTGTATTTGACGCTGTTGTTGATCGTCAGATACGGGCCGATGCCATTCCACATCCAGCTGTCCTGCCAGTAATTGCCGACGGTGAGCGGATCGAACACGTCGCCCATCGTGTCGTAGAGCGGCGCATATTGATTGCCGAGCGTGAGCGTGCCGTAGCGTTCGCTCGACAGACCGACATAGGCTTGCCGGCTGAATAACGTATTCGCGACGTGCATTTCGCCGCTATTCAATTCGAAACCATTCTCCAGGCGAAAGATCGCGGAGACGCCGCCGCCCAGATCTTCGCTGCCGCGCAAGCCCCAGCGGCTATGCGTTTCCGGGCCGACGGCCATGCTCATCAAGTCCTTGCCGTCGGCGGCGGCATTGGTTTGATAGCGCAGCGCCGTATCGACGATGCCGTACAAGGTCACCGAGCTTTGTGCATGGGCTGGCGTGGTGCTCGCGATGGCGGTCAGCGCGCCAAGCGCCCCTGAAATGACGACGTTTTTCATTGTATGTGTACGGTGTGGGGTCCAACGCCGATCGTTGCGATCGACGTCTCGATCTGCTCGTTCGAACGAGCGGACGGAGCATAGGGGTTCGGCTTTTTGCGAGAAATTGCAGTGCGCGAAGAAGTGCGTTGCACTGCGCGGAAGAATGGTTTGACGAGGGAGTCAGCGGCGAGGCGATGCGCGCTTCAGGCAGGGCACGCGCGCACGTTGTCATTCACGCGTGCTGGCGCAAGGGACTTTTCCTGCACACGCGGTTGACGAAGGCGAGGGAATCGGCGCGTTGAATGTGCGATGAAGAAAAGCAGACGGCCATGAACGATCGCGCATCAAGCGCCATCGCTCATGGCCGTATCGATCACACAGTCAGTACCACACGCTCGACGGCAACGCCGCGAGCACCGGCGGCGTGAGCGCGCCATAGTACGACGAGGTCGTGCCGCCCGCCGTCGTGCTGCCTGCACGGTCGGCGATCAGATGCGCGATCACACACTTCGTGCAAGGCGCCGGCGAGCAGAGGGAATTGGAATTGCACGCAGGCGTCGATTTGCCGTTTGCGCCGATCACGTAATCGATCTGCAGCGAGGCGAAGCCGACGACGGGCGTATCGCCGCCACCGCCGCTGCCGCTCATGACGGTGCCGTCGGCCACCACGGGCACCGTGACCATCAGCGGGGGCGTCAACGGGAAGTTGTTGTAGATCGACGATTCCACGCCGGGCTGGATCGAGATCTTCGTACCGGTGCCGATGGCCGGCCCGTTGCCCGAATTCATCAGGCAGTACGCGGTTTGGACGTTGCTCGGACTCATGCCTGCGCACGGACCGTAGGCGCTCGAATTCGAATCTATCGTGAGCGCGGTCCATTGCGCGGCAGCGCCGATGCAGTTCGACGGCGCGCCGTTGCCGATTTCGATTTCGGCGCCCGTGATCGGCTGGCCGTTCTTCCAGAACGCCGCGTTCTGATAGACGCACTGGTTCAGGGCGATCGGGAACAACGCGCCCGGCAGCGCGACGCCCGGCGCGGACACGACGGCCACCGACGTCGCGCTCGCCTGCAACGACGGCACGCCCACGAGCGCGCCGAGCACGAGCGGCAGATTCGCGCCGCCCGCGAGGCTCACCGTGACGATCACCGCGGGCTTGACTGTCGTCGAGGTGATGGTCTGCGGCAGCGACGACGGCACGCTCGACGGCACGTTGGCGACGTCCCAGTAACCGACGCTGATGGTTTGCGCGCTGGCCGCCTGGCCGTTGGCGTTGTTCGCCGAGGCATATTGCGTGGCGGCGGTGGTCGCGGCGGTCGTGGCGGTCGCCCAGACGGCGGGCACGGCGCTCGCCGCCAGCTGGCCCGGCAGTGTGCGCACGCCGGCGAGTGCGGCGGCGTCGGCGGCGTTCTGCAACTGATGACGCACGACGACCCAGCGTCCGATGTCGAGCGCCATCGCGGCGCAGCCGAGCAGCGTGATCAGCAGCAAGGCCACCTGGACGGCGACCGCGCCGCGCTCACGGCGCGCGCGGCGTCCCGTAAAGATCTTGTTCATGCTGTGGACTCCTCTAGTGCGGGCTTGCGCGCCGTTATTCGCAACTCATCATCGTTGACGAGGTCAGCGTGAGCAGGTTGTTGAACGCGGCCGGAAACGGGCTGAGCGCCGCGCCGAGCAAGAGTCCCTGAAACGTGTAGCTGACGGTCACGGTCAACGAATTGCCCGCACTGCAACCCACGCCCGTCGTGCAGCTGTTCGCCGCCGTGCAACTCGATAGCGTGACGCTGGGCTGATTCGACGAGTTGAAGTTGATCAGCATGGTCGTGAGGCCGCCCGTGGCGATCTGGCTGACCGTGGCGGGGGCCATATAGTAGGGCGTGCCCGTGGCGGTTTCGCCGAACGCCACGCCTTGCCTCACGGCCGCGCGGCTCGCGCTCGTGATGACCGTCTTGTCGTAGAGCACGAAGCCCAGCTCGACGATGCCGAACAGCAGGATCAGCAGCAGCGGCAGCACGAGCGCGAATTCGACGATCGCCGAGCCGCGTTGCCCTCGTTGCCCCCGTTGCCGTTGTTGCCGCTGCTGCCCGGAACTAGCCAGGCGTGCGCGCCCTGCGCCGTTGCTGCGATTCCCCCGCTGACCCGCAACCGTGCTGGAAGTCGCGGCACTCATGTACTTGTGCATGATTGGTCTCCTTTCTTGTAGGGCTGTCAGCACGTGCCGTGGCTTGCCGCTTGTCGGTGTCGCCCGCCCGGTCCGAGGGCGCACGGCTGTCAGTCCGAGCAAATCTATTACGAATTGCCAGTGGCTTGCGTGCGGAATCAAACCAATCGCGCAGAGAGTGGTGCGGTCTTCAAAAAATGTTTAATGGAAACGTTTCTATTTTTGGAGATGATCCAGTGCGTTCAGAACGGTCGTTATATTTTAATCGGCACATTATTTTTTAAGCGTTTCGCACGCTTCTGACGGAAAATGGATTGGTGGCGAGTTTTTATGCGGGTTTGTACGGTAATTTTCTGTGTCAACGCTAAAAAATAACCTGACTTTTGTTGATCGCTATATACCAGTTTATACGGCGACTGCATGAAAAAAAGCTTTTCTGGAGCGGCTGCGTCAGGCCTTCCTGTGATCTCTGGAACCCCCGTGCAGACTGGGATTGCTGCCTGAGCAAATATAAGCATGGTCGGTTATCGGCCGTGCGCGGAAAGAATTGATTGGGGAATTCCCTGAAGATTTTCGGTTTATCCGTCGCATCTCTGGATGATAATCAATCTCAATTTCAATTAATGCGCTAAAACGAAATCAGGTATTAATGGAAAACCCGGTTTATTGCCGTAAATCGCGATTAGCGTGCGAAAGCCAACATTAGACGAATTGCGGGGCGCGTAAAACGGAATCACCTGAGCGGCGCAATGAAAAACGAAGTGCGATCGCCCAGGAGACCTGAGGTAACTCGGGGGGGGATTAATCAAACTCAGGGAGTTAATCATGCAAGCACTTATCGCCGCGGCAAAGGGCTTCATCCAGGACGAGCGCGGCGCAACGGCCGTCGAGTACGGGATGATCGTCGCGTTGATCGCGGCAGTGATCGTGACGGTCGTCACGACGCTCGGCACGCAGATCAACAACGCGTTCACCGCGATCTCGACCGCGATGCCGAAGTCCTGACGACGAAGTGACGAAGAAGTAGGAAGGGTGGGGGCAGGGAGCATCCACTCAGTTTCGGGCAACAAATTACATTCCACATCCAAGGGGTTAATCATGCAAAAGCTTATCGCTACGGCAA
>NZ_CAJZAR010000047.1:8657-72402 GCF_914484835.1 Paraburkholderia tropica
GATCGTCGCGCTGATCGCGGCAGTGATCGTGACGATCGTCACGACGCTCGGCACGCAGATCAACACCGCGTTCACCAAGATGTCGAACGCCCTGCCGAAGTCCTGACCGGGACGTGACACGGGTGGGCGCCGTGAGCGCCCACCTGGTTTCAGATAACGAATAAAAGACCGGCGCTCGACCAGCCGGAAGATACAGCACCGCGCAAGGCTTCACGCGCATAGACCAGGTGCTGTGATCGGGGGCATAACAGATTGAAAAGAGCTTAAAAAATAGCTCGAACAACAAAAATCGTAACGGGGTACATCATGATCATCGCACATCTTTCGGCACAGCCGATACCGCTTGGCGTGACCTTGTCGGTCATCTTCGCGGCCAGCACGGACCTCACGGCACGGCGTGTGCCGAATCTGCTCATCGCGGCCGGCCTTGTCGCCTCGCTCGCGGCGCAGCTCTGGCTCCACGGCGCACAGGCAGGCGGCCTTCACTGGCTCGCCGGCGTGCTCACGGGTTTCGCGCTCCTTTTTCCGGTGTATCTGCTCGGCGGCATGGCGGCCGGCGACGTCAAACTGCTCATGCTCGTGGGCGGCTGGCTCGGCGCGGATGCCACGCTCGGCGTCGCGCTGTTCGCCGGGCTGATCGGCGGCGCCTGGGCGCTCGCCATCGTCATCGTCCGAGGGCGGCTGCGCACGCTGTGCACGAACGTCGTCTGGCTGTTCGGCGACATGCTGCACGGCTCACGCGGACGCGGCTCGCTCGAGCATCTGCCGGGCGGCTCGGTCGGCACGATTCCCTACGCGGGAGCGATTGCCGCCGGCACGCTCATCGTGCTCTACCAATCCATTCAGTAACCAGTCATCAGTCATCGAGTCCGGCCAGCCTGGACGGACCGTGTGCAAGCGGCGCGAGGCCCCCTGCCGGACGACGCGTTTTTGACGGAGGAAGTCATGAAAAACAGCCGTGCTCTTGCCATGCTGGCGATCGCCATGCTGGCCGGCCTCGCCGCCGTGGTGTTCGCGTCGCGCTGGCTCGTGCAGACATCGTCGGGCTCGACCGTGCCCGTCGCGGTCGCCGCCAACGACATCAATCTCGGCGAGCCCATCAACGAAGCGATGGTGCGCACCGTCAACTGGCCGCGCGACAGCGTACCGCCCGGCGCATTCACCACGCCGAAGTCGCTCGATGGCCGCGTGGTGCGCGTCGGTCTCACGCACGGCGAACCCGTGCTCGAGGCGAAGCTCGCGCCCATCGGCACCAAGGGCGGTTTGTCGGCGGTGATCGGGGCCGGTCGTCGTGCGATCACGGTGCGCGTCAACGATGTGGTCGGTGTCGCGGGCTTCGCGCTGCCGGGCAATTACGTCGATGTGATCGTGAACACGCAACAGGCCGATGGCGCCACCAAACGCGCCGACAACCAGGAAAGCATTTCGAAGATCGTGCTCGAAAAGATTCTCGTGCTGGCCGTCGCGCAGCAGGTCAATCGCGACGACACGGCGCCGAAGGTGGTCAACGCGGTGACGCTCGAAGTGACGCCCGAACAGGCTGAAAAGCTCGATCTCGCACGCAGCGTCGGCACCTTGTCGCTCGTGCTGCGCAATCAGGTGGACCGCGACAGCGGCAGCACCGGCGGCGCGACCAAGCAGACGCTGCTCGACGAAAAGGCGCCCGCGCCGGTTCAGGCACCCGCGCCCGCACCGAAGCCCGTGCACGTGAAGTACGTCGCGCGTCAGGAGGTCAAGCGCGATTGCATCGGCGTGCTCTCGGGCGTGACCGGCAGTCAGGAGTGTTTTTAAGGGGCAGCCGCTCGCATGGACGGAACGGCTTCGGCAATGGATAGCAGTAGTACTAACGATTTAAACAGGCAGTAATCGGGCAACAGACAACGCAGCGCGCCGCGACCACGGCAACGCAGCACAAGTCGCACGAGGCAGACAGACGCGAGCGCCGCAAGGCGCCCGGCGATCCACAAGATTCGATACGGGGTGTTAAGCCATGAACAAGCAAAGCAAGCGCGCCGCTTCGGCGCAAGGGCGAGACCGCCGTCCGGCGCTCGCGGCCACGGCCTTGATGGTCTGTTCGGGACTGCTCGCGAGCACGCCCGGCGTGACCCAGGAACTCGCGGAAGGCGCGGTGCTCTCGAAGGGCGCGCTCACCGCGCCCGCGCCGATGGGCAAGGGACCGATGCAGATGACCATCAGCATGGCGCCGACGCCGGCGGCCGGCGCGCCGAAGGCCGTGGCGGGACCGCTGCGCGGGCCGAGTTGCGTCGGCGCAGTCCATTCGGAGCGCAACGTCGTGGTGCCGCTCGGCAAGTCGGTGCTGGTGCCGGTCGATGAACCGGTGCGCAACCGCACGCTCGGCAACCCCGAGATCGCGCAGGCCACCATGGTCTCACCGCAGACGCTCTATCTCGTCGGCCAGTCGGTGGGCACCACCAACATGATCGTGCAGGGACGCAGCGGTGCGTGCCAGGTGATCGACGTGATCGTCAGCGCGGATGCGGGCGGCCTGCAAGCGGCGCTCGGCCAGCTGATGCCGGAGGAACGCGACATCCGCGTGTCGACGGCCGCCGACAATCTCGTGCTCGCGGGCCGGGTGTCGAGCGCGCAGGCGGCGGCGCAGGCTGTGGAGATCGCCCGCGCGTTCGGCGTGAGCAAGGAGGGCAGCAGCAACCAGAAGGCCAACGGCGGCGTGCTCAACATGCTCTCCGTCGATACGCCGCAGCAGGTGATGCTGGAAGTGAAGGTGGCCGAAGTGGACAAGACGCTGCTCGACCAGCTCGGTTCGGCCGTCAACATCCAGGGGGGCTTCGGCTCATGGCAAGGCGCGCTCGTGAGCAATCTGCTCGCGGGGGCGTCGAGCGCACTGGGCTTCTCGAAGGCGAACAATCTGCCGCTCAAGTTCGCCATCGACGCGCAAAAGACCGACCAGCTCGTCAAGATTCTCGCCGAGCCGAATCTCGTCACCATCAGCGGCCAGGAAGCCACCTTCCTCGCGGGCGGCGAAGTGTTCATCCCGGTGCCGCAAAGCTCGGGCTCGGGCGCGACGGCGATCACGCTGCAGGAGCAGGAGTTCGGCGTGGGGCTCAAGTTCACGCCCACGGTGCTGAGCAACGGCCACATCAATCTGCGCGTCGCGCCGGAAGTCTCGGAGCTTTCGCCCACGGGCGTGACGCTCACGGCGGCCAACGTGAGCGGCCAGACCATCCTGCCGCTCATCACGACGCGGCGCGCCTCGACCACGGTGCAGATGGCCGATGGCGAGTCGTTCGCGATCGGCGGCCTGATCCGCAACAACGTGACGGGCTCGCTCAAGGCGCTGCCGGGACTCGGCGAGATTCCGGTGCTCGGGGCGCTGCTGCGCAGCACATCGTTCCAGCAGGACCGCACGGAACTGGTCTTCATCATCACGCCGCATCTGGTGAAGCCCGTGAAGTCGCTCGCGCAACTGCCGATGCCGACCGACAGCTTCACGCAGCCTAACGAAGCCGACGTCTACGCCACCGGCAACATGGAAGGCCGCGCCGCGCGCAACACGGGACGCTTCGCGCCGCCGCCCGCCGCTACGCCTGCCACGCCTGCTGCACCTGGCACGGCTCCGCAGAACGACAACCAATTGCCCGCGCCGCAAACGCCCGCTCAGTTGCCTGCTCCGGTGCCCGCAGCGCCCGCCGCACCCGCGACGCCTGCCGCACCGACCGGGCCGACGGCCGCCGCGCCTGCCACGCCGCCCGCCACGCCGCCCGCCGCGACGCCCGCAGCGACGCCTGCCGCACCGCCCGCGCCCACGGCCGCCGCGCCCGACGCGGCGAACAGCGGCGAGCCAACGCGGCGACTCGCATCGGCCACCGGTGCGGGACACGACGAACCTGCCGACGCGGCGCACGCCGCCGGCGCACAGTGATCCGGGGAAAGGGGAACGCCATGAACACACTTTATGCACACATCGGCCGCCTGCTGGCGATGACGGTGGCGAGCGCCGCGCTCGGCGGCTGCATGACCAGCTCGCCGATCTGGGAAGCGCATTTCGGCGAAGCGGTCCGCACGTCCATGCACGCGCAGATCATCGACCCGGACGCGGCGCAGCACGTCGACGTGTCGCCGGGCATCGACGGCAAGGCCGCAGCGGCCTCGATCAAGCGCTACACCGAGTCGTACGAGAAGCCGCCCACTTCCGACAACGCCTTCACGATGGGCGTGACGAGCGGCACGAGTCACTGACCCAACCCGTCAGCGACTCACGAAGCGGCGAGCCGCGCGGCCTGCCAGCAGCGATCGACGCTGCGGCCGCGCGGCAAGCGCGATCAAGTGACGGGCCGCGTGAACGCGGTCTTTAGCGGAGCCACACGATCATGATCGACTTACTCATTACCTCGACGGACGAAGCGCGCCTGAGCAGCCTCGTGCGGCTGGTCGCCGAGTGCGGCGCGTACCGCACGACGCGCGCGGCGGTGCGCCCCGGCCAACTCGCGGGCCGCGCCGATACGCTCGACGCCTTCGACGTGCTGATCGTCGATGCGCCCACGCTGCACGACGCCGACCTCGCCGCCGTGGCGGATCTCACGCGCCGCCACGACCGCCTGACCTGCATCCTGCTGATTCCCGAAGCCTCGCCCGAGGCGCTGATCGCGGCGATGCGCGCGGGCTTTCGCGACGTCATCACGGGCGAGCCGGAGCGCCGCGCGATCGGCGACGCGCTGCAACGCGCGGGCGAGCAGCGCAGCGCGGCGGCCGTGCAATCGACGCGCGTGATTTCCTTCGTCTCGTGCAAGGGCGGCGTGGGCGCGAGCTTCATCGCGGCCAACGTCGCGCACATGATCGCGAGCACGCATCAGCGCCGCGCGCTGCTGATCGATCTGAACCAGCTTTACGGCGATGCCGCGTTTCTCGTGACCGGCGAAGCGCCGCCCTCGACGCTCGAACAACTGAGCGCCCAGGTCGACCGCATGGACGTGGCGTTCTTCGAAGCGAGCGTCACGCACGCGGGCCCGCACTTCGACATTCTGGCGGGTGCGGGCGATCCGGTGAAAGCGGCCGAGATCCGCGCGGAACGGCTCGAATGGATTCTCGGCGTGGCGATGCCGCGCTATGACTTCGTGATTCTCGATCTGGGGCCGAGCATCAATCCCGTGTCGATGCTCGCGCTCGACCGCAGCAGCGAGATTCATGTGGTGCTGCAGGCGAGCATGCCGCATCTGCGCGCGGGGCGGCGCCTGCTCGACATCCTGCACGCGCTCGGATACGCGCAGGACAGCCTGCACCTCGTGCTCAACCGCCTCACGCGCCACGACGACGCCGCGCGCGAGGCCGCGCCCGGCGTGCTCGGCATCAAGCCGCAACTCACGATCGCCGACGACGCCCGCGCGGTCGGCGAAGCCATCAACCACGGCGTGCCGATCGCCGAAGCCGCGCGCAGCAGCGCCGTGACGCGCAGCCTGCAAACGCTCGCCGCCGACATCGTCACGCCGCAGCGCGCCAACGGCGGCGCGCGCGTCAAGCGCGAGTCGATGCTCGCACGCTTCGTCGGACGCCAGGGCGCGCCGAAGCTCGGCACCCTTTAACGGAGACACGCCATGTCGCTACGTGACCAGATTTTTTCCCAGCGCATCGAACCGGCGCTCGCCGAATCGGCGAAAACGGGCGCGGGTGGCGCCAGTGCATCGGCCAGCTCGACGGCAGCGGCTGCCGCGGCGGCTGCGGCGGCGGCCTCGATCAAGTCGGACGCCTATCGCAAGCTCAAGTACGAGATGCATCAGGCGGTGCTCGACCGCGTCGAACTCGAACGCCTCACGCGCATGCCGCAGGACCAGATCCGCCAGGAGATCGCCACGCTGATCGCGCGCCTGCTCGAAGAACAGAAGGCGCCCGCGAGTGATCTCGAACGCCGCCAGCTCGCCATCGACGTCTACGACGAGATGTTCGGCTTCGGCCCGATCGAGGTGCTGCTGCGCGATCCGGGCGTGTCGGACATTCTCGTGAACACCGCGCATCAGACCTATGTCGAGCGCAAAGGCCGGCTCGAACTCACCGACGTCACGTTCTACGACGACGCGCATCTGATGAAGGTGATCGAGAAGATCGTCTCGCGCGTGGGCCGCCGGATCGACGAATCGAGCCCGATGGTCGACGCGCGTCTGCCCGACGGCTCGCGCGTGAACGCGATCATTCCGCCGCTCGCGGTCGACGGTCCGCTCGTCTCGATCCGCCGCTTCGCCGTGAAGCCGCTCCTGATCGAAGATCTGGTCGCGCTGCAAACGCTCACGCCGCCGATGGCCGAGGTGCTCAACGGGCTCGCGCGCGCGAAGATCAACATCCTCGTCTCGGGCGGCACGGGCAGCGGCAAGACCACGCTGCTCAATGTGCTGTCGGCCTTCATTCCCGACGACGAACGCATCGTCACGATCGAGGACGCCGCCGAACTGCAACTGCGCCAGACCCACGTGCTGCGGCTCGAAACGCGTCCGCCCAACATCGAGGGACGCGGCGAGATCACGCAACGCTCGCTCGTGCGCAACGCGCTGCGCATGCGGCCCGACCGCATCATCCTCGGCGAAGTGCGCGGCGAGGAAGCGCTCGACATGCTCAACGCGATGAACACCGGCCACGAAGGCTCGCTCGCGACGATCCACGCGAACACGCCGCGCGACGCGCTCACGCGTCTGGAAAACATGATCAGCCTCGGCGGGCTCTCGCTGCCGCCGCGCACGATGCGTCAGCAGATCGCCTCGGCGATTTCGGTGATCGTGCAGGTCGCGCGTCTGACCGATGGACGCCGCCGCATCATGAGCATTTCGGAAATCACCGGCATGGAAGGCGACGTCGTGAACATGCAGGAGATCTTCACGTTCAAGCGCTCCGGCATCGACGCGGCGGGCAATATTCGCGGCCACTTCTGCGCGAGCGGCGTGCGCCCGCACTTTGGCGACCGGCTCGCCGCGTTCGGGGTGAATCTGCCCGACACGGTGTTCGATCCGGGCCGCCGTTTTGACGTGGCGTGAGCGCGCTCAGCGTCCTCAAGGAGACGATATGAACACGACCTTCCTCACCGCCGCCGTGCTGCTGTTCGTTGCGGTGGTCATGAGCTGCCAGACCGCCTGGGTCTGGTGGAACGGCCGCCATGGCGCGGCGGCGAAACGGCTCGCGGCGCGCCTCGAATCGCTGACGGTGGGCAGCAAGTCGCGCAGCGAGGCGCTCTCGATCCTCAAGGCGCGGCGGCTCGGCGCGGCCACGCCGCTCGCGCGCGCGCTGCCCTGGCTGCATTCGCTCGACGCGTGGCTGATGCAGTCGGGCCTGCCCTGGTCGCTCGGCCGTCTGTGCGCGACCTGTTCCGGGTTCGGGCTCGCCGTGCTGGCGGGCGCGTCGCTCGCGAACCTGCCGCTGGTGGCGGCGTTGAGCGGGGCGCTGGCGGCTGCGCTGCTGCCGGTGCTCTACGTGCGCCACCACCGCTTGCGCCGGCTGCGTCATTTCGAGCGGCAATTGCCCGAGATCTGCGACATGCTCGGACGCGCGCTGCGCGCAGGCCATGCGTTTTCCAGCGCGATCGACATGGCGGGCACCGAGTTTCCCGAACCCGCGGGCGGCGAATTCCGCACCACCTTCGACGAGATCAACTACGGCATTTCGCTGAACGACGCGCTGTGCGGCCTCGCGAATCGCATGCCGGTGCGCGATCTGCGCTACCTCGTGATCGCGGTGCTGATCCAGCGCGAGACCGGCGGCAATCTCGCCGAACTGTTCGACAGCATCGCGTGGCTGGTCCGCGAGCGCTTCAAGCTGTTCGACAAGGTGCGCGTGCTGTCGGCGGAAGGGAAACTTTCGGCGTGGGTGCTCGGCATGTTGCCGATCGGCTCGGCGGCGATCATCAGCGTCGTCAACCCCGACTTTCTCGATCCGTTCTGGACCGACCCGGTCGGCATCCGGCTGCTCGACGGCATCGTGATCTCGATGATCTGCGGGGCCTTCTGGATTCGCCGGATCGTACGCATCCGCGTGTGAGCGCGGCGCGGCGGATCACGCACATCGACGGCATCGACAAGATCGGCAACATCGATAACGAATAGACGGACGGGGGAAATCATGCAGACGCTGGATCTGAAGCAGTGGGCCGTGTTGATCGGCCTGTTCGGCGGCGTGTTCGTGCTCACCTTGAGCGCGCTCTACGCCCTCATGCCGCGCACCTTGCGGCGGCGCGCGGAGCAGGCGGCCGGGGCGCGCGCGGCCGGTCAGCGAATCGAGCCTGGCGAGCTCGACGCGGGCAACGACAAGCCGGTGTGGGTCGAGCGCTTCGCGCAGATGTCCGCGCCGCTCTCGAAGCTCTCCGCACCCGGCCAGGGCGGCGACGTTTCGGCGCTGCGCGTGCGCCTCATGAACGCGGGCTGGCGCTCGCCGGGCGCGGTCGCGGTCTTTCTCGGCATGCGCACGGCTCTCGCGCTCGCGCTTCCGCTGGCGGCTTCGCTCACGCTCGTCGGCACGACGCTGCGTCCGAACACGGCGGTGCTGCCGCTCGCGCTCGTCGCCTTCGCGGGCATCGGCTATTACCTGCCGGGACTCGTGCTCAGGCAACGCGCCTCGCGCCGCCGCCGGCAGATTTTCGAGGACTTCCCCGATGCGATCGATCTGATGACCGTGTGCGTGGAAGCCGGTCTCGGGCTCGACGCGGCGATGATGAAAGTGGCCGAGGAAATCCGCCTGCGCAGCCCGGTGGTCGCCGACGAACTCGATCTGCTGCTGCTCGAATTGCGCTCGGGTTTTTCGAAGGAGCAGGCGCTGCGCAACTTCGCGATGCGCACCGGCGTGGAGGACATCGACGGCTTCGCGACCATGCTGATTCAGGCCGAGCGCTTCGGCACCAGCATCGGCACGTCCTTGCGCGTGCTGTCCGATACGCTGCGCACGCGGCGGCGCATGCGCGCCGAGGAAACAGCCGCGAAGATCGCGCTGAAGCTGCTGTTTCCGCTGATGTTCTGCATCTTTCCCACGCTGCTTGCCGTGCTGATGGGACCGGCGTTCATCCACATCTTCCGCGCGCTGTCGCCTAGCCTCGGGGGAGGCTGAGCGTAAGAGGAATGAGAGTGTGCCCTTGTGCCGGCTTTCGCGCGATCAGGACGCGCGGCGCCGGCACCTTTTTCTGTTATCAGACCCGGTGATAGGGCAGATCAGCAATACGGATTGGACAGGCCGCCACGCAGCGCTGAAGATGCGTGAGGCGGTTTGATCAGCAGTAGAGAGCAGAGACAAGCAAGAGGCAAGCAGTGATCAACGGCCCGCAATCGCGTGATGCAGGGCCGCTTGCGGCGCATCGGCGGGCGCGGGCGTCGGGCCCTGGCTGGCGCGGATATACGAATGCTCGGTGCTGCGAATATGCGTGCGCAACTCCGTGCACGCCTTCTTCACATTGCCCTCGCGCACGAGTTCCATGATGTGCGCATGGGTGTCCTGGCAGGAATCGACGGTTTCGTCGGCGACCGACAGACGCGCGCGCAGCGCGTGAATCTTGTCGGCGACGAGTTGATACGCCTGCTGCAAATACGCGTTCCCACATGCGGCGACGATCGCGCCATGAAAGGCGGCGTCGTGATCGCGCGCGCGTCCGTCGTGCGCGCCGCTTGCGTTGTTCGTGTCGTTCGTGTCGTTCGTGTTGTTCGCGGGCATGAGCGCTTGCGACAGCGCGTCGGCGAGCGCGGCGCTATCGGCCTTCATCGCCAGTTCCAGCGCCGACGACTCGACGATCTCGCGAAAGCGGCAAATCTCGCGCACCTGCTCCACGGTCGGCTGGAACACATAGGTGCCCGATTGCGGCTGCACTTCCACAAGCCCTTCGAGCTTCAGTTGCACGAGCGCCTCGCGCACGGGCGTCTTGCTCACGCCGAGCTGCCCGGCGAGCACGTTCTCGGAGAGCTGGCTGCCAAACGCCAGATGACCGTCGACGATCGCGCGACGGATGCTTTCTTTCGCAATAGACGTGAGGGACTTCGGGCGTTCCCCCAGTTTTTCGATACTCATGGTCAGCCAGTGGGCGTAAGGACCGGCGGCTGGTGCGCCGGTGCCGTGACGGGGACGTGGGCGGCGCGTTTCGCGAAATCCTGCGCGGCGCCTCAATGATCCGAAATATAGCACGCCCCCTTGTCGTATTGAGATCTGCAATCTAAGATATCAGTTGTCGGCGGTGAGATCGGGCTGGGTTCGTCTTGAGTTCAGTTCGAAACGCGCACGGCAAACGAAGAAGTCAAACGAGAAAGACAGACCGGAGGAGAGGCTTCATGCAGGAGATCGACAAGAAAGCGGCGGGGCTTTTTACAAAGCGCCGCTGGATGAGCGCGCTGCTGGCGGGCGCGGCGCTGATGACGGCCGCTGGCGTGCAGGCCGCGTCGGACGGGCAAGGTGCGCAGGGTGAACCGGCGGTGCCGAAGCTCGAAGTGGTGGCGCAATGGAACCGCTTGCCCTACGACCTCGGCGACGCGAAAGCCGAACAGGCCTACGACGCGAATCAGACCTACAAGAAGGTGCTGCTGCAAGGCGTGAAGCTCGATTCGAAGGGCAATATGTACGTGAGCACGGCGCGCTGGGGCGGCCCCGAGGTGCCGGCCACGCTCTCGAAGCTCGTGAAGAAGGACGGCCAGTGGGTCTTGCAGCCGTTTCCGAGCCTCGCGATGAACAAGGTGGGCGACCCGCAGGCGCTGCAATCGGTGCTCGGTTTCGAGATCGACCGCAACGACGTGATGTGGATTCTCGACCAGGGCCATATTGCGGGCCAGCCTTCGGCGCCGGGCGCGGAAAAGCTCGTGCTCTGGGACCTCAAGACGAATCGCGAATTGCAGAGCTACACCTTCAGCGACGCCGATTCCGATAAAAAATGCTCGTTCCTCAACGACGTGGTGGTCGATAACGACCGCGACTTCGCCTATATCACCGACTCGGGCATTTTCTGCGATCACCTGCACGGCGGCCTGATCGTCTACGACCGCAAGCACAATCGCGCGCGCCGCGTGCTCGACCAGACCGTCTTCACGACGGACGAAGCGGGCTTCCAGTTTCGTATCGACAACCAGAACGTGCTGAGCAAGACGCCGATGCGCACGGGCGCGGACGGCATCGCGCTCTCGGGCGACAAGAAAACGCTCTACTGGACCAATCTGTCCGGCCACACGCTGTATTCGCTCGATACCGCGCTGCTGCGCGATTTCAGCACCAGCGAGTCGGCGCTGCGCACCTCGGTCAAGCGCGTCGCCACGCTGCCTTCGAACACCGACGGCATGATCGCCGACCGCGCGGGCAATCTCTATATGACCGCGCTTGAGATGAACGGCATCATGTATCGCGACGAGAAGACCGGCAAGATTTCGACCTATGTGATCCATCCCGAGATGGTCTGGCCCGACACGATGAGCTGGGGCCCGGACGGCAATCTCTACGTGGTCGCGGGCCATCTGAATCTGTGGGTCGACAACGCGATGGATTTCGATCATCCCGCCGTGCCGAACTTCCGCATCTGGAAGGTGCAGGCGCACGGACGCAGTTATAGCGTGCAATGAGGCGCGCAATGAGGCGCGCAATAAAGCCATAACGCAATCGCAGTGAATGCAGTAACGCGGGCCGCGCGGCCGGAGTCACCGGTCGCGCGCGCCCAGGCAAACTCGCGCGCGTTCGGGTTGCAATCCAGCTCGATCGCGCGCAGTCGTGGAGGCAGGCAAGGGTGGAAAGCAGAAGTCTCGAAGCGGATCGCGGTGCGCCGCGCAAACGCGTGGTCGTGATCGACGATGGCTACGGTTCGTATGAAACGGAGCAGCGGATTCTGGCGGCCGTGAATGCCGATGTGGTGGTGCTGCCGTGCCACGGCGACGCCGCGCGCGTGCGCGAAGTGGCCGCCGACGCCGACGCGCTGCTGGTGCGCGAATCGCCTGTGAATGCGGCCGCGATCGCGGCGATGCAGCGTTGCCGCGCGATCGTGCGTTATGGCATCGGCGTCGATAACGTCGATCTCGATGCCGCGCGCGACAAGCGCATTTACGTGGCGAACGTGCCCGATTACGGCGTGGAAGAAGTCAGCGATCAGGCGCTCGCGCTGCTGATGGCGGTCGCGCGCTACACGGTGCGCCGTGACATCGCGGTACGCGAAGGCGCGTGGAATGTCTCGCGCGAGCAGAAGATGTACCGCATCGCCGGACGCACGCTCGGGCTCGTCGGTTATGGGCGCATCGCGCGTGCCTTCGAGCGCAAGATGCGCGGCATGGGCGTGGCGCGCGTGCTGGTCTATGACCCGTTTCTCGATCCCGCCAAAACGCCGGGCGTCGAGTGCGTGGATCTCGACACGCTCTGCGCGCAAAGCGATTACATCTCGCTGCATTCGCCGCTCACGCCGGATACGCGCAAGCTCATCAACGCCGCGCGTCTCGCGCGCATGAAGCCGACCACGATCCTCGTGAATACGGCGCGCGGCGGCCTGATCGACGAAGCGGCGCTGATCGATGCGCTGCAACGTGGCGCGATCTTCGGCGCGGGCCTCGACGTGTTCGAGAACGAGCCGCCGCGTGCCGATTATCCGCTATTCAAGTGCGAAAACGCGGTGCTCTCCGATCACACCGGCTGGTATTCGGAAGACTCGGTGGCGGAACTGCAGACGAAGGCCGCGCAGGAAGTGGCACGCGTGCTCGGCGGCGATCAGCCGAAACATTGGGTGAATCCGTGGGGCGCTGTTTAAGCGCACACGGCTGGCGCATTTGCGCATAACGAAGGCAGACGGCGGCGCACGATGTTCGGGCGTGGCTGTTGTTCGATTGATTAGTCATGCTATCGAAAGCATGGAACAAGGAGTGAAGTTTATGGAACTGCAAGCGCTCATCAGCGGATTCGAAAAAGTGGCGACGGCCTCGGTGGCCGACGCGGTGGACCTGATCGCGGGTCGCCGCGGCTTTATGGATCAGACGATCAAGCCGCGCATCAACGAACGCAAGATCGTCGGTCCGGCCGTGACGATTCTCGAAGCGCCCACGCATGAAAAAGTCCCGCCGCAACACGCGCTCGACGCCATCGACGAATCGCCGGAAGGCAGCGTAATCGTGATCGGCATCTACGGCGAGCAGAACGTGGCCGTGTGGGGCGGCCTGATGACGGCGGGCGCGGTGGCGAATCGCCACGCGGGCGCGATTCTCGACGGCGGCGTGCGCGATATCACGGAGATCCGCCGTGACTACGATTTCCCGGTCTATTCGCGCTCGGTTTCGCCGGGCACGACGGTGGGCCGATTCACGACGCTCGCCGCCAATATCGAAGTGGAATGCGGCGGCGTGAAAGTGAATCCGGGCGACATCATCGTGGCCGATATCGATGGCGTGGTGGTCGTGCCGCGCGAGCATGCCGAAGCCGTGCTCAAGATGTCCGAAGAGATCGACGCGCGCGAACTGGAGCAGGCGCGCCTGATCATCGGCGAAAAGTCGCTGCGCAAGGGACTCGCGAAATATGGCCGCATCTGACGTGAAGTCCGCCGCCGTGCCCGCTGCCGTGCCTGCGATCCTCGCGCTCGGCGAGCCGATGATCGAGTTCAACCAGTCGGCCTCCGACGACGCGCGGCAGTTCCTGCAAGGCTTCGGCGGCGACACGTCGAACTTCTGCGTGGCGGCGGCGCGGCAGGGCGCGAGCGTCGGCTACGTCACGCGCCTCGGCGACGATGCGTTCGGCAAGCTGTTCCTCGATCTGTGGCGCGAAGAAGGCGTGGACGTGCAGGGCGTCGAGCGCGATGCGCAGGCGCATACGGGCGTCTATTTCGTGACGCACGATACGAGCGGCCATGCGTTCAGCTATCTGCGCAAGGATTCGGCGGCGAGCCGCATGTCGCCGCAAACGCTGCCGCGCGAACTGCTGGCGGGCACGCGTTTTTTGCACGTCTCGGGCATCTCGCAAGCCATTAGCGCGAGCGCCTGCGACGCGGTGTTCGAAGCGATGGCGATTGCGCGGCGCGCGGGCGCGTCGATCTGCTACGACCCGAACGTGCGCCTCAAGCTCTGGCCGCTGGCGCGGGCGCGCGCGGTGATCGAAGCAACGGCGCGCGAAGTCGACTACATGCTGCCGAGCCTCGAAGACGCGCAAACGCTCACGGGTCTGAACGATCCTGAAGCGATCGTCGCGCACTATCTGGCGCTCGGCGTGCGCGTTGTCTGCCTGAAGCTGGGCGGCGACGGCGTGCTGGTGGCGCGCGGCGCACAGCGCACGCGCATCGCGGGACATGCCGTGAATGTCGTCGATGCAACGGGCGCGGGCGATTGTTTCGATGGCGCGTTCGTCGCGCGTCTCGCGGCCGGCGACACGCCCGAGGACGCGGCGCGCTACGCCAACGCGGCGGCGGCGCTGTCGACGCAAGGCTTCGGTGCCGTCGCGCCGATTCCGCGCCCGGACGCCATCGCCGCGAAGCTTGGAAGCTGATCCGATCCTGATCGGCGCATGACCGGCGCGCGCCGCGCAACGTGGCGCGCGCCATTCACGAAATCGTCAACGAATAAAGCAGCGTCACAAGCTGGACAGAGGTGAGGAGACACCCATGAACACCGATATCGCGCTCGAAAAGCGCACCATGAGCAAGGTCACGCGGCGCCTGATGCCGTTTCTGATCCTGCTGTATTTCTTCGCGTTCCTCGACCGCGTGAACGTCGGCTTCGCCGCGCTCACGATGAACCGCGATCTGGGCTTGACCGCGTCGCTGTTCGGCTGGGGCGCGGGCATTTTCTTTATCGGCTATTTTCTGTTCGAAGTGCCAAGCAATCTCGCGCTCGCGAAAACGGGCGCGCGGATCTGGCTCGCGCGCATCATGATCACGTGGGGCATCGTCTCGGCGTGCGGCGCGCTCGTCAAGGGACCGGCCAGCTTCATGACGCTGCGTTTCGTGCTGGGCGCGGCCGAAGCGGGCTTCTTTCCGGGCGTGATTCTCTATCTGACGTTCTGGTTTCCGTCGCGTTATCGTGCGCAGATCATCGGACTGTTCATGCTCGCGAATCCGGTCTCGACGGCGCTCGGCTCGATCGTTTCCGGTTTCATTCTGCGCATGGATGGCCTGCTCGGCCTCGCGGGCTGGCAATGGCTGTTCATTCTCGAAGGGCTGCCCTCGGTGGTGATGGGCATCATCACGCTGCGCTATCTCAGCGATGCGCCGTCCAAGGCGCGCTGGCTCGACGCCGACGAGCGCGACTGGCTTGATACGCAGATCCGCACCGAAGCCGCCGAACGCGCGCGCAAGCACAAGCTCTCGCTCGGCCAGACGCTCGCGAATCCGCATGTGCTGCTGCTCGGCCTGATCTACTTCCTGATCGTGACGGCCAATAACGGCCTCGTGCTCTGGCAGCCGCAGATCATGAAGTCGCTCGGCCTCGCCGAACATTGGGTCGGTCCCGTGAACGCGATTCCGTTCGTGGTGGGCGCGATCACGATGCTGGTGTGGGGACGCTTGGCCGACCGGCGCGGCAAATATCGCATCGATCTGGCCTGTGCGTGTACGGTCGCGGCGGTGGGGCTCGCGCTCGCGGCGTCGTCCAGCCAGCCGCTCGTGGTGATCGCGGGACTCGTGCTCGCGGCCGTCGGCGGCTATGGCGCGCTGCCTGCATTCTGGGCACTGCCCACGACGTTTCTTTCGGGCACGGCTGCCGCTGCGGGCATCGCGCTCGCGAATTCGATCGGCAATCTCGGCGGATTCGCCGGGCCGTATGTGATCGGCTATGTGCGCGCGACGACCTCGGGTTATGGATACGGCCTCGCCATGCTCGCCGCCGCGGCGCTGCTCGCGGGTGTTATCAGCCTGTGCGCGCGTGGTCCTTCGGGTAGCGACGAGGCGGACGCCTTCGACGGCCAACTCGATACGCACGCCCATCGCCCTTCGCGCGGTCATTGACGTTTCGGCGATAGTCGCGCCGCCGTGTTGGTGACGGCGGCGCGGCCCATTTCTTCAGCTTGATTGACCGGTATCTGAATACCGCCGGGTATGTGAATCGCGCGCGGCGTTCGCTCTAAACTTCAGCGCGCCGCAACCGGCCCGAGCCGCGCGGTAATTGTGCGGCAGGCCGCGAGCAGCGGCTCGATATAGTGGCGTTGCGCGTCGGCCTCGCGGCGGAACATCGGCATGCTGATGCTGATGCAGCCCGCCGCGCGTCCGTCCGCGCCAAGAATCGCCGCGCCGTAGCACCAGATCGACGGCTCGTTTTCCTCGCGGTCTTCGGCGTAGCCGAGTTGCGCCGTGAGCTCGATCTCGCGGCGGATCGCATCGAGATCGGTCATCGTGTGTTCGGTGAAGCGCTTGCGCGGCGCGCGTTCGAGCAGCGGCTCGCGCTCGGCGGCGCTGAGCGTCGCGAGCCAGGCCTTGCCGACCGAACTCGACGTCAGTGAGACGCGGGTGCCGATGCGCGAGGCCATGCGCACCGCGTGCGGGCTTTCGAGCTTCTCGATGTAGACCATTTCGCCGTCGCTCGGCACCGCGAGATGCACGGTTTCCGAGGTCACGTTGCGCAGTTCCATGAGCGCGTCGACGGCCGCGATGCGCAGATCGGAGCGTTCCCAGGCGCGGCTCGCGAGATTGACGAGGCGCGCACCGAGCCCGAAGGTATTGCCGCCGCCATGCGCCACGACCAGCCCCTCGGCCTGCAAGGCCGCGACGATGCGATGCACGGTCGGACGCGGATAGCCGCTCGCCGCCGCGAGCTTCGCGACGTTGGGCGGCGTGTCGGCGTCGGCGATCAGTTGCAGGACCGCGATGAACTTCGAGAACGCGGCGGCGCCCGCGACCGCCGTGGCGGACGAGGGCGATGCGGATGATGCGGGCGGGGCGGACTTATCGGCGTTCGACATCGGCAAGCGAGCGGGCAAATTGAACAGGCGGCCAGGCCGCGGGTCGCGCCATTATGCCCGCAAACCCGGCGGGCGAAAATCCGCGCCGGGCACGCGAGACGCGGCACACGACATTCAGGCGCAGAGATAGCCGCCGTCGATCGGCACGATCGCGCCCGTCATGAACGAAGCGGCCGGCGAGCACAGAAACGCCGTCACGTTCGCCACTTCCTCGGGCAGGCCCCAGCGCTTCATCGGTGTGCGTTCGAGAATGCCTTGCGAGCGGCTGCTGTCGTCCTGCAAGGCCTGCGTGAGCGGCGTCGCGATCCAGCCGGGCGCGATGGCGTTCACGCGAATCGCATCCGCGGCGTAGGCAATCGCGAGCGAGCGCGTGAGCTGCGCCACGCCGCCCTTGCTCGCGCTATAGGCAGGCACGAGTCCGCCGCCGAAAAAGCTCAGCATCGACGCCGTATTGACGATGCAGCCCGACGACACGCGCAGCAACTCGCGCGCGCTCGAACACACGCGCATCGTGCCGTTCAGATTGATATCGAGCACGCGCTCGAACACCTCGATTTCGTGTTCCTCCACGCGGCTGATCACGCCTGCGCAATTCACGACGATGTCGAGCCGGTCGCACTGGCCGATCAACGCAGCGACGTCGTCGGAGGAGCGCACATCGAGCGTCGCGCGTTGCACGGCGGCGTCGAGCGCGTCGGGCGTGCCGGCCGGCGGCGGCAGACCGGCCGCGACCGTGCGCGCGCCGAGTTGCGCGAGGCGGTTCGCGATGGCCGCGCCGATGCCGGAGAAGCCGCCCGTGACGAGCGCGACTTTGCCTTCGAGAAGATTGGCCTGGAATGTCATGATGATGTTCGCTCTGTGTTTGTCTGTTCGAGAAAAGTGCCTGAAATCAGGTGGTTTGCGCGGCGGCGGCGTGCGTCGCTTCGTCGGGTTTCACTTCCTTCACGACGAAGAGATAGACGAAGGCCGCGGCGAACGCGATCGCCGCGCTAATGAGCAGCGCGTTGACGAACGAATGCGTCTGATCGACCACGATGCCCGTGATGACCGGCGCGAACGAACCGCCGAGATAGCCGCCGAAATTCTGCATGCTGCCGAGCGACGCCACCAGATGACGCGGCGCGGCGATGCTCACGAGCGCCCATGCGCTGCCGCTGGCGAGATTGACGAAGAACATCGCGAGCGAAACGTAGGTGATGGCGAGCGCTGTGCTCGGCGTGTAGGCAGCGGGCACTGTGAACGCGGCGGCGCCGATCAGCCCGATGCACACGGGCCACTTGCGGCTGCGGATCGGCGCGACGCCGCGCTTGAGCAGGTAATCGGCGATAAAACCGCTGCCCGCCATGCCGATGGTGCCGAACACATAGGGAATCGCCACGAGCCAGCCCGTGTGCGCGATGCTCAGATGGCGCTCTTTCTCCAGGTAGCCCGGCAGCCACGTGAGGTAGAGCCAGACCATGTAGATCACGCCCATGAAGCCGAAAATCATGCCCCACGTGTTGCGCAGTTTGAGCAGCATGCCCCATTCGGCGAAGCTGATGCCCTTCGCGCGCGGCGGCTCTTTCGCGCCGTCTTCGAGCCATGCGGTTTCGTCGGCGCTCAGCGCGACCTGATCGCGGTTGCGATAGACCGCGTACCAGCCGATCGACACCAGCACGCCGAGCACGCCCATGATGACGAACATCGGACGCCAGCCGAACGAGAGCATCAGCACCGTGAGCAGCGGCGGCGCGATCATCGGCGCAATCGTCGAGGAGGAAATGAACGTGCCGGTTGGGCCGCCTCGCTCGCGCACGGCGAACCATTCATGGATCACTTTTGCGCCCGCCGGAAAGAGCGGCGCTTCGGCTACGCCGAGCACGACGCGCGCGACGAGGAAGTGATTGAGCGTCTGGATGAAACCGCCCGCGACCTGCGCGACCGACCAGACCAGCATGCCGAGCCCGAGCATCACGCGCGAGCCGAAACGGTCGAGCAGCGCGCCCACCGGCAATTGCGCGAACGCATACGCGAGCGAAAACGCCGAGAGCAGCAGCCCCATTTCCGACGCGTTCAGGTGCAACTCCTGCGTGACCGAATGATTGGCGATCGACAGCGTGCTGCGGTCGAGATAATTGACGATGCCGGCCACCGTGAGAAAAGCGACGGCGACCGTCTGAATGCGTTTGAGCCGGGGCGATTTGGTCGGCATGGCTCGTCTCCTGAAAATTGGTGTAGGTGCCGGTCGGACTGCGCGTGGCGGGTTCGAAAACTGCGTCGAACTCAGTAAGTCGCGCGTCCGCCGGATAAATCGAAGGTGGCGCCGGTGCTGAATGTGCAGGAATCCGAACAAATCCACATCACGAGATCGGCGACTTCCTGCACGGTGCCGAGGCGGCCGAGCGGGCTCTTGTCGATCATCGTCTGCACGTGCGCGGGCGACATCTGCGCGAGCAGCGGCGTGTCCACGGCGGCGGGCGCGATCGCGTTGACGAGCACGCCCGTCTGCGCGAGTTCCTTGCCGAGCGATTTGGTCAGCGCGATCACGCCGGCCTTCGCCGCGCTATAAGCCGACGCGTTCGGCGTGCCTTCCTTGCCCGCGAGCGAGGCCACGTTGACGATGCGGCCCGCGCCCGCACGGCGCATCGACGGCACGACGTGGCGGCACACGTGATAGGTGCCGAGCAGATTGACTTCGACGATGCGCTGCCATTCGTCGGGCGAATAGGCGTCGAGCGGCACGGTCGAACCGGCGAAGCCCGCGTTGTTGACCAGAAAATCGACGCGGCCGAATTCGGCGAGCGTGGCGGCCATGGCGGCTTCGACGGTCTGCGGGCGCGTGACGTCGACTGCCACATGACGCGGCGCATGCGGTGCCGACGTGTCGCCCGCCACGCGGTCCCAGTTGACCGTGCGCGCGCCGAAGCTCGCGAAGGCGTCGCAGATCGCGCGGCCGATACCGCCCGCCGCGCCCGTGACGACGGCGACACGGCCGCTGAAGTCGTAGCGGGCCGCGCTCATCGGATGAACTGGTCCACGTAGTCCTCGCCGAGCCCGACCGACGCGTAGTGCTTGCGACACATGTCGATCTTCGTGAAGACGTCCTCGTAGCCCGTGTAATTGCCGTACGGATCGCAATAGAACATCACGCCGTTCACCTGGAAGTAGGTGATCATTTCCTCGACGTCGTCGGGCACGTAGAGCGTGTGCGTCTCGCCGGGCGGCTCGTAGACGTAGCTGCCTTCGGTCGCTTCCCAGTCGTGCTCCAGATAGCGCCAGCGGCCCTTGAGCACCATGCCGTGCACGGCCTGCGGATGGCGATGACGGCTCAGCACGCCCGACTTGCGCACGCGCAGCAGGTTCATCCAGTAGCCCTGCGAGGCGTTCAGGCACAACGGGCGAAACCACACGTTCTCGGCTTGCGGCACCCAGACGCGTTCATCGGTAGGAATGGCGGCGGGCACGACGATCTCCTGCTGCGCTTCCTTCGGAAACGGCAGTTGATAGGGCGTCATCGGCGAAAAATCCTGATCTGACATGCGGGGCTCCTTGTTGTTTGTCCATAATATGGACGTTACGTCCACGATATGGTTAATTTTGAGCTAGATCAAGGATGCGGGTCAATGCCAGGGTATGCCCGTAGGGAGGGTGGAGGAGGGCGCGGTGGCAGGGGGAGCAGCGTGAGGCGATGCTGGAAAATTGATTGGCAATCCAAATCATTGATGATGTGGAGAGCCGCACGCGCAGGCCGATTGGCTCGCGCGCATGCTCACGCGCGTGAAAAGCGAAATCGACGGCGGCGGAATTAACCGCGTGAGCGGCGCGCCAGGTGAATCGAGGCGAGCTTAGGCGAGCAGCGTCGTGAGTCCGACGCACGCGGTAATGACGGGCGCGAGCGCGCGCAATTTCACGCTCAGGCGCGCCAGCCGGTTGCCCGCCCAGGCGCCGAGCCAGCCCATCAAAAGATAGAGCGCGACCAGCATCGCGCAGATCCACGGCGTGACGTCCGTGCCGCCCGGTCCGCTTCTCGCGAGCACGGCGGAGAAGATCAGCAGATTGTCGGTGCTCACGGAGAGAAACGCCGCCATCATCACGCCCATCGAGAGCGTATCGGCCACGACGGGCTGGACGGGCGCGGCATCGCGCGGCGAGCGCCGCGATTGTCGTGCGAGTTGCACGAGCCCGATGGCGAGGGGAATCGCGCCGAAGTAACGCGACGGCATCTCCACGCTGCTGGCCGCGAGGCCGATCAGCAGGCTCGCGGCCACCACGCCCGCGCCAGTCACGACGAATGCGGCGAAAAGCTTGAATGGCTTCGCGGAGGCCGAAAACCCCAGCATGAGCGCGGCGGAATCCATATTCGTCGCGGTAAAGGCCGCGAAAGTGGCCGAAAGGATGGCGAATGGCAGGGCGGTCACACGGCGGATCCTGATGAGCGAGGCGTCATTTTGGGGCTGCCGGCGCGGATCAGTCCAGTGCTGCGCAATCAATACGGCGCGTTTTTGTGATTATTTCAGTTAACTGAATTCAGCTTGCCTTTATTGATTTCAGCGATCAGTCATGTCGCATTTTCGATTCGGCGTTATGCAGGATGGGCGTTTTTCGCTCGTCTCGCGCAATTTCGAACCAGACGGTTTGATAAATTGCTATAACGCTTTACATCTGTGTAAGCATCGGTAAGCAGGCGGGGTGCAGTGGCAGGGCGTCACGAAATCCAGGCGCGCGATTAAACGCTGCCGCTTGGATCTGATGGCCAAATTCGTACGCCGCATCACTCAGACGCGTCGATGCCTTCTCTTTCGCGATCTGACTCGCGCAATTGCAAATAGTGAAACGCCGGAGCATCGAATGCGCAATCCAACCGCGCTTGCCGTGTTGCTGGCGCAGACCGTGACGATCGTCGCGTTGCTCGCGCAGCGCCGCAGCCGCCGTCGCGCGCAAGCCGAAGTCGTCGCGCGTCGAGACGAACTTGCGCGTGCGGCGCGCTTCGCCACCGTCGGCGAATTGAGCGCATCGATCGCGCATGAAGTCGGGCAGCCGCTGGGCGCGATTCTGAGCAATGCCGATGCGGCGGAATTGCTGATCAAGGCATCGAATCTCGACGCCGACGAATTGCGGGAAATCCTCTCCGACGTGAAGCGCGACGCCTTGCGCGCCAATGAAGTCGTGCAGCGCCTGCGCAGCTTGCTGCAAAAGCAGGGCGTCGCGTTCGGCCCGCTCGCGCTCGACGCCACGCTCGACGGCGCGCTGAAACTGATCGCGCCGGAAGCCAAACGGCGCGACATCAGGCTCGAAACGCAGTTCGACGCCGCCGACGCCAGCATCATGGGCGACCCCGTTCAACTTCAGCAAGTGGCGCTCAACCTCACCATCAATGCGATGGACGCCATGCAGGGTGTGGAAGCATCGAGCCGCGTGCTGACACTCGCGACACAAGCCGTCGCGCACGGCGTCGAATTCACCGTGGCCGATCGCGGCTGCGGATTCGACGCGACATCGGCGCAACGGCTGTTCGAACCGTTCTACACCACGAAGCCGCACGGCATGGGGCTCGGGCTGTCGATTGTCCGCTCGATCGTCGAAGCGCATCGCGGCCAGATCGAGGTGATCGCCCGGCAAGGCGGCGGCACGGCCTTCGCGATCTGGCTGCCGTGTGCCGATGCGATGACCGATGGCGATTTGAATCGAGACTTCAATCGCGACGTTAATCGCGGCTTTAATCGCGACGCGGCATGGGACCGAAAAACATTCGCTTGAGATTGCCGCGTCCGAATGCGCGCGAGAGTTCCGCAATCACGCAGTAATTGAAAATCAGCGTGACGAGCAGGATCTGGACCGCCAGGAAGCGCGGCCAGTTTATGTCCGTGAACAGCGCCTGATTCGCTGCAGCAAGCGTCGGCGATTCTTTCCAGATATCGTAAAGCCGCTCCAGAAAATGCACGACGAGCGCAACGAGCGCGTACATCAGTGTTTTCCAGCCGACGTTCCAGGCGAGTGGCTTGTCGGGAAAGCGGTTGATGAACGGCAGCATATCGGCGACCAGCACGGATTTACCGAGTATGAGCGATGCAATCAGGACCGATGCCGAGGTCGGAATCTCAAGGCCCGTGCCTTTGACCATCAACGATCGGATAAGCGCGACGATATGAAGGATGACGAAGAAAAACAGCGTCGGCGGCAGCGCCTTCAACGCCTCTTCCTTGATCTTCGCAAGCAGGTGACTCATGGTGTCGTCCTTGCCCGGCGGCCGATGTGATGCGCATGACAGGCGTGGATTGCGCGGATAGTGTGCTTAATGTAGTGGCGCGCTCGCGCGAAAGCAAAGCGCGTTGCATGAATTGCACAAAGGGAAATGCAGCGCGCTCGCGCGTCCACCATTCTTATTGAACAGGCCACATAATTCCGCGCCGGTTTTTCTCGCGCGCGACGGGAGCGTGCCGCGCCACCCAACACACTGAAAGCCCTTGAACCGCAAGCGCGCGCAACTATGCTTTAAGTGTCGAAGCAGGCACGCCGAACGCGCCGATAGCTCAGATGATTATGCCCGGGTGAACAGTAATCCCCGACGGCGCTTCCGGGTCATGGCGCCGGACAAAAATGGTGTGAATGATGTGTTTCGCTCGCGCGTGGTGCCTGTCGGCGCTCATAGGTATTGCACTCTGCGTGGGGTGCAAGCCTTGCTCAGCCGCTTCTCCAACCTCCCCGGCGCGACCGGCATCTGCAACGTCGGCGTCGTCGGCATCATCGGCGCAGACGGCATCCGCGCCCGTTGCCGCAAGCGCGCCGCGCGGCATCGATCTGACCAACAAGCCGTGGCGCGGCGATTTCGACGCCATGCTCGAACGCCGGGTGATACGCGTGCTGGTGCCCTTCAGCCGCACGCTGTATTTCAATGACCGAGGCCACGAGCGCGGTTTGACCGCGGACTTCGTGCGCGATTTCGATCGATACATCAACAAGACTTACGCCGATCGTCTCGGCAAGCGTCCGATCACGGTCGTGATGATTCCCACGACGCGTGACAGGCTGCTACCTGGACTCAAGGACGGTCTCGGCGATATCGCCGCCGGCAATCTGACCGTCACGGCGAGTCGGCAGAAGGAAGTGGATTTCGTCACGGCTCATGGGCTCAAACCCACGCGCGAGCTGGTGCTGACCGGGCCGAAATCGCCGGCATTATCGAAGCTCGACGACCTCAGCGGCAAGACAGTCCACGTGCGCCGTTCCAGCAGCTATTACGAGAGCCTGATGGCCCTGAACAGCCGCTTCCAGAAGGAAGGCAAGGCGCCGATGAAGATCGTGCTGCTGCCCGACGCGCTCGAAGATGAAGATGCGATGGAAATGCTCAACGTCGGTCTGCTGCAGATTATCGTGGTCGACGACTGGAAGGCGCGCATGTGGGCGCAAATGCTGCCGCAGATTCAGGTGCACGAAAACATCGCGGTGCGCGAGGGCGGAAAGATCGGCTGGGCGATTCGCAAGCAGAGCCCGCAGCTTCAGGCGGCGATCGGCACCTTCTACGACAATTTCATCACGAAGCAAAGCGTGGCGCAGGTTCGGCTGAAGCAGTATATGCAGGGTATCAAGCAGATTCACAACAATACGGAATCGGCCGAACTGGTGCGTTTCAGGGAGACGGTGGCGTTCTTCGAAAAGTATGGCCAGCAATATGATTTCGATCCGCTGATGCTGGCCGCCCAGGGCTTTCAGGAATCGCAACTCAATCAGAATGCGAAGAGTCGCGTGGGCGCGGTCGGCATCATGCAATTGATGCCGAGCACGGGCAAGGAATTGAAGGTCGGCGACATCAAGGTTGCGCAGTCGAATATCCACGCCGGCGCGAAGTATCTGGATCAATTGATGACCCGTTACTTCCAGGACGCCCATTTCTCGGAAGTGGATCGGCCGCTGTTTGCATTCGCCAGTTATAACGCCGGACCGGGAACAATTGCGAAAATGCGCAAGCTCGCCGCGGAGCGTGGCCTGAACCCCGACGTCTGGTTCAACAACGTGGAAATCGTGGTGGCCGAAAAAGTCGGCGTCGAGACGACCACGTATGTGCGCAATATCTACAAATACTATGCGTCGTATCGTCTTCTCAAGGATGCGCAGGCCAGCCGTGCGCGCGCGGTTCAGCAGTTGAAGAGTTGATTGGCGGACAGCGAAACGTTTTTAAAAAATAGCGCCGCGCGTTCAACAGCATGCAACGAGAAATCCGTGCTGCGCATCGGACGAAAGTCCGATAGCGCCAGCCATATCTCGCGGTTACGCTCATGGTTCAACCATCGTTCAGGCATTGCCATGCAAGCCGGAGGCGGCGCGCGTAAAGCCCCGCCGCGATGCAGCGCGATTCGGCGCGATCACCCGTAACGGCCGCAGGGGCGTCGTCAGCGAGAGGTGATATGAAAAAGTGTGAGAGTGTGGACAAGGGCGCCCGCCACGAAACGATCCGGCAACGGGCATTCGTATTGGCCGACAGCGGCACGCTCGACGATTGGAAAGCGGTGGGCCGCGCACTCGGTACGTGTTTCGATGTCGTGGATATCGAGCGCGTTCTCGCCAGCCGTTTCTTTCGCCTGATTCTGGATCAGCGCTGTCGTGCGCGCCGCGAAATGGGCATCGACGATCAGACAAATGCCGGTTTAACGAACCAGGAAGACGCCAGCGATCCCGCTGAATTGGCCGTGGTCGATCTCGCGCCCGCTCACTCCCGTCCGCTCGCGCGCCACGTTCAGGCAGACGAAGCGAACACCGCGATACACGGCACGGTGCAGCCGCGCCTGAGTGGCGACATCGCGGCGTTGCTGGCGGACGGGCGCGAACTGACCGCTGCGCAAGTGGCACAGCAACTCGGTGCGGCCGTGCGCGAAGTGCAGGGCGCGCTTCAGTCCATGCTGGCCTGCGACGAAGTGCACGTCGCGCGACGCACGCCGCGTGGTGCGGGCGGGCGCAGCACGCGGATCTTCGCGATGGGGGGCAATACGGTTGCCGGCGCGACATCGGACTGGCCGCGCGCCGATCCGGTCGTGCTTCGCGCCATGGATGCGCTGGTTCGTCACGGCGGACGTTGAGGTCCGGCGCGGTCGCTCAATAGTCGCTTAACAGACGGTCAATACTTGATATCGCGTGCCGTCTGGCGACCTTGCTGTTTGGTGTCCCGCTTGTCCTGGCGGCATTGCGAGTTGCTTTTCTGGTTAGCCGCGCGGCAATCCTGCTTGGTATGACGCGAACCCTGCCGCGTGTCCTGGCGGACGTCGCGTCCCGCGCGCCGCTGCTGGGCCTGCTCGGTTGCCCAGGCGGTTTGCGACGACGCCATCGCGACCAGGGAAAACAGCGCAACCACGAATTTCAGGCTTGATGATTGCATGGCGATCTCTATAGCGGGTTGAATGGTGTGTCGGGCGGTGGTTTGCTATGTCGAAGGGTGCCACGTAGGGCGTTCGAGTCAATCGGACTTAGGTCCTAGCCTCATCGCGATGAGGGGCGCGAGCGCGGCCGGTCAGTGCAGTGAGAAGGTCGGGCGGCGATGATCATGCGCTTGCCCGGACTCAGGCAAAATGAATGCGAAGTGAACGCGATATTCGCGCCCGACCGGCGGTTTCGCACCGCTTGCGCCGCGTTAGTCGGACGCGTGGAGATGCGCTATGAAAAACTTTGCGGGAAAGGGTTCGACGTTTGCGGTGCTGGCGCTTTGGCTCGCGGGATGCGCCGCGCCCGTGCAGCAAACCGGGCCGCATCTGACGCCCACGGAATGCCGCGATCTGGCCGCGTTAAGCAGCCATTCGTCGCCGACCAAATCGCAGCGCCAAAGCGAGCTTTCGGCGCTGAGGAAGGCCGGCTACGACCCGTCGCCATGGAACGACGATCCCAATTACCCGGACGATTTGCACGAGGCGCAGCGCCTCGTCGCGCATTGGCGCGAAACGGACTGCCAGAATTTGCCGCCGGAGTGATTTACCGGTAATCAGCGCCGACTGATTGCTCCCGCATCGGCTTCGATGCAATCCGCAATGGACTGTCACGCCTTCACCACTCGACCACCACCTTGCCGAAATGACCACCGCTTTCCTGAAAGCGGAACGCATCGGCGAGTTGTTCGAGGCCGAAACTGCGGTCCAGAACCGGGCGAATACCGGTCTGCTCCAATGCGGCGACAAAATCCTGCTGCTGCTTGCGGCTGCCGACAATCAGGCCTTGCAGGCGCGCCTGTTTCGCCATGAGCACGGAAGTCGGCACATCGCCTTGACGGCCCGTGAGCACGCCGATCAGCGAAATATGGCCGCCCACGCGCACCGCATCGATCGACTGCGCGAGCGTGCCCGGCCCGCCCAGCTCGACGACATGATCGACGCCACGGCCACCGGTCAATTCACGCGCGGCGTTGCCCCATGCGGGCGTCGTGCGGTAATTGATGCCGTCGTCCGCGCCCAATGCACGCGCACGCGCGAGTTTTTCATCCGACGACGATGTCACGATCACGCGCGCGCCCATCGCCTTGGCAATCTGCAACGCGATGATCGACACGCCGCCGGTGCCGAGCGTGAGCACGGTGTCGCCCGCTTTCAATTGTCCGTCGCCGACCAGCGCGCGCCATGCGGTCAGACCGGCGGTGGTGATCGTGGCAGATTCGGCATGGCGCCAGCCGCGCGGCGCGTGCGTGAATGGGCTCGCGGGGCGCACCGCGTATTCGGCGGCGAATCCGTCGATGCCGTCGCCGGGCGTGCCCTGGAAATGGCCGACGTCGGCAAACGCAGGACCGGCAGGCCATTGCGGAAAGAAACACGACACCACGTGATCGCCGGGTTTGAATTCACTGACGCCCGCGCCGACGGTTTCCACGACGCCCGCGCCGTCGGCCATCGGCACGCGTCCGTCTGCGGTGGGAATGCCGCCGTTGGCGACCAGCAGATCGTGAAAGTTCAGCGAGGTTGCGTGCAGCTTCACGCGGATTTCACCCGCTGCCGGTTGGCCCTGATCGGGCAGGTCGGTCAGTTCCAGACGGTCGAGACCGCCCGGTGCGCGAACCACGATCGCTTTCATGTCTGTTGCTCCTTGCGCACGACGGAAACGAATCCGCCGAGCCCGTCTTGATGACCGTTGATCATCGGATTGGGTTGGGTGTGATGTATTTCAGGCGTTATCGGTGAAGCCGGGCGTATCGCCTTCCGGCCAGACGATAGCATTCATTCGCATGGAATCTCGCCAGTGTGTCCGCCCTCGCGGGGCCGGACGAGAAGTGAGCGAACCCGCAACGCACCGTATGGTGACACGTTGCCGGGAAGCGGGATGCCATGATGGCCGCAGCGCTGAAATCGATTCAATATCTGAATCGAATCGCCAGGGATACCGAATCAATTCAAAGCGCCGTGAAAATAAAAAACCCGGTTGCCAGGAAGGCAACCGGGTCGTCGAATCGCGGGCGTCACATGGAATGTGGCACGCTCGACAAGCCCCTTACCGAGCGAGGTCATCGCTCGCGCAGGGCGACTCTCATGGTGCGATCGTTACCGATCAGATCGGCTCAGATCAGAAGCGGTGACGGATGCCGACCGTGCCAACGACCTGCGAGCTCGACGACGATGCCGAGAAGCCGACGATATCCGCGCCGATGCCCGAGTCGCCCGTGTTGCTCACGTGCTGGTAAGCCGCTTCCGCGTACACGTCGGTGCGCTTCGAGAGCGCGTAGTCCGACTGCAGCGTGATCTGGTGGTACTTCGGATCGACGCCCTTCAGGCTCGCGTCCGTGTACGTGTATGCGCCCGAGAACGTCAGCGCCGGCGTCAGGTTGTAACGCGCGTTGATTTCATAGTTCGTGAAGCGCGCGCTGCCGTTGAGCGCCAGGCCCTCAGACGTACCCGAGTTCCCCGAGCTGATCGCCGACGCGTCGCTCAGTTGCGTCTGCGTGAAGACGAAGCCGACGTTCGCTGCGCCGAACGCGTAGTTCACGCCCGCGCCGTAGGTGCGCTGGCGGCCTGCCGTGAAGGTGGCGTCGCTGCTGACCGCGCCGCTCGAGTTGCTCGAGCCCGAGCCGTTGACCTGCAGGTAGCCGGCGCCGAACTTCAGGCCGCCGAATGCGTACGAGCCGCCCACGCTGTAAGCGCGGTTGTCGGCGAAGCCGTCAGCTTCGTTCGAGAAGCCATAGAGGGCGCCGAACTTGAAGCCGTTGTAATCGACGCTCTGGAACTTGACCGAGTTGCTGATACGGAACGAGTTGTTCAGGTTGTCGTTGTCGTACGGATGCGAGGCGATCGTGCCGCCGTATTGCGTGCCGTTGAGTGCGAGCGGCGCGAGATAGTCGACGACGCTGTCGTACTGGCGACCGAGCGTGAGCGAGCCGTACTGGTTGCTCGACAGGCCGACGAATGCCTGGCGGCCGAACATGCGGCTGTTCTGCTTGAGTGCGCCGCTCATGACGCTGAAGCCGCTTTCAAGCGTGAAGATCGCCTTCAGGCCGCCGCCGAGGTCTTCCTGACCCTTCAGGCCGAAACGGCTGCCGTTCAGCAGGCCGCTCGCGGCTTCGAATTGGTGTGCGCCGCCCGAGTTGCTGCTATAGGCAACGCCTGCGTCGATCAAACCGTACAGCGTGACGGTGCTCTGTGCGTGGGCGACGCTGGCAAAACCGGCGACTGCGACTGCGAGAGCGGAAAGGGTAGTCTTTTTCATCGTTACTCCATGGAATTGTTATTCGCTCGATGAGAGCGAGCGCGGAGCATAACGCGATATACAAAATTGTTTTTTACGCTTGTGGCCTGTGCGCCACGATTGATATCACCGATTGTTCGTTCTTATTCCCATTTATTACGTGATTGCGCTTTTCGATAGAAATACGCCGTAAACAAAGGGAGTTTTCTGCGTAGGTGGATAGACGAAAGCATCGTCGATGCGTGAATTTCACGTGCTTTTACCCGAAATATTCGTTAATCGAGATTACGAATTATTGCGAAAAACGAATAAGGACAGGAAATGCTCGCTATTCGAAATGAACCAATCGGCCGCGCGATTTCGACGGCGCTTTTCAATCAAATTTCAGGGAGCCGGGAGAGCGATACAAGAGGGCTGCAAGAGGGTGGCAAGAGCGCGAATGCGCGTCGCGCTTGCGGGATGCAGCGGCCGCTGTGACTGTGGCGCAACAGGTGACGGCATCTCGTATCGTCGTGAATTTTTACGCGCGTTTACGTGCTGATCGAGACGCTGATTCGCGCAGACGCTTGTCCCACAAGGCCCACCGGCTGGTCCCGTGCGCGCGCGGCGAATCGTAGCGCATTGAATTCTTACTGCGAGTTACGGCTTCCTCCGAATCTAACAAACCGCAAGGAGAATCATTCTCATTTGCAGTTATCATCGCGGCCTTTGATGCACATTGGGTCAATCGACCCGCCACCACGCTGCGGATAACCAACAATGAACCGAACCAACTCCTCACCCGCGCAGGCGTTTCGCCTGGCGCCGCTCGCCGCCGCGGCCATCGCCTTCGCGAGCCTGTCCGTGCAGGCCTATGCCGCCGACGCCACGACGAGCGACACCAGCAGCACGGACAACGCCCAGTCGTCGTCGGTGCTGCCCGCCGTGAGTGTGAAGGCGGATCGCGTCGCGTTGCCCAGCGACCTCGCGCCGGCGTATGCGGGCGGGCAGGTGGCGAGCGGCGCGTCGATTGGCGTGCTCGGCAAGCAGAAAATGCTCGACGTGCCGTTCTCGGTCACGAGCTACACGTCGAAGCTGATTCAGGACCAGCAGGCGCAGACGGTCGCCGATGTCGTCGCGAACGACCCGGCCGTGCGCACCGCGCTCGGCTACGGCAACTTCTCCGAGACGTACATCATCCGCGGCTTCCAGGTCTATTCCGATGACGTGGGCCTCGACGGCTTCTACGGCCTCACGCCGCGCCAGATGGTCGACACGGGCGCGATCGAGCGCGTCGATGTCTTCAAGGGTGCGAGCGCGTTCGTGAACGGCGCGGCGCCTGGCGGCTCGGGCGTGGGCGGCACGATCAACGTGCAGACCAAGGTCGCCGACGACAAACCCATCACGCGCGTGACCGTGGAAGGCAGCGCGTCGGGCGAACTCGGCACGCACGTGGACGTGGGCCGCCGCTTCGGCGACAACGACCAGTTCGGCATTCGCGTGAACCAGACCATCGTGGGCGGCAGCACGGCCGTGCAGAATCAGGACAGCCACTCGCAGCAGACCGCGATCGCGCTCGATTATCGCGGCGACAAGTTCCGCCTGAACGCCGACTTCCTCTATCAGAAGAACAACATCACGGGCGGCCGTCCGGGCGTGTTCGTCACGGGCGACGAGATGCCGTCCACGCCTTCGGCCAGCTACAACTACGGGCAACCGTGGTCCTACTCGAAGCAGGAAGACACGGTCGGCATGCTGCGCGGCGAATACGACATCGCGCCGAACTGGACCGTTTACGCGGGCGTCGGCGCGCGTCATACGACCGAACTCGGGCAGTACGAGACGCCCACCTACGATGCGGGCTCGACGACGGCGTATCGGATGAACACGCTGTTCAAGGAAAACGCGATCTCGGCGCAGACGGGCGTGCGCGGCAAGTTCAATCTCGGCCCGGTTTCGAACCAGGTGAATGCGGGCTGGCAGATCGAACGCATCGCGGAATACGGCGCTTATAACTGGAGCTACGGCCTGCCGTGGTCGACGAGCCTCTACAACACGGCGACGGTTGCGATCCCGGGCACCACGTATGGCGCGGGCGACTTCTCCGATCCGGGCCTGACGAGCACGACGCTGATGCGCAGCTTCGTGGTCTCGGACACGCTCGGCTTCTTCCATGACCGCCTGCTGTTCACGGTCGGCGCGCGTCGTCAGAACATCGTCGAAAACGGCTACGGATACGGCACGGAAACGCAGGACTCGGCCTATAACGAATCGGCGACCACGCCGATTCTCGGTCTCGTCTACAAGCTCCAGCCGAATCTGTCGATCTACGCGAACCGCGCGGAAAGCCTCGTCGAAGGCGGCACCGCGCCGAGCACGGCGGCCAACGTCGGCCAGGTGCTCGCCCCGTATCGCGCGAAACAGTACGAAGCGGGCATCAAGTACGACGCGAATCATTTCGGCACGGCGTTCGCGATCTATCAGATCAAGCAGCAGGTCGCGTACACGAACAGCGTGACCAACATTTACGCGGCGGACGGCATTCAGCGCCATCGCGGCGCGGAGTTCTCGATGTACGGCGAGCCGCTCAAGGGCCTGCGCGTGATCGGCGGCGTGTCGTATATCGACGCCAAGCTGATCGACACCGGCGACGCCTCGGAAGAGGGCAATCGTCCGATCGGCGTGCCGGCGTGGACCTTCAACGCGAACCTCGAATACGACGTGCCGCAGGTGCAGGGTCTCACGCTGATGGGCCGCGCGATCTGGACCAGCTCGCAGTATCTCGACACGGCGAATACGCAGAAAATCTCGTCGTGGACGCGTTTCGACGTGGGCGCGCGCTACAAGACGCAGATCCTCAAGCACGACACGAGCTTCAACGTGATGGTGACGAATCTCGCGAATCGCTCGTACTGGTCGTCGGCGCTCGGTGGTTATCTGACGCAGGCCGAGCCGCGCACGGCCTGGTTCTCGGTGACGACGGACTTCTAAGCGGAGCCATCGCGCATGCCGCGCATAGCTGCTATGCGGCATGCGCGCGCCCAGCGTTCTGTGCGGTGCGGATAATTTCAGGCAATTCGAAGCGCGTGCGGCCCAGCGGCTGAGCTCGCGCGACACCTTGAACAGGGAGCCTGAACTCATGTCTGAAACCGCCCAGCCGCGCAACGGCGGCCGCATCCTCGTGGACGCGCTCGTGCGCAATGGCGTCGATACCGTCTACTGCGTGCCCGGCGAAAGCTATCTGCCGGTGCTCGACGCCTTGCACGACGCGCATGGCGTGCGCACCATCACCACGCGCCACGAAGGCGCGGCCTCGAACATGGCCGATGCCTACGGAAAGCTGACGGGCCGCCCCGGCATCTGCTTCGTGACGCGCGGCCCCGGCGCCACGCACGCGAGCAACGGCGTGCATACGGCGAGCGAGGATTCCACGCCGATGATCCTGTTCATCGGCCAGGTCGAGCAGGACTTCATCGGGCGCGGCGCGTTCCAGGAAGTCGATTACCGCCAGATGTTCGGCGGCATCGCCAAGTGGGTCACGCAGATCGAAAGCGTGGAGCGCATTCCCGAGATCCTTGCGAAGGCGTTCAGCGTGGCGCTGTCGGGCCGTCCGGGTCCGGTCGTGATCGCGTTGCCCGAAGACGTGCTGTTCGGCTCGGCCGCCGTGGCCGACGCGCCCGCCGTGCGCATCGCGCATGCCGCGCCCGAACCGCAATCGCTCGACACGCTGCGCGAGTTGCTTGACGCCGCCGCGCGTCCGCTGCTGGTCGTCGGCGGCACGGGCTGGGACGGCGAGTCCACGGCCGCGCTCAAGCGCTTCGTGCACGCCAACAATCTGCCGGTCGCGGCGTCGTTCCGCCGCCAGGATCTGTTCGACAATCGCGATCCGCATTACGTGGGCCAGTTGGGCCTCGGTGTGTCGCCGAAACTTTCCGAGCGCGCGAAAGACGCCGATCTGGTGATCGTCGTCGGCTCGCGTCTCGCGGAAACGACGTCGTCGGGCTACACGGTGTTCGAAAGCCCGACGCCGAAGCAGACGATGGTGCACGTCCATCCCGACGCCGAAGAACTCGGCCGCGTGTTCCAGTCGCGTCTGCCGATTCACGCTTCGCTGCGCGCGTTCGCGCTGGCGCTCGACGGCGTCGCGCCGGTCGCGGCGGCCACGCAGCAGCGCTGGCAGGCATGGACCGAGTCGGCGCGTGCGGATTACGTCGCGCATTCGACGCCGCCCGCATCGAGCGGCGAGATTCAGGGCGTCGACCTCGCGCAGGTCGTCGCGCATCTGAACGACGTGCTGCCCGACGACGCCGTGATTTCGAACGGCGCGGGCAACTACACGGTCTGGGTGCATCGCTTCTATCGCTATCGCAGTCCGGCCACGGAACTCGCGCCGACCAACGGTGCGATGGGCTACGGCTTCCCGGCGGCAATTGCGGCAAAGATCAGGAATCCGGAACGTTCGGTCGTGTGCTTCGCCGGTGACGGCTGCTTCATGATGTATCCGCAGGAACTCGCCACGGCGGTGCAGTTCGGCGCGCCGCTGATCGTCATCGTCGTGAACAACAATATGCTCGGCACGATCCGCATGCATCAGGAGCGCGAATATCCGGGCCGCGTTTCGGCCACGCAATTCGTGAATCCCGATTTCGTGGCGATGGCGCAGGCCTTCGGCGCGCATGCGGAACGCGTCGAGCGCACCGAAGACTTCGCGGCCGCGTTCGAGCGCGCGCAGCGTGCGGGCGTGGCGGCGCTCATCGAGCTTCGCACCGATCCGCTGCAGATCACTCCCGCTAACCGTTTGAGCGCATGAGCATGACAATCGACATTCAAGGCATGATGGTCATCGGCGGCACGCCGGTGAAGGGCGCCGATGGCGTGACCTACGCGCACGCAGCGCTGACCGGCGAGGCGCTTGCGCCCGCATTCGGCTGCGCGACGGCCGACGACGTCGAGCGCGCCTGCACGCTGGCGGGCGAGGCATTCGACGCTTACCGCGCCTTGCCCGACGAGCGGCGTGCTGCGTTTCTCGAAGCGATCGCGCAGGCGCTCGTCGATCTCGGCCCGACGCTGACCGAACGCGCACACCTCGAAACCGCGCTGCCGATGGCGCGTCTCGAAGGCGAGCGCATGCGCACGGTGAATCAGTTGAAGCTGTTCGCGTCGGTCGTGCGCGATGGCCGCTGGCACGGCGCGATCATCGATCCCGCTCAGCCGCAGCGCGCGCCGCTGCCGCGTCCCGATCTGCGTCTGCGCCGCATCGGCCTCGGGCCGGTCGCCGTGTTCGGCGCGAGCAATTTCCCGCTCGCGTTTTCGGTGGCGGGCGGCGATACGGCTTCGGCGCTGGCCGCTGGTTGTCCGGTGGTCGCCAAGGCGCACCCGGCGCACCTCGGCACCTCGGAACTCGTGGGGCAGGCGATTGCCCGCGCCGCGCGCGAAACCGGCATGCCCGAGGGCGTGTTCTCGCTGCTGATCGGCGAAGGTACGGCGGTGGGCGAAGCGCTCGTGCGTCATCCCGAGATTCAGGCCGTGGGCTTCACGGGCTCGCGTCAGGGCGGGCTCGCGCTGCAGCGCATCGCGCAGGCGCGCGCCGAACCGATTCCCGTCTATGCGGAAATGAGCAGCATCAATCCGGTCGTGCTGTTGCCCGCGGCGCTCGACGCGCGCGGCGCACAGATCGCCAGCGAGTACGCCGATTCGATCGTGCTCGGCACGGGACAGTTCTGCACGAATCCGGGCATCGTGCTCGCGCTCGAAGGCGCGGCGCTCGACGCGTTCTGCGCGACGGCGGCCGAGGCCATCAGCGCGAAGGCTGCGACGACGATGCTCACGCCGAACATCCACGCCGCGTATTGCCGGGGCGTCGATCGTTTGAGCGCACTGGCGGAGGTAAAGATGCTCGCGAACGGCCGCGAAGCGGCGGGCGCGTTCGACGCGGTGCCCGCGCTGCTGCGCACCGATGCGCGCGCGTTCCTCGCGGAAACGGAGATGCAGGAAGAAATCTTCGGGCCGAGTTCGCTGATCGTGGCGTGCCGCGATCTCGACGAACTGCGCACCGTGCTGCGCCGCATGAGCGGCCAGTTGACGGCCACCGTGCATCTCGACGAAGCCGATCACGCGCACGCGAGCGCGCTGTTGCCGACGCTCGAACGCAAGGCGGGCCGCGTGCTGTTCAACGCGTTCCCGACCGGCGTCGAAGTCAGTCACGCGATGGTCCACGGCGGCCCGTTCCCGGCTACGTCGGACACGCGCACGACCTCGGTGGGCGCAACGGCTATCGACCGCTTTCTGCGTCCGGTCTGCTATCAGTCGGTGCCGGATACGCTGCTGCCGGAAGCGCTCAAGCAGGCGAATCCGCTCGACATCTGGCGTCTTTATGATGGCGATCTGACGCGCGATTAAGGTGCGACTGAAGCACGACTAACGCCACATTGATACGCCTGGATTCAGGCGTAAAAAGCAACGCCCGCGATGGCATCTCACGATGCGCTCGCGGGCGTTTTTCATTTTGACAGCGTGTTTTTAGCGCTGAATCGCGTCAGTCTTCCATAGGCGGCAGTTCTTCAGGCGCGCCCGGCGTCAACGTGGTGCCGGGCCAGTCGCCGGTCGTCACGAGATCCGCGGCCACGTCGCGAATCATCTGCGCCACGCTCCAGACGCCATCGGGCATCGTGCGGTTCTGCGGCCAGGCAATCGCCACGTCGCGCATGACGACGGGATTATCGAGCGGCACGCATTGCAATCGGCCATCGGCGACTTCCTCGATCACGGAGGCGGCGGGCAGCACCGTGCAGCCGCATTGCGCGATCACGAGGCGTTTCGTGAGCGAGATCGAGCCGTCGCATTCGAGCACGATGCGCGGCGTGAAGCCGTGGCGCGCCGCGAGCGATTCGACCAGCACGCGCAAGCCGTGATGCGTGCTCGGCAAAATGAGCGGCACCTGGCCGAGCATGCTCACGTCGATCGGACCTTCGGGCAGCGCGTAATTCGCGGGCGCGACGAGACAGATCTGTTCCGCGAGCAGCGTATCGAACTGCATCGCGCCGCGATGCTCGGGCACGTACATGACGGCCAGATCGATTTCGCCGTCGCTCAGGCGGCCGAGAATCTGGCTCGCGAGACCTTCGATAAAACGCACACGCGTGTTCGGATAACGCGCGCGCAGCCGATGGCCGAGGCTCGCGAACATGATGCGGGCGATGGTGGGTTGAGCCGCGATGACGAGACGCGTGGGGCCGCTTTCGACGCCGCTGCGCATCGCGCCGCGCGCTTCGTCGAGCGTGCGTTCGAGCGCTTGGGCATAACCGAGCAGTTGTGCGCCGCGCTCGGTGAGCCCGACGCCACGGCCGCTGCGGCGAAACAGGCGCACGCCCAGTTCGGCTTCGAGCACGGCGATGCGGCGGCTGACGGTGGACTGGTTCGCGCCCAGTTCCATCGCGGTGCGCGAAATGCTGCCGGTCTTCGCGACGTGGGCGAAGACGGCGAGGTCGTCTGAGTTCATGGGCGATTCACGAGCGGGTATCGGCGGTGCCGCGCGCCAGGGCGGGCGCGGCCGATACGGATTACGCAAGTGCTCGTTATATCACGCGCGAACCGGAAGCTGACGTTTTCCTTGATGCGCAAAGGGACGCGGCGCGTGGCCGGGAATCGTTCGGAGACCCAGGCACGCGCCGCTTTCAGGCGAGGCTAAGCAGCAGGACAATCAGGCTTGCCCTTCGAGTTGCTTGTTACGCGTTTCCGGCAGGAAGACGGCGACGATGAACACCACCACATACGAAGCCGCCGCCCACACGCCAATCGACTTCGCCAGCCCGACCGAGGCGCTCGTGATGCCGACCGCGGCGGGCACCAGCGAGCCGATGCCGCGGCCGAAGTTATACGAGAAGCCGCCCGCCGAGGCGCGGATCTGCACCGGGAACAGTTCGGTGAAGCAGGCGCCCATGCCGGAGACGATGCCCGACTGGAACAGACCGAGCGGGAAGCCGAGCACCAGCAGCGCGGACAGCGGCAGATGCAGCTGCGTGTAAGCCAGCACCGTGAGCGTCGCGCCCGCTGCCGACAGCGAGAAGGTCCAGCGGCGGCCGATCGCATCGCTCAGATAGGCCATGCCCACGTAGCCGCAGAACGAGCCGAAGATATTGACCGCGAGGTACATCGTCGTGAGGTTGACGGTCAGGCTCTGCGTTTCGCGCAGGTAGGTCACGAGCCACGTGAGGATCGTGTAGTTGCCGCCGAGCGCGCCCGCTGCCATCGCAGAGGCCAGCAGGGTGCGCGGCAACACGCTGGGCGCGAAGATACGGCCGAAGGTGTCGAACAGACCGCTTTGCGCGCGGAATTCCGCTGCCGATTCGAAGGCCGCCGATTCGTCCACATTGCGGCGCATCCACAGCACGAGCAGGCCCGGCAGAATGCCCAGCAGGAACAGCAGGCGCCACGCATATTGCTCGGGCAGCGCGCTGAACAACACCCAGTAGAGCAGCGCGGCGAGCGCATAGCCCACGGGCCAGCCGCTTTGCACGCAGCCCACGGCGCGTCCGCGAATGCGCTTGTCGACGACTTCGCCGATCAGGATCGCGCCCGCCGCCCATTCGCCGCCGAAGCCGAGGCCCTGAAGGCTGCGCGTGAACAGCAGTTGATGGAAGCTGTTCGTGAAGGCCGAGAGGCCGGTGAACAGCGAGAACCACAGAATCGCGAGCTTGAGCACACGCACGCGGCCGATACGGTCGGCGAGCACGCCCGCAATCACGCCGCCCACGGCCGAGGCAACCAGCGCCGAGGTGCCGATCACGCCGGCCTGTGCCTTGGTCATGTGCCAGGCGGTGAGCAAAGTGGGAATGACGAACGCGAAGAACTGCACGTCCATGGCGTCCAGGACCCAGCCGAGAAAACAGGCCCAGAAGGTGCGCCGCTGGGAGGAATTCATGGTGCTGTACCACGTCTGCATGAGGCTGATCTCCAGCGCAGGCTGCTGCCCGCTTTGTTCTATATCGAAGGTTGGGCCAAGGATGCCCGAACCGTGAAATAACTTGTGATGGTGATTATGCGGTCATGCCCGATTGCCGCCCTTGCGTATGACGCATAGCAGATATGCGAAAAAAGATAGAGTGCGCAACGATCGCTGTGGAATGCTCAAGTTTCAATCGATGCTGCCGTAGACGGAGGCAACGGCACGAATTTGAATTCCTCTGTTCTTTCAGCGATTTCACTTTGCGATATGTTTAAAAAAATTACAATCCGCGCGCGCCTGGCTCTCGCGATGGGGTTTCTCGGCTGCCTACTGGTCATTGGCGGCTCAATGGGAATTGCAGGCGTGAGTTATAGCAATCACGATCTGCAAACGCTTTATTCGAATCAGCTCGGTTCGGCGGTGGCGCTGAGCGAAACGAGCGTGGCGCTGGCGCGCAGCCGGCTCTGGCTGTTTCGCATCGGCCTGACGCCCGACGCGCCGGACATTCCGCGTTCCGAGAAGAATTCGCGCGATCAGCTCGAACATGCGCAGCACTCGTGGGACAACTATCGCAAGCTGCCGAGTTATAACGACGAGGAAGCGCGCAAGGCCGACGAGATCGACGCCAAGCTGAAGCTGCTTTTGCAGGACGGCTATGAACCCGTTTATCGCGCGATCGAAACGAAGGATAGCAATCAGATTCGCTCGGCAGTCCAGAATACTTCGTCGGCGGTCTATGGCGATGTCACGAGCAGTATCGACGCCTTGCAGAAAATGCAGGCCGGTTTTGCGGTCGCTACTTACGAGCGCGCGCAGCAGCGCTTTCACTTGTTCGTGACGGTGGCCGTCGTGGGCGTGCTGTTCGCGCTGTGCGCGGCCGGGTTCGCGTGGCTTGCCTTGCAGCGCGCGATTGGCGGTCCGCTTGCGCAGGCGCTCGCGCATTTCAAGGCCATCGCGAATGGCGATCTCACCGCGCGTATCGAAGTCAAATCGCTCGACGAAATGGGGCAATTGCTCGAAGGCGTCAAGGCGATGCAGACGAATCTCGTCGATATGATCGGCCGCGTGCGTGACGGCGCGAGCGCGATCAATACCGCCGCGCGCGAAATCGCCAGCGGCAATTCGGATCTGTCGCAACGCACGGAAGCGCAGGCCGCGTCGCTCGAAGAAACGGCGTCGAGCATGGAAGAATTGACCGCGACGGTGCGCCAGAACGCCGAGAACGCGCGCCAGGCCACCTCGCTCGCGGGCGCGGCGTCGGACACGGCGCAGCGCGGCGGCGTGGTGGTGGGCGAAGTCGTCGAGACGATGCAGGGTATCGCGGACAGCTCGCGGCGCATGAACGAGATCATCAGCGCGATCGAGAGCATTGCGTTCCAGACCAATATTCTCGCGCTCAATGCGGCGGTCGAAGCCGCGCGCGCGGGCGATCAGGGGCGCGGCTTCGCGGTCGTGGCGTCGGAAGTGCGCACGCTCGCGCAACGCGTGGCCACGGCGGCGGGCGAGATTCGCGGGCTGATCGGTCAGGCCACGTCGCGCGTCGATGCCGGTTCGAAGCTCGTCGAGGAAGCGGGCAGCACGATCGCCGACATCATTCGCGACGTCTCGCGCGTGAACGAGATTCTGAGCGAGATCGCTTCGGCGTCCGAGGAGCAGAGCACGGGCATCGGGCAGGTGAACGTGGCGGTGTCGCAGATGGATCACGTGACCCAGCAGAACGCCGCGCTGGTCGAGCAGGCATCGGCGGCGGCGCAGGCGATGGCGCAGCAGGCGAGCGGGCTCGATGAAGTGGTCGGCGTGTTCAAGGTGCGAGGTTAAGCGCCGCTTCGTCGCTTCGTCGCGCGGGTTGCGGGTTGAATCGCTCGCACCTTGCCGGGCGGTGGCTCGCGCGACGCGCTGATGCCGGAAGGGATTTACGCCGTCACGGTTTCGATAGCGTCGACGGCTCCGTGGGCTTGCCCCGCACGATCGATTCCGGGTGACGCTGAAGGTAATCAGCCAGCGCGTTCACGCTCGCGAGCGTCCGGCGCAATTGCGCCGTGGCCTCGCGCACATCGGATTGCAAAGGCGAATCCGTTTCGAGCGTGGCGCGAGCAGCGGCAAAAGACGTCTGCGCAAAAGCCAGCGTGGACTGCGTTTGTGGAACGGTTTCATCGTTCAGTGTCTTGAGTAACGCATTCGCGCCCTGAAGCGACGCATCGACGTTCCGGCCGATTTCGGCGTACGGCACGCGATCGAGTTTCGTGACGATATCGGCGAGCGTGTCCTGAAGTTCCTCGATGGTGTTGGGCACCGTGGGGAGTTCGACCGAGGCGCTGGCCGCGTCGAAATGCACCGGCGGCGCCTTCGGAAAGAAGTCGAGCGCGATGTAACGCTGGCCGGTCAGCACGCTGCCCATGCGTACCTGGCCGCGCATGCCTTGAGCGATCAGATCGCGCAACAACGTGCGGCCGCCCGGACCTTCGCCGTCGCCGAGCGCCGCGCGATAGCGCCGTCCGAGCCGGAACGGGTAGAGATTCAGGCTGACGATCATGTCGAAGCCGCCGTGAGCCGCCTCGCTGTCGACATCGATGTGCGTGACGTTGCCGATCTCGACGCCATGAAAATCGACCGGCGCGCCCACGGCGAGACCGCGCAAGGATTCGCGAAATCGCATCTGTACGGGCGCGCTGAGACCGCTGGTGCTGCGCAGCGCGTCGGCCTCGTTGTCGGCGAGCGTGAAGGCGGTGTTCTTGCGCACGGTTTGCGGCGGCGCGGCCGTGGGCGTGTCGAACTGCACGCCGCCGCGCAGCATCGCTTCGAGCGGTTGCAGATCGAGCTGGAAGCCGCGCGAATCGAGTTGCACGTCGATGCCGCTCGCGTGCCACCAGCGCGTCGACGCCGTGACATAGCGGTCGAACGGCGCGTTCACGAACACCTCGACATCGACGGCCTGACCGTCTTTCGGCAGCGTGTAGCCGAGAATCTGCCCCACGGCGATCCGATGAAAATAGACCGGCGAGCCCGCCTGCAGCGAACCGAGCGACGCGCCGCGCAAGGTGAAGCGGCTGCCGCGCTGATCGGCGCTCACGACGGGCGGCGTTTCGAGGCCGATGAATTGACGGCACCGTGCGGGCGCGGGGCCGGTGGTGTCCACGTCCACGTCGATATAGGGCGCGCTTCGCAAGGTTTCGATGCCCGAGATCGCGCTGCCGTCGAAGCGCGGGCGCGCCACCCAGAAGCGCGTCCCGCAGGCGGCGAGGCGGGCGGCGTTCGACATCAGTTGCACCACGGCGGTGACGTGCGAGCGGTCGCGCGACAGATGCAGCGCTTCGAGTTCGCCGACCTCCACGCTACGGTAGCGCACGCGCGTCTTGCCCGCCTGCAAGCCTTCTCCGCTGGCGAAGTCGATCGTCAGTTGCGTCCCGTGATCGAACAGCGCATGAGCGAGCAGCAGGCAAACGGCCAGCACCGCGATGACGGGCGCGATGCCGATCAGGAGGCTCATCGGCAGCGATGTCGAGCGGAGCATTTAAAGCTTCCCCGCAATGACATCGCCGAACGCGCGGCAAAAGCGGCGCAAGCGGCACAGGCAGCGCGCGCACAGTCCGCGCGCGCGCTGGCATCGATCGGCGGCGCTCATGAGCGGAACCCCAGTATCAGTGTCAGATAAGCGAGCGCCGCGAAGACGCCCGCCATCGTCCCGTAGTAATCGCGCGCGCCGGGGCCGAGCAGGCAATGCGCGGGAATGCCGACCGCACAATACGCAGCCGCGAAGACGAGCGTGATAGCCAAAGTGGGATGGCCCGCCGACCACGCGAATTCCGCCAGACGATTCATCATCAGGCATCCTTATTACTTACGGTACGGTGAGGTATGCAAAATCGCGTGGCCGTGCAGGTACGTCAGTGCATCTGTGCGATGAGCGCTTGCGCACCTTTATCGAGGCCGGTTTTCGCGGCGCTCAGCGAGCCGAACGCAGCGGGCAGATTCATCGCGTTCGGATACTGCTTGGTGACATAGGCTTTCAGCAGGCGGCCATCTTTGCTGTCGTACACCTCGACGGCATAGGACACCGATCCGCTGAACGCGCCCTGACCGCCGCGCACGGCCTGCACGCCGTTGTAGAGATTGCCCGCGATATCGAAATGCATCGCCTGGCCCACGAGCAGCGTGGTGCTTTCCGCGCCGGTGAGCGTCACTTTCACGCGCAGCACGCCGGGGCCGGTCTGGTTCGTCATCTGGAAGCGTTTGCCGAGGTTTTCCGTGAACGCCTGTTGCGCGTAGCGGGCGAGCGCGGTTTTGTCGTCGTCCTTCATGTCGCCGAATTGCGCGTCGGCGCCGTGGTAGACGGTGACGGGATCGAGCACGACCTGGGTATAGCGCGCCCAGGACACGGGAATGCCGTAGGCGAGCGGCACCTTGTTGCGGTCGTCGCCGTGATTGGGCTGAAGCTGGTGCGTGGCGTCGATGCCGGAATAGGCGACCGGTTGAACGCCGGCGCAGGCGGCCAGCAGGAGGGACAGCGTGCCCGTGACGAGGGGGAGTGCGAGGCGTTGGACGGACATCGGAAGATTCCTTGGATAAATGAAGCAGGCGCTGAAAGGAGATGGGAGACGCGGCGAGAACCGTGTTTCACCGCGAACGCAGCGTAACGGCAATCGCGAGAAATGTAAACCGTCTACCCGGTTTGTTTATGAGGCGAGCCGAAATTGGTTACAATCACGTCCGCACCCGACCGACCGTTCGAAAGGCGCGGCCTTTCACGCCGGACAGCCGCGCCCGTTCCCCCGCCGACGCAGTCAGCCCTCGACCCGACATGGATAACCCGACCCGCTCCGAACTATCCCGCAAGAAAGCCATCGCCGCCGCGCTGGCGATTCTGACGAGGGAGGGCGCGGGCGCGTTGACGTTCGACGCGCTGTCGCGCGAAAGCGGCATCAGCAAGGGCGGGCTGCTCCATCAGTTCCGCACCAAGAACGGCGTGCTGGAGGCGCTGCTGGAGCATCAGCTCAGCGAGTTTCATCGGATTGCCGCCGATTATCTGAGCAAGGAAGGCGCGAAAAAGGCCGAGCCCACGCTCAACGCGCAGATCGAGATTTTTCGCGAGGCGGTGAATCAGCCGAATTCAGTCGCGCGCGCGATGCTGGCGGTGATGGTGGAGTCGCCCGATATGCTCGGGCGCGTGCGTAGCAGCGACGACCGCGTCACGAAGATCATCGAGGACGAGGCGCGCGACGAAGAACTCGCGCTGCTGCGTTATTTCGCGGCGAGCGGCATGGCGTTCCATACGCTCATCGGGCTGACCGAACTGGACGGCGCGCGGCGCAATCGTCTGTTCGACCGTTTGCAGGATGAGGCAAGCTGGACGCCGTTCGAAAAGAAGGGCAAGGCGGGTAAGTAAGCTGCGTAAGCGGCGCGGTGTTCAGGCCCGCGCGCCTCACTCGCCTTTTGCGCGTGACGTGGCTTCGCGGCCGATCTTCGCCTGCCGGCGCGCGCGTTCGTTGATGATCTGATGCCGCCGATGGTCGGTCATCTTTTTCCAGCCGCGCGCTTCCTCGCGCGTGCGGTAACAGCCCGTGCACAAACCGGTTTTGCCATCGAACGCACAGAGTTCGATGCACGGCGACTTAACGGCCATCGCTTACTTGAAATAGCTGTGGACGACTTCGATCAGCTGCTCGGTGCCGCTGCCGTGTTCGTCGTCGGGTTCGGCATCGACGAGATGCGTGCGGATGTGATCTTCGAGCACCACGGCGAGCAGCCCGTTCATCGCGCCACGGCTGCTGGTGATCAGTTGCAGCACGTCCATGCAGCCGCGCTCCTCTTCGAGCGCGCGCTCGATGGCTTCGACTTGCCCCTTGATGCGGCGCACGCGGTTGAGCAGCTTCTGTTTTTCGCGAATCGTGTGACTCATGTCTGACCTCGACGGATGGGGTGCCCGAGTATACCGCTGCGTATAGCGAGGGGGACTATCCTAAGCTCCGCGCCGCTCAGGCCGCGAGCGCGCTCAGCCCCTGATAGCCGACGATCAAACCGACAAGCAGGATCAGCGCGCCGGAAAAATACGGCGCCTTGCGGGCGAAATCGCCGAAACCGCTCCATTTCTTCGACACGTGCTTGACGCTCAGCGCGGCCAGCGTGCCCGAGACGACCATCGTCAGCGCGAGTCCGATGCTGAAGCAGAGCACGAGCGACGCGCCCAGCGCGAAGCGCTTCAGTTGCAGACACAGCAGCAGCACGGTGATGGACGCGGGGCACGGCACGAGTCCGCCGGTCAGGCCGAACATGACGATCTGGCCGGTGGTGACGTCGCGATTCGCGAAACGGCGGCGGATGTCGTTCGCGTGGGCGCGTTCGTGGGCGTCCTGATACTCGGACGACGCGGCGTCGAGCAGGGCGTGGTCGTCGCCGTGATCGTGGTCGTGGTCATGCGCGTGATCGTGCCCGTGATGGTCGTGATCGTGATCGTGGTGATGATGATGGTGGTGGCCGTGCGCGTGCCCATGTTCGTGCGCATGCGCGAGCCGTTGCTCGCGCCAGGTGCGCCAGATCATCCACGCCGCGACGCCGACGATCAGCACCGCCGACGCCACCTGAAACCACGGCTCGCTGCTCGCGGCGTTCCAGTTGCGGCCGAAGTACATCCCGGCGAGGGCGATCGCCCACACCACGGCGGTATGCGAGAGCGTCGCCGACAAGCCCAGCAGCACCGCCTGCCCGACCGTGCCGCGGATCGCAACGATGAACGCGGCCATCATCGTTTTCGAGTGGCCCGGCTCCAGGCCGTGCAGCGCGCCCAGCAGGATCGCGCTGGGAATGAACAGCCACGCGCTGGATGCGCCCTGCGAAAGAAGATGCGAGAAGTCCATCATTGCTGCGTTTTCCTTGCGTGAAACTGGGAAGGACGGCGCGCGTCCGCCTTCCGTCTCATCGAGACGAGGTTCAAATACGGTAGGGGGGTATATTACTCGATATAGGGTGAGGGGGTATACTACCGATCGTGTGGATGTTCGTGCCCGCGTTCCTGCCCGTCTCGTTGCAGGCCATTTCTCGATGCGCTTATAATCCGGGCTCTTTTCGGGGAGTCGCCGCGTCTCGCGCGCACCCGCCGTCCCCGCAATCCCAACTCCGAGCGCGCGCCGCGCCATGACGCGAGGCCATCGGCGCCAGCGGCGCGCGTCGCATCGATGTGAATTCCATGAAGAAAAAACGCTGGATCGCGCTGCTGTGCCTGATTCTTTCGGCGGCAGCGGTGGCGCACTTCCTGCGCCCGCGCTACACGCCCGCCGAGCGCGACTACTACACCGTGCTGTTCTGCCATGTGATGAGCACCGGCAGCCACGATCCGCGCAAGGACATGCGCGATGTGGTCGAGAACGGCAATGCGGATTACGCGCTGCACAAGCTCGAATACAACGCGGCGGCAGCCAACGACACGCTGGCGCGCTTCGACAAGCTCAGCGGAGAGGAGCAGCGTTTGGCGGCCCAGAGCCGCCCGGAGTGCCAGCGTCTGCTCGGTTTGAGCGCGCAGCACTAAGCGGGCGCAAGAAGAAAAGAGAAGGGAGAAGGCGCCCGCGCGATGCGGGCGCCCGTCGGCCAGATCGCCGCGATTTATCCCTGTGCCGTGGAGAGCGGCACCGACTGCGGCACCGACTGCGGCTTCGCCGCCTCGCCGAACTGAAGCGCGGCCAGTTGCGCATACAGCGGCGAACTTTCGAGCAGATCCGCGTGACGTCCTTGCGCGACGATGCGGCCATGCTCGAGCACCACGATACGATCGGCCTGCTGCACGGTCGCCAGCCGATGCGCGATCACCAGCGTCGTGCGGTTCTGCGCGGCATTGTCGAGCGCCGTTTGCACGAGCCGTTCGCTGGCCGCGTCGAGCGCGCTGGTGGCTTCATCGAGCAACAGAATGGGCGGGTCCTTGAGAATCGCGCGCGCAATCGCGATGCGCTGACGCTGTCCGCCCGACAGCCGCACGCCGCGCTCGCCGAGAAACGTGTCATAGCCTTCCGGCAATTGCTCGATGAACCCGGCGGCCGCCGCCATGTCGGCGGCGCGGCGCACCTGTTCGAGCGTGGCGTCGGGCATGCCGTAGCGGATGTTGTCGAGCACGGTCCCCGAAAAAATCACCGATTCCTGCAACACCACGCCGATCGCCTGGCGCAACGCGTCGAGCGAGACGTCGCGCGTCGACACGCCGTTGATCAGGATGCGGCCCGACTGCGGATCGTAAAAACGCAGCAGCAACTGGAACAGCGTGGTCTTGCCCGCGCCCGATGGCCCGACCAGCGCGATGTGCTCGCCCGGACGCACATCGAGCGAAAAGCCCGCGAGCGCCGCGATGCCCGGACGCGACGGATACGAAAAGCCCACGTTCTCGAAGCGGATGCCGTTACCTTGCGCACCTTGAGCGGGCAGCGGCACGGGCGTTTCGGCTTCTTCCACGGGCGAGCGCGCCGCGAGCAATTGCAACAGCCGCTCGGTCGCGCCCGCCGCGCGTTGCAGATCGCCCCAGACTTCGGCCACCGCGCCCACGGCGCCCGCCGTGAACACCGCGTAGAGAATGAACTGCGAGAGCTGGCCGCCCGTCATGCTGCCGGCCAGCACGGCTTTCGCGCCCAGCCAGAGCACGAACACGATGGCCGCGAACACGAACACGATCACCACGGCCGTGAGGCTCGCGCGCGCCCGGATGCGTGTGAGCGCGGTGTCGAACGCGGCTTCCACCGCGCCGCCGAAACGCTTCGTCTCGTAGCCTTCCTGCGTGTACGACTGCACGGTCGGCATGGCGTTGAGCACTTCGCCCGCCAGCGCGCTCGCGTTCGCGACCTTGTCCTGACTCGCGCGCGAGAGCTTGCGCACGCGCCGCCCGAACAGGACGATCGGCAGCACCACCACGATCAGCGTCGCGATGATGTAGCCCGACAGAACCGGGCTCGTCGCGACCAGCATCGTCACGCCGCCCACGGTCAGCAGCGCGTTGCGCAAGCCGAGCGACAGGCTGGTGCCGACCACGGCCTGGATCAGCGTGGTGTCGGTGGTGAGGCGCGAGAGCACTTCGCCGGTCTGCGTGGTCTCGAAGAATTGCGGGCTCATGCGCATGACGTGCGTGTAGACCGCGCGGCGCAGATCGGCCGTCACGCGCTCGCCGAGCCACGAGACCCAGTAGAAGCGCAGCGCGGTCGCGGCGGCGAGGATCAGCGAGACGACGAACAAGGCGATGAAGTAGCGATCGATATGCGCGCGGTTGCCGCTGGCGAAACCACGGTCGATCAGGTACTTGAACGCGACGGGCAGCGCCAGCGTCGCGCCCGCCGAGGTCAGCAGCGCGAGAAAGGCGAGCGCCCAGCGTCCGGCATACGGACGCAAAAACGGCAGCAGGGCGAACAGCGGAGCGACGCGCGACGAGCGGACGGCGGCTTCTGGCATAAAAAGTCTCGGGGTCGAGCGAAAAAGTGAAGAAAGCGTGACGATACACGGCGCGGCGCCACGGACGGTGTCAGTCCGGCTGCGGCCCGTTGCGCAGTTGCTCGCGTTCTTGCGGCGTCATGCTTTGCCACTGCTTCCACTGGCGCCATTTACCGCGCTCGCGGCAGCCGCCGTGGCCGCGGAATCCGCCGAACAGAATCCGGCACAGCACGAGCAGGCCGATGGCGCGCGGATAGTCGATGGCATGTGCATCGACGACGAGCGTCGGCACGATCCAGTTCCACAGGCTCATGACGATCCAGCCCAGCAGCGCGACGATGGCCGCGACCACGACCAGTTTCGCAAGTATTTTGCGGCGAAATTGCATTCCCTTCTCCTTCGGTTCAGATGTCATTGCCATCCCACGACGCGCGCAGGCGCTCGCGCAGATGCAGCACCGCGTAACGCTTGCGCGCCAGCAGCGTGTTCACGCCGACGCCGGTCGCGGCGGCCAGTTCCTTGAAGCTGCGCCCGTCCAGTTCGTGCGCGATGAAGACGTCGCGCTGGCTGGCGGGCAGTTCGTCGAGCGCATCGCGCAGCGTGTCGAGCAGCGCCGCGCGCGCATACGCGGCCTCCGGCCCGGCGTCGGCCGAGGGCAGCGCGAGGTCGAGGCGGTAATCGCTGGGATCATCGCCTGGCTCGCCGTCGCGCGCGTCGCCGCCGCCGAGATCGGCGAGCGGCACTTCCTTGCGCTTTCGAAAGCGGTCGACGATGCGGTTGCGCGCCACGCGAAACAGCCACGCGCCGACCTGTTCGATCGGCTCGGGCAGCCGCCAGGCTTCGACCAGTTCCTCGAAAACGTCCTGAAGAATGTCCTCGGCTTCGTCCTGGTCGATCACGCGGCGACGGATGAAACTGCGCAGCCTCGGACGCTCGCGGGCGACGGTGTCGGCGATGTCGCGGTCAGGATGGGGCAGCGGGTTCGGGGTGAGCGGCGGTTCCATACCCGTGATGACGATTCGGGAAGGGAAATATTGTGACATCAGCCGAAGATTGCGGCGGACCGTGGGGTTGGCGCTGCTTGGCCCAACCCCGCGCGGCATGAGAGATTACGCGGGGATTACGCCGCCGCGAAGGTTGCGGGCGTCGCGGGCGCAAGCTGCGCCGCGCTGACGAGCTTGCGCGTATAGGCGTGCGCGGGCGCGTCGAGCACCGCGAGCGTCTCGCCCGCCTCGACAATCCTGCCGCCGTGCATCACCACGAGCCGGTGCGAAACGGCGCGCAGCACGTCGATATCGTGGCTGATGAACACGTAGCTCAGCCCGTGGCGGCGTTGCAGCGCCGTCAGCAGCGCGAGAATCTGCTGCTGGATCGAGACGTCGAGCGCGCTTGTCGGTTCGTCGAGCACGACGATGCGCGGATCGACAGCGAGCGCGCGCGCAATCGCGATGCGCTGGCGCTGGCCGCCCGAAAACGCGGCGGCCAGGCGCGAGGCGGCGTCGGCGGGCAGGCCGGTTTCGGCGAGCAGCGCCGACACGCGCGCGCGCCGCGCGTCGGCGGACAGGTTCGGATGATGGAGCGCGAGCCCTTCCTCGACGATCTCGCCCACGGTCAGGCGCGGCGCGAGCGAGCCGAACGGGTCCTGAAACACCATCTGCACGTGCGCGGCGAGCGCGCGGCGTGAGGGCGCACGGGGCGTGCCGTTGCGCCTGTCAAGCCCATCGACATCATCGACACCATCGAGCCCATCGAAGCGGATCGCGCCCGCCACCGGCTGCACGAGGCCGACGATGGACGCCGCCAGCGTCGACTTTCCGCAGCCCGATTCGCCGAGCACGCCGAGCGTTTCGCCCGCGCGCAGCGTCAGGTCGATGCCGTCGAGCACGGTGCTCGTACCCGCGCGCAGCACGCCGCGCCAGCCCGGCGCGCGTGCGCGATAGCCCGCGCGCAGGCCGTCGACGGCGAGCACGCGCGGCGCGTCGTCGGCCACTGGCGCGAGCGCGCGGCGCGGCGCGCTGTCGAACAGCTTGCGCGTGTAAGGATGATGCTGCGCCGCGAACAGCGCCTCGGTCGCGCCTTGTTCGACGATTGCGCCATGCTGCATCACGGCCACGCGATGCGCGAAGCGCCGCACCAGATGCAGATCGTGCGTGATGAGCAGCACGGCGAGGCCGCGTCCGTCGGCGTCGGCTTCCTGAAGCTCGATCAGCAGATCGACGATCTGGCGGCGCACGGTCACGTCGAGCGCGGTGGTCGGTTCGTCGGCGATCAGCAGGCGCGGGTTGCAGGCGAGCGCCATGGCGATCATCGCGCGTTGACGTTGTCCGCCCGATAGCTGATGCGGATAGCAGTCGACCTTGCGCTCGGGCTCGGCGATGCCGGTGCGCCGCAGCAGCGCAATGGCGCGTTCGCGCGCGGCCGCGCCGCGCAGATTCGCGTGCAGGCGCAGGCTTTCGCCAATCTGGCGGCCGATGCTCCAGAGCGGATTGAGCGCCGTCATCGGCTCCTGAAACACCATGGCGATGTCGCGGCCACGCACGGCGCGCCATTGCGCCTCGCGCTTGCCGAGCAATTCCTCGCCCGCGAGGCGCACGCTGCCGCTCACCTGGGCGGCATCCGCGAGACCGAGCAGCGCGAGCGCCGTGAGACTCTTGCCCGAGCCCGATTCGCCGACCAGCGCCACGCGTTCGCCGCGTGCGATGGTCAGTTGGAGATCGCGCACGATGCTTCGTGAGCCGATTCGAATGCCGAGTCCGTCGACTTCGAGTACCGCTTGCGTCATGAACGCTCCTGAGTGTGGTCGTGCGCGCGATGGCGATCCGGTGAGAGCGCTTCGCGCAGCGCGTCGCCGATAAACGTCAACAGCAGCAGCGTGACGACCAGCGCGGCAATCGCCGTCGCCGAAATCCACCATGCGTTGAGATGGTCCTTGCCTTCGGCGAGCAACTCGCCGAGGCTGGGCGCGGGCGGCGGCACGCCGAGCCCCAGAAAATCGAGGCTCGCGAGCGAGAGGATCGCGGCGCTCATGCGAAACGGCAGCCATGTGATGACCGGCGTGAGGCTGTTCGGCAGAATGTGCCGCCACATGATCTGCCAGTCGGAGAGGCCGAGCGTGCGCGCGGCGCGCACATAGTCGAGCGCGCGCTTTTGCAGGAACTCGCTGCGCACGTAATCGGAGAGCGTGATCCAGCCGAACGCGGCGAGCAGCACGAACAGCAGCGCGAGGCTCGGTTCGAAGATCGACGAGAGAATGATCAGCAGATACAGATCGGGCAGCGCGTTCCAGATTTCGATCAGGCGCTGGCCGAGCAGATCGACGCGGCCCGCGTGATAGCCCTGCAACGCACCCGCGAGCACGCCGATCAGCGCGCCGCTGAGCGTGAGCGCGAACGCGAACAGCACGGAGCTGCGCAGGCCGTAGAGCGCGCGCGCGAACACGTCGCGTCCATAGGCGTCGGTGCCGAGCCAGTTTTGCGCCGAGGGCGGCGCGGGAAACGGACGCGCGTCGTGATAGTTCACGGTGTCGTAGCGGAACGGGCACGGCGCGTAGAGCGCGACATTGCCGTCGCGCGAAAACTGGTCGCGAATGAACGGATCGAGATAATCGGCCTCGGTGGGCAGCGCGCCGCCGAAGTCGCGATCGGCGTAGACGTGCAGCGCCGGAAACAGCCAGTGGCCGTGATAGCGCGCGACGAGCGGCCGGTCGTTGGCGATCGCGCCCGCGAAGAGGCTGGCGGCGAACAGCACGGCGAACACGATCAGGCTCGCCCAGCCGAGGCGCTGGCGGCGCAGACGCTGCCAGAAACCCGGTGCGATGGGCTGGGCGGGCGCGTGATCCGGCGCGGCGGGCTTGTCAGCGTCGTGCGCGTGCTGCGCCTCGTCGCGCAATGGTGTGATGGCTTCCATGCAGAACCCCGAAGTCAGCGGCCGTTGCCGCCGAAGTGAATGCGCGGATCGATCAGCGCGTAGGCGAGATCGCCCGCGAGCCGCGCGACGAGACTCACCACCGTGAACACGAACAGCGAGCCGAGCACGACCGGATAGTCGCGGCCCACGATGGCGTCGTACGAGAGGCGGCCCACGCCGTCGAGCGAGAACAGCGTTTCGATCAGCAGACTGCCGCTCACATAAGCGGCGATGAACGCGGCGGGCAAGCCGGTGGCGAGCGGCAGCAGCGCATTGCGCAGCACGTGACGCCAGACCACGGCGCTGCGCGCGGCGCCTTTCGCGCGCGCGGTCAGCACGTACTGGCGCGAGAGTTCGTCGAGAAACGCGTTGCGCGTGAGCAGCGAGACCACAGCGAGACTGCCCGTGACCGAAGCCGTCACCGGCAGCACCAGATGCCAGAGCCGGTCGAGCACGCGCTGCGCGAACGGCAGCGCGTCGTGGCCTTCCGAGCCGAAGCCGCCGAGCGGAAACACGTGCAGGAACAGATCGCCGCCGAACAGCATCATCAGCAGCACGCCGAGCACGAAACCGGGAATCGCATAGGCGGCCAACAGCGCGGCGCTGGTGGCGAAGTCGAACGCGCTGCCGCGATGCAGCGCCTTCGCAATGCCGAGCGGCACCGAAATCAGGTAGGTGAGCACGAGCGTGAAGCTGCCGAGCGTGACCGTCACGGGCAGCTTGCTGTGTATCAGTTCCCACACGGATCGATGCTGGAAGAACGACTGGCCCAGGTCGAAGCGCGCGTAACGCGCGAGCATGCGCACGTAGCGCGTGAGCGGCGGCTGGTCGAAGCCGAACTCGTGGCGGATCGCCGCGATCTGCGCGGGATCGACGCCCTCGTTGCCGTGATAGCCGCCGTTGCCGCCGCCGCCCTCGCCATGCATCGACGTGCCTTGCAGGCGCGCCATCACCTGCTCGACGGGGCCGCCGGGCACGAACTGCATGATGATGAAAGTGACCGTGAGCACGCCGAGCAGCGTGGGGATCATCAGCGCGAGGCGCCGGCCGATATAGGCAATCATGATGCGCTTACTCCTGTGTCTGCGCGAAAGCGGGCGCTGTCTTTGCGGTCGGCGCGCTTTGCGGCGCGGCGTGCCACCAGCCGATCACCCAGTCCATCCACGGATATTGCTTCGGCACCTGTGCGGGCGGCGCGATGCGCCGGTTCCACGCAACGCGCGCGTGCGTGATGTGCCACTCGGGCACCATGATGCGTTCGCCGCGCAGCACGCGATCGAGCGCGCGCGCCGCTGCAATCAAAGCGTGCTCGCTCTGCGCGTGCTGCACGTCGGCGATCAGCGCATCGACGGCGGGCGAACTCACGCCCGCGTAGTTTTCCGAACCGGGCGTGCGCGCGGCCTCGCTGCCGAAGCGCCGCGCGAGTTCGCCGCCGGGCACGCTCGCGGCGCGATAGCCGAGCGTCGTCATGTCGAAGTCGAAATGCTTGAGCCGCTCGTTGATGACAGTCTGGTCCATGATGCGCAGGCGCGCGTCGATGCCGAGCATGCGCAGATTGCGCACGATGACCATCAGAATGCGCTGCATGCCGGTGCCGTCGTCGAGCAGTTCGATCGTGAACGGCGTGCCCGATGCATCGCGCAGCGCGCCGTCGCGGTAATGCCAGCCCGCGCTTTCGAGCAGCGCCTCGGCGCGCGCGAGATTGTTGCGCAGGCCGTCCTTGCCCGTGGTTTGCGGCTGCGCCGGCACGTCGCCGAACACCTCGGGCGGCAGGCTCGCGCGCAGCGGTTCGAGCAGCGCGAGTTCGTCCGCGCCGGGCGTGCCGCGCGCGGCGAACTCGCTATCGTCGAAAAAGCCCTGGCTGCGCTCGTACTGGCCGAAAAACATGTTGCGGTTGATCCACTCGTAATCGAGCGCGAGCCCCACGGCTTCGCGCACGCGCGGGTCCTGGAATTTTTTGCGGCGCAGGTTGAAGAACAGGCCTTGCGCGTCGCTGATGCCTTGCTCGGCGAATTCCTGTTTGTGCAGCGTGCCCGCCGCGAAGCCGGGGCCGCTGTAATTGCGCGTCCATTGTTCGGCGCTGCCTTCGAACATCGCGTCGATGTCGCCGGCACGGAATGCCTGGAGCGGCGCGGAGTCGTCGCTATAGAGGCGAAAGCTGATGGTGTCGAAGTTGAACATGCCGCGCCGCACGGGCAGGTCCGCGCCCCAGTAATGCGGATCGCGCCGGTAGACGATCTCGCGGTTGCTCGCGCGCGAGTCGATCCGGTACGGGCCGCTCGCGATGGGCGGCACGGTCGCGAGTTGGTCGAAACTGCGTGTGCCGCCTGCGGGCGCGCGCGCCCAGTCGCGCGAGAACACGTAGAGGTCGCCTGCGTCGAGCACGGCGCGGCGCTGCGCCGAACGGAAGTCGAAGCGCACGGTCTGCGCGTCGAGCGCGCGCGCCGCGCGGATCAGCGCATAGCGGCCGCTGTAGAACGGCGACGTGGGCGCCTGGCTGAGGCAGTCGAACGACCAGACCACGTCGTCGGCGCTCACGGGCTTGCCGTTCGAAAAGCGCGCGGCGGGATTCAGATGGAACGTCGCGGAGAGACCGTCCGGCGCGATGGCGACGCGGTCGGCGAGCAGCGGATATTGCGTGCTCACGTCGTCGAGGCTGCGCTGCATCAGCGTCTCGAACAGCAGGGTCGGCGCGGCCGGCGCGGCGTTGCCGCGCAGCAGGAACGGATTGAGCGAGTCGTACGAGGTGACGACCGGCGTGGCGTCGATGTAGTTCGCGAGCCGCAGCGTGCCGCCGCGCGGCGGCGTGTCGTCGGCGTAAGGCAGGCGCGCGGGCACGCTGGCGGGGCGCGCGTCGTCGAACAGCGCGAGCGTGGTTTGCCAGTGCGGGGCGTCGGGCGCGCCGCGAGTTGTCGGGCTCGTCGGGCTCGCCGTGAGCGTCGCCGCGTGCGCGGACGCCGCGGCTTGCGCCAGCGCGATCGCGCACACGCCCGCCCACCGCCGCGCGCGCCGTTTTCCCGCATGTGCGAGCGCGATCATGACTGCGCCCGCTTCATGAGCGACGGCGTCGCGCGGCCCGCGTGCGCAATCGAGCGATTCGACACGGCCGCGCTCACAGGTCGAAGCGCGCGTTGAGCGCGACCGTGCGCGGGGCGCCGACGAACATATAGTCGCTCTGGAGGAAGCCCCAGTAATGGCGGTCGAAAATGTTGTCGACTTCGGCGCGCAGCGTCACGCCATGACCGGCCACCGTCGTGCGATAGCTGAGCCCGGCGTTGAAGAGGGTGAAGCTGGGCAGCACGTAGTTGTTGTTCGCGTCGGCCATCATGCTGCCGTAGTAGTGCGCTTCGGCGTTCGCGGTGAGGCCCGTCACGCCCGGAATGCGGTCGCTGAGTTGCAGCGTGGCCTGCCAGCGCGGAATGCCCTCGATGCGCTTGCCGATCAGATCGGCCTCGGTCTCGCTATACGTGCCCGCTTCCCATGCGGTGCTGGCGGCCACGCGGAAACCCGCGGGCAGATCGACGTGACCGTCGAGTTCGAGACCGTTGATGCGCTCCTTGCCGTTCGAGACGTAGACGTTCTGCGCGTTGCCGTACTCCGCGCCGCGCTCGATGCGGAACAGCGCCGCCGACGCGCCCACATGGCGGCCGTCGTACTTCACGCCCACTTCATATTGCTTGCTCTTGATCGGATCGAGCACCTGGTTCGCGTTCGCGTAGCCTTCGGCTGCCGTGCCGCCATCTTCGAGTGCTTCCACGTAGCTCGCGTAGAACAGCAGGTCGCTGCGCGGACGGAACATCAGCGCGAGCGTCGGCGTGACCGGATTCTGCGTGTAGCTGACCGGCGACGCGGACGGCGACGTCCACGACGTCTGGTGATAACTCGTGTAGCGAATGCCCGCGAGAATCGACCAGTATTTCAGGAAGCTCAGCGTATCGCTCGCGAAAATCGACTTCTGCTGCGAGTTGAAATTGTTGTACTGCTGGCTGTAATCGTAGGTGCCGTCCCACGTGTGCTGCGTGATCGTGTCGTAGAGATTGTTCGAGCCGATATCCGTATAGAGGTAGCTGGGCACGGTCTTTTTCGTGAGCCATTGCTGGGACACGCCCAGTACGACCTGATGATCGACCGGGCCGGTCGAGAACTTGCCTTCGAGCGTGGCCTGCACGACGTCGTAAATCGACGATCCGCGCGAACGGTTCAGATACGTGTTGAAGTCGCCTTGCTCGTTGAGCAGGTCGAGCCATTGGCCGGAGTAACTGCGCTCGTCCTTGCTATGGCTATAGTCGATGCTCGCCTTCCAGACCGGATCGATCTGCCAGTGCAGGCCGCTGCTCACGAAGTACACGTTCGAATTGAAGAAGGTGTCGCCGTATGCGGAGAGATTCGTGCGGCCGCTCGGCGCGCGCGGCAGGCTCGTGCCCGTGTAGTCGCTGAGCATGACGTCCTGAATGCCGCCGTCGACCTTGCGCGACTGATAGAGGCCGTCGAAAGTCCACGTGAGCGAGCGCGTGAGGCGCGCGTCGAGCGAAAGCGACTCCGAATTGCGCAGCACGTGCGAATCGTTATACGTTTCACCCTGTTCGTGCGTGATGTTGAAGCGATAGCCGAACATGCTGTCCGGCCCGAAGCGCCCGCCGGTGTCGATGTGCTGGCTGAATACCGAGTCGGAGCTATAGCCCACGTCTGCGCTGAACGTGAAGGTGTCGGTCGGCTTCTTCGTCACGAAATTGATGATGCCGCCTGGCGCGCCGAAGCCGTACATGAAGCCCGATGCGCCCTTGAGCAACTGGATCGACTCGAACGATTCGACCGGCAATTCGACGGTCGTCATATAGAAAGGCAGGCCGTTGATCTTGTAGCCGTTGTAGTCGTCGAGCGGAATGCCGCGCACGTTGATCGAATAGGCGTTGAACGAATAGGTGTCGCCGAGCGACATCACCGCCGCGTCTTCCGCGAACACCTTGCCGAGCGATTTCACCTGGCGGTCTTCGAGTTCCTGCTGCGTGACCACGCGCGTCGAGAACGGCGTTTCCAGATCGGAGCGCGTACCGAGCGCGCCGCTCGACACCTTCGGCGCCTGCTGGCGCGAGCCGTTGATCGTCACCGTGGCGAGGCTGTGGACCTTGTTGTCGGCGGCCTTGTTCGTGCCGGACGTGGCGTCGTTCGTCGTGTCGTTCGTGGCTTTTTGTGCGGTGCTGGCGGAGTCGTCGGCGTGAGCGAGGCTCGCGGTCAACGTCCCTGCGCCGATCAGCAAGGCCGGAATTACCCGCAAACGGAATATGCTTTTTCTCATACGTAGTAGTCCGATATATTTATATTGATTGCAGCCAGGCACGCCTTGGCGAGAAGGTCACATGCGACCGGGTATCAGGGAATCAGTGAATCAGGCAGTCGGCGAAGGAGTGAGCGCGAGCGGGCCTTCGATATGCGCGCCGAGCATTTCGATGAAATGCTCGAAGGCCTGATCGGGAACCGACGCATCGCGCACGAACAGTTCTTGCAGGCACAGTCCGCGAATGAAACACGCAATCACGTAGCGCGTGAGCCACGGCGCGGGCGACTGGTCGATGCGTGTATTCGCGGGATGATGGCGCATGTCGTCGCCGATCGAATGCGTCAGCAACGCGGCGTTGAAGCGCTCGCGCAGATCGGCGTCGCTGCGCAGCGCGCCGTAGAACTCCTGCGTCATCGGAAACGTCTCGCGCATTTGCGCGCGCCAGACGCGCACTTCGTCGCGCACGCTGGCGCCCGGTTCGATGCGCTGTTCAAGCGTGTCGAGCTTGCCGCTGATCCACGCCACATACGCGGCCACCAGCAGTTCGTTCTTGTGCGGAAAGTGATGGAGCAGGGCTCCGCGCGAGAGGCCCGCACGCTGGCAGATTTCGCTGATCGACGTCTTCGCGAGACCGACTTCGGCGAGGCAGGCCAGCGTGGCGTTGATGAGCGCGACGCGCGCTGCCGTGCTGCGTTCGTGTTGGGTGCGCCTGACGCGTGGTGCGGTATTCGGAATGACGTTATTCATGGTGCGGGGCGGGACGGTCTCGCGGCGCGCGTTAAAGGATCGCTGCATCGCGGACATTCAAAAGGCGTTACAGCGAGATACAGTACGGTTGGTATGTTATTGACCGTGCATCACGGTGTCCAAGAAAATTCCCTCACATGCTTATCTGTTCGACAGGAACCGGCGTACGGTTTCGCACCGCGTAATCGCGTTAAGATCGTCGCCTGTCTGATTCGATGCTTCATGCCATGTCTTCGTCGCGCTCCATTCCTCCACTACTGTCGCTGCGCGTCTTCGAGGCGGTCGCGCGGCATTTGAGTTTCACCGCAGCGGCCGAGGAGCTGCATGTCACGCAAAGCGCCGTGAGCCATCACATCAAGAAGCTCGAAGAGGATCTCGGGCGGCGGCTATTCGATCGGCGCGTGCGTTCGGTGACGTTGACGAGCGACGGCCAGGCGTATTTCGAACACGTGCACGCCGCGTTCGATCTGCTACGGCGCGGCACGGACGCGATGCGCGCGCCGCGTCACGCGGCGGGCAGCTTGACGGTCGGTCTGCTGGCGTCGTTCGCGACGCGCTGGCTCGCGCCGCGTCTGCACGATTTTCACGCGGCGTTTCCCGATGTCGATCTGCGTTTGCGTCCCGATATCGCGCTCGCCGACTTTTCGCAAGGCGACGTCGACGTGGCGATTCGCTACGGACGCGGCACGTGGTCCGGCGTGCAAGCACGCAAACTGATGTCCGAGCGTCTTTCGGTGGTGGGCGCGCCGCGTTTGCTCGCCGCGCATGGCCCGTTCGCGCGCGCCGACGACCTGCTGCGCCTGCCGATCCTGTTCTCGCACAGCAAGCAGCCGTTCGAATGGGATGCGTGGACGGCGCGCTTCGGCGTCGACCTCAGCGCCGCGCGCGGCGTGCATCTGCACGACTACAACATCGTGGTCGAAGCGGCGCTGGCCGGGCAGGGCGTGGCGATGGGGCGGCATCGGCTGATCGCGCCGCAGCTCGCCAGCGGCGCGCTCGTGCCCATGTTTCCTGCGATGACGCTCGACGATCCCGAGATCGGCTGGTGGCTCGTCACGCGGCCGGGCCCGCGCAGCGAAGCGGCCAGCGCGTTCTGCGACTGGCTGATCGCCGCGGCTGAAAACGACGATATCGGCGACGGCGACGGCGACGCCACGCGCGCATCGACGCATTAGTTCCGCTCATGCACGGGCGGCAAGGATTGATTGGTCGCGGGCGAGGCGAATGGCTAGGATCGGTGCTCCCGAATCCAGAACCACGCATCACGAACCACGCATCGCGCAAGGAGCCTCGCCGTGAACACCGTCAACGCCTCGCTTGAATCCAGCACCGATTCCACGATTTCCGCCCGCGTCGCCGCGCTCGGCCTGACGCTCGAGCCGGCCGCCGCGCCCGCCGCCAATTACGTCTCGTTCGTGCAGGACGGCCATCTGCTCCACATTTCCGGGCAGATCGCGCGACGCGGCAATGCGGTGCCGTACACGGGCCAACTGGGCGCCGACGTCACCGAAGCCGATGGCATCGAAGCCGCGCGCCTGTGCGCGCTCGGCGTCGTCGCGCAGATCGCCGTCGCGACCGGCGACCGGCTCGACCGCGTCGCGCGCGTGGTCAAGCTCGGCGTGTTCGTGGCGAGCGCGCCGGGCTTCAGCCGCCAGAGCGTGGTGGCGAACGGCGCGTCCGATCTGATCGTCGAGATCTTCGGCGAGGCCGGACGGCACGCGCGCAGCGCCGTGGGCGTCGCGATGCTGCCGGCCGGCTCGGCCGTCGAAGTCGATGCCGTGGTCGCGCTGCGCGAACATTGATCGCCGCCATCACCGGGGAGGCCGCATGACCCAAACACTGACCGATACCGACATCGACGCGCTGCGTGCCCAGACGCCCGGCACGCGCACGACGACGCATTTCAATCACGCGGGCGCGTCGCTGCCCTCGTCGGCGACGTTGAGCGCGATTCACGCGCAACTCGAACGCGAGGCGACGCGCGGGCCGATGGAAGCGGGCGTCGCCGCGAGCGCCATCACCGATGAAGCGCGCGCGCTCGCCGCCACGCTGTTCAACGCGCAGCCCGACGAAATCGCGCTGACCGGCGGCAATTCGCAGGGCTGGGGCGCGGCGTTCGCGGCGCTGGGCGGCTGGAACGCGGGCGATCGCCTCCTCGTCGGACGCCACGAATGGGGCGGCAATCTGGCCGCGATGCAACTCGCGGCGCAGCGCGCGGGCGCGACGATCGACGTGATTCCGTCGCGCGAGGACGGCACGCTCGATCCGGCGGCGCTGGCGTCGATGATCGACGAGCGTGTGCGGCTGATCGCGCTGACGTGGCTGCCCGCGAACGGCGGGCTCATCAATCCGGCCGAGGCCGTGGGCGCGATTGCGCGGCGCTTCGGCATTCCCTATTTCGTCGATGCCGCGCAGGCGGCCGGACAGGTGCCGATCGACGTGCGGACCATCGGCTGCGACGTGCTCAGCGCCGCGCCGCGCAAGGCGCTGCGCGCGCCGCGCGGCACCGGGCTGCTCTATGTGCGGCGCGAGTTTCTCGAACGCTTGACGCCCGCGTACGTGGATCGCTTTTCGGCGCCGCTCGATGCGCAGGGCGAGCCGCGTCTGCGCGACGACGCGGGGCGTTTCGAGTCGGCGGAAACGTCGATGGCGCTACGCGCCGGACTCGCGAACGCGCTGCGCGAGGCGCTGGCGATTGGCGTGCCGGCGATTCGTCAGCGTATCGATCAGGTGGCGACGACGCTGCGGCAGCGCCTGGCGGAGATCGAATCGGTCGTGTTGCTCGATGACGGTGTCGAGCGCTCCGGGCTGGTGGCGTTCAATCTCGCGGGGCACGAGCCGCAAGCGGTGCAGGCGGCGCTGGCCGGGCGGGGGATTTCGATCGGATTGAGCGGCGTGCCTTATACGCCGCTCGATATGCGGGCGCGCGGGCTCACGAGCGTCGCGCGGGCGTCGGTCAGCTATCTGACGACCGATGAGGAGATCGGGCGGTTGGTCGAGGCGATCATCGCGATCGCGTAAAGCTTCTTATAAGAAGCATTTAAGGCGCGCTTCACCTCTTTGTGCTACATTTATGAGGCATATAGGAGGTGAGCGGTGGAAAGCACCCTGCAGATATTCCTGGACGACCGCTGGATCGACTGCGCCCAGGTCGAATTCCGCGATGGCCGGTGCCAGTGGGAATTCCAGGTCATGTACGCCGTCGAGCATACGCACGACCCGCTGTCGCTCGTCGAACCCGTGGACACGGAATTCCGGTTCGGGCGTCAGCTTCCGGCGTTTCTGTACGACCTTGTGCCGCAGGGCGCCGGCCGGCGTTTCCTGCTGGGCGAGCTCAAGATGCAGGACGGCCCGGACGCGGACTTTCCGCTGCTCTGCGCGGGTGCGTTCAATCCGATCGGGCGCATCCGTGTCGCCGAGGCGGTCGATTACTTCGAGTCCCACGTGCGCCGGCACCCGGACGCGCGTGGCTTGCCGGGCATGTCGATCGACGACGTGGTGGAGCGCAGCGCGGACTTCAAGGAGCGGATGTATCTGCACGGCATGCTCGGCACGGGCACGACGGGCGTGCAGGGCGCGGCGCCGAAATATCTGCTCACGCGCGACCAGAATGGCCTGCTGCACGGCGACGCGGTTCTGCCGGACGCGCAGGCGACCCAGCACCTGATCGCGAAGCTGCCGCGCGGCAACGCGCCCGCCGACATCAAGGTCCTGCACAACGAGGCGGCCTATATGCGGGTGGCCGCCGCGATCGGCATCCGCACTTATGAGCAGTTGCCCAGCCTGCACGGCGACGTGCTGCTGATTCCGCGCTTCGACCGGCGCGTGCGCAACGGGCGCGTCGAGCGGCTGCATCAGGAAAGCGTGGCCTCGTTGCTCGGCCTTAGCGGCTTCGATCAGCGCCCGGATCTTTTCGAGGTCGTCGCGGCCATCCGCAGGGTCGCGACCGATCCGGCGGCCGAAACGCTCGAATTCATCAAGCGCGACGTGCTCAACCTGGCCATGCGCAACACCGACAATCATGCGCGCAACACGGCGATGCAGCTTGTCGATGGCCGACAGCAGTTGACCCCGTTGTTCGATTTCGCGCCGATGTATCTCGACCCCGAACTGGTGCCGCGCACGCTCAGGTGGTATCGGCCGGATGCGACGCGAGTCGAACTGACGGAGTGGAGCGATGTGCTGGCTGCGCTGCCGGTTAGCGCGGATGAGCAACGGTTGCTCGGAGAGGCGCTGGGCAGGTTTGCCTCGCAGATCGAACGCCTCCCGGACATCATGCTCGCACAGGGTGTCGATCACGACATCGTGCAGTTCCTGATTCCGTCCATTGATACGCAGGTCCGCCAACTCAAGGCCCTGCGTTCCGATTCCTGATTCCTTAGAGATCCAGTATGCCCCGACGTATACCGCCGAGCCGTGAGGAGCAAAACGCCCAGCGCCGGGAATTCTATGAGCGCATCGAACGCGGCGAGTTGAGCATCGCCGAAGCCATGAAGGCGATGCGCAAGATGACGGGCCTGACGCAAGCGGAATTCGCCGCCCATCGCGGCGTCAGCCGGCGCGTGATTCAGGACATCGAGCGTGGTACGGGGAATCCGACGGTGGAATCGCTAAATAGTATTGGAAAGCTGTTTGGGCTTCAGGTGGGGTTTGTGCGTTTGAGGCGTGGGGAGTCGGTTTTGAATACGGCGGAGTGAGGCGGGGCTGGCCAATTTCGGCCGTTCGACAACGCCGCGTAGATCATCGACAATTCGCAGTTGTCGTGCGCTGATATTTGTAAGCTTTTAGGCGGAATCCCGAAAGGCTGACGACAAAACGCACTCAATACCGCTGCTAGTGAATCCTGCTGCGGATCTCTCATACGGGGATGCACGTTTGATGTCCCGGCCCAACACAATGAATAAATTCGGGGAATTGGGATGCAGTTGAGTTCTTATCGCTGGATCGCTGCTCTCATCGTAATTCTGTCTGGGTGCACTTCAATTTCAGGTAGTTCCAGCCTGAGCAGCCGACCGTCTGTACCGGCTTCGCGCCTGAGTGTTCGGTACATTCAAAATACGTTCCGGGCAACCAACCCGCGTGCCCCCGGCATTTCCTATTCTCCTGCGGCTCTCCTCGAGAGGGATGGTTACTATGATCTTGGCAATGAAATAAGGTTTATCGCACCTGAAGTTGCAAGCGCCCGAGGCCTCGAGGCAGATGTCGACGTTTCGAATGCCGACATTCGGGGCAACAATCCATGGAACGGCGTGGGTCCCTATGCTTCCCGCGGAAACAGCACGGAACTCGTGCTATTTGTCAGGGGCGGGCAATCAACGCAAAATTCGGCCGATGTCCTGTTTGTGTTCCACGCGATTTTTCGCGACGTGCCGCGCGGCATCGAGTATTGGCATGCGGATTACCGCGTAAAGGTCAACACGCTCACTCCATGGGACCCAGCCTTTGATAGTGATACGGTGAGAAAACTTATCATCAGAGTGTTTGATGATCTTGAGAAGGATGGATTAATCCGCGGCGCGCAACAGAAAGTGACCAACGAATCTCAGCCTGAACCTCTGTTGGCGCCGTCGCAACCCATCATTTCGGAAGGCGAGGCGGCCGGTTCCCCTGAGCCGGTGCCATACATCGATGCGCGAGGACAAGAAGGCTACCGTAAATGGTTGGCCGGCGGAGCGCATGGGGCATTTGCAATATCGACTGACGGTCATTGGGGATACTCGCCGGGCGCGTCTGAAGCTTCTGAGAATGAACGGGCGGCGGAACAGCGCGCAATCTCGATTTGCCAGATATTGGCGACGACAGCGTGTTTCATCTATGCGCGGGACAGCCGGGTGATTTGGCACGGTGCCGATAGAAGCCCTGCTGCGTCAGTCAACCAGTGAGGCGGGGTGGGGATTCGAGAGGGATCCAGTTGACCTGGCTGGCCGCCCCCAACTAATAGTGACGATTTCAGGGCTTTCCCTCGACTGGCTTCGCAGCTCGCGGCGGAGCGCTGTGTGCGTTTCTTCGCGGTCGCCTGTCGACGGATTCATAAGGCGGTAGGCGGCCGAGGCCGTGTG
>NZ_CAJZAR010000048.1 GCF_914484835.1 Paraburkholderia tropica
GGCGCGGCGCTCGGCGGCGGCGCGGGTTCGGCGCTCGGCGGCAACATCTCGCGTTCGAATTCATACGCAGACGACTACTCGCGCGGCTATCACGGCAAGCGTCACCACGGCAACAAGCATCGCCATTGGGATTGAAGCGCCCGCTCCTCCGCGAGCACGCTTTAAAGAAAAACGGCACGGCGAATCGAATCGCCGTGCCGTTTTTTATTCGCCTCGCGCGTGAATCGCGAATCGACTATCAAGCGAGCCGGAACACGCCCACCGCTTCGCGCAATTCCACCGCCTGCTCGGCCAAGGCATGCGCGGCCGCCGACGCCTCTTCCACGAGCGCCGCATTCTGCTGCGTGACTTCGTCCATTTGCGTAACCGCCACATTCACCTGCTCGATGCCGGTGCTCTGCTCCTGCGAAGCGGTCGCGATTTCGTCGATGATGGTCGTCACGCGCTGCACGGCCGCCACCATGTCCTGAATCACGCTGCCCGCGTCGTTCACGAGCGACGATCCCGCGTCGATGCGCTGCGCCGAAGCCTCGATCAGCTTTTTGATTTCCTTCGCCGCCGCGCCGCTGCGCTGCGCGAGCGTGCGCACTTCCGAAGCGACCACCGCGAAGCCGCGGCCCTCCTCGCCCGCGCGCGCGGCCTCGACTGCCGCATTCAACGCGAGAATATTGGTTTGAAACGCAATGCCGTCGATGACCGCGATGATGTCGACGATCTCACCGGAACTCGTCGAAATGCCGCGCATGGTCTCGACCACTTCGGCCATCAGATCCTTGCCGCGCACCGCCGTGCCCGCCGCGTCGCTGGCCAGCAGCGCCGCCTGTTTCGCGTTCGCCGCGTTCTGGCGCACGGTGGCCGTGATCTGCTCCATGCTCGCGGCCGTTTCTTCGAGCGAGGCGGCCTGTTCTTCGGTACGCGACGACAGACCCTGATTGCCCGCCGCGATCTGCCCGCTCGCCGACGCCACGCCTTCCGCGTGTCCACGCACCTGGCTCACCACGCCCACGAGGCTGCGCTGCATGCCCTTGAGCGCGCGCAGCAGGAGCGCCGTTTCATCGCGTCCGCTCGCCTGCACTTCGAACGCGAGATTGCCTTCCGCTACCGCGCTCGCGCAATCGAGCGCGCGCGAAAGCGGCTTCGTCACGGTGCGGCTGAACAACCAGCTGCCTGTCATCGAGATGATGAGCGCGGCCACCATCAGCACCGCGCTGATCGCCGTCGCGTGGCGCGCTTCTTCCGCTGCATCGGCGGAAATCTGCGCACTGTCCGCCGCGATCTTGCGCGCGGCCTGATCGAGCAGCGCGGCGGGCGCGCGGTCCACGCCGGCCACCGCGTGATCGCCGGCCGTCGGATCGAAACCCGCCGCCTTGAATGCCGCGAGACCGTTGCGATAGCCCTCGCCCATTTTCGTGTGCGCACTCGCGAATTGATCGATCAGATCGCGGCTTTCGCCTGCGGGCAAACTCGCCTTGAGTTGCGCGGCGAGCGTATCGACTTCGCGCTCGCGCGCCTGAAACGCGGACCAATGCTTGTCGAGCATCGCCGGATCCTTACCGCGCAGCAGCGTGTCTTTCCATTCCTGAACCTGCACCTTGAACGCGAGCAGCGTGTTCATCACGGCGCGCTCGTTCGCCACGCTGCTCTGCACCGTCGTGCCGTACACGGTCAGCGACTGGTTCAGCGAGTAGATTCCGTAGAACGCCCCCGCGAACATCAACAGGAGCGCCGCCGCGAACGCGAGCGGAATCTTCAGGGTCAGCTTCATCGTCTATTCCTTGCGGTTGCCATGCGCGCCGCGCCGGGCGTCAATCGCCCGGCGGCCAGCGCCACGTCATGCTATCGGCAAGGAATTCGCAAACTGAAGGGACGGGAAGGCACGAAAAAAGACTCTTCCTCGATTTGATTTAATCAGACAAAAGCGCGATGCCACGCCTCGATGACAACAATAAACGGGGCCATGATTCGGGGCTAAATTCAGGGCTAAATTCAGGGGCCAAAAAAAGACCCGGCATCGCCGGGTCGTGTTGCCTTGCATCGAATCGCATTGAATCGCGCAATGCCGAAATGCCGAAATGCCGAAATGCCACGATGCTATCGATATTTCAGAAATTGAAATTGTCGATATTCGACGCGTCGAACGTGGTCGGCGGCCCGAGAATCACTTCGCCGCTCTTGCCGACGGTACGCTTGCCGAGCTTGCCCGCTTCGAACGTATCGCCTTCCTTGCCGGTGATCGTGCCCGACGCGAGATTCGCCGCCGCATAGGCCGCGAGATAGCCGAGCGCACCCGGATCCCAAAGCTGGAACGCCTTCACGGTGCCGTTCTTCACGAACGCGCGCATCTGGTTCGGCGTGCCGAGACCCGTCACCGCCACCTTGCCTTTGCTCGACGACGACGAGATATAACGCGCGGCCGCCGCAATGCCCACCGACGTCGGCGCGACGATCGCCTTCAGGTTCGGATACGCTTGCAGCAGGCCTTGCGTTTCGACGAACGACTTCTGGTCGTCGTCATTGCCGTAAGCGATTTTCACGAGCTTCATCTTCGCGTATTCGGGCTTCTTCAATTCTTCCTGCATCCACTTGATCCACGTATTCTGATTCGTGGCATTCGGCGTGGCCGAAAGAATCGCGAATTCGCCTTCGTTGTTCATCAGCTTGGCGACGAGTTGAATCTGGCCGCGGCCAATGCTTTCCGCGTTGGCCTGATTCACGAAGATCTGCCGGCCGTCGGGCGCGGTATCGGAATCGAACGTGACGACCTTGATGCCCTGCGCCATTGCACGCTTCAGATACGGCACGAGCGCGTTGGCGTCGTTGGCCGCGATCACGATGGCGTCCTGATGCTGCGTGGTCAGCGTGTTGATATACGAGACCTGCGAGGACGCGCCCGCATCCGAAGGACCGACGACCTTGCCTTCGCCCTTGAACTCCTTGATGGCGTCCATGCCGCCGTTATCGGCGATCACTTCGTACGGGTTGTTGATCTGTTTCGGCACGAAGGCGATCTTCAAGCCTTCCTTGATGCCCGCGGCGTGCGCGGTCAATCCCGCGCCCAAAAGCGTCGCGCACAGCAGGGCCGTGCACAGGTGACGTACTGGCTTCATCATGAACGTGTCTCCTCGATGGATGCCCGAAGCGATTCGGGCGCATGCTACTTCGTTGTGACTTCGTTATTGCGGCTTCGTGTTGCGTTGATGACTCGATTGCGACTTCGACTACGAATGAGGTCCTGGTGAATGGCGCGTCATGCAGCCTGCCGCGCGAGCGCGCGCCGGTCGCGCAGCGTGCGCCAGCGCGCCGCGAGATTCGGAATCAGCACCGAGGCGAGCAGCAACGCCCCCGTCACGATCGTGAGCGTTTCGCTGGACACGTCGGCGAGCGTCAGCGCATTCTTCAGGACACCGACAATCAGCAGCGAAAGCAGCACGCCATACATCGAGCCGCGCCCGCCGAAAATACTCACGCCGCCGAACAGCACCGCCGCGATCACCGACAATTCGAAACCCTCGCCGTTGTCGCCGCGCGCGCTCGTGAAGCGCAGCGTGTAGACGATGCCCGCGAGCGCGCTCATCACGCCCGACAACACGAAAAGGCGGATCTTGACCTTCGCGACGTCGATGCCCGAAAACGAAGCCGCCGTGCTGTTCGCGCCGATTGCGTAGAGGCTGCGTCCGAACGCCGTGGCTTGCAGCAGCAAGGTGAAGATCACCGCGCACGCCACGACAATCAGGAACGGCAGCGGAATGAACGTGCTGCCGAGGTTGCTCATGCCGAACAGCGTGTATGCGGGCGGAAAATCGGCAATCGCCTGATCGCCGAGCAGCACATAGGCGAGACCGCGAAAGAGCGCGAGCGTGCCGATCGTGACGGCCAGCGAAGGCAGATTCAGCTTCACGATCACGAGGCCGTTGAAAAGACCGGCGAGGCCGCCGGCCACGATCACGAGCACCATCGCGAGCGGCATCGGCATGCCCATGTGCCAGAGCACGCCGAGCAGCGCGCTCGACGCACCGAGCACCGACGCCACCGAAAGATCGATTTCGGCCGCGACGATGATGAGCGTCATCGGCAAGGCCATGAGTGCGACTTCGGTGAGATCCGCGAGCACGTTGCTCAGGTTCGCACCCGTGAGAAACACGTTCGACAGCAAACGCCCCGCGAGCAGCGAGAGCACGAGTATCACCACGAGCAGCGTTTCCCAACTGAGCGGCAGGCCCGGACGGCGCGTGAGCAATGCGGAATCCGGTTTGGAAGCAGGCTTAGCCATGATCGCGTTTCCTCATCATGCGTTTGGCGACGGAGCGGGCGAGCAGCGTATCGGCGGCGATGGCCGCGACGATCAGCGCGCCTTGAATGGCCTGCTCCCAGAATGGCGAGACGTGCAGCACGACGAGCGCGATACTGATCACGCCGAGCACCAGCGCGCCGAGCGTCGCGCCGAGTATCGTGCCCACGCCGCCTGTGATCGCCACGCTGCCCACCACGGCGGCGGCCACCACTTGCAGTTCGACGCCTTTCGCGGTGCTCGCGTCGACGGTGCCGAAACGCGCGAGCCACAGCGCGCCTGCGAGTCCCGCAATCGCGCCGCTGATCATGAAACCCACGGCCACGCGCCGTTCGACGTTGATGCCCGCGAGCCGCGCGGCTTCCGGGTTCGAGCCGATCGCATAGTATTCGCGGCCGGGCCGGAACTGCTTCAGATACACGGAGAGCGCGATAAGCAGCACGATCGCGATCAGCGCGAGCACCGGCACGCCAAGCAGCGATCCTGTAGCGAGACGCGAGAACGCATCGGGCAGGCTCGTGGCGTTGATCTGTCCGCCGTGCACCCACGCATAATCTGCACCCCGAAATATATACAGCGTCGACAGCGTGGCGACCAGCGACGGCACGCGCCCCACCGCCACCAGCAGCGCGTTGATCGAGCCCGCCACCACGCCGATCGCCAGCCCCGCGAGCAAGGCGACGATTACCGGCATATGCGGAAAAGCCACATACAGACTGCCGACCGCATACGCGCTCACGCCCACCGTCGAGCCCACCGAGAGATCGATATGGCGCATCAGGATCACGATCGTCATGCCCGCCGTGAGCAAGCTGACGATGGCGACGTTGAGCAGCACGTCGCGCAGATTCTGCAGATTGAGGAACTGCGGCTTCGCGAGCGACGTGCCGCCAATGATCAGCAGCAGCACGACGAACAGCGTGGTCTCGCGGCTTTTCGCGAGCGCCTGCATCAGTGCGGCCGGCCCGTTGCGCGGCGCGCGCGGTTCGCCGCCGTGCAAGGGATGAGGAGAAGTGGAATGACCCATCATGCTGCATGCCCCAGATGAATGTTGGTCTGACCGAGCGCCGCGCTCATGATGCGTTCCTCGTTGGCGTCGGCGCGCGCGATATCGGCGGTGATGCGGCCTTCGTGCATGACCAGTACGCGGTCGGCCATGCCGAGCACTTCCGGCAGTTCGCTCGAAATCATCAGCACGGCCATGCCTTCACGCACGAGTTCGGCGAGCGCGCCATAGACTTCGGCTTTCGCGCCCACGTCGATGCCGCGCGTCGGTTCGTCGATGATCAGTACTTTCGGCCCCGTGGCGAGCCACTTGCCGAGCACCACCTTCTGCTGGTTGCCGCCGGACAGCGTCCCCACGGGCGCATTCAGATCGCTCGCCTTGAGACGCAGCCGCGTGCCCCATTGCCCCGCCAGCTGCACTTCGCGTCCCGCGGAAATCAGGCCGAATCGCACCAGACGCCCGAGTACGGTCAGCGACGCATTGCGCGCAATGCTCAGTTCGAGCGCGAGCCCCTGCTGCCGCCGGTCCTCGGGCACGAGCGCGAGCCCGGCCCGCACGGCCGCCGCCGGCTTGCCCATCTTCAGCGGCTTGCCCGCGATCTGCACCTGCCCCGCATCGCTCGGATCGATGCCGAAGATCGCGCGCGCCACTTCGCTGCGGCCCGCGCCCACGAGTCCCGCTAGCGCGACGATCTCGCCCGCGCGCACGTCGAACGCGATGTCCTTGAAAACGCCGCGCCGCGTGAGGCCGCGCACGCGCAGCATCACTTCGCCGGGCTTCACGTCGGCCTTCGGATAGAAGGTCGCGAGATCGCGGCCCACCATCTTCGCGACGATGTCCTGCGTGTTCAGCGTGGCCGTGGGCGCGTCGAACACCTTGGCGCCGTCGCGCATGATGGTCACGTGCTGCGTGAGCACGAACACCTCTTCGAGCCGGTGCGTGATGAACAGAATCGCCACGCCGCGCTCGCGCAGCTTGCGCGCGATGGTAAAGAGCCGCTCCACTTCGGGCAGCGACAGCGCGGCCGTGGGCTCGTCCATGATCAGCACGTTCGCATTGAGCGACAGCGCTTTCGCGATCTCGATCACCTGCTGATCCGCAATCGACAAGCCGCGCACGAGGCGCTCGGCCTTGAGGTCGACACCGAGCGACGCAAGCAGCGCCGCCACTTCGCGATGCATGGTGTCGTAGTCGATACGCCCCACCTTGTCCACGGGCTGACGCCCCATGTAAATGTTTTCGGCGATCGATAGATCGAAAAACAGTGTGGGCTCCTGATAAATCACCGCGATACCCATGTCGCGTGCCTGAGCGGGCGAGGTGAACTCGCGCGCCTCGCCATCGACGAACAATTCGCCGCTATCGGGACGATGCACGCCCGCGAGTATCTTCACGAGCGTCGACTTGCCCGCGCCGTTTTCGCCGAGCAGCGCATGCACCTCGCCCGCCTTGAGCACGAGCGAGCCGTCCACGAGCGCGCGCACGCGCCCAAACGACTTGCTCGCGCCGCGCAGTTCGAGACGCGGTACGTCTGCGGCCTGGGTTTTCGATTCCACGCATGTCTCCTGATTAGCGGCTCGTGCTTGTTTTCGTGCGCGAGCGCGGATTCTCTAGATGCGATAAATGCGTTCGGCGTTGCCGCAAAAAAGCGCGTGCCTGTCGCGCTCGCTGGCGTCGCTCACGATCGCGGCATAGGCGTGCCACAAATCGGCGTAACTGCCGAACAGACGATCGACCGGGAAATTCGACGCGAACATCGCGCGCTCCACGCCGAATGCGTCGATGGCTTCGAGCACATACGGCCGCAGACTTTCCACGCTCCACGTGTGATCGAACATCGCCAGCCCGCTGATCTTCACCGACACGTTCGGGCAGGCCGCGAGCAGCCGCAGCCCTTCGCGCCACGCGCGCCAGCCCGCCACGCTGCTGCGATCGACGAACATGCCGCAATGATTGACGACGAGCGCGATGCCCGGATGCGCGCGCGCGAGCGCGGCGGCCTCTTCCATTTGCGCGGGATACAGTTGCAAATCGAATGAGAAGTCGTGCTTCTCAAGTAAAGCAAAGTGCTCGCGCCACAGCGTTTCGCGCATATAGTGGCGGCCCACGTAGTCATACAGCGAATTCGTGTGCACGTTGAGAATCTGGCGAATGCCGCGCACGCGTTTGAACGCCGCGTGCCGCGCGAGAATGTCCGGCGCGTTGGCCGCGCTCAGATCGCAGGCGGCCACGATGGCATTCGGCAAACCGTGCGCGGGATTGCCATCGGCCTCCGCGAGCGATTCGAGCCAGCGCGTTTCCTCCACCGGATCGGCGGGATCGTGATTCGCTTCCACGTGCACGACCTTGAGCACATGGATATCGCCGGCCTCGCGCACGAGATCGGCGGGCAAATAGTTATGCTTGAGTTCGCGCGCATCGCAGACGAACGACGTGGCGGGCTTCGCGAGCCACGGATAATGATGCGTGTCGAGGTCCCAGAAGTGGACGTGCGGATCGACGACCTGCATGGCATGCTCCTCAGGGCGAATCATGACGGCAGCGTGAAAACCGGTTCAACGGGTAAGGCGGCGTAAGACAGTCCACCGCTTCGCGCCATTTCAAGGCAGATGAAACACCGGCACGAGCGGCTGGGTTACCGGCACATTGCCCTCGCCCGTCTGCATGATGTCGGCCATGTAATCCCACCATTTGCGCATCACTTCGGTTTCGGGCAAACGGTCCATGCCGTGATCGGCGGGCCGTTTGAGCACGGCAAACAGCGCATGCGTGCTTTCGTCGAGAAAAATCCAGTAATCGCTTACACCCGCATCGCGCAGCGCCTGCGCGAGTTCCGGCCAGATTTCGCGGTGACGCCGCTCGTATTCGTCCCGCTTGCCGGGATCGAGCTGCATGCGAAACGCCAGTGTTTCCATGATCGTGTCTCCGTCCAGCTTCATTGCGCTGATCCGCTATTGCGCCGCTATTCAATGACTGTTTTGGCGGCGGCGCTGCTTATTTTGGGTGCGTCCTGGCGTTTGCCCTGGCCCGCATCGATTGCGTGCTTTTGCAGCGAGTCGAACGACTATAATTCGCCCATCGATAGCCAACCAATCCGATGTTGGGATCGGGCGATACATAAACCGGATCGCAGGACCCATGAACCATCAGACCGCCGTCGTCTCGCTCGTCAATCGTCTCAAGTTCAAGCACCTCGCCTTGCTCGTCGCGCTCGACGACGCACGCAACGTGCATCAGGCCGCCGACGTCATCAACGTGGCGCAGCCTAGCGCGAGCCGCATGCTCAGCGACATCGAAGAGGCCTTTGGTTTCCGCCTGTTCGAGCGCAATGCACGCGGCATGCAGCCCACGGCGCTCGGCGTCGTCACGCTCGCCTATGCGCGCCGCGCGCTGTCCGACCTCACGCGTTTCGCCGAAGATCTCGACGTCAAGCGGCGCGGCGGACACGGCCAGTTGACCGTGGGCGCCATCATGGGCGCCGCGCCCGATCTGCTCGCGCACGCTGTTGCCATGCTCAAGACCGAGCGGCCGCTGCTGCACGTGCGCATCCTCGGCGAAACCAGCGACCAGGTCGTGCAACTGCTGCATCGCCGCGACGTCGATCTCGCGCTCGGCCGTCTCACCACGCCGTTGCAGCACAACGATTTCAGCTTCGAGCCGCTGGCGCGCGAAACACTCGTGCTCGTCGTGCGTGCGCGTCATCCGCTCGCGCGGCACGAACAGATCACGCTCGCCGAACTGATGGACTGGCCGTGGGTCGCGCAACCTATCACGAGTCCCGCGCGCGAATTGTTCGAAGGCGAACTCGCGCGCGCCGGGCTCGCCACGCCGATGAATCTCACCGAATCGGCTTCGATTTTCGCCACGCTGCAACTGCTCGAAAGTTTCGACGCCGTGGCCATGCTGCCCGAGTCGGTCGTGCGCGATCACGTGCGCGGCAAGCTGCTCGTGGTGCTGCCGCTCGAAATCGGCAAGAGCCTGCCCGGCTACGGCGTGCTCACGCGCAAGAACGAAGCGCTCGCGGAACCGGCCGAGCATTTCGTCGGGCTGCTGCGCCGTTTCTCGCAGCCGTTCAAGGTCGACGATCAGGTTCACGATACGAAAGCCCAGCAACCGGCCCGATCCGCGAAGGCCGCTAAATCCACCATCGTCAACGGCCAATCGTGATTCCAGTGATTCATCTGGATTACTGAAGATTCACGAACAGGCCGCCGTCCACCAGCAGCGACGCGCCGGTCACATAGCGCGCGCGATCCGAAGCCAGAAACACCACGCATTCGGCTACATCGTCGGGCGCGCCCAGGCGGCCCAGCGGAATGCGTTTTTCGAAGTACGCACGCTTCGATTCGTCGGCGAGATCTTCCGCGTTCAGGTCGGTGGCGATGGTGCCCGGCATCACCGAGTTGCAGCGGATACCGTACGGTCCGAGCGCAATCGCGCACGACTGCATCAGCGAATGCACGCCCGCTTTCGTGGGCGTGTAGTGCGTCTGCATACCGCCGCCGACGAGCGCGCTGATCGAACTCGTCGCCACGATCGCGCCGCCCGTGCCCTGTTCCTTCATTTGCCGCGCCACGGCCTGCGTGACATAGAACGCGCCGTTCAGATTCACGCCGATGGTGCGTTCGAGCACGGCGGGCGGCATGTCCAGAAACGAATGAAACGGACAGACGCCCGCGTTGCTCGCAAGCACGTCGACCTTGCCGAAATGCTCCACCGTCTGACGCACGAGATCGACGCCCGTTTGCGGCGCGGCCACGTTGCCTTCCACGGCGATTGCGCGGCGTCCCAGACGCTCGATCTCGTCGAGCACTTCCGAAATCGCCGAGCGCCGTCCATATGTGGCGTCGTTATCGCCCCAGTAATTGATCGCGACGTCGGCGCCCTCGCGCGCGCTGGCGAGCGCAATGGCGCGTCCGATGCCGCGCGAACCGCCGGTGACGATCACCACCTTGTCCTTGAGCAGCACGATGCAATCTCCTTTCGTTGTGTCGAGCGAGCGCGCTTGAATGACGCTTGAATGCGTTTATTAATGCGAGTACGGCCGCGTGAGCTTGCAATCGGGATTCAGACGCACGCCGAAACCCGGCGTTTCCGGCACTTTCAGGCGGCCGCGCTCGGGCACCGGTTCGTCGAGCAGCAGCGGCGTGAACATCGGCACCACTTCGTCGGCCTTCGGCGCCATCATCAGGAATTCGGCGAACGGCGAGTTGTGACGCGTCACCACGAAGTGATAGCTGTAGACGGACGAACCATGCGGCACGACCATCACGTTATGCGCATCGGCGAGCGCGGAAATCTTGATGAGTTCCGTCATGCCGCCGCACCAGTTCACGTCGGGCTGAATGATGTCGCAACAGCCCATTTCGAGCAGCATGCGGAAACCCCAGCGCGTGGCTTCGTGCTCGCCCGTGGTCACGAGCATGCCGCGCGGCACGTTCTTGCGCAGTTCGGCGTAGCCCCAGTAATCGTCGGGCGGCAGGCATTCTTCGAGCCACTTGAGCTTGTATTCCTGCGCGGCCTGCGCGAGACGCGTGGCATAACGCACGTCCAGACTCATCCAGCAATCGTACATAAGCCAAAAATCGTCGCCGACTCGCTCGCGCATCGTCGCCAGCGTTTCGATATTCTTTCTGAGGCCTTCCTCACCTTCGGCCGGTCCGTGCTGCAAAGGCAGCTTGCCGCCGATAAAGCCCATTTCCTTCGCGAGATCGGGACGCGCGCCGGTCGCATAGAACACGAGTTCGTCGCGCACCGGGCCGCCGAGCAATTGATAAACCGGTTCCTGGCGCAGTTTGCCGAGCAGATCCCACAGCGCGAGATCGACGCCCGAAATCGTATTGAGCACGACGCCCTTGCGGCCGTAATAGAGCGTCGCGTAATACATCTGATCCCACATCTTTTCGATGTCGGTCACGCGCTGGCCTTCGAGAAAGCGCGCGAGATGTTTCTCGACGATAAAGGCGCCGATCTCGCCGCCCGTCGTCACCGCGAAACCCACGGTGCCGTCGCTCGCTTCCACTTCGACCACGAGCGTGCCGAGCACGTCGATGCCGAACGAGCGGCGGCTTTGCCGATACTCGGGATAGCGCGCCATCGGCGTGGAAATATGGTCGTCGATCCAGTGGCCGTCGGCCTGATCGTGATAGTCGGCGCCGCCGCCGCGAACCGTGAACGCGCGCACCTGCTTGATGGTTGGCATGGCCATGTGACGTTGCTCCTGAAAGTGGATGTCCGTGCGTTCAGCGCACGCGCCCGGCGGGCCGCTCGAAAGCGCCCGCGGTGCGTGCGCCCGCGCGTGGTACGACGATGAGTACGAGCGCCGCCGCGGCGAGGCTCGCGAGTCCCAGCAATTCGAGGCCGGCTGCGTGCGAGCCGAACCGTTGGTCCGCGGCAGCGCGCATCAGCGGCGCGATGAAGCCGCCTAATCCGCCGAGCGAGTTGATCAGCGCAATGCCGCTCGCGGACGCGGTGCCCGCGAGTTCACGCGCGGGAAAGGTCCAGAACAGCGGCTGCGCCGCGATAAAGCCGCTCGCCGCACAACAGAGCGCCGCCATCGCGACAATCGCGCTGCCCGTGGACCCCGCGCCGCCCGCCGCGCCCGACACCGCGATGCCGAGCCCGGACAACACGAGCAGACGCACGGTCCATGCGCGATGGCTGCCGAATCGATCGGCGCGGCGCGGCACGATCCAGGTGAGCGCCACGGCGCACAGCCACGGCACCGCCGCCAGCAGCCCTACCTTCAAGCCGACTTTCGCGCCCGCCAGCGAGGCAACCTGTTGCGGCAGGAAAAACACCACGCCGTAGACGCTCATCTGGATCAGCGCGTAAATCGCGGCATAGGCGAGCACGCGTTTGTCCACGAGCGCCGCGAGCGCATCGCGCGGGCCGTGCGCCATCGCCTCGCTCGCATCGACGCGCAACGCCGCCATCAATGCGCGCCGTTCGTCGATATCGAGCCAGCGTGCGTCGTCGGGGCGGTCGGTCAGATACCAGAACGCCCAGACGCCCACGGCCGACGCGAGTCCGCCTTCGACGAGAAACAGCCACTTCCACCCCGTCAATCCACCCACGCCGTGCAGATCGATCAGGAATCCAGACAAAGGTCCGCCGAAGATAAACGCCAGCGGTGCGCCGAAATAAAACACGCCGATTGCGCGCGCCCGCGACGATTGCGGAAACCATTGCGTGAGGTAATAAATGATGCCGGGGAAAAATCCCGCTTCGGCCACGCCCAGCAAAAAACGCAGCACATAAAATGAGGTGGGCGATTGCACCCACGCCATCGCGGCGGAAACGAGGCCCCACGTGACCATGATGCGGCACATCCAGATGCGCGCGCCCATGCGATGCAACAGCAGATTGCTCGGCACCTCGAACAGCGCATAGCCCGCGAAAAACACGCCCGCGCCGAAGGCAAACGCCGCGTCCGACAAACCGGTGTCGTGCTGCAAGGCCTTCTGCGCGAAGCCGATATTCGCGCGATCGAGAAAGGCGAGCACATACATCAAGAGCAGGAACGGCAACAGCCTGCGCATGGCCTTGCGGACCGCGGACTGCGCGTGCAAGGACGCCTGCGATGCTTCGCTCGACATCGAACTCTCCTGATCCGGCGGCGGAACCGCCGGGGTGCGCAGTGGGTTGTGATGCGCCCGGCTGGCCGGGCACATCGACTGACGAAGCAAGCGCTTTAATACGTCGCGCGGCCGCCCGACAAATCGAACACCGAACCCGTGCTGAACGCGCAATCTTCCGAGCACAGCCAGACGATCATCGCGGCGGCTTCATCGGGCATCAGGAAGCGATTCATCGGAATCTTCGCGAGCATATAGTCGATATGCTCCTGCTTCATCGAATCGAAGATTTCGGTTTTCGCTGCGGCCGGCGTGACCGCATTCACGAGAATATTCTTCGTCGCGAGTTCCTTGCCGAGCGACTTCGTCAAACCGATCAGCCCCGCTTTCGATGCACTGTAGTGCGAAGCATTCGGATTGCCTTCCTTGCCCGCCACCGAAGCGATATTGACGATGCGCCCATAACCCTGTTCGAGCATGCGCGGCACCACGGCGCGGCAGGTCAGATAGCTGCCGATCAGATTCACGTCGATCACGCGGCGCCAGACCTCGACCGGCAATTCCCACAGCAGGCCGTTGCCGCCCGTAATGCCCGCGCTATTCACGAGCGCATGAATGCCGCCGTGGTCTTTCACGGTCTGCTGCGCGGCGGCTTCCACGGAGTGCTCGTCCGTGAGTTCGACCTTTACCACCGAGACGCTGCCCAGTTCCGACAACTCCTTGCGCGAACGTTCGAGCCGCTCGGCGTCGATATCCCAGAGCGCGACGGCCGCGCCCGAACGCAAGGCGCGCTGCGCCACCGCATAGCCAATGCCGCGCGCGCCGCCCGTCACCACCATGACGCGATTCTTCAGATCCAGTTGGTTCATGGCGCCGTCCTTTATCGAGTGAATGCCGAAGCCTGCGCCGTGCTCGCCACGGTGCGCTGCTGCTGCTCGCCGAGTCCCGCCACGCCCAGACGCATGGTCTGGCCCGCGCGCAGATAAACCGGCGCGGGCTTCTGGCCCATGCCGACGCCGGGCGGCGTGCCGGTCGAAATCACGTCGCCGGGCTGCAGGCTCATGAATTGGCTGATATAGGACACGACAGTCGCCACGTCGAAAATCATCGTGCGCGTATTGCCTTGCTGATAGCGCTTGCCGTCGACGTCGAGCCACATGTCGAGCGCCTGCGGGTCGGGAATTTCATCGCGCGTGACGAGCCACGGGCCGAGCGGCGCGAACGTATCCGCGCCCTTGCCTTTGTCCCATTGGCCGCCGCGTTCGATTTGCCACGCGCGCTCCGAGACGTCGTTCACGACGCAATAACCGGCGACATAATCGAGCGCATTTTCGCGCGACACATATTGCGCCGTTTCGCCGATCACCACGCCCAATTCGACTTCCCAATCGACTTTCTGCGCGCCGGGCGGAATCACCACGTCGTCGTTCGGGCCGCAAATCGAACTCGTCGCCTTGAGAAACAGCACGGGTTCGCTCGGCACCGGCATATTGGATTCAGCGGCGTGATCGGAATAATTGAGGCCCACGCAGACGATCTTGCCGACCCGGCCCACGCAGGGACCGAGGCGCGCATCGGCGGGCGCGAGCGGCAAGCTGGACAGATCGAGCGCGTCGAGTCGGGCGAGGGAGGCCGACGAGAGCGCGGCGCCCGCGAGATCGGGCAGCACGCCTGAGAGATCGCGGATGCGCCCATCGCGGTCGAGCGCGCCCGGCTTTTCAATACCCTTACTGCCCCATCGGACCAGCTTCATGCGGTGTCTCCTGATATTGGACTTGAGCATTGCTCAAGCAATATAGGCAGTCCGCGATAGCGGAACAATCCGAATGAAGCATGGGGCAATAACAAAAGCGTATCGGCCCGATGCGAGTTGAATAATCACCGGCACAGAAAGCGGATCGCCCAAATAAAAAACGGCGACCCTGGTGAAAGCACCAGGGTCGCCGTTGTTCGAATCCGCGAACTCGTGAATCCGTGAATTCGTGAATTCGTGAATTCGTGAATTCGTGAATGCGCGGAATTAAACGCTTAGTCGCGGTTCGCTTGCAGCACCGTCAACGCCGCCATATTGATGATGCGTCGCACCGTCGAGCTGGACGTGAGAATGTTCACCGGCGCATTCACGCCGAGCAGGAACGGACCCACGGCCACGTTGCTGCCCGCACCCGTTTTCAGCAGGTTATAGGCGATATTCCCCGAATCCACGTTCGGGCACACCAGCAGATTCGCCGCGCCCTTGAGCTTCGAATGCGGCAGGATGCGCAGGCGCAGGGCTTCGTCGAGCGCGCAATCGCCGTGCATTTCGCCGTCGATTTCCAGATCGGGATTCTGCGCCGTGACCAGCTTGAGCACTTCGCGCATCTTCGTGCCCGAAGCCGAGCTGCCCGAGCCGAAATTCGAGCGCGACAGCAGCGCGACCTTCGGTTGCAGATTGAGCCATTCCATCTGGCGCGCGGCGGCCAGCGTGAATTCGGCGATCTGTTCGGCGTTCGGATTGTCGTTGATGTGCGTATCGACGATCGCGACCGTGCGCTTGTCGAGCAGCAGGATATTCATCGCCGCATACGTCTTCGCGTTGCGATGCATGCCGATCGCTTCGTCGACGAAACGCAGGTGGTCGTGATACGCGCCCACCGTGCCGCACACCATGCCGTCGGCGTCGCCGAGACGCACCATCATCGCGCCGATCAGCGTGAGACGGCGGCGCATTTCCACGCGCGCCATTTCCTTCGAAATGCCGTCGCGGCAGCGCAGTTCCCAATACGTGTTCCAGTATTGATTGAAGCGCTCGTCGTATTCCGGGTTGGTGACTTCGACGTCCTCGCCGAGCTTCAGACGCAGACCAAATTTCTCGATGCGCGCGAGCAGCACTTCGGGACGGCCGATCAGGATCGGACGCGCGAGTTTCTCGTCGACGATCACCTGCACCGCGCGCAGCACACGCTCTTCCTCGCCTTCCGCGAACACGATGCGCGACTTCGCGCCGTCACGGACGAACTGCTTGGCGGCCGCGAAGATCGGCTTCATGAACGCGCCCGAGTGGTACACGAACTGTTGCAGCTCGTTCGTGTAGGCGGCGAAGTCGTCGATCGGGCGCGTGGCCACGCCGTCTTCCATCGCGGCCTTCGCCACGGCCGGCGCGATACGCACGATCAGGCGCGAATCGAAAGGCTTCGGAATCAGGTACTTCGGACCAAAACGCAGATCGTACGCGCCATAGGCTGCCGCGACCGAGTCGTTCAGTTCTTCTTCGGCCAGCTGCGCGATCGCGTGCACGGCCGCGATTTCCATCTTGCGCGTGATGGTCGTCGCGCCCACGTCGAGCGCGCCGCGGAAGATGTACGGGAAGCACAGCACGTTGTTGACCTGGTTCGGGAAGTCCGAACGGCCCGTGGCCAGCACTGCGTCGGGGCGCGCTTCGAGCGCGATTTCCGGGAAGATTTCCGGCGTCGGGTTGGCGAGCGCGAGAATCAGCGGCTTGTCGGCCATCTTCTTGACCATCTCGGCCTTGAGCACGCCGCCCGCCGAAAGGCCGAGGAACACGTCTGCGCCGTCGATCACTTCGCTCAGCGAACGCGCGGAGGTGTCCTGCGCGAAGCGCTCCTTGTCCGGGTCCATCAGCGTCGTGCGGCCTTGATAGACCACGCCGTCGATGTCCGTCACCCAGATGTTCTGGAGCGGCAGGCCCAGATCGACCATCAGGTCCAGACAGGCCAGCGCCGCCGCGCCCGCGCCCGAGGTCACGACCTTGACCTTCGAAATATCCTTGCCGACAACCTTCAGACCATTGAGGAACGCCGCCGAAACGGTAATGGCCGTGCCGTGCTGATCGTCGTGGAAGACCGGAATCTTCATGCGCTCGCGCAGCTTGCGCTCGACCGTGAAGCAGTCCGGCGCCTTGATGTCTTCCAGATTGATGCCGCCGAACGTGGCTTCGAGGCTCGCGATGATGTCGACGAGCTTGTCCGGGTCGCTTTCGGTGACTTCGATGTCGAACACGTCGATGCCGGCGAACTTCTTGAACAGCACCGCCTTGCCTTCCATGACCGGCTTCGACGCGAGCGCGCCGATATTGCCCAGACCGAGCACGGCCGTGCCGTTCGTGATCACGCCCACCAGATTGCCGCGCGCGGTGTAACGGAACGAGTTCTGCGGATCGGTGACGATTTCCTCGCAGGCCACGGCCACGCCCGGCGTGTAGGCCAGTGCGAGGTCGCGCTGCGTGACGAGCGGCTTGCTGGCCGTCACGGAAATCTTGCCCGGCGTGGGGAACTCGTGATATTCGAGGGCGGCCTGACGATCGGTCTTGTTCATGTTCCTCACTCTGATAGTGTGCCGGGCGCGCGGACGGCGCGGCGGTCATGTTCGAATGAGGCGATTCTAGTGAGCCGTCATAAGCTCCCCATTTTGATTTAGTATGGGGCCATTATTTTTTCCTGATGCCTCCCCGGATACCGCCCCGGTAGCCCGTGGACAAGCGGAACGTGTCTTTCAGTACCGAAGAAGTCACCCGGCGCCTCAATACGCGCCTGAAAATGCGTCACCTCGTGCTGCTGCTGCAGATCCGCCAGCACGGGTCGCTCACGCGCGTGGCCGAGCACATGGCCACGAGCCAGCCCGCCGTCACCAATGCGCTCGCCGAAATGGAGAGCATGTTCGGCGCGCCGCTGTTCGACCGCTCGCCGCGCGGCATGACGCCCACGGCGCTCGGCAACGTGGTGCTCGCGCGCGCCCAGGCCATGCTGCACGATCTCGACCACCTCGCGCGCGACATCGAGGCCGTGCAGTCGGGCCACGCCGCGCGCCTGCACGTGGGCGTGATCCCGTTTATTTCGGGGCGCACGCTCGCCGCGGCGATCCGGCTCGCGCAGTCGCGCCTGCCGCAGCGCGTGACCATGACGATTCACGAAGGCACCAGCGACGCGCTGCTGCCGCAACTGCGCGACCATACGCTCGATATCGTGATCGGCCGCGCATCGGCGACCGTCGACGTCGCGCAACTGCGCTTCGAGGTGCTGCATCAGCAGACGCCGCGGCTGATCGCAAGCCGCCGTCTCGCGGCGCGGCTCGGGCGCAGCAAGGCGAACTGGCAGAAGCTCGCCGAACTTGACTGGATTCTGGGCGCGCCCAATACACCCATCCGCGAGCAGATCGACGATCTGTTCCTGCATGCGGGCGTCTCGCCGCCCGTGCCGATCGTCGAGAGTTATACGTCGCGGCTGATCGGTGAAATGATCGTCGCCAACGACGACGCCGTCTCGATCGTGCCCGCCGATATCGCCGAGGAACTCGTGCATATCGCGGGCGTGGCGATCGTGCCCTACACCTTCGACTGGACGCTGCCGCCCATCGCGCTGTTCACGCGCGCGGGCGTGGCGCGCGAGGTCGACACCGTGTTCGGGCAGGCGCTGCACGAGCGCTATCTGGAAGTGGAGCGGGCGCGGCGCTGAATTCCGCGCTGAATTCTGCTCGCTCAATACAAACAGGGCGCGGTTCTCACCGCGCCCTGTTTGCTTCTATCCGCTTCTATTAATCAGTCACACGCGATCAGGTCCGCGCCGTCACCACGCGCTGCGTGCTCGGCGTGCCTTCGCCCTGCATGCGCGTCACCAGCATCAGCGCGCAGACGAGCGTGATGATCACGTGCACGATGCCCAGCGCGACCACCGAAAGAATGCTGCCCGTGGCGCTCAGCAGGAACTGGCCGAGAATCGGCGTGGTGCCCGCGAACAGCATCCCGCAGATCTGATACGCGAGCGAAATGCCCGTATAACGCACTTGCGCCGGGAACGCCTTCGCGAGCATGCCGGCCATCGCCGCGTAATAGAGCGAATGCGGAATCGAGGCGAGCGCCATGCCGATCATCGCGAGCTTCGTCGAGCCGGTGGCGATCAGCGAGAACATGATCGGCAACGCGACGATTTCCGGCACGAGCATATAGACGATCGCCTTCTTCAGATCGAGCTTCGTGGCCAGCACCGCGCCGAACGGCTGCACGATCAATTGCACGACGATAGCGAACGTAATCACGCTCAGGAACTGCGTGCGGTCGAAACCGATCGAGGTCACCGCCCACGAGAGCGCGAACGTGGTCTTGAAGTAAGTCGCCGACAGCGCGATCACGCAAGCGCCCACGCCCATCGCCACGAGCGCCTTGTGATGGCGCAGCACTTCGCCGATCGGCAGCTTCGCGACCTTGTTCTTCGCCTGCAACTCCTTCATCGCGGGCGATTCGTCCACGCTCATGCGGATAAACAAACCCACGCCGACGAGCACCGCCGACATCAGGAACGGCACGCGCCAGCCCCAGGTCATGAACTGGTGGTCGGGCAACGTCGAGATCACGAGAAACGCGACCGTCGCCAGCAGATTACCGGCGGGCGAGCCCTGCTGCGCGAACGCCGAATAGAAAATCTCCTTGCCCTTGGGCGCATGCTCCGACGAAAGCACGACCGCGCCGCCCCACTCGCCGCCCATCGCGATGCCTTGCAGCAGGCGCAGGAAAATCAGCAGCACGGGCGCGAGCACGCCCACCTGTTGATACGTGGGCAGCACGCCCATCAAGGTCGTGCAGCCGCCCATCAGCATCAGCGTGATGATCAGCGTTTTCTTGCGGCCGACGCGGTCGCCGAGATGGCCGAACACAATGCCGCCAATCGGGCGTGCGAGAAAACCCACCCAGAACGAAGCGAACGCGGCGAGCGTGCCCACCATCGGCGAGGTCGAGGGGAAAAACAGCTTGCCGAGCACGAGCGCTGCGGCCGTGCTGTACGCGTAGAAGTCGTACCACTCGATCGTCGTGCCGACGAACGAGGCGATGCCGGCCTTGCGGGCCTGGCGATGCTGGGTGTCGAGAGGGGTGGCTGCCAAGGTACGTCTCCATTTTTCGATTGCTGTCCGCGCGTTTCCGATGCGAAACACGCGGATTTCCGTCTTCTTTCCGATTGGAAACAGGGCGTCGTGGTGTCGATCCGCGATCGGCCGATGTGTCGCTGCACATGTTCGTATATCGAACGTCTTATGCGTTTTACGAACAGCTAACGGAAGCTGCGGACTATGGAGCGGCCGCTTCATAGCGTCAACCAAGGGATAACCCGAGGCGCCGCCGCGCTCAATCTGGACGGCGGCCCGCGCGTTTTAGGTGTTTACCCGTAAGCGTATTGTCAGACCGCTATCGGTATGTCGATAATGCTCTCATGGATGTGAAAACTGCAGTCCGCGTCTTCGATGTGATCAACCTCTTTGCCGAAGTCCGGCAACCGATGATCTACAGCGAAATTGCGCGTCGAACCGAGATCCCGCTTTCGAGCTGTCATGCCCTGTTGCAGACGATGGTGGCCAAGGGCTACCTCTACGCGCCGGGCGTGAAGGCGGGCTATTACCCCACTCAACGCCTGCTGCATGTCGCGCGCGACATTTGCAGCGAGGACCCGTTGACGCTGATGTTCCAGCCGCTGCTCTCGGCGCTGCGCGACGCAACCGGCGAAACCGCCGCGCTCGCCACGCTCGCGGGCAATCGCGTCGTCTATCTCGACGTGATGGAGTCGCGCCAGAAGATCCGCTACAGCGACGAGCCCGGCGGCTTCATGTCGATCGCGAGCGCCGCGGGCAAGGCGCTGCTCGGCGCGCTCGCGCCCGCCGCGCGCCGCAAGCTGCTCGACACTTGCTCGCCGCCGCTGCTTGCGACGGACGGACGCGAAATCGACCGCACCGTGTTCGAGCGCGAAGTCGAGCAAGGCGTGATCGACGGCTGGCATCGCTCGACGGGCGAAAGCGTGGAAGACGTGGCCGGCCTCGCGCGCGGTTTCCTGATTCATGGCGAAGCGTTCGCGCTCGTCATCGGCGCGCCCAAGGCGCGGCTCTTAAAAAACGAGCAGCACGCCGTGCAGGCGCTGCTCGAGGTGTACGCACAAATCCCGCCGTCGCTGCTCGCGATCTGAGCGCGCCGCCGCGGCCTTCGCCGCGCACGGAAGCGGGAAAAGTGCGGGAATGGAGGAAGACAGCATGCGTTGGAAGAACCGGCCGGAAGGCTCGAACTGGGGCGACTTCGGTCCCGACGATCAGTTGGGGCGTCCCAACCTCATCGGCACGGAACAGGTGCTCAAGGGCGCGCGCGAGATTCGCGCGGGCCTGAGCTTCACGCTCTCGCTGCCGCTCGATTTTCCGGGCGACAGCAAGCTGAATGTGCGCCGCCATCCGCCGGTGCTGCGCCCCACGTTCCGCGACGGCCTGCCCTATGTGAACTTCCCGTTCGCGCGCAACGAAGCGGGCGCGACCGACGTGGTCAGCGACGACCAGGTGCTGCTCTCGCTGCAATATTCGACGCAATGGGACGCGCTTGCGCACGTGGGCGCGCGCTTCGACGCCAATGGCGACGGCGTGGCCGAAAGCGTCTATTACAACGGCTATCGCGCGAACGATCACATCGTCGGCCCGGTGGACTATCGCGCGGAAAACAACTTCGCGCCGCACGCCTGCGGCGGCGATCACAGCCACGCCGACGTGCTCGGCATCGAAAATCTCGCAGTGAAAGGCATGCAGGGCCGTGGCGTGCTGATCGATTTCGCCGCGCATTTCGGCCGCGAATTCCGCACCGTCGGTTACGACGATCTGATGCGCGTGATCGAAGCGGACAAGATCGAAGTCGAACGCGGCGACATGCTGGTGCTGCGCACGGGTTTCGCCGAAATGGTGCTGGAAATGAATCGCCAGCCCGACGAAGCCGCGCTCGCGAGCCATTGCAGCGCGCTCGACGGCCGCGACGAGAAACTGCTGCAATGGATCACCGATTCGGGCATCGCCGCGCTGGCCGCCGACAACTACGCCGTCGAACGCTATCCGGCGCGCACGCCCGCCACGCCGGGCGAGCATCCGCTCATGCCGCTGCATCATCACTGTCTGTTCAAGCTGGGCCTGCCGCTCGGCGAACTCTGGTATTTGCGCGATCTCGCGCTGTGGCTGCGCGAGCACGGACGCACGCGTTTCATGCTCACCGCGCCGCCGCTGCGCCTGCCGGGCGCGATGGGTTCGCCCGTCACGCCGGTCGCCACGGTTTGATTCGAATTTCGATTCGATCCCTTTTAGTTAGCATTCCTGCTATTTTCGATTGACCGAGATTGACCGACATGGCTAAAGAACGAGTTCTGATTACCGGCGGCGCCGCCGGCATCGGCGCGGCATGCGCCGCGCGCTGCGAAGCCGACGGCTACGAAGCAGTCGTCATCGACCGCATGGGCGACGGCATCATCGCCGACCTCTCCGATACGCAAGCCACTGCCGCCGCGCTCGAACGCGCGCTGGAAGGCGGCCCGATCACGCGCCTCATCAACAACGTGGGCGTGGTGCTGCCCGCCGACGCCGAACATCAAACGCTCGACGAACTCGAACGCGCGTGGGCGCTCAACGTGCGCTGCTCGCAGCAATGCATGCAGGCGCTGCTGCCGGGCATGAAGGCGGCGGGCTTCGGGCGCATCGTCAACATGTCGTCGCGTGCGGCGCTGGGCAAGGAATTGCGCACCGCGTACTCGGCCACCAAGGCGGCGCTGATCGGCATGACGCGCGTGTGGGCGCTCGAACTGGGCGCGTTTGGCGTGACCGCGAACGCCATCGGCCCCGGCCCGATCCGCACGGAACTCTTCGACCGCGCCAATCCGCCGGGCGCGCCGCGCACGCAGGCGATCATCGACGCCGTGCCCGTCAAGCGCGTCGGCACGCCCGACGACGTCGCGCACGCGGTCTCGTATCTGCTCGACGCGCGCAGCGGTTTCGTGACCGGCCAGGTGCTCTACGTGTGCGGCGGCATGACCGTCGGCGTCGCGGGAGTCTGATGATGTCATCGACCTTGGCCCACGCCGTGTCTTCCACGGACGCCACGCGCCGCGCGGGCATCGTCGGCGCGGGCAGCATCGGCGTGGCCTTCGCCGTCGTGTTCGCACGCGCGGGCTGGCGCGTGCGCCTGTTCGATCCCGACGCGCAGCGCCGCGCCGCCGCGCCCGCCGAAATCGCGCTGCGTCTCGACGACCTCACGCGCTTCGCGCTCATCGACGAAAGCGCCGCGCAGATCGCCGCGCGCGTGGAGATCGTCGATACGCTCGAAGCCGCGGCCGCCGACGCCGATCTCGTGCAGGAATGCGCGCCCGAGCGCACCGAACTCAAGCGCGAGTTGTTTGCGCAACTCGACCGCGCCGCGCCCGCGCAGGCGATCATCGCGAGCGCCTCGTCGTTTCTCGCAGCATCGAAATTCGTCGACGAAAGTTTGCCGGGTCACGCGCGCTGCCTCGTCGCGCATCCGGGCAATCCGCCCTATCTCGTGCCCGTGGTCGAGATCGTGCCCGCGCCCTTCACCTCGGCGGCGGCCACCACGCGCGCCATCGCGCTGTATGGCGAAGCGGGCCTCATGCCCGTGCGCGTGAAGCAGGAAGTCGCGGGCTTCATCTTCAACCGCCTGCAAGGCGCGGTGCTGCGCGAAGCGTATTGCCTCGTGCGCGACGGCGTGGCGTCCGTCGACGACATCGACACCGTGATGCGCGAAGGACTCGCGCCGCGCTGGTCGGTGATCGGCCCGTTCGAAACCGTCGATCTGAATACGCGCGGCGGCATTGCTTCGCACGCGCAGAAGATGGGGCCGTCGTACGAACGCATGGGCGCCGAGCGCGGCCAGCACGATCCGTGGACGCCCGAACTCGTCGCGCAGGTGGAAGCCGCGCGCCGCGCCGCACTGCCGCTCGATCAATGGGACGCACGCGTGGCCTGGCGCGATCGCCAGCTGATGCAACTCGCGCGCCAGCGCAAAACCGCTTCGAACAAGGACGCCGACACCCCGACCCAGCGCGACGACTGAATCCCAAGCCCGCGGCACGCACCGCGAGAGAGACCCAGAATTACTACGAATTGACAGAGACACAGCCATGCAAAGAGTCACCGCCTTCTTCACCGAGCTGATGCGCCGGTACCTGCCCGATCCCTTCGTGTTCGCGATCGGCCTCACGTTGCTCACGATGGCGCTTGCCGTGATCGTCCAGGGCCAGGCCGTCACCGCGCTCACGACGAGCTGGGGCAAGGGCTTCTGGGCGCTGCTCGCGTTCACCACCCAGATGGCCGTGATTCTCGCGATGGGCTACGTGCTCGCGACCGCGCCGCTCACCGACCGATTTCTCAACCGCCTCGTCTCGCACGTGAATTCGCCGCGCATGGCGATCATCGTCGCGACGCTCGTGGGCGGCATCGGCAGCTATCTGAACTGGGGCTTCGGTCTCGTGGTGGGCGGCATCGTCGCGCGCAAGCTCGCGATGCGCGTGAACGGCGTGCACTATCCGCTCATCATCGCCTCGGCGTATAGCGGCTTCACGCTCTATGGTCTCGGGCTCTCGGCCAGCATTCCCGTGCTGATCTCGACGAAGGGCCATCCGCTCGAAGCGCAGATGGGCGTCATTCCGTTGTCCGAAACGATTTTCTCGCCGACGATGCTGATCACGAGCCTCGTGACCATCATCACGCTGCCGCTGCTGAACGCGTGGCTGCACCCGAAGGCGGGCCAGCCCGTGAAGGAAATCGACCGCACGCTCGAAGCGCAGTCGAAAGCGGAAGCACCCGCCATCGACGTGGACGAAGGCAACACGCTCGCCAACCGCCTGAACAACAGCCGCGTGCTGAGCTACGTGATCGGCCTGATCGGCATGGGCTATGTGGCGCTGCATTTCGTGCAGGGCGGCAGCATCGACCTGAATCTGATCAACTTCTTTATTCTGTTCCTCGGCATCCTGCTGCTCGGCACGCCGATCCGCTATGTGGAGAAGCTCAACGAAGGCATCCGCACGATCAGCGGCATCATTCTGCAATATCCGTTTTACGCGGGCATCATGGCGATCATGGCGTCGTCGGGGCTCGTCAACACGCTTTCCGAAGCGTTCGTGAAAGTCGCCACGCCGGCCACGCTGCCGTTCTGGGGTTTGATCAGCTCGTTCGTCATCAACTTCTTCGCGCCCTCGGGCGGCGGCCACTGGGTCATTCAAGGCCCGTTCATGATCGAGGCGGCGAAGACCATCGGCGCGTCGGTCGGCCATACGTCCACCGCCGTGATGCTCGGCAACGCCTGGAACGATCTGGTGCAGCCGTTCTGGATTCTGCCCGCGCTCGCGCTGTCGAAACTCAAGCTCAAGGACATCATGGGCTACACGGTCATCATGATGATCTGGATCGGCATCGTTTATTCGGCGGCGATTCTCATCTGGGGCTAAGACGCTTCTTCGCTCGCACCATTCGAATCAACAGGAGTTCACGATGCTGTTTCTCGTTCACATGCAGGTCCAGATTCCGGCCGACACCGACAAGGCTTTCGCCGACGCGCTGAAGGCCGAGGAAAAAGCGTTCTCGCAAAAGCTTCAGCAGGAAGGCAAATGGCGCCATCTGTGGCGCGTGGTGGGCGAGTACGCGAACTACAGCGTATTCGATGTGGAATCGAACGACGAACTGCACACGATGCTGTCCGCGCTGCCGCTGTTTCCGTTCATGAAGATCAGCGTCACGCCGCTCGCGCAGCATCCTTCGGCCATTGCGCCCAACTGAACGGAGCACGACTGCCATGCCCTTTCTGATCGAAACCTTCGACAAGCCCGGCCACGCGCACGTGCGCGCGCGCGAGCGCGATGTGCATCTCGCGTTTCTCGAAGACAACAAGGCGCTGCTGCTCGCCTGCGGCGCAAAGCTCAACGACGACGGCAGCAGCGCGGGCGGCGGCATTTATATCGTCGATGTAGAAACGCGCGAGGAAGCCGAACAGTTCATCGCCCAGGACCCGTTCTGGAAAGTGGAGTTGTTCGAGCGCGTGAGCATCGTGCGCTGGCGTAAGGCCTATGTGGACGGCACCTGCTATCTCTAAGCCCGCCACGGATTTGAAGCATTAACCCTCGGACGGCGCCGTTCCTGTACGGCGCCGCGTTTGGCCCGGCGCGCACCCTCCAGCACGCACGGGCCGTTTTTTATTGCACCTTGTACTGCGCTTCGACACCGCCCGCCGCTTCCGGCAGAATCATTTGCTCAGGCGCGTTCGAACGCGCGAAACGCGTCGCGAAGTAATACAGCGCGCCCGGCACCACGATGCCGACGATCCACGAAATATCCACGCCGCCCAGCCGATCGACCCACGGCCCCGTATAAAAGCCCGTCGCGACAAACGGCAGCTGCACCAGCACGCCCACCACATAGACCGCGATGCCCACGCTATTCCAGCGCCCATAGCGTCCGTTCGCATCGAACAGCGCGGGCACATCGTAACGCTCGCGCGTCACGCAGTAGTAGTCGACGAGATTGATCGCGCTCCACGGCGTGAAGAAAATCAGCAGAAACAGCAGGAACGATGAAAACGCCTTGAGAAACGCATGCTGCCCCGCGAGCGCAATGGCGCTCGACACGCCCACCGTGAGTATCACGAACGCGATGCGAGTGCGGCCCGAAATCTCGCGGCGCTGACCAATGCCGGTGAGGATCGCCGCCACCGACATCACGCTGCCGTATGCGTTGAGCGTGGTGATCGTGAGTTTGCCCAGTGCAATCGTCAGATAAAGAATCCACGCAATCGCGCCCGTTGCGCCGAGCCCCACGACGAAGGCCACCTCGTGACCGGCGAAGCGGTCGCCCGCGAGCGCGGCGGCGAACACGCCAAAGGTCATCGCCACTTGCGCGCCGAGCACGGTCCCGCAGAACACCGCGAAGAACGTCTTCAGCGGCGAAGTCGATTTCGGCAGATAGCGCGAATAATCGGCCACATAAGGACCATAGGCGATTTGCCACGACGCCGACAACGACACAGCCAGCAGAAACGAGGCAGGCGTGAAATGCCGGTTGGCCGCGAGCGTTTCCCATGCGGGACCGTGCAGCAGGCTCGCGAACAGATACAGGAACGCCAGCGTGCCGACCACGCTCGCCACACGGCCCATTGCATGTATCGTGCGGTAGCCGAGCCCGGCCAGCAAGATCACGATGGCCGCGAAGATCAGGATTGCTGACGTATTGCCGACATCGAGCAATTGGGCAATCGCCTGCCCGGCCAGCACCGTGCCGCCCGCCGAGAACCCCACATACATTACGCACACCAGCACGAGTGGAATGATCGCGCCATAAACGCCGAATTGCACGCGGCTCGAAATCATCTGCGGCAAACCGAGTTGCGGCCCCTGCGCGCCGTGCAGCGCCATCACCACGCCGCCCAGCAATTGCCCGATGAGCAAGCCGACGACCGACCAGAAAACGTCGCCGCCCAGCACCACCGCGAGCGCGCCGACCACGACCGCGGTAATTTGCAGATTCGCGCCGAACCACAGCGTGAACTGGCTGCGCAGACTGCCGTGGCGTTCGGCGTCGGGAATATAGTCGATCGAGCGCCGCTCGACCAACGATGCTTTTGCAGTACGTGTTGCGGTGCGAGCCATGCTTCGCTCCTTGTTGGCGGAACTGCTGAAAGATAAGGTGCGGAAAAAACGGCGTGAAAGACAGGCTTGAATAATTTATATGAACAAAAAACCGCATGTGCCTGACGCGCGAACGTCGCTGCATGTCAGGCACGATCGCCGTGATGCTCAGGCGAGTACGGAGCGCGCGATCACCGTGCGTTGAATCTCCGACGAGCCTTCGTAGATGCGCAGAATTCGCGCATCGCGCACGAGACGCTCCACACGGAGTTCGCGCGTGAATCCGTATCCGCCGTGCATCTGCAACGCGGCGTCCGTGACGAAACCCACCATTTCCGAGGCGTAGAGTTTCGCCATCGACGCGGCGTCGGTGAACGGCTCGCCCGCGCCACGCCGCGCCGCCGCCTGCAAGGTGAGCAGCCAGGCCGCCTCCAGACGCGTTTTCATATCGGCGAACACCCATTGCAGACCTTGCTTGCGCGCGAGCGGTTCGCCGCCGACTTCGCGCTGCTTCGCCCATTCCACCGCATCGGACAGCGCGGCTTCCGCAATGCCGAGGCTCGTCGCCGCCACGTCGAGGCGGCTGTTGTCGAGCACCTTCATCGCCGTGCGGAAACCCGTGCCCTCTTCGCCCAAACGATTCGCCGCGGGCACGAAGCAATCGAGCGCGATCTCGTGCGCGGGTGCGCCGCGAATGCCCATGAGCTTTTCCGCGCCCGATACGGTCACGCCCGGCGTATCCGTATCGACCACGAAGGCGCTGATGCCGCGCGTGCCCTGATCGGGCGACGTTTTCGCATAGACGACGATGAAATGCGCCGCGCCAGCGTTCGAAATGAAGTGCTTGGTGCCGCGCAGCCGATAGCCGTCACCTTCGCGCACCGCGACGGTTTTCATGCCAGCGGGATTCGAGCCGGCCTGCGGCTCGGTCAGCGCGAACGCACCGAGCTTCGCGCCGGCCGCCGCGTCGGGCAGATAGCGCTCGCGCAACGCGTCGTCGGCGCCAATCAGTAGCGAATCGGTCGCGAGATAATGCGCGCCGATCATCGACGAAGTGGCCGCGCACGCGCTCGCGATCTCCGAAAGCGCGAGGATGATTGCAGCGGGCGTCGCGCCAATGCCGCCCCAGCGCTCTGGCAAATTCATGCCCATCACGCCGAGTTCGGCGAGCGCGCTCACGTAGCGCGTCGTGGCGATTTCCTCGTGATCGACCTGCGCCGCGCGTGGCGCGAGTTCGGTTTGCGCGTAACGGCGGATGGCGTCGGCGATCTCCAGATCGGCTTCGCTCACGCCCAGTCGCTTAAGCATGGGTGTCCTCCTCTTTCATTTCGTTATACGAATCTTTTTTCAAACCGTGATTCATTGCGCCGATTGCACCGGCTTCGCACAGCGCGGCCATCTGTTCGTCGTCGAGTCCGAGCTTTTGCGATAGCACCGCCAGCGTATGCTCGCCGAGACGCGGCGCGCGCGTCGAGCGCGTCTGCGGATACGCGGAGAATTTCACGGGCTGGCGCGGCAGGCGCACGGTCTTGCCGTCGCCCGACGAAGCCTCGGCCAGCAAGCCGCGCTCGCGCGCCTGTTCGCTTTCGAGCGCCGCGCGCACGCTTTGAATCGGCGCGACGGGAATGCCCGCCTCGCTCAATGCGGCGTTCACCTGCGCCACGGTCAGTTCGCGCGACCACGATTCGATGTGCTCGCGCAGCGCGGCTTCGTGTTCGCAACGCAAGCTGTCGCTCGCGAACCGCGCATCATCGGGTAGATCCGGCGCGCCGATCGCCTGAGCCAGACGCGCGAATAACCGATTGTTCAGCACCGCGACGACGTAATGGCCGTCGCGCGCGCGGAACGCGCCGAATGGCGCCGAGGACGGATGCCGGTTGCCCACGCGCCGCTGCGAAGCCCCTGTCGTTGCGTAACGCGACACGAGTGTCGCGGTCAGGCTCAGCGTGGCGTCGAACATCGCGACATCGACGTGCGTGCCCTTTCCCGTGCGCTCGCGGGCGAGCAGCGCGGCCAGCACGCCCCACGAAGCGAAGATGCCGCTCACCACATCGGACACCGATTCGCCGATCACGGTGGGTTCGCCATCGGGCGCGCCGGTGGCGTCCATGAGGCCGCACATCGCTTGCAGAATAATGTCGTAGGCCGGACGATGCGACTCGGGCCCGCTCTGTCCGAAGCCCGACACGCTCGCATAAACGAGCGCCGGATGGCGCGCCGCCAGCGCCTCGTAGCCGATACCGAGCCGCGCGGCGACGCCGGGCCGGAAGTTTTCCACCACCACGTCGGCCTGCGCGCAGAGCGACTGCGCGAGCGCGCGCCCCGCGTCGGTTTTCAGGTCGATCACGACGCTTTGCTTGTTGCGGTTCATCGCGCTGAAGAGGCCGCTTTCGCCTTCCGCGAAGGGGCCGATCGCGCGATAGTCGTCGCCGCCCGGCGGCTCGATCTTGATGATCTCCGCGCCCAGATCGCCAAGCAGCGCCGAGCACAGCGGTCCCGCCAGCACGCGGGAAAAATCGATCACACGAATACCTTGCAGTGGCAGCACGGAATCAGTCACGGCGGGAGTCTCCTGAACAGCCGGTCGGTTCGACCGGTGAACCGATCATGCGCCGCGCGGGGCATAAGATAAAATACTGGAATAAATTAATGCCTATACGTTTTTTATATAGCCCTGCGCGCGCCGACCCGAGTGAGCCGAATGAGCCTTTCCCTGCGACTATTGCGCTACTTCGTCACCGCCGCCGAAACCGGCAGCACGACGGCCGCCGCCAGACATCTGAACGTTTCGCAGCCGTCGATCTCGGTGGCCATTCGCGAACTGGAGGCGCACTTCAGTGCGCCGCTGTTCTCGCGCGGCGCGGGCACGGGCATGACGCTCACGCAGTTCGGCGAGCGCAAACTCGCGGAGGCGCGCGCGCTGCTCGCTTCTGCATCGGCATTCGAAACCGACGACACCGGCGACGAAGACGGCGGCCATGTGCAGATCGGCGTGTTCCGCACGATTGCACCCGTGTATCTGCCGCGTGTGCTCAAGATCGCGCAGGCGCGTTTTCCGCGCCTGTCGATCCGCTTTGTGGAAGGCGATCTCGCACAACTGGACGCCTGGCTGCATAAACGTCAGATCGATTTCGCGCTGATGTACGACGTGGGCCTGCCCGACGACATCGAACGTGAATGTCTTGCGGAACTGAAACCGTACGCGCTGGTGCCCGCCGATTCCGCGCTGGCGAAACGCAAGCGCGCGGTGTCGCTGCACGACCTCGCGAAAGAACCGTTTATTCAAATCGATCTGCCGCAGAGCCGCGACTTTCTGATGGCGCCGTTCTGGCAATGCGGGCTGTCTCCCAACGTGCGCTATCGCGCCACGTCGATCGAACTCGTGCGCTCGATGGTGGCGAGCGGGCTGGGCGTTTCGCTGCTCATCACGCAAAGCCCCGGCGTCGCGCAGACGCCGTTGATCGCCGAACGCCCGATCCGCGAATCGACCATCGTGCAGCCGCTCGTGATCGCACGCCCCGCGCGCGCGGCCCACACGCACGCTTCCGAATTGCTTTCAACGTGCGTGCGCGAAGCCGTCGCACAAGCGATGCGCGAGCGTACGGGGCGCTGAAGGCGGCGACGCCGCGCCGGGAACACCGTTTGCTGAGTGCAGCCAGGGTCGAATTGGCCTTGTCCGGGCGCGTCGAGCGTGCCGGCTCGCCCACGCACGTCAGGAGAAAACCGATCATGCTCAAGCTGGCATTATTTTTTGCTATTGTGGCCGTCGTCGCGGCCTTGTTCGGCTTTACGGGAGTCGCGGCCGGCGCGGCCGCGATCGCCAAAATCCTGTTCTTCATTTTCCTCGTGCTCTGCATCGCTTTTCTGGTGCTCGGCGTTTTCGTGGCCAAGAAAATCGTCGATTAGCTGCGACGTCCGGCAATATCGAAGCGGCCCGTTTGCATCGCGCGCGGGCCGCTTTTTAGCGTTTTGATGGCCTCCCGGCGCACGCCCATGCGCTCTTTTCCGCGCGACTTGAACCGCCATCGCGCGCGATTCTAAATTTTCGGTGTCAAAAACTTAAACCAAGTTTCATTTTGCAGGCCGTTTTCGACACGGACCTGTAATTGCATTTCCTTAAATTCTCGGTTCCCGCCGCACGGGCTCATAGTTCCGAATCGGACTACTAATCACACGCTCGTCCGTCCGCGCGGCGATATTCTTTCTTCTACGGAATCGACATGAAAAAAGCGTTGTTGAATACTCTCGCCCTCGCCACTGTGGCAGCGTCGTCGATGGCGCACGCGCAAAGCAGCGTCACGCTGTACGGCACCGTCGACGCAGGGATCGACTACATCAGCAACCAGAAGACGTCGACCGGCCACGGCGCGTCGGCGTGGGCCGTGCAGTCGGGCAACCTGAGCACGAGCCGCTGGGGTCTGCGCGGCTCGGAAGATCTGGGCAACGGCCTCAAGGCGATCTTCCAGCTCGAAAACGGCTTCTCGGTCGTCAACGGCAAGGGCTCGAACGGCGGCTATCTGTTCGGTCGGCAAGCCTGGGTGGGTCTCTCGAGCGACCAGTACGGCTCGATCACGCTGGGCCGCCAGTACGACGCGCTCGTCGACATGATCGCGCCGATGTCGGCGACGGGTTCGGGCTTCGGCGGCAATATCGCCGATCACCCGTTCGACAACGACAACCTCAACAACGACGTGCGCATGAACAACGCCGTCAAGTACCGCAGCCCGATCTACGCGGGCTTCCAGGTCGAAGGCGCCTACGCGTTCAGCAACCTGGCCGGCGGCTTCTCGACGAACAACGCGTACACCTTCGGCGCGTCGTGGAACGGCGGCCCGATCAATCTCGCGGTCGCGTACTTCCAGGGCAACAACCCCGGTTCGACCACGGGCGGCGCGCTCTCCGCAGGCACCAGCACCGACAACGACCCGATGTTCGTCAGCGAGCGCACGCGCACGCTGGGCGCGGGCGGCAGCTACACGATCGGCGCGGCGAAGGTCGGCCTCGTGTTCACGCGCACGATGATCGCGTCGCCGACGGAAATCGCGCAAGGCGGCTCGCTCAATGCGTTCAGCGCCGATTACCTCACGTTCAACAACTACGAAATCAACGGCCGCTATCAGCTCACGCCGCAACTCAGCCTCGGCGGCTCGTACACCTACACGGACGGTTCGCTGAGCCGCTCGGAAGGCAATGCTTCGCCGCACTGGAACCAGTTCATGCTGCAGGCCGACTACGCGCTGTCGAAGCGTACGGACGTCTATCTGGAAGGCACGTATCAGCGCGTCTCGGGCGCGGAAGGCATCGCCGTGCTGGGCAATGCGTCGATCTATAACCTCGCCGCTTCGTCGAGCAACACGCAAGCCGTGGTGGCCGCAGGCATGCGTCTGAAGTTCTAAATCGCGCACAGCGGTAAAGGAAACGGCGGCACGGTCATCGACCGGCCGCCGTTTTTTTATTGCTGCGTTTTTAAACTAGATCGCGCGCACCACGAGTTCGGGAAATCCGGTTTGCGCGTCGTGCTCGCGCGTAAAGCGATGATCGGGCAGCAGCATGAGCAGCACTTCGGCGGTCGTGCGCACGATGCAGCCGCGCGCGATGTGGCCGCCCAGCACGCGGCCTTGTGCGTCGGAGACGCTCGCATGCAGATGCGCGCCGTCGAGCGACAGCGAACCGGCCAGCGTGAGAATTTCGAAATCGCCACGCAGCGACGCCGGGGTATCGACGCCCGCATAGCGCAACTCGACCGCGCTCAGGCTACCGATGCCCTGCACCACGAACGCCGCCTGCGCGCCGTGCTGGGCGAGCGCGGCGGCGAGGGTCTCGCGCAGATCGTCTCCGGGGGACAGACGTAAGGGCAACGCTTGCATCGGCGCTCTCCAGGGGGATGTCGATTGACAGGGTAAAGCGGTTCCGCGCGCGCCGCAACGCCTGCTCGACGTTCGCGGCGCGCTGCGCATTGCACTAGTATGAAAGCGGGTCATCGCTGATTCGGCGCTCCGCCACGTTTATGTCCAACGCCACGCATCCATCTTCGCGCACCGTGTTGTTCGGCGCGTTCGACCGGCACAATGTCGGCGATCTGCTATTTGCGCTGATCGTCGCGCGCCTGCTCGCGCCGCGCGATTGTCTTTACGCGGGACTCGCCGCGCGCGATATGCGCGCGTGGGGCGGCGAAGCCGTGCACGCGTTCGGAGAATCGGCAGCGCTATCGCGCGACGCGCCGCTCGATGTCATTCACGTGGGCGGCGAATTGCTGACCTGCGATGCGTGGGAAGCCACGGTCATGCTCGCGCCGCCCGAGCGCGTGCAAGCGGTTATTGCGTGCGAAAACGCGTGGCGTCGCGATCCGCTCGCATGGGCGCGCACGCAACTCGGCGTGGCGTCGCGCGCGCCTTACGTGATGTCGAAAGCCGTTTATCCGCACGTCGAGTTTGGACGCATCGCGTTTCATGCAGTGGGCGGCGTGGGTCTGCATCGGCGCGACGAAGCGTTTCGCGCGGAAGTCTTCAATGCGCTGAAACACGCCGACGTTGTCAGCGTGCGCGATCGGCAAACGCAGGCGCAATTGCACGCGCAAGGCATCGATGCGCCACTCGTTCCCGATCCCGTTGTGATGGTGGCCGAATTGTTCGGCGAGAAGATTCGCGCGCGCGTCAGCGAGGACAGCGTGAATGCGGTGCTCAACGCGTTCGGCGCGGGCTATATCGCGCTGCAATTCGACGCGACCTATGGCGACGACGCCACGCTCGATCTCATCGCGCGCGAAATCGAAAAGATCGTGGCGCAAAGCGGATTCGGCATCGTGCTGTTTCGCGCGGGCGCGGCGCCGTGGCACGACGACATCGACGTTTATCGACGACTTGCCGCGCGCGTGCCTCGCGCGCCGCTGGCGCTCTTTTCGTCGCTCGATATCTGGGACATTTGCGCGCTGATCGCGCGGTGCCGCGCGTATTGCGGCAGCAGCCTGCATGGGCGCATTGTGGCGATGGCGTTCGCGCGGCCGCGCGTCAATCTCGTGCACGCCGATGAAAACGAACCGACGCCTAAACAAGCGGCTTATGCAGCGACGTGGGAAACCCACGACATGCCTGCCACCACCACTGTTGAAGGTCTCGCGCAAGCCGTCGATCAGGCGCTACGCAGCGATGCCGCGCTCAGGCAGCGCACGGCGGCGGATTTGGCGGCGCGCTATCGCCGTGCATTCGAGCACACGATCTAGCGGCACCAAAACAAACTGGCCCGCCAGCGCATCGCGCCTTGTGAGCGCGATCCGCATGACGGGCCAGTTCGATCGCTTGTCGAGCGGCGCGGGACCGGACCGGCCGATCCGGTCCGCGCGCTTTTCGTCTTGCGATGAAGGCTTACATCAGGCTTCGATTAGAAGCGGTGACGCAGACCAACCGTAGCAGCGACCTGGTTCGACGTGCTCGATGCCGACAGCGTGTTGATCATCGCGAAGTTCGAGACGCCGTTGCCCAGCGAGCCCGAAGCGTGCTGGTACACGCCTTCGACGTACACGTCGGTACGCTTCGAGAGCGAGTAGTCAGCTTGCAGCGAAACCGTCTGCCACTTCGGATCGCCCGAACCCGTTGCGTTCTTGATACGGCCATCGGTGAACGTGTAAGCAGCGTCCAGGCTCAGAGCCGGGGTCAGCGCGTAACGGCCGTTCAGTTCGAAGTTGTCGAGGCGCAGGTCCGTGCCCGTCGGGATCGTGAAGTTCGACGGCGTCACGCCGTTCTGCGCGCCAGCGATCAGGTTTTGGTACTGCGTGTGCGTCCACACGAAGCCGACCGTTGCCGGGCCGTACGTGTAGTTCGCGCCTGCACCGAACGTGCGTTGCGTTTCAGCCGACAGGTTGAAGTTGTTGCCTGCACCAGCCGAGTTCGCACCGTTCGAGTTGGTGCTCGTCAGCGAGTTGTTCATCTGCAGGTACGAAGCCGCGGCGTTCAACGGGCCGTTGCTGTACGAAGCGCCAACGCTCCATGCGCGGTTGTTCGAGAACTGGCCAGCGTCGTTGCTGAAGCCGTACAGGCCGCCGAACTTGAAGCCAGCGTAGTTCGCGCTCGTGTACTTGACTGCGTTCTTGATCGAGAACGAGTGGTCGAGGTTGTCGTTGTCGAACGGGTGGCCGGCCATGTTGTTGCCGTAGCCAGCGCCTGCTTCCGACAGCGGCGACAGGTAGTCAACCATCGAGTCGTACTGGCGGCCCAGCGTCAGCGTGCCGTAGCGGTCGCTTTGCAGACCAACGTAAGCCTGGCGGTTGAACATGGTGTTGCTTTCCGTGTTCTTGCCGTTGCCCAGGTTGAAGCCGTTTTCCAACGTGAAGATCGCATGCAGACCGCCGCCGAGGTCTTCGCTACCCTTCAGGCCGAAGTACGTGTCCGACAGCGAGCCGCTGCCCTGGTTCCACTGCTGGTGGCCACCGACGTTGTTCGCGTAGACGATACCCGCATCCAGCGAACCGTACAGCGTGACGCTGCTTTGTGCGTGAGCCGAAACGGCAAAGGCGCTCAGGACGCCAGCGATAATCAGAGTGTTCTTCATGACTTTCCTTAAATTGACATTCAGACCGCGCTGAATGGATCCGGGTATTGGAGCCATCCCGGCAATCTCGCAGCGAAGTTTAAGTGCCAAAGTGAGGAAATCGCAGTACGCAAGCGCTGGAACAGATATTTGCGAAATATGGAAATATCCAAAAATCGGCGCTTAAAACCTTGTGCGCAAAGGGAAAAATCACGTTGTGAGCGTCATCTGACTGTCACATGGCTGTGGCAATCACGCGACGCCACTGTCAAGATCGTGAACTTGATTATTGTCAAAAGTGAGTCAATTCAAGGGTCGGGGCCATGTTAATATTTCCCGGTCTGAAGAAACTCCGGAACAGTTACAACGGACATATGGGGTGGTCCGTTGCTGCGGGCCGCCCCATTTCTATTTGCGGCCTCTGCGACACAAGGTCGCGATTTCACCCCGATCACACCTGATTAATTACGCACGGCTTTCGCTCGCGTTTCAATCCCCGATTAAAAAATAACGGCCCGAATATCGGGCCGCATTCAATTAATCGCGAAAAGTTCCCGCAATCAATGCGCGCCAGCAGTATTTGAAGAATCTGCGGAACTTTTTGAAGGACGAGTAATCCAGATGAGCGGAATGATGGCAATAAATATGAACGCCGAGATATAGAAAATGTCGTTCAGTCCCATCACCGCCGCCTGCGCGTCCACCGAGAAGTTGAATAGTCCATAGGCCGCGTCGGTGCCCACGTGCAGCGACTGGCGCGCCGTGTCCACGCTTTGCATGAAGGCCGGGTTGTTCACGCTGGCCTGCTCCGTGAGCCGCACGTGATGCAGGATCGTGCGGTCGTTCCAGGCGTTGCCGATCAGCGAAGTGCCCACCGCGCCACAGAACGTGCGCGCGAAATTCGAGAGCCCGGCGGCCGCGGGAATCTTCTCGGGCGGCAGTCCCGAGAGAATGATCGAGGTGAGCGGCACGAAGAACATCGCCATCGGAATGCCTTGCAGCAGCGTGGGCAGCACGAGATCCCAGTGCGAGACATCGGTATAGAACTGCGTGCGCATCAAGAACACCACGGCGAAGCCGATGAACGCGAGCGTGGCGATGTAGCGTGGATCGCTACGCGGCAGAATACGGCCGATGATCGGCGTGAGCACCACGGCGAAGATGCCGAGCGGCGCGGTCGTCAGGCCCGAATCCACGGCGCGGTAGCCGAGATAGCCCTGCATCCATTGCGGCAGCAGCACGAGCGTGCCGAAGAACATACCATAGGCCACCGAGATCGAAATCGTGCCGCCCGCGAAATTGCGCTGCGAAAACAGGCGGATATCGACCACGGGATTTTTTTCGGTGAGTTCCCACACCACGAAGAACGCGAAGCCCACCAGCGCCACGATGGCGAGCGTCACGATCAGCGGCGAATCGAACCACGCGAGATCCTTGCCCTTGTCGAGCATGATCTGCAGCGACGCCACCCACACCACGAGCAGCATCAGCCCCACGCCGTCGATCGGCATGCGCCGCGTGGTCGACTCGCGGTCGCGATAGATCGCCCACGTGATGGCGGCGGCGAACAAACCCACCGGCACGTTGATATAGAAGATCCACGACCAGTTGTAGTCGTAAGTGATCCAGCCGCCGAGCGACGGTCCCGCGATCGGGCCGATCAGCGCCGTCATCGACCAGAGCGCGAGCGCCGTCGACGACTTGTGCTTCGGCCACGAACCGAGCAGCAGCGCCTGCGAAAGCGGCGCGAGCGGCCCGGCCACCACGCCCTGCAAGATGCGCGCGGCGAGCAGCGTCGGCAGGTTCGGCGCGATGCCGCAAAGCCATGAGGCCAGCACGAACAGCAGGATCGAGGTGATGAACAGCTTCACCTGGCCGAAGCGCTGCGTGAGCCAGCCGGTGAGCGGAATGGAAACGGCGTTGGCGGCCGCGAAGATCGTGATGACCCACGTGCCTTCGTCGACGGAGACGCCGAGATCGCCGGAAATGGTCGGGATGGCGACGTTCGCGATCGACGAATCGAGCACGTTCATGAACATCGCCAGCGATACGGCGACGGTGCCGAGCGCGAGCTTGCCGCCGCTGAGCGGCGCGGGGGATTGCGGTGCAGACATGGAGCGTGCGTGTAGTGAAAGGCGGCGCCGGGCGGGCCACCCGGGAGCCTAACGGCCCGCGGCACGTCGATCAATGTCACCGCGCGCATCAATTTATGGCGCGGGCGGCAACAATGCGCCGCGCGAGTCGCTTCGCGCGGCGCACGCTCCATCGTCCATTTACTTAGGGAAACGAATCAATGGCGCAGCCCCTTCACACGCGCTGCGACTCGCCGCCCGTGAACTGCACGCTGCGCTTCGCGCGTTCGTCCACGCTCAGCGCGAACACGTCGGGACGCGAGTAATGGCCCACCACGTCGAAGTCGTAACGCGCGCGGATCAATTCGTCGGTGTCGATCTCCGCGACCACGAGGCCGGTCTCGCCGTGCAGCGGGCCCGCGAGAATCTCGCCGAGCGGCCCGACGATCACGCTGCCGCCGTTGATGAGCGGACGCGCCGGATCCCAGCCCGGCACCTCGACGCCGAGCGCCTGCGGCGACGGCTGCACCTGACACGCGCTGATCACGAAACAACGTCCTTCGTGCGCGATATGGCGCATCGAGCATTGCCAGATCTCGCGTTCGTCGACGGTCGGCGCGCACCAGATCTGCACGCCCTTCGCGTACATCGCCGTGCGCAGCAGCGGCATGTGGTTTTCCCAGCAGATCGCCGTGCCCGCCACGCCCGCCGCCGTGTTCACCACCGGCAGCGTCGAGCCGTCGCCCTGCCCCCAGATCAGGCGTTCGGTGCCGGTCGGCATGAGCTTGCGGTGCTTCGCGACGAGCCCCGCCTGCGGATCGAAAAAGAGCGCCGTGCAATAGAGCGTGCTGCCCGCGCGCTCGATCACGCCGATCACGATCGACGCCTCGCAGCGCGCGGACAGGTCGGCGAGCGCGGCCGTTTCGGCGCCCGGCACGTCGATGGCGTTCTCGTAGTACGCCGCGAAGGCCTCGCGCCCCTCGGGCAGACGGTAGCCGAGGCGCGTGCCGAAGATCTCGCCCTTCGGATAGCCGCCGAGCAGCGCCTCGGGCATGACCACGAGTTGTGCGCCCGAGTCGCGGATCGCCGCCTCGAACGACAGGATGTGTTCGAGCGTCGCGGCCTTGCCCTGCGCCAGCGAGCCGATCTGCAATGCAGCAACCTTCGATTTCGACATGATGTTCTCCGTCTGTGTGCGTGCCCGTATCATGGCGGGAACGCCACCGCGCGCCCACCGGCGCTCTCCATTTCAGCTATGCCTGCGAGTGATATCTCCGACGTCGACCTGAATCTCCTGAAGATCTTCGAAGCGCTGTTCGAGGAAGGCGGCGCGAGCCGCGCGGCGATTCGCCTCGACATGACCCAGCCCGCGGTGAGCGCGGCGCTCAAGCGTCTGCGTGAACTCTACGCCGACCGGCTGTTCACGCCGACCGGACGCGGCCTCGCGCCCACCTCACGCGCCCGCGAACTCAAGCCGCTGATCAGCGAGGCGCTCGACAAATGCCGCCAGTCGCTCGCGATCGCCGCGCCCGACGCCACGCACTTTCACGGCCGCGCCGTCGCCATCGGTCTCTCCGACGACTTCGAACTCGCGCTCGGCCAGCCCATCATGCGGCATCTCGCGCGACACGCGCCGGGCCTGCGCGTGATCTTTCGGCAGACCTACAGCCAGATCGTGAGTGACAGCCTCGCGAATCAGGAAATCGATCTGGCGATCGCGGCAGGCGGTTTTTCGGCGCGCGGGCTCAGCCATCAGGCGCTCGGCCAGGGCGATTACGCGTGCCTGCTGGACGCCGCCACCTGCCCGCCCGAAGACGGTAATGGAGACGCCGCCTTGACGCTCGATGCCTTCGTCGCGCGCGGCCATATTCTCGTGTCGTCGGGCGGCGTGGTCGGTATCGTCGACGAAGCGCTCGCGGCGCACGGCCTGAAGCGCAACGTGATCGCGTCCACCACGCACTTCGCGGCGCTGCCGCATCTGCTCGCGGGCACCGACGCCGTCGCCACGATTCCGCGCCATGCCGCGCGCGCGATCGCGGCGCTCACCGGCCTGCGCATGGTCGCTTGCCCGCTCGCGCTGCCAGGCTATCCGATCGAACTCGGCTGGCGCGCCAGCACGATGCGCGACGCCGCCATCGTGCGCGTGCGCGATGCGATCGCTGCCTGTGCTCCGGCGCTGCTCGCGCCTTGATCTACGCGAATTGGCCCGCGTGCCGCTGAACGCAGGCGCTTGTGCTCGTGTAGCCTCACGGCTCACTGATTATCACGGATAACGAATTAAATCGATCAGCCGAAAAAGAGCGCCACTTAGCGCGCTCCCTTTTCATGCAATTCGATCAGAACGCGACGACGGTTCTCACGCCGACCACCGCCTCATCGCCCACGCGCCGCGCACTATTCTGCGGATCGGGCACACCGCCGCCCGGTCGGAATACATACTGAAAGTCGGCCTGCACCTGCCACCAGGGCGCGATCTGCACCTGATACGTCGCTTCCAGCACGGTCTCCGCGCTGCGCGCCGGATAACCGGGCGTGAACGTGGCCGTATCGCTCGCGAAACCTTGCGCGTGCGAGCCGATCTTCGCATAACCCACCGCGAGACCGGCTACGTCGTTGTCGCGTCCCTTGAACGGCGCCTTGAGCGTGACACCCGCATTCACGGCCAGATCGACGAGATTGCGGTCGCCGGGCGCGCCCATCACGCGCGCGAACACGCCGAGCGCCTGCGGACTATCCGCCGAGGGACGCCAGATCATCTGATCGGCCCCGGCGTAGAAGCCATAATCGCCGCGATGCGATTGCGCCACGCCCGTGCTCGCCGGATCGGCAAGCGACAGGCCGTTGCTGTCGTAGCGTTGATCGGCGAAATGCTGCGTGTTGTACCAGAACCCCAGTTTATAGGTGCCTGGCAATCCTGATTGTTTCGCGTCGGGCGCGTTACTGTCGGGTGCATTCAGCGCATATTGCACTTCGCCGATGAACAGCGCGCCATCGTGCAGATTGAAATTCGTGCCGTGCGCGTTGAGCCGCTGCACGTCGCCGCTGCCGCTGCCCGCCGGACTGCCGTCGAACACGCCCGCGAGCACGGTCCACGCATTCGTCGGGGTCAAGCGCAGCCGCGCGCCGAGCGACGAAAGCGGATACGCAGGGCCACCCGCAGGCATATCCATCGACGGCAGCACGGGCCAGCCAAACGTGGCGTTCATGAACGCGCCCGCATACTCGCTGACCATGAATTCCTGATCGACGCTTTGCTGCCCGATCTTGATGTCTGCCTTGCCATTCGCGAACGACTGCTGATACCAGAGTTCCCAGAGGCGCGTGCCGGCTTCGGCTTCCACGCCCGAGACCGCCTGCAACGCCTGGAGATTGCGTTGCGTGATGCTGGTGCCGTGGATTTGCAGCGCCGATACGTTGAAGATACCGCCAGGCAAACCGAACGCCTTTTGCGTATCGACACCGACGCTCATTTCCGTCAGTCCGTCGTAAGCGCCGCCGCGATGCACGCCGCCCGAAAGATTGTTCAGATATTCGCTGGTTTCCTGCAAGCCGAACGTCACGCCATGGTTATCGAGCCACGGGCGCACGCCGCCCATGTCGCCGAACAAGGTCGCGCGGTCCCACAAACTCGTGGATGCGGGCGCGCTTTGCGCGAATGCGCTGTGCGCAACCCCGAGCGCGATCAGCGCGCCGAGGCGCACGGGCGTTGCGGCCAACATCAGCGCGCGTTTGCAGGGCTTTTTCATCAATGACGAAACGGGTGCGTCGAGCGCGAGCTTATCCGGCGCAATGGTCTGAACGATTGCGAGGTCATTAAGCGATTTCTTTTTTAAAGCCGCGTGAAAGCGCAGCGAATGGAACCTGGAAAACCACGCGTTTCTTTGCAATACGCGTTCGATCACGCGACGTCGCGATACCTGAATTGTTTTGACGACCATAAGCCCACCTCCGTCCGACCAGGCAAACCTGGTCGACGAACGACGACGCGTCGGCGCCACGCAAAGCGCGCGCGCACAACGGCAATTTCATTCTGGGAGCGTGCTGATGGCGACGCCGGTTGAGCATCCCGCTCGATGACCGGCGCGACAATGAAGCGCGCTAACCCGACAAGGCGAGTTAGCGGCGAAGGACGTGTCCTGTGGCGACTAACTCGCGGCTGTGACACCGGCGCGGGCCGGCATCGAACTTCCACTGCTAGAGCATGTGTCCACGAGGGACTCCTTTCGATGTGACGCGGCGGATTGTATTCGGCACGCGCGTATCACTGCAAGCGTAAAAGCGGCGGCGCTGTTGTATATCGTGCGCATTGCGCGAACGGATTCTCAATACGCGAATATCAGCGAACCTGCCTATGCGGTCCGCAATGCTCGCTCGCCGGCCCAATCGCGACAAAGCGCACACGATGACGTTTTTTGCATCACTTTTGCGGCGCGAAAGAGCGAATTGATTGCGCATTCACCTTTCGCACTGAAAGGCGGCGGCACAATGCGCGCCACCGCGCGAGAGCGAGTCGAGCAGACTGTCGCGAGCACAGGCACAATATCGGTTATTCACGCGGTAACACTACGCGGCGCACGCGGATCTCGCGCGCGCCGCGCCCTCGCATCCGGCCCCACCCCGCCGCGCCGCCGCACTCCGCTTTTTCGACGCTGTGATGAACCACGATAACGCCAACCCGCCCGCCATCGCCCGGCGCGCCTCGAATACGCCGGGCTTTTTGCTGTTCATGATCTGCCTGTTTTCCTCAGCCGGACAACTCGCAATCGATATTTACGTGCCCGCGCTGCCCGCGATGGCGCATTTCTTCACGACCTCGCCGCAAGCGATTCAATCGAGCGTTTCCGGCTATATGGCCGCGTACGCGCTCGGCCAATTGATATTCGGCCCCATCGCCGACGCTTACGGACGCAAGCGTGTGCTCGCGTTCGGCATCGCGATCTTTACGATTGGCTGTCTGCTGTCGCTCGCCGCACCGAATCTGGAAACGTTCGTGCTCGCGCGCTGTTTGCAGGGCTTCGGCATTGCGACCACCAATCTGCTCGCGAAAGCCATCATCACCGATTCGTTTTCCGGCACGGCGCTGTTGCACGCCTTCACCTATATGTCGATTGCGTGGGGACTCGCGCCGATCATCGCGCCCGTGATCGGCGCGCATTTGCAGACGTGGTTCGGCTGGCGCTCGTGCCTCGTGTTTCTGCTCGTGTGGGCCGTGGTGATGTGGGGCGTGCTGTGGCGCTATCACGATACGCTGCGACAGCCAGTGAAACTCGAAACGCGCACGCTCGTCGCCAACGCGCGCAAGGTGCTCGCGAGCCCCGTATTTCAGAGCTGTTTTCTCGCGCAAGGCCTCTGCTATAGCATCCTGCTCGTCTTCAATATCGTCGGGCCGTTCATGGTGCAAAGCACGCTGCACAAGCCGCCGACGTTCTTCGGTTACCTCGCGCTCGGCATCGGCCTGATGTATTTCCTCGGCGGACTCTCGAACCGTCTGCATGGCCCGCGTCTGCCGACGCCCGAAGTGCGTTTGCGCGCCGGCTCCTTCGCGATGGCGGCATCGGCCATTCTCATGCTCGTGCTCGCGCTCACCGTGGGCCTGCGCGTGTGGACGCTCGCCACGCCGGTGCTGTTCATGGGCTTCTGCGCCGGCGCGATGTACCCGACGCTGATGGCCAAGGGCAATTCGCTGTTCCCCGAAGTCGCCGGACTCACGAGCGCGATTCTCGGCTGCGCGCTGCTGCTGGTTTCGTCGGCGATGATGGGGCTCGCGGGCTTCGTGTCCGTGCAGATTCTCACGCCGCTCGCGGTGTTTTTCGTGGTGCTCGCACTCACGGTGGTGTTGATGGTGTCGAAGCTGTTGCGGCATCTCGCGCAGTTGCAGAGCGTGCAGGCGTTGCAGCGGGAAGGGAAGGCGGCTTGATGGAATTCTGGTGGCCGCGCACAGCGCTCACGGAATAAGCACCGCCACTCGCCACCACTCGCGCGCCGCGCTACCCGCATGGCGCGCGAGCCGCGCCGCATCCGCGCGCAAACCGACAAACGTTTCCATACCTCACTCTCGATCGAAGCGCCCCGCTTCGCTTTTATCGTCGCCGGATAAAAAACCCGCAACGCGAGAAAAAGCGACGCTGCCCAACTCAAACACAAACCCTGGCGTTTCCATACGTGCTAAAGAGCGCAAGCGTTCTATCTGTCATGCACCAAACAATGGCTTACTCGCGACATCGCCCTTCGCACGCCATTCGCGCCTACGCGCGCGATGTGAAAGGCGCATCACGATAACCGGAGAAACCGCATGTCCGACGACGTTCGCCCGCATCAATACGTCCTCACGCTGTCCTGTCCGAGCGCCGCTGGCCAGGTGGCCGCCGTCGCGAGTTTCCTGGACCGGCACCGCTGCTATATCGACGAACTCACCGTCTTCGACGACGACATCAGCGAGCGTTTCTTTCTACGCTGCGTCTTTCACGAAGTCGTGCGCGACGCGACCGCGCGCTGCAATCTCGCGAGCCTGCGCGACGAATTCGCGCCCACCGCACGCGAACACACCATGACGTGGGCGATCCACGATCTGCAGGCGCGCCCGAAAGTGCTCATCATGGTTTCGCGGCTCGAACATTGTCTGGCCGATCTGCTGTTCCGCTGGCGCATGGGCGAATTGCCGATGGAAATTGCCGGCATTGCATCGAATCACCGCGATTTCGAAGCGCTCGCGCAGCAACACGATCTGCCGTTTCATTATTTGCCGATCACGCCGGAAACCAAACGCGAACAGGAAGCCGCGATTCTCGACCTGTTTCATTCGACCGGCTCAGAATTGCTCGTGCTCGCGCGCTATATGCAGATTCTTTCCGACGAAACGAGCCGCCGACTCGCGGGTCGCGCGATCAATATCCACCATTCGTTTCTGCCCGGCTTCAAGGGCGCGCGGCCTTATCATCAGGCGCACGTGCGCGGCGTGAAACTGATTGGCGCGACCGCGCATTTCGTCACCGACGATCTCGACGAAGGTCCGATCATCGAACAGGAAGTGCAGCGCGTCGATCACAGCTTCGATCCCGAGCGGCTACTGGCCGTGGGACGCGATGTCGAATGCGTGGTGCTCGCGCGCGCCGTGAAGGCATTTCTCGAACGGCGCGTGTTCATCAACGACGGCCGCACGGTCGTGCTCTAACACGCGATTGGCGGACTCGCCGCGATGGCGCTGCTGCGCCTGCGCCGCGAGTCCCGCCAGCGCTCGGTCACTCATTTTTCCGGCAACACGCTGCGCATAATCGTGATGCCGCCCTTCCAGCGCGGCACCCAGCTGGCGCGCCTGCCAATAGCGCAACAGCCCGATGCGGCCGTGGCCGCGCGTCATGCTGTGTTCGAGCAGCGCGAGCGCCGCAGCGGCGTCGCCCCGGCAGGCGCGGTCGTTGAGCTCGACGGTGTGGGCACGCGGCACGAATGGCTCCTTTCAAGGCGAATAAACGCTGCTCCGGCGGGTCATCGCAGTTCACCAAACCGCGCCGCGAGCGCATAGAATGAAAACGCCAGTGCTGCGGAACGCCACCGCCAGACGCCCGTGATGTGCGCTTTTGCGAAGGTCGATGGCGGAAAAACACAAGCGCGCGCGCTTTCGATCGGCGACGCTTGCGAAAGCCGCTTCGCGCCTCCTCACTTTCACGCGCCGCCATGTCCGACACGCTACCGATCGTTCCCTCGTCCGATGCCGCCGGCAAGGCGCGCATCCGTTTCGGCATCGTGCTGCTGCCCAATTTCACGCTGACCGCGTTTTCCGGTTTCGTGGATATGCTGCGCCTCTCCGCCGACGACGGCGATTTCAGCAAACCCGTGCGCTGCTCGTGGCGCGTGCTCGGCGAAACGCTCGCGCCCGTGCGCGCGAGTTGCGGCATTCAAATTACACCCTGGGAAACCTTCGATAATGCGGAGCCCGTCGATTACCTCGTGATCGTCGGCGGCCTGCTGCATTCGGGTCCGCAGGCAAGCGAAGCCACGCTGCAATATATTCGCCGCGCGGCGTCGGGCACCACCACGGTCGTGGGTATCTGCACAGGCGTATTCACGCTGATGCGCGCGGGCGTGCTCGACGCGCATCGCATTTGCGTGAGCTGGTTTCACTACTGGGACTTTATTGAGCGCTTTCCTTCGGTCAATGCGGACGCGATTGTTGCCGACCGGCTTTTCGTGATCGACCGTCGGCGCATTACCTGCTCGGGCGGCCGTGCGTCAATCGACGTAGCCGCTGCGATTTTGTTGCGCCATTTCGATCACGCCACCGTGCAAAAAGCCTTGCGCATTCTGCTGGTCGGCGAAATGCAAAAGGGTAACGCGCCGCAACCGCATCCGCCTGGGCTCGAACCCGCCACGCATCCGAAGGTCAAGCGCGCGATCCTGCTGATGGAACAACAGGTGGGACGCAACGTGCCGCTCGAAGAACTGGCCTGCAAGCTCAATCTCTCCGCGCGGCAACTCGAACGCCTTTTCAAATCGGAAACGGGCAAGAGCCCGCGCACGTTCGCGAATGCACTGCGTCTGCGCACCGCTGCGTGGCTGCTCACGAGTTCGGACCGCACCGTGGCCGATATTGCTTCGAGTTGCGGCTTCTCGGACGCCTCGCATCTCGGGCGCGAATTCCGCAAGCAATTCGGCGTGCCGCCAAATATGTTCCGCGAGCAGCGCAGCGGTCAGGAACCGACGCAATTCCCCGATCTCGATGCGTTCTTTCGCACCGAATCCCCGCTGACAAACGAGGCGCAACCGGGCGCCTCGCTGCACTAACGCCCGCTAGCAAGGCCCCTACCAGGAAGGCCCTATCGTCATTCCACTGCACGCCGTTCGTGGCTCGGCGCGTGACCGAATTGCACGCGATACGCCTTGCTGAAATGGCACGGCGAATTGAAACCGCAAATCGCCGTCACGCGCGCAATCGACGTGTCGGTCGTGCGCAGTAATTCTCTCGCGCGCTTCAATCGCAGATTCAAATAATAGTGCGTCGGCGACACGTTCAAATAGGCCTTGAACATGCGTTGCAAATGCCGCTGCGATAGCCGCACGAGTCGCGCGAGTTCTTCGAGCGATAGCGGCTCCTTGATATTCGCTTCCATGAGCCGCACCACTTCCACGAGTTCCGCGCGCGAAAATCCCACGCGCGCATCGACAGGAATCGGCTGCAGGTCGGTCGAGCCGCGAATGCGTTCGAGGATGAATTGCTCGGATACCTTGGCCGCCGTTTGACGCCCGAGACGCGCGCCCACCAGGTCGAGCATGAGATCGAGCGGCGCGGTGCCGCCGGTGCACGTCAGCCGGTCGCGATCGACCACGAAGAGTTCGTCGGCGAATTGGACATCGGGAAACGACTCGTAAAACGTCGAGAGATTTTCCCAATGCACGGCGCAGCGATAACCGTCGAGCAAGCCGCTCGTGATCAGCGCATACGCGCCCGTGCAGATGCCGCCGAGCGGAATACCACGCGCAGCGACAGCGGCAAGCACGGCGCGCACGCGCTCGTCCACGGCTTCCTGAATGCGAACGCCGCCGCAGACGATCAGAACGTCGGGCAGATTATCCAGATCGAGACGCTGCGCGGGCCGCACCGCGATGCCGTTGCTCGCCCGCGCGGGCTCGCCGTCAAGCGTATAGACGGACCATCGATAGTAATCGCCGCCGCCAACGTAATTGGCCATGCGCAAGACTTCGACCGCGCTCGAAAACGCGATCATCGAAAAGTTCGATAAGGTCAGGAAACCGAAATGCTCAAGCGTCGATTCAGCCGCCAGTGACACGGTGGGCATGGCGGTCGCGGCGAGGCCGGACATGACATTGCGCTCCTGCAGGGCGCGCTTGCGTCGGTACTCCGCGCCCGCGACGGGAAAGGAAAAGCCGGCTTCGCGCGGCATTCCGGCGAGCCGGGCAAGCGGCCCGCGCGCGGCACATGCCGGGCGCGGGCCGCCGTTCAAGCCTCGACGATCATCGGCCGAGGCCGAAACAGTTGCTTGATGCCGGAAAACAGCGGGGCTTTTGCGGCGCCGGGCGCGCGGCCAAAGCTTTCGGTAATGCGGTCGAGAATGATCGCGAGCAGCACGACCGACAATCCGCTTTCGAAACCGAGGCCGATATCGAGGCGCTGAATGCTCGCGAGCACGTCATTGCCCAGCCCGCCCGCGCCCACCATCGAGGCGATGATCACCATCGACAGCGCCATCATGATGGTCTGGTTCACGCCCTGCATGATCGACGGCAGCGCATTCGGAAACTGCACCTTATAAAGCAATTGCCACGGCGTGCAGCCGAACGCCTGTCCCGCCTCCACGATCTCGCGATTCACGTGCTTGATGCCGAGACTCGTGAGCCGCACGGCGGGCGGCATGGCGAAAATCACCGTGGAAAGAATGCCCGGCACGCGGCCCAGACCGAACAGCATCGCGGCGGGAATCAGATAAACGAAAGCGGGCATCGTCTGCATGAGGTCGAGAATCGGCCGCACGATGGTTTGCACGAGCTTGTTCTTCGCGGTCCAGATACCGAGCGGAATCCCAACCACGAGACTGATCAGCGTGGACGACAAGGTCAGCCCGAGCGTGACGACGGTCTGATCCCAGAAGCCGGTCGCGTAGATCAGCAATAGCGAAGCCGTGGCGAAGATCGCGAAACGCCAGCCCACGCGCCACAACCCGACAGCGATGAAAAACGCCATCAGCGCCCACATCGGAATGGCCTGCAAGCCGTGCTCGATGAACGCGGCGAAGCTCTCGATCGCCTTGCCTACAGCATCGAAACTGTTCGCGTCGTGATCGAGCAGATAGTGAACCGACTGATCGACCCAGCGGCCAAGGGGAATCATCTCAGACATGAGCACTCCTGTTACGCGTGATGACCTTCAGGACGGCGGCCTGATCGATGGAGCCGCAGTAGCGGCCGTCGTCGTCGACCACGGGCAGCGCGGTGGTGTTCGCGCACACGCGCGAGACGACCTGTTCGAGCGGCGCCGCGCGCGAAATACATTCGACCTTGCGCAGCGACGGCTGGGCCACGCCGATGGCGTCGCGCGTGACGAAGCCGCTGATACGGCGCTGCGCGTCGAGCACGAACGCATAGTCGGCGCTGCCGTTCAACGAGGCCGCCACACTCTGCTGATCGAGCGTGCGGATGAGCGGGACGGCTTCGCGCTGCATGAGATCGCCAGCAGTCAGATAGCGGCTCGTATCCACGCCGTCGAAAAATGCGCGCACATATTCATCGGCAGGATTACTGATGATTTCCTGAGGCGTGCCGATCTGCACGATGCGTCCGCCTTCCATGATCGCGATGCGGGTGCCGATGCGCAGCGCCTCCTCCAGATCGTGCGAGACGAACATGATGGTGCGCTGCTGCTCCTTCTGCAATTGCAGCAGCACGTTCTGCATTTCCTTGCGTTTGAGCGGATCGAGCGCGGAGAACGCCTCGTCCATGATCATCAGCGAGGGGTTCACGGCCAGCGCGCGCGCGAGGCCCACGCGCTGCTGCATGCCGCCCGACAGTTCGGCGGGCAGCTTCTGCGCGAAGGCGGCCAGCCCCACCTGCTCCAGCACCGCGAGCGCGCGTTGCTCGCGCTCCTTGCGTCCCACGCCGGCCACTTCGAGACCGAACGCGGCATTCGACAGCACCGTGCGTTGCGGCATCAGCGCGAACGACTGGAACACCATGCTCATGTCGGTGCGGCGCAGCGAAACCAGCTCGCCGCGCTTCACCGCGGCAATATCGCGGCCGTCGATCACGACCTTGCCCGCCGTCGGTTCCACCAGGCGGTTGATCAGGCGAATCAGCGTCGACTTGCCGGAACCGGACAGGCCCATCAGCACGAAGATCTCGCCTTCCTGCACCGAGAACGACGCCTTGTTCACGCCGAGCACATAACCGGTTTTGGCGAACATGTCGTCCTTGGTCGCGCCGCTCATGAGCAAATCGCGCGCGACCTTCGGATTGGGTCCGAAGACCTTACTGAGTCCTTCGACTACGATCTTGGGGGATTTCATCGATTCCGTCTCCTCGTGCCGCACGCGCCGCACACGGTATCTACATGGTTGCCAGAAAAAACCCTGCCGGGATGGCGATTTGCGACAGACGCTTATTCAAAAGCGACACGGCCATTCAACGCACGCTGCAATCGGCACCGCGCGCGCACCGGAAAGGGGCGCTGTGTGGGCGAAAACCCGCCGGAAAAACTGAGCTAATCGAAAGACGAACGATGGAATGTGTAGCGCCGGGCGCACGTAGTGTGCGACGCCCGGCGCGCCGGCCATTACTGCGCCGCCACCCAGGTATTCACACGGTCGCCGTGCGCGGCGATCCACGTATCGGCGGCGGCGTCGGGTTTCTCGCCGCCTTGAATTGCGAGCATCACGCTGTCGATTTCGCCCGGCTTCCACTGAAACTTCTTCAGGAACGATACGACTTGCGGCGCCTTGGTTTCCAGTTCGGGATTCGCGACGTTATCGACATGCTCCGCCGCGCCGTACACATTCTTCGGATCGTCGAGGAAACGCAGCTTGTATTTCGCAAACATCCAGTGCGGCGTCCAGCCCGTGACGATCACCGGCTTTTTCGCATTCACCGAACGCGCGAGTTCCGCGGTCATCCCGCTGCCCGAACTCGGCATGACCGTATAGCTCAGATCGTATTGCTTGACCGCCTGATCGGTCTTGGTCATCACGCCAGCGCCCGCATCGATACCCACGATGCGGCCGCCGAACGCGCTCTTTTGCGCATTGAGATCGTCGATACTCTTTGCGCCGACATAATCGGGCACGACGAGACCGATTTTCGCGCCGGGAAAGTTCGTGCCGAGATCCACGACCTTGTCCTTGAACTGCGCCCAATACGCGCCCTGCGTGACCGGCAGCCACGCGGAAAGCGTCGCGTCGAGGTCGCCGCGCGCCACGCCTTGCCACATGATGCCGGCCGCGACGGGCACGAGTTGCACCTGATAACCGAAGCGCTTTTCGATAATGCGCGCCGCGACGTTCGATGTCGCCACGCTATCGTCCCAGCCTTCGACGTAGCCGATTTTCAGCGTCGGCTTGCCGTCGGCCCACGCAGGGGCGCTAAGGCCCACCATCGCCGACAGCACGCCGGCCCACACATATTTTCCTGGCAGCTTCAAGGTCGATCTCCTGTAACCGGGCAACGCGCCCCGTGCACCTCCAGATTCCCCCGCCACAATTTGCCGATATCGTCGATTTCCGACGCGATCTTGTCGTGCAGCGACGTGCGCTTTTCCCCCTGCTTTTACTTATCGACGACGAGATCCGAAAGCGGCTTCGAACAGCACAGCAGCGCCATGCCCTGATCGATTTCACGCTGACGAATCCCGCCGCTATGTTTCATTTCCACCTGCCCGGAAACGAGCTTGACCTTGCAGGTTCCGCACATGCCTTGCGCGCACGACGACGCGAGCCGCACGCCGGCCTGGCGCGCCGCTTCGAGCACGGTTTGCTGCGAGTTGCAGGCAATCTCGCGCCGGCTTTTGGCGAAGGTGATCGTGTACGTGGTGGCGTCGGCAAAGGTTTGCGTGGCCGCTTGCGCGAGTTCGTGCGTGCCGGTTTCCGGCTCGCTCGCCGTGAGCGTCTCGAACGAGAAACTCTCTTCGTGATAGCGCTCGCGCGAGAAGCCCGCTTCATCCAGCAGATTGCGAACGGCCTGCATATACGGCGCCGGTCCGCAACAGAATATCTCGCGCTCCATGAAATCAGGCGCAATCAATTTAAGCAGCGGCAGCGAGAGAAAACCCGTCACGCCATGCCAATCGGTGCGCGCGCCCACGCGTTCGCAAATAAATGCCGTGCGGAAATGCGCGTGACTCGATGCAATCAATTCGAGTTCGCGCGCGAAGATAATATCGTCGGGCGTGCGGGCGCTATGGGCGAAGACGATATCGCGATCCTCGGCGAGATCGTGATGCGCGCGGCTCATCGACATCAGCGGCGTTACGCCCGAGCCGGCCGAGAGAAACAGAAACTTATTCGCGGGATGCCGCGCGCACGTGAATTCGCCTGCGGGCCCGAGCACGCGCAGCGTGGCGCCGGGTTGCAGATTGTCGTGCAGCCAGTTCGACACCTTGCCGCCCGGCACGCGCTTCACGGTAATGGAAATCGTATGCGGCCGCGCGGGCGACGACGAAATCGTATAGCAGCGATTCACGGCCTCGCCGTCGATCTCGAGTTCGAGCGTCACGAACTGGCCAGGCTCGAACGAGAACGTGCGCCCTTGCGGCGAGCGCAGAAAAAAACTCTTCACGTCGTGCGTTTCCTGACGCACATGGCAGCACACGAGGGTTTCCTCGACGTCGCTCGTCCAGCGTTCGGGCAGCGCGCCCCAGAACGCCGGGCGCGTCACCCGGCTGTCGGTGGGATCGAATTGGGCCGCATCTCGCATCATGTCAGACTCTCCGCGTCACACGCGTTCTACGTTATGCGCCGATATTCTCGGCAAGACGGCTCAGATACCAGGCCGTGAACTTCTCCACCAGACCTTCGGTGTACGGCGAATACGGACCCGGTTCATACGCGCTGCTCGCCACGCCGCGCTGCGAATACTCGACGAGCGTGCGGTCCTGGTCGTTGGTCGCGTTCCAGACCGCCGTGAGATTCGCCACGTCGTAGTCGACGCCTTCGCGCGCATCCTGATGCACGAGCCAGCGCGTGCGCACGAGCGTCTCGCCGGCCGACAACGGAATCACCGAGAACGACACGATGTGATCGCTCATGAAGTGATGCCAGGAATTCGGCTGCGTCCAGAACGACAGGCCGCCCAGATCGGCATTGCGGAATTCGCCGAGCAGTTTTTTCGACGCCACTTTTGCGTCGAGCGTCTGCGATTCGCCACTGCGGTCGAGCGGCAGACGCTGCGTGCGAAAGCCCGTGACGTCGAGCAGTTTTTCGATTTCCACCGAAGGCAGATTCATCTTTTCCCACTGCTGCGCGCGTTCGGTGCAGGTGCGTTCGAACGCATCCATGCCGTCGGCATTCGCCTCCGTGCGCTGATAGCCGAAACCATATTCGTAAAGCGAAATGGTGAGTTCGGGATGGTTCGCGACGCAGTGATAGCACTCGCGATTGTTTTCCATCACGAGCTTCCAATTGCCTTTTTCGATGATGTCGATCTGCGCGGCCACCTTGCACGACGGCAGATCGTGCGGCAGCAGATACGGCTCCATCGCCGCGCGCATCATGGCGAAATCGGCCGGCGGTTCGTCGGCGAGACACACGAAGATCAGGCCTGCCAGGTTTTGCACGTGGACCGGCTTCAGGCTGTGCTTGCAGCGGTCGAACTGCTCGCCCATGTGCTCGGCGAACATCAGCTCGCCCGTGAGGTTATAGGTCCAGCTGTGATACGGGCAGACGATATTGCCCACCGTGCCCTTCTGCTCGTTGCACAGGCGCGCGCCGCGATGGCGGCAGACGTTATGGAACGCGCGTACCTGCATGTCGTCGTCGCGCACGATCAGGATCGAGTCGCCGCCCAGTTCCACGGTCACATAGTCGCCGGGCTCCGGCACTTCCGGCTCCACGGCCACCTGAATCCAGTGTTGACGGAAAATCGCCTCCATGTCGAGGGCGAAAATTTCTTCGTTACGGTAAAACGGCGCTTCGAGGCTGTAACCTTCTTCGCGGCGCGCCAGCAGTGCGCGAATGTCTGCCGATACGTTCATCGTGTGCTCCGTATTTTGCATCCGGGTTCTTGCCGACAGACCGGCAAATTCAATAATCGATGAGTTGATGCTCGCGCAAATACGCGAGTATCACTTGTGCTTTTTCGACCGAACTCCCTTCAATTACGACGTTGCCGCCGCGGCTTTCGGTCGTGGTGGCGGAGAGCATGCGCGCGTGTCCCGAGCGCTTTTCAGCGGCGGCGAATTTCACCGGTTTGCGCTCCACCGGTCCCACGCGCCACGCGCCGGATTCGTCAGACTTGAAGCGCCCGAAGACCGCAGGCCGGATCGCGCCCGCGCGCAGACGTGCATACGCATAGCGCGGCTGCGCGTTGGCGAGCGGATGCACGGCGATCACTGCGGGCAGCGTCGTTTGCACGCGGCGGCGCAGGCCCTTCGGCAAGAACTGGCGCACGATTGCGCTGCCGCTCGCGGCATCGATATCGATATCGATATCGACCGCGCCGCCGACAATCGGCAACGCGAGCGCCGCTGCCACGCCATACGGCAACATGCCGGAGTCGTGCGCGCCTTCCGCGCGCGTGCCGGTCAGCACGAGGTCGTAGCCGCGCACGCGTTCGGCCAGTGCGCGCGCCGCGTCGTCGTGCTCGCCGCACGCGAGCACTTCCACCTCGCGCGCACCGAGCGCGAGATAGTCGTTCAAGGCGGGATCATGCGGATCGCCCGCATGGATCACGTCGAGCTTCGCGCGGTGCTGTTCCGCGAGCTTGCGGCCGAGTTCCAGCGCGAGCGCATCGTTGCGGCTGTAGCGCGGCGTGCCGCTCACGGGATGGCGTCCCTTGGAAACGAGCACCGCAATGCGTTCGATTCGCCGTTGTGCGTTCATGCGGCCACTCCTGCGGGAAGACGTTCGCGCGCGTCGGCGCGTGTTTCGTTCGACGTCGCGCGTGATGCGCCGCGCGCCGTTTGCACCTGTTCGATCAGGGCGGCGATCGTCGCTTGCGCGTCGCCGACCACAGTGAGATTCGCGCGTTTGGCAATGGGCGCGCTGCCGTCGAGATTCACGGCGATCACATGGCGGCAATCCTTGATGCCCTGCAAATGCTGCACGGCGCCCGAAATACCGAACGCGATATACACGCTCGCTTCCACGGTCTTGCCGGTCGCGCCCACCTGTTTGTCGCGCGTGAAATGGCCGTTGTCGACGGCCACGCGGCTCGCGCCGATCGCCGCGCCGAACACGCTCGCGAGCCGCTCGAACGACGCGACGTCGCTCACGCCATTGCCCGCCGAGACGATAAAGTCGGCCTCCTCCAGCGCGACCTGCGCCGCGTCGATTTCCTCGATGCCGAGGTCGCGATACGGTTGCGCGAGTTCGCTCGCCGGGCGAATGAAATCACCGGCCAGGCGCTCGCCCGCGCCGATGAAAGGCAGCTTGGCCTCCACCGCGTTCGGCGCGAGCAGGATCACGTCGGGCAAAGCGCGCGTGGCAAATGCACGCCTCGCCTGCTCGTAGACGCCAACCTGTTTTGCGTCGATCTCCACCACGTGCGTGGCGACGCTCGCGCCCGTCGAGGCGGCATAACGGCGGCCGAGATCGCCGTCGCCGCTTGCGTTGTCGGGCAGCAGCACGTGGCGCGGCGCGAGCGCCGCCGCGCACGCCTGCAACGCGCGCAATTCGCTTTCCGGCGCAAAGGTTCGGCGATCGTAATCGGGCAATTCGATCAGCTTGTCCACGCCCAGTGCGGCCGCGTCGTCCTTGAGTTCACCGAACACCAGCAACGCGACCTCGGTCTGCCCGTCTGCGAGCAGCGCTGCGGCGGCGATGGCCTGGCATGCGTGATCGTCGAGCGCGCCGCGTTCCGTATGCGCCACGACCAACATCATTTGCTTCGGATCACTGATCGTCCTGCGCGGTTTCGTTGCGCTGCCGTGAGCGCGATGCGCGCTCCATTGCACATCATCGGTATTCGCACCGCCGGTCTCGCCGAGCGTGATCCGACGCAGCCCCGCTGCCGTCACGATAAAAGGGCGGCGCGGATCGATCCGCTTGATTGCATTCGTCATTGCATTCATCGATTCACTCCAGCGAAGCAGCCACAAGCTCGGCCACGTCGAGCACTTCGGCGCGCGGCCCCACGACGCCTTCGAGCATCGCCGTGCAGTTCGGGCACGCCACGGCGACCACTTCCGCGCCCACGGCGCGCGCGTCGGCCATGCGGATATCGGGAATGCGCTGCTTGCCCGGAATATCGGTCAGCGGCGCGCCGCCGCCACCGCCGCAACACCGTCCACGCATGCCGTTGCGCTCCATTTCCACGACCTGAATGCCGATGGTCTTGAGCAGCTTGCGCGGCGCGTCGATCTCGCCGTTGTAGCGGCCCAAGTAGCAGGGATCGTGATAGGTGGTGCGCTTGTCGCGCAGCGCTTCGGCGGCCTTCGGCGCGATGCGTCCGCTCGCCGCCAGTTCCGCGAGCAAGGTCGTGTGATGCAGCACCTCGTAGCGCGCGCCCAATGCGCGATACTCATTGCGCAGGCTGTGCATCACATGCGGATCGGCAGTGACGATGCGCGCGAAACTCAACGTCGCGAGCGTGCGCATCATCTGCTGCGCCATGTGCTGGAACGTGGCTTCGTCACCGAGACGGCGCGCGACGTCGCCGGTATCCGCTTCCTGCGCGCCGAGCACGGCGTAATTCAAACCCGCCTTGTTCAGCACTTTGACGAGCGCGCGCAGCGTGCGTTGATAACGCATATCGAACGCGCCTTCGCCCGCAACGAGCAGCACGTCGACACGCTTGCCCGGCTGCGCAATCGGTGCATTCAGATCCACCGACCAGTCATAACGCGCCGCCTTGTCGTAGCCGCCCGCCGTCCCCGTTTCGCGCAGATTCGCGAGCACTTCCGGGCCTTTGCCTGGCACCGTGCCATGCACGAGCGTCTGATTGCGGCGCATATCGACGATCGCATCGACGTGCTCGATCAGCATCGGGCACTCCTGCACGCAGGCGCGGCACGTGGTGCACGACCACAGCGTCTGCGCCTCGATCAAGCCGGAAACAATCGGCCCCTCCGGCGTGCCACGATGTTGTCCCACAGGAATGCCAGGCGTCGGGCTGCCCGCATACGCGGCATCCGTTCCGCCCGCCATGCCGACCACGAGATCCTGAATCAGCTTCTTCGGATTAAGCGGCTGACCGGCTGCGAACGCGGGACACGCGGCCTCGCATTTACCGCACTGCACGCAGGCGTCGAAACTCAGCAATTGATTCCAGCGAAACTCCACCGCTTTCGCAACGCCATATTCCTGCTGCTGCTCGACATCGGCGAGTTTCAGCGCGGTGGGCGGCGTGGCGGTGCCATTGCCCGTCCAGCTTTCACGCGTCGCGGCAAAGCGCTCCTGACGCGGATGAAACGCGAGGTGCAGCAAGCCCGCCACCGCGTGCTTCATCGGGCCGCCTTTCGCCGCGCCGAACGTCATCGCGAAGGCACCCACGGCGATCAGCGCGGCGCACAACACTGCGAAGCCGCCCGACATCGCGCTGGCAGGGATCAGTGTGAACAACGCCACGCCCAGCGCGAACGAACCGAGCAGCCACGGCAGCGCATTCCACGGACCGCGCGAGAGCCGCGCGGGCACCTGCTTCGCATGACGGCGACGCCACACGAACACCACGCCGATCAGCATCGCCAACGCCGCGAGAAAGATCAGCTTGTCGAGCCACGGCGAGTAGATGGCCAGCCCATAGTTGATGAACACGAGCGCAAGCGCCGCAATCGCGCCGCCCGCCGTCGCGACGTGCGTTTTGGCGATATACGGATCGCGCGCAACCACGTGATGCAAGTCGACAAAATATCGCTTCGGAATGCTGAACAGCTTGTCGATGCCAGTGGACGAAGACGCCGCTGCGCGTCCCACCCGCCAGTATGAGGCGCGCTTGGCGACCGCGAACGCCAGCCCCGCCATCGACAGCCACAGCAGCGCGGTAATCAGCCAGGTCGGATTCATGGATCAGAAGTCCTTCGCGAGCCGCAGCGCGTCGTAAATCGCGCCGTGGATGTTGTGCATCGAAATGCAGTCGCCTACGCGAAACAGCAGAAAGCGGCCATTGCCCAGTTCTTCGGCAAGCGAGGGCTGCGGCTCGGCGGCGAACAGCTTGTGCACGTCCACCTGGCCGCGATTGAGCGACTCCGTCTTGAGCGTCCAGTAGAGCGCGTCGTTCGGCGTGCTGCCGTTTTCGATCACGACCTGATCGACGGCACGCTCCTCCTGCTCCTCCGTATATTCATTGCGCAGCACGGCGATCTTCTTGCCGTCCTCCTCGTACACGCGATCGAGCCAGTAATTCGGCGTATGAATCACGCCCTGCGCGTAGAGGCGCCGATAGAAAATCGGGAACGTCGTGCCGCCCACGTCGTCGGCCACTTTCACATCGGGCGTCACGATTTCCACCTTCGAGCCGCGGCTCGAAATGAAATCGGCCACGCCCGCGCCCGCATGCGTGCTCACGCCGTCGTAGACCAGCACATTCTGCTTCGGCTCCACGCGGCCCGAGAGAATGTCCCACGAACTCACGGCAAGCCCCTCTTCCACGCCCCACGCGGGCACCTGCTGCGTGAACGCCGAACCGCCGGTCGCGAGCACGATGATGTCGGGCTTCTCGGCGAGAATGGTCTTCTCGTCGGCGGCCACACCGAGACGGCGATCGACGCCGATGCGCTTCGTTTCCATATCGAACCAGCGCACGATGCCCGCCATCTGCTCGCGCTGCGGCGCCTTGGCCGCGAGCAGAATCTGCCCGCCCACAGCGTCGCTCTTTTCGAACAGCACGACGTCGTGACCGCGCAGACGCGCCACGCGCGCCGCTTCGAGGCCCGCCGGACCGGCGCCCACCACGACCACCTTGCGCTTCGGTCCGCGCGATTTTTCGATCACGTGCGGCATGGTTGCTTCGCGCGACGTCGCGGCGTTCTGCACACACAGCACGTCGAGGCCGTTGTACTGGCGGTCGATACAATAATTCGCACCCACGCACTGCTTGATTTCATCTTCGCGGCCATCGCGAATCTTGATCACCATATGCGGGTCGGCGATCTGCGCGCGCGTCATGCCCACGAGATCGACCATGCCGTTCGCGAGCAAGCGCTCGGCCTGCCCTGCATCGCGAATGCTCTGCGCGTGCATGACCGGCAGATTCACCACCGACTTGATGCCCGCCGCGAGATGCACGAACGGCTCGGGCGGCAGCGCCATCGGCGGCATGCAATTGGCGAGCGTATTGTGCGTATCCGCGCCCGAACCGATCACGCCGATGTAATCGATCAAACCGGTTTCCGCCATCGCCTGCGCGATCTCTTTCAATTGCTCGTGATCGAGGCCGTCTTCGTGGAATTCGTCGCCGCACATGCGCAGGCCGACGCAAAAGTCCTTGCCGACCGCTTCACGCACCGCTTCGAGCACTTCCACGCCGAAACGCAATCGGTTCTTCAGCGAGCCGCCCCATTCGTCGGTGCGAAAGTTGGTGCGCGGACTCCAGAACTGGTCGATCAAATGCTGATGCGCGGCGGAGATTTCAATGCCGTCCATGCCCGCGTCTTTCACGCGTTTCGCCGCCGCCGCGAAGTCGCCGATAATGCGGCGGATTTCCTCCACCTCGATGATCTTCGCATTGCCGCGATGCACCGGCTCGCGCACGCCCGACGGCGTCATCAGATGTGGCCAATGCTCGCCATGAAATGCCGAACGGCGTCCCATATGCGTGGCCTGAATCATGATCTTCGCGCCGTGCCGATGCATGGCTTCCGCGAGACGCGCGAGCGGATCGACGATCTTGTCGGTCGAGAGATTCACCGATTTCCACCAGCCTTGCGGACTGTCGATCGACACCGGACTCGACCCGCCGCACACCGCGAGGCCGACGCCGCCCTTGGCCTTCTCCTCGTAATAGCGGATATAGCGGTCGCCCGGCAGCCCGCCCGGCTCGGCATACACCTCGGCGTGGGCGGTACTCACGATGCGGTTGCGCAGCGTGAGTTGATTGAGCGTCAAGGGTTTGAACAAGTGTGGATAGCGCATCGCTGACGGCCTCGGGTATTCGCGTAATTCGTCGTGTATGTCGTAATGCAGGGACTTTTATACAGCGGATGATTCGGTCGCGCGGAATGCGTCAGGCCGCGATCGGCGACACTTCGAAAACACAATGCGCATGACCTTCCGCCGCGCATTGCACTTCTTTCGATTGCGCGCGCGGCGCATGCGTGCCCTGGCCCGCTGTGTCGTTCACCCAGTCCATCGCGCCCGCGAACCAACCGGCGAACATGTAGCAGAGCTTGCCGTGCTTGCCCGGCTGCGCAAGCACGAACGACGAATGACGCAATTCGATACGCGCGCGCGCCGTCGCCGGATCGGCTTCGACAATCGTGAAGAGACCCCAGCCGCGCTGAGAAAGGCGCTTCAGATAATGCTCGAATACCGCCATGCCGCTCATGCCGTGCTTCTCGGCTTCCTTCGCGCACCAGTGATACGCGGATTTATAACCGGCCTTGTAAAGAATCTCCGCGTAAGTCTCGCGGCCCAACGCCTCTTCGACAGCAGTGTGATTGTTGGTGAAGAAGTGACGCGGCACATAGAGCATCGGCAGGGCGTCGGTCGTCCAGACGCCAGTATTCGCATCGACGTCGATCGGCAGTTGCGGTTGCATGTCGTGGGGCTCCAGATCAAGCGTGTTATAGGTTTGCTGCGATGCGGATGCCGTTTGCAAACGGCATCCGCCCATCGGGTTTCGGAATGGCGATTTTTATATTGAGTGGTATCGATTCTTGCGCGATGAATCACGTGAAATGCATCACGTCAAAATCACGCGCCCCAGACGTCGCGGAATACGCGCACCCAGTTTTCGCCCATGATTTTGCGGATGCGCGATTCTTTCCATCCCGCGCGTTCCATCGCGGCCGTGAGGTTCGGAAATTCGCCGATCGTGCGAATGCCTTCGGGATTCACGACCTTGCCGAAATTCGTCAGGCGGCGATAACGGCCCTTGTCGTGCGTGAGCCAGTCGAAGAAGTCCACGCTGTAACCTTGCGTGAAGTCGGTTCCGATACCGACCGAATCCTCGCCGATCAGATTCACCACGTAGTCGATCGCTTCGATATAGTCTTCGACGCTCGCGTCGATGCCGCGCTTGAGGAACGGCGCGAACATCGTCACGCCGACGAACCCGCCCGCGTCGGCGATTTCCTTGAGCTGCGCGTCGCTCTTGTTGCGCGGATGTTCCTTGAGGCCGGAAGGCAGGCAGTGCGAATAGCACACGGGCTTCTTCGAAAACGCGATCGCCTCCGAAGACGTATTGCCGCCCACGTGCGAAAGATCGACCATGATCCCCACACGATTCATTTCCGTGATCACTTCGCGGCCGAAATCGGACAGGCCGCCGTCGCGTTCATAACAACCGGTGCCCACGAGATTTTGCGTGTTGTAGCAAAGCTGCACCACACGCACGCCCATATCGGCGAAGGCTTCGATATAGCCGATGTTGTCTTCGAACGCGTGCGCGTTCTGGAAGCCGAGAATCACACCCGTGCGGCTTTCCTTTTTCGCGCGCTGGATGTCGTCGGTCGTGCGCACGAGCGTGAGCAATTCGCTGTTGTCGCGAATCTGCTGTTTCATCTGCGCGATGTTATCGACGGTCTTCGTGAAGCTCTCCCACACGGACACCGTGCAGTTCGCCGCGGTAATCCCGCCTTTGCGCATGTCCTCGAATACCGAGCGGTCGAACTTCGAAATGTTCAGACCATCGATGATGATGCTGTTTTCGTGCAGGTTGCTCATTGCCGACTCCGAAACGGGCGTGGGGATGTGAATGATTGGGTGCTACGCGTGATGCGCTTTATGCGTACGTGCCGACCGGGAAGCGCTGGCCGAGCACGAATTCGGATTCTTCAGACGATCGATGGCGAGCGTTTCGATTTCGTCTGCGCATTCGCTGCCGCGCACTGCGGCGTCGCGCTGAGCGAGCGTCTTCGAGAAGAACGATTCCGTGTTCGACATAAGGCGTCCGTGACGAATGGAAAGAATTGGCCGGTAACGCAGAAGGCCCGCCCCGCCTGGCTTAGCCGCCGTTGCGCAAGGTTCTGGCCGACGGCTCTATTCTTGTCGTTCGAATTCGGCGCCGATGTATGAATTCAGACGCGTTCTTTACCTTTTCCGCCATCCGCGTCCATTTTTCACAAGTAAGGCCGCAGGCGGTTCGAAGCGCGGGTGGAATCCGGAAGTGGACTTAAAGTGGATCGACACGCGTAGGTACCGATACGAGCGGCTATGCGGAATCGAATACTTCCCGATCCGAAACAAGTTTTTCATGCACCGCGCAAGGGCGATGTGGTTTTGATGGTGCACGCCGCCAGCAACCAGAGCAGCGCTGCACCAGCATTGCCGCACGCTCGTGTTTTTTGTGCAGCGCGGATTTTTGACGTCGTGGACTTAGGGTTTTGCCGCATGGCACACTGCCCTTGCCCGATTCCAGAATTGCGGTAGCCTGGCCCGGGACCCCGGCCTTCTCAGGCTACCGACTACAAAGGAATGGCCCCCCACATGTTGCCCGACCGCACAGCGTCGTTAGCGCACTTCGCGTTTATGCCGCTGCCCGACTTCACGATGATCGCGTTCACGAACGCCATCGAAGTGCTTCGCATGGCTAACTACCTGAGCGGGCAGCCACTTTACCGCTGGTCGATCATCAGCCCGGACGGCGGTCCGGTCGCATCGAGCAACGGCCTGTCCATCGACACCGGCCCGGCCGAGTGCGTCGGACAGCCCGACATCGTCTTCGTCTGCGGCGGCATCGACGTGCAGCGCGCCACCACGGCCGCGCATCTCGCCGTGCTGCGCCGTTTCGCGCGCTCGGGCGTCGTGCTCGGCAGCCTGTGCACCGGCACTTACGCGCTCGCCAAGGCGGGCCTGCTTGCCGGCTATGCGTGCGCGATTCACTGGGAAAACATGTCGGCGCTGAAAGAGGAATTTCCGTCCACGCGCTTTCTCAAGGAACTGTTCGTGATCGATCGCGACCGCGTGACCTGCACCGGCGGCGTCGCGCCGCTCGACATGATGCTCAATCTGATCACCACGCGCGTGGGGACGGCGCGCGTCACGCAGATCGCCGAGCAGTTCGTGGTCGAGCACGTGCGCGACACCAGCGCGCAACAACGCATGCCGCTGGTCGCGCGGCTCGGTTCGGCGAACAAGTCGCTTTTCGAAGTCATCTCGCTCATGGAGAACAACATCGAGGAGCCGCTGTCACGCGAGGAACTCGCGCGGCTCGCGAATATGTCGCAACGTCAGTTGCAGCGGCTCTTTCATGAGCATCTGGGCATGACGCCCACGCATTACTATCTGACCTTGCGCCTGCGCCGCGCACGCGAACTGCTGCTGCAAACCGATATGTCGATCATGCAGATTACGATGGCTTGCGGCTTTCAGTCGGCGTGTCATTTCAGCAAGAGCTATCGCGACGCATTCGGCAGCGCGCCCACCGCCGAGCGCCGCAAGCGCCTCGCGCCGCTATCCGGTGCCGATACGCCCAAGACCTTGCTGCCGATGCTCAGCGCGCACGTCTAACGCTTTAACGCTCTAACGCTTTGAAGCAACGCCATTCGGGCGACCGGCTCACACCGGTCGCCCGCTTTTTCATCGCATCGATCTTGATTGATTAAGCCGCCAGCATGCCGTGCGGATCGATCACGAACTTGCGCGGCGCGCCGCCATCGAATTGCTTATAGCCTTGCGGCGCTTCGTCGAGCGAAATCACCGAGACGTTGACGATTTTCGCAATCGGCAAACGATCGAACAGAATCGCCTGCATGAGATTGCGGTTGTATTTGAGCACCGGCGTCTGGCCGGTATGGAAGGTGTGCGATTTCGCCCAGCCGAGGCCGAAGCGGATGCTCAGGCTGCCGTGCTGCGCGGCGATATCGCGCGCGCCCGGATCGTCGGTCACGTAAAGACCCGGAATGCCGATCATGCCCGCGGGCCGCGTAATTTCCATCAGCGAATTGAGCACCGTGGCGGGCGCCTCCTCCGCATGCCCCGAGGCGCCGTGACCATGCGCTTCGAAACCCACGCAATCCACGGCGCAATCGACTTCGGGCTTGCCGAGAATCTGCTCGACCTGTTCGCCGAGCGTGGCGTCTTTCGAGAGATCGACGACTTCGAAACCCATCGCCTTCGCATGCGCGAGACGTTCCGCATTCATGTCGCCAACGATCGTGCACGCCGCGCCGAGCAAACGCGCCGATGCCGCCGCCGCCATGCCGACCGGACCCGCGCCCGCGACATAGACCGTCGATCCGGGCTTCACGCCTGCCGTTACAGCGCCGTGATAGCCGGTCGGCAGAATATCCGAGAGACAGGTGAGATCGCGAATCTTCGACATAGCCTGATCGCGATCGGGGAATTTGAGCAGATTGAAATCGGCATACGGCACGAGCACGTATTCGGCTTGACCGCCGATCCACCCGCCCATATCGACGTAACCGTAGGCGCCGCCCGCGCGCGACGGATTCACGTTCAGGCACACGCCGGTGTTCTGCTCCTTGCACATCGCGCAACGCCCGCACGCCACGTTGAACGGCACGGAAACGAGATCGCCGAGCTTGAGCGTTTCGACGTCGCCGCCGACCTCGACCACTTCGCCCGTGATTTCATGTCCCAGCACGAGGCCGACCGGCGCCGTCGTGCGTCCGCGCACCATGTGCTGATCCGAGCCGCAGATATTCGTGCTGACGACCTTGAGTATCACGCCATGACCGATCTTGCGGCCGCTCGGATCGACCATCTTCGGATAATCGATCTTCTGCACATCGACCTTGCCCGGTCCCAGATACACGACGCCTCGATTGCCACTCATCGCTTGTCTCCGTTTCGTTGTAGATGGAAACCGCCGCTGCGTTATAGAGCGACTTCTGCAGCGGCGATGGTTCGAGCGTAGCGCCGTGTGGACCCTTCAAACCATGCAAAACCCGACGCGTGTTTGCACCATGCCGACAATCACGTATTCACCGCCGTCGCGCTCCATTGCAGATAATCCGCGCGCGTCCATTCAAGCGACACACCCACGCGCCGCGTGCCGGGCCGGATCTTCGGCTTATGCACCGCGAGCGTGAGCGTCTCCAATGCGGGCCATTCGCGAAACGACAGCGCCGCCATATCGGCCACCAGCGTTTCGAGCAGGCGCGTATGCGTTTTGTGCGCGAGAAAATCCGCAATGCGCGCGCACCAGCTTTCATAATCGATCCAGTCGCCCGCTTCTTTTGGCGCGCGGCCATAGCCGAGTTGCGCGTCGATCACGAGCGGCTGCGGCTGGCCATGTTCATGCGGGTGAATGCCGATGCGCGCGGGCACGCTGAGCGCTTCGACAAACACGCTCCAGCCACGTCCGCGCCCATGCGTGCCATCGAACGCGCCGACCGCTGCGTCGAACGTTCCATCGACGATCTTCATGGCGTGATCGACGCGGCGGCATCGAGCATGATGCGGCAGAAGTAGTCGGCGAAACTGCGTCGAATGACGAGTTCGAAACGATCCGCCGCGATGGGGATCAACACGATCGAGGCCTTGAAATAGAGGCTTTGCGCGCATTGTCCCGGCTTGAACAGCGACGGATGCAGATCGAGCGGGCAACCGCGCGACAGCACTTCGCGCACGCGCGTGCCTTCGATCTCCACCACGGTATAGCCGCTGCCGACGTCGACGGCCGCCGCGTAGCACTCGCCCAATTCAGGCGCGAGCTTCGCTTCGAGCACGCCCGCGCGCACGGGCGCGCTCGAACGCACGAGCCATTCGTCGGGGCCGAGCCACAGCACGTCGTAATTGGCGCTGCGCGCCACGGTATTCGGCGCGGCGGGCGGACGGCAGCCGACAGTCCGCTCGAATGCCGCGACGAATGCCGGATCGCTCAATTCACCGCGCACATTCACCAGATCGCGAAACGGCTGCTCGCGCAAGACGAACGCTTTCGACAGGCGCGCGTCCTGCGCCTTGAGCAAATCGTCCACGCCGATAAACGGCGACTCCAGATTCACGCTAACCGCACGCTCCGCGAGGGGCATCGGATCTCTCGTTTCATTCCACATGCTGACGCACCCCTTCAATATCGTAGAAAACCGGGCTGACGATCTTCGCGCCCACACGCCGTCCGTCGGCGAGCGGAATCACCACGCGTTCGCCCATCTTGTCCAATCCGCCCTTGACGACGGCGAGCGCAATCGAGCGTTCGAGAATCGGGCTTTGATAACTCGACGTTACGTGACCGATCATCGGCATGGTGCCATCGCTGCCGGCGCGCGCGCTTTCCGCGACGATCTGGCTGCCTTCGGTCAGCACGTATTGCGGATCGTCGGTGAGCAGGCCGACGAACTGCTTTCGCCCTTCTTTTGCGGTATCGGAACGCTTGAGCGAGCGTCGGCCGAGGAAGTCCTTGGTCTGCGAAACAAGACCGCCCATGCCGAGATCGAACGGCGTCACCGACCCATCGGTATCCTGGCCGACGATGATGTAGCCCTTCTCCGCACGCAGCACGTGCATCGTTTCCGTGCCGTACGGCGTGATATCGAATTCGGCGCCCGCTTTCATCAGCGCTTCCCACACGGCGCGGCCCGCATTCGCCGGCACATTCACTTCATACGCGAGTTCGCCCGAGAAGCTGATACGCATGACGCGCGATTTCACGCCCGCGACGGTGCCGTTGCGATACGACATGAACGGAAACGCGGCGTTATCGAAGTCGATGTCTTCACAGATCTTTTGCAGCACCTTGCGGCTTTTCGGCCCGACCACCGCGAACGTCGCCCAGTGATCGGTCACCGAAGCGAGCCGCACTTTCATATCGGGCCATTCGGTTTGCAGCCAGCGTTCGAGCCACGTGAGCACGCGCGCGGCACCGCCGGTCGTGGTCGTCATCATGTAATGCTGCGGGCCGAGGCGCACGGTCACGCCGTCGTCGAATACCATGCCGTTTTCGTCAAGCATGAGGCCGTAACGGCATTTACCGACTTCGAGCTTGCTCCACGGATTCGTATAAACCCAATTGAGCAGTTTGGCGGCGTCCGGTCCTTGAATATCGATCTTGCCGAGCGTCGACGCATCGAGTATGCCCACGCTATTGCGCACCGCGAGACATTCGCGCTTCACGGCCGCATGAAGATCCTCGCCGCGCTTCGGGAAATACCACGGGCGTTTCCAGTTGCCGACGTCCTCGAACATCGCACCGTTTTCGACGTGCCATTCGTGAATGCAGGTCTTGCGCACAGGATCGAGAAAGTCGCCGAGTTCGCGTCCCGCGAACGTACCGAAAGTCACCGGCGTGTAATTCGGGCGGAACGTCGTCGTGCCGGTTTCAGGAATCGTCTTGCCGAGCGCCGCCGCGAGAATCGCCATGCCGTTGATATTGCCGAGCTTGCCCTGATCGGTGCCGAAACCCATCGCCGTATAACGCTTGACGTGTTCGACCGATTCGAAACCTTCGCGTGCCGCGAGCAGAATATCGGCCGCCGAGACGTCGTTCTGGAAATCGACGAACTGCTTCGGGCCACGCGCCGCCTCTGCACGGCTGCCCACGAGCCACAGCGGTTCGAGCGGCGATTCGCTGATCTCCGCCGTCTTCGGCACGTTCGGGCGCCCGAGTTTGAAGCCGAGCGCTTGTGACGCGTCGATGCCCGCATCGACGGCGAGCGTCAGGCCGCGCGCGAGACTGAACTCGCCCACCGCCCCGCCCACGCTCACTTCGGGTTGCACGCGCTTGCCCGGCATGAAGCAGGCTTTCGTATCGTTCCAGAGTGCCTTGCCGCCCGACTGCGCGAACAGATGCAGCACGGGGCTGAAGCCGCCCGACATCGCCACGAGATCGCACGGCAGCGTCGCTTGTTTCGCGCCGGTTTTGCCGCTCGCATACGCGACCACGTCCACGGCATTCACACGCAGTTTGCCGTGTGCCGCCATGATCGCGGCGTTGTTCATGATCTTCACGCCCTGGCGGCGCGCGGCACTTTGCAGTGCACCGCTGCCTTGCGAACGTGAATCGACAAGCGTGACGTTCGCACCGCACGCCTTAAGATCGAGCGCGCAGCGATAACCCGCATCGTTATTCGTGAACACCACGGCATTGCGGCCCGGAATCACGCCATAACGATGCAGATAAGTCGACACCGACGACGCGAGCATAATGCCCGGCAAATCGTTATTGCCGAACACGATAGGACGCTCTTGCGCACCCGTGGCGAGAATCACACGCTTCGCGCGGATCTTCCACAGCAATTCGCGCGAACCGTGGCGCGTGGAAACCGGCAGATGATCGGTCAAGCGTTGCGCGACGGTCACGAGATTGTGATCCTGATAGCCGAACGCCGTGCTGCGCGAGAGGATCTTCACGTCGGGCATCGCGGCCAGTTCCGCTTCGATCTTTTCGACCCATTGCAGCGCGGGTTTGCCGTCGATCTCCGCCTTGCAGCCGAGCAGGCTGCCGCCCAGCTCACGCTGGTCGTCGATCAGCATCACACGTGCGCCGCTCAGACCGGCCGTATGCGCCGCCGCGAGACCCGTCGGGCCGCCGCCGATCACGAGCACATCGCAATGCGCGAAGCACTTGTCGTAGCGGTCGCCGTCGCGCACTTCGGGCGATTTGCCGAGGCCCGCCGCGTCGCGAATCTTCTCTTCGTATTTCGGCCACCATTTACGCGGCCACATAAACGTCTTGTAGTAAAAGCCCGCGGGCAAAAAGCGCGAGAACTTTTGATTGATCGCCATGCGATCGTTTTCGAGGTTCGGTTCGGCGTTGACGCTATTCGCGACCAGCCCTTGATACAACTCGATTTCGGTCGCGCGCGCGTTCGGCACGGTATGCGCGCCGCGTTCGAGTTGCACGACGGCATTCGGCTCGGCCACATCCGCCGTCACGATGCCGCGCGGGCGGTGATATTTGAAACTGCGCGCGACGAAATGCACGTCGTTCGCGAGCAGCGCGGAAGCGAGCGTATCGCCCTGATAACCCTGATACGTGCGGCCGTTGAACGTGAACGTCAGCGGAATCGCGCGGTTGATGCGCCCACCGGCGCCGAGGCGGTTCTTCTGGCTCATCGCTGTGCGCTCCCTTTTGCCTGATCCTTTTCGTTGCTCGCGTGATGGCTCGCACCGAACTTCTCGTAGCTTTGAATTTCGTAAGTCACGGTATCGCGCGTGGCCATGAACCAGCGGCGGCAGCCTTGCGCGTGCAGCCATTGCTCTTTATGCACGCCGCGCGGATTGTGGCGCATGAAAAGATAGTCGCCCCACTCTTTGTCGCTCAGCGCGTCGGTGTCGAGCGGGCGCGCGATTTCCGCTTCGCCTCCGCAGGTGAATTCGACTTCGGCACGTGGCCCGCACCAGGGGCATTCGATCAGCAGCATGATGTGTGTGTCCTGTGTGCGTTGATTAGTGGGCCACGGCGGCCGCGCCGTGTTCGTCGATCAGATGGCCGGTGTAGAAGCGGTCCAGCGAGAACGGCGCATTGAGCGGATGCGGTTCGTCGTTCGCGATGGTGTGTGCAAACACCCAGCCCGAACCGGGCGTCGCCTTGAAGCCGCCCGTGCCCCAGCCGCAATTGAAATAGAGGCCTTTCACGTCGGTCTTGCTGATGATCGGGCACGCGTCCGGCGAGACGTCGACAATGCCGCCCCACTGGCGATTCATGCGCACGCGCGAGAACACCGGGAACATTTCGACGATCGCCTGCAAGGTGCCTTCGATGATGTTGAAACTGCCGCGCTGGCCGAAACCGGTGTATTGATCGACGCCCGCGCCGATCACGAGATCGCCCTTGTCGGACTGGCTGATATAGGCGTGCACCGCGTTCGACATGATCACCGTGTTCACGACCGGCTTGATCGGCTCCGACACCAGCGCCTGCAACGGATGGCTTTCGAGCGGCAGGCGCACGCCGGCCATATCGGCAAGCGTGGTGGTATTGCCCGCGGCGACCACTGCCACTTTCTTCGCCTTGATGAAGCCCTTCACCGTATCGACGCCGATCACGCGGCCACCGTCGCGGCGAATGCCGGTTACCTGGCAATTCTGAATAATGTCCACGCCCGCCTGATCCGCGCCGCGTGCGAAGCCCCACGCCACGGCGTCGTGGCGCGCCACGCCCGCACGGCGCTGAATCGACGCGCCCAGCACCGGATAACGGCTATGCAGATTGATCGTCGGCTCGATTTCCTTGATCTGTTCCGGCGTCAGGAATTCGGCATCCACACCGTTGAGCCGGTTCGCATTCACGCGGCGCTCGGTGTCGCGCACGTCCTGCAGCGTATGCGCGAGATTCATCACGCCGCGCTGGCTGAACATCACGTTGTAGTTGAGATCCTGCGCGAGTCCTTCCCACAGTTTCATGGCCTTTTCGTAAAGCGCGGCCGACTCGTCCCACAGATAATTCGAACGCACGATGGTGGTATTGCGCGCGGTATTGCCGCCGCCAATCCAGCCCTTTTCCAGAATCGCGACGTTCTTCACGCCGTGCTCTTTCGCGAGGTAATACGCGGTCGCGAGACCATGTCCGCCGCCGCCGACGATCACCACGTCGTACTCCTTTTTCGGCTCGGGACTTCTCCACTGCCGCTCCCAGTTCTCGTGATACGACAACCCGTTGCGGAACAGACTGAATATCGAATAGCGGCTCATCTCGCAGACCCCTTTGCGTGTTTCCGTTTGCGCATTTCCATTAGCATTCGATGACGTTCACGGCGAGTCCACCGCGTGACGTCTCCTTGTATTTCGTCTTCATGTCGGCGCCCGTTTCGCGCATCGTCTTGATGACGTTGTCGAGCGTGACGTAATGCTGGCCGTTGCCCTTGAGCGCCATACGCGCGGCGTTCAGCGCCTTGATCGCGCCCATCGCGTTACGCTCGATGCAGGGAATCTGCACGAGGCCGCCGACGGGATCGCACGTCATGCCGAGGTTGTGTTCCATGCCGATTTCGGCGGCATTCTCGACCTGCAACGGCGTGCCGCCCATCACGGCTGCGAGCGCGGCAGCGGCCATCGAACAGGCCACGCCCACTTCGCCCTGGCAACCCACCTCGGCACCGGAAATCGAGGCCGTTTCCTTGTAAATGACGCCAATCGCAGCGGCGGTCAGCAGAAAATCGACGATGCCTTTTTCATTCGCGCCGGGCACGAATTTCACGTAGTAGTGGAGCACGGCGGGAATCACGCCGGCTGCGCCATTGGTCGGCGCGGTGACAACACGGCCGCCCGCTGCGTTTTCCTCGTTCACCGCCATCGCGTAGAGATTGACCCAATCGAGCATCGAGAGCGGATCGCGCAGCGCCTCTTCGGAGCGCGCGCGCAATTGCACGGCGAGATCGGCGGCGCGGCGCTTGACCTGCATCGGCCCGGGCAACTGGCCGTGCATCTTGCAGCCACGCTCCACGCACGCGGCCATCGTGCGCCAGATCGCCATCAGGCCTTCGCGCACGTCTTCAGGCGCACGCGCGGCGCTTTCATTGGCGAACGTGACTTCGGCGATCGACAGGCCGCTCGCATTGCAGACGCGCAGCAGATCTTCGCCGGTGCGAAACGGATACGGCATCTCGTGACCGGCGCGCACGCCGTTGACGCGATCGCCTTCGCGATTCACCACGAAGCCGCCGCCGACCGAGTAATACTCTTTCTCGATCAGCAACTGGCCGTTTTCATCGAAGGCCTGAAAGCGCATGCCATTCGAATGCAAGGTGTTCGCGCCGCCCATCGTTCGGCGATAAAAGCCGATGCATTCTTTTTCGTCGAAACGAATCGATTGCTTGCCGAGCAGCGTCAGGGTTTTCTCGCAGCGAATGGCGGCGAGACGCGGCTCGATCTGGTCGGGATCGATCGAATCGGGCAAGTTTCCTTCAAGGCCGAGCAGCACGGCCTTGTCGGTTCCGTGCCCCTTGCCGGTCGCGCCGAGCGAGCCGTACAACTCGGCTTTCACGCGGCGCACAAAACCCAGCAGATTGGCGTCCTCGATATGGGACACGAAGCGGCAAGCGGCAACCATCGGACCGACGGTATGCGAGCTGGACGGGCCGATCCCAATCTTGAACAGGTCGAAGACGCTGACATTCATCTGACTTCTCCGGCGTGGAGTGGCATGAGTGACGTTGGAATGAGTAGACCAAATCGGAGCGCGCATCCGATAGAACAAAAGCGCCATTGCGCGTGGATGGCCCCGCCAGCCGGGGCGGAGCGGCGTCTGGGCGGGGGGGCGGGTGCCGGGCGACGTGGGATTCAGACCGCCGCGATGGCGGGTCGATGCGCCCCTGGCAGACGGCCACAAGGCTAGCGGCGCGAGGCTCTGGTCACGAATGCGCCGCGAATGACGAGCGCATTAATTCAGACGTATCCGATGTCTGCCGCAGAAGGCGCACGCTAGCATTTTCTTACGCAGTGAAAGCATTCGCTTTCACGCCGTCGCCTTCCCTTTCCAAAGCGACTATTCCCGATCATTAACAGGGCGGCGAACTTTGAGCGATTTTTCGCGTATTACCGTGGTTAGCGTAACGGGATTGCAGGCGGTCGCGTCGGGTGCGCTTTCGGCGATCGAACTCAGCATGCAGCAGTTACCTGGCAGCCGGGGCTTGCTGATCAGCCCGGCCCGACCGGCCGGCATGCAGGACCGCGTTCGACACATTCAAGTCAAGCCTTTTGGATATCTCGAGTATTCGATTTTTATACTCTATTCGCTCGGTCAATTTATCGAGACTGAATTCGCGCTGGTTGTTCAGGATGACGGTTGGGCTGTCGATTCGAGAAACTGGAGACCCGAGTTTTTCGATTACGACTATCTGGGCGCACCCATTCAACTGGCGCGCGTCTATCAACACGATCAGCCGGTCTTTCGCCGTGGCTTTTCATGGGTTGAGGATGTCCTACGCGGCGCGCGTGTCGATAACATCTTCAATGGCGGCTTCAGTTTGCGCAGCAAGAAATTGCTGGACGCTCCACGAAGCCTGAGGATTCCGTTCCAGATTCCGGTCCCTTCGATTAGCGCCGACGCGCCTCATGCGATGCAGTGGGACGGCGACGAAGTGAACGAAGACGTGTGGCTCTGCCTTTGCGCACGGCAGGTGCTCGAACGAGCGGGCGTAAAATTCCCGCCACTGGATATCGCCAAACGCTTCTCCATCGAGCATGCCGCACCGCTATTGCATAGCCGCGAATCCGTCCGGCACATTTTCGGCCACCATAGCAAAATGCGCAAAATAGCCGATGAAAGCCGCAAAATCATTCGCTATGAGGCTTCCCGGGAACTCGCCGCATCGACCTATGGAGAAGCGTGGATCGCGGACTGGTTGCGCGATGTTGGCTACCGCATTCATTGGCCGTCTGACGATTAAAAGACTTGCTGCGCCGCGCCATGCGCGGCGCTCGCTTAAAAAATCAGAAGGAATGGCGCATGCCGATCCGCACATCGGCTTGCGTCGTGGTCGACGACGGCGTGAAGCTATAGCCGATCACGGCGTCGACGCCTTGCGAAGCCTTCAGCCAGTCGCCGGACACATAAACGTCGGTGCGTTTCGACAGCGCGTAATGCAGCCCCGCCGAAAGCTGATTCCAGTGATGGCCGTCGAAATGCGTGTACTGGTAGCCGCCAATCAGCGCGAGCGCGGGCGTGATCTGCCAATCGGCGCCGCCTTCGGCCACGAGCATGTGCTCGCTCTCGCCAAACGCCTTGATTTGCGTATAAGTGAAGTCGCCCATCAAGGTCACGTCGCCAATCGCATAACTCGCGCCAACACCGAATGTGCCTTGTTTATCGACGGGAAACGCGCTGTCCGCATAGAGATCGGTGACCGCGCCCGTGGTGGGATCGACGCTTACGGTCGGGCGGCCGAAGAACGTATGCACGCCGATCATCGCATAAGGATCGAATGCATAAATACCGGACGGATTATTCAACTGCGTATAAGCCGCGCCCATTGCGAACGCACCGTGCTGATATTGCGCGCCCACGCTCCATGCACTGCCCGTATGAAAATCGCCCGGCGTGTTGCTGAACGAATACATGCCGCCGAACTGGAAACCACCATACGTGTTCGACATGAACTTCACCGAATTCGGCAGATGGTCGCCATTCATCCGGTCGAAGTCGCCTTGATTGATCGCGTAACCGCTCGCCCATGCCGTGACGTTGAAGAGATAAACCATCTCCTGGGTCATGTCGATCTGATTGCCGAACGTGAGCGTGCCCCAATCGCTTTGCAAGCCGACATAGGCCGCGCGGCCGAATAGCGAACCGCCATTCGCGAGCGTGCCGCTGCCGAGGTGAAAGCCGCTCTCGAGCTCGAACACCGCTTTCACGCCGCCGCCGAGATCTTCCGTGCCCTTGATGCCCCAGCGGTTCGCATACGAAATGCCGTCGTCGAATTTCACTTGATGCGAGCCGCCTGCATTGCTTACGTAAGTCACGCCCGCATCGATGATGCCGTACATCGTGACGCTGCTTTGTGCGTGACTTGTGCTCGCCAGGGTGGAAAGCGCCAGTGCGATTGCGGTCAGTACCAGTGCGTTTGCTTTTCTCATGGTGTCGGTCTCTCGTGACTCGCGATACGGTTGAAATGAGCCGCGTTTCAAGGTCTGACAGCGTGTTGCCAGCCCGTGCGGACGGACCAAACGTAAGCGTCCAAATCTCGCGCAACTTGCGCGCAAACGACGCGCACTGGCGCTGGCGCGACATGTGCGATGCGTGGACAACCCTGAGAAAAGCGTGCAAATCGTTATGCAGCAAGGCTCGCGAGGCGTTGCGAGCGGCCCGACCATCGACAATCCGACGTGCGCTTTTGCAAATGCGTCGCAGCGTGAACGCAACGTTTTTATTGATTGATCATTCAATAAAAAATAATTAGAGTGAAGTCCTCCCCGTCCGTCCAGAATCATCATGCCCAAGATCGGAATGCGCGACCTGCGTCGCGCCCAACTCATCGATGCGACGCTTCAGACCATCGACCAGGCAGGTCTGTCGGGCACGACGCTTGCGACTGTCGCGCAGCGCGCCAATATCTCGACCGGTATCGTCAGCCATTATTTCGGCGGCAAGGACGGGCTGCTCGAAGCCACCATGCGCCACGTATTGCGCGACCTGTGGGAAGCCACCATGCGCCGCCGCCTGGCCGCGAAGCCCGAGCCGCGCGCGCGTCTGCGTGCGATCGTCGCCGCGAATTTCGACGTCTCGCAGGTCAATACGCCGGTCATGAAAACCTGGCTCGCGTTCTGGGCCGAGAGCATGCATCAGCCCGCGCTGCGCCGTCTGCAACGCGTGAATACGCGGCGGCTCTATTCGAACCTCTGCGCTGAATTCGAAAAAGCCCTGCCGCGCGTCGCGTCCCGGCGCGCCGCTACGGGGCTCGCCGCCATGATCGACGGACTCTGGCTGCGCGGCGCGACGACCGGCGAACCCTTCGACACGAAAGCCGCCTTGCGGCTTGCCAACGATTACATCGACCTGCTGCTCGACGCGCGCGCCAAGGCGCGCACGCGCAAGTCGGCCTAACCCCGGAGTCATGGCGATGCCCCCGATGCCTCACTACCCGCTCGAACGCCTCTTCATTCACGGCACGTACGTCGACGCCACCAGTGGCGAAACTTTCGACACGCTCGATCCCGCCAGCGGCGAAACGCTCGCGACGGTGCAGCAAGCCAGCGCCGCCGATATCGACCGTGCCGTGCAGTCCGCGCGCGAAGGCCAGCGTGTCTGGGCCGCGATGACGGCCATGCAGCGCTCGCGCATCCTGCGCCGCGCCGTCGAGCTGCTGCGCGAGCGTAACGACGCGCTCGCCGAACTCGAAACGCACGACACCGGCAAACCCATCGCGGAAACGCGTGCCGTCGATATCGTCACGGGCGCGGACGTGATCGAATACTATGCGGGCCTCGCGCCCGCACTCGAAGGCCAGCAAATTCCGCTGCGCGAGAGTTCGTTCGTGTATACGCGGCGCGAACCGCTGGGCGTGACGGCAGGCATCGGCGCCTGGAATTACCCGATTCAGATCGCGTGCTGGAAATCGGCGCCCGCGCTCGCGGCGGGTAATGCGATGATTTTCAAACCCAGCGAAATCACGCCGCTTTCCGCCGCGAAGCTCGCGGAAATCTATATCGAAGCGGGCGTGCCGCCGGGCGTGTTCAACGTCGTGCAAGGCGATGGCCGCGTGGGCGCACTGCTCAGCGCTCATCCGGGCATCGAGAAGATTTCGTTTACCGGCGGTGTCGAAACGGGCAAGAAAGTCATGGCCGCTGCGGGCGGTTCGTCGCTCAAGGAAGTGACGATGGAACTCGGCGGCAAGTCGCCGTTGATCGTATTCGAAGACGCCGATCTCGACCGCGCCGCCGACATCGCCGTAACGGCCAACTTCTTCAGCGCGGGCCAGGTGTGCACGAACGGCACCCGGGTTTTCGTTCAGGAATCCATACGAGACGAATTCGAGGCGCGCGTGCTCGCTCGCGTGGCGCGCATTCGTATCGGCCAGCCCACCGATCCGTCCACCAACTTTGGCCCGCTCGCGAGCGCGGCGCAACTGGACAAGGTGCTCGGTTACATCGAGAGCGGCAAGCGCGAAGGCGCACGCTTGCTCGCGGGCGGCGAGCGGCTCGTCGACGGCGCGTTCGCGCGCGGGCAATACGTGGCGCCCACGGTGTTCTCCCATTGCCGCGACGACATGAAGATCGTGCGCGAAGAAATCTTCGGCCCAGTTATGAGCATGCTCTCGTTCAGCGATGAAGACGAAGTGATCGCGCGCGCCAACGACACGCTTTATGGTCTCGCCGCGGGCGTCGTCACGGAGAATCTCTCGCGCGCGCATCGCGTGATTCATCACCTCGAAGCCGGCATTTGCTGGATCAATACCTGGGGCGAATCGCCTGCCGAAATGCCCGTGGGCGGCTACAAGCAATCCGGCGTGGGACGCGAAAACGGTATCACGACGCTCGAACACTACACGCGCCTCAAATCCGTCCAGGTCGAACTGGGACCGTATCAGCCCGTCTTTTGAGGGAGCCCGGCATGGCAGCGCAAGACTATGACTACATCATCATCGGCGCGGGTTCGGCGGGTAACGTGCTCGCGACGCGGCTGACCGAAGACCGCAACGTTCGCGTGCTCCTGCTCGAAGCCGGCGGTCCCGATTACCGTTTCGATTTTCGGACGCAAATGCCCGCGGCGCTCGCGTATCCGCTGCAAGGGCGGCGCTACAACTGGGCCTACGAAACCGATCCCGAACCGCACATGAACAACCGGCGCATGGAATGCGGGCGCGGCAAGGGACTGGGCGGTTCATCGCTGATCAACGGCATGTGCTATATCCGTGGCAATGCGCTCGACTACGACGGTTGGGCCGAGCGCGAAGGCCTTCAAAACTGGAGCTATCACGATTGCCTGCCGTATTTTCGCAAGGCCGAAACGCGCGACGTCGGCGCGAACGATTATCACGGCGGCGACGGTCCCGTACACGTCACGACCAGCAAGCCCGGCGTCAATCCGCTATTCGAAGCGATGATCGAAGCGGGCGTGCAAGCAGGCTATCCGCACACCGACGACCTCAATGGCTATCGCCAGGAAGGCTTTGGTCCGATGGATCGCACGGTCACGGCGAAAGGCCGGCGTGCGAGCACCGCACGCGGCTATCTGGATCAGGCAAAACACCGTTCGAACCTCGATATCGTCACGCACGCGGTCACCGATCGCATTCTCTTTAGCGGCAAGCGTGCGCAAGGCGTGGTGTTTCTCGACGGCCACGCGCGCATCACGCGTTATGCGCGCCGCGAAGTGCTGCTGTGCGCGGGCGCGATTGCTTCGCCGCAGATATTGCAGCGTTCGGGCGTGGGTCCGGGCGCGTGGTTGCGGGAACTCGATATTCCCATCGTGCTCGATTTGCCAGGCGTCGGGCAGAATCTTCAGGACCACCTGGAAATGTATATGCAGTATGCGTGCAAGGAGCCCGTGTCGCTCTATCCTGCACTGCTGCTGCACAATCAGCCGGCGATCGGTCTCGAATGGATGTTCCGCGGCACCGGCATCGGCGCGAGTAATCATTTCGAAGCGGGCGGCTTTATCCGCACGCGCGACGACGATCCCTGGCCGAATATTCAATATCACTTTCTACCGGTGGCGATCAATTACAACGGCTCGAATGCGATCAAGATGCACGGCTTTCAGGCGCATGTTGGCTCAATGCGTTCGCCGAGCCGCGGACGCGTGAAGCTGCGCTCGCGCGATCCGCGTCAGCATCCGTCGATTCTTTTCAACTATATGGCTGAGGCGCTCGATTGGCGCGAGTTTCGCGACGCCATCCGCATCACGCGCGAGATCATCGCGCAGCCAGCGCTCGATCGCTTCCGTGGACAAGAGCTCAGTCCTGGCGCCGATTTGAAAAGCGACGCGGAAATCGATGCATTCGTGCGAACGCGCGCCGAAACGGCGTATCACCCGTCATGCTCGTGCGCGATGGGCTACGACAATATGGCCGTCGTGGATAACGAAGGCCGCGTGCATGGGCTGGACGGATTGCGCGTGGTCGATGCGTCGATCATGCCGCTCATCACCACCGGCAATCTCAATGCGCCGACGATCATGATGGCGGAGAAGATCGCCGACCGGATTCGCGGCAAGCAGGCGCTCGCGCGTTCGACTGCGGATTATTATGTGGCGAATGGTGCGCCCGCGCGCGGCGGCGAGGTGAAACGCACCGCCACGCGCCCGGAGAAACAGGTTCAGGCGATCTCTTGATGCAATAGCGCATTGAATAAAACTGCTGGGGCTTCACACGAAGCCCCAGTTTTTTTGCGTCCAACAAAAAAGGCGCTGCGCGGAGTCGACGAATCCGACTCCCACGCAGCGCCTTCCACACACTATCAACGATTCAAACGCGAGCGGCCCAATAATGCGAGACCGCAATCGTCAACGCCGCCGCAATCAGCGCGCCATACGGTGCGAGATTCAACCAGACGCTGCGCTTCGGAACCTCCACTTCCATATCGAGCGCGCTGCCCGCCGGGAATCGTCCGCGATCCTGAAGATAATGGCGGAACGCGAACACCGGTACGATCAGCAGCATCGCAATCAAACCATCGCGTAACGTGCCCTCGCCTTGCAGATTCGCACCCGCGCCCACGAACACAAGATTCGCGTAGCCACACAGCGCACCCAGCACGAGCAGCCACGTGGGACAACGGAACGGCCGCTCCCACTTTCCGCGATCCATGCGGTGTATCCAGCCCGATTGCAGATTCAGAAAAACAAACAGCATGTAGCAGACATTCGAAATCGACAGCACCGTCATATAGTCCGACATCGCGAGCAGCACGAGATTGAACCCGAGATCGGTCCACATTGCGGCCGTCGGCGCGCCATGCTCGTTGACGCGCGAAAGATAGCGCGGCAGCCATCCGTCGAGCGACGCCTGATAGAGCGTGCGCGACGATCCCATCATCGACGTCATGACGATCAGCAGAATCGACAGCATCAGCATGACGACCACCGCGTTGCCGACCCATGCGCCGCCGCCCACCATCGTGGCCATGGCGGTGCCCACGCCGGTGCCGTCGCCGATGCGCGGATCGAGCATCGCCTGCATGCCCAGCGAGCCCTGGAACGCGAGCGGCACGAGCGTCATCACGACGAGACACAGAGCGCCGGACCAGAAGATCGCGCGCGCCGTATCGCGACGCGGATCGCGGAATTCGCGCGTGTAGCACACCGCGGTTTCGAAACCATACGAGGCCCAGCCGGCCATGAACATCGCGCCCAATGCCATGACGACGCCTTGCCCGCTCCATGCGCCGAAGAACGAGGCCGTGAGATTGCCGTGCGCATCGTGGCCGAGTGGCAGCAAGGGAAAGAGATGTGTCGCGGGCACGTCGCCCGTGACGAATGGCACGAGGCCGACGATCAATAACGGCGTGAGCGATGCGATGCCGAGAATCTTCTGCGTTTTCGCGGCCTTCGATGCGCCGCTATGTTGCAGCCGGAATGTAATGAGCAGAAACGCGGCCGCAATCAGAAATGTCGCGTTGATGCGCAGCGTGAGACCGGGCTTGATGAAGTCGAGATGCGCGAGCGTCCAGCGCCATTGCAGAATGGCGGCGTCAGGTGCGAACAAGGTGGCGAGCGCGTAATTCGCGGCGAGCCCGCAACCGAGCGCGAGCATGGGCGACCACGCGAGCCAGTTGCACCACACCGAAACGGGCGCGATCATCTTGCTGTATCGCACCCAGCCAATCGCGCCATACACCGATGCGCCGCCCGATTTATGCGGAAAGAGTCCCGAGATTTCCGCATACGTGGCGCTTTGCACGAGGCCCATCGTGATCGACGCGATCCAGATCGCCCAGGCGGGCTGACCGATGGTCGCGCACACGCCGCCGATCGTGAACAGCACGCCCGCCGGCACACCGCTCGTGACCCAGAACGCGTCTTTCCACGTGAGCCCGCGCTGCAATGCATGACCGTGGGCGCTGCGAGCGCCGGCCTCGTCGGCCGAGCGCGGTCGAAATCCCGCTTGCTCCATCTGCCTCCTCCTCTCGTTGAACGCTAAACAGCCAAAATCACCGGGCCAATAGGGGAATACGGCGAATGCAAACGCGTGCGGAAACGTGCTGACGCGCGTGCGCGGCATCGCGTATTCAACGCGCGCCGCGCACGAGATTCAAAAGATTGTTCCGCGCACCGATTCCCTATGCCGCCGCGCGTATTAGCAAGAGGCGCGCCCGGCTCGATGCCCAGCCCATTCAGTTCGCGCCGAGATACGCGCGCACGGCGGGCAAGCCGGGCTTGCCGTCGAGCGTCGTGACGCCCTGGAGCCATTTGTCGAGCACCTGCGGATTGGTCTTGAGCCAGTCGGCGGCGGCTTTGTTCGGATCTTCCTTGTTGGCGATCGGCACCATCAGATGGTTTTCGATGGCCGTCGTGAATTGCAGGTTCGAAACGAGTTTCGCCACGTTGGGGCAGCGTGCGCTGTAATCGGGCGGCACTGCCGTGAGCACGCGCGCCTCGCCGTAGTTGGGACCGAATACGTCGTCGCCGCCCGCGAGGTAATCGATCTTCATCTGCACGTTCATCGGATGCGGTTCCCAGCCAAGGAAGACGATCCATTGCTTCTCGCGCACCGCGCGGTTCACCTGCACGAGCATGCCCGCCTCGCTCGATTCGATCAGCTTGAATTTGCCGAGGCCATATTGATTGCCGTCGATCATTTTCTGGATCAGCTGATTGCCGTCGTTGCCGGGCTCGATGCCGTAAATGCGGCCCTGCAATTTATCGGCGTATTTAGCGATGTCCTGGAACGAGTGCAGACCGCCCTGATACACGTAATCGGGCACCGCGAGCGTGTATTTCGCGCCGACGAGATTGGGCGTTTGCAGCACCTTGATCGTGCCCGCCTTTGTGAACGGCTCGATGATCGGGTCCATCGTCGGCGACCAATAACCGAGGAACACGTCGATCTGCTTGCTCTTGATCCCCGCGAACGTGATCGGCACCGATGCGATCGTCTTCGTCGGCGTATAACCGAGGCCCGCGAGTATCGTCGAGGCCACGCCCGTGGTCGCGGCGATATCGGTCCAGCCGACGTCGGCGAAACGCACGGCCTTGCACTGGGCCGGGTCAGCGGCAAAGGCGCTCGAACAGGCGGCTGCGGCAAACAGGAGCGCGCAGGCTTGCAGTGTCTGGAATCGGCACATCTTGTTCTCCTTGGGAATGCACAGCGTCGGTCGGTTCCGTGTGGACGGGCCGCCGCGACGCCGTGCAGCCCATGACACATGGTCGTCCGGCAAAAAACCGGTCAACGTAGCAATTGCGACGAGCAATTGCGCGGAAACGACAAGACGCGCTGGCAATGCGCCTGGAACAAGGGTTTATATTGATTGAACGATCAATTTACCTGCGGATGCCGGCCAAGCTTTCAGAGCGTTTTCGAAACGCTAACGGGGAACGCTGAAGAATTATTCAGATTGCGGCGTTGTGCGAAGCGACTTTGGCGCGCGCTACGATATGCACTCGCAAAATGATCAGGATATCGAATTGATCGAAGCGCAGGAAGGACTCGATCGAGATACCATCGAGTCCTTATCTTTACGTGCGGCTAGGCCCAGACAAACGCAATATCGGACGGACTGCCCACGCCCACGTAATGCCCCGTGAAGTGCAGATTGCCGCTCGCCTGATCGACCGCGAAAATCGCAATATGGTCGCTGCGCTGATTCAACGAATAAAGAAAGCGCCCCGACGGATCGAAACGAATCACACGCGGATAATCGCCGCCGGTCGGCGTTTCGGCAATACGATGCACGAGGCCATGCTCGTCGATGCCGAACTGCACGATCGTGTCGTGCAGGCGGTTCGCGACGTAGACGAAGCGGCCATCGTGCGAGAGCAGGATGGTCGAGGCGAAACTCGTGCCTTGATAACCGGGCGGCAGCGTCGAAACCGATTGCAATAGCGTGAGCACGCCGCGCTGCGCATCGTAGCCATAACAGACGAGCGTCGACGCTTCCTCGGTGACCTCGTAAAGATAGCGTCCGTTCGGATGAAACACGACATGGCGTGGCCCCGCGCCCGGCGACGCCGCCACATAAGGCGGCTCGCCTGGCGTGAGTGCGCCGCTCGCTTCATCGAACCGCCACACGTAGGTGCGATCGACGCCCAGATCGGTCGAGATCGCGAAGCGGCCATCGGGCGACGGCACGATCGCATGTGCGTGCGGGCCGTCGTGATCGCTGATCGCGAAGCTGCCCGGCACGCCCTCCGCCGCGTGCTGCGCGCCGGCGGGCGCTTGCGGCGCCTGCACGGACACCGCTTCGCCCAGCGTGCCGTCGCTCGCGACGGGCAACACGGCCACGCTGCCGCTGTGATAGTTCGCGACCAGCAGGAAGCGGCCAGTCGGATGCAGGCTCAGATACACCGGCGCCGCGCCCTGCGAATTGACCGTGCCGAGCAGACGCAGCGCGCCCGTGCCCGGCTCGATCGCATACGCACTGACCGAACCGTTCGGCGTGCCGTTGTACTGCCTCACCTCGCTCACGCTGTACAGAATGCGTTGCTGGGCGTCGATCGCCAGCGCGGCCGGATTTTCGATGCCTTGCACCGGTTCGAGCGCGTCGAGCTTGCCCGTCGCGCGATCGACGCGAAATCGATGGATGCCGAGACCGTGCGGCGTATAGGTGCCGACATAGGCGAACAGCGTCTTGCCGTCATGCGTCGCGGCAGGCGCGGCATCGTCCAACGATTGGGCCGATCCCGCGCCGTGCGCCTCGTTCGCACCCGGCCCCGAACCCATCGCGGACGCCGCGCGCCGCGTCGTCGAACCGGGGACTTCAATCATCGGGGCCTTGCTCATCGACTTGCCTCTTTTGCCAGATTGCGATCGGGTGGATTGTGTCCCACGCCCGGCGCTTCGCCGCACGCGTTTATTTCGTGATGTACCAGAGCGCGCTGGTGCCGGAATTCGAGGCGGCAGGCTTCGCGGCGGGCGTCGGCACCGGCGCGGCGACCGCAGGCGCGGCCACCGCCGCAACCGGCTCAGGCTGCGCCGCGACCTTCGCCGATGCGGGAATCGGATGCGACATGGTCGCGTACCAGAGCGCATCGGCCGTTTTATCGGCTGCGTTGCGCGCGCTGGGTGGTGGCGCCGAGGCGGCCGACGTTGCATTCGCTGCTGTATTGGCCGCTGTATTGGCCGACGCATTGGCCGTCTGTTGTATCGATGGCGTCGGCGTCGTGCCGGTTCGCTGCGCGCGCGCCTCCGCCCCGCCGATCTGGAAAATCAGCCGCTGCTCCGACGACACGATCACCGCATAAGGCGGTTGCGCCTCCCAGCGCAGCACGACGCGCCCGCGCGGCGTGTCCGCGAAAATGGCGGGCGCGCGCTTCATGTCGCTGAACTGGACATAGATCTTCGCGCCGTCGTCGAATACCTGGACGGGCTTCGCCGCATCGGCGCCGGACACCGCCCAGCCGAAGTTATACGCGCCAGGCGGCGCGGACGCGATCGCCGACGACCCCGGCTTCGCCACCAACGCGGCAGGCACGCGCGGCGCGGCGCCCACGTGCGGCTGATTCACTTCCAGCGTCGCAAACGGGTTGTAGTCCTGAGGCGGAATATACGAAGGCGGCAAAATGGGCATGGACGAATCCGGCGAACTGGACAGCGATTGGGCAGCAGCATAAACCTTACGCGCATACGCGAGACGCTTATCGGCAGATGGGGAGTTATACGCGCCAATCGCATTCCATGTCGGGCCGAATTGGCGGATATTTTCCGCGAGTATCCACGCGCCGACATAAGCATTGGTACAGGGATCGAACAGGCTCTGCTCGGTAATCCCTTCCTGCGCGAGCCGCGGCAGCCACGAGCTGTTGATCTGCATGAGGCCGATATCGACGGTGCCGTTGCTATTGGTATTGATAACGCGAGTCTGCGTCCCCGATTCCACCTGCGCGATCGCGCGCATCAAGCTGACGTTGACGTGCTGGAAGGCTGCGGCATCGTCGATGCAATCGGCAACGGCGAGCCGCGGTATCGCGCAGACGATCAGCGCGCACAACAGGCAGCGGCCCAACGCGGCGGCCATCGACATGGTTTTCTGGTACTGCATGTTTTTGAATGCCCGGTTCGCGCGTGGGAATCTTGTTGTGAATCCTGGTGTGAAATACGGTGCGAATCGCGTGGTGAGTCGCGGTGCCAATCGCAATATCGGCCGATTTTAAAAAGGTTTGATGGTAAATGCCAATCGCGCTCAATCGTGAGCAATCGCTGCCGATTCAGTTTCGATTCAGAATGCATCGGAATCGCGGGGAAAATGAAGCAATAACGTGTGCGCGTTCGAGCGATGCGCGAATGATGAACAAGCCCGCCGATAATAAAAAAGCCGGCCACAAGGGCCGGCATTTTTGTGCTTCAACCCGACGATTGAAGCGTAATTCGAGTGCGTATGACCTGGTGGGCCGGGTGGGGTTCGAACCCACGACGTCCTTTCGGAGGCGGATTATGAGTCCGCTGCCTGCAACCAACACGGCGTCCGGCCCAACAAAGCTACGACAAAGACAGCGTCAACAAAAAAGCCCGGTCTGCCAAAGGCCGGGCTTTTCGACGGCAGGCCGACATACTACACGAAACCAGGCCGGCCTGACCATCCGATCCTTGCTTTCGCTTGCGCTGCCTACCGATTACAGCGCATCGCAAGCGCGCAAACCGATCAATTCCCTTCGAGGAACGACTTGAGCTTGTCCGAGCGGCTCGGGTGACGCAGCTTGCGCAGCGCCTTCGCCTCGATCTGGCGAATCCGCTCGCGCGTCACGTCGAACTGCTTGCCGACCTCTTCCAGCGTGTGGTCGGTGCTCATCTCGATACCGAAACGCATGCGCAGCACCTTCGCCTCGCGCGGCGTGAGCGAGTCGAGCACGTCCTTCACCACGTCGCGCATCGAAGCGTGCAACGCGGCGTCCGACGGCGCCACCGTGTTGGTGTCTTCGATGAAGTCGCCCAGATGCGAATCGTCGTCGTCGCCGATCGGCGTTTCCATGGAGATCGGCTCCTTCGCGATCTTCATGATCTTGCGGATCTTGTCCTCCGGCATTTCCATCTTCTCGGCGAGCGTGGCCGGATCCGGCTCGAGACCGGTTTCCTGCAGGATCTGCCGCGAAATGCGGTTCATCTTGTTGATCGTCTCGATCATGTGAACCGGAATGCGGATCGTGCGCGCCTGGTCCGCGATCGAGCGCGTGATGGCCTGACGGATCCACCACGTGGCGTAGGTCGAGAACTTGTAGCCGCGCCGATATTCGAACTTGTCCACCGCCTTCATCAGGCCGATGTTGCCTTCCTGAATCAGGTCGAGGAACTGCAGGCCGCGGTTCGTGTACTTCTTCGCAATCGAGATCACGAGACGCAAATTGGCCTCGGTCATTTCGCGCTTGGCCTGACGCGCCTTCAGCTCGCCCGCCGCCATCTGACGGTTGGTTTCCTTGAGGTCCTTGAGCGGCAGCACCACGCGCGCCTGCAGATCGAGCAGGCGCTGCTGCTGTTCGCGGATCGCCGGAATATTGCGCGACAAAATCGCGCTATACGCGTGATTCTCGGCCACGACCTTGTCGGACCAGTCGAGGTCGGTTTCATTGCCCGGGAAGCGCGTGATGAACTCCGAGCGCGGCATGCCGCACTTGTCGACGACCGTATGCAGGATCTGGCGTTCGACCTGGCGCACTTCGTCCACTTGCGCGCGCAACGTGTCGCACAGACGCTCGACGGTACGCGCCGTGAAGCGGATCGACATCAGTTCGGTCTGGATGGTTTCCTGCGCCTTCAGGTAGGCCTTCGACTTGTAGCCTTCCTTTTCGAACGCGCGGCGCATCTTGTCGAACCATTCGCTGATGAGCGCGAATTTTTCGAGCGAAGCGCGCTTGAGGGCTTCGAGCTGCGCCGCGTTGGCCGTCGCCTGCGCCGCGCCGTCGTCGTCCTCTTCTTCTTCCTCTTCTTCCTCTTCCTCTTCGTCTTCCTCGCTTTCGTTCTCGATCTCTTCCGCTTCCTTGGCGTTGAAGCCGTCGGTGTCCTCGGCGTTCGGATCGATCAGGCCGTCGACGAGCTCATCGACGCGAATCTCGTCGTTCGCGACGCGCTCGGCCATGGCGAGGATGTCGGCGATCGTGGTCGGGCAAGCGGAGATCGCCATGACCATGTGCATGAGGCCGTCTTCGATACGCTTGGCGATTTCGATTTCGCCTTCGCGCGTGAGCAGCTCGACCGTGCCCATTTCGCGCATGTACATGCGCACGGGGTCGGTCGTGCGGCCGAATTCGGAGTCGACGGTCGAGAGCGCGACTTCGGCTTCTTCCTCGACTTCGTCGTCGGAAGAGGCGTTGGGCGCGTTGTCGTTGAGGAGCAGCGTTTCGGCATCCGGCGCCTGTTCGTAGACGGCGACGCCCATGTCGTTGAACGTGCTGATGATGCCTTCGATCGCCTCGGTTTCCGTGAAATTGTCCGGGAGGTGATCGTTGATTTCGGCGTAGGTGAGGTAGCCGCGCTCCTTGCCAAGCTTGATGAGCGCGCGCAGCTTGTTGCGGCGTTCTTCGAGTTCCTCGACGGTACCGGGCTGCGACGACGCGAACGCGTCCTTCAGCAGCGCCTTTTCCTTCGCTCGCCGGTCGCGCGCACGGGTGGTCTTCTCACCCTTGGCCGCCGGGGTGGGCGTGCTTTCCTCGCTCTGGTTTGCGTCGTCATCGACGGACACTTCATTCAGCTTTTTCGTCATGGAGTTCGCCGTACCGGCTGTAGTCTCGACTCGCGGCTGTTGGACATCAGCCTCTTGAACCGTGGATACTGGAGCCTCGCGCTCTGCCGCATCGTCCGCAACGGCAGGCACTTGCCTTGCACTACTCGGACCACCGGACCGCTTCGTTGCCGGATGCGTGGCGGCTTTCGCCGCACGGGTTGGCGCCGCTCGCGCGGCCGAAGCAGCCATGGCTTTCTTCCGAACTGCGGGTACTTCATGACTGGCGGTTGCCGCCTTGCGGCGGGAACTGGCGGATGGGGCGTCCTGGGCATTCGTGACCTTGCCGGTCGGCTCCGTCGAGCCTGTGCCTGTCGCCTTTTTTCCGCCTGTAGTCTTTGCCATTGCCATTCCGCCCCTTGCTGGAAACTGGACACCTTTCGGCATCACCCGGCGAAACGACCTCCGAGTGATACTTGAGCTGCCCGCCCGGAAAAAACAAAAACAAACCGCTGAAAACCTTTAATTTTAGCACGCACGGTAATAATCGCCCCCGCGCACGCCTCCCTTACAGCCCGAGCTGACGTTTCATGTCAGCCCGTGTCTGATTCAATTTAACGTATTCGGCCAGTTCCTCGGGCGTGTGCCTCGATTGCCGCGAAAGCACGTCCAGCCGCTCGCTGCAGGCGTCGAAGCGCATTTTCAGGATTGCCGCCGTCATTTCTTCGCTCACGAGCCGTTCCTGCTCGCGGCGCTCCTCCTGCACGGCACCGTCTTCTGGGTTTTTCATCAGCAAATCCCGAACGTTTTCATCATAGTCCAGAATTTCGCGAAAAATCTCCTCGAACGTGGGGGCATTGGCCCCATTGCGCAAGAGATCCGAAAGCAACTGGAACTCCGCCGCGTCGCCCAGCGCGCGCGCGTGAGTGGTCACTTCCTCGAACAGCTCGCCGTGGCGCGTGAGCGTGATGAGCGCCTGTTCGGCCTCCTCGTCGAGCTGCGCCACGATGCGCGGATACATCACGAGGTTGCGCAGCGCCTTGCGCTCGATACCGGTCACGAGGTGCCGGTCCTTGCGCGCGGGCGCCTGGCGCGCCGCCTGGGCGATGCGCGCGTCGACCTCGCAGAGCGCCGCCACTTCCTCGAACGGCACGTCGAGCCGGTCGGCGAACATGTGCATGATCTGCGCGCGCAGCGCGTTCGCCGGCAGCGCCTGGAGCAGCGGCTTGGCGTCGAACAGCGCGCGGGCGCGGCCTTCCGGCTGATCCAGCTCCTTGCCCGCCAGCACCTCGTTCAGCATGAACTGCGACAGCGGCATGGCGCGGTCGACCTGCTCCTTGAACGCCTCGGTACCGAATTCGCGCACGTAGCTGTCCGGGTCGTGCTCCGTGGGCAGGAACAGGAAGCGGATCGTGCGGTTGTCGGCCGCATGCGGCAGGCACGCGTCGAGCGCGCGCCGTGCCGCGCGCCGGCCGGCCGAGTCGCCGTCGAAGCTGAAGATCACCGTATCGGTCTGACGCATCAGCTTCTGCACGTGGATCGGCGTGCAGGCGGTGCCCAGCGTGGCCACCGCGTTCTGGAACCCGAGCTGGGCGAGCGCGACCACGTCCATATAGCCTTCGACCACCAGCACGTAATGCTGCTCGCGGATCGCCAGACGCGCCTCGAACAGCCCGTACAGCTCGCTGCCCTTGTTAAATAGAGGCGTTTCGGGCGAATTCAAATACTTGGGCTCGCCGCCGTCGAGCACGCGGCCGCCAAAGCCGATCACCTGTCCCTTCACGTTGCGGATCGGGAACATCACGCGGTCGCGGAAGCGGTCGTAGCGGCGTGCCTGGCCTTGCGCGTCCTGCTTCTCGCTGACGATCACAAGGCCGGCTTCGACGAGCGAGTCGTCGCGATAATCGGTAAACGCGGATTCGAGGTTCTGCCATCCATCGGGCGCATAGCCGAGCCCGAAGCGGGCCGCGACTTCGCCGGTCAGGCCGCGTTTTTTCAGGTACTGGATCGCATTGGGCGCGCTGCGCAGCTGCTTGCGGTAGTAGTCGCAGGCGGTTTGCATGAGGTCCGACAGCGCGTTCGTGACGGCTTTCGAGACACCCGGCGCATAGCCGCCTTCGCCGCTCTGGCCGCCCTGTCCGGGGCGGCCGCCGCCAAAGCCGCCGCCGCGCATGGGCGACGGTTCCTGCGGCACGGTCAGGCCGACCGACTGCGCGAGTTCGTTGACGGCCTCGGGGAACGACAGCCCCGCGTGCTCCATGAGGAAGCCGATGGCGGTGCCGTGCGCGCCGCAGCCGAAGCAGTGATAGAACTGCTTCGTTGGACTAACGGTAAACGAGGGGCTCTTTTCGTTGTGGAACGGGCAGAGACCCATGAAATTCGCGCCGCCCTTCTTGAGCTGCACGAAGCGTCCCACCACGTCGACGATATCGACGCGGTTTAGCAGATCCTGCAGGAACGAATGCGGAATCATCGGGGCCTGGTCGCTCGGTTGGCGTAAAACGGGGGCGCGCTTGCGCAGCGCCCGTGACGGGCTTTCGCCTCGCCGCGGCGGCCGGCCGTCATGCAGACGCCGGCACCGCGCGAGAGCGTGCCTTTACTTCGAGAGCGCGGCCTTGACGAGGCCGGAGACGGCCGTCATGTCGGCGCGGCCGGCCAGCTTCGGCTTGAGCACGCCCATGACCTTGCCCATGTCCTGCGGGCCCGCCGCGCCCACCTGGGCGACCGCGGCCTGCACTTCGGCGGCGATTTCGGCGTCCGAAAGCTGCTCGGGCATGTACGTGGCCAGAACGGCCAGCTCGGCCTGTTCCTTTTCGACGAGGTCCGCACGGGCGGCGGCTTCGAACTGGCTGATCGAGTCCTTGCGCTGCTTGATCATCTTGTCGATGACCGCCGTGATGCCCGCGTCGTCGAGCGTCACGCGCTCGTCGACTTCACGTTGCTTGATGGCGGCGAGCAGCAGACGAATCGTGGCGAGACGCTCGCTTTCGCGCGCGCGCATCGCGGCCTTCATGTCGTCGTTGATCCGGTCTTTGAGACTCATCACTCACCTGAATTGCGTTGGTTGCAGAAACCCGGAAACCCGGGGCAGTGAGGTCGTCCTGCCGAAACATCGTACCGAAGCATCGCAGAAACGCAAAAGCGAATGCAAAAACCCGCCTGGAAGCGTTTCCAGGCGGGTCGGTGCGGATTCGACTGGGTTGCGACCACACCAGAGGACAACGCGGCGCGCGGCTGCGCCCGACATGCGAGCTCAGCCCCGCGCCACGCTGCTTGCGCCGTCATGGGTTTCCGCGAACGGAAAAGCCATGACGGCGCGGGAATCAGTACATCTTCTTCGGCAGCATCTGGCTGCGCAGACGCTTGAAATGCCGCTTTACCGCCGCCGCCTTCTTGCGCTTTCGTTCAGCCGTAGGCTTCTCGTAAAACTCACGCGCACGAAGCTCGGTCAGCAGCCCGTTCTTCTCGATCGTGCGCTTGAAGCGCCGCATGGCGACTTCAAAGGGTTCGTTTTCTTTTACGCGGATGGTCGTCATTTTCCAATAACGGATCGGGGGTAAAGAGGATCGAGTATAGCAGAGGGTTTTTTAAAAGACAGACAGGTAAACGTCAAGCCTCGCCCACGCCTGGCGGGCCTCCCGGAGCCTTGCCCGGACGCCGCGCGGACCCGCGCGCGTCCTGCTCAAACCCCGCTCGACACGCGCCCCAACCTCGTCGGAATACCCCGTCAGGCGGCGCCCGTAAACGCCGCCGCCGCCTCGCCCGCGGCCACGCCGGAAGCCCACGCCCACTGGAAGTTGTAACCGCCGAGCCAGCCGGTCACGTCCACCGCCTCGCCCACGAAATAGAGTCCGGGCACACGCTGACTCATCATCGTCGCCGACGACAGTTCGCGCGTGTCCACGCCACCGCGCGTCACCTCGGCCTTCTTGTAGCCCTCGGTGCCGGTGGGCGTGAGCGTCCACTTCGCGATGCCTTCGCCGATGCGGCGCAGCGTCTTGTCCGGCAGATCGGCGATACGCGCCTCCAGCGGCACCTGATGCGTCTCCAGCCACGCGTGCGCGAGCCGCGCGGGCACCCATTCGGCGAGCAGATTGCCGATCTGACGCTTCGTCGCGCCCTTCGCCTCGATCAGCGCCTCGGTGGCGTCGCGCTCGGGCAGCAGGTTCACGCGGATCGGCTGACCCGGCTGCCAGAAGCTCGAAATCTGCAACACGCCGGGGCCGGACAGACCGCGGTGCGTGAACAGCAGATCCTCGTCGAAAGCACCGCCGGTCTTGCGCTCGCCGGTCGCCACGTTGACCTCCAGCGAGACGCCCGCGAGCGGCACGTACGGCGCCCATTCGTCGTGCGCGAAGGTGAGCGGCACGAGCGCCGGGCGCGTGTCGATCAGCTTGTGGCCGAACTGCTTGGCGAGGCGATAGGCGAAATCCGTCGCGCCGATCTTGGGGATCGACAGGCCGCCCGTGGCGATCACCAGCGCCTTCGCGCGGATCTGGCCCTGAGGCGTGCCGAGCACGAAGCCCGCGCCGTCGGCGTGATGAACCTCCTCGACCGGCAGCGGGCGGCGCCACGCGACGCGCCCGGCGTCGCATTCGGCGCGCAGCACGTCGATGATGGCCTCGCTCGACTGGTCGCAGAACAGCTGGCCCTTGTGCTTCTCGTGCCACGTCACGCGATGCTGGCGCAGCAGCGCGAGAAAGTCGCGCGGCGTGTAGCGCGCGAGCGCCGAGCGGCAGAAATGCGGGTTGTTCGAGAGATAGTTGGCGGGACTGGCGTGCAGATTCGTGAAATTGCAGCGTCCGCCGCCCGAAATGCGGATTTTTTCCGCGAGGCGCGGCGCGTGATCGATCAGCGCCACGCGGCGCCCCTGCTGGCCGGCCACCGCCGCGCTCATCATGCCGGCCGCCCCTGCGCCGATCACGGCGATGTCGAATGATTCCATGGCGCGCATTTTACCTGTACGGCAGCGCCCCATTCGCCCGTCAGCCGGCTTGCGCGCGCACTGCTATACTTTCAGGCTTCCCTTTTACTTTGTTTTAGCGACGGTTCGCGCCTCTTTGCCCACCGTTGCGCGCCCCACCATGCTCGTACTCGGCATCGAAAGCTCCTGCGACGAAACCGGCCTCGCGCTCTACGACAGCGAGCGCGGCCTGCTCGCGCACGCGCTGCATTCGCAGATCGCCATGCATCGCGAGTACGGCGGCGTCGTGCCCGAACTCGCCTCGCGCGACCATATCCGCCGCGCGCTGCCGCTGCTCGAGGAAGTGCTCGCGAAAAGCGGCGCGGCGCGCAGCGACATCGACGCCATCGCCTTCACGCAGGGCCCCGGTCTCGCGGGCGCGCTGCTGGTGGGCGCGAGCATCGCCAACGCGCTCGCCATGGCGTGGAACCGGCCGACCGTCGGCATCCACCATCTCGAAGGGCACCTGCTCTCGCCGCTGCTGGTCGACGCGCCGCCGCCGTTTCCGTTCGTTGCGCTGCTGGTCTCCGGCGGCCACACGCAGCTGATGCGCGTGACCGATGTCGGCGTCTACGAAACCCTCGGCGAAACGCTCGACGACGCCGCCGGCGAAGCCTTCGACAAAACCGCCAAGCTGCTCGGCCTCGGCTATCCGGGCGGCCCGGAAGTCTCGCGGCTCGCGGAGTTCGGCACGCCGGGCGCGATCGTATTGCCGCGTCCGATGCTGCATTCGGGCGATCTCGACTTCAGCTTCAGCGGCCTGAAGACCGCCGTGCTCACGCATGTGAAGAAGCTCGGCCCGAACATCTGCGAACAGGGCAAGGCCGATATCGCGCGCGGTTTCGTCGATGCGGCCGTGGACGTGCTGGCCGCCAAGTCGCTGGCCGCGCTCAAGCAGACGAAGATGAAGCGCCTCGTGGTCGCGGGCGGCGTGGGCGCGAACAAGCAGTTGCGCGAAAAGCTCTCGGCAGCAGCGAAAAAGCGCGGCTTCGAGGTGCATTACCCCGATCTCTCGCTGTGCACCGACAACGGCGCGATGATCGCGCTCGCGGGCGCGCTGCGCCTTCAGCGCTGGCCCGACCAGGCGACGCACGACTACGCGTTCACGGTGAAGCCGCGCTGGGATCTGACGTCGCTCGCGCAGCAGTAAGCGGCCTGCCTCCCGCGCCATCGGCGCAATAAAAAAGCCGCCTTTTCGGGCGGCTTTTTTTACGTCACTAGCACCAGCAACGCGCGCGGCTCAATCAGGCCGATACGCGCTTGTCGTGCTCGATCACGGCGTAAGCGCTGTGATTGTGGATCGACTCGAAGTTTTCGGCTTCGAGCGTATAGGCGATCACGCGCGCGTCGGCGTTCAGGCGCACGGCCACGTCACGCACGAGATCCTCGACGAACTTCGGATTCTCATACGCGCGCTCGGTCACGAACTTCTCGTCCGGGCGCTTGAGCAGGCCCCACAGTTCGCACGACGCTTCCTGCTCGGCGATGACGATCAATTCCTCGACCGCCAGATCGCCGTCGAATTCCACGTTCATCGTCACGTGCGAGCGCTGGTTGTGCGCGCCGTACTGCGAGATCTTCTTCGAGCACGGGCACAGGCTCGTGACCGGCACGAGCACTTGCAGGAACAGGCGCGTCACGCCGTCGCGCACGTCGCCCGTGAGCGTCACTTCGTAGTCCAGCAGACTTTCGACGCCCGACACCGGCGCGACCTTCTTCACGAAGTACGGGAACGACACTTCGATACGGCCCGCCTGCGATTCGAGCTTCGCGATCATCGCGGCCAGCATCGCGCGGAACGTGGCCGGTTCGAGCGGCTGCTTGTTCTCTTCGAGCAACGCCACGAAACGCGACATGTGCGTGCCCTTCTGGTCGGCGGGCAGATGAACGTCGAGATTCCACGTGCCGACGCTCGGCTGCACCTCGCCCGCCGCCGTCTTCACGGTCAGCGGATGGCGCACGCCCTTCACGCCCACGCGCTGGATCGGGATCTGGCGGGTATCGACGGAACTCTGGACGTCCGGCATCACGAAAGCCGGATTCATCTGATTCATGTTCTTATCCTCAGGCCGCGCCGAACTGCGGCGCGCAAATGGCAAGCGCCGGCATGAGCCGGCGCTGGCTGGCGGAGCGCGGGTGCAAGACCCCGTCCGCCGGTTCAATTGTGGAGTGGGCGGCGGCGGCGCACGCAAGGGTTTTCCGATGAAAACCCGCGGCGCCGCTCAGCGCGATCCCACTCAGGCGACGCGCATCACCGACTTGCCGGACGCGTTCGCCGCGCGGTCGAGAAAGCGCTCGCGAATCGACTTCGCGATCCCTGCCGCGTCGAGGCCACAGCCTGCCAGCAGCTTGGCCGGTTCGCCGTGGTCGATGAAACGGTCGGGGAGGCCCAATTGTAGTACGGGCTTGATAACCCCACTTTCAAGCAGGGATTCCACGACGGCCGAACCCGCGCCGCCCATGATGCAGCCTTCCTCGACGGTCACGAGGTAATCGTGCGTCTCGGCGAGCTGCTTGACGAGCTCCGCGTCGACCGGCTTCACGAAGCGCATGTTCGCCACGGTGGCGTCCAGTTCTTCGGCAGCGGCCAGCGACGGCGCAACCATCGTGCCGAACGCGAGGATCGCCACGCGCTTGCCTGCCGGTGCGGCGCTTTCGCGGCGCACTTCGCCCTTGCCCACCGGTAGCGCGGCCATCTGCTTGACGGTCGCGACGCCCGTGCCCGCGCCGCGCGGATAGCGCACGGCCGTCGGGCAGTCCTGCTGGAGCGCCGTGTAGAGCATCTGGCGGCATTCGTTTTCGTCCGACGCCGCCATGACCATCATGTTCGGGATGCAGCGCATGAACGCGAGGTCATACGCGCCCGCGTGCGTCGCGCCGTCCGCGCCGACGAGGCCCGCGCGGTCGATCGCGAAGATCACCGGCAGGTTCTGCAGCGCCACGTCGTGGATCAGCTGGTCGTAGCCGCGTTGCAGGAAGGTCGAGTAGATCGCGACCACCGGCTTGAGGCCCTCGGCTGCGAGACCGCCCGCGAACGTCACCGCGTGCTGCTCGGCGATGCCGACGTCGAAGTAACGGTCCGGGAAGCGCTTCTCGAACTCGACCATGCCCGAGCCCTCGCGCATGGCCGGCGTGATGCCGACGACGCGGCTGTCCAGCTCGGCCGCATCGCACAGCCATTCGCCGAACACTTGCGTGTAGGTCTTCTTGGCGGGCGTGGTCGACGGCTTGATGCCTTCGGCCGGGTTGAACTTGCCGGGACCGTGGTACAGGACCGGGTCGGCTTCGGCGAGCTTGTAGCCCTGGCCTTTCTTCGTCACCACGTGCAGGAATTGCGGGCCGCGCAGTTCCTTGATGTTTTGCAGCGTGGGGATCAGCGAGTCGAGGTCGTGACCGTCGATCGGGCCGATGTAGTTGAAGCCGAATTCTTCGAACAGCGTGGCCGGCACGATCATGCCCTTCGCGTGCTCTTCGAGCTTGCGGGCGAGATCGAGCACCGGCGGCGCGTGACGCAGCACGCGCTCCACGCCCGCGCGAGCGGCGGCGTAGAAGCGGCCCGACATCAGGCGCGCGAGATGGCGATTGAGCGCGCCCACCGGCGGCGAAATCGACATGTCGTTGTCGTTGAGGATGACGAGCAGCGGCACGTCGTCTTCGACGCCCGCGTTGTTCATCGCCTCGAAGGCCATGCCGGCCGTCATCGCGCCGTCACCGATCACGGCGATGCCCGTGGCGTTTTCGCCCTTGAGCTTGCTCGCGATGGCCATGCCGAGCGCCGCCGAAATCGACGTGCTCGAGTGCGCGGTGCCGAAGGTGTCGTAGTCGGATTCGTCGCGTTTCGGGAAGCCCGAAATGCCGCCGAACTGACGCAGCGTCGGCATCTGGTCGCGGCGGCCCGTGAGAATCTTGTGCGGGTAGGTCTGATGGCCCACGTCCCAGACGATGCGGTCGCGCGGCGTGTCGAACACGTAATGAAGCGCGATCGTCAGTTCGACCGTACCAAGGTTGGACGACAGGTGGCCGCCCGTTTGCGAGACGCTGTCGAGAACGAAGGCACGCAGTTCGTCGGCAAGCGGTTGCAACTGGCGGCGATCAAGGCGGCGCAAATCCGCCGGGTCGTCAATGGTTTTCAGCAAGTCGTACATCGTCGTTCCATTGTAGGAAATCGGGCGCTCCCGCACTTCTGTCGCGCATTACTTCCCGTTCATGCGCGCGGGCGGGTTGGCGCAATCAGCTAACCCGGTTCACCACCAGGTCAGCGAGTTCGGCGAGGCGCTGGGCGCGCGCGCCGAACGGTTCAAGCGCCGCGTGCGCGTCGGCGCGCAGCTGCTGCGCGAGGGCGCGGGAAGCATCCAGACCGATGATCGACACGTAGGTCGGCTTGCCGTCCTTCGCGTCCTTGCCCGCGGTCTTGCCCAGCGTGGCCGAGTCGGCGGTCACGTCGAGAATGTCGTCCACCACCTGGAAGGCGAGGCCCACGGCCGCAGCGTACTTGTCCAGTGCCGCGAGCGTCTCGGCGGAAGGCGTGTCGCCCGCCACCGCGCCCATGCGGACCGACGCGCGCAGCAGCGCGCCCGTCTTCAGACGGTGCATCGTTTCGAGCTGCTCGCGCGTGAGCGAATGGCCCACGCTCGCGAGATCGATCGCCTGGCCGCCGGCCATGCCGATCGAACCGCTCGCGAGCGCGAGTTCGCGCACGAGCGATGCCTGGCGGGGCGCGTCCAGCACGTCCGACGTCAGCGTAATGAAAGCCTGCGATTGCAGCGCGTCGCCGACCAGCAGCGCCGTCGGTTCGTCATATTTGACGTGTACCGTGGGCTTGCCGCGGCGCATGTCGTCGTCGTCCATGCAGGGCATGTCGTCGTGGACGAGCGAGTAGACGTGGATCATCTCCAGCGCGCAGGCCGCTGCGTCGAGCGCTTCGGGCGTCGCGCGGGTCAGTTCGCCGGCGGCGTGGCAAAGCAGCGGGCGCACCCGCTTGCCGCCGCCGAGCACGGCATAGCGCATCGCGTCATGCAGCGGCGCGGGCTGAACGTCCGCTGCCGGCAAATAGTGATCGAGTGCGCTTTCGACCCGGTCGAGCACCTGCCGGGTCCATTGGTCAAATGTCATAGATCGTCGTCTCCGCCCATTGCGGAGCCTGTCGTATTGAGGGGAGCGGGCCGCAGCGTTTCGCCGTCGAGCACGCGCACCTGTTGTTCAACCTTTTCGAGCTGCTGCTGGCAGAACTTCACCAGCACGGCACCGCGACGATACGCGGCCAGCGATTCTTCGAGACTCAGGCTGCCGCCTTCCATGCGCGCCACGAGCGCGTCGAGCTCGGCGAGCGCCGCCTCATAGCTGTCCGGCAGAGCCTCGGCCCCGGCCGGGTCGTGCGATCCGTCCGGTACACCAGCTTCCTGAGCCGCGCCAGCGCGGTCTTTCGATGCCGTTTTCGCCATCAGTGGTCGCCAAAATGAAACAAGGCGGACATTCTACGGCAAAAGCCCCCCATCCGCCCCGCTCGCCGGCTTCTGTTCCGCGGCGGCCACATCACGTGGACTTACACAAATCGGTGCCGGAAGGCCGCGGTCGCCGCGATATTGTCGCTTTTTCGTCGCCTTCCTGCCGTAATTGCGCCGCAAACCGGGCAAAAATCAGTCACTTAGCCACCCCACCCCGGGGTAAACCAGTTATACTAGCCGGCTCCCTAAATCGAATCTTCGATGGTTGGGTTGTTCACTGCTTTCACGTCTTCATCGGGAGTGGGAATGTCCAATCTGAGCAATGCATTGCAGCTGAAGTCCATTCAAAGCCAGCTGCCAGTCACGGCTTACTTTGACGAAGCGCTTCTCCAGCGCGAAATCGAAACGCTTTTCCAGAAAGGTCCTCGCTACGTCGGCCACGAGTTGATGGTGCCCGAAGCGGGGAATTATTTTGCGCTGCCCGGCGAAAAAGAGGGCCGCGTGCTGGTGCGCAACAAGAGCAACGAGATCGAACTGCTCTCAAACGTTTGCCGCCATCGCCAGGCCATCATGCTAAACGGTCGCGGCACCGCAGACAATATTGTATGTCCGCTGCATCGCTGGACGTACGACCTCAAAGGTGAACTGCTCGGCGCGCCGCACTTCGCGGACAAGCCCTGCCTGAACCTGAACAACACGCCGCTGCAAAAGTGGAACGGCCTGCTCTTCGAGTCGGCCGGGCGCGACGTCGCGCGCGATCTCGCGCGCCTCGGCCCCGCGAAACACCTCGACTTCACGGACTATATGTTCGATCACGTCGAGGTCCACGAGTGCAACTACAACTGGAAGACCTTCATCGAGGTCTATCTGGAGGACTACCACGTCGTCCCGTTCCATCCGGGTCTCGGCCAGTTCGTCTCGTGCGACGACCTGAAGTGGGAGTTCGGCGAGTGGTACAGCGTGCAGACCGTGGGCGTGCACAGCCAGCTCGGCAAGCCGGGCAGCCCCACGTACCGCAAGTGGCACGACGAGGTCCTGCGCTTCCGCAACGGCGAGCCGCCCGAGTTCGGCGCGATCTGGATGGTCTACTACCCGAATCTGATGATCGAGTGGTATCCGCACGTGCTCGTCTGTTCGTGGCTGATTCCGAACGGCACGCAGAAGACCACCAATATCGTCGAGTTCTATTACCCCGAGGAAATCACGCTGTTCGAGCGTGAGTTCGTCGAGGCCGAGCGCGCCGCCTATATGGAAACGGCCATCGAAGACGACGAGATCGCCGAGCGCATGGACGCCGGCCGCCGCGCGCTGATGGAGCGCGGCGTCTCGGAAGTCGGCCCGTACCAGAGCCCGATGGAAGACGGCATGCAGCACTTTCACGAGTTTCTGCGCCGCGAACTGGGCACGATCTAGGCACGGTTCGAGCGCCTTCGCGCTACCGCATGCATCACGGAAAGACGGGCTACGGCCCGTCTTTTTGTTTAGACTGACGGCATCGGGCCCACGCTGTGCACACGCACATCCGGCGGCCGCGCACGATACCAGGAGCCGTCATGCCCCACACTCACTACACCACGCTGATCTCCGCCGCCAACCTGCACGAGCGCATGAGCGCCGCGCCGGGCAGCGTGCTCGTCTTCGACTGCCGTTTCGATCTGGCCGATCCGAGCGCGGGCGAAACGGCCTATGCCGCCGGTCATCTGCCGGGCGCGCGCTATCTGCATCTCGACCGCGATCTGTCCGGCGCCAAGACCGGCACGAACGGCCGCCATCCGCTGCCGGACCGCGCCTCGCTGGTCGCCACGCTCGCGAGCTGGGGCTTGAACGCGGGCCAGCAGGTCGTGGCCTACGACGCGCAAGGCGGCTCGTACGCGGCGCGGCTCTGGTGGCTGCTGCGCTGGCTCGGCCATGACTCGGTCGCGGTGCTCGACGGCGGCCTGCAAGCCTGGGAAGCCGCGAGCCTGCCACTCGCGAAAGATGTGCCCGCGGCCACGCAAGGCACCTTCAAGGCAGGCGCGCCGCTGCAGGTGACCGTCGATGCGGCGGCCCTCGTGCGCAATCTCACGTCGCACGAACTCACCGTGGTCGATGCGCGCGCCAACGACCGCTATCGCGGCGAGAACGAGACCATCGATCCGGTCGGCGGCCACATTCCCGGCGCGAAGAATCGCTTCTTCAAGGACAACCTGACCGACGACGGCCGCTTCAAGTCGGCCCACACGCTGCGCGAGGAATTCACGGCGCTGCTGCCGGGCATTACGCCCGAGCACGTGGTGCTGCAATGCGGCTCGGGCGTCACCGCGTGCCACAACGCGCTGGCGATGGAGATCGCCGGCATGCATGGCGCGGCGCTGTACGGCGGCTCGTGGAGCGAATGGGTCGCCGATCCGTCACGACCCGTGGCGACCGGGCCGAATCCCTGATCGACGCGAGAGCGTTGTGTGATGAACGGCGTCGGCCTCAACCGACGCCGTGTTCCTTGAACCACGCGATCGCGCGCTTCCAGCCGTCCTCGGCATCGGCCTTGCGATAGCTCGGCCGGTAATCGGCGAAAAAGGCATGCCCCGCGTCGTCGTAGACGACGAACTGCGAGCCGCGCGCGCCTTGCGGCCCCTGCGCGATGGCTGCCTTCATCTGCTCCAGCGTGTCCTGCGGAATGCCGGTGTCCTGGCGTCCGTACAGCCCCAGCACCGGCACTTGCAGACTGCCCGCGAGATCGAGCGGATTCTGCGGCGTATTCGCGTTGTGATCGCCCACCACGCGCCCGTACCACGCCACCGCCGTCTTGATGCGCGGATTGTGCTCCGCATAAAGCCACGCGTAACGCCCGCCCCAGCAAAAGCCGTTGACGCCCACGCGCTTCACATCGCCGCCATGCTCGCCCGCCCAGGCAATGGCCGCATCGATATCGCCGAGCACCTGCGCATCGGGCACCTTGCTCACGATGTTCTCGTTGATCTGCTGGATCGTCGGATACACCGAGGCGTCGCCCTCGCGCACGAAGAAGTCCGGCGCGATGGCCAGATAGCCGAGCTTCGCAAAGCGGCGGCAGACATCGGCGATATGCTCGTGCACGCCGAAAATCTCGTGAATCACGATGATCACCGGCAGATGCGTCTTGCCGCGCGGCTGCGCGCGATACGCCGGAATGAGCGTGCCGTTCGAGTGGAACGCGATCTCGCCCGCGTCGAGGCCTTCGCTATCGGTGTGGATGGTCTGCGCGGAAACCGGCAGCACCGCAGCGGCGAATCCGCTGCCGAGCGCGGCCTTGAGAAAGGTGCGCCGATCGAACGGCACGTGCGGGACGAGGCTATCGACTTCGGGCTTGAGCATGCAACGCTCCTCGCGATAAGAACAGCGCCATCAAAGAAAAATGCGCCCGCAGGCGCATCGTGGGATCAATGCAATTTGACGCGCGGCAGCGTCGTGCGCCGCAGCCAGTGCGCGACGGTGTCGAGCACCATGCGCGCGTAGCCGTGCAGCGCCGCGATATGCAGCCGGTACAGCGACATGTACATGAAGCGCGCGAACAGGCCTTCGATCAGCATGCTGCCGCCGATCAGCCCGCCCATCAGACTGCCGACCGCGCTGAAGTGACCGAGCGACACGAGTGAGCCGAAGTCGCGATACGTGAACTCGGGCAGCGGCCGCCCTTCGAGCCGCAGCCCCATCGAGCGGAACAGGAACGAGGCTTCCTGGTGCGCGGCCTGGGCGCGCGGCGGCACACCGCGTTCGTTGCCGGGCCACTCGCAGGCGGCGCAGTCGCCGAGCGCGAAGACGTTGTCGTCGAGCTCGGTTTGCAGCGTGCGGCGCACGATCAGCTGACCGAGCCGGTTGACGGTCAGGCCGTCGAGTTCCGAGAGAATCTGCGGCGCCTTGATGCCGGCGGCCCACACCGTGAGATCGGCGCGCACGGCCTTGCCGCTCGCCGTACGCACGACGCCCGGCGCGACCTCGGTCACGCGCTCGCCGCTCAGAATGCGCACGCCGAGCTTCTCCAGCAATTCGGTCGTGGCCGACGACACGCGCTCAGGCAGCGCGGGCAGAATGCGCGGCCCCGATTCGATCAGCACGATGCCGACGTCGTGACTCGGATCGAGCTTGTGCAACCCGTACACCGAAAGCACCTGCGCGGTGTTGCGCAATTCCGCCGACAATTCGACGCCGGTCGCGCCCGCGCCGACGATCGCGACCTGCACGCGCGGCTCCTGCTTGCCTTCGTGATCGTGCGTGACGGGTTCGGGCGTCTGATGTTCGGCGCGCATGCAGGCGGCGATGAGCTTCTTGCGAAAGCGCTCGGCCTGCGCGACGGTATCGAGCGCGATGGAGTTTTCCGCCGCGCCTGGCACACCGAAGAAATGCGTCGTGCTGCCGATGGCGAGCACGAGCGTGTCGTATTCGAGCACGCGTTCGGGCAGCAGTTCGGCGCCGTCTTCGTCGTTCACGACGCCGAGCGTGATGCGTTTGGCCGCGCGGTCGATGCCGATCAGTTCGCCCTGCTGAAACTCGAAGCCATGCCAGCGCGCCTGCGCCGCGTACTCGAGTTCCTGCGTGAACGGGTCCATGCTGCCCGCCGCCACTTCGTGCAGCAGCGGCTTCCAGATGTGCGTGGGATTGCGGTCGACCAGCGTGACCGAGGCGTGCGTACGGCCGCGCTTCGCGCGCGTTTCGCCGTAACGGTCGCCCAGCCGCGTCGCCAGTTCGAGCCCGCCTGCACCTCCTCCCACTACGATAAAGCGATGCATAGTTTCTCCGTGCATGTCGATTGGCGATAGAACGTCCGATGCGCGCCGCGTGCCTGCCTCGATACACAGTCTGCAAACAGCGGCGGCCTTCGGCCGTCGGTTCATTGTCGGATGACGGAACGCGCGGCGGCAAGGCCGGCGAGCACATGCATAGCATGTGCTCCGCCCACTTGCGCGATGCCGCTCGCGCGGTTACGGCTTCTTCGTTACGGTGCGGCTTCAGCGTGCGCGTAAAGCGCGCACGTAAAAAACAAACTCAGTGCGCCTCTTCCCAGTTCGCGCCCACGCCCACTTCGGCGACGAGCGGCACCTTCAGCTTCGCCACCGAGCACATCAGTTCCGGCAGGCACTTGCGCACTTCCGAGAGTTCCGCGTCGGGCACTTCGAGCACCAGTTCATCGTGCACCTGCATGATCATCTTCGTGCCGATCTTGCGCTCGTCGAGCCACTTCTGCACGGCGATCATCGAGAGCTTGATGAGGTCGGCGGCCGTACCCTGCATCGGCGCGTTGATGGCGGCGCGCTCGGCAGCCTGGCGGCGCGGACCGTTGCCACCGTTGATCTCGGGCAGCCACAGTCGGCGGCCGAACACCGTCTCCACATAGCCGCGCGATTTCGCGTCCATGCGCGTCTCGTCCATATAGCGCGCGACGCCCGGATAGCGCGCGAAATAACGGTCGATATAGAGCTTCGCCGCGTCGCGCGTAATGCCGAGATTCGACGCGAGCCCGAACGCGCTCATGCCGTAAATCAGGCCGAAATTGATGACCTTGGCGATGCGGCGCTGATCGTTGCTCACTTCGAGCGGCGTCACGCCGAACACTTCGGCGGCGGTCGCGCGGTGAATGTCGTCGCCGCGCGCGAAGGCTGCGAGCAGCGATTCGTCGCCCGAAATATGCGCCATGATGCGCAGCTCGATTTGCGAATAGTCGGCCGACACGATCTTGCAGCCCGGCGACGCGATAAACGCCTCGCGAATGCGACGGCCTTCGCCGGTGCGCACGGGAATGTTCTGCAGATTCGGATCGTTCGACGCGAGACGGCCCGTGACCGCGACGGCCTGCGCGTAATTCGTATGCACGCGGCCCGTCTGCGCATTGACCATGCGCGGCAGCTTGTCCGTATAAGTGGATTTCAGCTTGGCGAGGCCGCGATGTTCGAGCAGCAGCTTCGGCAGCGGATAATCTTCGGCGAGCTTTTGCAGCACTTCTTCGTCGGTGGACGGCGCGCCGCTCGGCGTTTTCTTCACGATCGGCAACTGCAGCTTCTCGAAGAAGATCTGGCCGATCTGCTTGGGCGAACCGAGATTGAATTCGCCGCCCGCGAGCGCATACGCTTCCTGTTCGAGTTCGACGAGACGCACGGCGATCTGCGCGCTCTGCTTGTCGAGCCGCTCGGTGTCGATCAGCACGCCGTTGCGTTCCATCTTGCGCAGCACGCGCGAAGTGGGCAGCTCGATGCTGCGATACACGTAGTCGAGGCCCTTCTCCGGCGCGATCTGCGGATAGAGCGCGCGATGCAGTTGCAGCGTGACGTCGGCATCTTCGGCGGCGTATTCGGCGGCCGTTTCCAGCGCCACTTCGTCGAAACCGATCTGCTGCGCGCCCTTGCCCGCGACCTCTTCGTACTTGATCGTCTTGATGCCGAGATGGCGCAGCGCGAGGCTGTCCATGTCGTGCGTGCGATGCGATTCGAGCACGTACGATTCGAGCAGCGTGTCGTGCTCGACGCCGGCCAGTTCGATGCCGTAGTTCGCGAGCACCTGCTCGTCGTACTTCATGTGCTGGCCGACTTTCTTGTGCTGCGCGCTTTCGAGCCAGGGCTTCAAACGCGCGAGCACGTCGTCGATCGGCAATTGCTCGGGCGCGTCGGGACCGCGATGCGCGAGCGGCAGATACGCGGCCACGCCAGGCTCGGTCGAGAACGACATGCCGACGAGCTTCGCGACCATCGGATCGAGCGCCGTGGTTTCGGTGTCGAACGCGGTGAGTTCGGCGGCTTCGATCTTCTTGAGCCAGGCGTCGAACAGCTCCCACGTCTGAATGGTTTCGTAGTGGCGCGGCGCGTCGACGAACAAGGCGGGCTGCACGTTCGCGTCCTGGGCGGGCGCGTTGCCCTGGGTGGCGGCGGGCACCGTCTCGCTCTGCTGGCTCGCTTCGGTCACTTCGCGCAGCCAGGTCTTGAAGCCGTGACGCGCGAAGATATCGCGCAGTTCCTCGCGCGCTTCGGGGCGCGTGACGAGCGACGCGTCGATCGACTCCAGATGCGGTGCGAGATCGCAGGCCGTTTCCACCGTGACGAGCTTTCTCGCCATCGGCAGGAAGTCGAGCGCGTCGCGCAGATAACCGCCCACGGCGCCCTTGATTTCGTCCGCGTGCGCGATTACGCCATCGAGCGAGTCATATTGCGTGAGCCACTTCACGGCCGTTTTCGGGCCACACTTGTTCACGCCCGGCACGTTGTCGACGGTGTCGCCGATCAGCGAAAGATAGTCGATGATGCGCTCGGGCGGCACGCCGAACTTCGCGATCACGCCTTCGCGATCGAGCATTTCGTTCGTCATCGTGTTGATGAGCGTGACGCGGTCGGTCACGAGCTGCGCGAGGTCCTTGTCGCCGGTGGAAACGATGACCTTCATGCCGAGCTTTTCGGCCTGCGCCGCGAGCGTGCCGATGACGTCGTCGGCTTCCACGCCTTCGACCATCAGGAGCGGCCAGCCGAGCGCGCGCACCGCCGTGTGGATGGGCTCGATTTGTGCTGCGAGCGGCTCCGGCATCGACGGCCGATTGGCCTTGTACTCGGGATACCAGTCGTCGCGAAACGTCTTGCCCTTGGCATCGAACACGCACGCGCTATACTCTGCCGTAACGTCCTTGCGCATTCGACGCAGCATGTTGATGATGCCGTAAAGCGCGCCCGTGGGTTCGCCATCGGGACCGCGCAGATCCGGCATCGCATGGAAGGCCCGATAGAGATAGCTGGAGCCGTCGACCAGTAATAAGGTCTTACCTTCCAGCTCAGTTTGTAGCTTCGTTTCCACGCGTAGTTCTTCAGGCATTATGGACAAGAGAAAAGTGATTCCGAGTCTGCGTTCACTCGCAGATCAAGAGCGCGCAACGGCCAAGAAGGCGCGCGCATCGTGGCAGATGTTCACGATTATGGCAGAGTTTATCGAGGCGACCGAATACCTGTCCGAGATCCGGCCAGCGGTCAGCATCTATGGCTCCGCGCGCCTGAAACCCGACTCGAAGTACTACCAGTTGGCGAGCACGATCGCGCGAAAAGTGTCCGACGCGGGCTTCGCCGTGATCTCCGGCGGCGGTCCCGGCATCATGGAAGCGGCCAACCAGGGCGCGCACGCGGGCAAGTCGCCTTCGGTCGGTCTGAACATCGAGTTGCCGCACGAGCAGTCGGGCAATCAGTGGCAGGACATCTCGCTGCGCTTCCGCCATTTCTTCACGCGCAAGGTCACGTTCGTGAAGAACTCGGACGCGGTCATCGTGATGCCCGGCGGCTTCGGCACGCTCGACGAACTGGCCGAAGTGCTCACGCTCATCCAGACCAAGAAGTCGCGTCACGTCCCCATCATTCTGGTGGGCGCGGAGTTCTGGGAAGGCCTGCTCGCGTGGTTCCGCTCGGCGCTCGTGCCGATGGGCCTCATCAATCCCGAAGACATGGATCTGATGCAGGTGATCGACGACCCGGACCAGGTGCTCGAAGCTGTGCTGAAGTTCTACGAGGACAGCGGCGAGGAAGGGGAGAAGGAACATCCCACGCGCGGCGACTCGGACGAAGACCGCATGTTCTATCTGTGATGGCGTGATGCAACGAGCTTGACGTCGCGGCGCGCGGGTTTGAGGCCCGCGCGGCGTGAGCGTCGCTTTATCGCTATCGAGGCGCGATCGCTGCCAGGCATCGCGCCGCTTTTATTTCTGCAGCTTTCTTCGGGCTTGCAGGCGCGTGTTCGCACTCGCCGCGATCGCCACATCGATCGTGATATCGGTCGTGATATCAAGCCGCCGCGACCTGCGCCGGCTGGGCGCGCGCCTGCTCCTCCAGCCAGCCGCAAAATTGCGCGACCTCGGGCACGTCCGCCACTTCGCGGCGCGCCACCCACCAATAGCCTCGCGCGTCCAGCAGCGGACCGGCGAGCGGCGTGACGAGCCGCCCCGACGCCAGTTCGTCGTCGAGCAGCGGCAGCGGGCCGAGCGCCACGCCCAGTCCATCCACGGCCGCCTGCAGCGCCAGATAGAAGTGATCGAACGACTGCTTCTTGCGGCAGCGCGCCTTCACGTCCGCTGCCGCGAGCCATGCGCGCCACGCGTCGGGACGCGTGTCCGAATGCAGCAAGACGTGACGCGCGAGGTCGTCGGCGTGCTGGATCGGCGCACGCTTGAGCAGCGCGGGACTGCAAACGGGCAACTCCATTTCGTCGAGAAAATGGCCGCTCGCGCAGTCGCGCCAATGCGCGGGACCGCGCCGCACGGCGACGTCGAACGCATCGAGCGTCTCGACCGGCGCATTCGACGTCGACAGCCGCAGTTCGACATTGGGCGCGAGCCGCTGAAACTGCGAAAGACGCGGCAGCAGCCATTTCATCGCGAAGGTGGGCAGCGCGTTCACGCGCAGCACGCGCACGGCGCCCGTGTCGCGCAACTGCTCGGTGGCGCGCGCGATGTCGTCGAAGGCGGCCTGCACGGCGGCGAGATAGCGGCGGCCGTGCTCGTTGAGCGCGACGCGCTTGCCGTGCCGATGAAACACCTGCACGCCCGTCCACGCCTCCAGCGCGGCAACCTGACGGCTGATGGCACCGTGAGTCACATGGAGTTCGCCGGCGGCGGCCGTGAAACTGTTGTGCCGCGCGGCGGCTTCGAACGCGCGCAGCGCGGGAAAGGGAGGAAGCGAGCGTGTCATGCTTGTGATTCTAGATCACAAGAGAACGCCTAAAAAATCGTTTTGTGGCGAGGCCGATCGGCGCTACGCTCACGGCTTGCCTCAGAGGTCCCCGCATGAAAAATACGCCCGCCGTCGCGCCCCCGGATTCCACCGCCCCCGCCAATCAGGCCGATGCCGCGCCGCAGAGCGCCACGCACGCACCCAGCGCGCGCGAAATCTTCCTCGGCTTTCTCGGCCTCGGCTTCACCTCGTTCGGCGGCGCGCTGCCGCTCGCACGGCGCACCATCGTCGAGCAGCGCCGTTGGCTCAGCGGCGCGGAATTCACCGATCTGCTCGGCCTGTGCCAGTTCCTGCCGGGCGGCAACGTCATCAACCTGTCGGTGGCGATCGGCATGCGCTTTCACGGCTGGCGCGGCGCGCTCGCGGGCCTGCTCGGCCTGATCGCGGGGCCGTCGATCGTCGTGATCGGGCTCGGCGTGCTCTACGAGCGCACGCAGAACGACCCGCACGTGCGCCATCTGTTCGTCGGGCTCGCGGCGGCCGCGGCCGGACTGCTGGTGTCGATGGCGCTCAAGATCGTGCTGCCGCTGCGTCACGACAAGGCGGCGGCGTTGGTCGCGCTGCTCGGTTTCGTGGCGATCGCCGCGCTGCGCATACCGCTCCTGCCGACGATGCTCGTGCTGACGCCGCTCGGCATCGCGCTGGCCGCGCGCGCCGCGCGTCGCGAAGGCGGTGCGCGATGACTTCGACACTCGTTGCGCTCGCCGCGATCTTCAGCCAGCTTTCGCTGCTCGCGTTCGGCGGCGGCAACACCATCCTGCCGGAGATGCAGCGCCAGGTCGTCGAGGTGCATCACTGGATGCCGGCCAGCGAATTCAGCGCGCTGTTCGCGCTCGCGCAGGCCGCGCCCGGCCCGAACATGATGGTCGTGACGCTCGTCGGCTGGCACGTGGCCGGCTGGGCCGGCATGCTGGTGACCTCGATCGCCAAGTTCGGCCCGTCCTCGCTCGTGACGATCGCGGCGCTCCACGCGTGGGACCGCTTCAAGGACCGGCCGTGGCGCCGCATCGCGCAGCGCGGGCTCGTGCCGGTCACGGCGGGACTCGTGGCGGCAAGCGCCGTGCTGATCGCCAAAGCCTCCGACCCGACGTGGATCGCGTGGGCGATCACCGGCGTCTGCGCCGTGCTCGCGTTCCGCACGAAGATTCATCCGCTCTGGCTGCTGGCGGCGGGCAGTCTGATTGGATTGAGCGGATTCGGGCAGTGAACAATCGCGACGCGGCTGCCCCGGATTGATTCGGAATGCGATTTGAATATGCGGACACTGCGCGGACACTGCGTGGACACTGCATTGCAACGCGACGCCAAACACACAGCACGCAATGCTTGCCACGATTTCTTCTGAAGATTATGCGCGCTGATTTTGCAGTGCAGCAATCCGTCGCCTAGAGTGAAACTTGTCTCACTCGTGTGATGCAAGGCACGATTTCCGGGCCGCTGACGAGCGGCTCTTTTTTTGCGCAGCGCCGTTTGTCGTTGCGCCTGCTGGCAAGTTCGCCGACGACTTCGCCGACGAGTGCGCCGTCAACTTCGCCGCACCCGTTCGGCGGACGGGTCTCGCGCCGCCGACGCGCCCACAGCGGCCCCGCGCCCGCACACCAGGCCGAATGGCCTGCCACCCCGGTTTTCAGACCTTTTCCGCACGCCGCTTGCACGAGCGCACACGGCACGGCCGCTTCCTGTTGCATGCCCGCGTCACGCGCTTTCGGACGCGCACCGCGTGACTACAGTGAAGCGAAGGACAACAGGCGACGGCAGGTGACGAATTGATCGAACCGGTAGAACCGCAATCCGACTGCATCGCGGCGCAGACAGGCGAGCCGCGCGCGTGGACATACGGCTGGAATTTGCTCGTGACCGCGATCGTCGTGATCGCGCCGCTCGCGCTCATCCTCATCGAATACAAGTTGCGAGACGAGATCTGCGCGCTACGCGGCCGCGCCGCCTGTCACGCGCTGGAATTCTTCACGCCGGCGATGATGGCCGCTGCGCTCGCCGTGGTGCTGCCGTGCATGAATCTCTCGATCACGCACCGCCCACGGCTGCCCTTACCGCCCGCGCCTTCGCTCACGCGATTCGCGGCGCGCCGCCGCTGGGCGCATCGAAATCGCCTGGCCAGACGTCGAAACTGCGCGAATAACTTGATCTGGATACTCGATCACTGCATTGCCTTCTTTGCGCTAGTTTTATCGTGCGGCATCTTTGCGATGTGGCTGCTGAGCCTCCATCCCGAAGGCAGCGTCGGTGCTGGAGAAACATGGGGCACACCTCACAAGCTGAGTTGCACCGCTTACGCGCTGGCCACGCTACTCACCTTGTCCAAAATCACACTGGAGCGGTACAGAAAATGAATGAATGGCCCGTAGAAGTCCTGTTCGGCATCCCGGCTGCGGCAATAGTCGTTGGCATCATCGGATCGTATGCCTTGCACCGCTGGCTATGCTCGGTCGACCGGATGAACGCGCTGCTCGACCAGGAAGCTGCTGCCGAGTCAGCGCTGCGGCGCGTGTGCTATCGGCAGCCCACGGCGGTTCCCGTGGATCCCTTCACGCGTATCGCCATGACCGTGAAGTCGCGCAACCTCGCCATCCGCATCGACGGCGGCCGCTACGCGCGTCTGCCCGCAAGCGTCATGTGCGCCGCGCCGGCTTGAACGGCGGGCAGCGCGATACGCAACGGCGCATCGCGCAAAGTCGCCCGCCGCCCAATCCCGGCGTTACTGGAACGCCACTTCCGCGAAGCTGCGCAGCTTGCGGCTGTGGAGCTTATGCAGCCCGTTCGTGCGCAGGATCTCCATCGCCAGCACGCCAATCTGCAAATGCTGATCGACCTGCGCGCGATAGAACGAATCGGCCATGCCGGGCAGTTTCAGCTCGCCGTGCAGCGGCTTGTCCGAAACACATAGCAAGGTGCCGTACGGCACGCGGAAGCGGAAGCCGTTCGCGGCAATCGTCGCGCTTTCCATGTCGAGCGCGATCGCGCGGCTCTGCGAGAGGCGCTGCACCGGTTCGCGATGATCGCGCAGTTCCCAGTTGCGGTTGTCCACGCTCGCCACCGTGCCCGTGCGCATCACGCGCTTGAGTTCCACGCCGTCGAGCCGCGTGACCTGCGCGACTGCGCGTTCGAGCGCCACCTGCACTTCGGCGAGCGCGGGAATCGGCACCCACAGCGGAAGATCGGCGTCCAGCACGTGATCCTCGCGCACATAGCCGTGCGCCAGCACGTAGTCGCCGAGACGCTGCGTGTTGCGCAGCCCCGCGCAGTGGCCGAGCATGATCCACGCGTGCGGGCGCAGCACCGCGATGTGATCGGTGATCGTCTTCGCGTTCGACGGTCCCACGCCGATGTTCACCATCGTGATGCCGCTGCCGTCCGCGCGCTTGAGGTGATACGCGGGCATCTGCGGCAGACGCGCCGGCGTCGTGCCCTCGTCGTCCTGCTCGCCGAGATTCGCGTTGTACGTGACCACGTCGCCAGGCTCGACGAACGAGGTGTATTCGCTGCGGTAGTTGCGCAGATCGGCGTCGTCGGTGCGCGCCATCATCGCGCGGCCGAGCTTCACGAACTCGTCGATATAGAACTGGTAGTTCGTGTAAAGCACGTAGTTCTGGAAATGCGTGGGCGCCGTGGCCGTGTAGTGCTTGAGCCGATGCAGCGAGAAGTCCACGCGCGGCGCCGTGAACAACGCGAGCGGAAACGGCTCGCCGTGCGCCGGTTCGTAGGTGCCGTTCACGATGCGGTCGTCGAGTTGCGCGAGGTCGGGCGTATCGAACACATCGCGCATCGCGAAGAGACGCTCGCGGTCGAGATCGCCTTCGAGGTGAATGCCTTCGGCGAACGCGAAGTGAACGGGAATGGGCTGCTCCGAGACGCCCACTTCGATCGACACGTGATGGTTCTTCGCGAGCAGGCGCAACTGCTCGCGATAGTAGTTGCCGAACAGGTCCGGGCGCGTGACGGTGGTTTCGAATTCGCCGGGGCCCGCCACGAAACCGTACGAGCGCCGCGAGTCGATATGCGTGTTCACTGCCGTGCGAATGCGCACGAACGGATAGCATGCGCGCACGCGCCGCTCGAACGCTTCGCCGCGGCGGTAGCGCGCAAACGCATCGCGCAGGAACGAGGTGTTCGCCTCATAGATGGCCGCGAGGCGCGCGACGGCGTCGGCGGCGTCTTCGAAGGCTTCGACGGGAAAGTCGTGTGGTGGCGTCATGAAGGGCCGCCCGTTGATATCGTTGTTCATTGTCGTATGCCCTGGTTCGTTTGAACGACATTAGCACGGAAGCAGGACAATCTGACATCGCCCTGTGCGCAGGCGGGCGATTTCCCGTCCCGGCGCGAGGCCCGCCGCGCGGGCACGCGAGCCGCCCCGCAAGCGCGGCCCGACACGCGAATCGGGGCGCGAATTTGCTAGAATTGGAGGATCCCATCCCTTGCATGGGACCAGATGACGGCGTTGACCTGCCAGGTCTGGTCGACAGGAGAATCACAATGAAGTCGCACCTTCTAGCCGCCGCCGCGGCGACGCTCGCGTTCAGCGGGTTCGCCATGGCTGCGCCGGCCGACGACGCCCAGACCGCCGTCGAGGCCCAGTCCGCCCAGCCTGCCCAGTCCGAGAACGAACGGGCCGGCCTGCCCAATCTGGAGAAGATCAACCGTCCGGCTGCGCGCGTCAGCTCGAAGGTCGACATCAACGACGTGCCGCGCACGCCGAGCTTTCACGAGGTCAGCCCGACCGGCACCGAAATCACCGAATACCGCGACAAGGGCAAGCCCGTCGAGATCAACGTGCAATCGAAGTTCGGCACGCATTACACGATGAGCTCGAACCCCGACACCTCGCCGCAAGTCCGCCAGAACGGCCAGGCCAGCACGCGCCTGCCGTCGATCAACCTGCATTACTGATACGTCCCTTCGCGCGCGGGCGGCGTGCGCTGTCCGCGCCGCCTCCCGCCTGGCACGCCGCCCCTGAAACCTTTCTGGCGCGAGCGGCCACGTCCGCGAACCGGGCCCCGATTACGAACACCTCACGACCTCAGGCATGGCCGTCTTCACCGCTGTCACCGACACCCAGCTTGCCCATTGGCTGCACGACTACGATCTTGGCGACGTGGTCGAATTTCGCGGCATCCAGTCCGGCATTGAAAACAGCAACTTCTTCCTGACGACGACGCGCGGCGAGTACGTCCTGACGATCTTCGAGAAGCTCACGGCGCAGCAGCTGCCGTTCTATCTGGACCTGATGCGCCATCTGGCCTCGCACCGCGTGCCGGTGCCCGACCCGATGCCGCGCAAGGACGGCGCGCTGTTCGGCCTGCTGCACGGCAAGCCCGCAGCCATCGTCACGAAGCTCGACGGCGCGCCGGAACTCGCGCCCGGCGTCGAGCATTGCGCCGAAGTCGGCCAGATGCTGGCGCGTCTGCACCTCGCGGGCCGCGACTTCACGGGCGACCAGCCGAATCTGCGTAGCCTGCCCTGGTGGCAGGAGACCGTGCCGACCGTCGCGCCGTTCCTCGACGGCGCGCAGCGCGATCTGCTCGAAAGCGAGCTGGCGCATCAGCAGGCATTCTTCGCGAGCGACGACTACGCCGCGCTGCCCGGCGGCGCGTGCCACTGCGATCTGTTCCGCGACAACGCCCTGTTCGCGCACGCGAACCCGGAAACGGGCCACACGGTGCGCCTCGGCGGCTTCTTCGACTTCTATTTCGCGGGCTGCGACAAGTGGGTGTTCGACGTGGCCGTGACCGTGAACGACTGGTGCGTCGACCTCGCGACCGGCGAACTCGACGCCGCGCGCGTCGAAGCGATGCTGCGCGCCTACCAGACCGTGCGTCCGTTCACGCCCGAGGAAAGCCGCCACTGGACCGACATGCTGCGCGCGGGCGCGTACCGCTTCTGGGTCTCGCGCCTGTATGATTTTTATCTGCCGCGCTCGGCCGAGCTGCTCAAGCCGCACGATCCGGGCCATTTCGAGCGCATCCTGCGCGCGCGCCGCGCCGGCGTGCCCGACGCCTTTCACGCACATTCCCACCGTACATGCAACTGATCGAAGTCCCCGCGAAGCAGGGTTATGTGTGGTTCCGCCAGGGCATCTGGCTGTTCCGCCGCAATCCGCTCGCCTTTCTCACGCTGTTCTTCGCGTATCTGCTGGCGATGACGCTCATCTCCGCGGTCCCGGTGATCGGCGGCGTGCTGCCGCTCATCTTCGTGCCGGGCATCGCCGTCGGTTTCATGGCCGCATGCCGCGACACCATCGCGGGCAAGCCGGTGTTTCCGACCATTCTCGTCGACGGTTTCCGCTCGTATGGGCAAGCGGTCACGAAGCATCTGTTCGTGCTGGGCGGGATTTACGTGGTGGCGATGACGCTGGTGCTCGCGGCATCGGCGCTCGTGGACGGCGGCACGCTGCTGCGCCTGATGACGCTGGGCGGCTCGCTCGACACCGAGGCGCTGGAAAACACCAATGTGCCGTTCGCCGTGCTCGCCTCGCTGGCGGCCTACGTGCCGGTTTCGATGATGTTCTGGTTCGCGCCGGTGCTGACCGCGTGGCACGACGTGCCGCCGGTCAAGGCGATGTTCTTCAGCATCGTGAGCTGCTGGCGCAACAAGGGGGCGTTCGTGGTGTACGGCGCGCTGTGGTTCGCCGTGTCGATCGGGGTGTCGCTGGGACTGTCGGCGCTGCTGCGCGCGCTGGGCGCCGGTGATTTCGCGCTGGCGATCCTGATGCCGGCGCTCATTCTGGTCACGACGATGCTCTACTGCTCGTTCTACGCGACCTATCGCGGCTGCTACGGCGTGCAGGAAAAAACCGCCGCCGATCTGCCCGATTCGTCGAATTCGCCGGGTTCGGGACGCTAAAGCCTGCCGCGCGATGCGGCTGGTCACACCCGCGGGGCGCCATGGTGCGCCCCGTTTGCTTTTCGGACTTCGACTGGGAACTGCGGATACTGCAACAACTGCAAGTGCAACCAGGGCGACGCGATTGCGCCGACCGGCTTAGCCGTAGTGGTTCATCCACGACGGTTGACGGCCGGTCTTCTCGCGGTCGAGCTTGCGCATGCGGAATTCCAGATCGTAAATGTCGGCCGATTCAGACAGATAGGCTTCTTCGCGCTCTTTGCGCGAGGTTTCGGCGGATTTCGTGAGGAACAGGAAAAAGCGGCTGATCAGGTACATGGTCTGGCTCCGATAATTTGGGCACTCGCCCGCGGAAGGAATAGAGCCATTATAGGGAAAACCCTGACTAGGGTAAACCCTTAATGCGACACGGATTGTCGCATCTGTTCAACGAATTGCCGCCGAATTGCCGTGCTCAGCCCGCGCCTTGGGCCAGTTCGCCGTCCTCGTAGAAGTCGTCGGCCACGGCTTCGCGGCGCTTCGATGCGAAAAAGTCCCAGATCATCGCGCTGGCGTCCGGGCCTGCCGACGAGTGGAACGGCACGGTATCGTCGCCGCCGCTCCACGCATGATCGAGCGCGCTCACGCGGCACAGGCGCACCAAGCTCGCGCCGTCGCGCGCATAGTCGTGCAGCGTGTAGCCGTCGCCCTCGCTTTCGTGCGACACGACGCCCCGACGCACGCCATCCGCATCGGCGAGACCGTTCAGACGCAGGAATTGCGCCGCGAGTTGCTCGGCATTGACCGGCGCGACGACCGCATCGGCGTCGCCCTGCACGATCAGCGCCGGCATGCCCGGATACGCGCGGCCCGCCAGTTGATCGTCGACGAGTGCGACCGGATCGTGATGCAATCCGCGCCGCATCACGTCTAGCGCCGACACGCCCGAGCGCGCCTCGCCGAACGCCGGTCCCGAATGCAGCGCCACGGCCGCGAAACGGCCCGGCGCGCGCACCGCCAGCATCGAAGCCAGCCCCGCGCCCGCCGACAAACCCGCCAGATAGACGCGCGAGCGGTCGAAGCCGTGCGTCTGCGCGAGCGAATCGATGAGCGAGATGATCGCCGTCACCTCGCCGCCGCCCGCCGCCTGACGCGCGTCATACCAGTGCCAGCACTGATGCGGATGCGCCTGCGCCGACTGCTCCGGGTAGAGCACCGCGAAGCCGTGCTTGTCGGCCAGCAGGTTCATGCGCGTGCCTTCCGCGAACGAATCCATCGTCTGCTTGCAGCCGTGCAGCATGACCACGAGCGGCATGTCCGTGGTGTCGAGCCCCGGCGGCAGATACAGCCCGTAAGCGAGCGGCCGCGACATGCCCGGGGCAAGATAGTCATCGCGATGCCATTCGCCCGCCGCCCACGCGGCAGCACGCGGACCGACGCGCGATTCGCGCATCGGCGGCCGCGCGGCCTCGGTTTGCGCGGCAGTCTGCGTCTGCGCCTGCGCGCCGTGAACTGCGCGCGCCACGGCTTCGCCCGCGGCATGCGCGGCTTGCTGGGCGCCGCACCACATATCCTGCACGTCCGGCGTGTGCACGCCAGCCTCCCGCAGCGCCTCGCGGGCTGCGCGTTTCTGGATGGCGAGCAGACGCTGCATGCCACCCGCCCATAGCTTCGTCAGATTTTTCGTCATCAGCGGCCTCGTGAAAGGGGGTCGGACGCCCGAGGCGAATTGCCACGGCCATCTGTTGTGCGATGCACAATAACACCATTCCGCACGTGCTGCAGAAACGCTTGTCCAACGAATCCAGCCGGTCGATCCGGCACTTTCGTGCACTGCACCGCACAGACCCATTCTGAGACGCCGCTATACTGGAATGTCACGCGACGCGCGTGTCGGCTCACCCCGCCGCTCGCGCGTTAAACAATGGATACCCTCTAACGCCCGCGTCACCCCGGCGCCCTGCCATGCCCGACTTACCCTCACATCTCTGGATCTCGATCACGAACCTCGGCGGCGCGGGCCTGACCTTGCCGCTCGCGCTCGGGATCGCGCTGTGGCTGCTCACGGGCTATTCGTGGCGCATGGCGGCAAGCTGGCTGTTCCTGCTGGGTGCGTCAATCGGCCTCGTCACGGTCACCAAGATCGCGTTCCTGGGCTGGGGCGTGGGCGTGCGTTCCTACGATTTCACGGGGCTGAGCGGACACGCCATGCTCTCCACGGCGGTCTATCCGGTGGCCTTTTTCCTGATGCTGCAAGGCAGCCGCACGGCGCTGCGCGCCACGGGCGTGGCGATCGGGCTGGCAATGGGTATCGCGGTCGGGGCGTCGCGCGTGGTGCTGGTCGCGCACTCGCCGTCCGAAGCCGTCACCGGCTGCATCGTCGGGGCGCTCACCGCGCTCGCGTTCGTGGTCTATTGGTGGAAGACGCCGTCCACGCGCATTTCGGCGGCGGTGGTCACGCTGAGTCTCGCGGCGCTGGCGTTCGCCGTGCACGACGTGCGCGTGCCCACGCACCGCTGGGTGACGAATCTGGCGCTCACGGTGTCGGGCCACAATCAGCCGTTCGTGCGCGCCAAGTGGAAGGCCAATCGCAACACGCGCACGCCCGGCACGCCGACCGCACCGGTCTCGCAGACCCGCGACACGCTCACGCCGCCGACGCAGCGCGTCGCCTGAGGCGCGGGTTCAAGCTGAGGGTTCAAGCTGAGGGTTCAAGCTGAGGGTTCAAGTCGCGGGTTCAAGCCGCGCTTTCAGCGCGTCCCTCCCGCCAGAGCCTGGCGCATCGGTCATCCGGCCACGCCCAGCAGCACGCTCGACGCCTTGAACGCGGCCGTCGCGGCCACGCCCACGTCGAGCCCGAGCGCCACGACGCTCGCGTCGGTCACAATCGCCGCGATCACGACGCCGCCCGCCAATTCCAGTCTCACCTCCGCATTCACCTCGCCGCGCCGCAGCGCGCTCACCGTGCCGCCCAGGCGATTGCGCGTCGAGAGCCGCGCCGCCTCGCCGTCCGCGCCGCCTGCCACCAGCAGCACCGACGATGCCTTCACGAGCGCCACCACATCCGAGCCGACTGCCAGCCCGAGCGACTCGGCGCTCTCGCGCGTCACGATGGCCGCGAGCGTCTGGCCGCCCGGCAGCGCGATCGACACTTCGTCGTTGACCGCGCCGCGCACGAGCGCCGTGACCGTGCCATAAAGCTGATTGCGCGCGCTGGTTCGCAGACCGAAGCGGCCCAGCACGGCGAGATCGCCGCTCGCGCCGTCTGGCGCGCCGCCGAGCGCGCTCACCGCCTGCGCCGCGCGCTCGAGAAAGCGGCGATGCTCGCGCTCGATGGCGCCATACGTATCGATAAGACGCAGCGCGCGCGGCGTCAGCGTCGTGCCGCCGCCGCCCTTGCCGCCGGCCGCGCGCACGACGAGCGGCTCGCCGGCGAGATTGTTCATGGCGTCGATCGTGTCCCACGCGCCCTTGTAGCTCATGCCGACCGCCTTGGCCGCGCCCGTGATCGAACCGGTTTCGCGGATCGCCGCCAGCAGCGCGATGCGCGACGCGCCGCCGAGCATCTGCGCACCCGCCTGAAACCAGACTGAGCCGCCGACGCCCAGTTCGGGCACGGTGGCATCAGCGGCATCAGCGGGCGCGGGCGGCGCCGGTTCGACGGAAGCGGGCGTGGAAGGAGAATCGCTCATCGCGCGGGCCTGAAAAGAGTTCGGATCGAGCGTCGATTATAGGGATCGCGCGCGATCACAGGACGGACGAAAAAGCCGGATCACGCGCCGCGCGACACCTTCGGCGGCGTCAGTTCGCGCAGCAGCCGCTCGCCCTCTTTCGCCGTATAGCGCTTGACCGCCTCGCACCAGCCGCGCGCGAAGCCGAGCTGATACGGCTCCGCATCCATGCGTTCGAGATAGCGCAGCGCCACGGCCGCATCGTTGCCGTCGCCGAGCACGCTTTGCAGGCGCATCAGCGTGCGCGCGGTCTGCGTGCGCGTGCGGCGCGAGGTGATCGACGCGAAAAATTCGAGCGTGTAGCGCAGATATTTCGCGCCGATGCGCGCGCGATGACGGCTCGCCTCGTCGATCGCGGTGAGCTTCTGCGTCTGCGCGAGGCGCTCGTAATAGCGCCGCACGCGTTTCTTCGCATGCCGATGCAGCGAGCGCCCGTCTTCGTTCGACGCGCCGGACCGGCGCGCCAGCGCCGCCAGCCATTGCAGCCAGGCGAGCGCCGCGTGGGCGTAGCGCGGCGACCCCAGCGCCTCGCGCACGCGCGCACGCGCGGCGGCCCGCTGCGCCTCGGCGGCGTCGCGCACTTCGTTCCAGCGCGCGGATTCGGTATCGGCGCCCGCGAGCGCCGGCAGCGTCGACTCGACGAACACGTCGCGGTCGCGCGCCTCGCCGAGCAGTTCCCCGAGCCATTTCAGTTCAGGCGCGATATGCGTGTTCCAGACCGCGTCGCGCCAGGGCGAAAAGATCCGCATGGCCGTGCGCAGACGCCGCTGCGACACCCGCATCTGATGAATGAACTCCGTGTTCGGCGAATCGCGCACGCCCGCGTCGTTGCCGAACCACTGCGCGCTGATGTTCGCGCCGATCGCCACAAGCGCCGCCTCGGCGGTCTGCGCGTCGCGCAGATCGACCGGATCGGCATGGACGGCGGCGACGTCGCCGCTCGCGCTGCCCGCCGCCGCGCGCTCGAGCGCGTCGGTGACGCGCACGAAAGCCGGCAGCACGTCGACGATTTCATGCGCGCAGGCGAACAGCACATCGACGAGCGGCGCGGCGTCCGCGCCCTCGGGCCACGCCACGCCGACGCGCAATTCGTGCAGTTCCACGGCCGCCGCGCCGCGCTGATCGCCCGCCTCGCTCGACGCCGCCAGCGTGTCGCGCAGATCGGCATCGAGCACGACGTCGACACTCGCGCCGTCGCGCGCCCAGCGCCACGCATGCCGCTCGCCGGCGAGCGCCGCG